>NZ_JARUBP010000001.1:5308843-6636054 GCF_029626225.1 Asanoa sp. WMMD1127
TCGCCGACCTCGGTTTCGTGGCGGCGCGGCGCGGCGACCCCGAGGCGGCGCAATCGTTGTACGACGCCCTGCTGCCGTACCGGGGACGCCTGGTGGTCTGGGGCGGCGCCAACACGATCACCGGACCGGTCGACGACTACCTGGGCCGGCTGGCCGCCCACCTCGGCCGCCGCGACGACGCCCGCGGCCACCTCGATCGCGCGGTCGACCTGGAGCAACGCACCGGCACGTTGCCGTGGCTGGCCTACACGCTGGCCGCCCGGGCCGAGGTCACCGGTGCGCCCGACGATGTGGCCCGGGCCCGCGGGATCGCCGAACGGCTCGGCCTGCGTGGGTTGCTCACCGCGCTGACGCCGCCGGCCGACGAATGGCGGCTGGTCCGGGACGGCGCCGACTGGGTGCTCGACGCCGGCGCCGAGACGGTCCGCCTGCGCGACAGCCGGGGTGTGCACTACCTCCGCGCCCTGCTGGCCGTGCCGGGGCAGGAGATCCCGGCACTCGATCTCGTGGCGGGCGGCGCCGGGCTGCGGGTGCCGCCGGCCGAACCGGTGCTCGACGACACCTCGCGCGCGGCCTACCGGCGCCGGCTCGCGACGCTCGACGAACAACTGGACGCGGCGGACCGGGCCGGCGACACGGAACGCGCGGCGGCGGTCGAGGCCGAACGCGCCGCGCTGCTCGCGGAGCTTCGCCGGCACACCGGGCTGGGCGGGCGGCCCCGGGTCCAGTCCGGCGAGGCCGAACGCGCCCGCGTCAACGCCACCCGCGCGCTGCGGGCCACCGTCGACCGGATCGCGGCGGGCGCCCCGTTGGCCGGCGCCCACCTGAGCTCCTCGCTGCACACCGGCCGGCTCCTGCGCTACCAGCCGGCGCCCGGTGGCCCGGCCCGCTGGCGGGTGTGACCGTCGCCACGAACGGGTTGTGCACCCCGTTGTTACGCCTCCCCGGGCGTACATCGACGACGGGAGCGCACTCATGATCGAGACAACTTTCGGGGAGCTGGCCGCCGACAGGTACGGCGATCGGGCCGACGAGCGCCCGCCGCTGGTTCTGCTGCACGGGCTGACGTACGACCGGCGCCACTGGGGTCCCTTGGTGGCCGCGCTGGCGGATCGCGAGCCCGGACGCCGGGTGGTCGCGTTCGACCTGCCGGGCCACGGTGGGTCGCCGCGGCGCGAGACCTACTGCCTCGACGAGGTGGCCCGGCTCGTGCACGAGGCCGTGACGGACGCCGGACTCGACGCGCCGGTGGTCGTCGGCCACTCGATCGGCGGCGTCGTGGCCACGATCTACGGCGCGACGTACCCGGCGCGGGGTGTCGTCAACATCGACCAGCCGCTGTCGGTCGGTGGGTTCGCGGACCTGCTGCGCCGGTCGGCGGCCGACCTGCGCGGTCCGCATTTCGCGCGGGTGTGGGCGTCGCTGCGCGCCGGGATGGGCGTCGACCAGCTGCCGCCGGCCGCTCGGCGGCTGATCGACGCGGCCAGCACACCGGACCAGGACCTCCTGCTCGGGTACTGGCACGAGTTGCTGTTCCGGCCCGCCGCCGAGCTCACCGTCCGGCGCGAGCGGGAGCTGGCCACGATCAGGTCCCGCGGCGTCGGCTACCACCACGTGGCGGGTGTCGAGCCCGATCCGGCGTACCAGCGATGGTTGGTCTCGGCCCTGCCCGACGTCGCCGTGTCCGTGGTGGCCGGCGGCGGCCACTTCCCGCACGTCGTGCGACCCACCGACGTCGCCGAGCTGCTGGCGGGCGACCGATGACCAGCCTCCAGGAGGACCTGGTGCGGCTGCGTCGCGAGCTGCACCGGCGGCCCGACGTCGGACTCGACCTGCCGCTGACGCAGCGCGCCGTGCTGGACGCGTTGGGCGGGTTGGGGCTCGAGACCACCGTCGGCGCCGGTCTCAGCTCGGTGACCGCGGTGCTGCGCGGCGGCCGACCGGGGCCGGCCGTGCTGCTCCGCGCCGACATGGACGCGCTGCCGATCAAGGAGCTGACCGGACTGGCGTACGCCAGCGAGGTCGACGGGGTGATGCACGCCTGTGGTCATGACCTGCACACCGCGATGCTGGTCGGTGCGGCCCGCCTGCTGGCCGCGCGGCGCGAGGAGTTGCGGGGCGACGTCGTCTTCATGTTCCAGCCGGGCGAGGAAGGCTGGGACGGCGCGGGGCGGATGATCGCCGAGGGGGTGCTGGACGCCGCCGGCCAGCGGGTCAGCGCCGCGTACGCGATGCACGTGCGGTCCTACGGGACGCCGCGCGGGCACGTGACCAGTCGGCCGGGCACGGTCATGGCGACGTTCGACGAGCTGCGCGTGACGGTACGCGGCCGCGGCGGACACGGCTCGCTGCCGCACCGGGGCCGCGACCCGGTGGTGGTCGCCGCGGAGCTGGTTACGGCGCTGCAGACGATGGTCACCCGCCGGTTCGACGTGTTCGACCCCGTGGTCCTGACGGTCGGCACCTTCCACGCGGGCGTCAGCGCGAGCACGATCCCCGACACCGCCTCGTTCGCCGCGACCGTCCGGACCTTCTCCGCCGCCGCCCGCGCGGCCGTGCGCACGGAGACCCGACGCCTCTGCGAGAGCATTGCCAACGGGTACGGGCTGACGGCGGAGGTGGAGTACGCCGAGCACTATCCGCTGACGGTCAACGACGGCGCCCGGTACGAGTTCGCCCGCGCGGTGGTCTCCGACGTCCTCGGCCCGTCCCGGTTCCGGCCGATGCCGTTCCCGGCCGCGAGCGCCGAGGACTTCTCCCGCGTCCTGGCCGAGGTCCCGGGTTGCTACCTGATCCTGGGCGCGAGCGCGGCCGAGGACCCGGAACAGGCGCCGGTGAACCACAGCCCCCGCGCAATCTTCGACGACACGGTCCTCTCGGACGGCGCCCTGCTGCTCGCCGAACTCGCCCGCCGCAGCGGGATCGAAGCCGAAGCCTGATCGGTCCGGGCCGGGGCACGGGTCGCGTTCGGCCGGCGTGTGGTCGGCCGTCGCGGGGTATCACCGCTGCAGCCCGTCTCCTGGGGAGGATCGCGATGGCGCTGCGGATCGAGGACTACGCGTTGATCGGCGACACGCAGACCGGGGCGCTGGTGGGCAAGGACGGGTCGATCGACTGGCTCTGCGTGCCCCGGTTCGACTCGGATGCCATCTTCGCCGCGCTCCTCGGCACGGAACAGCACGGTCGGTGGTTGCTCGCGCCCGCCGGTGAGGTGCGGGCGGTCCGCCGCCGCTACCGGGGTGACAGCCTGGTCCTCGAGACGGAGTTCGACACCGACGAGGGAACCGTGCGGGTGCTGGACTTCATGCCGCCACGCGGGGAGGCGCCCGACCTCGTCCGGATCGTCGAGGGGGTACGCGGCCGCGTGCCCATGACGATGGAGCTGCGGCTGCGGTTCGGCTACGGGCGGGTCGTCCCGTGGGTCTACCGCGAACAGGGCGACCTCGTCGCGGTGGCCGGCCCGGACGCCGTCTGGCTGCGTACCCCGGTCGAGACTCATGGCCGTGACCTGGCGACCCGCGCCGACTTCACGATCGGGGCCGGCGACCGGGCGCCGTTCGTGCTGACCTGGCGCGCGTCGCACCTGCCGCCGCCGAAGCCGATCGACCCGGTCGTCGAGCTCGGCGCCACCGAGGGCTACTGGCAGGGTTGGATGGCCGCTGCAGGTCAAGTTGATGGACTTCGTCGAACAGCACTGGCAGGACCCCGACGAGGGCATCTGGGAGGTCCGCGGCGGCTCGAAACACTTCACCCACTCCAAGATCATGGCGTGGGTGGCGGCCGACCGCGCGGTCAAGGCCGTGGAGGACTTCGGTCTCGACGGCCCGGCGGCCCGGTGGGCGGCCCTGCGCGACGACATCAAACGCGACGTGCTGAAGAACGCGTACGACGAGCGGCGTGGCACCTTCACCCAGTTCTACGGTTCGTCCGAACTGGACGCGTCGATCCTCATGGCCTCGCTGGTGGGCTTCCTGCCCGCGACCGACGAGCGGATGCGCGGCACGGTCGCCGCGATCGAACAGGAGCTGCTCCGCGACGGTTTCGTGCAGCGCTACACGCAACCGCCGGGCGAGGGAGTCGACGGGCTGCCCTCCGGGGAAGGCGCCTTCCTCGCCTGCTCCTTTTGGCTCGCCGACAACTACGCCCTGATGGGCCGCCACGACGAGGCGCGGGTGCTGTTCGAGCGGCTGCTGGCGCTCCGCAACGACGTCGGGTTGCTCGCCGAGGAGTTCGACCCCCGCGCCGGCCGCCTCGTCGGCAACTTCCCGCAGGCGTTCAGCCACGTGCCGCTCATCGACACCGCGCGCAACCTGTCCGCCGGGACCACCGGCCCGTCCGAGGAACGCCAACGCGAGGGCCGGCGCAGCCCACGCGAATAGCGGTGCGACCACCACCAAGATGTCGGGAGCGCGAGGAGCGGACGCAGACCGTCACCAGGTCGCCGGCCGTGCGGTCGCACCTGGGCACGTCTGCGGCTCGCTGGTCAGGGGAGGCCACAGCTACCAACCGACCCTCGATTGTCATCGCCGGGAGCCCGCGGTGAGCGGCGTTATCGGGCGCGACACGCTGCCCGTACCCGCTGCCGTTGAGGAGCTCGCCGCGGTCGGCGTCGCCACCGCGCACGAGGCAAAGGTCGCGGGTCCGGGAAGCCAACGAGGCGGTCAAGGGGGCGAGGCTCGCGGCCGGGGAGCTCGGGCTCGACCGTTACAACCTGCGGCCGCTGCTTGAGAAGCTCGGCGTCGTCTACCGCGACGCGACCGAGTCCTGAGCCAGCACCGCTCTGGATCGCGGCCGCCAGGCGGCGTCATAGCTAGCTTCCGGTGGTCTGGCCGAAGAGGGCCGCCTGGATGTCGGCGTAGAAGGTGGCCGGGTCACCGGCGAGGGCGGCCTTGACGTTGGCGGTGACGGGGTCGCCGATGACTTCCAGTGCGCCGGCTTCGAGGCCGTCGAGGGCCGCGGCGACGACCTCGGCCGGTGGGAGCTTCGGGACGTCGTACGCGGCCATCATGTCCGTGTCGGCGATCGCGAGGGCCAGCGCGGTCACCTGGGTCCGCTGTCCGGCGAGCTCCATGCGTACGCCGTTGGTGAGGGACCATTCCGCCGCCTTCGCCGCGGCGTAACCGTTGCTCGCGGGGCCGTAGACGTACCAGGACAGGGCGGAGATGACGTTGAGGATGGCGCCGTCCGCGAGGCGGGGTGCGAAGGCCCGGGTGACGTTGAGCGTGCCCCAGAAGTGGGTGTCGAACTCGCGGCGGACGTTGTCGAGGCTGTCGCCGAGCAGCGGGGAGTGCGTCGAGATGCCGGCGTTGTTGACGAGGATGTCCAGCTCGCCGACCTGGGACGCGGCCGCCTCGATGGAGGCCGGGTCGGTGATGTCGAGGCGCAGCGGGGTGACGCCGGGAGTGTCGACGAGCTCCGGGCGGCGCGCGGTGGCGTAGACGGTGGTGGCGCCGCGGGCGACCAGTGCCTCCACGAAGGCCTTGCCGAGGCCGCGGTTGGCCCCGGTGACGAGCGCGATTGATCCCTTGATCTGCATGCGGCTACGCTAGAACCTGACGTTGACGTCAGAGGCAAGGGGCGAGACGGGGGTCACATGCGGATCGGCGATGTGGCGGCGCGGGCGGCCGTGAGTGTCCGGGCCCTGCGCTACTACGAGGAGCAGGGGCTGCTGGCGTCGACGCGCAGTGCGAGCGGGCAGCGGCACTACGCCGAGGCGGCGGTGGAGCGGGTGCGGCTGATCCAGTCGCTCTACGCGGCCGGTCTGTCCAGCAGGACGATCGCCGACCTGCTGCCGTGCGTCGACGCCCAGGTCAGCACGCCGGAGTCGCGGCGGCTGCTGGCGGCCGAGCGGGACCGCATCGACCGCCAGATCGCCGAGCTGACGCTCACCCGGGACAAGCTGGACGCCATCATCGAGCAGACGTCCCGCCCGAACCCGCAGTGTGCCTACGTGCCCTCCGGCGGGGCCGTTTAACGGCCCTGTCCCGCGAGCTGCCTCCGCAGCTCTTCCGCGTCGTGCAGGGCGGACATGTGCCGGAACCTGCCGTCGCTGAGGGTGTAGATCGCGAACTCGACGATCGTGATCGGGCGGCCGGTGGGCGCGACGCCGAGCCACTCCTTGACCGGCGTGCCGGTGTTGATCAGACGCGCGGCCAACCGGTCGCCGCTGACGGCGATCTCCTGGGTCTCCCAGTGGAAGTCGGGGACGGCGTCGGCGATGCCGCGCAACTGGGCGACGACGTCGTCGCGGGTGGCGGGCTCGCTCTGCAGGGTGATCTTCTCGTGCACGAACTCGTCCATGCGCTCGAACTCGTGGGCGTTGAGCGCCGCGATGTAGCGCTCGTAGAAGTCGCGGACGTTGTTGTCGGCCATGGCCACTCCAACCGCGCGCCTTCGAGTTCTATTCCGATCGGTACAGAAGTCGGCGCTCGGGCGCACGCCGGAGAGCCAGCGAAGCGGACAGGGCGCAGCGCAGACCCGGCGGTTCGAACCAACGGGTCAGCACACGCGTAACCAACGTGTTACGCTTCCGGCGTGGACGAGGTGGCCGGGGCGATCGCGGACGGGGTGCGGCGGCAGATCCTGCTGATGCTCCGCGACGGGCCGCTCGCGGCCGGCCAGATCGCGGACCGGTTCGCGATCAGCCGGCCCGCCGTCAGCCGCCACCTCCGTGTGCTGCGCGAGGCGGGCCTGGTGCGCGACGCGGCCGACGGGCGCCACCGGGTCTACGCGCTCGTCACCGCGCCGGTCACCGAGTTGATGGGCTGGCTGGAAGAGCTGACCCGGCCGTCCGCCTGGCAGAGCCGGTTCGACGCGTTGGAGACCGAGGTTTACCGCACCCGGCGCGAGCGGCGCACGGCCGCCGCGCCCGACCGAACCCAGGAGAGGACCGCATGAGCCCGACACCTACGGGACGACTGTTCGGCAACGACCTCGTGCTGACCCGCACGTTCCGCGCGCCCGCGGAAGACGTGTGGGCGAGCCTGACCGATCCCGAACGCACGGCGCGCTGGTTCGGGCCGTGGAAAGGCGACGCGGCGCCGGGACGCACGGTCCAGGTCCAGCTCATGCAGGAGGACGGCCAGCCCTGGATGGACTTCAGGATCGACGCGTGCGAGGCGCCGAGCCGGCTGGCCCTGTCGGCCGTCGACACGCACGGCAACTGGGAGCTCGACCTGGTGCTGGGGGAGAGCGAGGGCGTGACCGAACTGCGTTTCACACAGCACCTGGCCGACACCGCGGGCGTCGGCGAGATCGGACCGGGCTGGGAGTTCTATCTGGACGCGCTGGTCGCCGCGCGCGAGGGTCGCCCGCTGCCCCGGTTCGACGACTACTTCCCCTCGATGAAGGACCACTTCGACGCCCAGGTGGTCTAGGTTCTACGCGTGCTCGGCACGTCCGATCGTCCTGAGCACTTCTCGCTGCAGGACAGCCTCAGCGCCATGACGAAGTCCGATCGCTCGGATGGCCGAAGCCCGTGCCGCCGATTGAGGCGAACAGGCGAGACTACCTAGCGGCCACGGGCCCGGAAGACCTCGGACAGCGTCCGGATGACCACCTTCACGTCGAGCCAGAGAGACCAGTTCTCGATGTAGTAGTTGTCGAACCGGGCGCGGTCGGAGATCGGCGTGTCGCCGCGCAGGCCGCTGACCTGGGCCAGGCCGGTCAGGCCGACTGGCACCCGGTGGCGCATCGCATAGTCCGGATAGTCGGCGGAGAACTGGTCGACGAAGAACGGGCGTTCCGGGCGTGGACCGACGATGGTCATGTCGCCGCGCAGGATGTTCCACAACTGCGGCAGCTCGTCCAAGGAGGTGCGGCGCAGGAACCGGCCCACCGGACCGACCCGTGGATCGTCGGCGATCGACCACGTCGTCTGTGCCTCGGTAGCGGTGCTCGGCCGCATCGACCGGAACTTGACCAGATGGAACGGCTTTCCGTAGCGGCCGATCCGCTGTTGCCGGAAGAAGATGCCCGGCCCGCCCTCGATCAGCACGGCCAGGGCGCACAGCAGCATCACCGGGCCGAGGACCACGAGGGCGATCGAGGCGGCCACGATGTCGGAGGCGCGCTTGACCCACCAGCGCGGGCCGCTCAGGGACGACCGGTGCACCCGGACCACCGGGATGGCGCCGATGTGGTCGGGGATGCCGCCGTCGGAGTGGAACTCGCGCAGGCGCGGCACCATCCACAGGTCGCAGTCGAGCATGGCCGGCAGCCGGGCGATCCGCAGCAGGGTCGCGTCGGTGCAGTCGATGTCGGCGATCAGCACCACGTCGCACTCGACCAGGCGGATCAGCGTCTCGAGGTCGTCGAGGTGGCCGATCAGCGGCATGCTGTCGCGCAGCACGTGCTCGGTGGACGCCACGTCGACGAAGCCCGTGAAACGCAGGCCGTATTCGGGGTAGCGGCGCAGCAGCCGGGCCACTTCGATCGCCACCGGACCGCCGCCGAGCACGATCGCGCTGTGTTCGACCCACCGCCGGCGCCGGGCCAGGATCGCGATCTGCCGGGTGACCAGGCGGCCGACGATCACCAGCAGGGCGGAGACCGCGATCGTACGCAGAAGCTTGTCGGCGGCCGACACCGAATCGTGCCGGAGCGCTCCGACGATCGCGACCATCGCGGCGGCGGCGAGCAGCCGGCCGCACAGGGTGGGCAACTCGTCGAGGAAGGAGATGTGCCGGCGCCCACGGTAGAGGCCGCCGAGGGCGAACAAGGTCACCGTGGCGACCGCACCGGCCACCACTCCCTTCCAGCTCTCCTGGGTGTATGCCAACGGCGCGAGATAGGCCAGCAGGTCGACCGGCAGCGACATCATCCACACGCGCAGCGACCGGGTGCGCGAGGAGGTGGGTGTGCCCACATAGGGCAGCACGACGGTGGGACGGTCGCGATCGGACTCGACCGGGACGGGCTCACGCGGGCGCGGCACCGCGTCGCCGGTCTCCTGGCGGCCGGTCGGCGGAGCGCCGAACTGAACCATGTGTTTCCCCCGTACGTGAGACAGGAACGCATCCACCTGTCATCGCACGATGTTACGACCATCCATGGGAGCCGGGACACCCCGCTCGCGCCGGGATGATGAGGCTTCCTCGTGGTCAGTACCATCGGCGCCATGTCCAGTCGCCCGCCCCACGCCGACCCCGACTCGACCGCGGTGATCAGCCCGGTCCCCACCGACGGTTCGGACGGTCCGGACAAGCCGGGCGACCCGCCGGTGCGGCACGGCCGGCGGCGCCGTTGGCGGCGCGTCCTCGTGATCGTGCTCGCGGCCGTGCTGCTGCTGGTCGGCGGCGGTGCGCTCGCGGCGACGCTCTACGTGCGGTCGGTCGACGGCGACATCGAGCGCATCGAGGCCTTCGACGCGGTGCCCGAGGCGGCCCGTCCGCCGAAGGTCGAGGCGGCCAAGGACGCGTTGAACTTCCTCGTGCTCGGCAGCGACTCGCGCGACCCGGCCAACGCGTCGGGCTCCCGCAGCGACACCATCATCCTGCTGCACCTGACGAAGGACCGGTCCAGTGCGCAGATGGTGTCGATCCCGCGTGACACCTGGCTGCACGTGCCGCCCACCAAGGACGGCAAGCGCGGCGACGCCGACGCCAAGATCAACGCGGCGTTCGCCTGGGGCGGCGTCCCGTTGATGGTGCAGACGGTCGAGAGTTACACGAAGGTGCGCATCGACCACGTCGCCATGGTCGACTTCGCGGGCTTCAAGGAGATCGTCGACGCGCTGGGCGGCGTCGAGATCGACGTCGAGGAGTCCTTCACCTCGACCCACTCACTCAATCCCGACAGCATCCGGCATTTCCGCAAGGGTCCCCAGACGATGGACGGGGCGGCGGCGCTCGACTACGCCCGCGAGCGGTTCGCCTTCAAGGACGGCGACTTCGCCCGCATCCGCCACCAGCAGCAGGTCATCAAGGCGATTCTCAACAAGGCGTCGTCGGGTGGCATCCTGACCAACCCGGGCCGGCTCAACGGGTTTCTGCGCGCCACGGCCGACGCCGTGGCCGTCGACGGCACGCTGAACCTGTTCGACATGGCGATGGAGCTGCGCCACCTGCGCAGCGACAACCTGTCGTTCTTCACGAGCCCGTCCAAGGGCACCGGCATGGTCGGCGACCAGAGCGTCGTGCTCCCCGACCCGACCAAGGCCAGGGAGCTGTTCGATGCGGTCCGGCGCGACGACGTCGCGGCGCTGACCAAAGCCGGCGGCTGAGCGAGAACGACGGCGAGCCGACGTCAGCCCTCGCTGCCGAGCACGGTGATCGACCCGTCGGGGAAACGCGCGCACAACTGGGTGCGGCCGTCCACCGTCCGCACGAACATCCGCACGGCCGCGGCGGACGGCCTGGGCGGCACCCCCTCGGAGCGCAGTTCGAACGACGGCCGGATCACCAGGTTGCGGGTCACGTCGCCGATCCCGCTGGTGAGCTCGACCTGCGTCGTGGGGGAGGGCCGGCCGAGCCAGCCGAGCCCGCTGCCGGCCACGATGGACCCGCTGGCGTCGAGCACCCCGGGCTGGGCGAGCAACGCCTTTATCGACGACATGCCGCGTTCGGCGCCGAAGTCGACCGCCGCGGTGCCACAATTCATGATCTTGGTGTCGATGGCGCTGCCGGCCGGCTCCTCGGGTCGCGAGCCCGGTGCGAACTGGATGCCGATCTCGGTGCCGGGCCCGGGGTGGTTGTGGCCCAGCACGAGGCCCCCAAGCCACCGGCAGTCGTTGCGGCTGATCCGGACGCCGACGCCGCCGGACAGGTCGGCGAAGCAGTTCATGCAGCCGATGCCGTTGGCCGCGAGCTCGAACGATACGGTCTGGCCGATGCCCCAGGCGTGACAGTTGACCATCAGCGTGCCCAGCGCGGCGCCTGCCATCCGGAAGCCGGTGCCGGCGTTCTTGAAGGACAGGCAGTCGAGCAGCATCGAGTCGTGCGGCCCGGTGAAGTGGAAGCCGTGCCCGCCGTTGTCGTGTGACCGCACGCCGGTCAGCCGGGCCTCCATCTGGTGCGAGGGGGACGGCAGGTCGCCCGCGGTGCCCCAGTCGCTGAACACCCCGTCGTCGCGACAATTGAAGGTGATGACGTCGGCCACCAGGAAGCCGTACCCGTAGATCCGCAGGCCCCAGCCGCGCTCGTTGTGCTGCTTGTTGCCGTCGAGCGCGAGGTCGCGGACGCTGAACATCGTGATGCCGCCGTCGGAGCGGGCCGCGGTCTCCTCGTCGAACCTGTGCGACTCGAGGATCGCCGAGTTGGCGCCCGGCGCCAGCCGCAGCGTGGTCGCGTCGCCGCCGGCGCCGCGCAGGTGCACGCGCGAATAGAGCGTCAGTTTGCGGGTCACGTAGGTGCCCGGCGGCAGATACACCAGGCCACCGTCCTCCCGGACGGCGTCGATCGCCTTCTGCAGCTGCTCGGTGTCGTCGGTCTCGCCGTCGCCGGTCGCGCCCACCTCCCGCGCGTCGACGGTCGGGGCGTCGTCGGGGGCCAGGCTCTTGCCGTAGGCGCCCGCGCCCACGCCGACCACACCGGCGCCGACCACCATGGCGCCGATCCGGGTCAGCGCACGGCGACGGGCGATGACGGCCGCGTCCTCACCGGGCAGCCGAAGGTCGTCGAGGCGCAGATCGTCCACGTTGGGCGGAGAGTTGAGTCCCGGCAGGTGCGGCAGCTCTCGAATGCCGGGAATGCGCCGGATGCCCGGCAGCCGGCGGAGCGCGGCGAGTCGGGGGGAGTCGACGAGGCGGCGCGGGTCCCAGGCGTTCCTCACGGCGTCACCCCGGCCGCGACCGGATCGCCGGCTGGCGCCTCCTTGCGTGCCGTGCGCATCCGTACGGCGTACCAGAGCGCCACCGCGACCTCACATCCGAACAGCAACAGGAACAGGTCCTCGGCGGTGCTCACCCACAGGGTGGCGAGGGCGAGGCCGCCGAAGGCCAGCACGCGGGAGCCCAGGGCGGAGAACAGGTACTGGCCCGGCCGCGCGCGGATCATGTGCCGCGTGGCGATCCACGTGGAAACCATCAACGCCGCCTTGTATCCGCAGTAGAGGATAACGGCCGTGCGGCCGAGCGTCGCCAGGTCGTCGGCGAGCAGGCGCCGCACGTCCACACTGCCGACGATCACCGCGGCGACAGCCACCAGGCAGGCGACGGTGAGCAGGCGGGTGGCGCTCATGAACCGCCCCCTGGCACTGGACACGATGTCTTCGCGAGTGGTGGCCGACAGGGCGACGTGGAACGGCCCGAACGCCAGGTCCATCGCCCGCAGCACGACGATCGCGGCCTGGCCGGCGAGCGCGCCCGCGGCCGCCGGCAGGGCGACCACGTAGAGCAGGTCGACGCCGGCGGCGACGCAGTAGACCGCGCCGATCCGGACGCTGGCCCAGGGACTGGGTCGCGTCTCGCCCGCTGCGACCGGTAGGCGGGTGGCCAGCGCCCAGGCCAGCACGAGCAGCTGGGCCGGCAGAGCCGCGGCCGTCAGCGGCAGGTCGATGGCGGCGAAAAGGCCGGCGCCGGCGAGCGTGCCGAACGCCGTGAGCTGCGGCACCAGGTTGGTGCGGCGGCGGGAACGGGTGTGCGCCATGGCCCAGAACAGCGCCTCGAGGGGCAGTTGGAGCAGCACCGGCGCGACGACGAGCAGGCGGTCGGCGACGGACGACGTCGGCAGCGCGACCCAGACCGACAGGTAGCCGATCACGCCGACCGGCAGCGCGACCGTCGTCGCGGCCCGCCTCGCCCAAGCCTCGACGCTCCACGTCGCCGGCACGACGCCGGCCGACAGCGGCCGCCCGACGAGGGCCTCGATCAGGGTGTACGGAATGGCCAGGAGTGCGCCCTGGAACGCCACGAGAGCCAGGTTGCCGGTGTCGACCCAGGACGCCAGCAGGAAAACGACCACGTTGCACAGGCGCGTCAGGGCCTGCACCGAGAGTTGCGAGGACTGGAGGCGGCCGGCGGCCCGCAGCAGCGCTCTCATGGCGCCGCCGGCCACAGTGTGCGGGCCCGCCGCTGTTCGAGGCGCAATGCGTGGGCCACGAACACGGCCAGGGTCGCCATCGCGGCCGCGTACTCCCATGACTCGATGAAGAGCGACGCACAGGCCAGCCCGGCGAGCACCGCGATCAGCACCACCGACGTCGGCTTCGCGGCCGAGCGTCGGGTCAGCATGACGAGGCCGGCGACCACGGCGGCGACCAGCGCGGCCATCACCACCGGCCCGAACTGCAGTCCTACGCTGATGAAGTAGTTGTCGACGAACAGCTGCGGGCTGTCGGCGACCCGGGAATACGTCGCCGCGCCCGCACTGCCGATGCCCCGGCCGATCACCGGCACGCCGTGCAGCCGGTCGGCCCACACCTGGAAACGCTCCACCGCGCTGCTCGAGCCGGTGGCGCCCAACACCGCGAAGCCGCCAGCCACCGCCACCACGAGCACGGCGGCCAGGGCGAGCGAGAGTCGGCGGCGCGCCCGGCCGCCCGACCGGTCGAGCAGCACGGCGGCCGCGACGCCGGCGACGACCAGCAGGGCTCCGGACCGGCTCGTGCTGAGCCCGAGGCAGACGACGGCCGCAGCGGCGCCGGCGTGCCACAGCCACTCCCGCGGGCGAGCGTCGACAGTCAGCCAGAGCGCGACGTAGCCGAGCAGGTAGGCGCCGGCGAACATGCCCAGTTCGGCGTTGAACTCGGTGAGGCCGGGCACCCGGAACGTGCCGTCGATGTAGCGGATCGCGCGGTTCTCCTCGAACCCCCACCCCACCAGCCGGGCCGGCCCGACGGCCAACTCCGCCAAGGCGGCGACCGCGTTCGCGACGACGAGACCCGCCACGACGGTGATCAGCTGGTGCACCGCACGCGCGGGCAGGAACGCGACGGCCGCGAGGAATGCCAGTGGCAGCAAGGTGAGCCGAAGCCCGACCAGCGTCTGCGTCGGCCCGTGGTGGGCCAGGCCGATCGCGCCCCAGACAAGGGCGGCGGCCAGCACGCCCAGGCCGACCGTGACCCAGCGCATCGGCAGGTCGCCGCCGCGGCGGAGGACGAGCACCGTCACGAGCCCGTAGACGGCGGCGCTCGCGGCTAGGCTCAGCACATAGTCGCGACCACCGGCCGCTAGGCCGGCCAGGTGTTGGATGCCCAACAGCCACAGGCCCAGCGGCGCCGCGAAGACGACGAGCGCGAACGCCAGCAGCACGGTCGGCAGCCGGTCACGCACTGCGGCCCAGCGGGTCATCCGCGCACCGACTCGTAGGCCCGCAACACTCCGTCGACGTGGTCGTCCCAGTCGAGCCGCCGTCCGTCGGCGGCCGCCGAGGCCGAGAACGCGCCGTGTTCGGCCGGCGACATGGCCGCCGCCGTTTTGAGCAGGCCGGCCAGCTCGGCGGGGTCGTGGAAGACCAGCATCGAAGTGTCGGCGGCCATCGGGGGCGTGGCCGAGGCGCTCGCGATGATCGGCCGCCCGGCCATCAGCGCCTCCGCGCAGACCAGCCCGTAGGTCTCGGCGCCCCGGCTCGGGAACACGAGCCACCCCGCCTGCGCGAACGCCGCACGCTTGGCCTCGCCGTCGACGAAGCCAAGGTAGCGCAGCGCGGGCGTGGCCGTCGCGGCCCGTTCGACCGCGTCACGCAACGGGCCGTCGCCGGCGATCAACAGCGTGCCCGGCGCTCCCGCGGCCCACGCGTCGAGCAGCAGGTCGACACCTTTGTGGACGGTCAACGCGCCGACGAAGAGGAACACGTCGGGCCGGGCCGCCGGCCAGCCGCGCCGGTGCCAGTCGAGCGGCACGGCGAGCGGCAGCAGTTGGCCGGTCGCGGCCGGTGCGCAGCGCCGCACCTCTGCCCGGACGCGGTCGGCCGCGAACAGGAGGGTGACCCGGCGCAGCCGGCGGACGATCCAGCGGGAGCGCAGGCCGAGCAGCGCGTCGAGAGCGCGCGACCGGCCCAGGTTGGCCCGGCCGTTGTTGGGATCGCAGATGGCGTGGTCGTGCACGGAATGACAGGTCGGATAGGCGGCCGCGATCCGCGCCACCGGCAGCACGCCGAGCTCCTGCCAGTTGTGCACGTGCACGACGTCAGGTGCGAACGCCCGCAGGTCGCGCGGGCCCATGCCGGTCGGATCGACCAGGTCGCCCAGGTGTACGAGGGCCTTGCGCGCCAGTCGCGGCAGCCGGGCGCCGAACCTGGTCGACAGACGCTCCCGCACGCGTTGGTCGGCCGGCTCGCCACCGGGAACGTCGCGGCAGAACACCCGCACCTCGTGCCCCCGCGCCCGCAGCGCCGCCGTCAGGTTCCGCAGGTAGCTCTCGGCGCCGCCGCGGACGGCGAACGACGAGTGCACCATCGCGATCCTCATCGGCCGGCCTCGGCCGGCTCGCCGTCGAGCAGGGCGACCAGCTCGGCGGTGGCGTCACGCCAGGAGCGCCCAGGCCGGGGCGCAGGCCGGGGCCCGGTCAGCGCGGCGGTGGTCGCGGCGGCCAGCGCCGGCGCGGACCAGGTGGTCATCCGGACGGCGGCGCCGCCGGTCGCCTCCAGCAGCGCCGGGTCCGGCGAGATCACGGTCGGTGTGCCGAGTGCCAGTGCCTCAGCCGCCGGCAATCCGTACCCCTCGAAATGGCTGGGCATGAGGAACGCGGCCGCGCCGGCCACGGTGGCCACGTAGGCGGCGTCGTCGAGGCGGTCGAGGAACAGGACGCGGTCGGCGGCCGCAGACCGCCGGGCCGCGTCGGCGAAGCTCGCGACCGGAGTGCCGCCGGTCAGCACCGCGAGGGTGTAGCCGGGCAGGTCGGGCAGCGCCTCGATGGCGAGCTCGACGCCCTTGTGCGGGGCGTGGCCCGCGACCAGCAGATAGCGGCCGCTCACGGGGGACGGGCCCGGTGCGCACTCGTAGTCGCTGCCGGGGTGCCAGACGTCGGCGCGCGCGGCGGTTTCGTCATAGAGACCAGAGAGGTCGTGCAGCGTACGCGCGCTCACGCAGAGCAGGCGCGCGGAGCGGGCGATCGCGGTGCCGTAGCTGACCCGCCGGTAGTGCAGCTGGGCGGCGCCAAGGCCGCGCGGCCACAACCGGAAGGCCAGGTCGTGCACGATGGTCGTGACCGGGGCCCGGCTACCCACGATGGCGAGGCTCGGGCTCAGCGACAGCACCCGGCCGGCGCCGGCCGTCTCACGCCGCAGCGCGGCGGTCGCGGCGGCGATCGTGCGCTCCCGTCCACCGTTCTGTCGACTGCGGACGGATACGGCGGCGGTCGTGCCGGCGGGCGGCTCCCAGCCAGCCGGCACGGCGACCAGGGTCAGCTGCCGACCGTTCGGCCAGTGGCGGACGACCGCGGTCAGCACGCGAGTGATCCCGCCCGGCCCGACGCCGCTGCAGTCGACGACGGTGGTCATCGGCGGTTAACGGGTCGCATCGGCCACCCACCCCGCCATCCGCTCCTGGAACCGGGTGGTCGCGAAACCGGCGGCGTGCCGGCGGATCCGGTCGGTGTCCAACTCCGGCAGGCGCGCGAGCGCGGCGCGGTAGGCGGCCGGGTCGAGCGAGTCGACGAGGAAGCCGGTCTCGCCGTCGACGACCGTCTCGCACAGGCCGCCGCGACGCAGGCCCACCACCGGCGTGCCCGCCGCCTGCGCCTCGACCGGCACGATGCCGAAGTCCTCGTGGGCGGGGAACAGCAGCGCCCGGGCGCCCTGGTAGAGCGCGCGGAGCCGCTCGCGGGTGGGCCGGTGCTCGAAATGGACCGGGGTCGGCGCGGCCTGCGCCGACCGGCGCAGCGCGACCTCCTCCGGCCCGCCGCCGGCGATCACCAGCGGCAGTCCGGCCCGTGCGGCGATCTCGATGATCAGGGCGAAGTTCTTGTAGGGGATCCAGCGCCCGACGCCGAGCAGATAGTCCCGGTCACCGGCCGGCCCCTCGGGCGCCGCGGCGGCGAAGAAGTCGGTGTCGACCGGCGGGTGCACGACGGTGGCGTCGCGCCGCCAGTAACGCTGGATCCGGGCCCGGACCTCGGCGGAGTTGGCCGCGTAGGCGTGCACGTGCCGGCTGGCCCGCCGGTCGACGCCCTGCAACACGCGGCGGGGCAGCGCGAGCACCGGGTTGGCGCCGCGGCCGTCGAACGCCGGGCTCCACAGGTAGCGCGCGGGGGAGTGCACATAGCTCAGGTGCCTCGTGGCATCGGGTTCGCCGAGCTTGACGGTGTGGGCGAACGCATGGCTCGATGAGATGACCACGTCGGGCGCCGGCCGGCCCAGCGTGCGCCAGGCCAGCGGCATCAGCGGCAGGGCCAGCGCCTTCGATCTGCGCAGCGGCGTGCGGGCGAGCCAGGACTGCCGCAGCGCCAGCCCGTCGATCGGCGCGTCGGGTTCGGCCCACAGCACGTAGCGGGTGGCGTGCGGCACCAGGCCGGCGATCGCGAGGAAGACGTCCTCGGAGCCGCCGTGCGCGCTGAACCACTCGTGCACGACCGCCACCCGCCGCCCGGCCAGCAGCGGCGATCGCACCGACGACCCGTTCGTTGCCGACTGCACCGCATTCCCCCGCGCACTGACGAAGCCGGGACGAGACGCTGACGGCCACCGGCTGTGAGACCGACTCAGATAATTGGGTTCGGTCCCGCCGATGTCAACTCACGCGGTCAGCTGTGCCTCTGCCACAGGTCGCGCAGGGGTCCCCAGTCGCCGCCGAGCGTCTCCTGGCACAGCGCCTCGAGGTAGACCGCCGCGGCGGCGCCGTCGCGGTCCCACCAGATGCCGCAGAGCGGACGGCCGTCGCTGCCCTTGAACGCGTACTCGATGTAGAGGCCCTGCGCCGACGTCACTTCGCCGGTGCGCCGCTGCGGCTGTGTGAGGCCGGGTGCGAGCTCCGGACCGACCAGCGCGAGTTGCTGCCGGTAGTTGCGGGCCACCTCTTTCTGGGCCGCGTCGCGATAGGAGGCGAAGTGGAGGAACACACCGCCGTTGCGGCACAGCACGTGGGTCAGCTCGCCCGGGGACAGCCCGGGACCGCCGGTGTCGGTGTTAGCGGTGCAGCCGCCCATCGCCGCGAGCCAGGGTTCGGCCAAGGCGGCCGCCTCGCCGCTGAACTTGGTCTTGTTGAGTGCGACCAGGTTGGCCTCGTAGGGCGGCAGGGAGGCGGACGGGGTGGCCCCGGGCGGGACGGGCCCAGCCTCATCGGCGGTGCCCCGGCCGATGAAGAAACCGCCCGCGCCGGCCGCGAGGACCCCGACCACCAACCCGGCGATCAGGGCGGGCACGAGCTTGCCGCGCTTGGGTGCGGGCTGTGACCACTCGATCCGGGACGGGCCCGACGTCGAGACGGGATCGGCGAAGGCCGGATCGTCGGCCCAGCGGGAGTCGTCGTACGCCGTGGGCTCGGCCTGCTGGTAGGGGTCGGCCTGCCACGCCTCCGTCGGAGCGTCGTCGGGAGCGGTGTAGGCGTCACCGGGATAGCCGGCGGGCGAGTGCGGCGTGGCGTAGGGCGGGCCTGACTGCGGTGTCGCGTAGGGCGGGCCTGACTGCGGTGTCGCGTAGGGCGGGCCTGACTGCGGTGTCGCATAGGGCGGGCCTGACTGCGGCGCAGGAGTTGGCGCAGGCGGTGCCGGCGGCCATGACGGATGCTGCGGCGGTATGGCCTCGTGCGCACCGGGCTCGGGCTGCGTGTCCGGGCGACCCTGGGACGCGTCATCACTCACGAGCGGCAGGGTATCAGCGGCCCACGATGTCCTATCGACGCAGTCAGGGACACTGATCATCGCCGGCGGGCAGCGAAGTGGGGCTCCAAGCCGGCCACCGCCGGGTTCGCCGACAACCCGAGCCGGAGCGCCAGCGTGGGCGGCGTCGGCCGGCTGACCTGACACTTGGTTCAGTCGCCGGCGACGGCGTCGCAGTAGATCGCGTAACCCCCGGTGCCGCGGTTCTTGGCCTCGTACATGGCGAGGTCGGCGCGGGCGACGAGCTCGGTGGGGTCATGGCCGTCCGTGCCGCTCAACGCGACGCCCACGCTGACACCGACCCGCAGCCACCGTTCGCCGACCCGCATCGGCTCGGCCAGGGCGCTCACGATGCGCCGTGCGACGGCGGCGGCGTCGTGCGGACCATCGACCCGGGCCAGCATCACCGCGAACTCGTCACCGCCGAAGCGCGACGCCGTGTCGCCCGCGCGCAGCTGCGCGGTGATCCGGCCCGCGGTCAGGGTGAGCAGTTCGTCGCCCGCGGCGTGCCCGAGTGAGTCGTTGATGTCCTTGAACCGGTCGAGGTCGAGGAACAACACCGCCAGCGCGCGGCCGTCGCCGTCCCTGATCGCCAGCTGCTGCGACAACTGCTCGAGAAACAGCCCGCGGCTGGCCAGGCCGGTCAGGGGGTCGTGGTGCGCCTGGCGCATGCGCACGAGCGTGTTGGCGTCGGTGAGGGCCAGACTGACGTTCTCCGCGAAAGCGCTCAGCGTCTGTTCGTCGGCGGGGCCGTACCTGCGGTGCGGGTCGCAGGACGCCACGACCAGGGCGCCGGTGGCCACTCCGCTGTCGTGCACGGGGGCGGCCATCGACGCGTGGACGGTGCGGGGGCCGAGCAGCCGGAGCATCCGGGACTGGAGCTCGTGGCCGTGCCGCACCGCCACCCGCTCGGCGACCAGCGCTTCGCCCGCGGTGGACGCGGCGGAGAGGTCGGCCACGGGACGGTCGGCCGGGTTGACGGGCCGCGTGCCGGCGGCGGCCGCCAGGCGGACCCGGCCCGAGTCGGGCTCCTCGCGCAGCCACAGCAGCCCGATCTCGTCGCCGAGCAGGTCACGCGCGCCGTCGGTGATGGTGTCCAGGATGTGCTGGAGGTCCTCGCGGTGGGAGATGGCGCGCTGGATCGCGGACAGATGCTCCAGCAGCCGCTGCCGTTCCTGCAACGACTCGCGGATGGCGTGTTCGGCGACCAGCGTCCGCAGCATCGTCAGCGTCAGCTCCAGCACCCGGGCCATTCCGCGGACGAGGTTCTGCTCCTCGACCTCGAACGACGCGCCCCACCGGGCCAGCACCAGGTGTCCCGGGTGGCTGCCGCCCCAGGACGCGGTGACCGCGGGACAGCCGCCCAGCCCGGGAACGTACAATGTGGAGCGCGGTCGGCGGGTCATCGCGAGGATCTCGGCCTGCGGAACGGCGCCGGGCGGAAAGCCGATCGACGCCACCACCTTCCCGTCCACGACGGCGGCGGCGACCTCCGCTTCCAGCGCCTGAGCCGAGCGCTCGACCGCGTTCTGCACGGCGGTGGCCTCGTCGGCGGAGGAGGACACCACGGCCAGCAGCTCCACCAGCTGCTGGATGTGCAGCGACTCCGCGGGTCCGGCCACGTCAGCTCAATGCCAGCACGGCGAGGGTCTGGTTGTGGAAACCGTCGATGCCGTGGTTACGAGCGATCTCGCCGTAGGTGTAGAAGCCGGCGAACGGCATCGTGCCGGCCCACCGCTGCAGGCGCTCGCACTCGCGACGGATGCCGTCGTCGCCGAGCACGGCGCGCAACGCGGCACAGCTGAACGTGAGCATCCCGATCGGCTCGTTCCCGGCGAGGCGGTCGAGCGCGTCCTGGCAGACGGTGTCCACCGCGTCCAGAATGGACTCCTCGTCGCCGGTCATCACCCACGTCAGGCCGCCCGGGTCGATCGCGCCGCCCCCGCCGATGGACCGGCCCTCGAGGTCGACCTCGGTCGAGAGATTGCGGGCCTCGACGCCGCTGCGCCGTTGCACGCCGAGGGGGCGGGGGAGCGCGAAGGCGGTGAACGCCGACGGATCCGTGTAGGCCTCCGGCGGCGCGTTCACCCGTTCCAGATAGACATCCAGCGCCGGTCGGTCGTCGAGGGTCAGCACGCGTCCGTCGGCGGCGCGCGTCACGATCATCGGCTGGCCGACCGTGCGGTAGCCATGGCCGACCCCGACCGCGATCGGCGCCTCGGACGCGATCGCCACGCCGATCACCGCGTCGGTGAGCACGCGCCCGTCCGTGAAGAGGTACGCCCCGCTCATCCGCCAGCCGTCGGCCGCGGCCCCGCCGAACAGGGGTGTGCCCGCACCCAGCGCGCGATAGCACCCGCGCACGATGCTCTCCTGGTCGCGGACCAGGCCATCGGTGAGCATCATGAGAACCCGGTGCGGCTGTCGGACGTCGCGCATGCAGGAGGCCACCTCGTAACCCGCGTCGGCCTGGCGACCGGAGACGTGCTCGGCGGCGCAGGTGGCGATCTCCAGCCCGGCGCCGCCGATCGCGGCCACCGTGACCGTTCCGTCGGCGGGCCCGCCGACGCCGATCTCCCCGTGCGTGGTGCAGCCGATGACGGGCACCCCTGGCGCGGCGCGTGCGACGCCGGCCAGCACTCCCGCGGTGTCGTGGGTGATGGCCGCGAACACGATCAGCAGCTTCGGGTCGGGTCCGATCTGCGCCTCGACCACGGCTTCGGTTGCCGCCGCGGCCGAATCGGCCAGCCGGCTCCGGCCGACCCCCAACCAGCGCCGGTTGTGAACCTCTTTGCCCAAGACTCGCACCTCGCCTACATGTCCGAAGGCTTTCCGGTAGGCAGCGGCTCCCGACTAATACCGTACTACCAGGCATTTCGTCGCAAGCCAGGTGCGGCGTGGGCCACTATTGCTCGATGTCCGAGAACAGCCCCATGAAGGTCGCCTGTGTGCCGGCGAGGGCCCCGAAGAGCGCGGCGGCCGCGGGTGTCGCGACCGCGGCGGAGGCGTCGTCGTAGCTGTCGAAGTAGAGGTCGAGCGTCCGGTACGCCGGCGTGGCCGTGCCGTCCTCCTTCGGCCAGACCTTGGCCGACTCCAGCCGCTGGAGCTTCGGCAGCTGTTCGGCGGCCTGACGCACCTCCGCGTACGCCTTCTCGAACTCGTCCGGATTGGCGGGGTTGTCGATGATCAGTGCGATCTTGGTCGGCATAGGTCGAACGTACGCCCACCATTGGCGCGGTTCCGGGTCATGGCCGTTTCGCCGCCCGGCCCAGCCGGATCGCGGCGACGAGGAAGAAGATCGCGCCCGGGATGGCGTACGCGATCGCGCTGCCCAGCGCCGGGTCCTCCGCCGAGGCCGCGGCGGCGAACGAGGCGCCGGCGAGCACCGACAGGCCGCCGCTGATGATCATGGGCCACTGGCCGCCCAGGGCGCGGCGGCGCACGCCCACGATCAGCTGCACCAGCCCCGCCACGACGGCCCAGGCGCCCCACACCCGCAGGACGGCCGGGATGCCGGACGTGCCGGCGACGCCCAGGCCGGCGGCGGCGAGCAGGCTGACGGCGAGGTTGACGCGCAGCAGTGCGCCGCGCGACGCCCGCAGGCCGACGACCGCGGCCGCCGCGTCGACCAGGGGATAGAGCACGAACAGCGCCACCACCAGCGGGCTGAGGTCGTCCGCGACGGCGAACGTCACGGCGGCCCAGGCGAGGGCGAAGGCGAAGCGGGCGAAGTACAGCCGCCGCAGGGCGGCCGCCGTCGTCGAGAAGCCGGCGGGTGCGGCAATGGTGGTCATGATCGAGCACTCCGAGGGGAGAACGAACGTTCTGTCTCGGCTAACGATGGCGAAGGAAGCGGGCCTTGTCAAGACCGAACGTTCTATCTACCATCGGAGCATGACGCGCAGCGATACCGAGACCCGGCCGTCCGAGGCGCGGCTCCGCCTGGTGTGCACGGCGACCCGGATCTTCTACGGGGAGGGAATCCACGCGGTCGGCGTCGACCGGATCATCGCGGAGGCCAAGGTCACCCGCGCCACGTTCTATCGGCACTTCCCGGGCAAGGAAGACCTGGTCATCGCCTATCTGCAGGGCGTCGACCAGGGGATCCGCGGTCAGGTCGAGGCGGCCATCGCGACCGGAGCGTCGGCGAGCGACGCGGTCCGGGCCGTGGCGGCGTCGATCGCGGAGGGCATCCAGTCACCCGGCTTCCGTGGGTGCGCCTTCCTGAACGCCGTGGCCGAATACCCGGATCCCGCCCACCCCGTGCACCAGGCCGTCCTCGCCCACCGGCAGTGGTTCCTCGACACGATCAACACCCTGATGGCCCGCATCGACGAGACCAAGGCCGAGGCGGCCGCCCAGCACTTCGTCATGCTCCGCGACGGCGCGATGGCGGCCGGCTGCCTCTTCGACCCGGCCCTGATCTGCGAGACCTTCCTGCGCGGCGTCGACGGCCTCGTCGAGATCCACGGCTCGCGCGCCGAGCGCTAGGGGAGGTCCGGCTCGTAAAGCCAGGCCGCGAAGAGCCCGTCGAGCGCGCGCGAGGTGTGCCGCTGCGCCAGCGTCGTGAACTGCTCCGTGGTCACCGTGCCGTGCCGGTGCGACTGCGTCCAGTCCCGCAGCAGGGCGAAGAACGACGCGTCGCCGATGGCCAGCCGCAGCGCGTGCAGGGTGAGCGCGCCGCGCTGGTAGACCCGGTCGTCGAACATCCGCCGCACGCCGGGATCGGCCACCCGCAGGTCCTGCGG
The DNA here is from genome assembly GCF_029626225.1 of Asanoa sp. WMMD1127. NCBI lineage: Bacteria > Bacillati > Actinomycetota > Actinomycetes > Micromonosporales > Micromonosporaceae > Asanoa > Asanoa sp. WMMD1127. The sequence goes on from NZ_JARUBP010000001.1 coordinate 5,332,283, forward strand.
CTGGGTGGCCAGCAGCGCGTGCGACCGGGCCGCGTGCGCCTGGGCCGGTTCGCCGCCGGAGCGCTCCGACCACAGCCACTCGGCATATTTGGCGAAGCCCTCGTTGAGCCAGATGTGGCGCCAGTCGGCCACGGTCAGGCTGTTGCCGAACCACTGGTGCGCGAGCTCGTGCGCGACGAGCCGCTCGGAGCCCCGCCGCCCGTCGACGTGGTTGGCCCCGAAGATGGACAGCCCGTGCGCCTCGACCGGCACCTCCAGCACCTCGTCGACCACCACCACGGCATATTCGCCGAACGGGTACGGCCCGAAGAGGCGCGCGAACGCCGTCACCATCTCCGGCTGCCGGGCGAAGTCGTGCGCCACCGCGGCGCGTAGCCGGGGCGGCACGGCCGCCCGTTGCGGTATCGGGCCGGCGGCGAGGTCGACCAGCGCGTACCGTCCGATCTGGACAGTGGCGAGGTAGGTCGGCATCGGCGCGGGCTGCTCGTAGACCCAGGTGGTCCGGTTGGCGGCGGTCGACCGGGAGACGAGCGCGCCGTTGGCGACGACCGTGTGGCGCGCGTGGGCGGTCACCGCGATCCGGTAGCTCGCCTTGTCCGAGGGGTGGTCGTTGCACGGGAACCAGGACGGCGCACCGGTCGGTTGGCTCGCCACGAGCGCGCCGTGGTCGATCCGCTCCCACCCGAGGTCGCCCCACCGGCTGGGGATCGGTCGCGGCGCGCCGGCGTAGCGCACCGTGACCGTGAACAACGCCCCGGCGGCCAGGGGCTGGGCCGGCCGGATCCGCAGCTTGCCGGCGCGATGACGGTAGCGGGCCGCCACGCCGTCGACGAGGACCTGCTCGACGCGGAACAGCCCGAGGTCCAAGCTGACCTCGGCCAGCATGCGGTCGGCCGTCGCGGTGATCGTGGCCCGCCCGGAGAGCCGGCCGGGACCGACCCGGTAGTCCAGGTCGAGGTCGTAGTGCGCCGTCCGGTAGCCGGCGTTGCCGTTGCCGGGCAGGTAGGGATCCGGGCGCACCTCAGTCCGCCGGCCAGGCGGCGATCGGGTTGCCCAGCCAACGGCCGCCGCCGGGCACGGTCTCGCCGCGCATCACCAGCGACGCCGGGCCCACCGTGGCATGCGCGCCCACCGCCGCGCCGGGCAGCACGATGCCGTGCGGGCCGAGCGTCGCGCCTTCGTCGAGGGTCACCTGGTCCATCCGCATGATCCGATCATGGAACAGGTGGGTCTGCACGACACAACCGCGGTTGACCGTGGCGCCGTCGCCGATCCGGATCAGGTCGGCCTCCGGCAGCCAGTAGGTCTCGCACCAGACGCCGCGGCCGACCCGCGCGCCGAGGCCGCGCAGCCAAAGGCTCATCAGCGGTGTGCCGCCGACCGCGCCGGCGAGCCACGGCACCGCGAGGACCTCGACGAACGTGTCGGCCAGTTCATCGCGCCACACGAAACTGCTCCACAGTGGGCGTTCGCCGACCCGGAACGCGCCGACCAGCAGCCACTTCGCCAGCGCCGCGACCACACACGCGACGACGCCGGCGGCGAGCAGCAGCGGACCGGCGGCGGCGAGCGCGGCGGCGTACCCGTAGCGGACGAGCAGCGCCTCCAGCCCGGCGAGCGTGACCACGGCGAGCGCCACCGTGGCCATCACGGGAATGACGCGGCACAGCTCGACGGCCGCCCGCGCCAGCATCAGGCGCGCCGGCGGGTCGAACGTGCGGCTCCGGTCCGCCTCGTCCACCGCGCGGGGCACCCGCATCGGTGGCATGCCGAGGTACGAGCTGCCCGCCTTGGCCTTCTTCGGCGTCGCGGAGAGCACCCCGACCAGGCCGCGGTTGGGCACGGCGCGGCCGGGCGCGGTCATGCCGGAGTTGCCGAGGAACGCCCGCTTGCCCACGCGGGCCTCGCCGATCCGCAGCCAGCCACCGCCCAGCTCGTAGGAGGCGACCATGGTGTCGTCGGCCAGGAACGCGCCGTCGCCGACGGTGGTCATCGCGGGCACGGCGAGCACCGTCGACGCCTCCACCCGGCGGCCGACCCGCATGCCGAGCGCCCGCAGCCACACGGGCGTGGCCAGGCTCGCGTAGAGCGGGAACAGGCCGACCCGAGCCATGTTCATCAACCGCTCCGTCGCCCACGCCTGCCACGCGACCCGCCCGTGCACCGGGTGATGACCGGCCCGCAGGCCGACGCTCAGCGCCCGCACGAGCAGCAGGATCAGCAGGGCGTACGCGGCCATCGCGGCCACGGTGGCCAGCGGCACGCCGGTCAGCGCCCGGCCGAGCGCGGTCTGCAGCGTGGTGGCGCCGTTCAGGAACCAGCCGAGCACGAGCAGCCCGGGCACGGCCGCGATCGCGGGGAGGAAGCCGAGCGCCAGCGACGTCAGCCCGTACGCCAGGGTCCAGCGGGCCGCCCGCCCAGGGCGGCGCTGGGGCCAGCGGCGGGCCGCGCGACCGGACCGGCTCGCCGGGACGCCGGCCCAGCGCTGCGCCGCCGACACCGAACCCAGCACGCACGACCCGGGCGCGACCTCGGCCCGCTTGCCGATCCGCGCTCCGGGCATGAGCGTGCTGCGGGCGCCGACCGTCGCGCCGGCGCCGATCCGGATCCGCCCGACGCGGACGACGTCACCGTCGACCCAGTGACCGGACAGGTCGACCTCCGGCTCGACGGCGGCGCCCGGCCCGATCCGCAGCAGACCGGTCACGGGCGGCATTGAGTGCAGGTCGACGCCGCCGGCGATCCGCGCGCCCAACGCCCGGGCGTACCAGGTGATCCACACCCCGGCGAGGCTGGTCGCGCCGCTCGCCGCCGCCAGCCGCTCGGCCGTCCACAGTCGCATGTGGACGCCCCCACCGCGCGGATGGCTGCCGGGTCGCACACCGCGCAGGAGCAGGCGGGCGCCGCCGGCCGCGATCGCGATCCGGCCCGGGGGACTGATCACCAGCAGCCAGCCCAGCAGGACCCACCACCAGGAGACGGCCGGCGCCCACGGGTACGAGCCGACGAGCGCGAGGACGTTGTTGAGCGCCGCCAGGGTCACCACCCAGCGCAGTCCGACGACGCCGAGCAGCGGCAGCATCAGCACCGTCTGGGCGACACCGGCACGCCGTGGCGTCGGGCGCACAACGCGGTTCGTGGCCGCCGCGGCCTCGAACTCGTCGAGCCTGCGGGCCAGCGCGCGCACGGTCGGGTGCTGGTAGACGTCGTTGACCGACGCGCCCGGACAGCGCTCGCGCAGGAGCGTGAGCAGCTGCGCGGCGCTCAGGCTGGAGCCGCCGCAGGCGAAGAAGTCGTCGTCGGGGCCGCCGGGCGGGACACCGAGGATGTCGGCCCAGCACTCGGCGACCCACGCCTGCGTGCCCGCCAAGACCGGCCGGGCCGCGGCCGACTCAAGCTCCGGCAGCGGCCACGGCAATGCGGCCCGGTCCACCTTGCCCGACGTCCGGGTGGGCAGGCCGTCCACCACGGCGATCAGCGGAACCAGCGCCGCCGGCAACGCGGCGCGCAGCCGCTCGACCGCGGCCGCCTTGTCGAACCCGGCGTCCGGCGCCGGCACGACGTAGCCGACCAGCAGCTGGTTGCCGTGCCCGGTCGTGCGCACCGCGGCCGCCGCGGCGGCCACCCCGGGCAGCGCCTGCAGCGCGGCGTCGACCTCACCGAGCTCGATCCGGCGCCCACCCAGCTTCACCTGCTCGTCGGCCCGGCCCAGGAACAGCAACCCTTCGGGTTGGGCCCGGACCAGGTCGCCACTGCGGTACGCGCGCGACCAGCCCAGCGACGGCAGCGGCGCGAACTTCTCCGCGTCCTTGGCCTCGTCGAGGTAGCGGGCCAGCCCGACGCCGCCGATGACGAGCTCGCCGACCTCGCCCATCGCGGCCGGGTGACCCCAGGGGCCCATGACGGCCAGCTCCCAGCCGTCGAGCGGCAGGCCGATGCGCACCGGACCCTCGCCGGTCAGCTGCGCGGCGCAGGCGACCACCGTCGTCTCGGTCGGCCCGTAGGTGTTCCACACCTCGCGGCCTTCGACGGCCAGCCGCTCGGCCAGCTCGGGCGGGCAGGCCTCGCCACCGAAGATCAGCAGCCGCACCTCGTCGAGGGCCTCGGCCGGCCACAGGGCGGCCAGCGTGGGCACCGTCGACACGACGGTGATCCGCTGCTCGACGAGCCACGGTCCGAGGTCCATCCCGGCGCGCACCAGCGAGCGGGGCGCGGCCACGAGGCAGGCGCCGTGCCGCCACGCCAGCCACATCTCCTCGCAGGACGCGTCGAACGCCACCGACAGCCCGGCGAGCACCCGGTCGCCGGGCCCGATCGGCTCGTCGCGCAGGAAGAGCCCGGCCTCGGCGTCGACGAACGCGGCCGCGGAGCGGTGGGTCACCGCCACACCCTTCGGCCGGCCGGTCGACCCGGAGGTGAAGATGATCCACGCGTCGTCGGTGAGGCCCGGCCGGCGCGCCTCGCCACTGGCCGCGTGGCGCGGGGTCAGCATCCGGTCGGGTCCGAGCACCGCGCAGACGTCCGCCTCGGCGAACACGAGCGCGGCGCGCTCGTCCGGGTCGTCGGCGTCCACCGGGACGTAGGCGGCGCCGGCGGCCAGCACCGCGAGGATCGAGACGTAGAGGTCCACGGTGCCGGACGGCACGCGTACGCCGACGCGGTCTCCGGCGCCGATACCCGCCGTGCCGAGCCGCTGCCGGAGCTCGCTGATCTCGGCGGCGAGCTCTCGATAGGTGAGCCGGGTGGCCCCGTCGTCGACGGCCGGCGCGTGCGGGTGCTGTGCGACGGTCTGCTCGAGGATGTCCAGCAACGTGCGCGGCGGCGGGGCGGCCGACGCGGAATAGACCGCGCTGGGGGCGACGGGAGCCGGCGGCAGCACCAGCACGGGCGCCTCGACCCGATCGACGTCCGCCAACGCGCGCATGCCCCACCCTTCGCCGAACCGACCGAGCAGCTTAACGCGGAGTGAACCGTTGATGTCGGATCAGAGCCGGGGCGGGTGGTTGGTGTCACAGGGGTTGAATTGTCGGTGTGGAAGCCTGGGTGCCGACGACGACCGTCCCCGCCTTGCCGCCGGGCACGTGCCAGGTGTGGTGGGCGCGCCCGAGCGAGCTGCCACCCGATGTGGACGGGCTGTTGGGCGCCGACGACCTCGCACGCCGGTCGCGGCTCCGCCGGGGAGAGGACCGCGACCGGCTCACCACGGCGTGGGCCCTCGCCCGCGTGGTGCTCTCCCACCACGTTGGACCGGCCGCCCGCGACCTCCGGTTCGAGCGGACCTGCCGGCACTGCGGGGGGCCGCACGGGAAACCTCGCCTGATCGAGGCCGACGCGCCGCTACTGAGCCTCTCGCACGCCGGTGACCGGGTCGCCGTCGCGGTGCTGCGCGGCGCCCAGGTCGGTGTCGACGTCGAGAGCCTGGCCGCACGCGTCGACATCGACACGGTCGCGGGCAGTGTCCTGTCGGGGGAGGAGGCCCGCGCGCTGGCCCGCACGGCCGCCGACGATCGGCGCGCGGCGTTCCTGACCTACTGGACGCGCAAGGAAGCGGTTCTCAAGGCGACGGGCGACGGCCTGCGGGTGCCGATGACGGACCTCACGGTGTCCGGGCCCGGCCAGCCGCCGCGCTTGCGCGACTGGACGGGTGCCCCGGACCACCGCGTGGATCTTTACGGCCTGCGCCCCGGCGCCGGGTATCTGGCATGTCTGGCCACCGTGGACAGTCCGCCGGTCGAGGTGGTCGAGCTCGCCGGCGCCGGCGTGCTGGCCGGCGCTCAGCAGTAGAGGTTGTTGCCCGCCGCCACCCCGAGGATGCCGACGAACTGCTGGTAGCGGGTGACCCGGCTCTGCACCTGGCCGGGGTTGCCGCCGTTGCACTCGATCGAGCCGTTGATGCTGCGGATCGTCTCGCCGAAGCCGGCGCCGTTGACCATCGCGTTGTGCGGGGTCATGGTGCCCGGCCCGCTCTGGGTCATCCAGTACCAGATGGCGGTCTTCCAGGCGACCGCGGCGTCGGTCTGGACCAGCCACGGGTTGGTCAGCAGCGGCAGCCCGAGCGCGTTGCCGGCGGCGTTGTAGTTGAAGTTCCAGCTCAGCTGGATCGGCCCACGGCCGTAGTACGCGGACTGGCCGGCCGGGCAACCGTACGGCTGGCTCGCGTCGCAGTAGTGGGGGTAGTTCGCGGTGTTCTGCTCGACGATGTGGACGAGCCCGCCGGTTTCGTGGTGCACGTTGGCGAGGAAGGCCGCGGCCTCCTGGCGCTGCACGGTGGTGCTGCCGGTCTTCGCGAACGCCGGGTACGCGCTGAGGGCGGCCACCAGCCCGGAGAACGTGTAGAACGTGTTCCGGCCCGGGAACATCTGGTTGAACTGCGCCTCGCTGACCACGAAGCCGCCCGTGGGTGGCGGGTCGGTCGGGTTGCCGCCACCGCCGCAGCTGTAGGGCTCCCAGTACCAGGTGCTGACGATCGGGTCGTAGCCCGGGTTGTCGTGCTCGGCGATGTAGTACTGGCCGTTGGTGTAGCGGACGATGGAGCCGGCCGCGTACCAGGTGCCGGCGACCCAGTTCGGGTGGTTGCAGACGGTGCCGCCACCGCCGCCACCACCGCCGCCGCAGGCGCCGAGGTCCTGCCACACGCCGGTGTTCCCGGGCGGCGCCTCGTTCTGCGTCCACCACTTCGCCTGGTAGTTGCGACCGTTGCGGGAGGCCTGGTCGCCTCCCCAGTAGACGGTCGAGGCCTGCCACGGGGCCGCGCAGGCGGCGGCCGACGCCGCGGAGGCGGGGATGATCGCGACCAGTCCGCCGGCGACGGCCACGGCCGACGCGACGAGAAGGGCACGCAGTCTCGACATGCGATCACTCCTTTCGGAGGGGACGGGAATCGATGTCCGTGACTGTAGCACCTTCTGTTCACAAACTTTACTAATGAGCGTGCGCCCAGGATTCGCGGCCGCGCTCCCCGGGATCCGGACATCGACGCCGGCTCAGCTCCGGTGCAGCAGCCCCCAGCGCGGTCGGGCGGCCGGATCCGGGGCCGGTGGGGTGTCGTCCGGCACGGTGGCGGCGTAGGCCGCGGCGTCGTCGACCGGCGCATAGCCGAGGGTGGCCCGGGTCGCGTCGAGCCCGAACACGGTGGGTGTGTTGGCCGACGTGCCGGAGAAGACGCCGAAGTTCACGTCGGCCGTCAGCGCCGCCCGGACCAGCCGGATGAGGTCGCCGTGGCTCAGCCAGCCCGGCAGCCAGCTGCGGGCCGGCGGCGCCGCCGCCACGCCGCCGAGCCGCAGGCACACGACCCGCATGTCCCACTGTTGGGCGTAGGCATGCCCCAACGCCTCCGCGAACGCCTTCGTCGCGCCGTAGGTGCAGCACGGGAACGGCGTGATCCCGTCCGGAATCGGCTCGTCACCCTGGTCGCGATAGCCACCCACCGCGTGCAGCGAGCTGGCCAGCACCAACCGGGGCACGCCCACCGCGGCGCACGCCTCCAGCATTGCGACCACCGCGTCGGCGTTGGGCCCGCGCAGCCGCTCCCACCCGTGCGCCGGATCGGGATCGGCGGCCAGGTGCACGACCGCGTCGACCCCGTCGCACACCGCACGGGCGAAGCCGGGCGTGCACAGGTCCCCGACGACGAAGCCGGTGCCCGGCGCCCGGTCGGTCAGGCGCAGGTCGAGGTCGGCGAGCCCGGGCAGCAGCGCTGTCGCGACCCCGCCCGCCGCACCCGTGATCAGAACCGTCATCTCAGCGTGAACGTCCATTCGTCACAGTGACCTGGCCGCACACGCCGGCGTGGCGCAGCCGATGGGCGGCTGCGCCACGCACGCGACCTGGTCAGCCTGTTCTGCAGGTGACCGTCGGCCAGGTCCAGTTGCCGTTGGCCATGATTGTGACGCCGAAGTTGTTGCCGTTCCCGTTCGGCCTCGCGGTGATGCTTCCGCTCGTGCCGCTGACCGAGGCGTTCCAGCTGTTCTGCAGGCTCTGGCCGCCGTTGAGGTTGAGCGTGACGACCCAGCTGCTGGTGCCGCTGACGGCGACGTTGAGGTTGAACCGGTCGCCGAACTGCTGGCCGGCGGAGAGCGTCGCGGTGCAGTTGCCTCCGCCGCCGCCCGGGGGCGGGGTGGTCGGGTTGCCGCCACCGCCGCCGCTGCCTTCGCGGACGGTGATGTCGGAGCTGCCGCTGCTCTGGTAGCCCTCGGTGGCCATGATCTGGTAGCTGTGGTTGCTGCCGAGGTTGAGGCCGGCGCGCGCCCACGCGTCGAAGTGGGCGGAGGTGGTGATCGTGCCGCCGGTGCGCTTCTGCTGGCGGACGCTCCAGAACTGGTAGAACGTGGCGGTGCCGTCGATCGACGGCTGATTGACCCGCTGGCTGCGGTAGATGTCGTAGGTGCTGCCGTCGGTGGTCACGGAGCCCATCCGGGTGGCGCCGCTGCTCGGGTTGTAGGTGCCGAAGTTCTCGACGACGTAGTACTCGATGAGCGGGTTGCGGGTCCATCCGTACAGGGCGAGGTAGCTGTTGCCGTTCGGGTTGTAGCTGCCCGAGTAGGTGATCGTCCGCCGGCTTCCGGTGGCCCAGCCCTTGCCACCCACCCAGTTGTTGGTGCTGTTGTTCCACTGGCTGGAGTAACGGCCGTCGGCGCGCAGCGTCATGCTGGCGCTACCGCTGTCCTTCCAGAACGAGAAGAAGTATCCATTGTGGGTGCCGGTGGTGTTGGAGCTGACGGTCCGGTCGGCCTCGGCGTAGGCGTTGGTGGCTGTCGCGGTGCCGGCGACGGCCAGCGCGGCGGCACATGCGGCGCCGAGGAGCAGCCGCATGCGCCCGCGCCTGCTCGGTCTGGTGGGGGTGTCGTTCATGCGCTCACGTCCTCCTTCATGACGGTTCCGGCATCGACCGTTGTGGATCCGGAGTATTGCAGCGGGATTTCGTACGCGTCAATAAGTTCCGGAACCTTTCGAACGCCGAGCGGTGCGGCGTACGCAGGCTGGATGGTCTTGTTCGGCCGCGGCTGTCGGCGCTGGACCCGGCCTCGGGTTGCCGAAACTTCCGGAAACCCGTGTCTAGCTGGTCGACTGTGCGTGGGTCGGGCCGGGAGACTCGTGCCATGACCGGGCACGGCGACTGTCCACTTTCGACAATCCTGTCATGGTGGTGTGGGCCCGTGGCGACCGGGTCATGCCGCCCGACCACGGCCGCCGGCTGGCGTCGCTGTTCCCGAACGGCCGCCTGGTCGAGGTCGACGACACCGCGACGCCCAGCGGGCGCGGCGGAGTTCGATCGTCTAGACCGGCGCGGTTTGTTCGGTATTGCCGGGATACGGCGGATACTGGCGCGGTGTCCGACCGAGCGGCTGCCGTGCGCCCCAGACCGTGGCTCGTCCTGATCCCGCTGTTAGTGGGCGCGGCGGTCTCGGTCGCGCTCGGTGTGTTCGGCAGCGTGCACGAGCCCGCGGGGGAGGTGCCCTGGCAGCGACCTTTCCCGTCGATCTACGCGATGAAGGTCTGGTTGAGCCTGGGTGTCCTGCTGCTCGCCGCCGTTCAGCTGGTCACCGCACTGTGGATGTACGGCAGGCTCGGCCTGCGCCGGCGACCGTGGCTCGGGCCGGTGCACCGCGCCACCGGGTTCCTGGCGTTCGTCGTGAGCCTGCCGGTGGCGGCCGCCTGCCTGTGGGCGTTCGGCTTCGAGACCTACGACGCCCGGGTGCTCACCCACGGCATCCTGGGCGCGATGGTCTACGGCGCGTTCGTGGCCAAGGTGCTCGTCCTGCACAGCAGACGCCTGCCGGGCTGGGCGCTTCCCGCGGTCGCCGCCCTGCTCCTCGCCACCGTGGTCGGCGCCACCGCCAGCAGCGCGCTCTGGTGGGTCGCGACCATCGGGCTGCCGAAGTAGCGCCGGCCCTGGCACCGAGGGGCATGACCTGCCAAGATCCGGAGGTACACATCCCGGGGAGTGGCGGGGCGGCGATGATCATCACGTTGGTCACCGACACGTTCGATGTCGGCAACAACGGAATTACCGTATCGGCGAAGCGCTTCGCCGCGAACCTCATCTCGCGCGGCCACACCGTGCGCGTCGTCGCGTGCGGTGACCCCGGCGACGCCGCCGAGCCGCAGCCGGACGGCCCGGAGATGTTCTGGGTCCCCGAGCTCGTGGTGCCGCTGGCGTCCCGCCTCGCGCACCGCCAGAACACCGCCTTCGGCAAGCCCGACCGGGAAACGCTGATCGCGGCCATCAAGGACGCGGACGTCGTGCACATCTACCAACCCTGGCCGCTCGGGCGCGCCGCGGAACGGGTCGCGCGGGAGATCGGCGTGCCGGCCGTCGCGGGCTTCCACATCCAGCCGGAGAACATCACCTACAACCTCGGCCTCGGCTGGTTCCCACCGGCCGCGCACCTCGTCTACCTCCTGCTGCGCGTGCTGTTCTACGGCCGGTTCGCCGACATCCACTGCCCGTCCACGTTCATCGCCGCGCAGTTGCGGCACCACGGCTACCGGGCCCGCCTCCACGTGATCTCCAACGGGGTGAGCAGCGCGTTCCGGCCCGGACCGCCCCGGACGCGGCGCCCGGGCGAGCCGTTCCGCATCCTCATGGTGGGCCGGTTCTCGCCCGAGAAACGGCAGGAGGTGCTGATCCGGGCCGTACGCCGGTCGCGGCACGCCGCCGACATCCAGCTGCACTTCGCCGGGCACGGCCCGCGCGAGAAGCGGCTGCGCCGGCTGGCCGAGAGGCTGCCCCGGCCGGCCGAGTTCGGCTACTACTCCCAGGCCGAGCTCGTCGCGCTCATCCAGGGCTGCGACCTCTACGTGCACGCCTCCGACGTCGAGATCGAGGGAGTGTCCTGTCTGGAGGCGTTCGCCTGCGGCCTCGTACCCGTCATCTCCGACAGCCCGCGCAGCGCGACCGGCCAGTTCGCGCTCGGGCCCGGGAACCTCTTCCGCTCCGGCGACCCGGCGTCGCTCGCCGAGCGGATCGACGGCTGGATCGACGACCCGCGGGCCCTTGCCGAGGCGTCGGACACCTACGCCCGCTACGCGGACCTCTACGCGGTCGACCGCACCGTCAAGGCGATCGAACGCGTCTACGCCCGCGCCGGCGACGCGCCGCAGGCCCCGACCGGCTACACCGGGCGCGCGTACCGGTGGCTGTCGAACGCCTTCTACTACGGCGTCTTCATCCCGGTGATGTTCCTGTGGACCCGCGTGGTCCTCGGCGCGCGCAGCGAGGGCGCCCACCGGTTCCCGCGCACGGGCGGCCTGCTGACGGTGTGCAACCACGTGCACCCGCTCGACAGCGTCCTCGTGGCGATCGCGATGTTCCCGCGCCGGCTGGTCTTCACCTCGGCGCCCGTCAACCTCCAGAACCGGGGGTACGGGTGGATGGTGCGCCTGCTGGGCGGCGTCGCGGTCCCGACCACGGCCGCGCAGCTGCCGCGTTTCTTCTCCGAACTGGAGCTGTTCCTCGCCAAGGGCAGGGGCGTGCACTTCTTCCCGGAAGGCGAGCTGGTGCCCTACGACACGGAACTCCGGGACTTCAAGCGCGGCGCGTTCCACCTGGCCGCGCAGGCCCGCGTGCCCGTGGTGCCGCTGTCGATCCGGTTCACGCCGCCGACCGGGCTCGGCCGGCTGTTCCGACGCAAGCCCACGATGGTCATCGTCATCGGCGACCCCATCGACCCGACGACCACCGACCCCCGCCGGGACCGCGGCGCCCGCCTGGAACTGGCCCGACGCCGCATGCACGAACTGATCACCCGCAAGGCGTCCTGAAGGCCCGGGTTCGGCTCACCGACCCGCGGCGAATCCGCGCCACGGCACCGCGCCGGACCAGAGCAGGTAGGTGAGGACGAGAACCACGGCGAGGACGCCGGTGGCCGGGCCCGCGAAGAGCGCGAAGATCCCGCCGACGCCCATCAGGCCGGCGCCGAGCCGGAGCAGCCGCGACGACGGCCGCGCGGACCGGAGGTCGCGGAGGTCGAACGGCGTCAGCACGTAGTTGCGCGGCGGGCGACGCCGGGCCGTGCTCGCCGGAAGGAGGCGACCGACACCCGGGACGTCCACGAGGTACATCCGGCGGAAGCCCGGACAGCGGCGCACCAGCACGGCCCGGTCCCCGGCGCCAGCCTCGAGCAGGCGCCGGTCCCACAGCACCCGTTGGTGCCACCGCGTTCCCTCGCGGTCGGTGAGGATGACCCAGAACGCCGACGGCCCAGCGCTCATCGACACGAACTCCGCTGTCAGCACGGCCATCGCCATCGGTTCGGTCCGCCGCCGCGCCGCACCGAGGACCCAGCGCAGCAGCCGCCAGGTCCACGCCACGACGAAGACGAAGCCGATCGCGATGAGTGCTCCGGCGAAGAACGTGCGGCTCCGCGGCATGACGGCGAACGGGCTCTGGTCGGCCGGTATCGCCTCCTCCGGAGAGTCGGGCAGGTAGCGGATCGGGACCTTCGTGCCGACCGGGTAGTCAGCCGGCGTGACCGGCGTCAGCCGCACCGTCCGGACGCTTCCGTCGCCGCCCGGATAGCTCACCTCGATCCGGCGCTCGGCGCCCAGCCGATCGGCGGTCACCGTGCCCTCGGCAGCCGCGGCGTACCGCGCGTCCTCCCGCAGGTTCCAGCGATCCAGCGACCACGAGGTGACGACGACGGCCACGACGAGGCCCAGCCAGCCCGCGACGATCCGCCAGACCACCCGGTTGGGACGCGGATGACCCATCGCGGCCGGTGCGGCAAAAGCCGGATGGGCCACGGGCTCCGGCGCGGTCAAGGGCACGGCCGCCGCTGCTCTCCGGCCGCGCCACCACGCCGTCACGCCGAGTCCGCCCACACCGAGGAAGAACAGGGCGCCGAAGAGCTGGAGCCCGATCTGCTCGCGTTTCGACCGCGCGGTGTCGGCGTCGGGGCCGCTCACCCGGGCGTCGACGACCGGTGGGTCGGGCCACTCGTCCAGCAGCGGGTTGATGGTGATGGCCTCGATCCGGACCGTGCTGTCGAACGACACGAACGTGCCGGAGCACCGCCAACCGTCCTCCGTGGAGACACAGTCCTCGACGACGACCTGCCCGCCGATGCCGGCGTACTCCGCCCGCAGGCCGTCGACGGCATAGCCGAGCAGGTAGAGGCCGCCGATGAAGCCCGCGACCGTGCTCAGCCGCTGCTTGCGCGGAACTCCTCGATCAGCGCACCCGTCTGCTCGCCGACCTCGACCTGGGTCAGCAGCACGCCGACGGTGCCGTCCGGATCCACGAAGAAGGTCGTGCTCAGGCCCCCCGACCAACCGTAGCGGCCCGACTTCTCGACGCCGACCCCGAAGCCCCAACCGGATCCGTCCCAGAAGCCAGGGAAGAAGCTGTCCGGTGTCTTGGCCGCCGCCGGCACCTGGTCGGTGGTCATCAGGCGCAGGTGTTCCGCCGAGAGCAGCTGCCGCCCCGCGGACCGGCCGCCGTCGGCGAGCATGCGGGCGAAGCGCGTGTAGTCGCCGACCGTCGAGACCAGCTCGCCGTGGCTCACGTCGTGGGGCGGGCGACCGGCGTACGTGCCGCCGCCGGCGGGTTCGATCTCTTCCAGGCCGGTGTCGGTGTGCCAGTAGCTGGCCGGCAGCCGGCCGAGTGCGGCGTCGGGCGCCCACAGGCCGGTGTCGTCCATGCCGAGCGGGCCGAGCAGGTCGTCGGTCAGGTGGTCGTGCAGGGGCCGGCCGGTCACGCGGGAGACCAGGATGCCGAGGATGCCGAACGAGTGGTGGTAGCGCCACCCCTCGCCCGGCTGGAAGGCGAGGGGAAGCGCGGTCAGCCGGGCGAGCCACTCGTCGGCCGGGAGCGTCCGCGGGTCGACGCCGACGTCGACGCCGCTGTCGGCCAGCGCCCGCCGCAGCGGCGACTCCGCCACCACCATGCCGTACCCCGAGGTGCTGGTCAGGAGGTGCCGCAGGGTGATCGGGCGAACGGCCGGCGTGGTGTCGGTGAGGGCCGCGGTGGGACTGGTCAGCACCGGGCGCCCGCTCAGCTCCGGCAGCCAGCGGTCCACCGCGTCGTCGAGCGCCAGGTGGCCGGCCTCGACCAGCCGCAGGGCCGCCACCGCCGTGACCGCCTTGGTCATCGACTTCAGGCGCATGACGGCGTCGGGCGCCATCGGCGGGCCGCCGACCGACAACGTGCCGGCGGCCGCGACGGTCGGCCGCGCCGTCCCGAGGCTCGCGGTGACACCCGGGACGGCGCCGTTCGCGACATGCCGCTCCAACAGGCCCTGCAGCGCGGTGGTCATCCCTCAGCGCGCCCGGGTCGACTCGGTGGTGGCGTCCTCGTAGCGCGGGCGCCCCTTGGGCCGGAACACCTGGATCGTCACGCCGCTCGGGGTGGTGCGCGTGTCCAGCAGGTCGAGCGCCACGTCCGGGCCGGAATCGGCGAACAGCCGCGTGCCCTGGCCGAGAATGATGGGGCAGACGAGCAGGGTGATCTCGTCGACCAGGTCGTTCTCGAGCAGCCAGCGGACCAGGGCGCCGCTGCCGTGCACCTGGAGCTCGCCGTCCCGCGAATCCTTCAGCTCGCGCACGGCGGCCGCGAGGTCACCGGACAGCACGGTCGTGTCCGTCCACTTGGGATCGGTGAGCGAGCGGGAGGCGACGTACTTCGGGCGGTTGTTCAACGCCGTCCACACCGGATTGTCGCCCGGGTCGGCCCACGTCCCCCAGGAGGCGGCGAAGATGTCGTAGGTCCGCCGGCCGAACAGGAACGCGTCCGCCCGCGCGTAGACCTCGTTGAGGAACCGCCCGCCCTCCTCGTCGAACATCGGCGTGATCCAGCCGCCGCGCTCGAACCCGCCGCTGCGGTCCTCGTCGGCCCCGCCGAGCCCCTGCAGGACGCCGTCCAGGGTGACCATCGTGACGGTCGTCAGCTTCATGATCGTGGTTCCTCTCTCGTTGGTAGCTCTCACGTCAGCTACGAACGCCGCTGAGCCGATCCGACACGGACCTCCTGGATTCTTTCGCAGAACTACGCCCCCTGCGCGCGGAAGTCGACGGCCTGCCGAGCCGAGGGTAGCCAAATAAACACTCAGCGTAGTCAGATCCCCGCGCGAAGGCACGTAGGCTTCGAAGCTGCCTGTCAGCGGGATGGACGGAGTTCGACGATGCCGCGTCGCGGTGCCCGGGCGGCCGCCCTGGTCGCGTGCGTGGGCCTGGCCCTGGGTGGCTGCGCCGGCGCCCCGGCCGGGCGGGCCGCGCCCCCGGTCTCGACGTCAGCCGCTCCCACGGTGTCCCCGAGCCCCGTGGTCGCCACGCCCGACAGCGGCGCCACCGCCGCGCCGAGCTGGCTGGGCACCCGGGTCCTCCCGAAGCGGGCCGACGGTTCGGTCGCGGCCCAGCCCACCCCGCCCGAGCTGCGCGACCGGTCCATCGTCACCGTCGACGACCTGCCGCCGCCCGCCGACGGCCGCTTCCATTCCACGGTCGAAGCGGTGCCCGCCGCCGTGCTCGCCCGCTCCAGCTGGACCACCGCCTGCCCGGTGGCCTCTTCCGACCTCCGCTACCTCACCGTCAGCTTCCGCGGCTTCGACGGTCTCGCGCACACCGGCGAGCTCCTGGTCAACAAGCGGGCGGCCGACGACCTCGTCAGCGTGTTCCGCCAGCTCTTCGCCGCCGACTTCCCGATCGAGCGGATGCGCATCTCCAGCACCACCGACCTCAACGCGCCGCCCACCGGCGACGGCAACACCACCGAGGCGTTCGCCTGCCGGCCCGTACGCGGTCAGAAGGCGTGGTCGCAGCACGCCTACGGGCTCGCCGTGGACCTCAACCCCTTCCAGAACCCGTACCGCAAGGGTCAGGTGGTCCTGCCGGAGCTCGCCAGCTCCTATCTGGACCGCGCCGAGAAGCGGCCGGGAATGATCGAACCCCGCGAGGCAGCCGTACGCGCGTTCGCCTCGATCGGTTGGCCGTGGGGCGGCGACTACCACGCCCTGAAGGACTACATGCACTTCTCCGCCTCGGGCGGCTAGTAGCGGTCCAGCTCGGCGGTGGGCGCCATCACAGTGGCCGATGTCACCCCGGTCGCCCTGCGTGACCGGGGCGCGGAATCAGTGCCGCACCATTGGTTGTTCTCGTCAGAGTCGCCTCCGGCCGGTCAAGGGAAGGTCCGCTCAGTGTTCAGGTCGATGATGAAGTCCAAGATCCACCGGGCCACGGTGACCCAGGCCGACCTGCACTACGTGGGGTCGGTCACGATCAGCGCCGACCTGATGGAGGCGGCGGACCTGCTGCCCGGTGAGCAGGTCGACGTGCTCGACGTGAACAACGGGGCGCGGCTGACCACCTATGTCATCGAAGGCCCGCGCGGCTCCGGCGTCATCGGCATCAACGGCGCGGCGGCCCGCCTCATCAGCCCCGGCGACGTGGTGATCCTCGTCGCGTACGCCTGGGTGCCCGACGACGAGGCCCGCAAGCTCACGCCGAGCGTGGTGTTCGTCGACGAGAACAACGCGATCGTCACGACCGGGGACGACCCGGCCGCCGTCCCGGACGGCTACGGCCTTCTCCCGGGAGACGCGGACCGGTCGGGCGCCGTCATCACTCGGTAAGAACTTTCCTGACCGGAGTGCGGTGTACTCATGGCGTGATCGCGCGCCTTCTTCGCCGGCCGTTGGCCTGGGTCGTGCTGGTGGTCCTGGTGTTCGGCGCCGGGGCGGGCCTCTATTGGTTCCAGCCGTGGAAGCTGGTCACCGACCGTGAGGTCAACGAGTCATTGGCAGTCGTGCCGGCCCTCACAGGCTCGCCGGCGCCCGAGCCGGCGGTGACGGCGTCGCCGTCCCGACCGGCGGTCGTGCGGCAGGGCCAGTTCATCAGCCACGAACACGACACCAGCGGGCTGGCCCGGATCGTCGCGCACACCGACGGATCCCACGTCCTCGAGCTGGTCGGCCTCGACACCTCCAACGGCCCGGACCTGCGCGTGTGGCTCTCCGACCAGCCGGTGCGCGCGGGCGCGCGGGGATGGCACGTCTTCGACGACGGGACGTGGGTCGAGCTCGGCAGGCTCAAGGGAAACAAGGGCGACCAGACGTACGCCATACCGGCGGACACGAACCTCGACCGGCTCACGAGCGCCGCGATCTGGTGCAAGCGCTTCTCGGTGTCGTTCGGCGCGGCGAGCCTGGAGCCCGCGCCGAGCCGCTGACCAGCAGCCCCCACGCGCTCAGGCGAACGCGAAGTAGCGCAGCCAGAGGTACGGCACGCAGAGCGCGACGGTGATGACGGTGACGACGAGGCCGTACTTGGTGAACTGCCAGAAGGAGATCGGCCGGCCCGCGCGCTCGGCCATGCCCAGGATGACCACGTTGGCCGAGGCGCCGATGGCGGTGGCGTTGCCGCCCAGGTCGGCGCCGAGCGCCAGCGACCACCACAGCACCTGGGGGTCCTGGCCGCCGTAGTCGGCGCGGACGAGCTCGGCGACGACCGGGCTCATCGTCGCCACGTAGGGGATGTTGTCCACGATCGCGGACAGCGCCGCGGAGCCCCACAGCAGCACCATGGAGGCCGTCAGCAACCGTCCTTCCACCGCGTCGGACGCGGCCTGGGCGACCCGGTCGACGACCCCGGTGTTCACCAGCGCCCCGACCATGACGAACAGGCCGGCGAAGAAGACCAACGTCGGCCATTCGACATCGCGGGCCACCTCGTCGGCGTCGACGCGGGACGCGGCGAGCAACGCCAGCCCGCCGACGACCGCGACCACCGAAGGCTCGAGGTGCAACACCGTGTGCAGCACGAACGCGGCGGTGACGAGGGCGAGGACGACCAGCGAGACCACGAGGAGACGGACGTCGCGGATGGCGTCGCGCTCCCGCAGCGCCAGGACGGAGGCCGCGCGCTGCGGGTCGTACCGGAAGGCGTCCCGGAACAGCCACCGGCACAGCACGATGAACGCGACCAGCAGGAGGGCCACGATCGGCGCGAGGTGCACGAGGAAGTCGTTGTAGGACAGCCCGGCCCGGCTCCCGATGATAATGTTCGGTGGGTCACCAACCAATGTGGACGTTCCACCGATGTTCGACGCCAGCGCCTCGGCGATCAGAAACGGGGCCACCGGCACCGCCAGCCGGTCGCAGACCAGGAACGTCACGGGAGCGACCAGCAGCACCGTGGTCACGTTGTCGAGAAAGGCCGACGCGACCGCGGTCACCAGGACCAGGATCACCATCAGCCGGTACGGCCGCCCGCCCGCCCGCTTCGCCGCCCAGATCGCCACGAACTCGAACACGCCGGTGCGCCGCAGGACCGCGACGATCAGCATCATCCCGAGCAGCAGGAAGATGACGTTCCAGTCGACGCCGGCGTCCGTGGAGAAGAAGGCGTGCTCGGCGTCGGTGGCGCCGATCAGCAGCATCAGCACGGCGCCGCCCAGCGCGGCCGCCACCCGGTGCACCTTCTCGGTGGCGATCAGCACATAGGCGACGACGAAGACAGCGATGGCGAGCCAGGCGGTGATGCTCACGAGGCGACCAGTCGGTCGAGGAGCGCGTCGAGGGTGACCGCGCCCAGCAGGCCCTCCTTCCGGTCCACCACCGCGACCAGCGGACTTCGGGACCGGGCCATCAGCGCCGCGATCTCCAGAACGGTCGCGTCGGGGTCGACGACCGGCAGCTCCCGCTCCCGCTCGGGCAGGCAGTCGCGTACCGTGCGGTCGCCCAGCTCACGCAGGAACAGGTCGGCGGCCGCCTCGTCGATCACCCGGGCCAGCGCCGGGTCGTCCTGGCAGTAGGTCGGGATCGCCATCCGCAACACCTGCGTCCCCGGCAGGATCGTGGACGGTCGACCCGAGTTGTCGACGACGATCAACCCGGGCAGATCCTGCCCGGCCAGCAGTCGGGCGGCTTCGATCGCCGGCGTGCCGAACTCGACGACGGGGAACGGTGCCGCAAGGTCACGTGCGCGCATGGCGGCCTCCGAACGCGGACGTACGCTTCGCCGGTCAGGTGTCCTGACACAGCCATCGGCACCATACCCGCGAGCCCGGATCTTGACGAGTTCTTGACACATCGACACCGGCGGAGGTCTATGCCTCGGTTGCGCGAGTGTCTAGCCTCAGGGTCATGCCGCCCGCGTCGGAGCTTTTCGCGCAGGGCCTGCTGGCCGACCGGTCGATGCTCGACGACTACCTGATGTACGTGCCGGATCCGCCGTCGTCCGCGGTCCGTTAGTCGTCTCTCTCCCGTCGTCGCGCCCTGCGCGCGATCAATGCCGCCCATCCCTCGCCTCGTGACATGAGGAGCTTCGACGTGAACGCATCCAACGGGCCGGCGATCGAGATCGCCGGTCTGACCAAGACCTTCGGCCGCGCCATCGCGCTGGACGGGCTCGACCTGACCGTCCGGTCCGGGGAGGTGCACGGCTTCCTCGGCCCGAACGGCAGCGGCAAGACGACCACCATCCGGATCCTGCTCGGCCTGCTGCGCCCTGACGCGGGCACGGTGCGGATGCTCGACCAGGACCCGTGGCGGGACGCCGTCGCCCTGCACCGCAGGCTGGCGTACGTGGCCGGCGACGTCACGCTGTGGCCGAACATCACCGGCGGCGAGGTGATCGACCTGTTGGGCCGGATGCGGGGCGGCCTCGACCGCGGCCGCCGCGACGAGCTGCTGGAGCGGTTCGACCTCGATCCGCGCAAGAAGGCCCGCACCTACTCCAAAGGCAACCGGCAGAAGGTGGCGCTGGTGGCCGCCCTCGCCTCCACCGCCGAGTTGCTGCTGCTCGACGAGCCGACCTCCGGCCTGGACCCGCTGATGGAGGCCGAGTTCCAGCGGTGCATCCGCCAGGTGAAGGAGGAGGGCCGGACGGTCCTGCTGTCGAGCCACATCCTGGCGGAGGTCGAGGCGCTCTGCGACCGGGTCAGCATCATCCGCCTGGGCCGCACGGTCGAGAGCGGAACGCTGCGCGAGCTCCGGCACCTGACCAGGACCTCCATCGCGGTGGAGACGGAGCGGCCGTTGGCCGGCATCGACGCGCTGCCCGGCGTGCACGACCTGGTCGTCGACGACCGCCACGCGCGCTTCGACGTCGACACCGCCGCCCTCGACGCCGTGGTCCGCGAGCTCGCTCCGTTGGGCGTTCGCAGCCTGACCAGCACGCCGCCGACGCTGGAGGAGATGTTCCTGCGCCACTACGGCGAGTCCGCGAAGGTCGCGGCGCGATGACCGGGGCGGGTGGCCTGCTGCGGTTCATGCTGCGCCGGGAGCGGATGGCGCTGCCCTGGTGGCTGCTCGGCGCGACGGTGCTCGTGCTCGTGCAGTCGACGCAGAGCCAGAACCTCTACGACACGCCTGAGGACCTGGCCAAGCTCCGCCAGACCCTGGGCGGGAACGCCGCCGTCATCGCGATGAGCGGGCCGGTCCGGCTGCTGGAGACCATCGGCGGTGAGGTCGCGTTCGAGATCCTCGCGTTCGTCTCCATCGTCGTGGCGCTGATGAACATGTTCCTCGTCGGCCGGCACACGCGCGCCGACGAGGAGTCCGGTCGGGCCGAGCTCGTCCGTTCGGCCCGCGTCGGCCGCCGGGCCCCGCTGGCCGCCGCGCTGGCGCTGGCCGGCCTGGCCGACCTCGCCGTGGCGGTGCTGCTATTCGCGGTGACGGCCGGCACCGGCCTACCGGTCGGCGGCAGTGTCCTGTTCGGAGTGTCGGTCGCCACCGTCGGGCTCACGTTCGCGGCACTGACCGCCGTGGCGGTGCAGGTGTTCGAAAACCTCCGGGCCGCGTACGGCGCGGTCGGTCTCGCCATCGGCGCGGCATTCGTGCTGCGGGCCGCCGGCGACGCGGGCAATGGAACGCTGTCGTGGCTGTCGCCGATCGGCTGGGCCCAACGCACGTTCCCCTACGTCGACAACCGATGGTGGCCGCTGCTGTTCCCCGTGGCGACCACCGCGGTGCTGACGGCCGCGGCGATGGCGTTGCTCGAGCGCCGGGACTTCGGCGCCGGCCTGGTTCGGTCCCGTCCCGGTCGCCCCTACGCGTCGCCGGCGTTGCGCTCGTCGTTGGGCCTGGCGTGGCGACTGCAGCGCGGCTCGCTCGTCGGCTGGGCACTCGGACTGTTTCTGCTGGGCACCGCCTACGGATCGATCGGCGACAGCATCGAGCAGTACGTGGCGGACAACCCGGAGGTGGTCCAGTTCCTTCCCGGCGGCGCTGCCGACATCGTGGACGCGTTCCTGGGCCTGACGCTGCTGACCCTGGCGGTGATCACCGCCGCCTACGCGGTGACGGTGGCGCTGCGGGCCCGCGCCGAGGAGACCTCCGGCCGGGCCGAACCGGTGCTGGCCACCGCGACCAGCCGCGCGGCCTGGATCGGGAGCCACCTGAGCGTCGCCGTGGCCGGGAGCGCGCTGGTCCTCGTCGCGGCCGGCGCGGGGGAGGGACTCGCCTACGGCCTGACCGTCGACGACCTGGGCCAGGTCCCGCGCCTGCTCGGCGTCGCCCTCGGCTACCTGCCCGCCGTGCTGCTCGTCGCCGCGGTCGCGGTGCTCGCCATCGGCTGGCTGCCCCGCGCGGCGTCGGTCGTCGCCTGGGTGATGGTCGCGTACTGCGCGGTGATCGCCCTGTTCGCCGACTCCTTCGACATCCCGGAGTGGCTCCAGCGGGGATCGCCGTTCGCGCACACACCGCAGGCACCGTTGGACGCGCTGACACCGACGCCGCTCGTGCTCATCGCACTGGTCGCCGTGGTGCTGGCCGCCAGCGGTTACGCCGGACTGCGCCGCCGCGACCTCGGCTATTGATCCCGCTCATCAAGCGGGCCTACGGGACAGGTGTTGCGTGCCGATGACGGAGAGGAGCTGGAGTTTCTCGTAGCTCTCGGTGCCCGGTGCGGCCGTGTAGACGAGCAGGTAGTGCGACTGCTCCGGGTCCAGGAGCCGTTGGCAGGTCAGCTCGAGCATGCCGACCTCCGGATGCACGAAGCGCTTGACGTCGTCGTACCCGATGCCGATCTCGTGCTCGTTCCACAGCGACCGGAACTCCGCGCTGCGGTCGAGCAGCAGCTGCTGGAGGTGCGCCGCCCAGGAGTCCGGGCCGCGGAGCGTGACCACGCCGCGCAGGCCGGAGGCGAACACGCGGGAGTGCAGCGCGTGGTCGTCGGGGTGGTAAAGGGCCCGGGTCGCCGGGTCGGTGAACCACCGGTAGCCGATGCTGCGGGCCGGGCCGGTGAATCGCGTGAGGTCGCCGGTGAGCGCGACGCCGACCGGTGTCTGCCGCAACGTCTCGCCGAGCTCCGTGACGATCTCGGCCGGGGTGTCGGCGAGCCGGTCGAAGATGCGCAGCAGGCCCGGGCTCACGTGTGAGCTGAGCGCGCCGCGGCTGGGCGGGTTGTGGCCGGCGAGGCGGAACAGGTGGTCGCGCTCGTCGAGGGACAGGTGCAGTCCCTGCGCGATCGAGGCGATCATCTGCGGCGACGGGTGGGGGCCGCGCTCGCGCTCCAGCCGGCTGTAGTAGTCGGTCGAGATGTGGCAGAGCGCGGCGACCTCCTCGCGGCGGAGACCCGCGGTGCGCCGCCGCTGCCCGCGCGGGAGGCCGACGTCTTCAGGCTGCAGCGCCTCGCGTCGCCGGCGCAGGAACTCGGCGAGCCCGGCTCGATCGATCATGGTTTTCCTCCCGACTTCCGTTCTATCACCGCCGCCCGAGCGCAGCCTCGGCCTGTCGATCCCCCCTTGGCGCGGCCGGGCACGGATCGCGGAGCCGGTGATCGACGGGCCCTGGTTGGCGCCCCGGAGCGCGGGCAGCCTCGAATCGCAACGACATTCGCGAGACGAGGAGCAGCGCAATGGCACGCACCCCTTCGGACATCACGGTTCCCGACCTGTCCGGGAAGCTCGCCGTCGTCACGGGCGCCAGCGACGGCGTCGGTCTCGTCCTGGCGAGCCGCCTCGCCGCGGCGGGGGCGGAGGTGGTGATGCCGGTGCGCAACCGGCGAAAGGGCGCTGCGCCGGTGGCCGCGATCAGGCAGCGGCACCCGGACGCCGTCGTGTCGCTGCGCGACCTGGACCTGTCCTCATTGGACTCGGTGGCCGCGCTCGGGGCCACCCTGCGCGGCGAGGACCGCCCGATCCACATCCTCGTCAACAACGCCGGCGTGATGACGCCGCCGGACCGGCAGACCACCGCGGACGGCTACGAGCTGCAGTTCGGCAGCAACCATCTTGGACACTTCGCCCTGGTCTCGCACCTGCTGCCGCTGCTGCGGGCGGGTCGCGCCCGGGTCACCTCGCAGATCAGCGTGGCCGCCAACGAGAACGCCGTCAACTGGGACGACCTCAACTGGGAGCGGACCTACCACGGCCGCCGCGCGTACAGCCAGTCGAAGATCGCTTTCGGCCTGTTCGGGCTGGAGCTGGATCGGCGCAGCCGGGCCGGCGGGTGGGGGATCACCAGCAACCTCGCCCACCCGGGCGTCGCACCGACCAACCTGCTGGCCGCCCGCCCCGAGTTGGGCCGGTCCCGGGACACCGCCGGCGTGCGTCTCATCCGCGTGCTCTCCCGCACCGGCCTCCTGGGCACGGTCGGGTCGGCGGCCCTGCCGGCCCTGTTCGCCGCCACGTCGCCGGACGCGGCCGGCGGGCGGCTCTACGGCCCGAGCGGTTTCCAGCACCTGTCCGGTGCCCCGGCGGAACAGGCCGTCTATTCGCGACTCCGCGGCCTCGACGACGCGCAGCGCATCTGGCAGGTCTCCGCGGACCTGACCCGCACGGAGGCTTAGGCCTCGCCGAGAACCAGCAGGGTCTCCGGCCGCACGCCGTCGTGCTTCATCGCCTCGGCGGCGGCCGGGCTCCGCATGAACGCGCGGAAGGCGGCCATGTCGGGGATCTCGGCGATCAGGCCGACCCGGTTGGAGCCCTCGGGGTCCGTGAAGGTCCGGACCGTGATGCCGAGTGGACCGAAGGCCTCCGCCCGCGCGGGCGAGGCCTTCCAGGCCTCGACGTCGTCGACCTCGTGCGTGATCAGGTACGTGGCCACAGTGAACTCCCTCATGATCGGCTGGCTCAGCGTATAGCCGCGAACCTGGCGCAAACCCGCATTTGGCGCCTGTGTCGCTGCGGTGGCGCTTCCGCGCCTTGTGGGACGACCAGGGCGAGGCTATGGTCTGTCCAGCGGTCCGCCGAGTCCGCCACGTGGACCTGGACGCATCCCTCCAGACGGGAGTTCCAGCATGAGAGGCACCTGGTTCAAAACGGTGTTGCCGTGGGCGGCACTCGCGGTTCTGACACCCATGTCCGCCTTCGCCATCGCCGGCGATCGGCCGGGTCGGCCGTCCGGCATCGACCCGGTGTACGGCGTGTGCCGGGGAGTGGACCCGGACTGTTACAGCGACTGGGGCACCCAGCGCGACAACAAGGTCCTGGTGTACTCCCGCACCGCGGGTCCCCGCCACGCCAACCTCGGACAGAACCTCGACCCCGACAACCCGGCCAACGCCGGCGTCGCGCTGCCCCGGCCCTATGTGATCACGCACGACCACACCGACCCGGCCGCCTGGCCGCGCCCGCTCAACAGCTCCAACGTGGCCCAGACCGAGTTGGTCCGGATGCTCACTGCGGAGGGCATCGAGGTGCACGTCACCGAGGACGTCCAGGCGATCGAGCGCCTGTCGGCCAGCTACAAGGCCGTGATCTTCATGAGCCCGACCCGGGACACACTGTGGAACCACGCGCGGGGCGCGGAGGGCGGCACGCGTCTCGACTACGCCCGCGAGTCGTTGCGCAAGTACATCCAGGGCGGCGGCGGGTTCGTCGGCGTCCACAACGCCTTCGGCACGGAGTACGGCTGGCAGTGGTACGAGGGGCTGCTCGGCAACGCGAACTACTACAACCACGGCCGCAACCAACCGGGCGACGTGGTCGTCGTCAACGACCGCGACGTGTCCACCAAGGACCTGCCGCGCCGGTGGGCCTTCTCCGACGAGTGGTACAACCTCGTCCCGTTCCCGACCGACGTGAACTTCCTCGCCACGGTCGACGAGCGCACGCTCGCGGACGGCGCCGGCGGTGAGGGCTCGCACCCGGGCCACGGCGACTTCCACCCGGTCACCTGGTGCCAGTACTACGACGGCGGCCGGTCCTGGGTCACCACGCTCGGGCACGACGCCCGCGCGTTCCAGCAGAACTCCGGTTTCCCGGGCGCCGCCGAGTTCCAGGCGCACCTCGTGCACGGCATCAAGTCCGCCATGGGCAACGAGCCGTTCTGCACGCCGGCCAAGCGCAAGAAGCCGTGACGGGAGGGCAGCGATGAGACGACGCGTTCTCGCACCGATCCTGCTCGCGGTCGCGGTCGCCGCGGGACCGACCACCGCCGCCGCCCACGGGCGCGGTCCGAACCCGCCGGAGGGCCTCGCGCCGACCGGCGCCGACATGCCGACCGTCGGGGGCAACCTGGCCAACCAGCACTACTCCGGACTCACGCAGATCAACCAGCGCAACCTCGACAAGCTCGGACCGGCCTGGCGTACGCACGTCTCGGCGGTCGCACCGGCCAGCGACGACGTCGGGCAGCAGACGACGCCGATCGTCGCCGACGGGGTCATCTATCTCGACACGCCGCGCGGTGAGGTGATCGCCGTCGACGGCGCGACCGGCGCGCCCAGGTGGAAGTGGTCCCCCGAAGGCTTCGAGCCGGCGGGCACCAGGCGCGGCGTCTCCATCGGCGAGGGCAAGGTCTTCACGCTCGCCGACGGCGACCGGATCGTGGCGCTCGACAAGGACACCGGCCGACAGGTCTGGGCCGTGCAGCCGGCGGTGCAGGCCGGCGTCGACCTGGGCAGCATCGATCGGGTGGCGACGGTCTACCACGACGGCATCGTCTATGCCCATGCCGCCAACGGCGACCGGGCCGCGGTGGTCGCGGTGCGGGCCAGCGACGGTGGCCACCTGTGGCACTTCTTCGGCGGGCCGGACCGCGGCACCGTCTTCACCGACGTCGACGGCGACTCGGTCGACGCCGGCGCCACCTGGGGACCGGTGCTGCCCGACGGCACCGACTGCGCCCTCGAAGGTGGCGCGACGCCGTGGATGCACGGCGCGGTCGACCCGGGCCTGGGCTACTACTACATGACCTTCGGCAACGCCCGCAGCTGCCGCAGCTCGCAGGACGGCTCCCAGCGCCCGGGCGACAACCTGTTCTCCAGCACCATGGTCGCGGTCGACGCGAAGACCGGGAACTACAAGTGGCACTACCAGTCGATCCGGCACGACGTGTGGGACATGGACAACGTCCACCCGCCGACGCTGGCCGACATCAAGGTGCGGGGCCACGAGCGCAAGGTGGTGTTCTACGGCAGCAAGTCGGGGCACCAGTTCGTGCTCGACCGCACCAACGGCCGGCCGGTGCTGCCGGTGCACCAGCCGATGATCCAGGACTCGCGGCAGCACCACGCCCCGACCCAGCCGTTCCCTGCGCACCGCCTGCTGCCCGAATGCGTGGTCTGGCAGAAGCTCGACCCGGACAACGTGCCGGGCGACCCGTGGCGCGCCGTGCCGAACTACAACGGCTACCAGCCGGACGCCGACGGCAACCTCGTCTTCAACCCGGACAGCTACGTGGCGGCGGACGAGCCGTTCCTGACCTACCCGCAGGGATATCCCACGAACCACCGCCGGGGCTGCATGTACGACCCGCAGTGGGACCTGCCCATCCTGTCGACCACCAGCCAGAACGGCGGGGCCGACTGGTCGAACAACGCCTACAGCCACCGCACCAACCTGGTCTACTACCCCTACGGCACCAACCCGGTCGCGCACTGGAACGGCGCCGGCGCCAACGGGCAACGGGCGATCGGCCAGTACCAGACCGGCGGCATCCTCGCCTACGACGCCTCGACCGGGAAGGTGCGCTGGCGCAACCATCTCGGCACCGACATGTCCCACGGCCAGGGCCCGCTGACGACGGCCAGCGACCTGCTCTTCGTCGGGCAGATCGACGGCCGGTTCCTGGCGATGGACGCCCGCGACGGCGACGTCCTGTGGGAGTTCCAGACGGGCACCGGCATCGCCGGCGCGCCGATCACCTACGAGGTCGACGGCGAGCAGTACGTCGCCGTGTTCGCCGCCGGGTCGACCAACCCGTACGGCGGCTCGGTGACGCAGGGTGACTCCCTGTGGGCGTTCAAGCTCGGCGGGGCCTACCGGACCGGGTCGGGCAGCCAGGAAGGGCCGGAGCCGGCGCCGCTGGCGATCCGCCGGCCGGTGCAGGGCGGTCCGGTCGAAGGGTCCACGGTGGACAACACCGTGCTGCTGGCCCGGCGGGACCGCACGACCGACACCGCGGCGGCCCGCGACGGCACCGCGCAGAACGCCATGTCGCCCACCCACCTGCGCGTCCCGGTGGGCACGACGGTGACCTTCCGCAACCCGGGCGCGGAGACGTTCCCGAACTTCCCGAACCAGTTGCCGCACTGCGCGACCCAGTACTTCGAGGGGTTGTTCAACGCCAAGCTGGACCCCGGAGAGAGCTTCCGGTTCACCTTCGACCGGGCCGGCGACTATTACTTCAACGACTGCACGGACCCACGGCCGGCCGGCAAGATCGAGGTATACCTGACGCCACAGGACCTGCCGGGCGCCGCGCGGTTCCTGCCGTCGACCCTCGACCTCGGTTCGCGGACCGGAGTCTTCACCGGCGTCCGCGGCGCCGCCGTCGCGACGCTGACCCTGCCGGCCGGCCACCGGCTCGACGGCGACGTCGTGCTGCGGACGCCGTTGTCGGTGACTCCGGTGCCGGCGCGAGGCGCGACAGCGATCGGTCGCACCGTCCTCGTGTGGTTCGACAAGGCGGACCTCGACAACAACGTGCCGGCGGGCGAGGCCGTACCGCTGACGCTGGTGGCCAACGTCCTGCGCGACGGACAACAGCAGCAGGTCACGTCGACCGCGACGGTCCGGATCACCAAGTAGACGGGCGCGCGTGAGGACCGGTGCGGGCGCCGCACCGGTCCTTTCGCGTCAGGCGGGTCCAAGGTACGTGGGCCGGACGGCCGGCGGCATCGGGCCCTTGTTACGGCGGCCCTGGTTCGCCTCCTCCCACGCGTGGGCGAGGATGCCGACCGAGCGGCCGAGCACGAACAGCCCGCGGGCCAACGGCGGCGCGAAGCCCAGCTCCGCGTAGACCACCGCCGTACAACCATCCACATTGATGGGAATCGGTCGGTCGCGACCGGCCGCCAGCCGGCGTTCGATCGCCTCGGCCGCCCGCAGATGGGCGCCGGCCACGACGCCCTGGTCCACCGCCTCCCGGACGAGGTCCAGCAACGGGTCGCGGCGCGGGTCCGTGCGGTGGAACCGGTGGCCGAACCCGGGCAGATATTTGGAGCGGGCACGCCACTCGTCGACCGCCGCAGCGGCCGCGTGGTCCGCGTCGGCGCCGTCCGTCGCGCGGCGCAGCACGTCGTCCAGCAGTTCCATGCACTGCTCGCCCGCACCGCCGTGGACGTCGCCCAGCGTGTTGACCGCGCTCGCCATCGCGCTGTTGAGGCCGATGCCGCAGGTGACCGCCATGCGCGCGACCGCGATCGACGGCGCGTGCGGCCCGTGGTCGACCGAGGAGACCAACGCCGCTTCCAGCAGCCGCTCCTGGCCCGGGCTCGGCAGGTCACCGCGCAACAGCAGCCAGACGACGCCGACGAAGCTGGTCCGGCCGATCAGCTCCTGGACCGGCCGGCCGCGCAGCTCGATGACGTCGGGCTCCACCCTCGAGACCGCCGTGGCCCACCAGTCCGACACGTCCGAGAGCGTGGGCTCGCTCATCGGCCGGACACCTCCCGGACAGCCGGCGCGGGCTCAGGGTCGTTGTGCTCGCCGAGCAGCGGTGGCGGCGTCGTCGGCCGGCAGGGCGCGCCGTTGACGAGCACGCCGTTGCCGCTGACCCGCAGGGTGCGACCGGGCTGCGTGGGGAACGGAAGGTCCGTGAAGAAGCCACGCGAGCGCAGCTGCTCAAGCTGCACCGCCTGGGGGACGGTCAGGATGCGCGCCGCCGGAACGCCGGCCCGGGAGAGCAGGTCCTCCCACTCCACCGCCGGGCGGTGGCGCAGCGCGGCGTTCAGCTCGCGGTTGAGGGCGGCCCGGTGCGCCTTGCGGGCCTCACGGTCGGCGAACCGTTCGTCGGTCAGCAGGTCCTCCCGCCGCACCAGCCGGCACAGGACCTCGAACTGCTCCTGCCGGTTGGCCGCGATGTTGAGGGGACCGTCCGCGGCGTCGAAGGTGCCCGACGGCGCGGCGGTGGCGTTCTGGTCGCCCATCGGCTCCGGGGCGACGCCGCTGACGAGGTAGTTGGACGCGGCCCAGCCCATCGCCGACAGCGAGGCCTCGAGCATCGAGACGTCGAGGAACACGCCCTCGCCGGTGCGGGCGCGACCGGCCAGCGCGGCGCAGATGGACATGGCCGCGACGAGGCCACCGATCGAGTCGGAGACCGGGAACCCGACGCGCAGCGGCACCGTGTCCGGCGTACCCGTGATGCTCATCATCCCGGACAGGCCCTGGATGATCTGGTCGTACGCGGGCGCCTGGCTCATCGGCCCCGTCTGCCCGAAGCCGGAGATGGCGCAGTAGACGAGCCGGGGGTTCGCGGCGTGCAGGACGTCCCAGCCGTAGCCCATCCGGTCGAGCACCCCGGCCCGGAAGTTCTCGAGCAGCACGTCCGACTCGCGCACGAGGTCGTCGAAGCGGGCCCGGTCGGCGAGCGCCTTCAGGTCGAGCTCGATCGACTTCTTGCCGGCGTTCTGGGCGAGGAACGACGCGCCGACGAGGTTCTCGTTGAGCGCGGGATCGGGGCCCAGCCGGCGGGCCAGGTCGCCCTGCCCGGGCCGTTCCACCTTGACGACCTCGGCGCCCAGCAGCATGAGCTGATAGCTGCAGTAGGGGCCGGCCAGCACGTTGGTCAGGTCGAGGACGCGTACGCCGCGCAGCGGTCGGTCAGCCATACGTTGCCTCTCGACGGATTCGGACCCGGCTATTGCCACGGGACCTCGCCGCCCGTACGTTACACGTAGTCCGCAGAACGGTCCAGAAGTGCCGCTCAGTGGTCCACGGAGAGGAGCCGCATGTCGTCGACGTCGATCGGATGCCTCGTCGCCGGAGAATGGCGCACGGACGGTCCACACGTCGAGCGGCTCGGCCCGTGGACGCGCGACGTCGTCAGCACCGCCCGGCAGGCGGGCGACGACGACGTCCGCGCGGCGCTGGACTACGCGCGCGGTGGCGCCCGCGCCGTCGCCCGGATGTCACCGGCCGCCCGGGCGGCCGTGCTCGACCGCGCGGCCACGGCGGTCGCCGGGCAGCGCGAGAGCCTCGCCCGGCTGCTGGCGCTCGAGCTCGGCAAGCCGCTCAAGGACGGTCGCGGCGAGATCGACCGGGTCGCCGACACCTTCGCCGTGTCCGCCGCCGAGGCGCGGCACATCGGGGGCGAGGTGCTGCCGGTCGCCGGCTGGGCCCGGGGCGTCGGCAACACCGCGCTGACCCACCGGGCGCCCGTCGGCGTCGCCCTGGCGATCACACCGTTCAACGCGCCGGCCAACCTGCTGGCGCACAAGCTCGCGGCGTCCTTCGCGGCCGGCAACAGCACGCTGGTCAAGCCGCCGCCGCAGGCGCCGGCCGTCTCGGCGGCGCTGGTCGCGCTCCTGCTCGAGTGCGGGCTGCCGCCCGAGGCGGTGCAGGTGCTGCACGGCGACGGCGCGCTCGGCGCGACGCTGTGCGCGGCGCCCGAGGTCGGCGTCATCAGCTTCACCGGGAGTGCCGCGACGGGCGCGGCGGTGGCGCGGGCCGCCGGCGCCAAGCGGCTGGTGCTGGAGCTGGGCGGCAACGCGGCCACGATCGTGTGCGCGGACGCCGACGTCGCCGCGGCCGCGCGGGTCTGCGCCGCCACCGGCTACAGCAACTCGGGACAGAGCTGCATCTCGGTCCAACGGGTCTATGTGCAGCGGGCCCGCTTCGACGAGTTCGTCGACGCCTTCACCGCCGAGGTCGAGAAGCTCACGGTCGGCGACCCGCTGGGGGAGGGCACCGACGTCGGCTCCATGGTGGACGACGAGGCCGCCGAGCGCGTGGTGTCCTGGGTGCGGGCCGCCGGCGCCGGCGGGGCCCGGATCACCACGGGCGGCCGCCGGGAGGGGGCGACGGTGCTGCCGACGGTGGTCGCGGCGCCGCCGGCCGACGCCACGCTCGTCCGGGAGGAGGTGTTCGGCGCGGCCGTCGCGGTCCTGCCCTACGACGACTTCGACGACGTGATCGCCGTCTGCAACGACAGCCGTTACGGCCTGCAGGCCGGCCTGTTCACCCACGACGTGCGACGGATCGTCACGGCATGGCGGGAGCTCGAGGTGGGCGGTCTCGTGGTCAACGGGTCGTCCAACTTCCGGCTCGACCACGTGCCGTTCGGCGGGGTCAAGGACTCCGGTTTCGGGCGCGAGTCCCCCCGTTGGATGATCGACGACTACACCGTCGTCAAGACGTTGCTGCTGCGCGGGATGTCCCTGTTCGGCGACCAGGAGAGTGTGTGATGAGCAGTCAGCTCACCGGAGCCGATACGACCACTGCCGCGGATGCCCTCGTCGCGCAACTCCGGTCGTACGGCGTCGAGCATGTCTTCGGGCTGTGCGGCCACACCAACATCGCCCTGCTCGACGCGCTGGGCCGCAGCGACATCCGGTTCGTCATCGCCCGGCACGAGCAGGCCGCGGCGCACGCGGCCGACGGCTACGCGCGCGCCACGGGGAAGCCGGGCGTCGTGCTGGTGCACGTCGGCCCGGGCCTGACCAACGCCGTCACCGGCGTGCTGACCGCCGCGATGGACTCGGTGCCGCTCGTGGTGATCAGCGGCGACATACCGTCCTACTACCACGGACGGCACCCGCACCAGGAGGTCAACCTCCACGCCGACGCCGACCAGACCGCGATCTACCGGCCGTTCGTCAAGCGGGCCTGGCACGTGCACCGGGCCGCCGACCTGTCCCGGTTCGCCGAGCGCGCGTTCTGGACGGCGACCGCCGGCCGCCCGGGCGCCGTGCTGCTCAGCGTGCCGATGGACCACTTCTCCCGTCCGGTGCCGGCGGACGCGGCGACCGCCTTCCCCCTCGCCGCACATGAACCGCCCGCCCTCGCGGCCGACGTCGCCGGGCGCATCGCCGACCTGCTCGTCGCGGCCGAGCGTCCGCTGGTCTACCTGGGCGGTGGGCTGCGCCGGGGGCCTGGGCTCGACGCGCTGCGCCGGCTCGTCGAACACCTCGACATCCCGGTGGCGCATTCGCTGATGGCGAAGGGCACCCTGCCCGACACGCACCCGCTCCTGCTGGGCATGCCGGGCTTCTGGGGTCTGGAGCTGACCAACCGGCACACCCGCGAGGCCGACGTGGTCCTCGCCCTGGCCACCCGGTTCGCCGAGACCGACGCGAGCTCGTGGGACCGCCGCTTCACCTGGCAGTTCCCGCCCGGCCGGCTCATCCAGATCGACATCGACCCGGCCGAGATCGGTCGCAACTTCCCGGTCGCCGTGGGGGCGGTCGCCGACGTCAGCGACGCCGTCCAGGCGATCGACGCCGCCGTCCGGGAGCGGCAGCCGGCGCCGCGGCAGCGCACGGGCTTGCGGGACACGATCACGGCCGCTCGCCGCACCCTGTTCGCCGAGAGCCGGCAGCGCGGCGCTAGCGAGCAGTTCCCGCTGCGCCCCGAACGGATCCTGACCGACCTGCGCGCCCACCTGCCGACCGACGCCATCCTCGTCACCGACGTCGGCTGGAACAAGAACGGCGTGGCGCAGTGCTACGAGCTGCCCGATGAGGGCCGGTTCATCACACCGGGCGGCGCGTCGACGATGGGGTTCGGGCCGGCTGCCGCGGTCGGCGTGCAGATCGCCCGACCCGACCGCACCGTGGTCGCCCTGGTCGGCGACGGCGGGATGAGCGCGCAGCTGCCGGCCGTTCCGATGGCCGTCGAGCAGGGCGCACCGGTGCTGTTCGTGGTGATGAACAACCGGTCCCACGGCACCATCTCCGACCTCCAGTCGGCCAACTTCGGGCGCAGCTTCGGCTGCGACTTCCAGGGACCGGACGGCCAGCCCTACAGCCCGGACTTCGCCGCCTACGGCCGCGCCTGCGGCGCCGACGGCTACGCGATCGACAGCGCCGCGGCCTTCGGCGACGCGCTGAAGGCCGCGCTGGCGGCCAGGCGGCCGGCGGTGATCGACGTTCCGATGGTCAACGAGCCCGTGCCCACGCCGGGCCACTGGAACATCAAGGACATCTATCAGGGCGTCTTCGAATAGGGGCGGGCGACGTGGACCGCTTGTTCATCCTCAACGGGCCGAACCTGAACATGCTCGGTCGCCGCGAGCCGCAGACCTACGGCCGCACCACGTTGGCGCAGATCGAGACCCGCTGCCTCGGCCTGGCCGAGGAGCTCCGCTTCGACGCGGTGTTCCGGCAGTCCGACAGCGAGGCGGACCTGATCGGCTGGGCACACCAGGCCTTCGCCGAGTCAGCCGCGGTCATCGTCAACCCGGCCGGGCTGTCGACGCGCTCGGTGGCGCTCTATGACGCGCTGCGCATGCTCGACCGGCCGGTCGTCGAGGTGCACCTGACCAACGTGTTCGCCCGCGAACCGGTCTACCACACCGACCTGGTGACCGCCCGCGCGGCGAGCGGGTTCGTCGCCGGCTTCGGCGCCGACGTCTACGAGCTGGCCATGCGCGGCCTCCGGGACCGCCTCGACCACCAGGGCTGACCATGCGCTTCGGGATCGCCGGCTGCGGCCGGATCGCGCGCAACCACGTCGCCGCCCTGCGGGACGTGGCCGGCGTCGAGGTCGTCGCGGTGGCCGATGTGGACGGTGGGCGGGCACGCGCCTTCGCGGAGCGGCACGGCGTGCCGCGGGCGTACGACGATGTCGAGGCGATGCTGGCCGCCGGGCTGGACGCCGTGACGATCTGCACGCCGCACGGCGCCCACGAGGCCGGCGTGCTGGCCGCGGCCCGGCACGGCGTGCACGTCCTCTGCGAGAAGCCGGTGGCGTTGCGGGTGGAGCAGGCCGACCGGATGGTCGCCGCGACCGCGGCCGCCGGAGTGCGGTTCGGAGTGCTGTTCCAGCGTCGGTTCTGGCCGGCCGCCATGCGCATCCGGGCCGCCATCGACGACGGCCGGCTGGGCCGACCGATCTGCGGCGCCGTCGTCGCGCGGCTCAACCGCGACGCCGCCTACTACGCCGAGCCGTGGCGGGGACGGTTGGCCACGGAGGGCGGTGGCGTCCTGATGACCCAGGCGATCCACCACGTCGATCTCCTGCTGTGGTACCTCGGGCCGGCCCGCCGGGTGACCGGTCGGTGCGCGACGCTGGTGCACCGCGGCGTCATCGAGGTCGAGGACACCGCGGCCGCGATCGTGGAGTTCGCCTCGGGGGCCATCGCCACGATCCAGGCCGGCACCACCTTCCGCCCCGGCCTCGGCGTCCAGGTGTGGGTCGGCGACGGATCCGGGCACACGCTCGGACTCTCGGAGTTCCCGGAAGGCGTCGGCGCCACCGACGTGTCGACACTGGACGGTGAGCGCGTGCTCGATGCCGGACCGGCCACGGCGGCCATGGCCGACCTGCCGCTGGGGGACATTCACGACCGGCTCGCGCCCTACCACGCGCTGCAGGTGCGGGACTTCGTGGCGGCGCTCCGGGAGGACCGCGAGCCTGCTGTCACGGGCCTGGACGCGATCCGGTCGCTCGAGGTCGTCGAGGCGATCTACCGCTCCTCGCGGACCGGGGAGGCCGTCGAGGTCGGCCGGTGGTAGGCGTGCGTGCTCCGCCGCACCCGTGGTAGAAAGATACATGCGTCGATGTCTTGCGCGTCTGGCGGTCGTGCTGACGGCCCTCCCTCTGCTCGCGGTCGCCGCGCCGGCCGCGCTGGCGGCCACCGTGGCACCCGCGCTCGTCGTCAACGGCGACTTTCCCGACCCCGACGTGTCGCGGTTCGGCTCGACCTACTACGCCTACTCGACCAACAACGGCTTCGGCAACGTCCCGGTGGCCTCGGCCCCGGCGTTGAGCGGGCCCTGGACCAGGCGGGGCAATGCCCTGCCGACGCTCGGCGCCTGGGCCAGCGGCGGTCTCACCTGGGCGCCCGACGTCTCCGTGCGGGCCGACGGCCGCTACCTGCTCTACTACACCGCCCGCAGCACCGCGACGGGGAGGCAGTGCATCGGCGCCGCGCTCGCCACCTCGCCGCTCGGCCCGTTCAGTCCCGTCGGCTCCGGTCCGCTGGTCTGCAACGCGGGCGAGGGCGGCGACATCGACGCGTCGAGCTTCACCGACTCGACCGGGCTGCGCTACCTCCTCTACAAGGACGACGGCAACGCGATCGGGCAGCCGACCAGCCTCTGGTTGCAGCGGGTCGCGGCCGACGGCGTGACACTCCAGGGCGCGCGGGTGGAGCTGCTGCGCAGCGGCCGGTCCGAGGAGAACGGCGTCATCGAGGCGCCGGCGCTGACCAAGGTCGGCAACAGCTACGTGCTCTTCTACTCGCTCGGCGGGTACGGCGGTGACGCGTACCAGACGAGCTACGCGACCGCGACGGCGTTGACCGGGCCCTACACGAAGGCCTATCGGTCCCTGCTGACGACCGCGAGCCTCGACGGCGCGGTGCGGGGACCCGGCGGCGCCGACGTCGTGCGCGAGAGCGGCGGTGACCACATCGTCTTCCACGGCTGGATCAACAACAACACCGCCCGGGGCATGTACGTGGCCGCGCTGGGCTGGTCGGGCGGCTATCCGGTCGTGCGCGGCAGCCGGGTCCGCTACGAAGCGGAGCGCGGGGTGCTCACCCGCTGCTCGGTGCGCGCCACGGCCGGCGCGTCGCAGGGCCAGGTGGTCGCCTACATCGACTACGCCGACAGCGCCGTCGACATCTCCGTCTTCGCGCCGCGGGCCGGCGCCTACACGGTCCACATCGGATATGCGGCCGGCTTCGGCGATGCCCAGCACACGCTGGGGGTCAACGGCGGCGCCGCGCAGGTGGTCGCCTATCCGAACACCGGTTGGGAGACCTGGCGTGAGGTCAGGGCCGACGTCACGCTCGTGGCCGGCGCCAACACGGTCCGGCTCGGCTTCCAGAGCCGATGGGCCGAGCTCGACTACATCGAGGTGGCCTGAGCCTGGTGGTCAGGCGGCGAGATAGCGGACGATCATGTCAGCGCACATCGCCCGGTAATGGTCGTGGCGGGCCGGGTCCACCAGGTCCCGGCCGAAGATGGTGCCGAACGTGTGGCGGTTGGCCACCCGGAACACGCAGAACGCGCTGATCATCATGTGGACGTCGATCGCGTCGACGTCCGCCCGGAACACGCCCTGGGCCCGACCGCGCCGCAGGATGCCGTCGAGCAGCGAGACGACCGGGCCGGCGAGGTCGACCATCTCGACCAGTTCCTTGACGTGCTCGGCGTTGTGGATGTTCTCGATGCTGACGAGCCGGATGAACTCCGGGTGGGCGCCGTGATGGTCGAAGGTGACCCCGGCGACCCGCCGCAGGGCGTCGACGGGGTCGAGGTCGTCGACGTCGACGCCGCGCTCGGCCGTCCGGATGCGGGAGTAGGCCCGCTCCAGCACGGCGATGTAGAGCTGCTTCTTGCCGCCGAAGTGGTAATAGATCATCCGCTTCGTGGTGCGGGTCAGCGCCGCGATCTCGTCGACCCGTGAGCCGTCGTAGCCGCGCGCCGCGAACTCGGCGGTGGCCACGTCGAGGATCTCGGCGCGGGTCCGGGCGCTGTCCCGCACCCGTTCCGGCGCCGCCGTGCTCGGCGTTCGTGCCATCCCAGCTCTCCGTTCCGGTCGCACAGGCCTTGACTTCGCCTCAGCGCGGTGGCTAACTAACGTACCAGTTCGTATAACTCACGTGATCGGACCTGACGCGGGAGGGATCCGTGTCGCTGGGGCAGTCAGGCGTCGCCGAACGGGTGGGCGAAACCGCGTTCCGACATGTCGCGGGCCACCTGCTTGAGGTCGGCCGCGAACTCGCTCACCCGGTCTTCCGTGAACCGGATCGCGGGACCGCTCAGCCCGAGCGCGGCGATGACCGTCCCGGACCGGCCGAGGATCGGGGCGGCGACGGCGGCCAGGCCGTCCTCGCGCTCGCCATGGCTCTCGGCGTAGCCCCGCGTCGCCGCCTCGTCGATCCACTCCCGCAGCCGCCGCACGTGCCCGGCGCCGTAGGGGGAGCTGCGGGCGATGCGTTCGAGCAGCCCGGCGGAGGCGTCGCGGAGCAGCACCTTCGCGGACGCGCCGGCCCACATCGGCAGCTCGTCGCCGACGTGGACGACATGCCGCAGCGGCTGGGGGCCTTCCTGGCGGGCGATGCAGACCCGCCAGATGTCGCGGGCGACGTAGACACTGACCGTCTCGCGGTGGCGTCCGGCGAGCTCGCGCATGACGCGCTGGGTGTCGGGCGGGAGCTCCCAGCTGCGTTGCGCGAGATGGGCCCAGCGCCAGAGCCCCGGGCCCGCCATGTATCCGCTCGGGGTCGCCCACAGCAGACCGCTCTGCTCGAGCGTGGATACCATCCGCAGCACCGTGGTCTTGGCGAGGCCGGTGGCCTCGACGATCTCCCGGACCGAGATGGCGGGGCGGTCGACGGTCAGCAGCCCGAGGATGTCGAGCGCGCGCTGGACACTGCGGACGCCTTGCTGGTCGGCCGCGTCACCGGCCGGCATCGGCTCGGCGGGGACTTTCCGCTTGCTGGGCGCAGCCACGCAGACCCACCTTCCTCACGCTCCGCGCAATGGTACCGATCGCGCCGATTGCCGCCGACGTAACGGTCCGGACTCGACACCTTGCCACGACCGACCGCCGGCCCGTACTTTACACGCAGTCCACGGTATGGCTCTGAAGGTCCATCTAGTGGACCGCCGTCCCTCTCGAGAGTGAGGCCCATCGTGTTGACAGGAGACAGGCGATGACGGGCCAGCCGCCGCCGGTCGTGGAGGATCCGGCGTCCGGAGCCGCCGAACCGGCCCGGCGGCGGGAGCCGGCCGTGCTGCGGGCGTGGGCCTCGGTGGAGCTGGCGATCGCCTGCGCCGCACTGGTGCTGATCTTCGTCAGTGTGCTCTGGCAGGTCGTCAGCCGGTTCGTCCCGGGGCTCAACTGGCCGGGGGTCGGTGAGCTGGCCGGCTACTCGTTGATCGTCCTGACCTTCATCATGGTGGGCTACCTGATCGGCAACAACGGCCACATCACCATCCAGATCATCGACTACGTCGTCAAAGGCCGGGCGATGGTGGTGGTCAAGGTGATCTCGGCGGCCTGCACGGCGGTCATCTGCGCCCTGCTGGTCTGGGAGGCGATCGAGCTGATCCAGGCCTACCCGAACCGGCGGACCGCCGCTCTCGAGATACCCATCTGGATCATGTACGCGTTCCCCCTGATCGGGTTCGCGTCCGGGACGGTCCGCGCGATCGTACGCATCTTCTACGCCAACCAGGACGACGTGGCGTTCGACGCGGCGGAGGCCCGATGATCCTCGAGCTCTGGATGGTCGGCGTCGCGATCGCGTTCCTGCTGCTGATCCGCGTGCCGGTCGGGCTGGCGTTCATCGGCCCGAGCCTGTGGTGGGCGCTGGCCGACGGCACCTCGAACGGCTTCGCGCTCAAGACCACCTTCGACGGCCTCAACAGCTTCCCGCTGCTGGCCGTGCCGCTGTTCATCCTCGTCGGTGTCATGGCCAACCGGCTCGGCATTGCCGACCGGCTCTACGAGTTCTGCCTCGCGGCGCTCGGCCGGGTACGCGGCAACCTCGCCTACGTCAACGTCGGGTCCGCCGTCGGCTTCTCCTGGATGAGCGGCTCCGCCCTCGCCGACGTCGCGGGCCTCGGCAAGTTGCAGATCCCGCAGATGGTCAAGGCCGGCTATCCGTTCGGGTTCGCCGCCGGACTGACCGCGTCGTCGTCCCTGATCAGCCCCGTGATGCCACCCAGCATCCCGGCCGTCATCTACGCCGCCACGGCGACGGTGTCGACCGGCGCCCTGTTCGCGGCCTCGGTCATCCCGGCGTTCATCATGGCGGCCGGCCTGTGCGTCTACATCTTCTTCTGGACCGCGCGCCGGCCCGACCTGGCCGCGGTGCCGTTCGACCGGAGCCGCTTCGCGCGCGCGTCGGTCGGCGCCGTCGGCCCGATCCTCACCCCGGTCATCCTGCTCGGCGGGATCCTGTCGGGTCTGTTCACGCCGACCGAGGCCGCGTCGGTCGCCGTGCTCTACATGCTCGTGCTCGGTGTCGTCTACCGCACGCTGCGGGTCAGGCTGCTCCTGCAGGCCCTGCGTGAGACGGCGGTCATCACCGGCGGCATCGCGCTCATCCTCGGCGCGGCCGCGCTGCTGGGCCTGATCCTCACGCGGGCCCGGGTCTCGCAGAACGTCGCCGAGTTCCTCACCTCGGTCTCCGAGAACCCGATCGTCTTCATGATCCTGGTCAACGTCATCCTGCTCGTCCTGGGCGCCCTCATCGACGCCACCGCGATCATCCTCGTCACGGTGCCGGTGCTGCTCCCGATCGCGATCGACCTGGGGATCGACCCGGTCTACTTCGGCGTCGTGATGATCATCAACCTGATGATCGGCCTGTTGACACCACCTGTCGGCAGCGTCCTCTACATCACCAGCTCCGTCACCGGTCGCCCGGTGGATCTGGTCTTCCGCGGCGTCGCCCCGTTCCTCGTCCCGCTCGTCGCCGTTCTCGTCCTGATCTCCGCCTTCCCCGACCTCGCCCTGTGGCTGCCCGGAGTGCTCGGGTTCTGACCCGGTCCCGGAAGCCGTCCCGACCGAGAGGTAGACCCCCATGTCGCACACGTCCGTCGGCTGGCGCCGGATCGCCGCGGCGCTCGCCCTCACCCTGCCCATCGCACTGGCCTCCGCCTGTTCCACCGCGAGCAACACGCCCGCGGCCGAAGGCGAGAACCCGACGCTGACGCTCAAGATCGGCAGCTCGCAACCGGAGACCCAGCCCAACTTCTACTGCGGCATGAAGCTGCTCAAGGAACGGATCGAGGGTCAGAACCTCAACCTGACCCTGGACCTGTTCCCGAACAGTCAGCTCGGGCCGGACGCCGAACGCTTCGCCGGCGTCCAGGCCGGTGACATCGACATCGACCTGCAGGGCGGCTCGGCCATGTCGACCGCCTTCCCGAAGATCGGTGTGCTCGACGCGGCGTACGCGTTCAACGACATCGATCATTTCTTCAAGTGGGTCGACTCCAACGGGCAGGACTTCTTCACCGAGTTCAACGCGGCCACCGACACCACGATCGTCGACGCGTGGTACTTCGGGATGCGCACGTTCACCGCGACGGCGCCCATCCGCAAGCCCGAGGACCTGGCCAGCCTCAAGATCCGCTTCCCGAACACGCCGCAGTTCCTGGCCAACGCCAAGGCGCTCGGCGCCAACGCGGTCTCCGTCGCGCTGGAGGAGCTCTACCTCGCCCTTCAGCAGGGTGTCGCGCAGGGCCAGGAAAACCCGGTGGTGGCCACCCACGCGCAGAAGTTCGACGAGATCCTCAAGGTGGCCAGCCTGACCAACCACCAGGTCGGCACCCACTACGTCGTCCTGGCCGACAAGACCCTCGACAAGATGAGTCAGGCCCAGAAGGACGCCCTGTTCAAGGCCATCAAGGACATCCGGGCCGAGAACCGCAAGTGCGTCGACGAGGAGACCGAGAAGGTCATCGACGGCTGGCGGGCGGAGTCGGGCCGCACGGTCGTCGAGATCGACCAGGTCGACCGCCAGGCCTTCATCAGCAAGGCCGAGGCCTACTTCAACACCTACTTCAAGGGCGCGGACCTCGAGCTCTACAAGTCCATCCGATCGTCCGCCGCCTGAGCCCAGGCGAGGTGACCGGAGGGCCGGCTGTGACGCCGGCCCTCCGGCGAAGGGGAGGCACCGTGTCGGAGTCCGTCCTCATCGGACTCGTCGGTGACGGCATCCAGCGGTCGCACACGCCGCTGCTGCACCAGCGCGAGGCCGACCGGCAGGGCAT
This sequence comes from Asanoa sp. WMMD1127, assembly GCF_029626225.1. NCBI lineage: Bacteria > Bacillati > Actinomycetota > Actinomycetes > Micromonosporales > Micromonosporaceae > Asanoa > Asanoa sp. WMMD1127. The sequence goes on from NZ_JARUBP010000001.1 coordinate 5,373,287, forward strand.
CCGCCTCGTCTACACGACGATCGACAGCCGGATCCGCGGCGTACGCGCACAGGACGTTCCGGACCTGCTCCGGTGGGCCCGCGTGCTGGGTTACCGCGGTCTCAACATCACCCACCCGTTCAAGCAGACGGTCGCCGCGTTCGTCGACGAGCTGTGTGGCGAGGCCGCCGTGCTCGGCGCCGTCAACACGGTCCTGTTCGACGACGACGCCACCCGGGGATACAACACCGACGCCTCCGGGTTCCGGCGCAGCTTCGCGCACTCCTTCGCCGACGCGGCCCGGGCGCGGGTCGTGCAACTCGGCGCCGGCGGAGCGGGCTCGGCCGTCGCGCACGCCCTGCTGGCCCTCGGCGTCGGCCGCCTGACCATCGTCGACGTGGACCGCGCGCGCACCGATCGCCTCGTGGCCCTGCTGGCCGAGGAGTACGGCCCGGAGCGCATCGCCGGCGCCACCTCGGACCACCTGTCGCGCCTGCTGGCCGTGGCCGACGGCGTCGTCAACGCCACCCCGCTCGGCATGGCGCACCACCCCGGCTCGCCGATAGCGGACACCGACCTGCGCGCCGACCTGTGGGTGGCGGACATCGTCTACCGGCCGATCGACACCGCGCTGCTGCGGGCGGCGCGGGCGGTGGGCGCGCCGACCCTGCACGGCGGCGGGATGAGCGTCTTCCAGGCCACCACGGCGTTCGAGCTCTTCACCGGCCGACCGGCCGACGCCGCGGCGATGCTCGCCCACTCGGGTGAGCTCGTCGACGCGGAGCGCTGACGGCTCAGGCGGCCGCCGGCTGCGCGGCGTCGAGGTGGTCGCGGGCGGCCGCCAGCGCCAGCCGGGCGTGCTCCTTGGCGCCCACCTGGGCGACGAGGGTCGCCCGCGGGATCTCCAGGGCGAACGGAAGTCCCGGCGGCAGGGCGTCGAGGATGCCGTGGACGTCTATGCCGCCCTCGCCAGGGAACAGCCGCTCGAAGCGGGCCGTGTGGATGATCTCCTCTGTCGTGGGCGGGACCCCCGGCGGCGCGTCGCACACGTGCACGAAGTGGAACCAGTGCCCGGGCAGCTGCCGCAGGTCGGCGACGCTCGACCCCGAGCGGGCGAAGTGCAACAGGTCGACCAGGATCCCGGCGTTGGGCTGATCCGCGCCTCGCAGCACTCGCACGGTCTCGCGGAGGTCCGGCGTCTCGGTCCACGACGGGAACTCCAGGTCGACCGTCAGGCCCAACGGCCGGGCCAGCTCGCACAGCCGGGCGAACCGGTCGGTCTTGCGCGCGCGGTCCGGGTCCGGCAGCTGGGCGATGACGTGCCGCGCGCCGAGCTCCGCGCCGGCCTCCAGGAACCGCTGGAACTCGTGCGGGTCGTCGTCGGGGCCGATGCGGGCCAGCTCGATGTCCAGGACCTCGATCCCGGTCGCGGCCAGGCGGGCCTTGGTCGACCGCATCAGCGCCGGATCCGTCGCGAGTGGATAGTGCGGCTCCTGGGGCGTGACCCGGCGCAGGCGCAGTCCCACGTAGCGGTAGCCGGCGTCGGCGGCGGCGTCGACGAGCTCCGGGGGCGACAGGCTCAGCGCCGTCAGGTGGGCCAGCGAGTAGTCGTGCCGTCGCGTCGGCGTGTCCCGCAGCGTACGCAGCCGCCGCTCGCGGTGCGCCGCCATCCGCACCGGCGCGCTGGCCGGGTCGCCGAGCCCGCGATAGCCGTCGACGCGCTGCACGACCGAGAAGAAGACGCGCGAGCCCAGCAGCTCGGTGTAGAAGTGCAGCAGCGCCCCGTGCTCGTCCCGGTCATAGAGGATCGAATGCTCCCGGAGGGCGTCGAGCTGGTCGGCCGGCAGGTCGAGGCGCGCGCCGAGGTCGGCGTAGTAGTTGTCGGGGATGGCCAGGATCGGCGCGCCGTGGGCGCGCAGGGCCCGGGCGCTGGCGATCGCGTCGTCGGTGCGGAAGGCGACGTGCTGCGGGCTCGGCACGGCCGGCGCCCAGTCTCCGCGCCGCAGCGGTGCGGTGTTGAGCGCGATCGTGACCAGGTGCTCGGGATCGGCGGCGGCCCGGCCACGGATCAGGCCGAACGGAGCGGCGATCTCGGTGGCCGCCTCGGTGCGCAGGCCCAGCACCGCCCGGTAGAACAGCGTGCTCTCGTCGAAGTCGTCGACCGAGTCGGTCAGCGACACGTGGTCGGTGCCGAGGATCCGGCCGTGACCCGGCGCCAGGTCGCCGGTCGGCCCGAAGTCCTGCAGCCAGTTGTCACCGTCCTGGCCGGCGCCGACCAGGAAGACGGCGGTGCCGTCAGGCGCGGCGACCGACATCAGCTCGGCCTCTTCCGGTTGGCGCAGCCGCGGCAGGACCGGCACCAGCAGTCGGTCGGCGCGGCGGGCCGACGCCGCCGGGTCCGCGCTCTCCAACCCCAGCGCGCAGATCGCCGCGGTGCCGGGTGTGACCGTGCGGTGCGGCGCGTGGTTGAGCAGAATCCGTGCGGCGCCCTGCTCCCACAGCTCAACCGGCTTCGAGCGGTGCTGGCCGGTGTGGGCGAAGCCGAGCGCGGTCAGGGCGCCGGCCACGACCGGCCCTGAGCGGTCGTCCACGGCGAGCTCGGTGAAGACGTGGCCGCCGAGCCGCGGCGCCGGTGGCAGGCCGGCCGGTCGGATGCGGTCCCGGCTCGCGGGTGGTGCGGAGACGCTCACCGCCTCCCGCAGCGCGATCAGCGAGCGCATGCCGTCGATCGCCGCCCGCCGGGGTTCGGCCTGCCGGTAGACGTCGTTGAACACCTCGAGCGAAAGGGGTCCGGTGTAGCCGGTCGACAACACGTGACCGAGGAAGCCGGTGAGGTCGAACGAGCCGAGACCGGGGAAGAGCCGGTGATGGCGGCTCCACTCGACGACGTCGACGGTCATCCGTGGCGCGTCGGCGAGCTGGACGTGGAACAGCTTGGCGCCGGGCACCACCCTGATGCCGGCGGGATCGTCGCCGCGCGACAGCACGTGGAAGCTGTCCAGGCACAGCCCGAGCGCCGGGTGGTCGGCCCGCCGGACGATCCGCCAGGCATGGGCGTACGTGTTGACGAAGCGGCCCCAGGCCAGGGCCTCGTAGGCGACGCGCAGGCCGCGCCGGTGCGCGCGATCGGCGAGCTCGTGCAGCTGTTCGGCCGCGAGGTCGTCGTCGTCGACCGCGTCCCGCGCGACCGTCGAGCACACCAGCAGCGTCGGCGCGCCGAGTCGCTCGAGGATGTCGAAGGTGCGCTCGGCCCGCTTGAGGTTGGCGGCGAGCAGGTCGGGCGGCACCGCCTCGAAGTCACGGAACGGTTGGTAGAGGTCGATCGAGAGACCTCGGCGCACGCACTCGGCCCGCACCCGCTCGGGCGACCACGCCGATGCCACCAGGTCGCTGGCGAAGATCTCGACGCCCCGGAACCGCGCGGCGGCGGCCGCGGCGAGCTTGTCCTCGAGTGTCCCCGAGAGGCTCACGGTCGCGACCGCCGGATGAAGGATGTCGTGGGTCATGCCAACCCCTGCCTCGTTGCCGGGCCATTGACGACCAGACTAAGGTCTGCCTAGCAGTTCGGAAAGTCCGCTAGATGGATCGCCGCCAACCCGTCCCCTCGCGGAAAGGCCTGCCTCATGTCCGCAATCGACCGACGCCGGCTGCTCCAGGGCGCCGCGGCCGTCGCGGTGACGGCCACCCTGACCGACCAACTCCGGTCCGCGCCGGCGCGGGCGCACGGCGCCGGCGCGCCCGCTGACCCGCTCGGGCCGCCGGGATCGCTGGACGAACGCCCCTTCCCGGCCTACGACTACTCCCGCGCCAACAAGCTCCCACGCGAGATGACCGGCTATTGGTCGAAGTCGTTCGAGGTTGCCGGCGCGACGCGGACGGCCAAGGTCTACATCTCCGCCGAGACGCCGATCCGCTCCTACTACACGGTCATCGCGGTGCCTGACGGCGTGCGTACCGCCGAGTTTCTTGCCCGGTCAGGCTGGGTCGACGTCGCCGACCGGCGCGCGGAGGGGCTGTTCGTGCTCGAACCGGGGCCCGGCGGGTGGGGTCCGCACGCCGACGAGGCCGTTTACGTCGAGGCAGCCATGGCCTTCCACCAGAACAACCGCTACTTCTCGATCTTCGGGCTGCACTATCTCGTGGGATACGGCGCCGGCGCGCCCGCCCTCGAGGCGTGGGCCGTCGCCCACCCGCTGCGGGTCATCGGCCAGGTGTTCGTCGACTCGACCGGGCTCGACGCGGACCACCTGGCCGCCTACGCCGACCGGGTCTTCGACGGCGAGACGGACGGCAGCTACACCACTGTGGAGTTTCCGCCCGGCTTCGACCTGATCCGGTACGCGGAAACCGTGTTGCCGACGTGGTTCATCCACCCGGACCGGCGGACGGTCGGGGCCAGCCTGGCTTACTGGAAGCAGGCCAACGACGCGGTCGGGCGGCCAGTCCGGGACCGGACGCTCGGCACCGTGTACCCGCAACGGCGCGGCTCCGACCGCTGGATGACCTCCTACGCGGGCCCGATCTCGCAGGTCGCCGTCCAGGAGCGGCCGGTCGGGGCCACGAGCCGCGTCGCGACCGGGCAGATCGTCGAGTTCCTCACCGCGTACACGCGCTATGAGAACTTCTTCGCCTATGGAAACCAGCTCTACGAGCGGGCCGACTACGCCAAGCTCGGTGTCGAGGTGCGCACCATGATGGTCGAGGGCTTCGTGCGCGAATATCTCGTGCACGTGCCCCGCTCGGCGCACCGCCGGTGGGGTGATCGGGCGCCGGTCCTCTTCGTGTGGCCGGGCAACAGCCAGACCGACAAGGTGTTCTTCGACGCCGCCCAGTGGTGGAAGGTCGCCGAGCGCGAAGGCATCGTCGTCGTCACCGTCTGCGAGCAGTACAGCAACACCTCGGTCTCGGTCAGCCACCGCGACTCGCACGCCTTCTATCGCCAGCTCCGCGAGGTCGTCACGGCCGAGTACCCGGTCGACCCGACCCGGTTCTATTCCACCGGGCAGTCCGCCGGCAGCTCCGTGACCCAGAACTTCGCGATCGCGTTCCCCGAGTATTTCGCCGCTGTCGCGTCGACCTCGTTCACCGCCGCGCCGAGCGCCGCGGGCACCGTGAGCATCGACGGCGTCGAGCATCCGGCCAGCGGGCGGATGATCCCCAACTACCAGATCTACGGCTACGGCGACCTCGCGTTCCTGGAGGGCACGCTCTGGGACGACATCGAGAACTCGCTCGACAGCTGGGCGCGGTATCACCTCCACACCAATGATCTCAGTCTGTCCGATGTGGACGACGTCGACGGCGAGCGGAGCGGTTGGCACGATCGGTTCGTGACCTGGACCTGGCGCGGCCGCGACACGGGCATCCCGGTGCTCAAGGTCACCAGGAACGTCTACCGCTCGCACAACACGATGCCCGAGGAGTCCCCGCTGATGTGGGACTTCCTGAAGCACTACAGCAGCGAGACCGGCGCGGACGGGAGCGTCGTGCGCTACTACAGCCCGTCCGGCTTCCGCCGGCCCCGGGACAGGAAACGGATCTGAGCACGGCGGCGTGGGCGGCGGTGGCGGTGTTCGCCGTCGCCTACGCGCTGATCGCCACCGAGAAGGTGCACCGCGTCGCCGCGGCGCTCGGCGGCGCCGTGGTCATGCTGCTGATCGGCGCGACCGACGCCGAGCACGCGTTCTTCTCGGCGGACGCGGGCATCGACTGGAACGTCATCTTCCTGCTGCTCGGGATGATGCTGATCGTCGCCGCCCTCAAGCGGACCGGGGCGTTCGAGTACCTGGCCATCTGGGCGATCAAGCGGGCCAGGGGCCGCCCGTTCCGGGTCATGGTCGTGCTCATCGTGGTGACCGCGGTCATCTCGGCCGGCCTCGACAACGTGACCACGGTGCTGCTCGTCGCCCCGGTCACGTTCCTCGTCTGCGAGCGCCTGGCCGTTCCGGTCGCGCCCTACCTGATCGCCGAGGCGATGGCGTCCAACATCGGCGGCACCGCGACGCTGGTCGGCGACCCACCCAACATCATCATCGCCAGCCGCGGCGGGCTGTCGTACAACGACTTCCTGGTGCACCTGGCCCCGTTCGTCGTCGTGGCGCTGGCCGCGTTCGTCGCGCTGAGTCGGGTCCTGTTCCGCACGGCGTTCCGTCACGACCCGGGGCGGGCGGCGGAGATCGCGACGCTGCGGGAGCGCGACGCCATCAAGGATCCGCGGCTGCTGGCGGTCAGCCTGGCGGTGCTGGCCGTGACGATGGTCGCGTTCATGCTGCACACGGTCCTCCACCTGGAACCGGCGGTGGTCGCCATCGTCGGCGGCCTGGTCCTGCTGGCGCTCTCCGGGATCGACGCCGGCACGGTCGCGCGCGACGTGGAGTGGCCGACCCTGGTCTTCTTCGCGGGCCTGTTCGTGATGGTCGGCTCGCTGGTCAACACCGGCGTCATCGAGCAGCTGTCGCGCGCGGCGGTGGAGGCGACCGGTGGCCGGCTGTTCGGTCGCGTCGATGGTGCTGCTGTGGGGATCGGCCGTGCTGTCGGCGATCGTCGACAACATCCCCTACGTGGCCACCATCAGCCCGATCGTGGCGGAGATGGTCAACGCCGACGGCACCTCCCAGGCGCGGGTGCTGTGGTGGGCCCTGGCCATCGGCGCCGACCTGGGCGGCAACGCCACCGCGATCGGCGCGTCGGCCAACGTCGTCGTGCTGGGGCTGGCCGAACGCGCGGGCACGAAGATCACCTTCTGGGAGTTCACCAAGTACGGGCTCGTCGTGACGCTCGTCACCATCGCGCTGGCCACCCCGTACCTCTGGTTGCGTTACTTCGCGTTTCCATGAGCGGCCTAAGGTTGAGGGGTGGCCGGTGAACTGAAGACGGATCGCCTCAACCTGCGGCCGTGGCGGGTCGACGACGCGGAGGCGGCGCTGCCGATCTACGGGGCGTCGAACGTGGCGCGGTGGCTCAGCCCCGCGATGGACAGCGTTCCCGACGCCGACGCGATGCGGCTGGTGCTGCAGCAGTGGGTCGCCGAGGACGCGCGCCTGCCGGAGCCCGCCGGGCGCTGGGCGGTCGAGCGCCGCGACGACGGCCGGCTCGTCGGCGGCGCCATTTTGCTGCCGCTGCCGCCGCGCGGCGAGGACCTGGAGATGGGCTGGCAGCTCCACCCCGATGTCTGGGGCCAGGGGTACGCGGCCGAGGCGGGGCGGGCCATCGCCCGGTGGGCGTTCGACCAGGGCTGGGACGAGGTCCTCGCGGTCGCCCGCCCGGCGAACTCCCGAGCCCAGGCGACCGCCCGCCGCATCGGGATGGACTGGGTCGGCGAGACGGAGAAATACTACGGCCTGCGCCTCCAGGTCTTCCGCCTCCGCCCGGCCGACCTGACCGACCCGGCGGTCTGACCGTCACCGAACGTGCGACAGTTGTCCGGGCCCGCGCGCTCATGTTCGGTCACCCGGCGAACCGGGGCGTGGCCAGGCCGCGGGCGCCGGGGTTGAGCAGGAGGGTCTGGCCGGCCAGCGGCGACGGGTCGCCGCCGACGCGGGCCGAGGTCACCGCCAGCTGGTCCAGGTGCGGCCCGACGAACGCGCAGCGCGTGGGGTTGGCCACCGGAAGGGGCACGACCCGGTCGACCGTGCCGTCCGGGGCGTAGCGGACGATCCGCGCGCCGCCGAACTTGCAGTTCCAGACGTAGCCCTGGGCGTCCACCGTCACGCCGTCGGGGAACCAGTCGTGGTCCACATCGGACATGAACACCCGGCCCGGTCCGACGTCGCCGGAAGGGGAGACCGGATAGGCCCGGATCAGCCGGACGGTGGAGTCGACGTGATAGAGCGTCGAACCGTCCGGACTCCAGGCCGGACCGTTGGAGCACACGATGCCGCCGAACGCGCGCCGCACCGTCAGCGCACCGTCGAGGCGATAGAACGAGCCGCTCGGCGTCCGCTCCGCCATGTCCATGGAGCCGAACCAGAACGCGCCCGAGGGGTCGACGGCGCCGTCGTTGAGGCGGGTGCCGGGTGGGGTGTCGACGGCGCGTACGACCTCGACCGTGCCCGCGTCGACGTCGCAGAACGCGATCGCGTCCCGCAACGCCGCGACCAGGCCGCCACCGGCGCGCAGGGCGACGCTGCCGACCAGGTCCGGCAGCACCACGGTCACGACGGGACCGGCCGGCCACGCCATCGCGTGCACGCGACGTTCGAGGATGTCGACCCAGTAGAACCGCGATCCGTCCCACAGCGCGCTCTCGCCGAGCGTGCACGGGATGTCGCTCAGCACCGTCACGTCAGTCATGAGCCTTCTCCCGGCCGTACGCGAAGAGGATGGCGAGGATGACCAGGCCGTAGATGACCAGGCGGCCGTACTCGGGGACGCGTTGCGCCTGCAGGAACGTCGTCACGGCCACCAGGGTGAGCGAGCCGGCGATGACACCCAGGTAATGGCCGCGGCCGCCGAGGATGGAGACGCCGCCGACCACGACGGCGGCGATCGACTCGAAGAGGTACGGGTCGCCGAGTCCGAGCGACGGCTGGCCGCCGTAGGCGACGAGCGCGATGCCGGCCAGCGCGGCGAACACGCCGCTGAGCGTGTAGAGCGCCACGGTCACGCCCCGCACGCCGACACCGGACAGGAAGGCGGCGCGGGGGTTGACGCCGACGGCGTAGACCCGGCGGCCGAAGGTGGACAGGGTCAGGAGCACCGTCATGAACAGGCCCACCCCGGCCCAGAGGAACAGCTGGGCGGGCAGCGCGCCGGAGAACAGGCCGCGCAGCGGCTCCGGGGCGTACGAGCCGCAGGACGCGCAGGTCAGCCCCTTCGAGAGGCCGAGCGTGAGGCCCTGCATGACCCCGTTCATGCCGAGCGTCATGACGACCGCGGGCACGCCGAGCCACGCCACGCCCAGGCCGTTGCCCAGACCGACCAGCGCGCCGACGCCGAGCGCGAGGGCGATCGCCAGCGGCGCTCGCGAGGTCTGGCCGAGACTCGACGTGGTGAGCACGATCGCCGCGCCGTTGAGCACCCAGGGGATCGACAGGTCGATGCCGCCGACGAGCACGACGAGCATCTGCCCGGCCGCGACGAAGCCGGTGAAGCTGGCGACGACGAGCATCACCCGCAGGCTCGACCAGGACGCGAAGCCGGGGTGCAGGATCGCGCCGGCCAGCAGCACGGCGACGGTGCCGCCGAGCGCGTAGAAGATGCGCCGGGCGCCGGGGGAGTCGAGGACGGTCGGGAGCCTCATGGCAGCCTCCGGCGGCGGGCGACCAGGGCGCCGGCGGTGCCGAGCAGCACCGCGACGACCAGGAACAGGCCCTGGAACAGCGCCTGGTAGAGCGGGTCGATGCCGGCGAAGAAGAGGATGTCGATGACGAGCGTCAGGGAGACCGCGCCGGCGACGGCGCCGAGCGCGGTGCCGCGGCCGCCGGTGAACGCGACGCCGCCGACGACGACCGAGGCGATGGAGGTGAGGATGAACGGCGTGCCGGCGTTGGCATCACCGGCCGTCGTCGTGGACACGTAGAACACGGCGGCGAGCGCGCTGCACAGGCCGGACAGCGCGTACACCTTGAGCTTGACGGCCGCCGCCGGCACGCCGATCGCGCGAGCGCTGCTCTCGTCGCTGCCGACGGCGTAGACCCGCATGCCGAACCGGGTGCGGCGCAGCGCGAGCCAACCGGCCACCGCGAGGCCGAGCCAGATCAGGGCGGTCGGGGCCGCCGGGTTGGTCAGCACCAGCCGCACCTCCCGCGGGATCGCGCCGCCGGGCACCGGCAGCACCCGCAACGCGAGTCCGCTGAAGATGGACAGCGTCGCCAGCGTGGTGAGGATCGGCGCGATCCGGCCGTAGGCCACGACGAGGCCGTTGACCGCGCCACAGAGGGCGCCGAGCGCCAGGACCGCGAACATCCACGGAACCGACGAGGTGGCGGCGGTCACCGCGACACAGAGGCTGACGATGCCGCCCACCGACAGGTCGATGCCGCCGGTCAGCACGACCAGGCTCTGGCCGAGCGCCACGAACACCAGTGGCAGCGTGGTGTTGAGGATCGACAGGTAGTCGAACGAGCTGGGGAAGCGGCCCAGCCGCGAGGTGTAGACGACGAGGTAGGCGACCGCGGTCGCGGCCAGCACGAGGTAGCCGAGGCTGACCCGGCGCAGCGCGTCATGCATCGTGACCCTCCTTGATGGACGCCGCGACGATCCGCTCGGCGTCGCCGACCGGGCCGGCCAGCTCCGCCGTCACCCGGCCTTCGCGCAGCACCAGCACCCGATGGCAGAGGTGGGCGATCTCCTCGGTCTCGCTGGAGTAGTAGAGGATCGCCCGGCCCTCGGCGGCCAGCTGACCGACCAGTTCGTAGATGTCGTGCTTGGTGGCCGCGTCGACGCCACGCGTGACGTCGTAGAGCAGCAGGATCCGGGCGTCGGTGAGCAACCACCGGGCCATCAGCACCTTCTGCTGATTGCCGCCCGACAGGGTGTCGACCGCGCGGCCGGTGGACCGCCCGGCGCCGATCGCGAGCCGGTCCACGATGGACGCCACCGCGGCCCGTTCGACGCCGCGGTTGACAAAGCCGCCCCTGGACCGGCGCGACAAGGTGGCGGCGGCGATGTTGTCACGGATCGACAGCGGCAGGAACAGCCCTTCCGCCTTGCGGTCCTCGGGCACGTAGGCGATCCCGACACCGGCCCGGACCGCGTGCTTGGGCGACCGGATGCTGACCGGCCGGCCGTCGACGGAGACGGCGCCGGCGGCCCGCCGCGCCCCGAAGAGGCTCAGGAACAGGTCCCGCTGCCCCTGGCCCGCGAGGCCGCCGATGCCCAGGATCTCGCCCCGGCGCAGGTCGAACGAGACTCCGCGCAGGCGGCCGCCCGAGAGACCGGTGACGCGCAGGGCACTCTCGTCCGTGGGCCCGGTGCCGATCGACGGGTACGCCGCCGCGAAGCTCCGCCCGCTCATCAGCGTGACCGCCTCCGCCTCCGAGAGCCGCTGCCGGGTGGCGACGTGAACGCCGTTGCGGAAGACGGTCACCCGGTCGGCGAGGGACTCGATCTCCCGCCAGCGGTGGGAGGTGAAGATGACACAGCAGCCGTCGTCGCGCAGCCGCCGCATGTGGCCGGCCAGCCACTCGACCTGCTTGTCCGCCAGCGCCGCGGTCGGCTCGTCGAGGATGACCACCCGCGGCTCGGCGGCCAGCACCCGCACGAGCTCCACCACCTGCCGTTGGGCGACCGACAGGTCGGCGGCGGTCGCCCGCGGGTCGATGTCGTCCACCCCGAACCGGCGCAGGATCGCCTCGGCCACCGGCGCCAGGCGGCTCCGCCGCACCAGACCGAGCGGCCCCCGCGGCGGATCCTCCAGCAGCAGGTTCTCCGCCACGGTGAGGTCCGGCAACAGCGACAACTCCTGGAACGCGGTCGCCACCCCCATCCGGCGCCGCGCGGCCGGCCGCACCAGCCGGCTGACCTCCGTACCGAAGATCTCGACGGTGCCGCGGTCGGCGCTCAGCACTCCACACAGGACCTTGATGAGCGTGCTCTTGCCGGCCCCGTTCTCGCCGGCGAGCGCGTGGATCTCGCCGGGACGCGCCGCGAACGACGCGTCCCGGAGCGCCTGGACCCCGCCGAAGGCGCGGTCGACGCCGGATGCCCGTACCGCCAGGGTCTCGGCGTCCGAGCGCGTCGGCGCCGGCGCCATCGACGGGGTCCCGGTCACGGCGTGCCCAGCTTGACGTCGAGGGTCTTGCCGGGGCACGGCGTGCCGTCGGTCGCCGCCTCCTGGCAGAGCACGACCGTGGCGTTGGGTCCCGAGTCGGTGAAGTCGGCGAAGAAGCTGTCCGGCAGGTCGGGGAAGACCGTCTCGCCGGGCACCATGTTCTCCGACGTGGCCACCGGGAACGGGATCGTGATGCTCTCCCTGGGATGCTCGCCCTTCACCACGGCCCGGGCGAGCTCGAGCGAGATGACCGACAGGAACGGCGGTTGCCCGATCGACATGCCGGTCACCTTGGGCGTGAGCAGGCCGGCCATGAACTTCCGGAACCCGTTCTCGGCCTCGCCACCGACGACCGGCATGGGCCGGTTGGCCGCGGCGAACGCCTTGATGACACCGTCGGTGCCGCCGGAGACCCAGACACCGTCCACCTTGGGCAGGTTGGGCAGCTGGGCGGAGGTGTTGCGCTGGGCGGTGGCCGAATCCCACATGCCGGTGTAGGTGGCGACCACCTTGATGCCGGGGTTGGCCGCGAACACCTCCTTGGCGCCCTTGTTGCGGTCGTTGTCGGCGCCGGTGCCGGCCACGCCGGTCACCATCACCACGTTGCCCTGGCCCTTGAGCTGGTCGACGATGAACTGCGCGAGCTGCTGGCCGAACTTGACCTGGTCGGTGTTGACCGTCAGGCCGCACGGGTTGTCGACGGTGTTGTCGAAGGAGACGACCACGATGCCGCGGTCGCAGGCCTGCTGCACCACTCCGTTGAGGCCGCTGGTCGAGGCGGCGTTGATGACGATCGCGTCGACGCCCTGCGAGATGAGGTTCGAGATCTGGCGTGACTGCGTCGAGACGTCGTTGCCGGCGTTGTAGACGCTGCACTCGACCTCATCGACGTACGGCGGCATGGCGCACGCCGCCTTGTAGACGTTCTCCATCTCCACGCGCCACTGGTTGCCGATGAAGGAGTTGGAGAGAGCGATCTTGATCTTGCCGCCGTCGCCGGCCGCGCCGTTGCCGGTCGCGGCGGGACTGCCGGCGTCGCTGCACGCGCCGGCGAGCAGCAGCGAGGCCGCGGCGACGGCCGTGAGCACGGCGCGGGCCGTGGGGTGTCGAGGTAGATTCATGGTTGCTCCACCGTGAAGGCGCGGCGGGTCCGACCCGCGGCGCTCGAGGTCTGGTCAGCGGCTGCAACCGCCGGCCAGGTGTGGTGTGAGTGCCCCGCACTGGCGTGTGGCTGGGCGGCCAGGGCTTCGCGGCCCTGGCCGTTCTGGGGCGCTATCTCGTGGGGTGGGTGGGCAGGGGAAACCGGTCGGCGTCCCGCAGCACCGCCGCCGCGGCGCCCAGGACGACCACGCTGTGCTCGTCCAACGCGCCGACGACGACCGGAGGCAGCACTTCCCCGGCGTGGATCGCACGCCGGGCCATCGATTCGCGCAACGGAGCCAGCAGGATCTCGCCCGCGGCGGCGAGGTTGCCGCCGAGGACGATCAGCTCCGGGTCGAGCAGGTTGTACATGTTGGCGGCGGCCAGGCCGATGTGCCGGCCGGCGTCGGCGATCACCCGCCGGCAGCCGACATCGCCCAGCTGGGCCATCCGGATCACGTCGGCGATCGAGAGCCGGTCGTGGTGGCTGCGCCACAGCTTGCGGGTGATCGAGTCGGCGTTGGCCAGGGTGTTGAGGCACCCGCGGCCGCCGCACTGGCAGACCTCGCCGTTCTCGTCGATCGTCGTGTGGCCGAGCTCGCCCGCGGTGCCGTTGGCGCCCACGTAGAGGGCGCCGCCGAGGATGAACCCGACGCCGATGCCCGACGCCGTGTAGACGTAGGCGATGTCCCGCATGCCGCGGGCGACGCCCCAGGTGGTCTCGGCGAGCGCGGCGAAGTTGGCGTCGTTGCCGACCACGAGGGGCAGCCGCAACACCCCGGCCGCGGTCGCCTGCGGGTTGACGTTGACCCACGGCTTGAGCGTCGTCGCTCGGCCGTTGACACCGGTGTTGCGCTGGATCGGACCCGGCATCGCGACCCCGACGCCGAGCACGCGGTCCTTGCCGATCCCCAGCCGGTCGAGCATGGCGCCGACCAGGGTGGCGGCCGTCATGAGCGTCGCCTCCGGCGGGGTGTGGTCGTCCACCGGCACCGCGTCGTGCAGGAGGAGGTCCTGGGCGGTGTCGCAGATGCCGGCCCGGACGACGCCGTTGGCGATCTCGATGCCCACCGCCACGCCGAGGTCGCCCTTGAGCCCGACGAGCGTGGGTGGCCGCCCGGTGCCCACCGGCCGGTCGCCGCCGGACACCTCCCTGATCGTGCCGTCGTCGAGCAGCTCCTCGATGACGCTCTTGACGGTGGAGCGCGACAACCCGATCTCGGTCAGCGCCCGCCGGCTCAGTGCCCCCCGCTCCCGCAACGCGCGGACCACCCGGGCACGGTTGGCCGAGCGCTGCGCGGACGGGACGGGAGACGACATCGCACCTCTTCCCTCAAGGTGGGACCGAGTATCGAGGCGAATGCCGATAGCAGTCAATACTGCGGCGCGGTTAGCGCGAAATCGGCCTTCATTTTGGCTGGTCTATTCAAAATGGATCGCTGCGCTTCGGGCCGATCCAGGCAGAATCCTCAGGCAGAGAGCGCGATCCGGTACGCGCTATTGACGGTTACGCGCCGACGAACGGCCGGCCGCCCTCGTCGTGCGCCGCATCGGTCACCACGTGCATGTCGGCCTTGGCGATGTCGAAGTACATGCCGACCAGGCGGAGCCGGCCGGCGGCCGAGGCCCGGCGGACGCTCGGATAGGTGCGCAGGTGATCGAGCTGCCGGCGGATGTTGGCCAGGCAGTGCTCCTGCTCGTCGCCCGCGACAGCCACGTGACCGGCGTGCCGCAGCCACTGGCCGAGCGCCGCGTCCGGTTCGGTCGAGTCCGCCATCAGCGCCCGCACCGCCCCACAGGCGGAGTGACCGCAGACGGTGATGGTGGCGATGCCCAACACGTCCACGGCGTACTCGACGGCGGCGCCGACGGAATGGTCGCCCGCGCCGTGCGGCGGCACGATGTTGCCGATGTTGCGGACGCAGAACAGGTCGCCGGGTCCGCTAGCCGTGATGAGGTTGGGCACGACCCGCGAGTCGGCGCAGGTGATGAAGAGCTGCTGCGGCCGTTGACCCTTGGCCGCCAGGTCGGCCAGGTGCGGGCGGACGAGCGGCGCGACCGAGCGCTGGAACTCGTCGATGCCCGCCGCCATGGCGCGGACCGGCCGGTCGGCCGGCGACAACCCCGCGGCGTGTACGGCCTGCCACTGCGACCACGACGCGATGAACCGTGGCAGGTGCGGCGGCGTGCTCTTCCCGGCACCGAGCCGGCCCGAGTGCGCGCGGTGCAGCCACCCCCGCTGGACCTCGTGGATCCGCACCTCGCCGCCGCCGCGCTCGTACGCCTGCCGCCAGTCCTCGATCGCCTCGAACGCGCCGTGGTCGAGATAGTCCAGGTGCAGGTCGAGCTCGACGGTCTGCCCCGGCGGCACCGCGGACAGCTCGCGGGCGAGCCGGCCGGCGGCGACGAACGCCAGCGTGCCCGTGATGGTGACCGCCCACTGGCCCGGCTCGCGTTCCGCCCGGCGGATGTCGCAGCGGGCCAACCGGAAGAGCGTGAGCACCACGGCGACGCCGATGCCGGCGGCCACGCCGACCATCAGATCGGTGACCACGACGCCGACCGCGGTGACGAGATAGACCGGCAGCTCCCGGTGCCGGGCATAGGTGCGCAGGTGGGCCAGGCTGACCAGGCGCACGCCCACGACCACCAGGACGGCGGCCAGCGCCGACATCGGGATCAGCTCGAGCACGTCGGTGAAGGCCAGCGCGAAGACCGCGATCCACAGGCCGTGCAGCACGGCCGAGGCCCGGGACCGGGCGCCGGCGGCCACGTTGGCCGAGCTGCGCACGATGACGCCGGTGACCGGGAGGCCGCCGAGCGCGCCGGACACCATGTTGGCCGTGCCCTGCGCCACGAGCTCCTGGTCGAGGTTGGCCCGCGTACCGTCGTGCAGCTTGTCGACCGCCACCGCCGACAGCAGCGACTCCACGCTGGCCACCAGGGCGATCGTGACGACCGCCATCGCCACCTCGGTAAGGGGAGCGTCCGGCCATCGCGGCAGGGTCAGCTGGCTCAGCGGCGCGTCGGGCAGCGTGACCCGCGGCAGGTCGAGATAGGCCACAGTGGACAGCGCGGTGGCGGCGGCGACGGCCACCAGGGCGGCCGGCAGCAGCGACGTCTTGACGAGCCGGGGCCAGACCACGAGGACCACCATCGTCAGCACGCCGATCAGCACCGACGCGTCGTGATGGCCGAGCGCCTGCCGCGGCAGGTCGCGCAGGTTGGCCAGGGGCGAGCTCAGCGCCGCGCCGCCGAGCACGACGTGCACCTGGCCGATCACGATCACGACCCCGATGCCGGCCAACATCCCGTGTACGACGGCCGGCGAGAGCGACAGGGCCGCCCGCCCGAGCCGGCTGAGGCCGAGCCCGACCTGCAGGGCGCCGGCCAGCGCGACGACGGCCACGGTGCCCGCCCAGCCGAACTCCGCCACGGTGCCGGCGACGATCACGGTCAGGCCGGCGGCGGGCCCGCTGACCTGCAGGGGCGCGCCGCTGATGGCGCCGGCCACGACACCACCGACCACCGCGGCGATCAGCCCGGCGAACAACGGCGCACCGGACGCCGCGGCGATGCCCAGCGACAGCGGGATCGCGATCAGGAACACCACCACGGAGGCGGGTACGTCGTGCCGGAGCGCCGATCGGATCATGACGACAGCATGCCCGATTTGTCCGTTACGGCGGAACATCTGGGCCTGGGACGTTCCTGAGAGTCGGTGATTGGCGGGGTCGACCCGGGGCTGGCCGCGCTGCTGGTGTCGGTGACCCGCTTCGCGCTCGTGCTGCACAATCCCGACGCGTCGTTGCGGTCTTCGCCCCGGCCAACGTCGTGCTGGGCGTCCTGGTCTGCGTCGCGGGCCTGCGGTACGCCCGGGACGGCCGACGGGCCCGGGCGTACCTCGCGCGATACGGTCACTGATCCTTCGTCGCCAGCAGCCGGGCCAGCCACGCGGTGCGGGCCCGGCGCGCGGCCGCCGAGATCGGCGCCTGCGGGTGCAGGGCGTCGAAGCCGTGGAAGCCACCCGCCCAGACGTGCAGTTCGGCCTGGCCGCCCGCCGCCCAGATGCGGCCGGCGTAGGCGACGTCCTCGTCGCGGAAGACCTCGGCCGAGCCGGCGTCGATGTAGGTGGTGGGCAGTCCGGACAGGTCGTCGGCCAGCGCGGGGGACACGTACGCCGGAACGTCGGACGGGTTGTCGCCCAGTAGCGAGCGCCAGCCGTACGCGTTCATCTCGCCGGTCCAGACGCCGGGCGCGCCCGAGTACTGCCGGGCGGAGACGCTGTTGTTGCGGTGGTCGAGCATCGGGCCGATCAGCACCTGCGCGGCGATCGCCGGGTTGCCACGGTCGCGGGCCAGCAGCGTGACCCCGGCGGCGAGGCCACCGCCGGCACTGGCCCCGGCCACGATGACGCGGGTCGGGTCGACGCCGAGCTCGGCGGCGTGCGCGGCGACCCAGGAGAGACCGGCGTAGCAGTCGTCGACCAGTGTCGTGCCGGTCGCCTCGGGCGCCAACCGGTAGTCGACCGAGACCACCACCGCGCCGAGCTCGCGCAGCCAGTCGAGCGGGATGTCGATCTGCGAGTAGCGGTCGCCCATCACCATGCCGCCGCCGTGGATCCAGTAGACGCACGGTGCGGCGGTGGCGCCGACCGGGCTGATGACGGACAGCGGGACGAGCGCGCCGTCGCCGGCCGGGACGGTGACCTCGCGGCGCGAGACGGCGAGTCCGGCGAGCAACGGCTCGACCGGCGCCGAGGCGTACGGGCGGATCTGGGCGAGCGTCTCGTCGTCGAGGCGGGACACCATCGGCAGGTCGGCGATCAGCGCCCGCAGGTCCGGGTCGAGGTCGGGGCGGGCCATCAGAACGCCGCCTTCCCGCCGACGGGCACCTCGTCGACGTAGTCCGAGTCGCCGGTCAGCAACGGCTGCAGCCTGGCCACCAGGGCCTGTGCCGGCGCGCTCGCGAAGAACGCCGCGTGCGCCTCCTGGCTGGTCCAGCCCTCGGTCACGTAGACGACGTCGGGGTTGCCGGCCGACCGGCCGACGAGGAACACGACGCAGTCCTCGTGAGTCAGGGACGGGGCGTCGAGCAGCAGGGCGATCAGCTCGGCCGCCTTGCCGGGTTGCGCGGTCATTGCGGCGCGAAAGCCGTGGTTGACATTCATGCTCCCAATGGAAGCAGTGTGAGTAGGCGAAACGTTAGGGCTATGCTCCTGATTGCTTGCCTGATCCTGCTGAGCGAGGGAGGATCGGGTCATGAGCATCACCGCGCTGCGCGACCTGCTCGCCCGGCATGCCCGCCCCGACATGACCACCGCCATCGACGACGTGCTGATCTCGAGGGTCGACCGGTCGCACCCGTCCGCGCCCTCGATGTCCGGCACGGTGTTGGCGCTGATCGCGCAGGGCGCCAAGCGGATCGCGCTCGGGGACCGGGTCTACGAGTACGGCGCGGGCCAGTTCCTCGTCGCTTCCGTCGACCTGCCGGTGACCGGCCACTTCATCGCGGCCAGCCCCGAGCGGCCGGCGCTGGGCTTCGGCCTGATTTTGCGCCCGGAGGCGGTCGCCGAGCTGCTGCTCAGTGCCGCGCCCGGCGATCTCCCGTCGGCCGGCGGCACCACCGCGCCGTCGGGGCTAGCCGTCAGCGACGCCTCCGAGGAGATGGTCGACGCGGTGATCCGGCTCGTGCGCCTGCTCGAGCGCCCGCGCGACGCCGCCGTGCTCGCCCCACTGGTCAAACGCGAGATCCTGTGGCGGCTGATCACCAGCGACCAGGGCGCCGTGGTGCGCCAGCTCGGCCTCGCCGACAGCCACCTGAGCCACATCGCCCGCGCCGTGCGCTGGATCCGCGAGCACTACGCGGAACCCTTCCGCGTCGACGACCTCGCGCGCCTGGCCGGCATGAGCGTCTCCGCGTTCCACCGCAACTTCCAGTCCGTCACCGCGACCAGCCCGATCCAGTTCCAGAAGCAGATCCGGCTCCAGGAGGCCCGGCTCCTGCTCGCCGCGCGCCCGACCGACGTCACCGGGGTGAGCCGGCGCGTCGGCTACGACAGCCCGAGCCAGTTCAGCCGCGAATACCGCCGCCAGTTCGGCACGCCGCCGAGCCAGGACACACCACGCGTACGGGCCCGCGACACCGCTCCCGCCCTGCTGTAGCCGCCGTTTCGGTTGCACGCGGCCCCGATCCGGGACGACGATCGAGGAGGGAGCCGTTCCGCCGGCGACCGGAGTGTCCAGCGTCCAGCGTGGCCGGCGGGAAAGCTGGGGGTAGTGGTGTGAGCGACGGGCGGCTGGAGGCGATCGCCGAGGATCTGGCCGGCGAGCTGTTGTCCCGGCCGCTGCTCGAGCGCATCCTCCGCCGCTGTGTCGAGCTGCTCGGCGGTGACGCCGGGTCGGTCTCCAGCGTCGACGAGGCGGCCGGCACCTACCGCAAGGAGGCCGAGGTCGGCGTCACGTGCCAGCCCGGCCGGGTGTTCCCGCTGAGCGAGGGGATGACCGGCGAGGTCGTCCGCCGGCGCGCTCCCGTCCGCTACGACCGCTACGCCGACGTCCCCGGCGGCCATGTCGGCGAGTCCGACCGGGCGACCCTGCGCGGCGTCATCGGCGTGCCGATCGAGTGGCACGGCCGGATCATCGCCGCCTGCGTCGTGTTCAGCCGCGTCGAGGGCCGCGTCTTCACCGACCAGGACGCCGAGCTGCTGCGCGCGTTCGCCCGGCACGCCGCCGTCGCGCTGGTCAACGCCGGCTCGCACGAGGCCGCCGAGGAGCGGGCCCGCCTGCAGGCCGCCGGCGCCGAACGGGAGCGGCTCCTCGTCGAGGTGCAGGGCCTGCTCGACAAGGGACTCGTCGACCTCAACGCCGAGCTGGAGCAGGCCGAGCGGTGCGCGCCGGCCGCCGTCACCGGGCACCTGCGGCGGGCGCGGGCGGAGGCCGAGAGCACGATGACCGAGGTACGCCGTTCGCTCGGCGCGGCCGGACACTCCCCATTGGAGGATCGGACCCTCGAGGACGCGTTGCGCGCCGAGCTCGGCTGGGCGCGGCGGGCGCGGGGCGCCGACGCGCGGTTGGTGATCGCCGGCGCGCCCGTGCCGCTGGATCCGGCGCTCGCCGAGCACGTGCTGAGCGTCGCGCAGGAGGCGGTGTCCAACATCGTCCGGCACTCCGGCGCCTCGACGATCCGGCTCGGGCTGGTCTACAACTCGGCCGCGCTGGCGTTGCTCGTGCAGGACGACGGTCAGGGCTTCGAGCTCGACGCCGGCGACCAACGGGCCGGGCTCGGGCTGCGCCGGATGGCCGAGCTGGCCGGCAGCGTCGGCGGGTCCGCCACCGTCGAGTCGGTGCCGGGCTGGGGCACCATCGTGCGGGCCTCGTTCCCCTACCAGCGGACGGCCGGAGCCGCGAGTGACCGCATCGACGTGCTCGTCGTCGCGGCCCAACCGCTGACCCGCGCCGGGATATCCCGCCTGCTCGCCTGGTCGGGCCAATCCGTGGCCGTCGTCGGCGAGGTGGCCGGCGCGGGCGGCGCGCTCGCCGCGTACGACCCGGACGTCGTCGTGGTGGGCCCGGACGTCGCCGACCAGGCCGACGCCGTCAGGAGGATCAGCGCGGCCGTGGTCGCGATCTGCCCCGCCGGTGACCAGCACGCCGTCGCCGAGGCCCTGCTCGCTGGGGCGCACGGCTGCGTCGAGACGACCGCCGACGGCCCGACCCTGGCCCGGGCGGTCGTGGCCGCCTCCCGCGGCGAGTCGCTGGTGCCGGACCACGGCATCTGGGCGGGCCGCCTCACCAGCAACGCCAACCCGTCCGGCCTCACCGCTCGCGAGCTCGAGGTCTACGCGCTGCTCGGCCAGGGCCTGTCCGACAAGATGATCGCCGCCCGGCTCACCATCGCGGTCAAGACCGTGGAGAAGCACGTCGGGGCGGTGCTCCGCAAGACCGGTTGCCGGGGCCGCGCCGAGCTGATCGCCCGCGGCCGCCGCGCGGGGTAGGGACGTTCCCCATTCCGTGGGAGTGTTTTCCCTGATGCTGCCGGCCCCGCCGCGCCTCTAGCGTCGCACTCATGGGTGTGGTGCCGCTCAAGGAGATCGTCGACCGGGCGATGCGCGACGGGTACGGCGTCCCCGCGATCAACATCGTCAACGACCTGACGCTGGAGAGCGTGCTGGCCGGCGCGGTGGAGCGACGATCGCCCATCATCGTCCAGACGTCGGTCAAGACGGTGAAGTCCATCGGCTCCGACGTGCTGTTCGCGATGTGGAGGGCGATGACCGCCGGCATCGAGGTGCCCGCCTGCCTCCACCTCGACCACTGCCCGGAGCGCGCGGTGATCACAGAGTGTCTGGACAAGGGCTGGAACTCGGTGCTCTTCGACGGCTCGACCCTGCCCGTCGAGGAGAACCTGCGCCAGGTCATCGAGGTGGCCGCGGAGGCCCGCGCGCACGGCGCCCACGTCGAGGGCGAGATCGAGGCCATCAAGGGTGTCGAGGACGACGTCGGCTCCGACGAGGCGTCCAAGCGCGAGTCGCTCGACGTGTCCGTCCACTTCGTCCGGACGTCCGGCGTGGACGTGTTCGCGCCGTCGATCGGCAACGCGCACGGCGTCTACTCGTCGGCCCCCGACCTCGACGGCCAGCGGGTCAGCGACCTGGTCGCCGCGACCGGCGTGCCGATCGCGCTGCACGGCGGCACCGGACTGCGCGACGAGCAGTTCAAGGACCTGATCGCCCGCGGCTGCGCCAAGGTGAACGTGTCGACCGCCCTCAAGGTGACCTACATGCAGTCGAACCTGGCCTTCCTGCGCGAGGCCGAGGAGCGCGGCAAGTGGGACCCGCCGTCGCTGTTCCGGCACGTGGCCGCCGACGTCACCGCGATGACCGCCGGCTACGTCGACCGCTTCGGCAGCGCGGGGCGGGCCTGGTGACCGCGCTCATCTTCGACTGCGACGGCGTCCTGGCCGACACCGAGCGCTACGGCCACCTGCCGGCGTTCAACCAGACGTTCGAGGAGTTCGGCCTGCCGGTGCGCTGGAGCGAGGAGGAGTACGGCCGCAAGCTCGCCATCGGCGGCGGCAAGGAGCGCATGCGCAGCCTGCTGACGCCCGAGTTCGTCGCGGAGGCCGGCCTGCCCACCGATCCGGAGGGCCAGGCCGAGGCGGTCGCCGCGTGGCACCGCCGCAAGACCGAGATCTACACGGCCATGGTGGCGGCCGGGAAGCTGCCGGCCCGGCCCGGCGTCGCGCGGGTCGTCGAGGAGGCCCACGAGGCGGGCTGGCCGCTGGTGGTCGCGTCCACCTCGGCCGAGAAGTCGGTGCGGGCCGTGGTGGAGCACGACGTCGGCGCGGAGCGGGCCAGGGACTTCACGGTACTCGCCGGCGACGTCGTGCCGCACAAGAAGCCGGCGCCCGACATCTACCTCCTCGCGCTCGACCGGCTCGGCATCCCGCCGGAGGAGGCGGTCGTCGTCGAGGACTCGCACAACGGGCTCGTGGCCGCGCACACGGCCGGGATCCCGTGCGTGGTCACGGTCAACGGCTACACGGCCGACGAGGACTTCACCGGCGCCGCGTTCGTGGTCGACTCGCTCGGCGACCCCGGCGCCGCGCCGATCACCGTGCTCGCCAACGACAGTCCGGCGCGGCCCGGTCCGTACGTGACGCTGGCCGACCTCGCGGCCGTCTTCGAAGGGGACAGGCGATGACCGAACTGCTGCTGCCGGTCGAGTTCGTCACGCGGACGATCGCGCAGACCGCCGTGGCCAACGAGAAGTACTTCGGCGACCTGGACGCGGTCGTCGGCGACGGCGACTTCGGCTACTCGCTCGCCCGCGGCTTCGAGCTCGTCGTCCGCGACTGGGACGGGTTCGACCGCGCCGACGCGGCCACCTTCCTGCGCAAGGTCGCGGTGGTCGTCACCGGCCGGATCGGCGGCACCTCCGGCCCGCTGTGGGGCACCGCCTTCCTGCGCGCGGCGACCGTCGCGAGTGGAAAGTCCGAAGCGGACGGTGCGACCGCCGTCGCCATGCTGCGCGCGGCGATCGAGGGCATCCAGGCCCGCGGCAACGCCAGCCTCGGCGACAAGACGTTGCTCGACGCGCTCGTCCCGGCCACCGACGAGATCGAGCGGCAGGTCGAGGCCGGCAGCGACGGGCCGACGACGGTCCGGGCGGCCGCGGCCGTGGCGCGGGCGAGCGCCGACGAGACCGCCAAGCTGCAGGCCCGGCGCGGGCGGGCCGCGTACACCGGCGAGCGCAGCATCGGCAGCGTCGACCCGGGCGCCACCGCCGTCGCCGTGATCCTCGAAGCCCTGGCCGAGACCTGGCCCGCCGGACTCTGAAGGGAACCACTATGAAGAAGTTCGTCAACGACCCGAACCAGTACGTGCCCGAGATGCTCACCGGCATCGCCCTGGCCAACCCGGACACGCTGCGCTACGTCCCCGATTACAACCTGATCATGCGGGTCGACGCGCCGAACGACAACAAGGTCTCGATCATCCAGGGCTCCGGCTCCGGGCACGAGCCCGCCCACGTGATGAGCGTCGGCAAGGGCATGCTCGACGCCGCCTGTCCCGGTGACGTGTTCTCCGCGCCGCCGATGGACTACGTGCTGGAGACGAGCAAGATGCTCGCGTCGCCCAAGGGCGTGCTGCACCTCATCAACAACTACACGGGCGACCGGATGGCCTTCGACATGGGCAAGGAGATGGCCGAGGCGGAGGGCGTACGGATCGAGACGGTGCTGGTCGACGACGACGTCGCGGTGTCGGACTCCACGTACACCGTGGGTCGGCGGGGTGTCGCCGGGAACTTCTTCGTCATGAAGGTCGTCGGCGCGGCCGCCGAGCAGGGCGCCGACATCGACGAGCTGGTGCGGCTCGGCGACAAGGTCAACTCGGTCACCCGGACCATGGGGATGGCGCTGACGTCGTGCACCCCGCCGGCCAAGGGCTCGCCGCTGTTCGACCTCGGCGAGGACGAGATGGAGATGGGCGTCGGCATCCACGGCGAGCCGGGCCGCCGCCGCGAGAAGCTGCACAACGCCAACGAGATCGTCGACGAGCTGCTCGACGCGGTCGTGCCCGACCTGCCCTACGAGAAGGGCGACGACGTCGCGCTGATGATCAACGGCCTGGGCGGCACGCCGATCAGCGAGCTCTACCTGCTCTACGGCCACGCCCACGAGCAGCTCGAGGCCCGCGGCATGCACGTGCGCCGCAACTACGTCGGCGAGTACTGCACCTCGCTCGACATGGCCGGCGCGTCGCTGACCCTCGTCAAGCTCGACGACGAGATCGTCAACGGCCTGGCCGCCCCGGCGGAGACCGCGATCCGCACCTTCTGAGCCGCCGCGCCGGCCAGATGGCTGCCATCCGGACGCCGGACCACCGGCTGCGGGTGTTCGTGTCGTCGACGCTGGTGGAGCTGGCCGCGGAGCGCGGCGCGGCCCGGTCCGCCATCGAGCGGTTGCGGCTGGCCCCGGTGATGTTCGAGTCCGGGGCCCGGCCGCACCCCGCCCAGGCCGTCTACCGCTCCTACCTGGCGCAGTCGGACATCTTCGTCGGCATCTACGGGGAGAGCTACGGCTGGGTCGGGCCGGGGATGGCGATCTCCGGGCTGGAGGACGAGTACGAGCGGGCGGCGAGCCTGCCGCGCCTGCTCTACGTCAAGGCCCCGGCGCCCGGCCGCGACCCGGCGCTGACCCGGATGCTCGACCGGATCCGGGCGGGTGGCCAGCCGGCCTACAAGCGCTTCGGCGACGCCGACGAGCTCCGCGAACTGCTGCTCGACGACCTCGCGACGCTGCTCGCGGAACGGTTCGAGGAGCCCCGGCCCGAGCGGCCCACGCCGCACGGCATGGCCGTCCCGGCGCCGGCCACCCCGCTGCTCGGACGCGACGAGGAGGTCGACCGGATCGCCGCCACGCTGGCCGGCGACCAGCGGCTCGTGGTGCTGACCGGCGCCGGCGGGATCGGGAAGACGAGTCTCGCGCTGGCCGTCCTGCGGCGCGACGCGGCCGCCTGGCGCGACGGCGCGGCCTTCGTCGACCTGTCGGCGCTCACCGACGGCGAGGTCGTGCCGGACGCGATCGCGTCGGCGCTCGGGGTGGTCGGGCAGGGCCGGGAGCGGCCCGTCGACGCGCTGCGCCGGGCCCTGGCCGGCCGGCACACGCTGCTGGTGCTCGACAACTTCGAACGCGTACGGGAAGCGGCGCCGATGGTGGCCGACCTGCTCCGCCGCGCGCCGGGTCGAACCGCCGGCGCGCGTCGCGCTGGTGGTGTCGGCCCGCGCGATCGTCCGGCCGCCCGACGACGCCGACCGGGCCCGGGCGAACTTCGACGAGGCGCTGGCGGTCGCCCGCGCGGCCGACGACCCGCTGGTCTCCGGCTACGTCCTGTCGCACTACGGCCTGCTGCTCGCCGCGCGGGGCCAGGTGGCCGCTGCCCAGAGCCGCCACCAGGACACGCTGGCGATCGCCCGGGCGGTCGACGACGAGAACCTGCGGGCGGAGGCGCACTACGACCTTGCCGTCGACGCCACCGCCCTCGGCCATCGCGGGTCGGCGCGCCACCACCTGGCGGCGGCGCTGGAGGGCTACCGCGGGATCGACCACCTCGACGGCCTGACGCGGTGCCTGGGCGCGCTGGCCGCGATCGCCGTCCACACCGGAGACCCACGGCTCGCGTCGCGTCTGGTCGGCGCGGCCGCGGCGGCCCGGGACCGCATCGGCCTGCGGCCGTGGCCGTCGGTCGCGGTGGTGGAGGGCCGCACTTCGGACGGCATCGCGGAGCTGTTGCCCCCGGCCGAGGTCGCGGCGCTCGCCGGCGCCGGGCGCGAGCTGACCATCGAGCAGGCGTTGCGCGCCGGGGGACACCTGCTGCCCCAGGTCGCCGTCGCGCGCCCCCGATGACACGTCGGGCACCGGGGCGCCCGGGTGTGGCTGCGCCGGGGTCCTGGGGGTCATGCTGTCAGGGTGAGCGGCGATCGTGACGAGTCGAAGGCGCAGCGGCTGAGCCGGGCCGCCGAGGCGCGCGAACGGGCCGAGGTGGCCAGGCAGCGGGCCGAGGAGGCGCAGGCCCGGCTGGCCGAGCTCCGGGCCGCCGAGCGGGAGCCGGCCGAGGGGTCGGCCCCGTCGCCGTCCCGGCGGGCCGCCGAGCTCGCCGAGGAGGCCATCCGCCGGGCCGCACGGGCCTACGCGACCGCCGCCGAGGCGCACGAGCGCGCGGCCCAGATGCACCTCGGCGCCGCACAGATGCACGACCAGATCGCCGACCGGGGCGGCCCCGAGGCGGCCGAGCACCGCGAACGCGCGCAGGACCATCGGGACGCGGCGGAGGTCGACGAGGCGGAAGCGCGGCACGACAAGGACGAGGCCTAGCCGGTCAGACCGTCGGCACCGGGGCGTTCAGCGGCGGGCCGTAGAACTGGCGGCCCAGCGACTGTCCACCGTCGGCGGTCAGCACCTCGCCCGTGACGTAGCCGGCGCGGTCGCTGAGCAGCAGGCCGCACAGGTCGGCGATCTCGGCCGGCTCGGCGAAGCGGGCCGCCGGGACCGAGGAGAGCACCCGCGCGTGGTCCTCCGGAGTCGCCCACAGCGCGGCGCCGGCGCCGTCGGTGGTCGTCGGGCCGGGCGCGATGCAGTTGAGCCGGATGCCGTAGCGGGCCCACTCGGCCGCCAGCGTCCGGGTCATCGTCACCACACCCGCCTTCGCGGCCGCGCTGTGCACGGTGCCCGGGTGACCGATCCAGGCGTACGTGGCGACCACGCTCAGGATCGCGCCCGGGCGGCCCGACTCGATCAGGGCGCGGCCGACGGCCGACGTGCAGTACCACGTGCCGTTGAGCACGATGTCGACCACCGCGCGCCAGCCGTTGGCCGACAGCTTCTCGGCCGGCACCACGAAGTTGCCCGCCGCGTTGTTGACCAGGCCGTCGACCTGGCCGAAGCGGTCGAGGGCGCGGCCCACCAGCGCGTCGACCTGGTCCGGCTGCCGGACGTCCGTCGGCACCGCCAGGGCCTGACCCCCGTGGGCGGCCACCTCGGCGGCGACCGCGTCGAGCTTCTCGGCGCGCCGGCCGGCGATCGCGACCGCCGCGCCCAGCTCGGCCAGGCGCAGCGCGACGCAGCGGCCGATGCCGCTGCCGCCACCGGTCACCACGAACACGCGGCCTTCGAGCGACTCCATCACAGGTACTCCTCACATTGTGCAGTCGGGCCCGGCGTACGCGGGGCGGCGCAGCCAGTAGCGTCCGACCAGCGCGGCGGCGCCCAGGACGCCGGCGAGCGCCCCGGCCAGGAATGCCGAGCGGTAGGAGCCGGTGGCCGAGACGACCATGCCGAGCGCCACGGCGCCGAGACCGGCGCCGACGTCATAGGAGATGCTGTACGCGGCGACGACGGAGCCTTCCCGGGCGCGCGGCACCCCGGTCAGCGACATCTTCATCAGCAGCACGTACTGCAGGGCGATCGCGACCGCCATCAGCGCGGCGGCGACGTAGAGGGCGGCCGGCGCGGCCCACAGCCCGGCCACCAGGAGGCCGAGCACGTTGGCGACGCAGCCGGCGAACACCACGGTCACGATCGGCAGGCGGTCGAACAGCCCCGCGCCGGCGATCCGGATCGTCAGCGTCAGGAACGAGTAGACGAAGAACACGGTGCCGGTGGCCGGCAGCCCGATCTCGGGTCCGTAGAGCGGCACCAGCGCCTGGAAGCCCGCGTAGCCGACGATCGACAGGGCGAGCACGAGGGCCGGCCACACCGCGGTCGGCTGCACGAGCGTGGCGAAGAACGGCTCGGGCGGCGGCGGGGGACCGGCCGGGACGGTCCGGGCGCGGGTCACCGTCACCGGCAGCGCGAGCAGCAGCACCACGGCCGACACCAGCCAGGTCGGGTCGAGGCCCTGCCAGCCGATGATGGCGTCGCCGAGGACCGGGCCCATGGCGGTGCCGAGGAACAACGGCACGGAGAAGTACGCGAGCACCCGGCCGCGCCGCCCGTGCGGTGTCTCCTGGACCACGCTGGTCGCCGCGGCGGTGTAGAAGATGCCCACGGCGGCGCCGTCGATCACCCGCAGCACGAGCATGACGGGCAGGTTCGGGGCCAGCGGGGTGAGCGCCAGCGCGGCCGCGCCCACCACGACCGACAGCGTCATCAGCCGCCACGGGTCGCCGGTGCGCAGGTAGCGGCCGGCGAGCGGGCGCCCAGCCACGCTCGCCACGCCGTAGAGCAGGACGGTCACGCCGACCGCGGTGGGCCCGGCGCCGTAGCGGTCGTGGATGTAGCGGGGGAGCAGCGGGGTCAGCATGCCGACCGACGCGTACACCCACCACATGCCGACGATCGCCCGCGCCACCAGGCGCCAGGGCACCACCACGACGTCGGTCACGGGCCGGCCGGACGGAACGCGGGCAGGTGGTAGCCGTCGGCGACCGGCGTCCAGGTCAAGGCGACCCGGTCACCGACGGCGAACGACTCCGGCGCCGCGCCGACCAGGTTGGCCAGGACGCGCACACCCTCGTCGAGGTCGACGAACGCGACCACGTAGAGACAGTCCTCCGGTCCCATGGCCTCGAACGGTCGATGATGGATGGACAGGGCGTGCACGGCCCCGTCGCCCGGGCTCTCCCGCCACGACAGATCGGTGCCCAGGCAGCCCGGGCACGCCTCCCGCGGGTGGTGCACGAAGCGGGCACATGCGGCGCACCACTGCAGCAGCAGCCGCCGCTCCCTCGTGGCGGCCCAGTAGGGACCGGTGGCGTCGCTGGGCTTCGGGCGGAAATCGGCCTGGCTCACAGCGTCTCCTCCGTGCCGAGCACCACGGTCGACATCGCCGACAGGTACTGCCCAGAACCGTGCGCGACGGCCACCGAGGCGCCCGGCACCTGGCGCGGCCCGGCCTCGCCGCGCAGCTGCCGGGTCGCCTCGGTGAGCAGGAAGATGCCGTACATGCCCGGATGGGTGTACGACAACCCGCCGCCGTTGGTGTTCATCGGCAGCGACCCGCCGGGCCCGGTGCGCCCGCCGGCCACGAACGCCCCACCCTCGCCCTTGGCGCAGAACCCGAGATCCTCCAGGTGCAGCAGCGCGGTGATGGTGAACGAGTCGTAACCCATCAACAGGTCCACATCGGACGGCGTGATGCCGGCCGCCTTGAACGCCCGGGCGCCGGAGACCGCGCCGGGCGTCACGGTCAGGTCGGGCATGGCGTGGATCATGTTGTGGGTGTGGCAGGACGCGGCGCCGAGCACATACACGGGCGGCCGGCGCAGCGACCGGGCGCGCTCGGCCGACGTCACCACGACCGCGCCGGCGCCGTCGGTGACGAGGCAGCAGTCGAGCTGGTGCAGCGGCGAGCAGTAAACGGGGGAGGCCAGCACGTCGTCGACGGTCAGCGGGTCGCGGAACCGGGCGTCCGGGTTGTACGCGGCCCAGGCCCGGGTGCTCACCGCGATCTCGGCGAGCTGCTCGGGCGTGGTGCCGTAGACCGCCATGTGCCGGCTCGCGGCCAGCGCGTAGGAGCCCATGAGGCCCAGCCCGTAGGGCACCTCGAACTCGTCGCGGGGGCCGGGCGGCTCGTACCAGCCGCCCGTGCCGCGCCTGCGGTCGCCGCGCGGGGTCGCGGCGTAGACGATCACCACGACCTCGCACTGCCCGGCGGCGATCGCGGCCGCCGCCTTCTCCAGGTAGAGCTCGAACCCGGAGCCGCCCGTGTAGGTGGACTCCGTGAACACCGGCGCGATGCCGAGGAACTCACCGAGGTCGAGGGACGAGCCGGCGTGGCACAGCCCGTCGACGTCGGCCAGCGTCAGGCCGGCGTCGGCGAGCGCCTCGCGGATCATCCGGGCCTCGAGCGCCCGTCCCCAGTCGGGCAGCTCGCCGGTCGGCGCGGCCGCCTCGGCCACGCCGACGATCGCGGCAGCGCCTCTCACAGAACGAACTCCTGGAACCGCTTGAGGACGGCGTCGGTGTGCTCGCCCCACCACTTGTCGTCGCGGACGAACTGCAGCTTGGCGTTGTCGGGGTGGGTCGGCAGGCCCTTGGCCCACTTCTCGTCCATGAACTCGACGGCCTTGCTGTTGGTCGGACCCTCCAGATAGGAGCCCCAGAGCTTGCCCTGCACCTCCGGCTGCACCGAGTACTCGATGAGCTGGAACGCGGCGTCCTTGTTCCGGGCGCCCTTCGGCACGATCCACGAGGCCGGCATCAGCATGCCCTGGTTGTAGGTGTAGCCGATCGGCGCGCCCTCGTCCTGCAGCGTGCGGATCCGGCCGATCCAGATGCTGGCCGCCGACACCTGCCCGCTGACCAGCATCTGCCCCGGCTGCGAGCCGGAGCTCCACCACTGGCTGACCCGATCCTTGATCTTCGCGTACGAGGCGAACGCGCGGTCGACGTCGAGCGGGTAGAGCTGGTCCACCGGCACGCCGTCGGCCATCAGCGCGAACTCGAGCTCCGGCACGCTGCCGCCCTCGATGCCGGCCAGCGTGCGCTTGCCCGGGATCGATCCGCTCCAGAAGTCGGCCCAGCTGCCCACCTGCTGGCCGCCGAGCGTCTTGGTGTTCCAGCCGATGTTGCTGGAGAAGACGTAGTAGGCCAGGGCGTGGGTGTCGACGTACTCCTTGGCGATGCCGTCGATGGACATGAGCTTGTCGGGCAGCGGCTCGAAGTAGTCGCGGCCGAGTGAGAGCACATTGGACAGACCGCCGGCCACCACGTCCCACTCGACGTTGCCGGAGTCGACCATCGCCTTGATCTTCGCGTTGCTGGGCGGACCCGAGATGACGACCTCGATCCCGGTCTCCTTGGTGAACGGCTCGTAGAGGTTCTTCTTCTCGGCGTCCTGGATGGCGCCGCCCCAGTCGGCGACGACGACCCGCTTGCTGCCGCCCGACCCGGAACCCGAGCCGGAGCCGGCGCCGGCGTTGCTGGGCGTGCTGTTGCCGCAGGCGGCGAGGATGGGCGCGGCGGCCAGGCCGCCACCGAGTAGGGCCGCGTGCCGGAGCATGTCGCGGCGGGTGTAGCGGAAGCGCGGATCGGGAGTCATCGTTGTCTCCAAGCGTGGGTTACGCGAACATGCCGCGTTTGAGGAGGTTGCGGGCGAGGACGCCGCGCTGGATCTCGGAGGTGCCCTCCCAGATGCGCTCGACGCGCGCGTTGCGGTAGGCCCGCTCGACGTACATCTCGTTCATGTAGCCGGTGCCGCCGAAGATCTGCAGCACCCGGTCCGCGACGCGGCCGTAGGCCTCGCTCGCGAACACCTTCACCGCCGACGCCTTGGCGCTGACCACCTTCGGGTCCACGCCCTGGTCGTCGTCCCACGCCGCGTTGTAGGTCATCATCCGCGACGCGTACAGGTCGATCGCCGAGTCGGCGAGCATGAACTGGACCGCCTGGAAGTCGGCGATCGGCCGGCCGAACTGGACCCGCTGCTTGGCCCACTCGGTGCCCTCGTCGATCAGCCGGGCCATCGGGCCGAGGCAGCGGGCGGCGGTCATGATGCGGCCGTTGCGCAACCAGTCCCGGCCGAGCTCGAAGCCCTTGCCGGGCTCGCCGAGGATCTGCTCCGGGCCGACCACGCAGTCGTCGAAGACCAGCTCGGCCTGGCGGTAGCCGCGCTGGCCCATCGTGCGGTGCACCTGGCCGACGGTGAACCCGGGCGTGCCCTTGTCGACGAGGAACGCGGTGATCCGGTCGCGCTCGCGGTCAGGATGGGTCACCGCGAACACGATCGCGAAGTCGGCCGTGTCGCCGTGGCTGATGAACCGCTTCTGCCCGTTGATCACCCACTGGCCGTCGCGCGGCTCGGCCCGGGTCCGGATGCTCTGCGCGTCGGAGCCGGCGCCCGGCTCGGTCAGCGCGAAGCAGTCCTGCTTCTCCCCGCGGATGCAGGGGATCAGGTACTTCTCCTTCTGCTCCGGCGTGCCCTCCAGCAGGATGTTGGACGCGCCCGGGATGGTGCCGCTGGAGACGCCCGGGGCCGCGCGGGAGATCTCCTCGGTGAGCAGGACGTGGGCGAGGGTCCCGTGCCCGCCGCCGCCGTACTCCTCGGGCATCTCCAGGGCGTTGAGGCCCATCGCGATCGACTTCTTCTTCAGGTCGCGGACGATCTCGTCGGGCAGGCCGTCGTTCTCCTCGGCCAGGTCCTCCAGCGGGATCAGCTCGGTGTCGACGAAGCGGCGCACGGCCGCGCGGAACTCCTGCAGCTCCGGTGGGATCGAGAAATCCATGTGTCCTTCCTCCTGTCTCAGGCCGCGTGCCGGACGACCAGCGCGTCCAGGGCGACCGCGCCGGCGGGGCCGACCCGCACCGGGTTGACGTCGATCTCGGCGACCTCGGGCAGGTCGGCGAGCAGCCGGCCGACCGCGACGGCGACGGCGGCCAGCGCGGCCACGTCGGCCGGTGGCGCGCCGCGGTAGCCGGCCAGCAGCCGGCCGATCCGCAGGGCGCGGACGGCCGCGACCACCTGGTCGGCGGTGAACGGCCAGAGCAGCTGGGCCGCGTCGGCGAGCAGCTCGGTCAGCACGCCGCCGGCGCCGATGACGACCAGCGGGCCGGCCACCGGGTCGGTGCGGCCGCCGACGATCAGCTCGACGCCGGGTCCCTCGGCCATCCGCTCGATCCGGACGCCGCGCACGGGTCCCGTGGCCGCCGCCCGCCCCGCGGCGAGGACCCGGTCGACCGCGGCCCGGACGGCGTCCTCGTCGGCCAGGCCGACCTCGACGCCGCCGATGTCGGACTTGTGCGCCAGCCCGTCGGCGTCGATCTTGCAGACCACCGGGAAGCCGACCTTGCGGGCCAGCAGCACGGCGCTCTCCGGGTCGGCCGCGTCGCCGCCGTCGGGCACGGGCACGCCGTAGTGGGTGAGCAGGCGCTTGGCCGCGCTCTCGGGTAGCACCCGGCCGTCCGCGGCGGCGAGCACCTCCCGGGCCGCCGCGACCGGTCCCGCCGCGGTCGCCGCCGCCCCGGCCAGCGACCGGTGCGCCCACGTGCCGGCCAGGGCCAGCGCCCGCAGCGCCGTCCGCAACCCCGGGAGCAGCAGCACGCCGTGCGCCTGGGCCAGCGTCGCCAGCTCCGGCACCGTGTCGGTCGTGGTGGTCACCAGCGCCACCGGCACGTCGAGGCCGGCCGCGCCCTCCGCCGCCCCGCCGAGCATCTCGGGCCAGCCGGACTCGGCCAGGTCGCCGGAGTTGGCGGGGGCGTCGCCGACGAACGCCACGAGGTCGACGCCCGGCACGCGGCCGAGCCCCGCGGTCGCGGTCGCGTAGACGGAGTGCTGCCCCCACCCACCGGCGGTCAGGTCAAGCGGGTTGCCCAGCTGCCCGTACGCCGGGAGGATCGGCGCCAGCGTGGCCCGCGCCGGCTCGTCCAGCGCCGCGAGCTCCACGCCGGTGTCCTCGGCCAGGTCGGCGATCAGCCCGCACTCGCCGCCGGAGCTGGCGAAGATGCCGAGCCCGGTGCCGCGCGGGCGGCGCGGGCCGGCCAGCATCGCGCAGACGGCGACCAGCTCCTCCAGGTCGTCGACCCGGATCGCACCGGACTGCCGGAAGGCGGCCGCGTACGCGGCGTCGACACCGGCGAGCGTGCCGGTGTGCGCGATCGTCGCCGCCTCGCCCTTGGCCGACCGGCCGACCTTGAGCACCACCACCGCGACGTCGCGCTCGGCGGCCGCCGTGGCCAGGGCACGGAACCGGGTCAGGTCGCGCAGTCCTTCGACGATCACGCCGATGACCCGGACGGCCGGGTCGGTCAGGAAGTACTCGACGCAGTCGGTCACGTCGAGGACGGCCTGGTTGCCGGCGGACACGGCGTACGCGAGCCCGGGCAGCCGGCCCGAGCCCATCGTGGTCAGCGCCATGTTTCCGCTCTGGGCCGCGAGGGCGATCGTCCCGTCGGGCCCCGGGCCGCCGGGCATCCCGATGCCCCAGAGCGCGGCCCGGTGCCGGTAGGAGACGACGCCGAGGCAGTTCGGGCCGACCACGCGTACGCCGGCATCCCGGACCTCCGCCTGCAACGCCTTGCCGGCCTCGTCGAGCTCGGCGAAGCCACTGCCGTAGACGACACCGGTCGGCACGCCGGCCGCCGCCGCGTCGCGCAGCACCCCGGGCACGCCGGCCGCCGGCACCGCCACGGCCACCGCGTCGACGGGCTCGGGCAGCGCGCCGACACTCGGGTACGCCGGCACGCCGTCGACCTCGTCGCGGGTCGGGTGCACCACGTACAGCCGGCCCGGGTAGCCGAGGTCCCGCAGGTTCCGCAGCGTCGTCAGGCCGTAGCCGCCCTTGGGCGAGGCGCCGACGACCGCGATGCCGCGGGGCGCGAACAGGCGATGCAGCGGGTGTGCCATCTAGCGCCCCACGTAGTGCGCCGGGCGCTTCTCGATGGTGGCCCGCAGGCCTTCGACGTGGTCCTCGGTGCGGCCGCAGATGTCGCCGGCCCGCAGCTCGTTGCGCAGCGCCTGCTCGAATCCCACCAGCGCGTTGGCCCGGATGTTCTGCTTGGCCAGCCCGATCGCCACGGTCGGGCCGGCGGCCAGGGCGCCGGCCAGCTCCATCGCCGCGCCGAGCAGCTCGTCGGGCTCGACGACCCGGCTGACCAGCCCGATCCGGTCGGCCTCGGCGGCGTCGATGATCCGACCTGTGTAGATCATCTCGGCGGCCCGGGTCTCGCCGATGATCCGGGGCAGCAGGAACGAGCCGCCGGCGTCCGGCGCGAAGCCGAGCTTGATGTAGACCTCGCCGAACCGGGCCTTGGTCGAGGCGACGCGGAAGTCGCAGACCAGCGTCAGGTCGCAGCCGGCGCCGACGGCGACGCCGTTGACGGCGGCCACGACCGGCTTGGGCAGCCAGTAGAGGCGGGCCATCAGCTTGTGCATGAGCGCCGGCCAGCTCTCCTCGTCGGGCTTGCTGCTGGTGCCCTCGTCCCAGTCCTTGACGTCGGCGCCCGCGCAGAAGCCGCGGCCCTCGCCGGTGATGACCAGCGCCCGGATCTCCGGGTCGCCGGCCACCGCGGCCACCACGCGGTCGAGCTCCGCGATGGTGGCGGTGTCGATCGCGTTGAGCCGGTCCGGCCGGTTGAGGGTGGCGACGCCCACCGCTCCGTCGAGGCGCCACGTGACGTGCTTGAGGTTGGCCAGGTCCATCGTCTTCGCCTTTCGAGGGCAGGGTCGGGCCGCACGACGGGTCCACGCCGTCGCGCGCTGTCGGGCCGGTCGGATCTCGGGTCAGGTCACTACGGGCAAGAACAGGGAGTCGGTCGGGGACCAGGTCAGCCACCGGCGGGCGCCGGCCTCGACGCGGGCGTCACCGGCCGGGGCGTGCACCTGGACGCGGGCGCCGGAGTCGGCCCGGATGTAGAGGTGCACCACGGATCCGAGGTAGACACTGGCCTCGACGACGCCCGGGATCCGGTTGAGGTCGGTCGCGTCCGGCTCGGCGGCCGCGACCCGGAACTTCTCCGGGCGCACGACCAGCACCCCCTGATCCGTGTCGGCCATGTCGTTGGCCTTGTCGACGACCACCTTGCCGAGGCCCTCGACGTCGAGCACGCTGTGCGCGCCGCGCTCGACCCGGGCGGCCGGCAGGCACACGGAGTCGCCGAGGAACTGGGCGACGAAGGAGTTGACCGGCCGCTCGTACATTTCGACGGGTGAGGCCACCTGCTGCAGGCGACCCTTGTGCATCACGCCGACCCGGTCGGAGAGCGCGAGCGCCTCGTCCTGGTCGTGGGTGACATAGAGGACGGTCGCGCCGATCCGCTGCTGGAGGGACTTGAGCTCCAGCCGCAGCCGGTCGCGCAGGTTGCGGTCGAGCGCACCGAGCGGCTCGTCCATCAGCAGGATGCTCGGGTCGTAGACGAACGCCCGGGCCAGCGCGACCCGCTGCTGCTGGCCGCCGGACAGCTCCCGCGGGTAACGGCCGCGGAAGTCCTCGAGCTGCGTCATCTCCAGCACGCGCTGCACCTTGCCGGGCATCTCGGCCTTGGGCGTGCGGCGCATCGACAGCGGGAAGCGGATGTTGTCGGTGACGGTCATGTGCGGGAACAGCGCGTAGTTCTGGAAGACCAGGCCCACGTTGCGCTTCTCGGGCACGACGTTGGTGACCGACCGGCCGTCGATGGTGATCTCGCCGGCGCTGGCCGCCTCCAGGCCGGCCAGCATCCGCAGCGTGGTCGTCTTGCCCGAGCCACTCGGCCCGAGCAGGGTGAAAAACTCTCCACTCTGGATGGTGAGGTTGAGGTCGACCACCGCCGGGAAGTCCCCGAAGTACTTGTCGATGCCGGTGAAGACGACCTGGCCGCCGATGCTGCCGCTCACGAGAGGTCCTTTCCGCTTCTGCCGAGGGCCGGTTCGCCGTCGGCGGCCAACGCGCGCCGGCGGCGCCGGGCCCGCACGGACCCGGCCACCTCGACGAGCAGGAAGAGCCCGACGGACACCACGATCAGCACGGTGCCGGCGACGGCCAGGGTCGGGTCGAGGTCGTAGCGCACGCTGTCCCAGAGCTTGCGGGGCAACGTGATCGCGTCACTGCCGGCGACGAAGAGGATGACCACCGCCTCGTCGAACGCGGCCACGAAGGCGAAGATGGCGCCCGCCCCGATCGCGCTGGCCAGCCGGGGCAGGGTGATCTTCCACAGGGTCCGCACCGGGCCGGCGCCGAGGGTCCGGGCCGCGTTCTCCAGCTCCGGATCGAAGTGCTGCAGCGCGCCGGAGACCGCGACGAGCACCATGGGGATGCCCATCACGGCGTACGCGGCCGCGATGGCGAACTCGTTGCCGATCAACTGGAGCTTGGCGAAGAAGAAGTAGTAGCTCATCGCCAGCACGATCAGCGGCACGATCATCGGCGACAGCATGAGCGCGAAGATCAGGCCGCGGCCGCGCATCTTCGAGCGGGCCAGCGCCCAGGCCGCCATCGAGCCGATCAGCGTGGCCAGGATGGCCGCCATCAGCGCGATCCGGGCACTGGTGACCGTCGCGTGCACCCAACTGCTGTCGCTGAAGAACGCGCGGTAGAACTTCAGCGAGACGCCCTCGAGCGGGAAGCTCAGGTAGGCGACGCCGTTGAAGGACTCCGCGACCACGATCGCGATCGGCACGACGAGGAAGGCGAACACCGCCCAGACCAGGATCCGGAAGGCCCAGCCGAGCGTGCGCTCCAGCGGAGTGCGCGGCAGCTTCGCCCGCCGGCGTCTGATCGTCATGTCGGTCATACCCGTCCCACCAGCCCTTCGACGCGGGTGAAGCGGCGCACCAGCAGGTAGAGGCCGACCGAGAGGACCAGCAGGATCGTCGCCATCGACGCCGCCATGCCCCACTCGAACGTCGTGTTGACCTTCTGCTCGATGAGCATCGCGAACGTCGTCTCGCCGGGCCCGCCGACCAGCGCCGGCGTGATGTAGTAGCCGAGCGCCATGATGAACACCAGCAGCGTTCCGCTGGCCATGCCGGGCAGCGCGAGCGGCAGGTAGACCCGCACGAACGCGCGCACCGGCCCGGCGCCGAGCGTGCGGGCGGCCCGCAGCAGGGTCGGGTCGATCTGGTCGAGCGTGCCCTTGACGGTCAGCACGAGGAACGGCAGCAGCACGTGCACCATCGCCACGACCACCGCGCCCTCGCTGTAGAGCAGGCCGGTCGTGTTGCCCGTGAACGGCGAGAGCAGCTTGGCCACCAGGCCGTTGTCGCCCAGCAGGACGATCCAGGCGAACGACCGGACCAGCACGCTGGTCCAGAACGGGATGATCACGAACAACGCGACGATCCGGGCCTTCCGCGGTGGCAGGCCGCTCATGTAGACCGCCACCGGGAAGCCGAGGAGCAGCGTGACCACGGCGACCTCGATGGAGATCCGCGTCGTGATCCACAGGACCTTGAGCATCACCGGGTCCTGGAAGGCGGCGGTGAAGTTGCCGATGCCCGGCACCGGGTCGGTGAACGACTGCACGAGGACCCGGCCCAGCGGCACCGCGTACAGGAATGTCATGAAAACGACCGGGATGGCCAGCACCACGGTCGTGAAGCTCGGCCGGTACGCCCTGCGGCGTCGGGGCGGCGCCGGCGGCGGGGCCGGCTGCCCGGTTCGGACCGGTGTCGAGACCGACGAGACCACGCCTGGTCCACCTCCAGTCGCTGACTCGGGTGGCCGCCGCGGTGACGGAGGCCACTTATGAACGGGAAGTAAAAGCTGACCTTGGGTCGATGTCATCGGGACCGCAGGGCAAAAGTCGGTCAGGTGCGCTGTGGTCGGGGCACAAACCTGCACGTCGAGTGGGTGACAGCGCTGTGAAAGGGGTGTAAACACAGGTCACGGGATCGCACAAACCCCCGGGAGCGCAGGTATGCCGACCACCGCGACCACGTCCGCCCTCGCCGACCAGCTCCGTGCCGCCGCCCCGCAGATAGCCAACGAGCTGGGCCATCGGGCCTCCCGGGCGGCCGCGCTCGACCCCGGGGGAGTGGCCCGTCCGCGGGAGCCGTTCGACCTGGCGATGCTGGTCGTCGAGCTGTGCAGCGCCGCGCTGGAGGACGACGCCGACGTGCGGGACTACGTCAGGTCACGGGTCGACTCCTGGGAGTCGAGCGGCGCACGGCTGGCGCTGCAGGGCGTGCCGGTCACCGAGACGATCGAGTGGCTGCGCTGCCTCGAGCACGTGATCAGCGACCGGGTGCTGTCCTGCGACGGCCTCGACATGGTGCGGGCCCGCACGGCGCTCGGCCGGATCACCGCGCTCTTCGACGCGCTCTGCGACCGGGAGCTGCGCTCCTACACGTCGACCTACGACGACCTGTCCAACTGGTACTCGCGGGTCGGCACCGACCTGGTCACCTGCCTGGCCTCGGGCGGTCCCGTGGAGCCGCACACCGTCAACGGCCAGGCGCGGGTGCTCGGCATCGACCCGCACCAGCCGTTCCGCGCGGTCACGGTCTACCACGACGGCGACCCGTCCCCGGCCCACTGGGCCCGCGTCCGGCAGCGGGTGCTCGACCTGCTGTCCCGCTACGACCCCAAGCGCGAGTCGGTGCTCCGCGACCGGCCCGGCATGCTGCTGGCCATCGTGCCCGTCGACCGGCCCGGGCCCGCGCTGCCCGAGGTGCTCAACCGGCTGCTGGCCGACGAGGAGCTGGCCGCGACGCTGTTCGTCTCGATCGGCGAGCAGGTCGACTCGCTCCCGCTGGCCGGGCGCAGCTGCCGGCAGTCACTGTCCGCATTGGAGATCGGCATCTACCGCGCCCAGCGCGGCAAGGTGGTGCAGTGCACCGAGGTGATCCTCGAGGTGTTGCTGGCCCACAACGCCTGGGTCTCCAACCGGATCGTCACCACCCGGCTGTCGCCGCTGCTGGAGAAGCCGCACCTGGTCGACACGCTGCGGGCCTACATCAGTGCCGAGATGTCGTTGCAGCGCACCGCCGAGCTGCTCGTCGTGCACCCCAACACGGTCGCCTACCGGCTGCGCCAGATCGCCACCCTGACCGGGCGCGACATGCGCAAGCTGACCGACATGGCCGACCTGGTCGTGGGCCTGACCGCGCTCGACGTCATCGAGATGCGCCAGGACTCCGGCCCGGACCGGGTCGACCTGCGCGCCAAGCTGCTCGGCTGACCCCGACTCTGTGCCGGCGCCATCAGCGGCCGGTCGCAAGTTTGGGTGACGCAACCGAAGACGTGATCGTTCCCGCTCCCTATCGTCGATGCGTCGAGACGTGCGGGAGCCGCCATGAACGATCGAAGCATCTTCGTCAACGGTGAGTGGGTCGCGGCACACGGCCGCGAGCTGATCCCGGTGATCGATCCGAGCACCGAGCAGTGCGTGGCCACCGTGCCGGAGTGCAGCACCGAGGACGTCGACGACGCGGTGCGGGCCGCCTGGCTGGCCCGGCCGGCGTTGCGGGCGCTCACAGTGGACGATCGGGTCGCGTCGCTGCGCCGCCTCGCCGACGAGCTGGAGCGCCGGGCCGGCGACCTGGCCGACCGGATCTCGCTGGAGATGGGG
Source organism: Asanoa sp. WMMD1127 (assembly GCF_029626225.1). NCBI lineage: Bacteria > Bacillati > Actinomycetota > Actinomycetes > Micromonosporales > Micromonosporaceae > Asanoa > Asanoa sp. WMMD1127. Next base: position 5,413,107 of record NZ_JARUBP010000001.1, read on the forward strand.
ATGCCGCGGCACCTGTGCGGGCCCTACCAGGTGGCCTCGGCCATCGGGGTGCTCCGCACGACGGCCGACGAGCTGCCCACCGTGGCCTTCCGGGAACGGATCGGGCACTCGTGGGTCGTGCGCGAGCCGGTCGGGGTGGTCGTGGCGATCACGCCGTGGAACTACCCGCTGCTGCAGACGACCTCGAAGATCGGGCCCGCGCTGGCCGCCGGCTGCCCGGTCGTGCTCAAGCCCAGCGAGCTCGCGCCGCTGGACGCCTACCTGCTCGCCGAGGCGGTCGCGGCGGCCGGCCTGCCGCCCGGCGCGGTCAACGTGGTGATGGGCACCGGGCCGCACGTGGGCGAGAGCCTGGCGCGGCACCCGCAGGTGGCCATGGTGTCGTTGACCGGGTCGACCCGGGCCGGGCGGCGCGTGGCCCAGGTCGCCGCCGCGTCGGTCAAGCGGGTCGCGCTGGAGCTGGGCGGCAAGAGCCCGTCGGTCGTGCTCGCCGACGCCGACCTGGCCGCCGCGGTGCGGCACACCGTCGACTCGGTGCTGGTCAACAGTGGACAGACGTGCACGGCGCTGACCCGGCTCGTGGTGCCCTATCAGCGGTTGGGCGAGGTGGAGGAGCTGGTGTCGGCGGCGATGGCCGGCTACCGGGTCGGTCCCGCGGCCGAGCCGACGTCCGACCTCGGGCCGGTGGCCAACGCCGCGCAGCTGCAGCGGGTGCGGGAGCACGTCGAGCGGGCCGAGGTCGACGGGGCGCGGCCGCTCTGGGCGTACCCGGGGGATCGCCTGCCGGAAAAGGGTTTCTTCGCCGCGCCCGCCGCGTTCGTCATCCCCGACCCGACCATCGACCTGGCCCGCTCCGAGGTCTTCGGGCCCGTGCTCAGCGTGATCCCCTATGTCGACGAGGACGACGCGGTCGCGATCGCCAACGCCACCGACTACGGGCTGGCCGCGACGGTGTGGTCCGCCGACGAGGAGCACGCCCTGCGGGTGGCGGAGCGGATCGAGAGCGGGACGGTCGACCTCAACGGCGCGCCGTTCAACGGCCGGGCGCCGTTCGGCGGTTACAAGCAGTCGGGCCGCGGGCGGGAGCTCGGCCGGTTCGGCATCGAGGAGTTCACCGAGCTCAAGTCCATCCAGACGGGGGTAGGCGGATGACCGGCTTCACCGGTGGCGACGCGGTCGTCGAGGCGCTGCGGGCGCTGGGCGTCGACCGGGTGTTCGTCGTGGCCAGCGTGCACAACCTGCCGATCCTCAACGCGCTGCACCGCGACGGCGGCATCGCCGTGGTCAACGTGCGGCACGAGCAGGCGGCGGTGCACGGCGCCGACGGGTACGCCCGGGTCACCGGCCGACTCGGCGTCGCGATCACCTCGACCGGGCCGGGCGCGGCCAACGCGATGGGCGGGCTGTTCGAGGCCGGCTTCGCGTCGTCGCCGGTGCTGATGCTGACCGGCCAGGTGGAGACCGGGTTCTACGGCAAGGGGCGCGGCTATCTGCACGAGGCCGAGCGGCAGCTGGAGATGCTGCGCTCGGTGACCCGCCAGGCCTGGTCGGTGCGGCGGGCGGCCGACATCGCCGAGGTCGTGGTGGCGGCGGGGCGGGAGGCGTTGACCGGGCGGCCGCAGCCGACCGCGGTGGAGATCCCGGTCGACCTGCAGTACGCCGAGACGCCGCGGACCGGTGTCGTCGCGGCGCCCGTGCCGCGGGCCGCGCCCGATCCCGCGCGGGTGGCGGCCGCGGCCGCCCTGCTGGCCGGGGCGCGGCGGCCGTTGGTCTGGGCCGGCGGCGGGGTCAACCACGCCGGCGCGGCGGACGCGTTGCGGGCGTTCGTCGAGCGGCTCGGCATCCCGGTGGTCACCTCGACCGAGGGACGCGGCGCGCTGCCCGAGGACCATCCACTGTGCCTGGGCTCCCTGGCCACCTACAAGCCCCTGCGGGCCCATGTCGAGCGGGCCGACGCCGTGCTCGTCGTGGGCAGCCGGTTCCAGATGTATCCCACCGGCTTCTGGCGCCTGCGCCTGCCGCCCGCGCTGGTGCACCTCGACGCCGACCCGACCGTGATCGGCCGGAGCTACCCGGCGCGGGTGGCGCTGGTCGCCGACGCCCGCGACGGCCTCGCCGCCCTCGACGCGGCCCTGCCCACCGGCGCGGTCGAGCCGGGCTGGGCCGACGAGGGTCGCGCGGCGGCCGACGCCACCGTCGCCCGCGCCCGCGAGCGGCTCGGCCCGGACCACCGCGGCATCATGGACGCGATCCGCCGCCACCTGCCCCGCGACGGCGTGGTGGTGCGGGACTCGACCGTTCCCGCGTACGTCTGGGGCGACAGTCTCCTCCCCATCCTCTCCTCGCGGACCTCGCTGCGCCCGGTGTCGTCGGCGATCGGCCCCGGCCTGCCGCTGGCCATCGGCGCCGCCGCGGGCGCCGGAGAGCGGACGGTGGTCATCCACGGCGACGGCGGGATCATGCTCACGATCGGTGAGCTGTCGACGCTCGCCCAGACCGGCCTGCCGGTGACGGTGTGCGTGTTCAACGACCGCGGCTACGGCATCCTGCGTGGCATCGAGGCGGCCACGTTCGCCGGGGCCCAGCACGACGTCGACCTGGCGACGCCGGACTTCGCCGCACTCGCGGAGGCGATGGGCGTGCCGGCCGAGAAGGTGTCGGACGCGGCGGGCTTCGAGAAGGCGTTCGCGGCGTCGGTGGCGCGGCCCGGGCCGGCGCTGATCGAGGTCGACCTGCTCGCCCTCGCGCCGATGGATTATCCGATCGGCGGGCACGAGAACGTCGCCTGAACCTAGACTCGGGCCTGATGGAAACGTTGGACGCGATCCGGGCCAGGCGCAACGTCCGCGACTACACGGCCGACCCGGTGTCCGATGAGGATCTGAGTCGCATCGCGGAGGCCGGATGGCGGGCGCCGTCGGCGTCCAACCGCCAACATTGGGACTTCGTCGTCGTCACCGACCGGGGGCAGCTGGCCGAGCTGGCCACCGTGTGGCAGTCGGCCAGTCACATCGCCCGGGCGGCGGCCGCCATCGCGCTGGTCGTGCCCCGGCCGGCCGACGACCGGCAGGCGGCGCTCGACCAGTACGACCTGGGCCAGGCCACCTACGCCATGATGCTCGCCGCGACCGACCTCGGCATCGGCACCGGCCACTCGTCGGTCGGCGACCATGACAAGGCCCGCGCTCTGCTCGGCGTGCCGGCGACCCACGACGTGGCCTACCTGCTCGGCGTCGGCTATCCGGCCGACCGGCCGCTGCGGCCCGTCGCCCGCCCCAACCGCCGCCCGTTCGACGAGGTCGTCCACCGCGGCCGCTGGTGACCGTTCACGTCAGCACGATGTCGACGCCGAGGTACGGGTCCCGGAACGGGATCCCGGCCCCGCCGGCGTAGGCCACCCGGGTGACCGGGTCCGCGCCGGTGAACTCCAGCCGCGCGGGGCTCGGCTCGGCGCCGGGCGGGCAGACCCGGATCCGCACGCCGGGGCCGCGGAACGCGACGTCGGTCGGTGCTCCGCCGGTGATGCCGGTGACCTGGCCGCCGAGCAGCCGGAGCAGCCCCACGGCCCGGGCGGGGTCGGTGGCCTGCCAGGCGACGGCCCGCAGCGCCGCCGTCGTCGCGCCGGCGGGCGGCAGGTCGTCCGGTGGCGGTGGCAGCGGGGCGGGGCCGGCCTGGGCGAGCTGCACGAGGGTGCCGCCGGCCACCTTGGGATGGATGAACGCCTCCTGCCACGACGGGTCGACGGTCCGCACGCCGAAGCAGGGGTAGCCCGCCCTGGTCGCCGCCTCGACCGCGGCCAGCAGGTCGGGCACCTTGAACGTCAGGTGGTGCAGGCCCGGCCCGGTATCGAGAAAGCGCGCCACGAACGGGTTCTCGTCCGTCCGATGTGGTTCGAGCAGCTCCAGGCACATGCCGTTGGCGTAGCGCAGGGTGCTGAACCGGAAGCCCGGTGCGTCGCCGCTGATCGCCCACTCGCCGCCGAGCTGCGCCCGCAACAGCGGCCAGGCGGGCCGCGCCCGGGAAACCGCGATCGAAACATGATCGAGTACGGCGGGAGGCATCATTCCGACAGCCTGCCGGACGTGGCGCCCCCGCGCATCAGGCGGCGTCGACACATCGGCCCGCGAGGGGTTGTGCGTGGACGCTAGCGGCGGCGCGCGGCCGGCTGCAGGGACGGGCTGACCCAGCCGTTGTCGGCGGGGTTGAGGGTGACGCCGGGCGGCACGATCTCGTCGATGCGGTCCAGCACGTCGGTGGTGAGCGCGACGTCGGCCGCGGCGAGCTGTGACTCCAGGTGCGCCATCGTGCGCGGGCCGATGATCGTGCTGGTGATCGCCGGGTGGCGCAGGACGAACGCGATGGCCATCTCGATCAGGCTGATGCCGGTCTCGTCGGCGAGCCGGCCGAGCCGGTCGGCGGCGTCGAGCTTGCGCTGGTTGCCCGGGGTGTCCATGTCGAAGCGGACCTGGGGTCGGGCGGCCGAGGTCGGGCCGGCGCTGTCGCCGTCCTTGCGGTAGCGGCCGGACAGCCAGCCACCCGACAGCGGGCTGTAGGAGAGCACGCCCATGCCGTACCGCTGGGTCAGGGGCAGGATCTCGTTCTCGATGTTGCGGGTGAGCATGGAGTAGGTGGGCTGCTCGGTGACGAACCGCTCCCGGCCGCGGTCGCGGGCGACGTATTGCGCGTCGACGAGCGCGGAGGCGGGGAAGGTCGAGTGCCCGAGGTAGCGGACCTTGCCGGCGCGGACGAGGTCGGTCAGCGCGCCGAGGGTCTCGTCGAGGTCGACGTCCGGGTCGTACCGGTGCATCTGGTAGAGGTCGATATGGTCCGTGCCGAGCCGGCGCAGCGAGTTCTCGACGGCTTGCATGATCCAGCGGCGGGAGCCACCGCGGTGGTTCGGGTCGTCGTCGAACGGCATGAAGAACTTCGTGGCGAGCACGACGTCGTCACGGCGGCCCTTGAGCGCCTTGCCGACGATGACCTCGGACTCGCCCTGCGAGTAGACGTCGGCGGTGTCGACGAAGGTGACGCCCGCGTCGAGCGCCCGGTGGATGATCCGGACACTCTCGTCGTGGTCCTTGGTGCCCCACTGCCCGAACATCATGGTGCCGAGGCAGAGCTTGCTGACCGAGACGCCGGTGCGGCCGAGCGGACGGTGTTCCACGGTTTGCCCTCCTGTCAGGCCGGCGCGGTGGTGGCCGCCCACGTGGCGAGCAGCCGCAAGGCGTCGCCGGCCGGGGTGTCGGCCGCGGCGCTGTAGGCCGTCAGCGTGAGCCCGGGATCGGCGGGCAGCGGCATGGCCTCGAAGGCCACGTCGAGCCGGCCGACGACCGGGTGGTGGAAGTGCTTCGTGCCGGTGTGGTGCAGGCGCACGTTGTGCGCGGCCCAGCGCGTGCGGAAGGCGTCACTGCGCGTGGCGAGTTCCCCGACCAGGTCGGTGAGGGCCTTGTCGTACGGGTCGCGGCCGGCTTCGGTGCGCAGCAGCGCGACGGTGATGTCGGCGGCCTCGTCCCAGCTCGGGTAGAGGTCGGCGGACCGGGCGTCGAGGAAGCAGAACCGGGCGAGGTTGACCGGCCGGTCGGCGGTGTCGAACGCGGGGGCGTAAAGGGCCCGCCCGAGGCGGTTGATCGCCAGGACGTCGAGCCGCCCGTTGCGGACGAACGCCGCCGCGTCGGTCATCGCGTCGAGCAGGGTCCGCACGCCGGGCCGGATCTGCTGCCGCTGGGGCCGCCGCCGCACCTGGGCGCCGCTGTTGGCGGCCCGGGCCAGGTCGAACAGGTGGGAGCGCTCCGCCTCGTCGAGCCGCAACGCCCGCGCGACGGCGTTGAGCACGCTGTCGGAGACGCCGGCCAGGTTGCCGCGCTCGAGCCGCGTGTAGTAGTCGGGGCTCATGCCGGCGAGCAGCGCCACCTCGGCGCGCCGCAGCCCGGCCACCCGGCGGGTGCCACCGAAGTCGGGCAGCCCGGCCTGCTCCGGCGTGATCCGGGCCCGTCGCGTGGCCAGGAACTCGCGTACCTCGTCCCGGGTGTCCATGACAGCCACGTTACGACCCTCGCCACGGGGTAGAGGGGTTCTGCCATTACCTGCTTCGACAGCCACTCCCATCGGCGCCGTCGCCCGGGTTCCATGGACACCGTCACCCCCTGTGAAAGGACCTTCCGTGCTAGGAGCGATGTTGTACGCGCCCGGCGACGTTCGCGTCGAGGAGCGGGCCGCACCCCGGATCGAGCGTCCGACCGACGCCGTCATCCGGTTGGCCGCCACCTGCGTCTGCGGCTCTGACCTGTGGCCGTACCGCGGCATCGAGGACGTCGACGGGCCGAGCCCGATGGGTCACGAGTACGCCGGCGTCGTGGAGGAGGTCGGCGGCGAGGTCCGCGATGTCCGGCCCGGCCAGTTCGTCGTCGGGTCGTTCTTCGCGTCCGACAACACCTGTGAGATCTGCCGCGCCGGCTACCAGTCGTCGTGCGTGCACCGGGAGCCGGTCGGGGCGCTCGGCGCGCAGGCCGAGCGGCTGCGTGTGCCGCTGGCCGACGGGACGCTGGTCGCGACGCCCGAGATGCCGTCGGACGACCTGGTGCCCAGCCTGCTGGCGGCCTCGGACGTGCTCGGCACCGGCTGGTTCGGCGCGGTCGCGGCCCAGGTCGGCCCCGGCAAGACGGTCGCGGTCGTCGGCGACGGAGCGGTCGGGCTGCTCGGCGTGCTGGCCGCGAAGCACCTCGGCGCCGAGCGGATCATCGCGATGAGCCGCCACGCGCCGCGGCAGAAGCTGGCGCTCGACTACGGCGCCACGGACATCGTGACCTCGCGTGGCGATGACGGGGTCGCGGAGATCAAGGAGCTGACCGGCGGGCTCGGCGCGCACTCGGTGATCGAGGCGGTCGGCACCCACGAGTCGATGATGCAGGCGATCCGGGCCACCCGACCCGGCGGGCACGTGGGCTACGTCGGTGTCGCGCACGGCGTCGAGCTGCCCGGCACCGAACTGTTCTTCTCGCACGTGCACCTGCACGGTGGCCCGGCGCCGGTCCGCCGCTTCCTGCCCGAGCTGATCGACCTGATCGTCCGCCGCGAGATCGACCCGGGCCGCGTCTTCGACCTGACCCTGCCGTTGTCCCAGGCGGCGGAGGCGTACCGGGCGATGGACGAGCGCCGCGCGATCAAGGCCCTGCTGCGAGTGGAGAGCTGATGGAACTGCGACCCGTGAGCCCGACCGTGAAGACACCCGCGCAGAACTTCACCGGCGACGTCTACCTGACCCCCGTATACACCGGGTCGGGGCCGTCGCGGATGACGGTCGCGCTGGTGCGCTTCACCCCGGGCGCCCGCACGAACTGGCACAGCCACGCCGTCGGCCAGACCCTGCACGTGACGGAGGGCGTCGGCCTGGTCGGCACCCGCGACGGCACGGTCCTGCGTATCCGCGCGGGCGACACGGTCGTCTGCCCACCGGGCGAGGAACACTGGCACGGCGCGACCGCCGAGACGTTCATGGCCCACCTGGCGATGCTGGAGGCCAAGCCGGACGGCGGCGACCCGACGACGTGGCTGGAGCCGGTCCCCGACGACCATTACCGGTCGACGACCACGTAGCGCGCCGGCCGACTCCCCGCGACAGAATGGTGGCGCTCAGCGCGGCGGCGCGGTCGTGGTGCGGACGACGAGCGTGGGGGAGAGGGTGACCTGGGCCGACCGGCGGCCGCGGTCGCCGATCCGCGCCAGCAGCAGCCGGGCCGCGTCCACGCCGATCTGGCGGCCGGCCTGGTCGACGCTGGTCAGCGACACCTGGCTGAAGGCGGCGAAAGGCGTGTTGTCGTAGCCGGCCACGGAGATGTCGCCCGGCACCGACAGCCCCGCCTCGGCCACCGCGTCCAGCGCGCCCATCGCAGCGATGTCGGCGCCGGCGAAGATGGCGGTCGGTCGGACGGGCCGGGTGAGCAGTTCGCGGGCACCGGTGTAGCCGCCCTCCCGGGTGTACGTCGTCGAGACCACGTCGATCTCGTCGCCGAGCCCGTGCCGGCGCATCGCGAGCCGGTATCCCTCGGCGCGGATCATGTTGGGCATCTCCTCGACGCACGACGGCTCGGTCTCCGGATGGGCGATGTGCGCGATGCGCCGGTGCCCCAGGCCCACCAGGTGGTCGACCACCAGCGCCGCGCCGACGGTGTCGTCGTCGGCGACCATGTCGAAGGTGGCGCTGCGGGCGTGCCGGCCGACGATCACCGTGGGGACGATGCCGGCGACGTGTTCGAGGTGCGCGCGCGGTGAGATCGGCGCGATCAGGATGATCCCGTCCATGCTGCGGTCGATCATCGACTCGATGGTCCGGGCCTCCGCCTTCTCGCCGGCGCAGCCTGGGGCCAGCAGCACCTGGTAGTCCGTGTCGCGCAGCTGGTCGGTCACACCGGCCAGCACCTCGGGGAAGAACGGGTTGGCGATGTCGGGCACCATCACGCCCACGGTGTACGTCTGGCCGCGCAGGCCACGGGCCGCGGCGGACGGGCGATAGCCGAGGTCGGCGATCGCCCGGTGCACGCGGTCGCGCATCGCCGGGCTGGTGCCGTACGCGTTGCGCAGCACCTTGGACACGGCCGTGGTCGACACCTGCGCGTGCCGCGCGACGTCGACGATCGTGACCCGTCGTCGCTGCGCCGGGCGCGTCATGTCCACCTCCCCGCCGCTGTGGAAAACGTTGCCGACCGGCGTGAGGCTACGGACGGGCGGCGGCAACGGCAAGACCCTTGACGTCGTACAGGTGAACTCCTATGGTCGGGCGAAACATTTGGGCAACGTTACCCACGACATCCTCATCGGCCGAGGGATTGGCTGGCACGTTCGATGAAACGTTTCAAAAGACCGGCGTCATCGTCCCGCCCGGGCCCGCCATGGTGGTTCGCCGCCCCGGCCATGGCGCTGTTCGCGTTCGTGGTCCTGGTCCCCAGCGTCCGCGGCGTCTACTACGCCTTCACCGACTGGGACGGGCTCGACCCGAGCTTCTCCTTCGTCGGCCTGGACAACTTCGTGGAGATGTTCCGTGATCCGGACGCGAAGGCGGCGATCTGGCACACGCTGCTGATCGCGTTTTCGATCACCCTCATCCAGAACGGGTTCGGCCTGGCGCTCGCCCTCGGCGTCAACACGATGATCAAATCGCGCCACCTGCTCCGTGTCTTCCTGTTCGCTCCCGCCGTGATCACGCCGATCGTCACCGCGTACCTCTGGCGCAACCTGCTCGCCCCCGACGGCGCCGTCAACAGCTTGCTGGGCGCCGTCGGCCTGCAGTCCTGGCAGCAGAACTGGCTCGGCGACCCGGAGCTGGCCCTCTGGTCGATCGTCGGCGTGATCGTCTGGCAGTTCGGCGGCTACTCGATGGTCATCTTCCTGGCCGGCATGCAGTCGATCCCGCGTGACATCTACGACGCGGCCGCGATCGACGGCACCGGCCCGGTCAGACGGTTCTGGTCGGTGACCCGCCCGCTGCTCGCGCCCGCGTTCACCATCAACCTGATGCTCTCGATCATCGGCGGCATCAAGCTCTTCGACCAGGTGTACGCGCTGACCGGCGGTGGGCCCGGCCACGCCACCGACACGCTGTCCACCCTCATCTACAAGGACGCGTTCACGCTCGGCGAGTTCGGCTACAGCATCGCCCTCGCCGTCGTCCTCACCGCGATCGTCGCGGTCGTCTCCACCGGCCAGTACCTCTTCCTGGCTCGCAACGAGAGGGCGGCGTCGTGAACCGCTACACCCGGCGTACGTTCGGCCTCGAGCTCGTCATGGTCGCGATCGCGCTCGTCGTCGCCTTCCCCGTCTACGTCCTGGTCAACCTCGCGGTCCGCCCACCGTCGGACACCTCGTCGCCGCTGCGGCCGACCCTGAGCCCGACGTTCGGCAACTTCGCGCAGGCGTGGCAGCAGGGCGCGCTGGGCGGCGCGTTGGCCAACAGCGCGCTGGTGACGGTGGCCAGCGTCATCATCGTCATCGCCATCTCGGCCCTGGCCGCGTATCCCTTGGCCCGGGTCACCGCCCGTTGGTCGCGCGGGGTGTTCCTGCTCATCATGTTGGGGCTGATGCTGCCGTTCCAGCTGGCCGCCCTCCCGCTCTACCAGACGATGCGCGACCTGGGCCTGCTCGGCAGCGCCTGGGCTCTCGTGCTGTTCTACTCCGGCCTGCAGGTGCCGCTCACCACGTTCCTCTACATCGGATTCCTGCGCGCGCTGCCGCACGACTTCGAGGACGCCGCGTCGATCGACGGCGCCACGGCCTGGGAGTGCTTCCGGCACGTCGTGTTCCCGATGCTCAAGCCCATCACCGTCACCGCGGTCGTGCTCAACGCGGTCAGCATCTGGAACGACTTCTTCACCCCGCTGCTCTATCTCTCCGGCAGCACGCAGCAGACCGTGCCGGTGGCCATCTCCGGCTTCGTCGGGCAGTACGTCTCCGACTGGAACCTCATTTTCGCCGCCCTGCTGATCAGCATGATCCCGATCCTGGTCGTCTACTTCGCGCTGCAACGCAGCATCATCAACGGCTTCGCCGGAGGGCTGAAGGGATGACGCATCCGTACGGCCTGCGAGCCGAACACCTCGTCGAACCGCTCGGGCTCGACGCCCGCCGGCCGAGGCTGTCCTGGCGCCTGCGCTCCGACCGGCGCGGCGCCGCGCAGAGCGCCTACCGCCTCACCGTCGCCGCTCGCCCGGCCGACCTCGACGACCCTCGTCGCCTGCTCTGGGACACCGGCCGCCGAGCGGGGGAGGAGGGCGAGGTAACCTGGGCCGGCCCGCCGCTGCAGTCGGCGCACCGCTACCACTGGCGGGTCGAGGTCTGGGACGAGCGGGGCGAAGGCCCCCGGGCGGCGCGGAGCTGGTTCGAGACGGGCCTGCTGCACCCGGACGACTGGACCGCGGTGTGGATCGCACGCGATCCCGGCAGCCTGCCGCTCGTCGACCCGCCGACGGACGAGGACGAGCCGACCCGGCCGGCCCTCCAGCTGCGGCGGGCTTTCCAGCTCGGACAGGCGCCGGTGCGCGGCCGCCTCTACGCCACCGCCCGCGGTGTCTACGAGCCCCGACTCAACGGCCGGCGCGTGGGCGACGTCGAGCTCGCGCCCGGCTGGACCGAGTACCACCACCGCATCCAGTACCAGACCTACGACGTCACCGACCTGCTCCGCCCAGGCGCCAACGTGCTCGGCGCGCTCGTCGGCGACGGCTGGTGGTCGGGATACGTCGGCTTCGACCCGCGCCGCGCCGCCGGGCACTACGGCGACCACCCCAGCTTCCTGGCGCAGCTGGTCGTCGACTTCGCCGACGGCTCGCGACAGGTCGTCGCCACCGACGCCGACTGGGTCGAACGACCCGGCCCGATCCGCTTCGCCGACCTGCTGATGGGGGAGCACGTCGACGCCCGTTTCGCGGCGCCGGGCTGGGACGCGCCGGACGGCGCCGACGCCGGCTTTACCGCGGTGCGGGTCGACGCCACCGCGCCCGGACCGCTCGTGGCCGAGCCGGACCAGCCGATGCGCGTGACGCGCGAGCTGCGGCCGGTGGCCGTGGACCGCCGGTCACCGGGCCGGAGCATCGTCGACTTCGGACAGAACCTGGTCGGCCGGGTGCGGCTGACCGTGCGTGGCGCCACCGCCGGTCAACGGATCACCCTGCGACATGCAGAGGTTCTCGACGACGGCGAGCTCTACCTCGCCAACCTGCGCCGCGCCCTGGCCACCGACAGCTATGTCGCCGCCGGCGCCGGCGAGGAGGTTTTCGAGCCACGGTTCACCATCCACGGCTTCCGTTACGTGGAGGTGGCCAACCACCCGGACGGGATCGAGGTCGTCGCCCGGGTGCTGCACAACGACATCCCGTTCGACGGCTCGTTCGAGTGCTCGGACCCGCTGGTGAACCGGCTGCAGTCCAACATCGTCTGGGGCCAGCGCGGCAACTTCGTCGCGGTGCCCACCGACTGCCCGCAGCGGGACGAGCGGCTCGGCTGGCTGGCCGACGCGCAGATCTTCGCGCCCACCGCCAGTCGCAACGCCGACGTCTCGGCCTTCCTCGCGCGCTGGCTGCGCGACGTCGTCGACGGTCAGGACGCCGACGGGGCCTTCCGGGACGTCGCGCCGGCGGTGGGCCTGGACCGGGAGGCCGCCCCGGCCTGGGGTGACGCCGGTGTGCTCGTCCCGTGGCACCTCTGGCGCGCCTACGGCGACCGGGCGGCGCTCGAGCGCTCGTTCCCGTCGATGGTGGCCTGGGTCGACCACGTCCGCCGGCACAACCCGGACCTGCGCTGGCGGCGACACACCGGCAACTCCTACGGCGACTGGCTGCAGGTCGACGCGTTGACGCCGCGCGACGTGCTGTCCACGGCGTACTTCGCGCGCAGCACCGAGATCGTCGCGGACGCGGCCGAGGTGCTCGGCCAGCACGACGTCGCGGCGGCGCACCGCGGGTTGCACGGCGCGATCCGCGCCGCGTTCGTCGACTCGTACGTGGGCGACGACGGCACGGTGGAAGGCGGCACGCAGACCGCGTACCTGCTGGCGCTCGCGTTCGGCTTGGTGCCGGCGCCGCTCGTGCCCACCGCCGTCGGGCACCTCGCGGCCGACATCGAGAAGCGCGACGTCCGGCTCACCACGGGCTTCCTCGGCGTGGCCCTGCTCTGCCCGGTGCTGGCCGACCACGGGCGGGCCGACCTGGCGTACGCGCTGCTGCACCAGGAGGAGTTCCCGAGCTGGGGTTACACGATCCGGCACGGGGCCACGACGATCTGGGAGCGGTGGGACGGCTGGACCGAGCACGGTGGCTTCCAGTCGGCCGCGATGAACTCGTTCAACCACTACAGCCTCGGCAGCGTCGGCGACTGGCTCTTCGGCCGCGTCGCCGGCATCGACCAGACGCCCGGCTCCGTCGGCTACCGCGAGCTGTGGTTGCGCCCGACGCCGGGTGGCCGCCTCCACTGGGCCCGTGCCCAGCAGGAGACCGTGCGCGGCACGGTCGCGTGTGGATGGTCTGTGAAGGACGGTCGGATCACCGTGACCGTCGCCGTGCCGCCGGGGAGCAGCGCGCTCCTCGAGATCCCCACGTCGGATGCCGCCGGCGTCAAGGAAGGCGGCCGACCCGCCGCCGCACAGCCGGGCGTGGACACGGTCCAGCCGTCAGCCACCGGAGTCACGGTCCGGCTGGCGTCGGGGCGCTACACCTTCAGCGCCGCACGCCAGGGCGCCTAACTCAGAACGCACCAACAGGAGTGCAGATGAAGACAGTGAAACTGACGGCTCTGGTCGCGGCGACGGTCGCCGTCACCCTGGCGGCCGCGTGCAGCGGCGGCACGAACGCCGCGTCCGGCGACAAGGCCGAGGACAACACCCTCACCCTGGCGTCCGTCGACCAGGGCTCCGTCGAGGAGGTCGTCAAGGCCTTCGAGGCCCAGAACCCCGGCGTGAAGGTCAACTTCACGACCAGCGGCGCCGACCAGTACCAGCAGCAGATCCGCACCCAGCTCGCCTCGGGCACCGCGCCGGACGTGATGTCGGTGTGGCCGGGCAACGGCAACCCGGGCGCCACCTACGTGCTGGCCAAGCCGGGCTACCTGCTCGACCTGTCGGACCAGGCGTGGGCCGCGAAGTATCCGGACGCGGTGAAGAGCGTCGCGCAGTACGACGGCAAGACGTACAACGCGATCTTCGGTCTCAACGGGATCGGCGCGGTCTACAACGAGGACGCCATGCGCAAGGCGGGACTCACGGCGCCGCAGACCTGGACCCAGCTGATCGAGTTCTGCCAGGCCGCCAAGGGAAAGGGCACGCCGGCGTTCGCCCTCGGCATCCAGGACAACTGGGTGACTCAGCTCGTCCTTTACGCCCTGGTGGCCACCACCGTCTACGCCGGTGACCGCGAGTTCGACGCGAAGATGCAGGCCGGGCAGGCGACCTTCGCCAACTCGCCGTGGACGACCGCGATGGCCAGGTACCAGGACATGGACAAGGCGGGCTGCTTCCAGAAGAACCCACTGGGCACCAGCTACGAGGCCAGCCAGGAGCTCGCCGCCACCGGAAAGACGCTGGGCCTCGTGCAGGGCAACTGGGTGATCGCGCTGCTCAAGAAGAAGAACCCGAGTGGCACGTTCACCATCAAGGCGCTGCCCGCCAGCGACGACCCGGCCGGCTTCATCATGCCCGCGGCCGCCGGCGCCGGCTACGGCGTCAACGCCAAGGCGAAGAACAAGGACCTGGCGCTGAAATTCGTCAACTTCGTCATGTCGCCGGAGGGCATGAACCTCTACGTCAAGCAGCAGGGCGGCGTGCCGGCCCTCGCCGACACCGGTTATGACCTCGACCCGTCGCTGGCCGAGCTGGCGACCTTCATCAATGGCAACCGCACGGTGCCGTTCATGGACCAGCTCTGGCCCAACGCCAAGGTGCAGCAAACCATGCTCAGCGGTCTGCAGGAGATCTTCAGCGGACAGTCCACACCGGACAAGGTGCTGGCCGCGATGGACGCCGACTACAAAGCCGGCGCGTGACCGACTTTCCCACCGACTTCATCTGGGGCGCCGCGACCGCGGCGCACCAGGTGGAAGGCGGCAACGTCAACAGCGACTGGTGGGACTTCGAGCACGCGCCGGGCACGGCGGCGGTCGAACCCTCGGGTGACGCGATCGACCACTACCACCGCTACGCCGACGACTTCGCGCTGCTCCGCTCGCTCGGCCACAACGCACACCGCCTGTCGGTGGAGTGGGCGCGCATCGAGCCGGCGCCGGGTGAGTTCAGCCCGGCCGCGCTGGGCCACTACCGGCGGGTGCTCACCGCCCTCGTCGACGCGCGTCTCACGCCGTTCGTCACCCTGCACCACTTCACGCTGCCGCGGTGGTTCGCCGCCCGGGGCGGGTGGCTGGCGCCGGACGCCGTCGAGCTGTTCGGCCGCTACTGCCGCACGGTCGGCGCGGCGCTGGGCGACCTCATGCCCTTCGTCGGCACCGTCAACGAACCCCAGATGATCGCCTTGCACGGCTACCTCGAGGGCTACCACCCGCCAGGGCTGACGAACCCGGTGCTGTGGAGGCGCGTCGGCGGCGTCCTGCGCGCGGCCCACCACGAGGCGGTACGCGCGATCCGGGCGACCGCCCCCACCGCCAAGGCCGGCCTGTGCGTGCAATTGCCGCTGCTGGCGCCGGCCCGCGACGATCCCGCCTGCCACGCGCTCCTCGCGCTCATGCGACACGAGATCGCCGAGCGCTACCTCGACGACGTGTCCGGCGACTGGCTCGGAGTGCAGTACTACCGGAAGCAATGGGTCGATCCGGCCTCACCGACCTGGTTCGCGCCTCCGCCGGCGGATGTGCCCACGACCCAGATGGGTTGGGCCGTCCACCCCGACGGGCTGCGCCAGGTGCTCCACCATGCCGGCGAGCGGACCGGGCTCCCGCTGTTCGTCACGGAGAACGGCATCGCGACCGCCGACGACGTCGAACGCGTCGACTACCTCGACGGCCACCTCGCCGCCGTGGCCCGGGCCCGCGCCGAAGGTGTCGACGTGCGCGGCTACCTGCACTGGTCCGCGTTCGACAACTTCGAGTGGAGCGAGGGGTACCGGCCGACCTTCGGCCTCGTGGCCGTCGACCGCGTCCGCGACTTCGCGCGCGTACCCAAGCCGAGCGCGTACGCGTTCGGCCGGGTCGCCGCCACCGGCCGGCTCGCCGCACTGCGCGAGCCCAGCACCACCTGAAACCGACCGGCAAGGAAGGGAGAACAGGTGCCAACCAACAGACGCACGGTGACCGCGGTGATGGGTGCGGTTCTGGCCTTGACCCTGGTGGCGCCCCCGTTCACCACGGGGGCGGCCGCCCACGCGAGTGCCGGGAACGTCGAGGCCGTCAATCTCGCGGTCGACGGCCGTTACGACTCGCCGCTGGGGCTGGACAATCCCCGGCCGACACTGAGCTGGCAGATCGCGGAGACCAGGCGCGCCGGCGCGCACCCGTGCCATCGCCCGAACGCGCGGGTCGCCTGCCCGGGCGACCGGCAGACGGCCTACGAGGTGCAGGCCGCCGAGAACACCGAGAAGCTGAGCGCCGGGCGGCTCACCTGGTCCTCCGGCAAGGTCGCCGGCGCCGAACAGCGGACGGTCCTCGGCCGGGCCCTGCCCTCACGCGGCACCGTCGCGTGGCGGGTGCGGGTCTGGGACGCCGACCGGCAGCCGTCGGCCTGGTCCCAGCCGGCGACCTGGACGGCCGGGTTGCTCGCCCGAGGCGACTGGGGGAGCGCCCGCTGGATCGACTATCCGGACCGGGCCGAGAACCAGCCGCTGCCGATCTTCGCCCGCCAGTTCGCCGTGCCGCGGGGCAGAAAGGTCGCCGACGCCCGCCTCTATCTCTCGGGCGTCGGTCTGCACCACGCCACCGTCAACGGGCGGGAGATCACCGACGAGGTGCTCGCGCCCGGCAACTCCAACTACCAGCTGTCCAGCGAGTACCGGACCTATGACGTCACCCGTGCGCTGCGCAGCGGGGCCAACACCATCGGCGTCGAGCTCGGCAACGGCACCGCGTACGTCCGGCGCAGTGTCACCAACCCGGCGGTCGGCCGGACCTCGCCGTACTCGTGGTGGCAGAGTCAGCTCAAGGGCAACGGCGTGCTCGCCGCCGACGCGACCGCCGGGGCCACCACGATCAGGCTCGACAGCGTCACCGGTTACCACGTGGGCGGCACGGTCAACGTCGACACCGGCGGCGGGGGCGACCGGCTCGAGTCGCGCACGATCACCGCGATCGGCACGCCCGGGGCGGACGGCACCGGCATCACCTTCACCCCGGCGCTCGCCGCCGCGCACGAAACGGGCGCCAAGGTGACCGGCTCGGGCAACAACATCGCCGCGAGCGACCCGTCGGCGGGCGCGGCCGTGACACCGCGCTTCATCGGCCGGCTGGAGATCGCCTACACCGACGGCAGCCGCGCGGAGATCGTCACCGACCGGACCTGGCGCGCCGCGTTGGGACCGCTGGTCACGGACGCGTGGTACTCGGGCGCCGACTACGACGCCCGCCGCGAGCAGCCCGGTTGGAACGCCGCCGGCGCCAACCTCGGCCCCACGGCGACCCGTCGGGACGGCACGCCCACCGGCTGGGTCGTGGCCGGCATCGCCCCGCCGCCGAACCTGGCGACGCGGCTGGTGGCCCGGGCCGCCGAACCGATCGTCGAGCAGGAGCGGTTCAGGCCGGTCTCGGTGACCAACCCGGTGCCGGGCACGTGGGTGTTCGACTTCGGCCAGAACATCGTGGGCTGGCCCGAACTCAACCTGCGCGGCGTGCCGGCAGGCACCACCGTCAAGGTGGCGCCGGCGGAGTCGCTGAACCCCGACGGCACGGTCAACCAGGCGTCGCTCGGCCCGGGCGGCCGCGGCAACGACCTGTTCAACACCTACACGACCCACGGCGCCCGCCACGGCGAGCGGTGGCACCCGCTGTTCAACTACTTCGGCATGCAATGGGTCCAGATCACGGGCCTGCCCGCCGGCTTCGTGCCGACCCGCGACATCGTCACCGGCGTACGCCTGCAGGCCGACACCCCGGTCGCGAGCGAGTTCACCACCTCGAACGCGCGGATAAACCGGATCCACACGATGGCCCGCTACTCGTTCGCCGGCAACATGATGTCGGTCTTCACCGACTGCCCCGGCCGGGAGAAGCTGTCCTACCCGGCCGACTACACGATGCCGATGGGGTCCATCCACCGGAACTACGAGCTCGGCGCCTTCATGCGCACGTCGATGCACCACCTGGTCGAGGGTCAGTCGGTCGCCGACACCCCGATGGCCGGCAACGTGGCGTTGAAGACCCCCGTGTACGACTGGGGCTACACCGGCCGCTTCGGCGACGAGATCAACTGGGGTAACGCGATCGTTCTCGTGCCGGCATTCCTCTACGAGCTCTACGGCGACACGCAGACGATGGCCGCCCACTACGACCGGATGGTGGCGTTCGTCGACTACATAAGACGGGAGAAGGCCGTCGGGCACATCGTGGACGCGGCCCTGGCGGACTGGGTCTCGGCGGAGGACACCTCGGGCCGGATCACCGGCACCTGGGGCTACTACGTCATGATCACTAAGATGGCGATGATGGCCGGCCTGACCGGGCACGCGGCCGACGCGGCCTCCTACACGGCGCTGGCGGCGGAGATAAGGTCAGCGTTCCACGCCGCGTTCTTCAACGACGCGCTCGGCGCCTACACCGCCACCGGCAACGCCGGCACGGCCGGCGCGACCCAGGCGGCGCAGGCGCTCGCGCTCGACGCGGACCTGGTGCCCGCCGACAAGCGCCAGGGTGTGCTCGACCACCTGGTCGCGAACGTCTACGCCTTCCACCCCGAGGGCGACGGCCCGCACTTCAGCGGCGGCACGATCGGCATGGCGCCGACCGTGCGGAGTCTGGCCGCCGCGGGCCGCGACGACGTCCTGTGGGACCTGCTGCAGGAGGACGACTACCCGAGCTACGGCTACTTCATGGCTTCCACGCCCGAGAACCCCGGCGGCTTCACCACCATCGGTGAGCGCTGGACCCGGGGCAGTTCGAAGAACCACATGATCCTGGCCCAGATCGAGGAGTGGTTCCAGTCGGGCGTCGTCGGCATCCGGTCCGCACCGGACGCGGTCGCCTACGACCGGCTGGTGTTCCAACCCAAGACGATAGGTGACCTGACGTACGCGAAGGGCAGCTATCGCACGCCGAAGGGAGTGGCCCGCAGCGCCTGGACGAAGTCGGACCGGAGTCTGCGCCTGACCGTCACGGTTCCGACCAACACGACGGCGGAGGTTTGGGTGCCGACCGCTGCCGGCCAGTCGGTCGCCACGCCACCACGCGCCCGCCTCGACCGGATCGACGGGGGCTATACGGTCGTCACGGTCCCCTCCGGAGAGTTCACCTTCACCGCGCGGTAGCCCACGGTCGCCGGTGAGGTCGCCCCGCGGCCTCACCGGCACGACCATTGCGGGACAACCCCGACGGGCGGGTGGGGGAATGGGGCGGGACTCTCCCGGTGCCGGCGCCGCCGCGGAGTGTCGAGGCTGGACGGCATGGATGGCATCCTCGACGTGTTGCACGACGTCATGTCCTCGCCCTGGCTCTATGCGCTGGTTTTCGCGCTCGCGATGCTCGACGGGTTCTTCCCGATCGTTCCTGCCGAGACCGCCGTCATCACCGCCGGTGTGTTCGCGGCGAGTGGGCAGCCCGACCTGGTGCCGCTGGTCGCCGTCGCGGCCGCCGGCGCGTTCGCGGGTGACCACGTCTCCTATGCGCTCGGGCGGGCCGCCGGCGGCCGGAAACCCACGCGGAACCGGGCCGTGGCCTGGGCCCGGTCGGCCGTCGCGGAACGGGGCGGGCTCATGCTGGTCGTCGCCCGCTACATCCCGGGCGGGCGGACCGCGGTGACGCTGTCCATGGGCGCCCTCGGTTATCCGCGCGCCCGGTTCACCGCTTTCGACGCCCTGGCCGCCGTCAGTTGGGCGCTCTACTCGGCGCTGATCGGCTATTTCGGCGGGGCCGCCTTCGAGGGCGACCCGGTCCGGGGCCTGCTGCTCGGCCTCGGTGTGGCGATGTCGGTGACGCTCGTCGTCGAGGTCGTGCGACACGTGCGCCGCCGGGGCCGGGCCACGCAGGGCCCGACCCCGACGAAGGAGAGCGTCAGCCCAGGTATTTCTCCCACGGGCCGGTGATGGCCAGCGTGAGACCCGGGTCCTGCATGTTGACGAACAGCACCTTGCCGTCTTCCGTGAAGGTGGGGCCGCAGAACTCGCTGTCGTTGAGCTGGTTGCGGGCGATGGCGTAGGTCGGGCCGCCCGGGATGGAGCTGAGCACGTGCGACGCGCCGGCGCCGTCCTCGGCCAGCACCAGGCTGCCCCACGGCGTCACGGTGACGTTGTCGGGGCCGTCGAAGGTGAGGTCGGTGTACTTGGCCTCCGCACCGTCCTCGGCCGTCGCCTGGTGCGGGAAGTAGGTGACCAGCTGGATGGTCTGCTCGCGGTAGTGGTAGAACCAGACCATGCCGTCGTGCGGCGCCGCGTCGGCCGGCAGGTCGCCCTCTTCCCAGGCGTACGAGTTGACGACGTAGACGCCCTCGTCGGTGCCCCAGACGCCCTCGAACTTCTTGCCCCGGGTGACCTCGCCGTCCTTGAACTGCTCGCGCACCGGCTTGGTCTGCGCGTCACGCTCGGGCACCTCGATCCAGCGCACGGGGAACGGCCGGCCGAGCTGGGCGGAGGTCAGGTAGGCGACGTCCGGCAGCACCGAGCCGTCGGCCATGATGATCTGCATCGCGGCCAGGGTGCCCGCGTCGGGCGCGAGCCGGGTGAGCACGCCGGGGCCGAGCTTGACGCCGCGCGGCGCGGTCCAGCGGTAGAACAGGCCGTTGGGCTCGCTGTCGTCCTCGGACAGGAAGACCTGCGTGCGGTCCTTGCTGATCGCCAGCGCCTCGTGGGCGTAGCGGCCGAGGCACTTGATCGGGCGCGGGTCGGCCTTCCCGTCGGAGGTGACCTCGAAGACGTAGCCGTGGTCCTTCTGGAAGACGCCCTTGCGGTCGCCCTCTTCCCACTCGTCGCCTGCCTTGTCGTCGGTCTCCTCGCAGGTCAGCCACGACTCCCACGGCGTCGGGCCCCCGGCGCAGTTGGAGACGGTGCCGGAGATGCCGACGAACTCGCCGAGGTTGCGGCCCGCGCGGTCGGTGGTGATGACGGTGCAGCCGCCGGCGTCGATCGCGCCCGGGTCGTAGACGGTGCCCTTGACGTGCGGCACGCCGTGCTC
Organism: Asanoa sp. WMMD1127; assembly: GCF_029626225.1. Lineage (NCBI taxonomy): Bacteria > Bacillati > Actinomycetota > Actinomycetes > Micromonosporales > Micromonosporaceae > Asanoa > Asanoa sp. WMMD1127. The sequence goes on from NZ_JARUBP010000001.1 coordinate 5,433,897, forward strand.
GGCGCCCGGGTCGATCTCGTGGTTCTGGATGATCGTGTAGCGGCCGCGGCCGGCGTCGAAGACGGCCATGCCGTCGTGGTCGGCCGGGGTCAGGCCCTGGCCGCGGTCGAGCCGCGTGGTGCCGGTGCGGGTGACGATCGCATAGCTGAAGCCCGCGGGCAGCGCGAGGATGCCGCGGGGGTCGTCGACCAGCGGCGGGAACGGCTGGTGACCACCGCCGGACGGGCGGGGCTTGCCGGGGTCGGCCTGGGCCAGCGACGGGACGGCGCCCGCCACGGCGAGGCCGACGCCGGCCGCGGCACCCCCGGTGAGCAGGGCGCGACGAGAAGTAGGCACGTGGTTAGCTCCTCAACCGAATAAGAACGAACCACCTGAGCCAACTCCCGCGGGCAAACACCGCCGCGCCATCCACGTGATGGCTCGGCGACGTCGAGGTGAAGAGTCAGCGCCGCCGGCGGGCCATCCACTGCCAGATGTGCGTGCCGTGGATCGACGGGTCGTTGCGGGCGACGTAGATCCACGACCAGTGGCCGGGGAACTGGTGGCCGTTCCAGACGACGTTGTCGTAGAGGGTCAGGAGCGAACCGGGGATCAGCTCGTGCGCGTGGACGGTGTTGGGCTCGGGCGGGACCGTGTCGTCGTCACGCGAGGTGACGAGCCAGGTCGGCGTGCGGATGGCGGTGAGCTCGGCGTCGGTGATCATCCGAGGGCCGCCCGGGTCGAGCGACTCGACGACGCCGCAGATCGGCACGGACGAGGCGAACAACCGCGGGTAGACGGTCGTCATCTTCAGGCTCATGTAGCCGCCGTTGCTGGCGCCGACGACGTGGATCCGGTCGCGGTCGACCGGGTGGCGGCGCGCGACCTCGTCGACGATCTCCCGGATCAGCGGCGCGAACCGGTCACCATCCTCGAGCCAGAACGAGGTGCTCTGCGGCGCCACCACGTAGGCGCCGTCGAAGATCCGTTGCGCCTCCGGGGTGGCGAACCCGAGCGCGCCCCGGTTGGCCCGCAGCGTGGTCTCGTTGTCGTAGTAGCCGTCGGGCAGCGAGGCGCCTTCGCCGCCGCCGTGCAGCCAGACGACCAGCGGGCGCCGGCCGCGCTCCCGCCGGGGCGAGAACAGCCGGTATTTCATGCCCGACCCGGACACGTGGTGGCTGAACGCGTCGACCTCGGGGTTGACGAGCCGCCCCTGCCGGAAACCGGCGAAGGTGACCGGACGGCCGCGTACGACGATCGGGGCGTGCTGGGTGATGGTGTAGACGAGGTCGAGGCGGACGTTGCGGCCGCGGCTGAGGATGTAGCCGAGGGTGCCGCCGCCGGTCTGGCCCTCGGCGTGGCTGAGCTCGAGCACGATGTCGCCCCGCCGGTCGAGCCGGGCGGCCGTCACCGGACGGTCCAGGTCGTATTCGCTGAAGATCTGGTCGCCGGGCGCGATCGGGATGGGGCTCGTGGCCTTGGCGTGCACGGTGAACGTGCCGGTGGTCAGGCTGGCCGGGTCGACGCGGCCGAGCCGCGAGGTGTCGAGCGTGACCGAGGTGACCTGCTCGCCACCGTCGAGCGTCCGCGCGTCGAGCGTGAAGCGCACGGCGGTGCGGCCACCGGCCTGGGCGGCGGCGGCCGGCAGGGACAGCCCGGCGACGGCGCCCGCGCCGGCGGTCAGGACGGAGCGGCGGGAGATGGCCATGCGAAAACCTCCGGTCGATCATGTTTCGACGTTCATCGCAGTGAGATCGGTCTATCACACCGGGCGCCGGGTCGCCCACCGGAGGACGGCGTTTGCGCGGCGACTCGCCGGGTACGGGGCCGACATGCCGAAACCGGTATCCGAGCAGGTCGTGGTGATCGCCGGCGCGTCCACGGGCATCGGCCGGGCGAGCGCCCTGGCGTTCGCGGAAGCCGGCGCCCGCGTGGTGTGCGCGGCCCGTGGCCGGCGGGCCCTCGACACCCTGGTGAGCGAGATCGAGGCCGGCGGTGGGCGGGCCGTGGCGGTGCCGACCGACGTCACCGATCCCGCGGCCGTCAAGGCGTTGGCAGCCGCCGCCGAGGAGCACTTCGGGCGCGTCGACACCTGGGTCAACATGGCCGCGGTCGGCGTCTGGGGGCGAATCGAGGAGATCACCGCGGCCGAGTTCGACCGGGTGCTGCGGGTAAACGTGCTCGGCCACGTCCACGGTGTCCACGCCGCGCTGCCCGCGCTGCGCCGGGCCGGCGGGGGAGTCCTCATCGGCGTCGCGTCGCTGGAGGGGGTGCGGGCGGTGCCGCTGCACGCGCCCTACACGACGAGCAAGTTCGCGGTGCGCGCCCTCTACGACTGCCTGCGGATGGAGCTCGCCCAGGAGGGCGCGCCGATCGCCGTGACCACCGTGCTGCCCGCGTCGACCGACACACCGTTCTTCGAGCACGCCCGCAGCAAGCTCGGCGCGATGCCGAAACCGCCACCACCGGTGTACGCCCCGGAGGTGGTCGCGGCGGCGATCGTCCGCGCGGCGGCCCGCCCCCGGCGGGAGGTCCCGATCGGCGGCGCGGCGGTGGGCCTCTACCTCGGCCAACGGCTGTCACCGGCCCTGCTCGACGCGCTGCTCTCGATCAGAGGACTCGGCGCCGCCACGATGGCCGCCGACCGACCGGACAACGGCGTCGACAACCTCCTGGCGCCGATCGACGAGCCGGGACAGGTGCACGGCAGCTTCCCCGGCCCGGTGCTGCGCCGCAGCGTCCTCACCCGGCTGCTGGGCGCGGCGCCACGGCCCGGCGAGCTGGTCACCAGCGCCGTCGCCGCGCTGCACCGGCTGCGCGGCGGCGGAATCGTGACGCGGGCTACAGCCGATTCCGCCCCCGGCCGGCCCGACAGCGGCTAGACCGGTAGGTATGGCGCGCTCGAAGATCGCTCCTCCACCGGACACCCTGCCCCGGGCCATCCAGGCCCGCGGCGTGCGGCACAACACGCTGCGCGACCTCGACGTGGACGTGCCCCTCTGGCGGACCGTCGTCATCGCCGGGGTGTCCGGTTCCGGCAAGACCTCGCTGGCCATGGGGACCCTCTACGCCGAGGGGATGCACCGGTTCCTGGAAGGGCTCAGCACCTACAGCCGGCGCCGGCTCAGCCAGGCCGAGCGGCCCGACGCGGACCGGATCGACCACCTGCCGCCCGCGCTCGCGCTGCGGCAACGCCCGCCGATCCCCGGGCCGCGCAGCACCGTGGGCACGATGAGCGAGGTGCTCAACGTACTCCGGCTGATCATGTCCCGCCTCGGCACCCACCGCTGCCCCAACGGCCACGCGGTGCCGCCGTCCATCGCCACGCAGGCGATGGAGATCGAGTGCCCGGTCGACCATGTGCGGTTCGAGGCGCCCGGCGCGGAGTCGTTCGCGTTCAACTCGATCGGCGCCTGCCCCGGCTGCGACGGCATCGGGACCCGGTTCGAGGTCGACCCCGAGACGCTGGTGCCCGACCCGGACAAGACGATCGCCGAGGGCGCCGTGCTGCCGTGGAACGTGGGCGGGCGGCGCCTGAGCATGTTCGCGGCGGGGGAGCTGGGCGTCCGGCTCGACGTGCCGTACCGGAAGCTGACCCGCAAGGAGAAGGACTTCGTGCTGCACGGTGAGCCGGTCAAGCAGCCGGTCGTCGTGTCGGGGCGCAACGGGCGGCAGGTGCGGCTCAACGTCACCTACGACAACGCGATCACGGCGGCCGAGAAGTCCGAGAAGGGCCGGTACCTGAGCTCGCACACGTGCCCCGTCTGCCACGGCACCCGGCTGCGGCCCGAGGCGCTGCGCTCCACGCTGGACGGACGCAACCTCGCCGAGATCAGCGCGCTCGACCTGGAGCGGCTGTCCGCGTTCGCCAGCACGCTGCCGCCGCTGATGCCGGCCGAGCTGAGCCGCCTGACGACCGGCCTCGTCGGCGAGCTGACCGGCGCGATCGGCCCGCTGCTCGACCTCGGCCTCGGCTACCTGGGGCTGGACCGGGCCGGCGCCACCCTGTCCACCGGCGAGCGGCAGCGCATCGAGCTCACGTCGACGGTGCGGGCCAACACCACGGGCATGTTGTACGTCCTCGACGAGCCCTCGGTCGGCCTGCATCCGAGCAATGTGGAGGGACTGCGCAAGACGATCGCCACGTTGGCCGGCAACGGCAACACCGTCGTCATCGTCGAGCACGACCTCGACCTGATCCGCACGGCGGACTGGGTGATCGAGCTGGGTCCCGGCGCCGGCCGGCTGGGCGGCACGATCGTCGCCGAGGGCCCGCCCGACCAGATCCAGCGCAGCCGTGGGTCGATCATCGGGCCGTTCCTGGGCGGCGGTCCCGCGGTCACCCGGCCGCCGCGGCCGCTGCCCCGGGAGCGCGCCAGCATCGCGGTGCGGCGGCTCTGGAACCTGCGCAACGTGACCGCGGGCTTCCCGGTCAACCGGCTGACCGCGCTGGCCGGACCGTCGGGCGCCGGCAAGACCGCGCTCGTGCTGGACAGCCTGATCCCGGCCGCCCGCGCGCAGCTCGTCGGCGACCCGCTGCCCGACCACGTCAGGTCGCTGAACCTGGGCTCGATCCGGCAGGTCGTCGAGATCGACGCGACCCCGATCGGCTTGAACGCGCGGTCGACGCCGAGCACGTACTCCGGCGCCTTCGACGCCATCCGCGCCCATTTCGCGGCCGCGTCGGACCTGACCGCCGGCCACTTCTCCTTCAACACCAAGGAAGGCCAGTGCCCGACCTGCCGCGGGCTCGGCTCCATCGACCTCGACGTGCAGTACCTGCCCGACATCAACGTCGAGTGCCCGACGTGCCACGGCGCGCGGTTCAACGACGACACCCTGGCCGTACGCGTGGACGGGCGCACGATCGCCGACGTGCTGAACCTGACGGTCCGCGAGGCGCTGGACGGCTACGCGGACGTCGCCACGATCGCCCGCCCGCTGCGCCCCATCGTCGACGTCGGGCTCGGCTACCTGAAGCTGGGCGAGCCGACGCCGTCGCTGTCCGGCGGCGAGTCGCAGCGCCTGCGCATCGCGGCCCGGCTGCGCAGCAGCCAGCGGGACGTGCTCTACGTGCTCGACGAGCCGTCGACGGGCCTGCACCCGGTCGACATCCGCACACTGGTCGGCGTCTTCGACCGCCTCCTGGCCGACGGCGCGACGATCATCGTGATCGACCACGACCTCGACGTGCTGGCCGCGGCCGACCACGTGATCGACATGGGCCCGAGCGGCGGCCCGGAGGGCGGCCGCATCGTCGCCCGCGGGACGCCGGCGGAGGTCGCGGCCGACCCCCGCAGCGTGACGGGCCCGTGGCTGGCCGCCCACCTGGCCGAAGGAAGGGCCACTTCTTAACGCCTTCCGCTGCGCAGGGTCCCTTGTTAACGCACAGGCGGGACACCCACGTCACGTGGAGTGAGATCGGTGCACGACACCCCGACTTAACTTGATTCATTCCAGATCGTGTCCTACGGTCTTCCGAGTGACGTCCGGTCTCGAGGTGCTGCGGGCGGCCTCGTTGCGGGTGACGCGGCCGCGGCTCGCGGTGCTGGCCGCCCTGCGCGACCACCCGCATGTCGACACCGAAGCGGTGATCGGGCTGGTCCGCGCCGACGTCCCGACAGTCTCCCACCAAGCGGTCTACGACGTGTTGCGGGCACTGACCGACGCCGGCCTCGTGCGGCGCATTCAGCCCGCCGGCGCGACCGCCCGCTACGAGCTGCGGGTGGGCGACAACCATCACCACGTCGTGTGCCGCTCCTGCGGCGCCATCGCCGACGTCGACTGCGCCGTCGGCCCTGCCCCCTGTCTCACCGGCTCGAACGACCACGGTTTCGCGGTCGACGAGGCGGAGGTCGTCTACTGGGGCACCTGCCCCGACTGCGCGGCCGAGGATCTCCCCAGTTCGGAAGGAATTTGATGAGCGACATCCAGGACAACGCTCCTGCCAGCGCGCAGGGCGTCGACGAGAAGGCGGCGGCCGGCTGCCCGGTCGCGCACGACTCGGTAACCGCGCACGGCAGCGAGAGCGAGAACCCGGCGATCGACTCGCCGACCCCGAAGACCGGCGGGCGTCCGCGTACCAACCGGGACTGGTGGCCCAACCAGCTCGACCTCTCGGTGCTGCACGCCCACTCGGCCAAGGGCAACCCGTTGGGCCCGGACTTCGCGTACGCCAAGGAGTTCGCGAAGCTCGACGTCGAGGCGCTCAAGCGGGACATCGCCGACGTGCTCACCACCTCGCAGGAGTGGTGGCCGGCGGACTTCGGCCACTACGGCGGCCTGATGATCCGGATGAGCTGGCACGCCGCCGGCACCTACCGGATCCACGACGGTCGCGGCGGCGCCGGTGACGGCGGGCAGCGGTTCGCCCCGCTGAACAGCTGGCCCGACAACGCCAACCTCGACAAGGCGCGCCGCCTGCTCTGGCCGGTCAAGCAGAAGTACGGCCAGAAGGTCTCGTGGGCCGACCTGCTCGTGCTCGCCGGCAACGTCGCCCTGGAGTCGATGGGGTTCAAGACGTTCGGCTTCGGCTTCGGCCGCCCCGACGTCTGGGAGCCCGAGGAGATCTTCTGGGGCCCCGAGGACACCTGGCTCGGCGACGAGCGCTACCTCTCCGAGAAGGAGATGGCCGCCGACGTCGGCGCGACCGAGATGGGCCTCATCTACGTCAACCCCGAGGGCCCGCGCGGCAACGCCGACCCGCTCGCCGCGGCGCACTTTATCCGTGAGACGTTCGGCCGGATGGCGATGAACGACGAGGAGACCGTCGCCCTCATCGCCGGCGGCCACACGTTCGGCAAGACCCACGGCGCCGGCATCGCCGACGACCACGTGGGCGCCGAGCCGGAGGGCGCGCCGCTGGAGGCGCAGGGCCTGGGCTGGCTGAGCAGCCACGGCACCGGCAAGGGCGCCGACACGATCACCAGCGGCCTCGAGGTCACCTGGACCGACGTGCCGACCAAGTGGAGCAACCGGTTCTTCGAGATCCTCTTCGCGTACGAGTGGGAGCTGACCACCAGCCCCGGTGGCGCGAAGCAGTGGGTCGCCAAGGACGCCGAGGCGATCATCCCCGACGCCTTCGACCCGGCGAAGAAGCACAAGCCGACGATGCTCACCACGGACCTGTCGCTGCGCGTCGACCCGGCGTACGAGCGGATCTCGCGTCGTTTCCTGGAGAACCCCGACGAGTTCGCGCTGGCCTTCGCGAAGGCCTGGTACAAGCTGCTGCACCGCGACATGGGCCCGGTCAGCCGTTTCCTCGGGCCGTGGGTGGCCGAGCCGCAGCTGTGGCAGGACCCGGTGCCGGCCGTCGACCACGAGCTCGTGGGTGAGGCCGACATCGCCGCCCTCAAGGCCAAGGTCCTCGAGTCCGGCCTGACCACCAGCCAGCTCGTCTCGACCGCGTGGGCGTCGGCCGCGAGCTTCCGCTCCACCGACAAGCGCGGCGGCGCCAACGGCGCCCGCATCCGCCTCGAGCCGCAGCGCGGCTGGGAGGTCAACCAGCCCGAGCAGCTCGCCACGGTGCTGAAGAGCCTCGAGGTCGTGCAGCAGGAGTTCAACGCGGCCGGCGGCGCCAAGATCTCGCTCGCCGACCTGATCGTGCTGGCCGGCTCGGCCGCGGTGGAGAAGGCGGCGCGGGACGCCGGCGTCGAGGTGACCGTGCCGTTCCACCCGGGCCGCACCGACGCGTCGCAGGAGCAGACCGACGTCGAGTCGTTCCGCGTCCTCGAGCCGCGGGCCGACGGCTTCCGCAACTACCTGCGGCCGGGCGAGAAGACCCAGCCCGAGGTGCTGCTCATCGACCGCGCGTACATGCTCAACCTGTCCGCGCCCGAGATGACCGTGCTCGTCGGCGGCCTGCGCTCCCTGGGCGCCAACGTCGGCGGCACCGCACACGGCGTGCTCACCGACCGGCCGGGCGTGCTCACCAACGACTTCTTCGCCAACCTGCTCTCCCCGGGCACGCGGTGGAAGGCGTCGGAGACCGAGCACGTCTACGAGATCCGCGACCTGTCCACCGACGAGGTGAAGTGGACCGCCACCGCGGTCGACCTCATCTTCGGCTCCAACTCGCAGCTGCGGGCGCTGGCCGAGGTCTACGCGAGCGACGACGCCCGCGAGAAGTTCGTCACGGACTTCGTGGCCGCCTGGACGAAGGTCATGGACCTGGACCGCTTCGACATCTAGGTTTCGCTCATCCGACGAGCCCGGCCGCTTGGCCGGGCTCGTCGGCGTCCAGGCCGGGTCGGGCCTGCCCTACCCGGGACGGACCGCGGGCCGGCTGTGCCAGGTGGCGGTCACGACGGCGTGGAAGTCGAGCGACTCATAGAGCGGACGGCCGACGTCCGTCGCCATGAGAGTGAAGTCCCGGCCCGCGTGCGCGCCGATGGCCGCGGCCATGATCGCTCGGGCCATACCGCGGTGGCGATGCTCGGGCGAGGTCACCAGCCAGTAGAGACCGACCGCGGCGCCATCGTCGAACGTGTAGCCCGCCGCCGCGGGCCGGCCCTCGTGGTCGGCGAGCCAGACGCGCCAGCCGGGCACGGTCAGCACGCGGGGCGGCAGCGCGTGCGTGCGGACCAGCGGACGGTACAGCGACAGCGGAAACCCCTCGACGATGAGCCGCTCCGCCACGGCGAGTTCATCCTCGTCGGTGACCTGCCGCACGCGTACGCCGGTCGTGGGCGGGGTCGGCGCGGTCGCGGGCCGGACCATCACCGGCATCCGCAGCATCCGGGCGCCGACGTCGGACGCGGCGCCGAACACGTCCTCCACCACGACGCCCTTGTCGGCGGGCGCACCGTCCAGCAGCGTGGTCAGCACGTGGGTGGGGGCTGGCCGCTTCAGGAGGATCCTGGTGACCGTGGGCAGCTCGGCCCGCACGTGGTCGGCGCCGTTCGTTGCCTCGGGTTGGAGCGCGCACCACATCGCCGAGGCGTTCCTGAGGTAGACGACGACCGACACCCCGGCGATCTTAGCGCTGTTACACGCGACTTCAGGCGCCGGTCGAACCGGTGGGCCCACCGCGCGGCGCGGTGGGCCCGTCGTCCGTCAGACGAGCGCGTCCTGGCGGCGTTGCTCGGCCACCTGGGCGGCGAACCGGTCCAGGTCGGCCTGGCTGACGGCGACCTTGCCGAAGGTCCGCACGGCCTGGTAATAGGTCCAGGCGAGGCCGTCACAGATCGGCTTCCAGCCGGAGCTGTAGGTGGCGCACACCCGCTTGAGGTCCTCGTAGAACGCACTGTCCAAACGCGACTTGTTGGCGCTGAACCGGCCCATCGCCTTGTAGTTGCGGTAGCCGAAGTCGTGCCGGTAGCAGGAGAGCTCGAACGTGAACCCGAACGGGTTGTCGGGGCTCGTCGAGCAGTAGTCGGTGGACCAGTCGAAGTTGTAGGCCTGCCAGGGGCCACGGTTGACCCGGGCCGCGTTCCACGAGTTGTAGCTGGCGGCGCTGGTCTGGGTGAAGCTCGACAGCACGGCGAGCTTCTCGGTGGTGGTGACGGCGGCGGCGGGCGAGGCGAGGCCGAGCGTGATGAGCAGGGCCAGGCCGGTGGCGGAGAGCAGGGACAGCAACCTACGAGGCATGGGGTGGTTACCTCCGGGCAAGGCGCGGCGGGCCGCGGGGCGACACCTCGGCGGTGACCGAGGTGATCCACCCATGGTGGAACGCCACCGTGAGAAATGTAAATACATGAATGTAAGCCGCGAGGACTCGTATGCGGCCGAGCACGCCCTCGGCGCGGGTTGGGCGGTGCGGGAGGCGCTCGGCGGCTGACGTCAGTGGCGGATGGCGCCCCGGGCGATCAGCTCGACGGTCAGCACCGCGGCGATCGTTTCCACGGCCAGCAGGCCGACGAGGACCAGCAGTTGTGCGGCGCCGGCCTCGACGGGGCTCGCGCCGCCGAGAAGCACGCCGACGAACGCGCCAGGGAGAGTGACCAGGCCGACCGTGCGGGTCTGGTCCAGGGCGGGCACCAAGGCTTCGGCCGCGCTCGGGCGGCACAGCTCCAGCGCCGCGTCGCGGTCGGTGAAGCCGAGCGCGAGGGCGGCTTCGAGCTCACCGCGGCGCGTACGCAATGTCTCCAGGGCCCGCCGACCCGCCAGCGACGTCGCGGTCATCGCGCCGCCGATCAGGATGCCGGCGATGGGTACCACGGCGATCGGCGTGCGCGGGACCGTGCCGGTGACCAGGATCAGGGCCAGGACGGGTGCCGTGCCGGCGAGGATCGGCACGGCGACGGTGGGGGAGCGGCGGCCCAGCCGGCCGCCGGAGGTGAACGCCGCGATGGTCAGCATCGAGGCCACGAACACGGCAGTCAGGCCCCACGACCGCAGCACGGCAACGATCAGCAGGGAGATCGCCGCGAGCTGGACGACCGCGCGGAGGCTCGCCACGACCACGGACCGTGACACGTGCAGGCGGGCGAGCGCCGCGACGAGGGCGGCCACGCCGATCAGGGTGGCCAGCACGAACGCGTACGCGACCGAGGGTGTCACCACCCGGGAATACAACCACGGTCTTGTCGACAATCCCTATCGGGCGAGTAGGCTGGCGGCGTGTGGCGCGACCTGTTCAGTTTTCCCAACCCGGTCAACGAGGTCTCCGCGCGGCTCGTCGCCGGCGGGGTCGTCCTCATGGCCGTCGCGACGCTCGTCTTCGACCTGCGCTGGCTGACGGTCGTCATCGCCTACGGCTTCCTCGCCCGCGTCGCTACCGGACCGACCCTCTCGCCGCTCGGCCAGCTGGTCACCCGGGTCGTCACGCCCCGGCTGCCGGTCGCGGCCAAGCCGGTGCCGGGCCCGCCCAAGCGGTTCGCCCAGGGCATCGGCGCGGTCCTCACCACCACGGCCGCGGTGCTGTGGGTCGGGTTCGGCCTGGCCACCGCGGGCAAGATCCTGATCGGCCTGGTCGTCGTGGCGGCGACGCTCGAGTCCGTGTTCGCGTTCTGCGTCGGCTGCGCCATCTTCGCCGCGCTGATGCGCGCCAACCTGGTGCCCGACTCGGTCTGCACGGAGTGCGCCGACATCACACTGCGCCAACGCGCCGCCGTGCCCTGAGCGCCGCGCCGCGGGCCTTGAGCGCCGCGCCGCGGGCCTTGAACGCCGAGATGCGTCGAGCGCCGCCGTCAAGTCGACGACCGGCGGCGGCCCAGGTGACCGTGTTCCACGAGAGTGGCGAGGGTGTCCATGATGACGCGGGCGCCTAGCTGGGACGTGCCGTCGGCCACGTCGTACGGCGGCGCGATCTCGACGACGTCCATGCCGATCAGGCCCTCCCGGGCGACGGTGCGCACGGCCCGCAGCGCCTCCCGTGGCGTCATGCCGCCGGGCTCGGGTGTGCCGGTGCCGGGCGCGTACCCGGGGTCGATGACGTCGATGTCGAACGACAGGTAGACGGCGTCGGCGTCCTGCCACGCGATCTCCAGCGCGATCTCCATCGCGCGGTCGATGCCGAGCTCGTCGACGTCGAACATGCTGATGACCGTCGTGTCGATGTCGTCGGCGACGTGTACGCCCGAGTGGTTGCCGATCCAGCCGCCGATGCCGATCTGCACCAGGTTGGCCGGTGGGACGTTCGGCAGCCGCGTCGCGTGGGACCAGTGCGTGGTGTGCATCCGCTCGTCCATTGTGGTCACCGCCGTGTCGATGTGACGGTCGAAGTGGATGATGCCGAGGCGACCGTCGACGTGGGCGGCCAGCGCCGTGGCGTCCGGGAGGCCGATGCTGTGGTCGCCGCCGACGATGACCGGGAACGCGCCGGCGTCGAGGATGTGTCGCACGCCGAGCTCGACCTGGTTGAAGGTCTTCTCGATGTTCGACGGGATGACGAAGATGTCACCGGCGTCGCCGATGCTGATCTCCTCGAGCAGATCCATGCCCAGATCGGGGCTGTAGGAGTCGTAGAGCGCCGAGATGCGCCGCACCGCCTGCGGACCGAACCGGGCGCCGCTGCGATAGGTGGTGCCCATGTCGAACGGCGCGCCCACAAACGCCACGTCGTAGCCCCCGATGTCACGCACGTTCTCTACGTACGGCGATTTCAGGAAGGTGTTGATGCCGGCGAACATCGGATCCAGCGAGCGGGAGAACAGCGAGATGTCGCGGTCGTTGATCGACGGGGCGGCCGGCAGGCCCAGGTCGAGGCTGCGGTCGATGAGCTCGCGCCGCTTGGTCTCCGGCACGTCACGCAACCGGCGGCGGGCCCGCATTCCGGACAGGTTCTCGCGGTCGGCGGTCATCGGGACACCTCCATGGCTCGTCGCCCCGGCAGTGTCGTCCGCGCTCCAGCCTAGCGACCGGCCGGCGGGCACACGGCGGAATCGGCGATTGCGGCGGCGCCCCTCGGCGGCCTAGGTTCATCGACGTGCCTCGCCGGGATGTGGTCGACCGCTGGTGCACCAACGACGGCTCGGCGCTGGCCCGCGAGATCCTGCGGCGGCTGGCCGGCGGCGGCCCACTGCACGACCTCGGACTGCCCGTCGTCGACGGCCTGCTCGACCTTCGCGGCCTGCCGGCCGGCGGCCTCGACGCGACCGGCGGCGAGGTCGTCGACGCTGACCTGCGCCACTGCTCGCTGTCCCACGCGCACGTGGCGGGCGTCAGCTGGCGGGGGTGCCGCTTCGACGGCGCCGACCTGTCCCGGGCCGTCCTCACCGGCGGCGGCCTGACGAACTCCAGCCTGCGGCGCGCCGACCTGCGCGAGGCCCTGGTCGTCGACTCGGTGTGGAACGCGGTCGAACTGACCGGCGCGAGAACCCGTTATCTGCACGCCGAACGGACCACGTTCACCGGCACCGCGTTCCCGGGGCTGGCCAAGGTCGAGTTCACCGGCTGCGCCTTCGACGCGTGCCGGTTCACGGGTCCGCTGCACGACGTGCGGTTCCTCGGCCGGGTCGACCCCGGCCTGCTGCGCGACGTCACGTTCGAGTCGAGCGACGTGCGGTGGGCCGAGTTCGACGGCGTCGAGTTCGACCGCGTGACGTTTCCGGACGACGGCGCGCTGATCGTCGTACCCGCCGGGTTCCGGGCCGTCGCCGAACGCGCCGGCATGCTGTCGCTGGAGCGCCGCGACGAGGTCGGGAAGGCCTTCCGCAGCCTGCTTTCCCGAGAGTCGCTGCGCCCCGGCCTGTCCGCGACCGCCGGTTGGGCCATCGCCCGCCACGACCTGGTCGACGGCGACCCGCACGGCGAGGAGCTGGCCGACTTCGCCGCGCGGATGCTCGCCCAGGCGCAACGCTGACGCGTCAGGAGACCGCGAGCTCGCCGAGCAACGACGGGAACTTGGCGGTAATGAAGATCATCCGACTGCTTCTCTGGCGGCTGCCTCGATCCTCGCACAGTGCGCTTCGCGGGCCGCGGCGTCGACCACGTGCGCGTACGCGGGCGTCACCCCCGTCCGCCCGTCGAGCTGCTCGCGCAGGATGTCGGCGTGCCCGGCGTGCCGGCTGGTCTCGTTGAGCACGTGCACCATGACGTTGAACAGCTTGACGTCGGGCCGCGGCCACCAGGGCACGTGTCCGGGCGCGTCGACGGGCAGGGCGTCGATGGTCGCGTCGGTGTGCGCGCCCACGGCCGCGTAGAGCGCCAGGATCCCGGCCCGCGTCTCGTGCGCGGCGACCCAGTGCTCGTCCTGCCACGCGCCCGGGTCGTTCCACAGCGGCACCGGTCCGGGGAACGGCCGACCGAAGACCTCGCCGAGATAGCGGGCGTCCGCGTACGCCTTGTGCTTGACCAGACCCAGCAGGTTGGTGCCGGTCACCGTCAACGGGCGGCGGACGTCGTAGTCGGACAGGCCGTCGAGCTTCCAGACCAGCGCCTCGCGCAGGGTACGCAGCTCGTGGTGCAGATAGTCTTTCGCGAACTCGTCGAACATGGCTGGCAGCTTTCCAGACCGGGTCAACCCGTCGCTTGACAGTCGCCCCCGAGTAGTTCAGATTCGTCCAGTGCGGGAAGGGTAACGAGCTGGCGTGGGTCCAGGCTCAGCTCGGTGACATTCGGGCCGTGCGGTCGCTGCACGGCGGCGAGAGTCCATGGTGGATCGTCGGGCCCCGCTTCGCCGTCGTCCTCCGGTCGCCGAGCAGCCGGATCACGCCGGAGCAGGTCGCGACGAACGCGGCGGCGCTCACCGTCGCCGAGGCGCACGGGCTGCCGGCCCCCCGCCTGCTCGCGGCCGAGCTCGACGACGGCGCACCGCGTACGCTCGAAACGGTGCTGCCCGGCACCAGCACCTGGCCCACCGCGCCCTCCACCGCGCTGTTCCTGGCCGCCGGCGCCGCGATCGCCCAGGTGCACGCCGTCGCGCTCGACCCGCGGCCGCACCTCCCGATGCGGCCACGCCCGATCGCGGTCGACGACTTCGCCCGCGACCGCCGCCTCGGACTGATGCCCACCACCCCGCTGCTGGAGCGCGCTGACGAGGTGGTCCAGCGGATGGCGGCCCCGGCGGCGCCGAAAGGCTTCGTGCACGGCGATGTGTGGCCCGGCAACACGTTGCGCATGGGCATCCGCGTGCGCGCCCTCATCGACTGGAAGACCGCCGGCGTCGGCAACGCGGGCGTGGACCTGGGCGAGCTGCGGAAGCAGGTCGCCATCCTGTACGACGACGACGCGCCCCGACACGTCCTCGCCGGCTGGGAACGGGCGAGCGGCCGGCGGGCCGACGACCTCGCCTACTGGGACGCGGTGGCCGCCCTCAACACCCCCGACTCCTGGAGCCCGCACGTCACCCGCCGCCGCGACGACTTCCTCCGCGCCGCGTTGGCCGACCTCTAACTCTCGCCGGGCCGCACCACGCCGTGCTCGTAGCACCAGATGATGACCTGCGCCCGGTCCCGCAGGTCGAGCTTCATCAGGATGCGCGCCACATGCGTCTTCACCGTGGCGTCACCGAGCTCCAGTCGCCGTCCGATCTCGACATTGGACAGTCCGCGGGCCAGCAGCGGGAGCACCTCGCGCTCGCGCGGCGTCAGCCGGTCGAGCGCCGCCGGTGCGGCCGGCGCCGGCTGGCGGGTGAAGGCGGCGATCACCCGGGTCGTCACCGCCGGGTCGAGCAGCGACGCGCCCCCCGCCACGACCCGGATCGCGTTGACCAGCTGCTCGGGCGGGGAGACCTTGAGGAGAAAGCCGCTCGCGCCGGCCCGCAGCGCGGCATACAGGTTCTCGTCGCTGTCGAAGGTGGTGAGCACGATGACCCGCGGCGGGTCCGGGATCGAGGCGAGCTTTGCCGCGGCCGTCACGCCGTCCATGCGCGGCATCGCGAGGTCCAGCAGCACCACGTCGGGAGCGGTGCGCCGGGCGACGGCCAGCGCGTCGACGCCGTCGCCCGCCTCGCCGACGACCACGATGTCGGGCTCGGTCTCCAGCACCATCCGCAGCCCGGCCCGGATCATCGCCTGGTCGTCGGCGATCGCCACGCGGATCACGCGGTGACCGCCGCGGCCCGCGCGACGGCGGTGCGGGCCGGCACGGGCAGGACAGCGGTGACGCGGAACCCGCCGCCGGGCAGCGGTTCGGCCGCCAGGGTGCCACCGAACATCGCGGCGCGTTCGCGCATCCCGACGATGCCGTGCCCCGCGCCGGCCGGTCCTGCCGCCGCCTGGCCGTCGCCCGCGTCCGTCACCGTCACGGACAGCACGTCGGGCCCGTGCGCGATCGCCACCTCGGCCCGGTCGGCGCCCGAATGCTTGAGCACGTTGGTCAACGCCTCCTGGACGATCCGGTACGCGGACAGGTCCAGGCTCGGCGGCAGCGCCGGGATGGGCCCTCCGTCGACCGTCACCCGCACCGCGACGCCGGCCTCCGCGAGCTGGGCGACCAGGTCGTCGAGCCGGCCCAGCCCCGGTTGCGCGTCCAGGCCGGGCCCGGCGCCGCCGCGCAGCAGCCCCAGCGTCCGGCGCAGCTCGGCCACGGCGTCGCGGCCCGCGTCCTCGACGCCCGCGAGCAGATCGCGTTCGGCCTGCTGCGCGGGGTCCAGCCGCCGGCGGACGACGCCGGCCTGCAGCACCATCACCGTCACGCTGTGGGCCACGATGTCGTGCAGCTCCCGCGCGATCCGGGCCCGTTCGTCGGCCAGCGTCTCGCGGAACCGCAGCGCCGCCGCGGTGGCCACGGCCGCGTTGCGCTCGGCGATGCGGCGGGCCTGGATCTGCAGCAGCAGCCCGGACACCCACGCCGCAAGCAGATAGCCGACCGTCGCGACGTAGTCGGAGCGCATCGCCATGTCCTGGAAGACCAGGAAGACGACCGAGCCGGCGACGACGGCCACCGCGCCGAGCCGGCGCCACAGCGGGTCGCGGTCGGGGCCGCTCAGGATGATCTCGCGGCCGATCGTGTGCATGCCGACGAGTATGCAGAACGCCTGCCAGACCCGGTAGTTGTCGATCGACACCGGCATCAGCAGCGTCTGCAGCACGACGACGTCGACCACCAACGTGCCCAGCGGCGCCGCCCGCCGCAGCAGCACGAGCGCCGCCGCGAACCCGAGCCGGG
The DNA here is from genome assembly GCF_029626225.1 of Asanoa sp. WMMD1127. Taxonomy (NCBI): domain Bacteria; kingdom Bacillati; phylum Actinomycetota; class Actinomycetes; order Micromonosporales; family Micromonosporaceae; genus Asanoa; species Asanoa sp. WMMD1127. The sequence continues at coordinate 5,450,367 of NZ_JARUBP010000001.1, forward strand.
CCCACCACCACGAGAGCCGCTCGGGCGCGGAGAGCTCCTCGGCGAGGCCGATCGTCACGAACACGACAGCGACCACCACGTCGACCCGCCGGACCACCATTTTCACGAGGGTACGGACGGTCCTCCGGCCCAGCGCCCCTCCCGCGGCGGACCACCCGTCCCCCGTGCGGCGGACGGCGCCCGACGGCGATGAGGACGACCGGTGGCCGGCGGTGCGCATACGGTCCCGTCGCTCCGGCAGGTCGCCGGAGGAGGGGGAGAACCATGAACGCACCGACACTCCTGCGCCGCCGGGCCGGCCTCGTCTGCCTGGCCGTCGCACCCATGCTGCTGCTGCTCGCGACCGCCGCCGACCCAGGCCTCGGGGAGGGGGCCTGGGACCGGATGGTCGCCGCCGACCCGGACGGCGCCGTGCTGCACACCGTCCTGCTCCACTGGGCGTACGTCCTGTTCGTGCCCGGCTTCCTCGCGGTGCTCGGCCCGATCCGCGCTCGGGGACGCGTGCCGGCCACGATCGCCTGGGCGGCGACGCTGTGCGGGCTGGCGACGTTCGCCGGCCTGGTGCTCACCGACGTCACCGCGATCGCGGTCGCCGCCACCGTCGCGCCGGAGACGTTCGCGTCGTTCGAGGCGCGCGTCGACACGTACACCTGGATGTCGGTGGGTTGGCAGCTGCCCGGCCTGGTCGGTTGGGTGCTGGCCTTCGTGCTCACGCCGATCGCCGCGGTGCGCGCGCGCCTGACCGGATGGTGGTACGCGGTCGCGGCGCTCGCCGGCTTCGGGCTCTACTTCCTGTTCGCGATCTCGCCGGTGCCGCTGTCACTGACCGGCCCGGCGCTGCTGAGCGTGGCCAACGTCGTCCTGGCGATCCGGCTCTGGCGCGACCCGGCGCTGGCCGGCGAGGCCCCGGCCTGGCGGGCGACCGCGGGCGCGGTGTGCCTGGTCGCGGCGCCCGTCGCACTGGCCGTCGGCGTGCTGACGATGCCGGGCACGGCGACCCGGATCGACCCGTTCCACACGGCGCCGGACGTGGCCCAGGCGAGCGCCTTCTTCCTGCACCTGGGCTGGCTGCTGTTCGTGCCGGGCGTCCTGGCGGTGACGCGGCGGATCGCGGGCCGTTTCGGTCTGGTGGCCGGCGGGGTCGCGGTGCTGGGCCTGCTCCACTGGAACGGGCTGATGATCGGCGACTATCTGGGTTTGGCCGTGGAACAGACACTCGATCCCGCGACCCAGGACCAGGTGACGGCGGCGGCGGACGGCTACGCGCTGTTCGCGCTGGCGGTTGCGCTGCCGGCGATGATCGGCGCCCTGCTGGGGCTGATCCTGGTCCCGCTGGCCGCGGCCCGCGCGGGCCTGACCCGCTGGTGGGCCCCGGCCCTGGCGGCGCTCGGCGTGGCCGCCTTCCTGATGCTCACCACCGGCCGCCTGACCGGCCTGCTCGCGCCGGCCCTGCTCCTGGCCGCTTACGGCCCGCTGGCCTGGAGTTTGCGTGCGTCACGCACCGCGCCGCCGGCCGTGGTGCCCGCGGCGGCGTGACCCTCCGGGGGCGGGGATCGAGATCCCGCCCCCGCCAACCTCGCTGGCCTCGTTCGTCCCAGCGGACTCGGGCCTATACGACCTTTCGGTCTTAACCGTTATGGTGGGCGTCTGGTCTTCCGAAGCATCGAAGCGGAGACAGGTGGTGGGGTCGGGCAGGGCAGTCGGCTGGTACACCGGGTGGATCGGGCTCCTGACTGCCGTCTACCTCGTGGTCCGGGTGCCGATCGCGGACGCGGCGCTGTGGGGAGTGATCGCCCTCAGCGGCGTCGTCGCCATGGCGCTCGGCATCGTCCGCAACCGCCCCGCCCGGCGCAGACCGTGGTTGGTGCTGACCGCCGGCACGCTGCTGCTCGGCGTGGGCGACACGACCTCGCTCGTCCTGCGGGCCGTGGGCGCGCCGCGGGACATACAGCCGCTCGCTCTCGACGCCGTTTACTTCGTCATGTTCTGCGCCTATGTGGTCGGGCTGTTGGCCCTGTCGCGGTCCGGCGTACGCGAGCGCGACCGGGCCGGGCTGCTCGACGCCGTGACGTTGACGATCGGCGTGGGGCTGTTCGTGTGGCTCTTCCTCGCCGCGCCGCGGCTCGACGCGGCCAACGATTCCGCCGTGGACATCGTGGGCGCCGGCGCTTACCCGATCGGGATCCTGCTGCTCGTCGCCTTCACCGTGCGGCTGGGGTGGCGGCGGCCGTCGGCGGCGCTGCTCAGCGCGGGCATCTACGCGCTGGCCATCGGCGAGTTCATCTACCTGACCAAGCTCCTCGACGGCCGGTCGAGCACCGCATCCGGGGTCGACGTGTTCTGGAGCCTGTTCTACGTCGCGTGGGGCGCGGCGGCGCTGCATCCGTCGATGGCCAGGCTCGGCCTGCGGCGGGAGGGGAGCGAGGCCAGCAACGGCCCGCAGCGGCTGGCCCTGCTGTCGTCGTGCGCCCTGGTGCCGAGCGGCCTGCTCATCGGCATGGCCGTCAGCCACCACGTGCGTGACCTGATCGTCGTCGGCGTCGGTGGCGCGTTGATGGGCGCCATGGTGCTGGTCCGCCTGTTCCTGGTGCTCCGACAGCAGCGCCAGGCGCTGGCCCGTGAGCGGCAGGTGCGCCGGGCGGGCGCCCGCATGCTGGCCGCGACGACGACCGGTGAGCTCGAAGCCGTCGTACGCGACACCGTCGCGCACCTGATGCCGTCGGTGCCGCACCGGGCGGTGCTCTCGGTGGACGACCCGCCGGCCCCGGCCGCGTACCCCGCGGTGCGGCGTTTTCCGCTCGTGGCCAACGAGTCCGATCGGCAGGCGCTCGGCACGCTGCTCGTCGCCGGGCCCCGGCAGGCGCTCCAGCGGGTCGAGGGCGCGCTCGAGATCCTCGCCGTGCAGACGGCGCTCGCGCTCACCCGGGCCCGCCTCACGGAGCAGATCGCCCAGCGCGACGCCGAGGTCTATTTCCGGACCCTGGTGCAGCACTCCTCCGACCTCATCGTGATCATCGACGAGCGCGGGACCATCCGGTACAGCAGCCCGTCGGCCGGCCAGGCGCTCGGACCGCGTGCCGCCGAGGGCCGCCAGCTCATCGACGTGGTGTGCGCCGACGAGCGCGCCACAGCCGGCCAGGTGCTCGCCCGGCTGACCGGCGGCGAGGCGGTGCCCGACCACTTCGAGTGGACGGTGCGGGGTGCGGCCGGCGCGCCGGTCCGCGTGTCGGCGTCCTGGCAGGACCTCCGCGACGACCCGACCGTCGGCGGGTTCGTGCTCACGCTCCGCGACGTCACCGAGCAGCGGCGGCTGGAGGCGGAGCTGCGCTACCGGGCCGACCACGACCCGCTGACCGGCCTGGCCAACCGCGCGACGTTCAACGAGGAGGCCGACCGCGCCCAGCTGGGCGACGCGCTCGCCGCCGTGCTCTTCGTCGACCTCGACGACTTCAAGGAGATCAACGACACCCGCGGCCACCTGGCCGGTGACCAGGTGCTGCAGGAGCTCGCCGCCCGCCTCGCCGCCGCCGTGGGCGAGGGCGACCTGCCGGCCCGCCTGGGCGGCGACGAGTTCGCGGTGCTGATGCGCGACGCCGGCGACGTGAGCCGGGTCGACGACCTGGCCCGCACGGTGGTACGCGAGCTAAGCCGGCCGATGGCCCTCGGCCGCGACCGGGTCGACGTGTCGTGCAGCGTGGGCGCCGCGACCACGCTCGACAGCGCCCCGGGCTGCCTGATGCGGGACGCGGACCGCGCCCTCTACCTGGCCAAGCAGGACGGCAAGCGCCAGTGGCGGCGGCACCGGCGAGCGCGGACCGGCGTTCGCGGGTGACCGGCTTCTGCCATCCTGTGAGTGATGTTCGTCCTCGTGGTCCTGTGCTCGCTGGCGCTCGCGCTCGCGCTGGCGGCGTCCGCCGTGCGCAAGGCCCGCTCCGCCCGGACGTCGGTGGCGCTGCGTGACCGGCTCGGCGTACCGCCGGCGGTGTGGTCGGGTGTCGCCGTCCCAGAGGCTGTCGCGGCCGCCGGCCTCGTCGCCGGGCTGTGCTTCCCGCCGCTGGGCATCGCCGCGGCGGCCGGGGTCGTGCTGCTGATGGCCGCGGCGGTGCTGGTCCACCTCGGCGCCGGCGTGCGGGGGGTGGCGCTGGCCCCGCCGGTCGGCGTGTCCGCGCTCGCGGTCCTGGTCGTGGTGCTGCACCTGGCCAACACCTGATCTCTTGGCGGCAACCCGGCGGGCCGGCCCGGCTGCTCGCGGGCGGCCGAAGTCGGGTCAACTGGCGCGTCGCCGGCGGCTGGGATCGAGGGCGGCCAGGGCGGCGCTGAACTCGTCCGGCGGCAGGACGATGTGGTTGCCGCTGCGGGCAGCGGCGCGGGAGCCGCGCCGCCAGACCGGGGTGGGGATGTCGCGGTGCGGCTCGCGGGCGGTGACCCAGATCTGCCACGCGTCGTAGCCGTCCGCCGGCCCCGCCCACACACGCTCCACCCGCGCCCAGGGCACCACAGAGGTCCGCCAGTGCGACCGGACCTTGATGCCGTCCTCGCCGACGTAGATGCCGATCAGCATGCTCCGCCAGACCACGACCTGCCACAGCGCCGCGAACGGGACGGCGACAACCGCCCACCCGATGTCGCTGAACACGCCGCAGAGGGGCAGGAGACCCACGACCGACCAGGCCGCGGCCGCCACGAAGCGCGGGTTGTCGGACTCACCGTCGACCCGCTCCCACACCGGCATGGCCGGGAGCGTAGATCGGCCCCGCCACCTACGGTCAGGTGTGTGAGCCGGCGGGCGAAGGGCGATACGTTCGAGTCCGAAGTGGAGCGGCAGTTCGGGCCGGTGGCCGCGCGGTTCGGGCTGACCGGGCCGACGGCCGGTGGGTTCGTGCTGCCCACGGTCGCCTGGGCCGCCGGGACGCTGGCCTACACCTGGATGCTCGACGACGAGGACCAGGCTGTCATGGTGAGCGCTGGCCTCGACGTCCCGGAAGGGCGGCTGGCCACCTTCGTGGCCGACCTGGTGCCCGCGCTCGGCCTGGGCAAGCCGCAGGACGTGCGGACCTCGGCGCGGACCTGGCACAGCCTGCGCCAGGCGGTCGCGTCCCATGTCGAGTGGATCGCGCGGCTGCATCCGGACCTGTCCGGCGACGACGCGCGCGCCACCCTCGAGCGCGCCGCCGCGCGGCTGCGCCGATAGGCGCTACGGGAAGCGGACCGTGCGGGCGGCGCCGTGCATGTCGTGGGGGAGGTCGGCATAGGCCCACTGGTGGGCGCGGGTGTGCAGGCAGGCCGCCTCCACGTCGCCCGTGGCAAGGATGTCCAACAGCGCGGCGTGCTCGTCGGCGACGTCCGTCAGTTGCGGCTTCGTGACGACCAGGGCGATCGCCGTGCGGGCCTCGATCTGCAGCGCCTCCCACGCCCGTTCCAGGAGGCGGTTGCTGCTGGCCACGACCACCCGGCGGTGGAAGCGCGTGCTGGCCAGCCCCATGCCTCGGACGTCGTCGGCTGACGCCGAACGCCGCATGTCCGCCACGTCGCCCCGCATCGCGTCGAGGGGGAGGCGCTGGTTGAGCATCGCCAGCCGGGTCGCCGCCTCTTCCAGGGCCGCGCGGACCACGTACGCCTCGCGGATCGTCTGTTCGACGAACGGCACCACGATCCGGCCGCGGCGGGGGCGGCTCTCGACCAGGCCGAGGCCTTCGAGCTCCCGGAGGGCCTCGCGGACGGGGGCCTGGCTCGTGCCGAAGTCCGCGGCGATCTTCGTCTCGATCAGCCGCTCGCCGGGCGTGAGCCGCCCCGAGACGATCAGCTCGACCAGCCCATCGCGGATGTTCTCGCTGAGCGTCGGCTTGTTGACCCGCATGTGAACGATCGTATACGTTCATTATCGATATCGATAAAAAGGGGCCGCGCATGCTGACCGAGGTTCATGTCCCTGCCGACGTAACCACCGCGGTGGGCCTCATCGCCGCAGGTGGCAAGGCCCTGGGTGGCGGCACGAGCCTGCTGCCGTGGCTCAACGACTACGCCTCGCCGCCTACCGAGCTCGTCAGCCTGCGCCGCGCCGGGCTGGGGGAGATCCACCTCGTCGGCGACACGGTGACGATCGGCGCCGCGGCGACGCTGGCCCAGGTCGAGCACGACCCGAGACTCGACTTCCTCAACCCGGTCGTACGCTCGATCGCCTCGGTCCCGGTCCGCAACCTCGCCACGGTCGGCGGCAACCTGTTCGCGCACCAGCCGCACGGCGACCTCGCCGTCGCCCTGGTCGCCCTCGACGCCCGCGCGACCGTGCGGAGCCGGGACGGCGCCCGTGAGGCGCCGGTCGACGAGCTGACGGCCGGCCACGGCCTCGTCACCGCGGTCACCTTCGCCAAGCCGGCCCCCGGCACCTTCCGCTACCTGAAGGCGTCCCGCCGCGTCTGGAACTCCGCGTCCATCGTCACGGTCGCCGCGACCATCACGGAAACGGCCGGCAGCGTCACGCTCGCCCGCGTCGCCCTCGGCGGCGTCGCCCCGACCGTCGTCCGCGCCCCCGCCGTCGAGGCCGCGCTCACCGGGCAGCCCCTCACCGCCGAGACCGTCGCCGCGGCCGCCGAGCGAGGGCTCGCCGACATCGCGCCGGCCGACGACGCCTACGCCTCCGCGTGGTACCGCACGCGCGTCTTCCCCGTCCACCTCCGCCGAGCCCTGCTCGGCCACTGACCGCGAGCGAGGCGCCATGCCGGTGCGGATCGTCAATCTCAAAGTCAACGGCGTCGAACAGGCCCTCATGGTCAAGCCGGACACGACGCTGCTGCTCGCCCTGCGGGAGCGGCTCGGCCTGACGGGCGCCAAGCGCGGGTGCGCGCAGGGCGCCTGCGGCTCGTGCACCGTCCTGCTCGACGGGGCACCCGTCGTCTCCTGCCTCGTCCCCGCGGTCACGGTCGACGGCGCCGACGTCGCGACCGTCGAAGGGCTCGCCGACGGGCCGCGGCTCAGCGACGTCCAGCAGGCCTTCCTCGACGGCTTCGCCACGCAGTGCGGCTTCTGCACGCCCGGCATGATCATGTCGGCCGAGGCGCTGCTGGCCCGCAACCCGGACCCGACCCGGGACGAGGTCAACGAGGCGATCAGCGGCAACGTCTGCCGGTGCACCGGCTACGCACCCATCGTCGACGCCATCCTCGACGCCGCCCAGCGGCGCCGCGCCCGCACGCAGACGGAGGCGACGTCCTGATGCCCAAGACGAACCCGATCGACCCTGACTACTTCAAGGACGAGCGCGGCACCGCGCCGTTCTCCGTCATCGGCACCACCGTCCCGCGCTCCGACGCGCTCGGCCACGTCACCGGCCGCACCGAGTACTTCGAGGACCGGACCTTCCCCAACCTGGCCCACCTCAAGATCCACCGTTCGCCGCACCACCACGCCCGCATCGACAGCGTCGACTGCTCCGACGCGCTCCAGGTCCCCGGCGTGCTGCGCGTCATCACCCACCAGGACGTGCCGGCCAACTGGTACACGGTCCTGCGGCTCATCGGCATCGGCCCCGACGACGAACCGGTCCTGGCCGAGGACCGCGTGCTCTACAAGGGAGAGCCGATCGTCGCCGTGGTCGCCGACTCGGAGGCCGCCGCGCTCGAAGGCGCCAGCCGCGTCAAGGTGACCTACACCGAGCTGCCCGCCGTCCTCGACGTCGAGGAGGCGCTGGCCCCGGACGCCCCGATCATCAAGCAGTCCGGCACCAACTACTTCGTGTACGAAGGCCACCACGCCCGCCGGATCCGGTTCGGCGACGTGGAGGAGGGTTTCGCCCAGGCCGACCGCATCTTCGACTGGCGCTACAGCTCCGCCCCGATCGAGCACGCGCCGACCGAGACGACCGGCTGCATCGTCGTGCCGCAGCCCAGTGGCCGGCTGCTCATCCACAGCAACACCCAGGCCGCGTTCTTCACCCTCGACAACACCGCGCTGATCCTCGACCGGGCGCCGACCGACCTGCAGGTCAAGGGCGGCACCGTCGGCGGCGGCTTCGGCGGCAAGGTCGACGTGATGGTCGAGCCCCTCGCGTGCATCGCGGCCACGCTCACCAACCGGCCCGTGAAGTTCGTCTACACGCGCGAGGAGGAGATGCAGGTCTCGTCGCCCCGGGCGGCCGAGCGCATCTACATCAAGGACGGTGTCATGAACGACGGCCGGATCGTCGCGCGCAAGATCATGCTCTATGTGGACGCCGGCGCGTACTCCCGGCACTCGCCCTATGGCGCCACCAAGGCGGCCGCGCACCTGCCGGGGCCCTACACGATCCCGCACGTCTACGCCGACACCCACTGCGTCTACACCAACCGCACGCCGTCGAGCGCCATGCGCGGCTTCGGGGTCACCATCGCCGACTTCGCCATCGAGTCGCAAATGGACAGGGTGGCGCGGGAGCTGGGCCTGGACCCGCTGGAGTTCCGCCTGATCAACGCCTACCGCGACGGCGACATGAAGGCCCACCGCAAGGTCGCGTCCGGGACCGCGCTCATCGAGGTCATCCAGCGGGCGGCCGAGCTGGTCGGGCACGAGCTGCCGGAGAGCTGCCGCGCCCTGTCGTCGTCCACCCCGAGAGGAGCCGGAGCATGACCCTGCTGCGCGGCCGCGGCTACGCCTCGGTCAACTACCCCACGGGCATGAACCTCGGTGGCGACCCGTCCCAGGCGCTCATCCACGCCACCACCATGGGCGGCTTCGTGGTCAGCCTGTCCTCGGTCGACCTCGGCCAGGGTCTCAAGACCGTCGTCGCCCAGTGCGCGGCCGAGACCCTGGGCATCCCGATGGACAACGTCATCATCGACACCGCCGACACCGACACCGGACCACACTGCATGGGTACGTTCGCCAGCCGCGGCACCCACCGCATCGGCAACGCGGTCATCATGGCCGCCCGCGAGGCCCGTGAGGTGATGCTCCAGGTGGCGGCCGACGAGCTCGAGGTCGACGCCGGTGACCTGGAGACCGACGGCTCCGGCTACGTGCTGGTCAAGGGCGCCCCGGCGAAGAAGATCCACATCTCGGACGTCGCGCTGGCCGCCCACTTCAAGCAGGGCCGGACCATCTCCGGTCGCGGCATGTACCTCAAGGAGCGCAGCTACCCCGTCCCCGAGACCGGCGAGATGGACCCGGACTCGTGCCAGGCCCACGCCTGCACGGTGGCCGAGGTCGAGGTCGACGACGAGACCGGCGTGGTCACCGTGCTGCGCCTCTGGAACACCTACGAGATCGGCCGCGCCCTCAACCCCGCGATGGTCGCCCAACAGGTCGAGGGCGGCGCCTGGATGGGCGTCTCGCACGCCGTCTTCGAGTCGACCGAGCCCTACTACCCGGCGTCCCGGGCCCACGGACCGGTCGACTTCTCGGAATACCTGATGCCGGGCCCCGGCGAGAGCCCTGCCCAGACCAGCGTCATCCTGGAACGCCCGAGCGCCAACGGGCCGTTCGGCGCCAAGGGCATCGGCGAGATGACCGCCAACGCGCCGATCCCCGCGATCGCCAACGCCATCTTCGACGCCTGCGGCGTGCGCCTGACCACGATGCCGTTCACCCCGGAGTCCGTCCTGCGTGGACTCGACGCGCTGCGCGCCGAGACGACACCGTGACGCTGCTCGACCACGAGACGTTCAGCCGGCAGCTGCGCGAGCGGAACTACTTCGCCGACGACGGCCTGCTGACCGCCATCCGCCTGGCCATCGCCCTCGAGCGGCCGTTACTGCTGGAGGGCGAACCCGGCGTCGGCAAGACCCAGGTGGCGTACGTGCTGGCCGACGCGCTGGCCCGCGAGCTGATCCGGGTGCAGTGCTACGAGGGCATCGACGTGTCCCAGGTGCTCTACGAGTGGGACTACCTCAAACAGCTGCTGCGCCTGCGGTCCGCCGAGGTCGAGGGCGGCGCGGTCGGTGACCTCTACGCCGACGAGTTCGTCATCGAACGCCCGCTCCTGCGCGCCCTGCGCAGCGCCGCCGGCGCCGTGCTGCTCGTCGACGAGATCGACCGGGCCGACAGCGAGTTCGAGGCGTTCCTGCTCGAGTTCCTCGACAGCTTCCAGATCACCATCCCGGAGCTCGGCACCGTCACCGCCGCCGTGCCACCCCTGGTCGTGCTCACCTCCAACCGCACCCGCGAGCTGCACGACGCGCTCAAGCGCCGCTGCCTCTACCACTGGATTCCCTTCCCGGACGCCGCACGCGAGCGCGCCATCGTCGAGGCGCAGACGCCGGGCCTGCCCGCCCGCAGCGCCGAACGCCTCGTGCGGTCGGTCAACGTCATCCGCTCGCTGGGCCCGATGAAGCGCCCCGGCATCGCCGAGTCGATCGCCTGGGCGCAGGGTTCGCTCGCGCTGGCCGACGAGGGCGCGGACTGGGACGAGGCGCTGCGCGCGTCGCTGGGGCTGCTGCTCAAAAACGAGGAGGACGGCGCCCTCGTCGCCGCGCACGCCACCGAGGTCTTCGCCGATGACGACCGTTGACCCACGACTCGTCGCGCGCACCGAGGACCACCTCTTCCGGTTCCTGCGGGCCCTGCACGACCACGGCGTACGCGTCCCCGCCAACAAGCAAACGTCGTTCTTCGCGGGCATCGACGCGCTGGCGCCGTCCACCACGGGCCAGCTCTACTGGGTCGGCGCCGCGACGCTGGTCACCTCGGAACCCGACCTCCAGGTCTACGAGGCGGTGTTCCAGCGGTTCTTCGGCGCGGCGGCCGACGCGCTGGTGGTCGGTGACGAGCCCACGGCCGGCGACACGGAGGACGAGCCCACCGGCACGCCGGGGGAGAGCCCGACCGACGACCTGGCCGTCGCGGAGGCCGGCGGGGCCGGGCTGGCAGCCGCCCGGGTCAGTCCCGACCGCGTCCGCCGGTTCGCGTCCACCGGGCCCCGGGCGCACGACCTGATGCGGCAGCTCGGCCACGAGCTCCCGCACGCGCTGCCGAACACCCGGTCCCGGCGTCGCCAGTCCGGCGGCGCCCGCCAACGCCTCGACCTGCGGGCCGTGTTCCTCGACTCCCGGCGCACCTACGGCGAGATCACCCGGCTGCACTGGCGCCACCGGCCGCCGCGCCCGCGCCGGGTGCTCGTACTCGTCGACGTCTCGGGTTCGATGAAGCAGCACAGCGCCGACTATCTCCGCTTCGCGCACGCGGTGGTCGCGACCTGTCCCCGGGCCGAGGTCTTCACCTTCGGCACCCGGCTGACCCGGGTCACGGCGGCGCTGAGACGGTCCGATGTGGACGAGGCGTTGGCCGGGCTGGCGCAGCTCGTGCTCGACGCCGACGGCGGCACGCTGATCGGCCCGAGCCTGCGGGCGTTCCTCGACAACACGCACCACACGGCGATGGCCCGCGGCGCCCTCGTGCTCGTGCTCTCCGACGGCCTCGAACGCGGCGACGCCACCGCGATGGTCGCCGCCGTCCGCCGGCTGTCGCTGCTCGGCCACCGGCTCTGCTGGTGGTCGCCGCTCGCCTGTGACCCCGGCTACCGGCCGGTGACCCGCGGCATGGCGGCCGTGCTCGGCCACCTCGACGCGCTCACCGGCGTCCAGGACCTCGACACCGCGCTCACCGCGGTCCGCGCGAAGTTCGCGACACAGCGAAGGGGAGGACATGGCTGACTACGCGGGCGACATCGTCGACGCCCACCACCACGTCTGGCGGCAGGCCGACATGCCGTGGCTGTCCGGGCCGATGGTGCCGCGCATCTTCGGCCCCTACGAGCCGATCCGGCGTGACTACCTCATCGACGAGTACGTCGCGGACGCACGGTCGGCCGGCATCGGCGCCTCGGTCTACGTGCAGCCGAACTGGCCGCTGGACCGCGTGGTCGACGAGGTCCGCTGGATCGCCGACCTGCACGAGCGCACCGGCTGGCCGATGGCGATGGTGGCCTGCGCCGACCTGTTCGCACCGGAGGCCGTCGAGGTCATGCGGGCCCAGCAGGCGATCAGCCCCCTCGTCGTCGGCGTCCGCCTCCAGCTGCACTGGCACGAACGCCCCGAGTTCCGCTTCGCCGAAGGCCCGGACCGGATGAAGGACCCGGTGTTCAACGACAACATCGCGGCGCTGCGCGACCTCGGCTGGCTCTTCGAGCTCCAGGTCTTCGCCGGCCAGATGCCCGACGCCGCCGCGTTCGTCGCCGACCACCCCGAGGTCCAGTTCGTGCTCGTCCACGCGGGAATGCTCGTCGACCGCACCGACGCCGACGAGGTCGCGCAGTGGCGGGCGGGGCTGCGGTCACTGGCCGCCCATTCCCACGTCGCCGTCAAGCTGACCGGCCAGGGCACCTTCGTGCACCGCGTCGACGCCGACCTCAACCGGTTCGTCGCCGACGAGGTGCTCGGCGAGTTCGGCGCCGACCGGGCGATGTTCGGCACGAACCTCCCGGTCGAGAAGCTGTGGACGACGGCGGCCGAGCTGACCGACGCGTGGCGGCAGGCCCTGCGCCACCGCACCGCCGACGAACAGGCCGACGTGTTCTCCCGCACCGCCCGGCGGGTCTACCGCCTCGACGACCCCGCAACCCACGAAAGGTGACACCCCGATGGCCCACTTCCTCCTGACGTACGGCTACAACGACACCCCGCTGCGCGCCGAGCGCCGCCCCGACCACCTGGAGCACCTCGCCAAGCTCAAGGCCGACGGCGCGCTCCTGCTCGCGGGCCCCCTCGCCGACCTCAGCGGCGGCGTCATCGTGCTGGTCGCCGACGACCTGGCGGCGGCGCAGGCGCTGGTGGAGCAGGACCCCTACACCCGGCACGACGTGACCAAGGACCGGCAGCTCCAGGAGTGGAAGATCACCGTCGGCCTGCCCGCCTGACCGGCGCGGCGCCGCCCGGCCCGCGGCGACGCGCCGCTGGCCGGGCGACGACCGCCTCTAGACGATTTACTTCGAGTCGTCGGCCGGTCTGTGGCCGGCCGTGTGAACGGCGCACCCAAGATCATGTGGGCTGGATCTGTTGTCCGGGTTGGTGTCCTCATGGTCATGTGCAGCGCAGCGGTGAACCTGACGGCGTGCCGCACCGACCTGATGCACACGATCGTCCACCGGCCCTCGTGCTTACCGGATCCCGCGCACAGGATCAACGAGACTGGTGTCGACCGGCCCTCGAGCCCCTGCGGAACCGCCCCTTGCCTGGCCCCCCTTTGCGCCGCACCCCTGCGGGTATCGGCCTCGGCGGGGCTCCCCCAACCACCAACTGCCACCGCCGCCGCCCGCCCGGGCACGGTCGCTGGGTGGGGTGGGTCACGGTCGCCGCACCGGGCAGCACCGTCGCCGAGTCGGCGGTATCAGGAGCAGGCCCGCACGCACGGCACCACGGTGAGCGAGAGCTCTTCGATGTCCAGCTCCCTTACCCACCCGTCGATCCAGGTAAAGAAATGTCGCTATGGCAGCATTCTTTTACCTAGATCTCCACCGGTCGTGCCCATAGCGGCGTGGCGGACGCGACACGCCGCTACCCGCCGACCCCGGCCTTGGAATAGATCTTCTAGAGTCTGGCCCGGCGTTGGTTGGCGCCGCCGTGGCAGGTCCACAGGATGACTGCCGAGCCGTTGTCGGTGGCGCCGCCGTTGACGTCCAGGACAAGCCGGTCTGGCCGCTGCTGATCGTGCAGTCGCCGTTGAACATCCAGCGCTGGTGGCGCCGCGTGGCAGTCCCAGATCTGCAGCCGGTCCGGTGCCGGCGTGCTGCCGCCGAACTGTGCGAAGAACCTTCACGCCTCGCCGTTGGTCCAGGTCCGCGCGCCGTCCCACAGCCGGAGCAGCCGTCCACCGGGCCCGGCCCGTGTCCTCCGTCGAACGCGGCCCCTGCACCGGGTACCCCGTTGCGCACGAGCAGGCGGTGGTGACGTGTGACCCGCTGCCCGGGGGTCTGCGCGCGCAACCGTGGTCGCGCACGAACGTGTCGCGCAGCGACCGTCTCATTGGAGATGGGCAGGACGTTGTCGGAGGTCCCGTGGATTCCGAAGTAGGCGATGGCTGCGTGCCCCCGCCGCATCCGCTCAGCTGCGCACCGGCCTACACGGCGACCGCGCGGAATAGGTCGGCCCGGGCACACGCGATCGCGTAGCTCATGTCGCCCCCGTAGCCGAAGCCCATGGCGGAGCGTCGACGCAGCAGGCGAGGCGACGTCGTTCATGGTCCCACCACGTCAATGGAAGGCGCCCTAGACAAAGGTCACCCTCCATTGCAGATTGGTGCTGCCGTCCCAGGGCCACTGTTTCAGCGTCGACCCGGACGCGACGTTGCCGCCGCTGTCGAGGGCCAGGCCGGTGGTCCGGTTGGCGATCCGGAAGCGGCCGTCGCCGAGGTGGACGAGCTGCCATTGCTGGTTGGCGCCGCCGTTCCAGGCCGCCTGGCGGGCGGGCGATCCATTCGCGGTGGCGCCCCACCCGTCGACGACCATGCCGTTGGCCCGGTTGACGATGCGGTAGTAGCCGCTGCCCAGCTCGACCAGCTGCCACTGCGTGTTGGTGCTGGAGTTCGAGGCCCACAGCACCAGGTTCGCTCCCGACGTCACGGCGCCACCGCTGTCGACCACCAGGCCGTTGGTGACGTTGACGAGCCGCACGTAGCGGGACGGGGCGAACGTGACCCGCGCCGAGGCGATCGCGTCGTTGTTGCCGGTGGTCCGCAGGTCGGCGTTGTCCGTCGGAAAGGTCCAGCTGGTGCCGGTGAGGTTGTCGTTGGCGTAGCCGACGACCTGGTACCCGGCTGTCACCCGCAGCGATGAGGTCGCTCGCGGCCCGATGCCGGCGGCCCGCAGCTGTGCGGCCGGGTAGTCGCCGACCGCGAGCGCCGCCCCGGCGCCCGCGTAGTTCACGTCGGGGTAGAGCACCGCGGTCCCCGAGACGGGCGGCTGGGCCGCCGCGGTCACCCGGTAGGTCCGGCCGGCCAGAACCGGAATGGCGATGACGTCGCCCTCCGGTCGGGTGACCGGAACGGCCGCGCCGTCGGAGGTGACCTGGAACGCGCCGGTGAAGACCCGGCCGCGGACGTTGACGGTGCCGGCGCGGTCGGCCCGGATGAGGACCTCGGTCGCCTGGCCGGCGGTCCAGGTGATGCCCACGGTGTAGCCACCGCGGCCACGGAGCCCCTGCACGCTGCCGGTCGGCCAGGCGGCCGGCAGCGCCGGCAACACGTGCAGCTCGCCGGCGTGGCTCTGCAGCAGCATCTCGGCGATGCCCGACGTGGCGCCGAAGTTGCCGTCGATCTGGAACGGCGGGTGCAGGTCGAACATGTTGGGCGCGAGCCGGGCCGGGGTGACCAGCAGGCGGAGGAGGTCGTGCGCGCGGCCGCCTTCCTCCATCCGGGCCCAGTAGTTGATCTTCCAGGCGAGGGACCAGCCGGTGCCGTCGTCACCGCGCAGCTCGAGCGTGCGTCGCGCGGCGTTGAACAGCGACGGCGTGCCGCGCTTGGTGATCTGGTTGCTGGGGTGCAGCCCGTAGAGGTGTGAGACGTGCCGGTGGTTCGTCTCCGGCTCGGTCCAGTCGTAGAGCCACTCCATGATGTTGCCGCGGGCGCCGACCCGCATGGGCGGCAGCCGGTCGCGGGTCGCCAGGACCCTGGTCCGGAAGTCGGCGTCCACACCGAGCACCTGGCTGGCCTGGGCGCAGGCGTTGAACAGGTCCCGCAGGATCTGGTTGTCCATGGTGGGGCCGGCGCAGACGCTGACGCCGGAGTGGTGCGCCAGCTCCGGCGAGTTCGACGGGTTGGTCACCAGGTAACCGAGTGTCGGCTCGGGCACCAGCGTGTCGAGGAAGAACTGGGCCGCGCCCTTGAGGGCGGGATAGTACTGGCGCAGGAAGTCGAGGTCGTCGGTGAAGCGGTAGTGGTCCCAGATCAGCGTGGCGAGCCAGGCGCCACCGGTCTGCCACATGCCCCACAGCGCGCCGTCGACGACCGAGCTGCCGCGCCAGCCGTCGGTGTTGTGGTGGGTCACCCACCCGCCGGCGCCGTACTGGACCTGGGCCGTGCGGGCGCCCGTCACCGTCAGGTCGCTGATCATCCGGAACACCGGCTCGAAGCACTCGGCCAGGTTCGTCGTGTCCGCCGGCCAGTAGTTCATCGGCAGGTTGGCGTTGATCGTGTATTTCGAGTCCCACGCGGGCGCCAGCGAGTCGTTCCAGATGCCCTGCAGGTTGGCCGGCTGGGTGCCGGGCCGCGACGACGAGATCAGTAGATAACGGCCGTACTGGAACAGCAGCGCCGAGAACTGGGGGTCGTTCGTGCCGGCGTGCTGCGAGATGCGCACGTCGGTCGGCTGGTCGGCCGCGGCCGTGCGGCCCAGGTCGAGCGTCGTCCGGCCGAAGAGAGCCTGGTAGTCGGCGACGTGTCGGCTGCGCAGCTGGTCCCAGGTGCGGGCCTGGGCGGCGTCGAGGTGTCGCCGCGCGATGCCCTGGTAGTCACCGCTCACGTTGGCGTGGTTCACGTAGCTGGTGCCGATGGAGATCAGCAGCGTCACGCTGGTGGCGTTGGTGACCGTGAGCGTGCCCCCGGAGCTGCTGGCGCTGCCGCCGGTGACGACGGCGCGAGCCAACGCCAGGAAGCGGACCCGGCCGGTGACGCCCTCCATGTCGCCGGTGACGCCGTCGATGCCGATCGTCGCACCGTCCGGACTGGACACCGTGGTGCGCTGCGGGCTGTCGAACCGCGCCGAGAACGTGACGGCGCCGGCCCGGTCCGCGGTCAGCCGCACGGCGATCACCTGGTCCGGCGCGCTGGCGAAGGCCTCGCGGTTGATCCGGACACCGTTCTGGAGGTACGACACCGCGGTGGTCGCCGTCGTCAGGTCCAGGTGGCGGGAGTAGTCCGAGACCCCGCCTCCGCTGGGGAACGTCAGCCGCAGGTTGCCCACGGTCTGGTAGGCCAGCTGCCCCGCCGGCCGGCCGAGCATGGCCTGGTCGACGAGGCTCTGCGCCTGGCCCCACTGGTTGGCGAACACCAGCCGCCGGATCTCCGGCAGCGCCGCGGCGCCCCGCGTGTTGCTGGAGTCGTAGGGCCCGCCGGCCCAGACCGTGTCCTCGTTGAGCTGCAGCCGCTCGACGTCGACGTTGCCGAACACCATCGCGCCGAGGCGCCCGTTGCCGAGCGGCAGGGCCCGCAGCCAGTCGGTGCCGGCGCTCTCGTCGTACCAGAGGGCCAGGTCGTTGACCGCGCGGACCGCGACGGGCGCGGCGGACGCGGGGCGGGGCCGAGCGAGCCAGGGCAGCGCCGCGGCGCCGGCGCCGGCCGCGCCGAGCTGCAGCACTCGCCTCCGGGTCAGGTCAGACATGCGATCTCCAAGCATCAGCTCAGCTGTTGGCGAGCAGCCGCCAGCGGTTGTCGGCGGTGCCGTTGTCGGACTCCTGGACGGCCTCCGCGCCCCAGGCGGTGGAGCCGTTGAGGATGCCCAGCAGCTTGCCGCTGTTGACGTTGCGGATCCGGTAGGTGCCGTCGCCGTTGGCGAGCAGCTGCCAGCGGTGGTCGGCGGTCCCGTTGTCCGCCCACTGCAGGACCCGGGCGTTGTCGGCGGTCGACATGTTCTCGACGCCGAGCACCTTGCCACTGTGGACGTTGCGCAGCTTGACCGCGTCGCCGTCCGGCACGACGACCCAGTTGTGGTCGGCGGTCCCGGTGTCGCCCCACTGGACGGCCCGCCCACCGTCGGCGGTGGACATGTTCTGGACGCCCAGGACCAGGCCGGTGCCGGCATTGAGCAGGCGGTGGCTGCCGGCGCCGCCGCCGACGTTCCAGTAGACGGTGTAGTTGAAGCCGTGGGCGTCCTGGAACGGGCCGAGGTTGACGGTGCTCCCGTTGGCGGTGGCGGTGAACGCCAAAGATCCCGTCCCGGTACGGGCGATGGAGGAGGGGACCAGCGCGGGCAGGGCGGTCAGGGCGCTGTTGCCGTAGTTGCCGCACAGGACGACCGGCCCGTAGGTCGCCGCCGCGACGCTCGGGTTGTCGTTGGCCGCGAGCATCGTCACCCGCATCGGCAGCCGCACGACGATCGTGTCCCCGGCGGCCCAGGTGCGGGTCACGGTGGCGTAGGTGCCCGGCGTGGTGGCGACGTTCTGGAGGGCGCCGTTGACCGTGACGGTCGCGCCACTCGTCCACCCGGGGATCCGGATCCGGATGCTCCACGAGCCGCTCATCGTGCCCGACAAGCTCAGCGTGGTGGTGTCGCTGACCGGGTAGCTGGTGTTCTGGGTGACGACCACGCCCCGTTGCGACCAGGTCAGCACCGACGGCACGAACAGGTTCACCGTCAGCGTGCTGCCGTTGTGGAAATAGATGGAGTCCATCAGCTTCGTGTTGGTCTCCAGACCGGTGCCCTGGCAGCACCAGAACGAGTTGTAGTCGGTGCTCCAGGTCCCGCCGCCCCACGCCGGCCCGACACCGCGACGTCCGCCCGGGCGCAGCGGGGTGAAGTAGGTGATGTGACCGTTGGCGTCGGCGGGGTTCTGGGCCCCGACGAGGTGGTTGAGCAGGGCCCGCTCGTAGTAGTCGACGTAGGCCACGCGGTCGGGGGTGAGCAGCCACAGCTCGCGCGTCAGCTTGAGCATGTTGTAGGTGTTGCACTGCTCGCAGGTGTCGTTGGTCAGGTACCCGGCGATGGCGTTCGGCGCGCGGAAGTGCTCGGCCTGGCTGTTGCCGCCGATGGCGTACGTGTGCGCCCCAACGGTGATGTTCCAGGCGTTGGTGGCGATGTCGCGGTAGCGCGTGGTCCCGGTCGCCTTGAACTCGCGGGCCGCGCCCACCCACTTGGGCACCTGCGTGTTGGCGTGCAGGCCGTTGAGCTGGTCCTGGCCCGCCGCCAGTGGGTTGAACACCGCCGCGTGGTCGAACCGCTGTGCCACCGACAGCCACCGCGCGTCGCCGGTCTGCTGGTAGATGTCGGCGAGCACCTCGTTCATGCCGCCGAACTCCGTGCCGAGCATGGCCTGCATCGCGCTGGAGCTCAACCGGGCGGTGCGGGTGTCGACCCAGCCGGCCAGCGCCAGGAGCACGGTCCGCGCCTGCGTGTTGCCGGTGTGGCGCCAGACGTCGAGCAGCCCGGCGAGCGTCTTGTGCACGCAGTAGTAGGGCACGTTGCCGTTCGACAGCGTCCGGGCCTCCAGCGCGGTGAAGTCGGACTCCGGGAAGCCGGACAGGTATCCGGTGGCGAACCCGGCGGCTCCGTTGTTGGCCTGGCACCGGGCCAGCTCGGCGACCAGGTAGGCGGCCTTGTCCCGGCAGACGGTGTCACCGAGCACCGCGTAGGCGTGCGCCCAGGCGGTCAGGAAGTGACCCTGCACGTGGCTGCGGAACGGGAAGCTGGGCGCGTCCCAGCCGCCGTTGGGAGCGGCGCCGTTGGTGGACAGGCGGTGGTTGGCGCGGAAGTTGTAGAGCAACCGGTCCACGTTGACGGCGCGCAGGTAGTTCAGCGTGCGGTTCTGGTTGTCCAGCAGGCGCCCGGACGTGAGCCGCACCTGGCCAAGGTCGAACGGGTACGCCGCGACACCGATGTCCGCCCGCGCGGGCGGGAGCGTGGCCGCCGCGGCCGGACCGGCGTCGGTCAGGCCGGTGCCGGTCACGGCGACGGTCGCGGTCGCGCCCGCCGCCTGCAGCATCCGACGCCGGCTGATCGGCAGAGCTGGCACGTGGGCCTCCTCGCTCAGGGTGTGGTGAGGTCGAAGCGGCGCACGGTGACGGACCCGCCGAGTGCCTGGGTGGCGTAGTTGAACATCCCGAACCGGTAGCCCATGAAGAACTGCCAGGCGTTGTTGAGCGTGAACGCGGGACCGAGTCCGGTGAACGTGGTGCCGTCGGTGCTGTAGGAGAAGCGGGCCTGGCGACCGGACCCGGGGCGGATGTCGGCATTCACCCGCAGCCAGATCCGGCCGCCCGACACCGGCACTCCGGCCTGTTCCGTGCCGGTGCTCGTGGTGTTCCAACTGCTGTTCATCGTCAGGTTGTTGGCCATGACGACGCGGGTCGCCCCGCTGTCCCGGCGGACGCCGATCCACGCCGACGAGTCGCGCAGCATGGCCAGGCCCGCTCGGTCGCCGTCGGCCATGGTGGAGTAGTCGAGCTCGATGGTCGCGGTGGACGACGGCCCCTGGATGCGGTGCGTCAGCGTGTTCCGGGCCGCGTACAGGTCGTTGGTGACCGTCGCGGTCTGCAGCCGCAGGCCGTCGCCCGCCGACCACCTGCTGTTGTCGGGGTTGTGGTTCCACTCCCAGCGATGCCCGAGCGTCGTGGCGCCGAACGTGTCGGCGCCGGTCATCGGTTGCACGGTGCGTCCCGACGCGGGGATGTTCGGCTTGGGATAGGTGGTGCCCCACGCGCCGTTGACGGTCTGGACCGTCGGCCAGCCGTCGGCGCTCCACGAGATCGGCGCGAGGGCCGGCATCCGGCCGCCGGGGTACGCGTCGACGAAGGCCATGTAGTACCAGTCACCGTTCTGCGTCTGGACGAGGCCGCCCTGGTGCGGCACGCCGCCGCCGGCGATCGGGCCGGGCATGTCGAGCAGGACCTGGCGCATCTCGTACGGGCCGAACGGGCTGCTCGACTTGAGCACGTACTGCCCGTTGGCGGGCCGGGTCAGCCAGATGTAGTAGCTGCCGTTCCGCTTGTAGAAACGGGCACCTTCGAGGGTGCCGACGCTCGACGGGGTCTGGAACACCTGCTGTGCCCGCACCTGGCTGAAGCCGTCGGCCGAGAGCTGGGCGACACTGATCGTGCCGTTGCCGTAGGCGACGTACATCGTGTCGTTGTCGTCGACCAGCAGCCCGGCGTCGTAGTAGCAGTTGTTGATCTGTGCCCGCTTCTGCCAGGCCCCGTCGACCGCCGCGGCGGTGTAGACGTAGGTGCGGTTGAACTCGACGCAGCCGATCCAGTAGTAGGTGCTGTTGCTGCGCCGGTAGTTCAGCGTCGAGGCCCAGATGCCCTTCACGTAGGCACGGCCGCCGGTGAGGTTGTACGCGTTGGAGCCGAAGTCGAGACTGGGCACCGAGTGGCCGGCGTACTCCCAGTTGACCAGGTCGTAGGAACGCAGGATCGGCGCGCCGGGGGAGTAGTGCATGGTGGAAGCCGAGTAGTAGTAGGCGTCGCCCACCCGGATGATGTCGCCGTCGGCGAAGTCCTGCCACACCACCGGGTTGGTGTAGGTCCCGGTGCCGCCCGACGAGCCGACCTGGACGAGCTGCCATTGCTGGTTGGCGCCGCCCCAGTCGGCGTACTGCACGACGTTGGCGCCGTCGGACGTCGACGCGTTCTGCACCTCGACCACCTTGCCGCTGTTGCGGTTGACGAGCCGGACGTAGCCGCCGGCCGAGTCGGCGAGCCGGAACTGCTGGTTGGCACCGTTGCCGTCGGCCCACTGCACGACGGCCGCGCCGTCGGCGGTCGAGCGGTTGTAGACGTCGAGCACCTTGCCCGAGTGCCGTGACTTCAACCGGTAGTAGCCGCCGCCGGAGTCCACGAACTGCCACTGCTGGTTGGCGCCGTCGTTGCGGGCCCACTGCGTGATCCGCGCCCCGTCGGTGGTCGCGAGGTTGTAGACGTCGAGTGCCTTGCCGCTGTTCCGGTTGACCAGCACGTACCACGCGCTGGTGTCCACCGTCGCCGCCGCGGCGCCGGTCGCGCCGAGACCGAGCAGCACCCCGCTGGCCAGCGCTGTCACGATCACGGCAGCCAGTCGGCGCCGCCACGCCCGAGTTCTCATCCGAGCTCCTTCCGAGATGGACTCCGGGCATGCGCCAGCGCCGCGGCACGGGACCGCGTTGTTAGCGCTCACACCAGTCATCAGGCAGTGGGCACAGCCAATTCTTGGTGTGGGAGATTTATGCCCTCATCGAGGTGTGACGATGTTGCCAGATTATTTCGGCGGATATCAAGTGGTCCGGTGGAGGAAACTGAAGCGCGCTTTTCTGTTATATCGACGGGCCCGCGCTGGTCGCATGGCCGCCGCGCGGGTCACCGCAGGGCGGCCCGGACGCGGAAGGAGGAGTCGGCGCCGACGGGGACCAGATCGACCCAGAGCTCCCCATGCCGGTGGCGGAGATGCCAACCCGGGTAGTTGGCGGACTCGAGGGCGACCGAGCCCGGCGCCACGCCCGGGCGGGCGCAGAACGTGGCGTCGCCGCGGAACAGGGCGCTGCCGTCCGGCCAGCTCAACCGCACCCGCCAGGACATGTGCCGCAGGTAGCGGCCGTCGCGGGCCCGCAGCGTGAAGCAGTCGGGATCGGCCAGGCCCGGCGTCACGTCGAACGCCGCCGACTGCCCGCCGGCCTCGTCGACCGGGACCAGCACCCCGACGCTCGCGGCGATGGCCGCGTACCGGCCGGGTCGATCAACCGACTCGAGCGAGACGGGTCCGGGTGGGAGTCCGGCGGCGTTCGGCGACGGGGCAGGAGGAGCGGCCACGGTCGGCGCCGGCGGCGTCGGTTCGGGCGACGACTGTGGCACCAACAGGGCCGCACCCGCGGCGATCACGCCGGCCGCCAGCAGCGTCAGGGCGGGACGCGTGCTGACGGTGCCGGCGAGCTTGCCCAACAGCGCGCGGCCCGGCGACGCGACGACGCCGGCCGGCGCCGCCTGGACCTTGCCGAGGGTCGCGGCCGTCACGACCGCGGGCACCGGCAGCAGTGCGGCCGGGAGCAGCCGATCGGTGGGAATCAGGCCCGCCGTCGTGCCGCGGCACGCCGGGCAGGACCGCACGTGCCGGCTCAGGCGCTTGCGCCACAACGGTCCCGGGACCCCGTTCCAGCCGGCGCAGGCCGCGCGCAAGATCGCGCACCGTGGCCGCGCGTCCAAGGCGACGACCACGGCCCGGCTCACCTCGAGTTGCTGGCGTGCGCGCTGGAGCCGAACACCCGCGTGGGCGGCGGACAGGCCGGCCGCCTCCGTCAGCTCCGCCCGGGTGAGCTGGCCCGCCTGCTCGAGCCACCACAGCGAGACCAGCATCCGGTCCGCCGGGTCGAGCCAGCGGCTGGCCCGGGCCACCTGCCGGCGTTGACCGGTGAGGGCTACGTGCAACATCGTCCGGTCGTCCACGTCGGCGTCCGGGTCGGGCAGGTCGGCGGCGTCGGCCAGCGGCACGGTGCGGCGTTCGGCGATCCCGCGGCGGTGCAGGTGCGTGCCGACCTGGCGGACGGTGATCGCCAGCAGCCACGACCGGAAGCTGGCAGGCTCGCGCAGAGCTGGCAGATCGCGTACGGCCCGCAGCATCGTCTCCTGCACGACGTCGTCGAGATCCGGATCGCCCCGCAGCGCCCGGCCGACCACGGTGTAGACCAGCGGCAGGAACCGCACGACGAGCTCGTCGCGCGCGGCGTGGTCGCCGGAGCGCGCCGCGGTGACCAGCTCCGTGACGTCCACACCGGAGGCGCGCATCTCCACCTCGCGAGCCTAGCCCTCGAATCCGTTGCCGGTAGGTTACATCTTGACGTCCCGCGCATCGATAAGTCACAGTGCGATGAGGGCACGCGATTAACGTCGGAAGGGTTCGTCCGGGCAACGGACCCGATAGCCGGCGCACTCAATCATCTTTATTTCGACCGATTGCTCCGCGTAACCATGTGAGCGCTCACATCTGAGATCGCCGGTCCACCCCCGGAAAGGAACCCGTCCCATGCGACACGCGACCCCCCGTGCCCGTCCGTTCCGCCTCGCCGTGTCTCTGCTGGCCGCGGCGTTGGCCGTGCTCGCCGCTCTCGTCCCCGCCGGACCAGCCGCCGCCGGCACCACGCTCGGCGCGTCGGCGGCGGAGAAGGGCCGCTACTACGGCGCCGCGATCCCGGCCTTCAAGCTCTCCGACAGCCAGTTCGTCGGCATCCTCAACCGCGAGTTCAACTCGGTGACTCCCGAGAACGAGATGAAGTGGGACGCCACCGAGCCGCAGCAGGGCCAGTTCACCTTCGGCAACGCCGATCGGATCGTCAACCACGCACAGGCCAACGGCATGCTGGTACGCGGACACGCGCTGCTGTGGCACGCGCAGCAACCCGGCTGGGCGCAGAGCCTCTCCGGCACCGCGCTGCGCAACGCGATGGTCAACCACGTCACCCGTGTCGCCGCGAACTACCGCGGCCGGATCCACTCCTGGGACGTGGTCAACGAGGCGTTCGCCGACGGCGGCAGCGGTGGCCGGCGCGACTCCAACCTGCAGCGCACCGGGAACGACTGGATCGAGGTCGCCTTCCGCACCGCGCGCGCGGCCGACCCGGGCGCGAAACTCTGCTACAACGACTACAACACCGACGGGATCAACGCGAAGTCGACCGGCATCTACAACATGGTCCGCGACTTCAAGGCCCGCGGCGTGCCGATCGACTGCGTCGGCTTCCAGTCGCACCTCGGCACGACGGTGCCCGGTGACTACCAGGCCAACCTGCAGCGGTTCGCCGACCTCGGTGTCGACGTGCAGATCACCGAGCTCGACATCGCCCAGGGCGGCAACCAGGCCAACGCCTACGCCCAGGTGACGCGGGCCTGCCTCGCCGTCGCCCGGTGCACCGGCATCACGGTCTGGGGTGTGCGCGACAGCGACTCCTGGCGCGGCAACGACAACCCGCTCCTGTTCGACCGGTCCGGCAACAAGAAGGCCGCGTACGACGCCGTGCTCAACGCGCTGAACGCCGGCGGCGGCAACCCGAACCCGTCCGGTCCGGTCGACACCACCGCCTGGTACGTGGTCGTCAACCGCAACAGCGGCAAGGCGCTCGACGTCTACAACCTCGCCACCAACGACGGCGCCCGGATCGCTCAGTGGGCCCGCAACGACGGGGCCAACCAGCAGTGGCAGTTCGTCGACTCCGGCGGCGGCTACTACCGGGTCCGCTCGCGACACTCCGGCAAGGTGCTCGACGTCTACAACTTCTCCACCGCCGACGGTGGCGCCATCGTCCAGTGGAGCGACGTCAACGGGACCAACCAGCAGTTCCGGCTCGCCGACTCGAGTGGCTACGTGCGGCTGATCAGCCGGCACAGCGGTAAGGCCGTCGAGGTGCAGGGCGCGTCGACGGCGGACGGCGGCGCCGTCGTGCAGTACGCCGACTGGGGCGGCGCCAACCAGCAGTGGCAGCTCGTGCGGGTCGGCTGAGGGGGACCTGATGAGACGACACCGCCGGTTGGCCGCGCTCGGGGCCGTCGTGCTGGCCGGCCTGCTCGTGGGGGGAGCGGCCGTGGTCCTGCGGGCGCCCTCCGCCACGGCGCTGGCCAACGGCGTGGCCCGCGTGCCACCCATGGGCTGGAACAGCTGGAACAACTTCGGCTGCAACATCAACGAGTCACTGATCCGGCAGACCGCCGACGCGCTCGTCGCGAGCGGTATGCGCGACCTCGGCTACCAGTACGTGGTGGTCGACGACTGCTGGTTCAACCCCAACCGCGACTCCGCCGGCAACCTGCAAGGCGACCCGACCCGCTTCCCGAGCGGCATGCGGGCGCTCGGCGACTACCTGCACGCCCGGGGACTGAAGTTCGGGCTCTACCAGGTGCCGGTCGACAAGACCTGCGCGCAGTACTTCGGCGCCTATCCGGGCGCGACCGGGAGCCAGGGGCACGAGGCGCAGGACGCGCGGCAGTTCGCCGCCTGGGGCGTCGACTACCTCAAGTACGACTGGTGCTCGCCCAACGGGACCATCCAGGACCAGGTGGCCACGTTCGCCAAGATGCGCGACGCGCTGGCCGCCACGGGCCGGCCGATCGTCTACAGCATCAATCCCAACAGCATCCACGCGAAGACGGGACCGTTGCGCAACTGGAGCGACGTGGCGAACCTCTGGCGCACGACCGAGGACATCACCAACGCCTGGGACACCGGGCAGAGCAACGGATACCCGATGGGGATCCAGAACATCGTCAACGTCACCGTCCCCCTGGCCGACTACGCCGGTCCGGGCGGCTTCAACGACCCGGACATGCTCGAGGTCGGCCGCGGTGGGATGTCCGACACCGAGATGCGCAGCCACTTCGCGCTGTGGGCCATGCTGGCGTCGCCGCTGATCGCGGGCAACGACGTGCGGTCGATGACCTCCGCGACGCAGACGATCCTCAAGAACCAGAACCTGATCGGGATCAACCAGGATTCCCTGGGGCTCCAGGCCCGCCAGATCAGTGGCGACAGCACGCGCCGGGTGTTGGCCAAACGCCTGGCGAACGGGGACGTTGCCGTCGCCCTGTTCAACCAGAGCGGGTCGGCGGCCACCATCTCGACCACTGCCGCGGCAGTGGGTAAGACCGGGTCCTCGTTCACCCTGCGGGACGCGTGGACCGACGCGACCACGAGCACGACCGGCGCGATCAGTGCGACGGTGCCGGCACACGGGACCGTCGTCTACCGGGTGTCCGGCGGCGGGACCACGCCGTCCAACACGGGCACCCTTGTCGGCGCCGGGTCGGGCAGGTGCCTCGACGTGCCGCAGGGCAACACGACCAACGGCACGCAGCCCGTCATCTGGGACTGCAACGGCGGGGCCAACCAGCGGTGGACGTTCGACGGCCAGACCCTCCGGGCGTTGGGCAAGTGCCTGGACGCCCCGCTCAACGCCACGGCCGGGGCCAGAGCGCAGATCTGGGACTGCAACGGCGGGGCCAACCAGCGCTGGACCCGCAACGCGGACGGCACCGTACGCGGCGCGCAGTCCGGTCTCTGTCTCGACGTCGACCGCAACCTGACCGCGAACGGCACCGCGGTGCTCCTGTGGACCTGCACCGGCGCCGTCAACCAACGCTGGGCGTTCGCGACGTGACCACCGGACCGTTCCACCCACGACTCGCCAACCAGTAGGACGCCGACCGGCTGGACGGCGAGGACCGGTCCCCGCGGGCGTGACCCCGCGGGGACCGGCAGCCGGGCAGCGCGGTCAAGCCCCAGGAACAAGGAGGAGAGCCATGTCAGATCTCGTCACGGGCGCGCCACCGACGCGGCGACGGCGATGGTTGCCGCGGATCGCCGCCGCCGGCGTGGCGGCGGTGCTGGCCGGCACGGGCGCGGCGGCGGTGGTCGCCACCCCCGCCGCCGCGGCGACGGTCGACACGACCGCGTGGTACGTGCTCGTCAACCGCAACAGTGGCAAGGCCCTGGACGTCTACAACCTGGCCACCAACGACGGCGCCCGGATCGTGCAGTGGGCGCGCAACAACGGCAACCAGCAGCAGTGGCAGTTCGTGGACTCGGGCGGCGGCTACTACCGGCTGCGATCGCGGCTGTCCGGCAAGGTGCTCGACGTCTACAACTTCTCCACCGCCAACGGCGCCAACATCGTGCAGTGGAGCGACCACAACGGGACCAACCAGCAGTTCCGGCTCGCCGACTCGGACAGCGGCTACGTCCGGCTGATCAACCGCAACAGCAACAAGGTGGTCGAGGTCCAGGGCGCCTCGACCGCCGACGGCGGCAGCATCGTGCAGTACGACGACTGGAACGGCAGCAACCAGCAGTGGCAACTGGTCCGCGTCGACGGCGGCGGGGGCAACCCCGGCGGGCCGTGTGCGCTGCCGTCCACGTACCGCTGGAGCTCGACCGGTCAGTTGGCCAACCCGCGCTCAGGCTGGGTGTCGCTCAAGGACTTCACCCACGTGCCCTACAACGGCCGGCATCTCGTCTACGCCACCACGCACGACAACGGCACGTCGTGGGGCTCGATGAACTTCAGCCTGTTCACGAACTGGTCCGACATGGGCTCGGCCAGCCAGGTGGCCATGCCCTTCTCGGCGGTGGCCCCGACGCTGTTCTATTTCGCGCCACGCAACATCTGGGTGCTCGCCTACCAGTGGGGCGGCCCGGCGTTCTCCTACCGGACGTCGAGCGACCCCACCAACGTCAACGGCTGGTCGGCGCCACAGACGCTCTTCTCCGGTAGCATCTCCAACTCCGGCACCGGTCCCATCGACCAGACCCTCATCGCGGACAGCACGAACATGTACCTGTTCTTCGCCGGCGACAACGGCCGGATCTACCGCGCGAGCATGCCCATCGGCAACTTCCCGGGCAGCTTCGGGTCGAACTACACGACGATCATGACCGACTCGACGAACAACCTGTTCGAGGCGGTCCAGGTCTACAAGCTCCAGAACGAGAACCGGTATCTGATGATCGTGGAGGCCATCGGCGCACAGGGCCGGTACTTCCGCTCGTTCACCGCCACCAGCCTGGGTGGCTCGTGGACGCCGCAGGCGACCACCGAGAGCAACCCGTTCGCGGGCAAGGCCAACAGCGGCGCCACCTGGACCAACGACATCAGCCACGGCGACCTGGTCCGCAGCACCGCCGACCAGACGATGACCGTCGACCCCTGCAACCTGCAGCTGCTCTACCAGGGCCGCGCTCCCAACTCCGGCGGCGACTACGGCCTCCTGCCGTACCGCCCCGGCGTGCTGACCCTGCAACGCTGAATCACGTCGGCGCACCCGGCGGCGGTCCACCCGGGCCGCCGCCGTCCGGCATCCCGCCGCCGGTCGGCGTGGTCGTCGTGTCGACCCCGACCCGCAACGACACCGCATAGCCGCGCGTGACGTCACCGGTCACGGTGCCGAGCTGCAGAGCGCCGCCGTCGTCGCCGAAGACGTTGTCGCTCCGCAGGGTCACCCGCGACAGGTTGGTCACCGAGGTCTCGTACCCCGGCTGGGCGTACACCCGCTCGCAGGCGTCCTGTGGCAAGGCGACCTGGGACGTGGCGATCGCGTTGGCCGGGTCGGTGAGGCTCGCCTGGTCGGGGTAGACCTCGAAGTGGATGTGCGGCCACCGCCCGTCGTAGCAGGCGGGGAAGATGCTGGTGAACCGCACCGTGCCGGCCGCGTCCGCGACCTGGACCCCGCGGAGGTAGTTCTCCGCGGTCACGCCGTCCGAATACATCGAGTAGCGGCCTTCGCGGTCGCAGTGCCACACGTACACCGCGGTCCCCGCGAACGCCTTCCCGCCGTTGGCGAGGTCCTGGATCGTCAGCTCCAGAGTCATCGGCACGCCCTGCGCCGTCCCGCTCGCGCCGCCGAAGCTCGACCGGATGTCGCCGCGCACGATGCCGCTGCGGTCCAGCGCGTCCGGCCCGTTGGACCCGTCACCCGGGTACGGGCCCGCGGTCTCGTCCGGGATCTCCCCGCCGGCCGCCCCCGCCGTCGCCGGCGTGGCCGTTTCCGTCGAGCAGGCCGCGATCCCGACGCCGGCGACGCCGAGCCCCAACGCCTGCAGGATCCGCCGCCGGCTCACCACGGTCCCGAGGTCGAACCCGAGCCCCTGGTCGACCACCTCCTCGTCCGGCCGGGGCAGCGGACGACCTTCGTACATCGGCATGATTCCTCCATTTCACCATCGACGACCCCGAGTCTTGCCGGCGAACCGACGAGGACGTTGTGTGCCGCCTGTGCGTCCCCTGCGAAGACACAGGGCCCGGGACGAGGGGCCGATGGTCCCGGGCAGGTGCGGACCACCGGCACTGCTGCGGGGCCGCGCAACCGCGTGCAATGGATGTGGGTCCAGAGAGGACCAGGAACCGACAGGAGAGGACGTGGAACGCCATGACCGCGATGGCGCAGCGGCGCACCCCCCGGACGACCGCTCCGGCGGTCACTCGAGACCGGGTCGAGACCACCACCCAGAAGGCGACGCGGTACGTGTGGGCCGGCGCCCGCCTCGGCTTCGCGTTCACCTTCCTGTGGGCCTTCCTGGACAAGGTCTTCGGCCTCGGTTTCGCCACCCCGCGCGAACGTTCGTGGCTCAACGGCGGCAGCCCGACCAAGGGCTTCCTGAGCGGGTCCGAAGGTCCGTTCGCCGGGCTCCACCACAACCTGGCCGGCACCGCGTTCGCCAACTGGGCCTTCATGCTCGGCCTGCTCGGCATCGGCGTGGCCTTCGCCCTGGGCATCGGCATGCGCGTCGCGGCCGCCGCCGGCGCGCTGCTCTACGTGCTGATGTGGTCGGTGGTGCTGCCGCCCGAAACCAACCCCTTCCTGGACGAGCACCTGATCAGCGCCGCCGTCATGGTCGGCCTGGCCCTGGTCGGTGCCGGCCACACGCTCGGGCTGGGCCGGCAGTGGGACCGGCTGGCGATCGTCCGCCGGCTGCCCTGGCTCAAGTGACCCGATCGGGGCGCCGCCACCCGGCGGCGCCCCGCCCGGCGTGAAAGGACCTGATGATGTCGAACCCGCCGCTCGCCGAGGCCGCCGAGGCGGCCGTTCACGCGCCGTCGATCCACAACACTCGGCCGTGGCGCTGGGAGGTGCGGGCCGACCGGCTGGCCCTGCACGCCGAGCGCGGCCGGCAGCTCGCCGCCACCGACCCGGACGGCCGGATGCTGGACCTGAGCTGCGGCGCGGCCCTCCAGCACGCCCGCCTGGCGCTGCTGGCGCGGGGCTGGGAGACGGAGGTCCGTTACCAGTCCGACCCGGACCTGCTGGCCGAGCTCGTCCCGACCGCGCGCGTCGAGCCGGCGGCGCCGGCGATGCGCCTGGTGCGGGCGATGCCGGCACGGCACACCGACCGGCGGCCGCTGGCCGACGTCCCGCTGCCCGCCGGCACGATCGATGCGCTGCGGGCGGCCGCGGCCGGGCTGGCCCGGTTCCACCTCCTCACCGCCGACCAGGTTCTGCTGCTGGCCTCGGCGGCGCACCACGCCGCCGAAATCGAGGCCGAGGACCCGCGGATCCGGGCCGAGCTCGCCTACTGGACGAGCCGGTCCGACGGCACCGGCCTGTCGCCGGCCGCCCTGCCGGCCCGTCCGCCGCGGACCACCGTGCCGGCCCGCGACTTCGGCCGGCCCGGCACGCTGCCGGTCGGCGACGGGCACGACAAGCACGCCCGGTTCGCCTTGCTCTACGGCGACGACGACGAGCGCGCCTCCTGGCTGCGGGCGGGCGCGGCGTTGACGAACGTCTGGCTGACCGCGGTCGGGCTGGGCGTCTCCCTGGTTCCGCTCAGCGGCGCGATCGAGGTGTCCGCCACCCGGGAGCGGCTGCGGGGGATTCTGGCGGGCCTCGGCCACCCGTACCTCGTGCTGCGGTTGGGCGTCCCGGACCCGGCCACCGCATAATCGACCCATGGAGACGGATCGATGGGTCCGGACGAAGTCGGCGGTTCCGGTGATCGGTGGCTCGCTGGCCTACATGCACGACCCGCTCACGCTGATGCGCCAGCTCTTCCAGCGGCACGGGCCGGTCGCCCCGGTCCGGATGCCAGGCCCCGGGCCGGCCGCGTTCGTGCTCGGCCCGGATGCCTGCGGCGCGGCCCTGCAGAACGGTGACAAGGCCTTCGTCAACGGCTGGGAGCTGCTCGTCGGCCCGTTCTTCCACCGGGGCCTGATGCTGCTCGACGGCGCTGAGCACCTCCAGCACCGGCGGATCATGCAGCAGGCGTTCACCCGCGAGCGGCTCGAGGACTACACCGCCGCCCTGCACCCGGCGGTGGCCGCGGAGCTCGACGACTGGCAGGCGGCGGGGCGCTTTCCGGCGTACCCGGCGCTCAAGCGGTTGACCCTCAACCTGGCCACGCAGATCTTCATGGGCGGGCACCGGATCGCGGACCCGGCGGAGCTCGAGCGGGTCAACCGGGCATTCGTCGACTGCGTGCAAGGGGCGGGGGCGATCCTGCGCGTCGCCGTGGCGGGCAACAAATGGCACCGTGCGACGCGGGGGAGGGTGATCCTCGAGCGGTTCCTCACCGCGCACCTGCCGGCGGCGCGGGCGACCGGCGGAGACGACCTGTTCTCCGTGCTGACCCGGGTCGAGGACGAGGACGGCGCCCGGTTCGGCGACGCCGACGTCGTCAACCACATGATCTTCCTGTTGATGGCGGGGCACGAGACGACCACCTCGACGGTGTCGACCGCGATCTACCAGCTGGGCCGGCACCCGGACTGGCAGGAACGGGTCCGGGCGGAGGTGGCCGCGCTGGGCCCGGCGCCGAGCGTGCGGCAGCTGGGCGAGCTGCCCGAGCTGGACATGGTCATCAAGGAGTGTCAGCGCCTGGTCGCGCCCGTGCCCGTGCTGGCGCGGCTGGCCGTCAAGGACACCGAGGTGGCCGGCCGTCGCGTGCCGGCCGGCACGCGGGCGATGGTCTGCCTGCAGCTCTCGCACTACCTGCCGGAGCTGTGGACCCGGCCCGAGGCGTTCGACCCGGAGCGGTTCTCGCCGGGGCGCAGGGAGGACCAGTCGCACCGCTACGCGTGGACGCCGTTCGGCGGGGGCGTGCACAAGTGCCTCGGAATGGCGTTCTCGAACCTGGAGGTGCGCACGGTCCTGGCGCAGATCCTGAGCCGGTTCCGCTGGTCGGTGCCGGCGGGCTACGTGCCGCCGATGAGCAACGTGTCGCTGCCGTACCCCCGGGACGGCCTGCCGGTCGACCTCCAGCCGGCCTGAGCGCTGACGTTAGGCTGGGCCGATGCCTGGACCAACGGGCGACGACCTGACGTTCCCCGACGCGCCCCGGCTCGAGCTCGACCAGCTGTTGCGCCAGTTGGTCGACCGGGCCCAGGAGGTGATGGCCACCCAGGGGCGGCTGCGCGGGCTGCTACGGGCCAACCAGCTGATCATCAGCGACCTGGCCCTGCCGGCCGTGCTGCGCCGGATCGTCGAGGCGGCGCGCGAGCTGGTCGGCGCCCGCTATGCGGCGCTCGGCGTGGTGGCGCCCGGCGGCGGACTGGCCGAGTTCGTCCACAGTGGGATGCCGGCCGACGCCGTCGAGGTCATCGGTCACCTGCCGGAGGGCAAGGGCCTGCTGGGCGCGCTGATCGACGACCCGCGCCCCATCCGGCTGCGCCGCATCGCCGACGACCCGCGCTCGACCGGCTTCCCGGCGGGCCATCCACCGATGCGCAGCTTCCTCGGCGTCCCGATCCGCATCCGGGACACGGTGTTCGGCAACCTCTACCTGGCCGAGAGCGCGGCCGGCGCGTTCAGCGCCGAGGACGAGGAGCTGGTCAAGGCGCTCGCCGCGACCGCCGCGGTCGCCATCGAGAACGCCAACCTGTACGCGTCGGCCCGCCTGCGCGGCGAATGGCTCCAGGCGTCGGCCGCCATCACGCGCCAGGTGCTGGCCACCGAGGTCTCGCCGGCGCACGCCTTGCGGCACATCGCCGAACGCACCAGGCAGGTCGCGGACGCCGACCTCGTGGCGGTCGTCCGGCCCGATCCCGACGACGAGGCGGACCTCCGGGTCGAGGTGGCCGTCGGGTTGGCGGCGGAGCGGCTGACCGGCGCCCGGGCGGCCGCCCACGACACGCTCTCCGGCGAGGTGCTCGCCACCGGCCGCCCCGTGCGGCTGGCCGAACCCGGCGACGGCCGTGACCCCGTCGCGGCGGTGGAGGTCGGCCCGGTCCTCGCCGTGCCGCTGCACGGCTCCGCCCGGTTGCACGGCGTGCTCTGGACCGCCCGCGCCCCGGGCCGCCCGCCCTTCACGGCCGACGACGTCGACATGGCCGGCAGCTTCGCCAACCAGGCGGCGCTGGCGATCGAGCTCGCCGAGGCGCGCGCCGAGCAGCAGCGGTCGGCGATGCTGCACGACCGCGAGCGGATCGCGGCCGACCTGCACGACCACGTCATCCAACGGCTGTTCGCGGCTGGCCTCTCGCTGCAGGGCGCCGCCGCCCAGCTCGGTGCGGGCGCCGCCGCCGACCGGATCGTCCGCGTCATCGACGATCTCGACACCACGATCAGCCAGATCCGCACCACGATCTTCCAGCTCCAGCGGCCGCCGAACGCGGTCGCGCAGAGCATCCGCGCCCGGCTGCTCGACGTCGCGTCGCAGGTCGCGCCGGCGCTCGGGTTCGAGCCGGGCGTGCGGTTCGACGGCGTCATCGAGAGCCAGGTCCCCGCCGACCTCGTCGAGGACCTCGAGGCGGTGCTCCGCGAGGCGCTGACCAACATCGCCCGGCACGCGCAGGCGCGGTCCGCCGACGTGGAGTTCACCGTCACCGCCGACACGGTCACGCTCGAGGTCCGCGACGACGGCCGCGGGATCGGCGAGCCCACCCGCACCAGCGGCCTGGCCAACCTGCGGGCCCGGGCGGAACGGCGCGGCGGCACGCTCACGGTGCGGGCGGCCCGGGGCACCCTGCTGCGCTGGTCGGTGCCGATCAGTCGATGACCGCGGCCGCCGGCCGGCGCAGGCTCGGCTGCCCAGGGTGGCCGTAGCCGACCCGCAGCACCATCTGCGGCACGCCCTGACGGCCCAGGGCCGACCGCAGCCGCTCCCGCGCCACCGGCACCTCGATCGGCTGCGAGAACAGCGAGACGGCCAGCCCGGCGTCGGTGGCGGTGAGCAGCACCCGCTGCAGCGCCTGGCCGGCGGTCACCTGGTCGGCCGGGCCGTCGGTCGCGGTGCCGAGCACGGCCACCAGCGGCTCGGGCTCGTAGTCGCGGCCGGGCGGCCGGGTGCGGCCACCGAAGGCGCGCATCGGCAGGAGGTCCTGCGGCTCCGGGGCATAGCCGGCGGCACGGACCGGGACGCCGTCGGGGGAGATCGTGTCGCGACGCCAGCGGGCCAGCTCGTCCGCGTACGCCTCGTCGCGGCGCAGCACCCGGTTGGCCGCGTTGACCACCTCGGCGAGGGCGTCGACCGCGCTCGTTCCGATGATCAGGTCGAGCCAGCCGCCCTCGGCCCGGGCCGCCTCCCGCAGCCGGAACCGCAGGTCGGCGGGGACCTTCGCCGTGCTGAACGGCGCTCGGTTGCTGTGCCGGCGGGGGATCGCGGCGCACAGCGCCCGCTCCGCGCCGGACGGGGGCCGGGGCGCGTCGGGCACCAGCCGGGCGACCAGTGCGGCGTCGCCTGACGGGCGGACGACCGCGACCGCCGGCCGGCCCAGCGCGGCGAGCGCCAGGCGCAGGTTGAAGACGGCCGCGCCGCAGCTGACCAGTCCCGCCCAGTCCCGGGCCGGGATCGCCGGGAGCCGGGCCGGGTCGACGAGCACCTCGATCGCGCCGCCGGCCAGCCCGAACCGCCACGGCTGGCTGTTGTGCATCGACGGCGCGCGGACGGCCAGCTCGACGGCGGCGGACAGCTCGGCCGGGCCGTACCCGTTGTGTTCCATGCCCCCGATCGTTCGCCGCCCGGGGTGGGCCCGGCAGGGGCGGAGGTCCCGAGCCGACGGGCCGGCCGGCCCGGTGCGTCGGCCCCGCGCCGCGGTAGAGAATGGGGGCCGTGATCCGCGTCTACCTGCTCGACGACCACGAGGTGGTCCGCCGCGGCCTGACCGACCTGCTGGAGAGCCACGACGACATCGAGGTCGTCGGCGAGTCCGGGCTCGCCAAGGAGGCCACGGCCCGCATCCCGGCGCTCCGGCCGGACGTGATGATCCTCGACGCGCGGCTGCCCGACGGCAGCGGCATCGACGTGTGCCGCGACGTCCGGGCCGTCGACCCGTCCATCAGGGGACTGATCCTGACGTCGTACGAGGATGACGAGGCGCTCTTCGCGGCCATCATGGCGGGCGCGGCGGGCTACGTGCTCAAGCAGGTCCGCGGCACCGACCTGGTCGAGGGCGTGCGCCGGGTGGCCGCCGGCCAGTCGATGCTGGACCCGGCGGTCACCCAGCGGGTGCTGGACCGCATCCGCAGCGGCGTCGAGGAGCCCCACGAGCTCAAGGCCCTCACCGACCAGGAACGCCGGATCCTCGAGCACATCGCGCAGGGCCGCACCAACCGCGAGATCGCGGCGGAGATGTTCCTGGCCGAGAAGACCGTCAAGAACTACGTCTCCAGCCTGCTGGCCAAGCTCGGCCTCGAACGCCGCACCCAGGCCGCCGTCCTGGCCACCCGCCTCCTAGGCGACAAATAGCGGTGTCACGTCGTCGACGTCGAACGCGATCCGGTCGACCACCTCGACGACGCCGCTGACCTGGGCGGCCAGGTGCGCCGCGAGCTCGGCCGAGCTGCGCCGGTCGAGCCGCCCGGTCAGCGTGACGACGCCGTCGGTCACGGTCGCGGCGACCGCGTCGTCGCTGACGCCCAGCACGCGGTGGAGCACCTCGGTGACCACGTCGTGGCGGATGTCGTCGTCGTGCCGCAGGTGCACCTTGAGCAGGTCGGCGCGGGACACGATCCCGACGAGCCGGCCGAGGTGGTCGACCACCGGCAGGCGCTTGACCCGTTCGCGGTCCATGGTCCGGGCCGCCTCGACCAGCGTCGCGTTCTCCATCGTGGTGACGGCCGGCGCGGTCATCAGCTCGCGGGCGTCGTGCGCGTCGGCCTTGACCCGCGCCGCGTGCCGGCGCTTCCCCTCGAACAGCCGCGGCTCGTGCGGCCGGCCGACCAGCTCCACCTTGTGCAGCAGATCGGCCTCGGACACCACGCCGAGCACGCGCCGGTCCTCGTCCACCACCGGCACCGCGCTGACGTGCCGGGCGGTCATCACGTCGACGATCCGCCGGTACGGCGTGCCCGCGTCCACCGCCGCGACGTCGTTGGTCATGACGTCGCCGACCTGCCAGGTCCTCATGGTCCGTCTCCTTCGTCGATTGGCCTCGACTCGAACGTAGGTCCGGTCCCCGCCGCCCGGTCAGGGCCGCCGGACCGGGACGGGGAGGACCTCGGACCGGTCCACAGTGGGCCGATGGTCCCGACCGGTCGGCGCATGGAGATGTGTCCAAACCCCGTCCGGCCGCGCCCCTGACCCGCGAAGCTGGAGGTCGTGACGGATGACGAGCCGGTCCGCGTGCTCGCGGGCTTCGACGGTTCTCCGGCCGCCGGCGCGGCGATCGACGCGGCCGCCCGGCTGTTCCCGCGGGCCCGGGCGTGGATCCTCCACCTGTGGACCGCCCCGTTCGCCAGCGCCGGGCTCCGCCAGCGGCTCTGGACCGCGAGCGGCGACGTCAAGGACTTCATGGCGGCGGTCGAACGGGAGGGCGCCCGCGAGGCCGAGCGCACGGCGGCGACCGGGGTCACTCTCGCCCAGGCCGCCGGTTGGCGGGCCGAGCCGGTCGTCGCCCGCAGCTACGGCGGCGACGGGCTGCGGGTCAGCGAGCTGGCCGAGGAGCTCGACGCCGACGTGGTGCTGCTCGGCTCCCGGGGCCTCGGCGGCACCAAAGCGGTGCTGGGCAGCGTGTCCGACATGGTCGTGCACTACACGCCCCGACCCGCTCTGGTGGTGCCGCACCCGCTGCTGTCGGCCGAGGAGGACGCCCTCGACGCGGGACCGGTGGTGGTCGGCTGGGACGGCTCCGACGGCGCCCGCGGGGCCATGGCGGCGGCCGCACGACTCTTCCCCGGCCGGCGGCTGCTGGCGGCCGGTGTCGGCGACCAGGAGACGACCGCCGACGTCACGGTGACCCACCTGCTCGCCGGTCGCCGGCTTGGGGCGCCGGGCCGGTCGGTCGCCGACGCGCTCGCGACGTACGCCCGGCAGGAGGCCGCCGCCGTCATCGTCGTCGGTTCCCGGGGCCGATCGGCGATGCGCGAGATCCTCCTCGGCAGCACCGCCATGGCCGTCCTGCATCACGCCCACCGACCGGTGCTGGTCGTGCCCACGCCACGCTGAGCCCCGGCCACACGGGCCACTCCGGCACCACGATTGGCGTGGCGGCCGGCCCTTCCGAGCGGGGAAGCTGGAGGGCAGGGGTGATCGTCATGGACCACGGGACGATCCTGGTCGGGTACGACGGCTCGGCCGCCGCGCGGGCGGCGGTGGGGTGGGCACTCGACGAAGCGCGCCGGTCGTACGGCCGGGTGCGGCTCGTCGAGGTCGTCGAGTGGCCGGTACGCGTCGGACCGGCGACCCCGCGTGCGGAGAACTGGCCGCGGAGCGAGACGTACCGCGACGCCGAGCGGGCGGTCGCGCGGACGGTGTCGGTGCTCGCCGAGGCCAACCCGGACGTGCCGGTGGACGGCCTCGTCGTGGAGGGCCCGGCGGCCGCGATGCTCGCCGACCTCTCATCGGGAGCGCTGCTGGTCGTCGTGGGCAACCGCGGCCGCGGCGGTGTCGCAGGGCTGCTCATCGGCTCGGTCGCCGCCGAGGTCGTCACCCACGCCGCCGGTCCGGTCGCGGTGGTCCGGGCCGCCGACGCCGGCCGGCCGGCGCGCGGCCTAGTGGTGGTCGGGGTCGACGACTCGCCCGGCGGGCGGGCCGCCGTGTCGACGGCCTTCGCCGAGGCGTCGGCCCGGAACGCCCCGCTGACCGCCGTCCGGGCGTGGCCGCCACCGGGCCGGCCGCGCGGCGCCGTGGCGGACCCGGAAGCCGCTGAGGTGCTGACGGACCTGCTGGCGGAGGGCCGGCGGGCCCATCCGGCGGTCACGGTGACGACCCGCGTCCCGTCGGCGGACCCCGCGGCCGCGCTCGTCGACGCGTCCCGCGACGCCCAGCTCGTCGTCATCGGATCCGGGCGGCGCGGCGGGTTCCGCGGGCTCCGGGTGGGCGCGACGGCCCGCCAGCTGCTGCGCTACGCCCACTGCCCGGTGCTGGTCGCGCGGGCGGCGGACGCGACCGCGGACCTGGCGAGCGCGACCGTTCAGGCGCCGCGCAGCAGAGTGTAGAGGCGGGCGATCACGCCACCCTCGACCAGGGCGATATCGAGGCCGCGCGCCACCGGGTCGCCCCCGGGCGTGAACTCTGCCGCCTTCGCCGCTTGATCAACGCGGTCCCACTGCCCGGGGTGACGCTCTACTGATCGGCGCCGGCGCGCACCGGGGACCGGCGTTCCCGCAGCCGCAGGTTGCCGGCGGTCATCGTGCAGCACATGTCGCCGCCGAGCACGCGGTACGGCGTGACCAGCCCGTCGCGGAACAGCGGCACCACGTGCCGGCGGTTGCGGACCAGCGCCGCCACCGCCAGCGCCAGGTAGACCAGCGACAGCACGATCAGCTCGCTCCCGCGCCACGACGCCGGCACCGCAGCGCTGAGCGCGAACTGGGCCACGAACAGACCCAGCAGCAGCATGGCGGCGCGCAGGGTCAGCTCGCGACCGACCAGCAGCGAGACGGCCAGGATCGACTGCGCCGCGGTGAGCAGCAGCTCCTCGCGCTGCGCGGGCTCGATCGGCAGGCCCGACCAGCCACCGCTGGACGCGGCGAACACGATGGGCAGGGTGCCGACCAGCAGCGTCCACTGGTTGACCTTCGACGACACCAGCGCGCCGAGCGCCTCCGTGGTGTGCAGCCGCCACGCGTAGAGGCCGGCGACGAGCAGCTCGGGCGCCTCGGAGGCGAGCGGGGCCAGCCACTGCACGAGCAGGAACTCGCTGATCCCGAGCTGCGCGCCGGTGTCCACCAGCGACTCCGCGAACCGTTCGGCGGTGAGCAGGATGACCGCGGCCGCCGCGACGAAGAGGGACACGACCGTCAGCCGCCGCGGGCGGCGGGGCAGGCCACCGACCCAGGCCGACGGGCCGATCAGGTCCGGCTCACCGGCGGGGGCGCGGGAGACCCGCCAGCTGTACGCGACGAAGACGGCCAGCAGCACCACGGTGTCCACCAGCGACAGGGTGCGCTTGAACGGCAGCACCAGGCAGTAGACCGACGCGAGCGCGAGGAAGGCCAGCGGCACCGCGTCCGGGCGGGCGAGGGTGACCCGGGTCGCCCGTTCCGGCGGGTCGCCCCGGCGCCGCATCCGCCGCCACGCGATCAGCACGACCAGGGCCCAGCCGACGCCGACCAGGATCCGGTTGGCGCCGGTCATGTTGGCCAGCGCCAGCGAGCACGACGAGGTCTCCTCGCCCGGTGGGAGGCAGGACGGGCCGTACGTGGCGACCGCCTCGCCGCCGCGGGCGGTGAACACGAAGTCGACGGCGTACTCGGGGAGCACCGCGATCAGCGCCAGCACCGCGACCGCCAGGCCGGCGGAGATGTCGACCTGCGCCGCCTCGGCCGCCCAGGCCAGCAGGAACGCGGCGCCGACGATCGCCACTCCGAAGACGACCGCGGCGACCGGTGGCGCCGGGTGCAGGCCGGCCAGCGCCACCACGACGCCCGGCAGGGTCGCCAGCAGGGCCACGAGGCCGAGGGCCGGTGGCCGCTGCCCGGAACGCATGGTGTGGACCTTAACCCGGGGCGGTCGCCGGCAGACCGAGCGCGGCCACATGGTGGGCGCCGACGAACGCGTTGATCTCGACGATCCGGCCGTCGACGACGCGGAGCACGTCGACGACGAGGGCTTCGTGGACCGGGCTGCCGGGGTGCCGGAGGTAGTTGGCCAGCGCCGGACGCCCGTTGGCGCGCGTGGGGACGGTGCGCCAGTCCAGCGGCCGGGTCAGGAACCCGGTCACCGCGTCGATGCCGACGACCGGCGGGTCGGGCGGCATGGTGATCCGCACGTCGTCGGCGAGCAGCAGGCGGATCGACTCGGCGTCGGAAGCTGCCGCGTAGCGCCGCAGGATCTCCTCGTCGTCGGCCGTGAGCGCCGGTCGGCGCCAGTCGCCCGGGTCCGCCGGGGCGTGCTCCCGGATCGTGCGGCGGGCCCGCTGGACGAGGCTGTTGGCGGCCGGCACGGCCACGCCGAGCGACTCGGCGACCTCGGCGGGCGTCCACCCGCTGACGTCGCGCAGCACGAACGCCGCCCGCTGCCGCGGCGGCAGGTGCATGAGCGCCGCGATCAGCGCGAGCTCCACCAGCTCGGCGTCGGCGACGCCGGCCGCCACGTCGGGGTACGGGCCGATCGTCGCGTCCCACTCGAGCACGTCGCCGGCCGGGGTGGTGCGCCGCGCGGCGGCCTTGCGGCTGTCGAGGAACAGGTTGGTGGCGATCCGGTAGAGCCAGGTCCGCGCCGACGCCCGTCCGTCGAACCGGTCCCGGGCCCGCCACGCGCGCAGGAACGTCTCCTGCGTCAGCTCGTCGGCGTCGGCCACGTTGCCGGCCAGCCGGTAGCAGTGCGCTTGCAGCTCCCGGCGATGGTCGTCGTACGCCGCCGCCAGCCACGCGTCCCGGTCCCGCACGCCGCAAGGCTAACGCCGGCGATGACGAATCGCCGGTCGCTCGTCAGTACTCCCGACGACACCGATCCGAGGAGGACGAGATGCGACCACCGATCGTCGACCGGGACACCTGGCTGCGCGCCCGCGCCGAGCTGCTGACCCGCGAGAAGGCGCACACCCGGGCGGGCGACGCCCTCGCCGCCGCCCGTCGTCGGCTGCCGATGGTGGAGGTCGACGCCACCGTCGAGCTGGTCGGCGCGAACGGCCCGACGAAGCTGCTGGACATCTTCGAGGGCCGCGACCAGCTGCTGGTCTGCAAGCACATGTGGCATCGGGGCAAGGACTTCGCCGACCAGTGCCGAGGCTGCACGGCCACGATCTGGAACTTCCAGGACGCCACCTATCTCGAGGCCCGCGACGTGACGTTCGCGATCTGGTGCCAGGGCCCGTACGCGGAGTTCGCGCCGTTCCGCGAGTTCATGGGCTACCAGGCGCCGTGGTACTCGGTCGACGGCGTCGACTCGCCCGGCGTCTCCGACGGCTGGATCACCACCTACCTGCGCGACGGCGACCGCGTGTTCCAGACCTACGAGACCGACGGCCGCGGCGTCG
This sequence comes from Asanoa sp. WMMD1127, assembly GCF_029626225.1. Taxonomy (NCBI): domain Bacteria; kingdom Bacillati; phylum Actinomycetota; class Actinomycetes; order Micromonosporales; family Micromonosporaceae; genus Asanoa; species Asanoa sp. WMMD1127. The sequence continues at coordinate 5,491,775 of NZ_JARUBP010000001.1, forward strand.
AGGCCATGATGCCGGCACTGCAACTGCTCGACCTCACCGTGTACGGGCGACAGGAGCAGTGGGAGGACTCGCCCGAGGGCTGGCCGCAGGACGAGACGATGAGCTGGTTCCGCCGCGACGGCCGCCCGATTCCACAGTGGACCCGACTGGCCGCGGCCGCGAGGTCCACGACGATGTCGACGACGGCGGGGTGACCGGCCAGTGGCGGCGTGACCACGTCGGCGCCCGACCGGCCCAGGGTGCGGTGGAACCGGCCGTCGGCCAGCAGGTAGGCCAGGGCCACCACCCGCCGCGCGCCCCGGGCCCGCAGGTCCTGGACCGCTTCGGGGACCGTCGGCGCGGCGGTCGCGGCGTACGCGACGACGGTCGGCGCCGGCAGTGCCGCCGCCACGGCCGCCACCTCGGCCCGGGACCGAGGGTCGCTGGAGCCGGCCGCCGCCAGCACCACCGCGTCGGCCGGACCGGCCGCGGCGAGCCGGTCGGCCAGCACGTCCAGGAGCCGCGCGTCCGCCCCGAGGGGTGGCGTCACCGCGGCGTCGACGCCGTCCGTCGCCTCGGCGATGTCGACCCGCACGTGGTAGCCGCTGGTAAGCAGCAGCGGCACCACGACGGCCGGGCCGTCCAGCGCCGCCGCGACGTCCCGGACGTGTGGCGCCTGGACGTCGACGTAGGCCAGCCGCACGTCCGGGCCGCGGCGGGCGACCCGCCGGGCCAGGCGGCGGATCTGCGCCTGGCCGGCGGGCACCCGGGTGCCGTGCGCGACGAGCAGCAAGCTCATGCCGACACCCGCAGTCGGTAGCCGCGCTTGATGACGGTCTCGACCAGGTCGGCCGCGCCGAGCGAGGACCGCAGGCGGGCCACGGCCATGTCGACGGCGTGCCCCTCGGCGCCGCGGGGGAGGGCCGCCGCGAGCCGGGCCCGGGGCACCACCGCCCCGGGCTGGTCCGCCAATGCCCGCAACAGCGCCATCGAGGCCGGCGCGACCGCACGCAGCTCGCCGTCGACGAGCACCGCGTGGCCGCGCAGCTCGACCGGCAGGCCGGCCACGGTGAGCCGCCGCGCCCGCTCCGGCAGCGCCTGCGTGACGGCCCGGACCAGGGCGCCCAATCGGGCCCGGTCGGGCACCAGCGCGGGCACCCCCCGGTCCCGCAGCGGCGCCGCGGTGACCGGCCCGACGCAGGCGGCCAGCACCCCGGCGTGGAACGCGTCGAGCAATGCGCCGGCCCGGTCGCCGCCGGCGTCGAGCAGCGCGGTGACGGCGGGCGCGCTGGTGAAGGTGACCGCGTCGACCTGGCCGGTGACGATCTGCTCGACCAGCCGGCGCACCGGCTCGGCGTCGTCGCGGGCCGTCCAGCGGTAGACGGGCACCTCGACGACCTCGGCGCCGGCCGCCCGCAGCGCGCCGACGAACTCGTCCTGCGGGCCGCCGTGGAGCTGCACCGCGATCCGCCGACCCGAGACGCCCTCGGTGCGCAGCTTCTCGAGGATCTCCGCGCACGACTCGGTGGGCGCCGACCACTGCTCGGACAGGCCCGCGGCGCGGATCGCCCCGCACGGCTTCGCGCCGCGGGCGATGATCCGGGCCGCCCGCAGGCCGCCGCGCAGCGCGTCGCCGACGCCCCAGCCCTCGGCCGCCTCCAGCCAGCCGCGGAAGCCGATGCCGGTGGTGGCGACCACGACGTCCGGGGCGTGCGCGACGCAGGCGAGCGTGGCGGCGTGCAGCGCCTCGTCGTCGAGCAGCGGGACGATCGTGATGACCGGCGCCGACACCACGCGGGCGCCCCGGCGTTCGAACAACGCCGCCAGCTCCTCGCGCCGGCGCTCGGCGGTGATCGCCACGGTGAAGCCTCGCAGGTCCGCGGTCACGGCGCCCCGATCTCGACCACGCCGCCCCGGACGCGGACGGGAAACACCGGGACGCTGGCCGCCGCGTCGAGGCACTCGCCGGTGTCGAGGTCGTACGCCTGCTTGTGCATGGGTGACGCCACCACCGGCCGGCTGCCGCGGGTGCCGACCACGCCCCGGGACAGCACGTGCGCGCCGCTGACCGGGTCGCGGTTGCCGATGGCCCGCAGCCGGTCGTCGTGCAGCCGGAACACCGCCACCTGCTCGGCGCCGACCAGTGCCGCGACGCCCCGCTCCGGCAGCAGGTCGGCGAGCCGGCAGACCGGCGTCCAGCGGGTCACCGCCGCACCTCCGGCACGGGGAGCGCCACGGCCGGCACGGGCTGACCGCGCTCGCGGCCGAACGAGATGGACGGGTCCGGCGTGTCGGGCGCGTTGACGAAGGAGGCGAACCGGCGCAGCTTCACCGGATCGTCGAGCACCGCCCGCCACTCGTCGGTGTAGGAACCGATGTGCCGGGCCATCGCCGCGTCGAGGTCGGCGCAGAGCCCGAGCCGGTCGTCGACGATGACGGCCCGCAGGTGGTCGAGGCCACCGTCGAGCCCTTCGAGCCAGGCCGCCGTGCGCTGGAGCCGGTCCGCGGTGCGGATGTAGTACATGAGGAACCGGTCGACCGTCCGGACCAGGGTGTCGGTGTCCACATCGGACAGGAACAGCTCCGCGTGCCGCGGCCGGAAGCCGCCGTTGCCGCCCACGTAGAGGTTCCACCCGCTCTCGGTCGCGATGATCCCGAAGTCCTTGCTCCGGGCCTCGGCGCACTCCCGCGCGCACCCGGACACCGCCGACTTGATCTTGTGCGGCGCCCGCAGGCCGCGGTAGCGCAGCTCCAGCGCCACCGCCAGCCCGACCGAGTCCTGCACCCCGTAGCGGCACCACGTCGACCCGACGCACGACTTCACCGTCCGCAACGCCTTCCCGTACGCGTGGCCCGACTCGAACCCCGCCGCCACCAGCCGCCGCCAGATCTCGGGCAGCTGCTCGACCCGCGCCCCGAACAGGTCGATGCGCTGCCCACCGGTGATCTTCGTGTAGAGGTCGAAGTCGCGCGCCACCTCGCCGATCACGATCAGCTTGTCGGGCGTGATCTCGCCACCCGGAATCCGCGGCACGACCGAATAGGTGCCGTCGCGCTGGATGTTGGCCAGGAAGTGGTCGTTGGTGTCCTGGAGCGCCGCCTGCTCGCCGTCGAGGATGTGCCCCGTGCCGAGCGACGCCAGGATCGAGGCCACCACCGGCTTGCAGATGTCGCAGCCACGTCCGGTGCCGTGCTCGGCCACCAGAGCCGAGAAGGTGCGGATCCCGCGCACCTGGATCAGATCGAACAGCTCCTGCCGCGAGTACGCGAAGTGCTCGCAGAGCGCCGTCGACTGCGCGACACCGGCCTCCGCCAGCAGCGACTTGAGCAACGGCACGCAGGACCCGCAGGTGGTGCCGGCCCGCGTGCACGCCTTGACCGCCGGCAGGTCGTGGCACCCGTCGGCCACCGCCGCCAGCACCGCGTCCTTGCGCACGTTGTTGCAGCTGCACACCTGGGCGTCGCCCGGCAGCGCGACCTCCGGGGCGCCGGTCGACAGGAAGTCGGCCAGCTTGCCCGGCACGGGCCCGCCGACGGCGGCCCGCAGCGAGGCGTACGCGCTCGCGTCGCCGACCAGGATCCCACCGAGCAGCGTCCGCGCGTCGTCGGTCAGCGCCAGCTTGGCATAGAGGCCGTGGGCCGGGTCGGCGTAGACCACGTCCAGCGGTCCGGCCGGCTCGCCGAAGCTGGCCACGTCGACGCCGAGCAGCTTGAGCTTGGTGGAGGTGTCGGCGCCGCCGAAGCGGGCGTCGCCGCCCAGCAGCCGGTCGACCACGACGTCGGCCATCGCGTAGCCGGGCGCGACCAGGCCGTAGCACCGCCCGTCGACGGCCGCGCACTCGCCGATCGCGTAGACGTCCGGGTCGCCGGCCCGCATCGTCGCGTCGACCAGGATCCCGCCACGGTCCGCGACGGCGAGCCCGGCCGCCCGGGCCAGCTCGTCGCGCGGCCGCACACCGGCCGCGAACACCACCACGTCGGTGTCGAACGCGGCCTCGGTGGTGGTGTCGACCCGCAGCCGTGGGCCGGCCGGCGCGACCGAGGACACGGCCGTGCCCGTGTGCACGTCGATCCCGAGCTCCTCGATGCGGCGGCGCAGCATGGCGCCGCCGGCGGCGTCGAGCTGCATCGGCATGAGGTGCGGTGCGAACTCCACGACGGAGGGCCGCAACCCGAGCAGTCGTAACGCGTTGGCGGCTTCCAGCCCGAGCAGTCCGCCTCCGACGACCACCCCGGCGCTCCGACCGGAAGCGTGCGCCCGCAACGCTTCCAGGTCGTCGAGCGTCCGGTAGACGTAGCAGCCCGGCGCGTCCCGGCCCGGCACCGGCGGCACGAACGCCCGCGACCCCGTGGCGAACACCAGCACGTCGTAGGGATAGCTCCCGACCGCGGTCCGCACCACCCGCCGCGCCCGGTCCACCGCCAGCGCCGGCTCACCGAGGCGGATGTCCACACCGGACGGGACACCGGCCGGCGCGAGCGTCAGGTCCTCCGCCGTGGCGCCGTCGAAGAAGGCCGACAACCGCACCCGGTCGTACGCCCGCCGGCGCTCCTCGGCCAGCACGGTCACCGACCAGCGCCGGTCGGTGTCCCGGGCGGCCAGCGCCTCCACGAACCGCTGCCCGACCATTCCGTTGCCCACGACGACGAGCCTCATGCCGCGACCTCCGTGCTCGGATCCACAGACGACAGCCAGGACACGAGTCCGCAGACCGCGTCCTGGCAGCTACCGCACCCGGTGGTGGCCCGGGTCGCCGCCACCACGTCGCCGACGGTCCGCCCGCCGGCCCGCCACGCCGCGGTGATGGCCGCCTTCCGGACCGTGTTGCACCGGCAGACCACCGCGCTGTCCGGCATCAGCGCCGGCGACTCCACCGCGGCCGCCGGCTCGCCGCCGTGGGCCCGGCCCAGCAGCAGCGACCGCCGGTCGGCCGGCACCTCGGCGTTGCGGTCGAAGAGCTGCACGACCGCGCCGACCATCGGGTTGTCGCCGAGCAGCACCGCTCCGGCGACCCGGTTATCCTCGATCACCAGCCGGGCGTACGTGCCGCGGGCCGGATCGGCGAAGCTGACGACCTCGGCGCCGGCGCCGGCGTGCGGGGAGCCCATCGCCGCGAGGTCCACGCCGCTGGCCTTGAGCCGCGTCACCACCCGCGATCCCCGGTAGGCGGCACCGCCCCCGGTGAGCTGGTCCGCGACGGTGGCGGCCTGGTCCCAGGCCGGCGCGACGAGCCCGTAGACGGTGCCGCGGTGCTCGGCGCAGTCGCCGATCGCGTAGACGCGCGGGTCGCCGGTCCGCATGGCGTCGTCGACGACCACCCCGCGACCGACCGCCAGACCGGCCGCGGCGGCCAGCCGGGTGTCGGGGCGCACGCCGCAGGCCACCACGAGCACGTCGGCCGGGAGCTCCGCCCCGTCGGCCAGCCGCAGCGCCCCGCCGGTCCACTCGCGAGCGGTCGCGCCGACGTGCGCCCGGACGCCGAGGTCGGCCAGCGTCCGGGCCAGCACCCGGGCGCCGTCGCCGTCGAGCTGCCGGTCCATCAGGTGCGGTCCGACGTGGACGATGTCGACCGCCAACCCGCGCAGGGCCAGGCCCCGGGCCGCCTCGACACCGAGCAGGCCGCCGCCGAGGACCACCGCCCGGCGGGCGCGGGACGCCGAGGCCACGATCCGGCGGCAGTCGTCGAGGGTGCGGAAGGCGTGCACGCCGGGCCCGTCCAGCCCCGGCAGCGGCGGCACCACGGGCGCCGAGCCGGTGGCCAGGACCAGCGCGTCGTACGCGTGCTCCTCCTGCGCCGTGCGGACGACCCGGCGGCCGCGGTCGACGGCGACCACCGGCTCGCCGAGGCGCACGTCGGCGCCGGCCGGCGCGGCCGCGATGGCCAGGTCGTCCTCGCCGACCTTCCCGGCGAGCAGGTTCGACAGCAGGATCCGGTTGTAGGGGCGGTGCGGCTCGGCGCCCAGCGCGGTCACCTTGACGTCGGCGGCCCGGGCCCGCAGCTCGGCCACCACCCGCGAGCCGGCCATCCCGTAGCCCACCACCAGGACCCTCATGCCGGCGTCACCCGGGCCGCGCAGACCTTGAACTCCGGCATCCGCGAGACCGGGTCGAGCGCGGCGTTGGTCAGCGTGTTGGCCCGCGCCGCGCCGGCGTAGTGGAACGGCATGAACACCGTGTCGGCCCGGATCGCGTCGCTCAGCCGGGCCGGCGCCGTCGCCGTGCCCCGCCGGGTGGCCACCCTGACGGGCGCGCCGTCGGCGACACCGAGCCGCTCCGCGAGGTCCGGATGCAGCTCGACGAAGGGCTCGCCGGGCAGCGCCGCCACGCGCCGGGTCTGCGCTCCCGACTGGTACTGCGTCAGCACCCGCCCGGTGGTCAGGTAGAGCGGATAGTCGGCGTCGGGCTCCTCGGCGGCCGGGCGGTGCTCGACCGCCACGAACCGGGCCCGGCCGTCGGGCGTGGCGAACCGGTCGAGGAACAACCGGGGAGTGCCGGGATGCGTCTCGTCGGGGCACGGCCAGAACACGCCACCCTCGGCGTCGATCCGGTCCCAGGTGATCCCCGCGTAGTCCGCGACGCCGCCGGCGCTGGCCCGCCGCAGCTCGTCGAAGACCGCCCGCGGGTCGTCGGAGGTCGGCGCGCCCAGCCGGCCCGACAGCTCGGCCAGGACGGCGAGGTCGGTCCGGACACCCGGCGGCGGCGCGGCCGCGCGCCGCCGCCGGATCACCCGCCCCTCGAGGTTGGTCATCGTGCCGTCCTCCTCGGCCCACTGGGTGGTCGGCAGGACGACGTCGGCGAGGGCGGCCGTCTCGGAGAGCACGAAGTCGGCCACCACGAGCAGGTCGAGGCCGCGCAGCCAGCGCTCGACGCCGGCGGCCCGGGGAGCGGAGACGGCCGGGTTGGAGCCGAACACCAGCAGGGCCCGCACGGCGTCGGAGCTGAGCAGCTCGTACGCCGAGGGTCCCGGCCCCGGGATGTCCTCGGGCGGCACGCCCCACACCGCGGCCACGTGCGCCCGCGCGGCCGGGTCGTCGATCCGCCGGTAGCCGGGCAGCTGGTCCGCCTTCTGCCCGTGCTCCCGCCCGCCCTGCCCGTTGCCCTGCCCGGTCAGGCACCCGTAGCCGCTGCCCGGCCGGCCGGGCAGCCCGAGCGCGAGGGCGAGGTTGACGAAGGCCGTCACGGTGTCGGTGCCCTTGGCGTGCTGTTCGGCGCCGCGGGCGGTCAGCACCATCGCCCGCCGCGCGCCGGCGAGCCGCTCGACGGTCGCGTGGAGGTCGGCCACCGGCACCCCGGTCAGCCGTTCGACCCGGGCCGGCCACCACTGCGCGACGGCCGCGCGGACGGCGTCGAAGCCGGTGGTGCGCGCGTCCACGTACGCCCGGTCGAGGTGTCCCTCGGTGACCGCGATGTGCAGGAGACCGTTGGCGAGCGCGAGGTCGGTGCCCGGCGTCGGCTGCAGGTGCAGGGCCGCCTGCCGGGCGGTGGCGGTGCGCCGCGGGTCGACGACGACCAGGCCGGACCGGTCGAGGTGGCGCAGAAAAGGGGGCATCGTCTCCGCGGGGTTGGCGCCGACCAGCAGGACCGCGTCGGCGGCCGCGATGTCGTCGACCGGGAACGGCAGCCCGCGGTCGACGCCGAACGCCCGCGCGCCGGCCGCCGCGGCCGACGACATGCAGAACCGGCCGTTGTAGTCGATCGTCCGGGTGCGCAGGGCGACCCGGGCGAACCGGCCGAGGGCGTACGCCTTCTCGTTGGTCAGCCCGCCGCCGCCGAAGACGGCGACCGAATCGCGTCCGTGTCGCCGCTGGATGGCGTCGACACCGCCGACCACCCGGTCCAGCGCCTCGGCCCAGGTCGCCGGCCGCAGGCCGCCGCCGGCGCGGACCAGGGGAGTGGTCAGCCGGTCCGGATGGCGCAGCAGGTCGGCCGAGGTCCAGCCCTTCTGGCAGAGGCCGCCCCGGTTGGTCGGGAAGTCCCGGCCGTCGACGGCCACCCCGCCGGGCCCGGCGCGCAGCGTCATCGCGCACTGCAGGGCGCAGTAGGGGCAGTGCGTGTCGGCCGGCATGCTCGTCAGGGTCCCCAGCGGCGGTTTCGCGGCCGCCTCCCGGCTGTTACCGGGTTGAAAATCACGCATCACATCGACCTCCCCGCGGCCGTGAGATCAGACGGCGGTGGGCCGGCGGAGGTAGACCGACCAGGTCACCGCCACACAGACCGCGTAGGCGGCCAGGAAGACGAGCAGCGCCGGTTCGATCGAGCCCGTGCGGGCCAGCGAGATGCCGAAGCCCCGCGGGATCAGGAACCCGCCGAGCGCCCCGACGGCCGCCGCGATGCCGATGACCGCGGCGGCCCGGGTGCCGGCGCCGTCGCGACCCCGGAAGATCGCCGGAATCATCCGGTACGTCGAGCCGTTGCCGACCCCGCTGGCCACGAAGAGCAGCAGGAACGCGGCGAGGAACGGCGCGAAGCGGTCGAACCGCAGGCTGGCCAGCACGGCGACCACGCCGGCGGCCATGACGACGAACGTCGCGACGGTCACCACGGCGCCGCCGAGCCGGTCGGAGAGCCAGCCGCCGACCGGCCGGGCCGCCGAGCCGACCAGCGGGCCGAGGGCCGCGAACAGGACCCCGGACACCGCGGGGAACTCGTGCTTGATCAGCAACGGCAGGGCCGCCGAGTAGCCGATGAAGCTGCCGAACGTGCCGATGTAGAGGAACGACATCACCCAGGTGTGCGGGTCCCGCAGCACGGCGGCCTGCGTCCGCAGGGGCGCCCGGGACACGGCGAGGTTGTCCATGCACAGCCAGGCGCCGGCAGTGGCCAGCAGGACCGGCAGGAGCCAGAGCAGCGGGGCGTACGCGAGGTGCAGTCCGGCGCCGGCGACGACCACCAGCGGCACGACGAACTGCACGACGGCGACGCCGACGTTGCCACCGGCCGCGTTGATCCCGAGCGCCAGGCCCTTGTGCCGCTCGGGATAGAAGTACGAGATGTTCGCCATCGACGAGGCGAAGTTGCCGCCACCGAGCCCGGCCGTGGCGGCCGCGACGGCGAACGCCCAGTAGGGCGTGGCCGGGTTGGTCACGCAGGCCACCATCAGTCCGAGCGGCACGAGCAGCAGCGCGGCCGAGACCGTGGTCCAGTTGCGGCCGCCGAACCGGGCCACGGCGGCCGTGTAGGGGATCCGCATGACGGCGCCGACCAGGTTGGGCAGGGCGACGAGCCAGAACAGCTGGTCGACCGTGAACGCGAAGCCGGCCGCCGGCAGGCTCACCGCGACGGCGCTCCAGAGCAGCCAGATCGAGAAACCGAAGTGCTCGACGGCGATCGACCAGACGAGGTTGCGGCGGGCGACCCGCCGGCCGGTGGCGGCCCAGAACTCCGGGTCGTCGGGGCGCCAGTCGGTGATCCAGCCCCTGGTTGGCGCCGGCGCGGCCGTGGTGACAGTGGTCGTCGTCATGGCGGCCACTCTCGGGCGCGCGCGTTGCGCGGTCGTGACCGCCGGTGTGCGGGCGCGGTGAAATCACGCTCACCGCGCCCGCACCCTGGATGTGAGGCGCCTAGCGGGCGAGCCGGTGCGCGAGCCACTCCACCGCGAGCGGGTAGCGGTAGTCGATGCCGCCGTGGGCCGCCGGGAACAGCTCGAACGAGATCTTCTCGGCCGGCACGCCGATGCGGCGCAGGCCCGCGTTGAACGCCTCGGCGCCGAGGTCGAGGAACCACTCGTCGCGGGTGCCGGCATCGATCCAGACCGCGCGCAGCGAGCGCAGCTGCTCGGCGTACCGGTCGATCATGCGGATCGGGTCCCAGGCCAGCCAGCGGTCCCACAGCTCGGGGATGACCTGGCCGGAGCGCGGGTCGACCGGCAGCCGGGGCGTGCCGTCGGGGTCCGGCGAGAAGGCGGCCGCGCAGCCGAGCACCAGGCAGAGCAGCGTGTCCTCCTCTTTGGTGAACGAGACCCGCTGCTGGAAGTCGGCCCACCAGCGCATGATGTCGCCGTCGTAGTCGCGCAGCGCCCGCACCGACTTGGCGAACTCGTTGAGGTAGCAGTACTCGTAGAGCGCGTCGCCGGCGTGCGTGGCCAGCGAGCCGAACAGGTCCGGCCGCAGCATCGGGGTGATCATCGCGCCGAAGCCGCCCGACGACTTGCCGGAGATGGCCCGCGACTCCCGGTCGGCGATCGTCCGGAACCGGGCGTCGACCCAGGGCACGACCTCGTCACAGAGGTACGTGTGGTAGTTGCCGGTGCCGACGGAGTCCACGAACTGGGAGCCGCCGTAGGCCGTCCAGGCGTCGACGTAGACCAGCACGCAGCCCGGCGCCCTGCCGCTCGCGAACACCTGGTCCGCGGTCTCGATGAACGGCTGGCGGAACGGCTGCCGGTTGGCCCACATCGCGACCTGGCCGGTGTAGCCCTGGATCACGTAGATGCTGGGGTAACGCTCCGTCGAACCGTCGTAGCCGGGCGGGGTGTAGACCCACAGGGGCCGCACGTGCGGGTCGCCGAGGGGGTTGCCGCGCAGCACCTCCGACTCGATCGTCTCCTGGTGCAGTGTGCCGGCGAGGTCAGTGAACGGTTGGCTCATGCCCTCATTCAATATCAGCTCGCGGGGGTTGCGGCCCGGTCGAGGGTGTAGCGGCGTTGGATGAGGAACGCGGCCAGCAGCAGCACGGCGGGGACGATCGCGAAGCCGTAGCGGACGGCGTCGAGCGCGGAGGCGGTCTGCGCGACGTCGTCGCCGCTGCCGCTGCCGACGAAGCCGCCGATGGCCAGGCACGCGGCGTAGAGGTAGGGACCGAGGGCGCCGCCGGCGGAGTCGGCCGCCGTCCAGACGCCGGTGTAGCTGCCGGCGTCGGCGATCTTGCGGCCGGCCGCGGCGGCCACCACGTCGGGCAGCATCGAGAAGGCGAGCAGCTGGAGCGCGGCGAACGCGATGCCCAGCACCGCCACGACGGCGACCAGCACGGCCAGCGGGGCGTGGTGACCGAGCGCCACGACGAGGCAGCCGCCCGCGAAGACGGCCTGGGCGAGCAGCAGGCCGCGCTGCTTGCCGATCCGCCGGGCGACCGCGAGCCAGGCCGGCGTGGCCAGCAGCGCGGGTGCCAGGAAGGCGGCGATCAGCACGCTGGTCAGGCCGGAGTCGCCCAGCTCGTAGGTGGTGAAGTAGGGGACCGCGGCCAGCACGAGGTGCGTCGCGGTGGAGGTGAGCAGGAACGCGATGACCAGCGGGCGGAAGTGGGGGTCGCGCAGGGAGGTGAGGAGCACGCGTACGCCGCGCAGGGGTGGTGGTGCCGGGTTGGCCGGCGTGCCGGCGACCGCGGCGAGCCGGCGCACGCCGGTGATCCCGACGGCCATCGCGCCCAGCATGGCGGCGGCCAGCACGACGCCCATCAGCAGGTAGCCGCGACGGGTGGGGTCGTCACCGCCGACGATCTCCGGGGCGAGCACGCCGCTGAGCAGGATGCCGACCGTGAGCACGACCATCCGGAACGACATGAGCCGGGTGCGCTCGTGGTAGTCGATGGCGAGGTCGGCCGGCGTGGACAGGTAGGGGACCTGGTAGGCGGCGTAGAGCAGGTTACCGAGGACGTAGAACCCGGCCACCCAGATCGCGGCGCCGTTGCCGTGCAGAGCGCCGGGCACGGCGAACATGCCCGCGAACACCAACGGCAGCAGGCAGGCGACCAGCATCAGGGCCAGCCGGTGGCCGTGCCGGGCGCGCTGCGCGTCGGAGAAGTGGCCGACGAACGGGTGCAGGAGCACATCGGCGATCTTCGGTACGAGCAGCGCGAACCCGGCCACCAGCGGGGAGACGGCCAGCACGTCGGTGAGGAAGTAGAGCAGCAGCAGACCGGGTACGGTGATCCACACGCCCATCCCGATCGACCCGCCGGCGAAGGCCGCCAACCGGCCGCGTGGCAGCGCCACGGTGCTGATGCCGACGGCCGGATCGAGCGGGGTCCGGGTCATGCGCGCGACGTTAGATGTCGATGGATCGGATGTGCAATGGCTGACGGGCCGGGTTCGGGCGCCTACCGCACGCTGCACCTCGACACCAGCCGCACCCGCACGCAGTTCGCCGACTTCCCGATGCCGGACGACTGGCCCGACTACCCGCGGCACGACCGGATTCTCGGCTACCTGACCGACTACGCCGACCACTTCGGACTCCGGCCCGCGATCCGGCACGGGCACGTCGTCACCGGGGTCCGCCGCTCGCCGGACGGCGACTGGTCGGTGACCGCTTCCGGGCCGGCAGGCCCCGTCTCGGTGCGCACGAGCGCGGTCGTCGTGGCGTCCGGACACAACAGCGTGCCCCGCTCGCCGGATCCGGTGCTGGCCGGGCTGACGTCGAAACAGCTGCACAGCCACGACTACCGGGAGCCGGCCCAGCTCGCCGGGCAGCGGGTGCTGGTGGTCGGCGGCGGCAACTCGGCCATGGACATCGCCGCCGACGCGGCGCAGGTGGCGGAGCGGACGATCCTCTCGTTGCGGCGCGGGGTCTGGGTGGTGCCGAAATACCTGTTCGGCCGCCCGTCCGACACGCTCAACGGCGCCTTGGCCAAGCGGCTGCCCTGGCGGCTGCGGCAGGTGGTGAGCCAGGCGACGCTGCGCCTCGCGGCCGGCGATCCGCGTGCCCGCGGCCTGCCCGCGCCGGCGCACGGGTTCCTGCAGGACCATCCGACGCTGTCGGACCTGCTGCTGACCCGGGTCGGCCACGGCGACATCGCCGTCCGGGGCGCGATCGCGGGCGCGGACGGCGCGGTCGTCGAGTTCGCCGACGGCCGCCGCGACGAGGTCGACCTGGTGGTGTGGTGCACCGGCTACCGGGCCGAGATCCCGTTCCTCGACCCGCCGGCGGCCGGCGACCGGGTGCCGCTCTACCGACACGTCTTCCACCTCGACGAGCCGGGCCTGTTCCTCGTGGGACTGATGCAGTCGACCGGCGCCGCACTGCCCATTGTGGAGGCTCAGGCCCGGCTTGTCGCGGCCCACCTGGCCGGCGACCACGCCCTGCCCACCCCGGCGGAGCAGCGGGCCGATCGGGCGGCCCGGCTGCGTCGGGCCCACCAGCGGTGGGGCGACCGGCGCACCGCCATGCGCATCGACTTCGACGCCTACCTCGCCCTCGCGGCCGACGAGCTGCGCCAGGGCCGGCGCCGCCGGGCCCGGGGCAGGGGAGTCGCCTGGACGGAGGTCCCGTGAAGCTGCACGGCAGGCGCGTCGTCGTGACCGGCGCGGCCGGCACGATCGGCCGGGCGCTGACGGCGACCCTGGAAGCCGGCGGCGCGCGGGTGGTCGGCCTCGACCTGGCCGGCGCGACCATCCACTGTGACCTCACCGACGCCGGCCAGGTGCGCGCCGCCGTGGCGACGGCGGTCGACCGGCTCGGCGGGCTCGACCTGCTCGTCAACAACGCCGGCATCGGCGGCCCCGCGCCGGCCGAGCTCGCCCCGGACGCGGTGGTGCGGCGGCAGCTCGAGGTGAACCTGCTGGCCGCCTGGTCGACGACGGCGGCGGCGATCCCGGCGCTCGAGGAGTCGCGGGGCCGGATCGTGTTCATCGCCAGCCGGATGGCGCTGCTGCCACTGCCGCTGGCGGCCGCGTACGGCGTCAGCAAGCGTGCCCTCGTCGCCTATGCCGACGCCCTGCGCCTGGAGGTCGGCACCCACATCGGCGTCAGCGTCGTCTATCCGAGCATGGTCGCCTCGCCGATCCACGACTCCACCGCGGCCGCCGGCCTGTCGCTGGACGGGGTGTCCCGCTTCGAGCCCGTCGAGGGCGTGGTCGCCGCGGTGCTGCGGGCGGCCACCGCCCGCCGCGCCCCGGCCGACCTCGCCACCACCGGGCGGGGCCGGGTGGAGCTGGCCGTCGCCCGGCACTTCCCTGGCCTGGCACGCCGGCTCGTCACCCGGACCGTCGCCGGCCGCCTCGCTGCCGGCGCGTTCGACAGCGCCCCGCTCGCCGCGGGCCTGCGCCGGCGCGGCCTACCTCCCGGCTCGGCGTAAGGCGGCCACTGAACAGCTGGGTCGCGGTCGTCGCGCCGGCCGCCCATACCATTTGGCGGCAGGCCCAGCTGGCGGGTTCGCCGCCCGACCGTCCGTATATCTCCGATGCGGACACTTTGTGCGTCCATCGAGGACAGTCGGTTGCGGCTGATGGACGAGCGGGGGTGTCGACCTCACGATCCTCTCGCCGCGGGCGTCGGCCATGGGCCACCACGCGGGCGACGAGGCGACCAGTGCGGCCTCGGCCCGGCATCGCAACGACCTCGTGGCCCGGGTGACGGGGCGGTTCGCCGGTGTGTGCCAGCTGCCGCAGTCGCGCGACACGCGCCATCGCCCGGTCGGTGCCCGAGCTGCGGCGCTGCGTCGCGGAGCTCGGCTTCGTCGGTTGCGTCTGGCACCCGCCGATCGGGCCAAGGTCTACGAGCACAGCGCCCGCCGCGTCTGTCCCCGCCTCGGGGCGCTCACCGGGTGACCGCTGTTTGCGACGGGTTCGAGCGGGTAGCCACCGCCTGGACGCCCGTCCGTGACAGCGGAGGTTGCTGATGCGTGCCATGGTCTACCGGGGCCCCTACCGGATCCGCCTGGAGGAGAAGGACCGGCCGTCGATCGAGCATCCGAACGACGCCGTCGTGCGGGTGACCCGGGCGGCGATCTGCGGCTCTGACCTGCACCTTTACCACGGCATGATGCCGGACACCCGGGTCGGCACGACCTTCGGGCACGAGTTCATCGGCGTCGTGGACGAGGTCGGTCCGTCGGTCGAGAACCTGAAGCCCGGCGACCGCGTGATGGTGCCGTTCAACATCTTCTGCGGCTCCTGCTACTTCTGCGCCCGCGGTCTCTATTCGAACTGTCACAACGTCAACCCGAACGCGACGGCCGTCGGCGGCATCTACGGCTACTCGCACACGACGGGCGGCTACGACGGTGGCCAGGCGGAGTTCGTCCGGGTGCCGTTCGCCGACGTCGGGCCGACGGTCATTCCCGAGTGGATGGACGAGGACGACGCCGTCCTGCTCACCGACGCCCTCGCCACCGGCTACTTCGGCGCGCAGCTCGGCGACATCGTCGAAGGGGACGTGGTTGTGGTGTTCGGCGCCGGGCCGGTGGGCCTGTTCGCCGCGAAGTCCGCCTGGCTGATGGGCGCCGGCCGGGTCATCGTGATCGACCACCTCGACTACCGGCTGGCCAAGGCGGCCGAGTTCGCGCAGGCGGAAACCCTGAACTTCGTCGAGTACGACGACATCGTGGTGCACCTGAAGCGCCTCACCGACCACCTCGGGGCCGACGTCGTGATCGACGCCGCGGGTGCGGAGGCGGACGGCAACTTCCTGCAGCACGTGACGGCCACGCGCCTCAAGCTGCAGGGCGGGTCACCCATCGCGCTCAACTGGGCGATCGACTCGGTGCGCAAGGGCGGCACCGTCTCGGTGATGGGCGCCTACGGGCCGATGTTCAGCCTGGTCAAGTTCGGCGACGCGATGAACAAGGGCCTCACGTTGCGGATGAACCAGTGCCCGGTGAAGCGGCAGTGGCCCCGGCTGTTCGAGCACATCCGCAACGGCTACCTGAAGCCCAGCGACATCATCACCCACCGCGTGCCGCTCGAGCACATCGCCGAGGCGTACCACATCTTCTCGGCGAGGCTCGACGGTTGCATCAAGCCGATCATCATGCCCAGCGCCGCCTGAGACCGCCGGAGCGAACCATGGCCTACACGCCCGACAAGCCCAAGCTCGCCGAGTCGAGCGACGAGCTGCGCGCCCGCATCCCCGGTTGGGGCGTCGACCTCGACCCGAGCGACCGGCCGTCGGTGCCGCAGGAGCGGTTCGACCCGATCGCGCGGTGGGAGTTCCCGGAACGGCAGCCCGAACGGCGGCCGCGGGAACGCTCGGTCGAGCACAAGTTCCTGACGCCGGTGTTCGGCACCACCTGCCCGCCCCGCGGCCTCTCCGGGGTGATCCGCCGGCACGCCTACCGTGCCTACAGCGAAGGCCGGGCGGCGCACTGGCTGCTCCTGCTCGCCGCCGACCGGGTGGACACGGTCGAGAGCATCCTGCGGTCGTTCGCCTCGACACGGCCCGACAACCCGATCACCGAGACCGGCCTCCGCGGTGAGATCACGGGCCACGGGGTGGCGTCGCGCCAGGACCAGCAGCGCGCCGACCGCGTGCACCAGGCGCTGGACCCGTTCTTCAACGCGGCACCCTGGCTGTTGGCCGGCGCAATCGCATTCGCCGTCGTCCGGCGGGCCGCGCGGCGAGCCTCGGACTGAAGCGGCGCGCCCGGCAGCGGGCCGCATATCGGCGGTGATGCCGGGTAGGCACACCGCACCGGGCGGACCGGTCACGATCGAGGGAGTCAGGCATGAAGGCAGTGGTGTGGCACGGCGTCGGCGACATTCGGCTCGACGACGTGCCCGAACCGAAGATCCAGTCCGACACCGACGCGATCGTGCGGATCACGACCAGCGCCATCTGCGGCACCGACCTGCACCTCGTCCGGGGCACGATGCCCGGGATGCGCGACGGCACGGTGATCGGCCACGAGGCCGTGGGGGAGGTCGTCGAGGTCGGGTCGGGCGTGCGCAACTTCTCGACCGGCGACCGCGTCGTGATCCCGTCGACCATCTCCTGCGGCTACTGCTCCTACTGCCGGGCCGGCTACCAGGCCCAGTGCGACAACGCCAACCCCGGCGGCAAGCTCGCCGGCACCGCCTTCTACGGCGGCCCCGAGGCGGCGGGGGCCTTCGACGGCCTCCAGGCCGAGTACGCGCGCACCCCGTACGCCAACTCGAGTCTCGTGCCCGTGCCGCCCGGTGTCAGCGACGCCCAAGCGATCATGGTCTCCGACATCTTCCCGACGGCCTGGTTCGGCGCGAAGCTCGCCGAGGTCAGCACCGGCGACACCGTGGCCGTGTTCGGTGCCGGGCCGGTCGGGCAGCTGGCGATCCTCTCCGCCTACCTGCAGGGCGCCGGCCGGGTCATCGCCGTCGACCACAACGCCGACCGGCTCGCGCTCGCCCAGGCCCAGCACGCCGAGACCGTCGATTTCGACACCGAGGAGCCGGTGGCCGCGATCCAGGACCTGACCGGCGGCATCGGCGTCGACCGGGTGATCGACGCCGTCGGGGTCGACGCGGAGCGGCCCGCGACCGGCGTGCCGGCCGAGCAGGCGGAGCAGTTCGACGCCGAGCGCGACCAGACCGCCCCCGAGAGCGACGCGCGCAGCGGGCAGTGGGCGCCCGGCGACGCGCCGAGCCAGGTGTCGCGGTGGGCGGCCCAGGCCGTGGCCAAGGCCGGCACGATCGGCATCATCGGCGTCTATCCGCAAACGGTCAGCAGCTACCCGATCGGTGTGGTGATGAACAAGAACCTCACCGTCAAGACCGGCAACTGCAACCACCGCCACTACATGCCGCACCTGCTCCAGCTCGTCGCCGCCGGCGCGGTGGACCCGGCCCTGCTCCTCACCGAGCAGGAGCCGATGAGCGACGTCCTGGCCGCCTACCGCGAGTTCGACCGCCGCGAACCGGGATGGATCAAGGTCGCGCTCAACACGGCCACGTGAGGACCGGCCATGGGACTGTTGGACGACGTGACCGTGTGGGGTGGCAAGGTCTTCACCGGTGAGTGGACCGCCACCGGCCACACGATGCCGGCCACCGAACCGGCGACCGGTGACGTGCTCGGCGAGGTCGGCACCGCCGACGCCAAGAGGCTCGCCGAATCCGCGGAGCGGGCGGCCGAGGCCGGTCGGGCCTGGGCCGGCGCACCGTTCCAGGAACGGGCCGACGTCCTGCGCCGGGCCGCGACACTGTTCGACGAACATCGAGCGGAGATCCTGACCTGGCTGGTACGCGAGGCCGGAAAGGCGGCGCCGGCCGCTCAGCTGGACTTCGACCTTGGCCTCGCCGAGCTCCGAGAAGCGGCGGCGCTGCCGGCCGAGCCGTGGGGCACGCTGTTGCGAACCACCCAACCCGGCCGGATCAGCCTCGCTCGGCGCGTCCCGCACGGCGTCGTCGCGGTGATCGCGCCGTGGAACTTCCCGTTGGTGCTCGCGCTGCGGTCGGTCGCTCCCGCGCTGGCCACCGGGAACGCCGTGGTCCTCAAGCCGGCCAGCGAGACGGCGGTGTGCTGCGGCGTGGCCATCGCCCGGCTGTTCGAGGAGGCCGGCCTGCCGCCGGGGGTGCTGCACATGCTGCCGGGCAAGGGCAGCGAGCTCGGCAACGCCGTCGCGGAGGACCCGCACATCGACATGGTGTCGTTCACCGGCTCGACCCCGGTCGGCCGGAAGCTGTCCGAGGCCGCCGGCAAGCATTTCAAGAAGATGGTCTCGGAGCTGGGCGGCAACAACGCGTTCGTGGTGCTCGAGGACGCCGACGTGGGGGCGGCCGCGGCCGCGGGCGCCTACGGCAGCTTCGCCCACCAGGGTCAGATCTGCATGGCCACCGGCCGGCACCTGGTCGCGGCGCCCATCGCCGCGCGCTACGTCGAAGCGGTGGCGAAGATCGCCGACGGGTTGACGGTCGGCGACCCGCGCGACGACGTCGACCTCGGCCCCGTCATCAACGAGTCGCAGGCGGAGCACATCACGGACATCGTGGAGCGCAGCGTCGAAGCGGGCGCGCGGGTCGTGGCCGGCGGCACGCGGGACGGGCTGTTCCTGCGGCCCACGGTCCTGGCCGACGTCACGCCCGACATGCCGGCGTTCACCGAGGAGATCTTCGGACCGGTCGCGGTGATCACCTCGGTGCGCGACGACGATGAGGCGGTTCGCCTGGCCAACGCCACCCCGTACGGGCTCGTGGCCGGGATCCATGCCGGCTCGGCCGGCCGCGCCCGAGCGGTCGGGGAACGCCTGCGCGCCGGCATGATCCACATCAACGACCAGACGGTGAACGACGAGACGCCGGCGCCGTTCGGCGGCATCGGCGACTCCGGCGGCAGCAGCCGCTTCGGCGCGCTGACCAACCTCGACGAGTTCACCGTCTGGCAATGGCTGACGGTGCGCGACACTCAGAGCCGCCCGACCCTTTAGGGCCTATGCGCGTGGTGGCGGAAAGGGGTCGCCGCCCGGGGTGCGGCCGCGGAGGCGGGCGGCGACGAGCAGGGAGCCGAGCAGGAACAGGAGCCAGGCGGCCAGCACGAAGATCGGGCCGGCGTGTGGGGCGTCGCGGTAGTAGAGCAGGTTCCGCAGCGTGTCGACGGCGGCGCCGGCCGGGAGGAGCTCGGCCAGGATCCGGAAGAAGCCGGGGAGCAGGGGAGGGGCGACGGCGCCGCCGGAGGACGGCAGGCCCAGCACCATCAGGAACAGGAACGTGGGTACGAACGTCCACGGTCCGGTGAGGATCTGCATGGTGGCCGCCCACAACGCCGCCACCATGATCATGCCGGCGACCGTTGCCCAGACGGCCGGGAACGGGCCTGCCTGCGCGCTGATCAGTGGTCCGGTCACGACGGTCATGACGCCGCCGGCCACCACGGCGAGGCCGACCATGCAGAGCAGCCAGCGGCGCAGCGACAGTGTCGCGGCGTGGGCCCGGAGCTGGAGCATGCTCACGAAGCCGGTGACGGTCGCGGCGACGGTGAGATAGAAGGGCAGCAGGCCGGCCGAGTCACCCGCCGGCAGCGGCCGCACGTCCACGACCGGGATGCCGGCCGCGGCCCGCTCGAACACGCGCGCGACCGAGCTGCCCGCGGCGCTGGCCACCAGCAGCCGCGCCTCCGCCCCGAAAGGCACCAGCGCCGCGTAGATGTCCTGGTCGCGCAGGGCCTCCTCCACCGCCGCGGCCGTCCCATAGGGCCGGAAGGCGAACCCGCCACGCGTCCGGGCCTGGAGCTCCGCGGCGGCGCGCTCGGTCGCGGTCGTGACCACGATGCCCGCGGGCACGTCGCGCGGCGTCGGCCGGTCGAGCGCCAGCGTGAACGAGGCGTTGAACAGCGGTCCGATCACGCACGCGACGGCGATGACGATGAGGGCGTTGCGGTGCGTGGGGTCCATCGGCGTGCCGCGTCGGATCCCCGGCACTGCGTCGCTCCCCGCCTCGAGCCGACCGGTCGCGCGCCGGAAGCGGCGGCGCCTCACGGACCATAACCCCGACGGGTACGCCGGCGCGGTGAAACAGGCGCCGTTACCTCCCCTCGGTGTTTTCCTCCTGCTTTCGGGACCGGGACCGGGGCCGGTCGCGCTCGTCGAGGTCCTCGCCCTCCTTGAGGCTCTCCAGATCCTTGAGAACGGGCTTGAGCAGGACGTCGTCGGTCTTCGAGGTCTTCTCGTAGCTCTCTTCGGGCTCACTCATGCCGCCCGCCTACCCGCCTGCCCGCCGGACATGCGCGTTGGGACAGTCGTTAGCGATGGTGCCAGGCGGGTAGCGGCGGCCATGGAGAAGAAGAGATGGGAGGCCGTGGCCGCGGTGCTGCGCGACGCCGGCTTCCCCGTCAACCGGCAGGATCTCGTCAACCACGCCCGGCTGCAGGGCGCCGACGACGCCACGCTGTGGCTGATCCGGCAGCTGCCGATCGGCGTCTACCGCAACCTCGTCGAGGTGCGCGACCGGGCCGAGCGACTCCCGGACGTCGCCGCGACCGGCGCCGTCGCCGCGCCGGCGCGCTGACCGGATCGAACCATTGACATGCGACACGGTGAGATGTCAGCATCCCATCAGTTGGGAGCGCTCCCAATGATCTCATCACTTTCGATGCACCGTCCACCCTCATCGGAAGGACATCCGTGTCTGTGCTCAAGCCATGGCGGCGCCGGTTGGCCGGCGTCGTCGGTGTCGCGTTGGCGGCCACCGCGCTGTCCGGGGCGCCGGCCGCCGCCGAGGGGCCCGAACAGATCGTCAACGGCACCTTCGACAACGGCCACGCGCCCTGGTGGGCGACCGGCAACCTGACCCTCGACTCGACCAGCGGCCAGCTCTGTGCCGACGTGCCCGGCGGGACCGTCAACCCCTGGGACGCCATCATCGGCCAGGACAACGTGCCCCTCGTCGCGGGGGAGACCTACGAGTTCCGGTTCTTCGGCACCGCGACCCCGGCCCGGGTCGGCAAGGCGCTGATCCAGCTGCCGGTCGACCCGTACACCCAATATCTGTCGGCCAGCCCGGAGCTGAGCGTCTCGGGCAACGACTACACCTACACGTTCACGTCGCCGGTCAGCCTGCCCAACGCGCAGGTGGCGTTCCAGATCGGCGGCAGCGCGACACCGTGGCGGATCTGCCTGGACAACGTCTCGCTGCAGGGCGGCGCCGAGCCGGAGGAGTACGTGCCGGACACCGGGCCGCGGGTGCGGGTCAACCAGGTCGGCTACCTGCTGACCGGGCCCAAGAACGCGACCGTGGTGACCGAGGCGACCACGCCGCTGCCGTGGCAGCTCAAGGACGCGGCCGGCGCCGTGGTGGCCAGCGGCACCTCGACGCCGCGCGGGGTCGACGCCTCGTCCGGCCAGAACGTGCAGACCATCTCCTTCACCGGGTTCAAGCGCAAGGGCACCGGCTACACGCTGGTCGCCGACGGCGAGACGAGCCGGCCGTTCGACATCGGCACGGACTTCTACGAGCAGCTGCGGCTCGACGCGCTGAAGTTCTACTACACCCAGCGCAGCGGTGTCGCGATCGACGACGCCCTGCGCCCGGGCTACGGCCGTCCGGCCGGCCACGTCGGCGTCGCGCCCAACCAGGGCGACACCGACGTGCCGTGCCAGCCCGGCGTCTGCGACTACCGGCGGGACGTCTCCGGCGGCTGGTACGACGCCGGCGACCACGGCAAGTACGTCGTCAACGGCGGCATCTCGGTGCACCAGCTGATGAGCGAGTACGAGCGCTCCCTGCTCGCCCGCACCGGCGAGTTCTGGACCCTGCGCGACGGGACGCTGGCCGTGCCCGAGAGCGGCAACAAGGTGCCGGACATCCTCGACGAGGCCCGCTGGGAGCAGGAGTTCCTGCTGAAGATGCAGGTGCCCACCGGCCAGCCGTACGCCGGGATGGCCCATCACAAGATCCACGACGCGGCCTGGACCGGCCTGCCGCTGCTGCCGCACCAGGACCCGCAGCCGCGCGAGCTGCACCCGGTCTCGACCGCGGCGACGCTCAACCTGGCCGCCACCGCGGCCCAGGCGGCCCGGGTGTTCGCGCCGTACGACTGGCGCTTCGCCCAGCGCAACCTGGCCGCGGCCAAGTCGGCGTGGGCGGCGGCGAAGGCCAACCCGGCGCTCTACGCTGACCCGGCGGACGGGGTGGGCGGCGGTGCCTACAACGACGACGACGTGACCGACGAGTTCTACTGGGCGGCCGCGGAGCTGTTCATCTCCACGGGCGGCAGGGAATATCGCGACGCGATCCTCGCCTCGCCGCACCACACCGGCGACATTTGGCGTGACCGGGGCTTCGACTGGGGCCACACCGCCCAGCTCGGCCGGCTCGAGCTCGCCACGCTGCCCAACCTGCTGCCCGACCGGTCGCGGGTGCGCCAGTCCGTTGTGGAGGGTGCCGACACCTACCTGGCGACGGCCAGGGCCCACCCCTACGGCATCCCGTACGCGCCGGCCGAGAACACGTACGACTGGGGCTCCAACAACCTGGTGCTCAACAACGCGGTCGTGCTCGCGGCGGCGTTCGACATCACCGGCAAGGACCGCTACCGCGACGCCGTGCTGGAGACGATGGACTACATCTTCGGCCGCAACGCGCTCAACCAGTCCTATGTGACCGGTTACGGCGAGGTCGCGTCGAAGAACCAGCACAGCCGGTGGTACGCCCGCCAGCTCAACCCCGACCTGCCGAACCCGCCGCGGGGAACGCTGTCGGGCGGCCCGAACTCGTCGATCCAGGACCCGGTGGCGCAGCAGAAGCTCCAGGGCTGCGCGCCGCAGTTCTGCTACATCGACGACATCGAGTCGTGGTCGACCAACGAGCTGACCATCAACTGGAACGCGCCGCTGGCCTGGATCGCGGCGTTCGTCGCGGACCAGGACAACGGCGACGCCTCCGGCCGCCTGTAACGGAAGCAAGGGACCCTTCTTATCGCTTTCCGCGATAAGAAGGGTCCCTTGCCAACGCGCGTCAGGCCCGCAGGAACTTGTCGACCGGCAGCGCCCGGTCGACAATGCGGACGTCGCCGAGCCAGCCGTAGAAGGCCTGCTCGACGATGCGGTCGTAGTGGTAGGCGCCCACGCGCCATCGCTCCTGCGAGGTGGCCCTTCGCCGCGGTCGACGGGTTGCGCACAGCTCCGCCTCGTCCACGTGGAGCGTCGTGGTGCGGCCGTCGTTTAGGACCGCGACATGGATCCACTCGTCGGCGCGCATCTCGTGGCCACACTTGGTCGCGAGATGCCGTCCTGGTTGAGCGAAAGACCGCCCACCGCAGCGCCGTCACCTCCGACATGCTGAGCGTTGCAATCGGCTCGACCAGGTCGGCGCCCGTCGGGAAGGGTGGACCTGTCGGACAGGTCGAGTTCGGTTAAGAGGCCGGGGCATGGCCTGCCGCAGCAGGCGGCGTCACCCCGCCGTCGTGGCCCAGAATGGCCCGACGGCGCTTCCGTTGCGGCCGACAGCAGGTTCGTGGCCATATCGTGGTGGAGTCAGCTTTGCTGCTAGACGGTCGGACACATCGCCAACGATAGGTAGGGTGCCGGTTGCCTCATCGGACGATGATCCGCGATCCTGCGCATGGTTCAATCGGGCATGGTCCAACCCGCGCTGTGGTTCCGAGCTGATCTAGGTGAGGATCCGGCTTCCACCGCTGTGGTCAGGTACTTAAGTAGTTTCGAGGACCTATGGCGGTACTCGATGCTGCTGGAGGCCTTGAAGCGGGAGGATGAATCATCTATTGGCCTTCGCGATCGTCTACAACGGGCCCACGAAGAGTCGATCGCGGCGGAGGGGAGCCTGTATGCGGCTACCGTCCGGGACCGGATTGTCGAAGAGTTCCACATCGTGCTAGATCAGTTACTGCCGGTCCCCGGGGTTCGAAAGCTGAAGATCGCTAGTCCGCTTGAGACGATGATCGTTTCCTTGGCCGGCGCATCGGAACCGTTCGCATGGGTCTTGGCTGGCCTGTGGAGCATCGAACGGGTGATGAAGAATTTAATGGAGTGGCAACGGCATCGCGCTGACATGAACGATCGGTCGACTGCTCCGACTGGTTCCCCGTCCGCGGCTGGACCAACTGGGCGCGAGGCAGGCGAGATCGCGATCTGGCTTAGCCAGGACATGGCGAGTGGTGAGTCGGGTGTGCGTGTCGCTCCGCTACGGGCCGATCAGCGACGGGCGGAGCAGGCAATCTGGAACCTCGCTCTTGTTCCAGTGGTTCAAGTAGCCGTTGTCGATGCGACCCGGACCGATGCGGATGGAGCGGGTGACGCTCACGCTTGACGTTTACCAGTGCTTCCGATGACATGGGTCAACTGGTCTTGGGAACGTGGTGAGGCTCAATGGGACAGGAGGGGGATCTGTGCTCGCCGCCGCCAGGCTGGTAGCCGTTTGCTTGCACGGCCGGGTTGCAACGCACCGATTGGCCGCACCGTGCGAGATCCGTTAAGGCGCAGCGGTTCGGGCGGAAGGCTGCCGAACGATCGGCTTCAGCCTTTCGCTCATTGACTACGACTAGGTCTTCGCCTACGCCCGAGTGCGGCCAGTCCAGCGCGAACACCACCCACTCCCGGCCGGCCGGAACACGTGGTAAGTGTTGTAGCCTTCCGGCGTGGCGCCGCGGTAGGTCGCCAATTGGCGGAAGTGCTCGGGCCCGAACACGTTGCCGGCGAGCACGCTGTACGGGGTACGCCGCCGGTCCAGGATCGTGAAGACCTCGCCGGCCGCAGTGAGCCGCGGTCCGTGTCGAACAGATACTGGGTGTCCGGGATGACGGCGAGGGTGAACCTCGGCTGCTCCGGGTCCGGCCGGCCGCCCTTGCCGGCCGCCGTCCCGCCGCTGCCCTGGGCGCTCGCAGGCGCCGGGACGAACGCGCCGATCGCCGTGCCGGCGCCCACCAGACCGGCGCCGGCCAGCACGCTGCGCCGGCTCGGTGTCAGTTCCATGATCACTCCTCGTTCGCGGATGGTCCGCGCCCAGTAGGCGCGCGGACCGCGAACAGTGATCATGTTGACGGGCGAACGGCGACCGAATACGCCGTGAACCTCGGCCCGGGGCCGGGCTCAGTCGATCTGGCCGATCGGGTCGCGCTTCTCGGCCTGGAACGCGTCCTCGGTGCGGCCGCGGGCCCAGTAGCCGGAGATGGAGATCGCCTCGCGCGGTACGCCACGGTCCCGCAGCACGCCGCGGATCGCCTTGACCGACTCCCGCTCGCCGTGCGCGAAGACCTGCACCGGCCCGCCCGGCCAGTGCGCGCCGTCGACGGCGCGGGCCAGGAACGCGATGTCGTCGGGGTCCGGGTTGACCAGCCAGTCGACGGTCACGTGCTCCGGGCGTTCGAGGTCGATGATGTCGGCGTCGCCGTTGACCTCGAGGTGCGCGACGCCGCGCGCGTCGCCCGGCAGCGCCTCCAGCGACCGCGCGATCGCCGGCAGCGCGGAGAGGTCGCCCGCGAACACGTGCCACGGCACCGCCGGGTCGGGCGCGTAGGCCCCGCCCGGCCCGGACAGCACGAGCCGGTCGCCGGGGTTGGCCTTCATCGCCCAGGGCGCGGCCACTCCGGTGTCACCGTGGGTCACGAAGTCGATGGCCAGCCGGCGTGCCTCCTGGTCGAACCACCGCACCGTGTACGTGCGTACGACGGGAGCCTGGCCGGTTTCCCGCAGCGCGGCGAGGTCGTAGGGCGGCTCCAGGCCGAGCGCGGGGTCGACGAACATGAGCTTCACGTAGGCGTCGGTGCAGCCGTTGTCGGCGAACTCGGCCAGTGACTCGCCCGTCGCGACGACCCGCACGAGGTGTGGCGTCAGCTCCTTGGTCGACTCCACGGTCAGCACGTGCTGCCGGCGGCCCCGCCGCTGAGATGTTTCCATGGGAACTTAGGTTACCCTCAGGCCCAGCGGCCGGACCGGGAGCTGCGTACCATCGACAACGGTGACTGTCGATGTGTGGAGGTTCGCGATGAGGCGACTCGCCCTGGCCGTGGTGACGATGGTCGCCGCGTCGTTGCTCGTGGCGTCCGGTGGCCCCGCGGCCGCGGCGCCGGCCGGCCCGCGAAGGGTGATCGCCAACCTGTTCGAGTGGAACTGGACCTCGGTGGCCAACGAGTGCACGTCCTTCCTCGGGCCGCGCGGCTACGGCTGGGTCCAGGTCTCGCCGCCGCAGGAGCACGTGCGCGGCCAGGAGTGGTGGGTGGCCTACCAGCCGGTGAGCTACCGGATCGAGTCGCGCAAGGGCACCCGGGCCCAGTTCGCCGCGATGGTCACCGCGTGCCACAACGCCGGGGTCAAGGTGATCGTCGACGCCGTCGTCAACCACATGGCCAACGAGGACAAGACGGGGCCGGGCTGGGCCGGTTCGGCGTGGAGCCACTACAACTACCCGGGCGTCTACCAGACGCAGGACTTCCACCACTGCGGGCGCAACGGCGACGACGACATCCGCAACTACAACGACCGCTACGAGGTGCAGCACTGCGAGCTGGTCAACCTGGCGGACCTCGACACCGGCGCCAGCTATGTGCGGGGGCGGCTCGCGGCGTACCTCAACGACCTGTTGTCCCTCGGCGTCGACGGCTTCCGGATGGACGCCAGCAAGCACATGCCGGCGGCCGACATCGCCAACATCAGGTCCCGGCTGTCCCGCCCGGCATATCTCGTGCAGGAGGTCATCCACGGCGCCGGCGAGCCGATCACGCCGGGCGAATACACGGGCAACGGCGACGTCCACGAGTTCCGGTTCGGCAAGGACCTCGCCCGGATGTTCCGCAACGAGCGGCTGGCCTACCTGCGCGACTTCGGCGAGGCGTGGGGCTACCTGCCGTCCGGCTCCGCGGTCTCGTTCGTAGACAACCACGACACGCAGCGCGACGTCGCCGGTGTGCTGACCTACCGCGACAACGGCAGCTACGCGCTCGCCAACGCGTTCATGCTCGCCTGGCCCTACGGTTCGCCGACCGTGATGTCCAGTTACGAGTTCAGCTCGCGCGACCAGGGGCCGCCGTCGGACAGCTCCGGCCGCACCAGCAACGCGACCTGCTTCTCCGGTGGGTGGCGCTGCGAGCACCGGTGGCAGGTGATCGCCAACATGGTCGGCTTCCGCAACGCGGTCGAGGGCACGCCGGTCGTCAACTGGTACGACAACGGCAACAACCACATCGCGTTCGGGCGCGGCTCGGCCGGCTACCTGACGATCAACGACGAGGATGGCGCGGTCAACGGCCGGTCGTACGACTCGAACCTGCCCGCCGGCCGCTACTGCGACGTGATCCACGGCGAGCGCTCCGGGTCGGGCTGCACCGGCCCGGTGATCACAGTGGACAGCGGCGGCTGGTTCAGCGCCAACGTCGCCGCGCACGACGCCGTGGCGATCCACATCGGAGCGCGGCTGCCCTGAGTCGGCGACCCGACCGCAGCGGTGGTTGAGGTTCCCGCCGGCGGGGAGGACCCTGTCCCCAGGAGGCGGCCATGGCTCGGCGACGGTGGGCGACACTGCTGGTGGTGACGATGGTGGCGGCCGGCCTGTCGGCGGTCGCCACGCCGGCGCGGGCGATCCCGCCGCCGCCCGGCTACGCGATCCGCGGCGTCGACGTGTCCTACTTCCAGGGGCCGGCCCTCGACTGGGCGGTGCTGGCCCAGGGCGGCACGAGGTTCGCCTACATCCGGGTCAGCGAGCAGGACGGGCGCGCCCTGCCCAACAACAACCCGGACCCGTTCTTCGCGACGAACTGGGCGGGCGCGCGGGCCAACGGCGTCTACGCCGGGGCGTACCACCGGGCCCGTCCGGGTCTGACGACCGGCAGGCAGCAGGCCGACGTGCTGCTCGACCTGGCGCCGCACCCCGCCGACGGGCTGACCCTGCCGCCGATGCTCGACATCGAGTGGCCGCGACCCGAGTGGGGCCTGGGCGACTGCTACAACCTGACGCCGGCGCAGATGGTGGCCTGGATCCAGGACTTCGTCGACGAGGTCGCGGTCCGCACCGGCCGCCAGGCGATGATCTACACGAACACCAACTGGTGGAACGCGTGCACGGGCAGCAGCACCCGGTTCGCGGCGAACCCGCTGTTCCTCGCCAACTATTCCCAGAACCCGCCGCCGCTGCCGGCCGGCTGGCCGTCGTTCACCATGTGGCAGCACGCGGCCGGCGAGTCGATCCCCGGGTCCGACTGGGCGTCGCCCGACCTCGACGTGTTCCAGGGCGACTACGCCGCCCTGGCCCGGCTGGTCGGTGGGCCGGCGACCGCGCTGCTGGCCAACGTCAACAACCGCTACGTCACCGCGGAGAACGCCGGCGCGGCGCCGCTGGTCGCCAACCGCGCCGCGATCGGGCCGTGGGAGCAGTTCGACCGCATCGACCTCAGCGGCGGCTTCGTGGCGCTGCGGGCCCGGGTCAACGGCCGGTTCGTCACCGCGGAAAACGCCGGCGCGGCGCCGCTGGTCGCCAACCGCGCCACGATCGGGCCGTGGGAGAGGTTCCAGCTCGTCACCAACGCCGACGGGACGGTCAGCCTCCGGGCGGCCGTCAACAACCTGTTCGTCACCGCCGAGGACGCGGGCCGGTCCGCCCTCATCGCCAACCGGGCCGCCGTCGGCCGGTGGGAGAAGTTCCGTCTCGCCCGGCCGGCGCCGCTGGTCAACCTGTTGGCCGGCGTCAACCGGCGCTACGTCAGCGCGGCCGCCACCGGCCTGATCGCCAACCGCGCCGTGGTCGCCCGCACGGAACAGTTCGACCAGGTCGACGCGGGCGGCGGGATGGTCGCGTTCCGGGCGCGGAGCAACGGCCTCTTCGTCACCGCCGAGGACGCCGGCCGATCGCCGCTGGTCGCCAACCGCACGGCGGTGGGGCGCTGGGAGAAGTTCACGCCCGTCACCAACGCCGACGGCACGGTCAGCCTGCGGGCCAACGTCAACAACCGCTACGTCACGGCCGAGGACCGCGGCGCCGCGCCCCTGATCGCCAACCGCACAGCCATCGGCCCGTGGGAGAAGTTCTTCCGGCTGGTGACCTGACCGCGCGGCGGGTATGAGTGGACCATGGCCCACCGCAGCAGGCTCTCCACGATCCTCATCGACGCACCCACGGCCGAGGCCCCCGCGGCCGCCGGTTTCTGGTCACAGGCACTCGGTGTCCCGGCGCGCCCGGAACCCGACGAGCCCCAGTTCACCGCGCTCGACGGCGCGCTGCCCGACCACGTCCTGGCGGTGCAGTCGGTCGACGACGAGCCCCGCT
Organism: Asanoa sp. WMMD1127; assembly: GCF_029626225.1. Classification (NCBI taxonomy): domain Bacteria; kingdom Bacillati; phylum Actinomycetota; class Actinomycetes; order Micromonosporales; family Micromonosporaceae; genus Asanoa; species Asanoa sp. WMMD1127. The sequence continues at coordinate 5,521,084 of NZ_JARUBP010000001.1, forward strand.
TCCACGTCGACATCGAAACCGACGACGTCGAGGCGGAGACGGCGCGCCTCGTCGCCCTGGGCGCGGTCGAGGTGAACCGCTGGCTGGAGTGCCGGATCCTCCGAGCGCCGGGCGGCCACCTCCTCTGCGTCATCCCACGCCACAGCGACCCGGAAACCTTCGCCCGCCTGTCCCGGGAGTGGCCCGGCTAGACATGCGACCATTCATGGATGGACGTCGCAGTGGTCCGGTTCACCCTCCGCAGCGTCGTCGGTCTGGTCGGCGTGGCGTTGGTGCTGGCGGTTGCGGTGCGCTGGTCGCCACGCGCGGATCACGCCGCGGTCGCGGCGTGGCGGCCGCCGGTCGGCTACGCCCTGGCCGAGACGGTGCCGTTGAGTGGCGATCGGGCGTTGCGGCTCTGGACCGGACCCAACGGTTGGCAGGTCGAGAGCCTCGTGGCGGGTCGCAGCGAGTCCGCGGTCGGTGCCGCCGGCGGCGTCGACCAGTTCGCGGTCAGCGAGGTCCTCGGCGGCTTCGTCGGGACCGTCCCGACGCGCGGCTGCCGAGCCGCCCTGATCCGCGACGCGGGCGGCATCGCCGTCCGCGCCGACCTCCACGACGGATTCTTCCTGGTCGCGGCGGAGGCGTTCGCCGCCACCGGCGACGCGCTGCTGGTCACGCCGCTCGACGCTGCCGGCCGGCCCCTGGCCGGCGAGACCGTCACACCGATCGCCGGTCGCCCCTGAGGCGCCGCTGGCGGCGTCAGTTTGCTCTGCAGCCGGATACGCAACACCCTCCGCCGCAGGCGTTGCGTATCCGGCTGCAGAGCAAGGGCCTACTGGTAAGCCGGCGCCAGCTCCCCGTAGAGCCGGCCCCAGGCCGGGATCTCCTCGGCCGCCAGATGCGCGCCCAGCCGGTCCAGGAAGGCGTGCGTGCCCGGGATGAAGCCCTGGGCGTTGCGCACGCTCAGCCCGCGGTGGGTGAAGACCAGCACGGTCCCGTCGCCGTCCTCGGTCAGCTCGTAGCGGACCACGCCGTCCTCGACGATGCGCTGCCGCCACTCGTGCTCGAGGACGGCCGTCCGCGCGCCGGCGCCCGTCGGCGGCTGCCAGGTCAGGATCCGCCCGGTCATCTCCTTGGCCTCGGGCGCGGCCGGCGGGTCGTCGGGCATCATCGTGATCGTGCCGCCCGGGCGGGCGTCGATCGTGGTCGCGCCGAACCAGATCGCGCGCTCGGCGGGGTCGGTGATCGCGGCCCACACCGCATCGATGGGGTACGGCAGTCGGCGCCGGAACGTCATCGTCGCGGTCTCGCCGCGCACGTCGAGGTGGCCCAGGCGGTCGTCAGTGCTCATCGGTCGGTCGTTCCTTCGGCTCGGGCGAGGTTCGCGGTGCGGTTGGCGAGGTGCGTCTCCACCGCGTCCAGATGGCGGGCCCAGTGCTCGCGGTAGCGGGCCAGCCAGTCGTCCACTTCGGACAGCGGCTCGGTGCGCAGGGTGTAGATCCGCCGCTGCGCCTGCGCCCGCACGTCGACCAGGCCGACCTCGCGCAGCACCCGCAGGTGGCGGGAGATCGCCGGCTGGGTCAGCGCCGGGAAGGCGGCCACGAGGTCGCCGGCGGGCCGCGCGCCGCCGGTCAGCAGGTCGAGCATGGCCCGGCGGGTTGGGTCCGCCAGCGCGGTGAAGACGTCCACGCCGCTATATTACGCACGACTCATATAAACGCAAGCTCATACAGCAACCCCTGGGCGCCAGCGACTTCGAGCTGCGGGTGGGCGGCGCGGGGATCGAGGGCTCGTTCGCGCTGACGGTCGGCGCGCGGTGAACGCGTACCTGGAGATGTGGGGTCCCACCGGCCCGTTCCTTCGAATGCCCGCTAGGCCGGCGCCGCACACCTTGCGAGCCGGTGCGGCGCGGGCAGCACGCGCTCGGTCAGCGCGAGCGCCAGCGCGGCCAGGCCGAGCAGCGCGCCGATCAGCACCGTGCTCCGCACGCCGTGCCCCGGCAGCACCAGACCGCCCAGGAAGGCGCCGGCGGTGATGCCGACGTTGACCGCGGCGGACAGGGTCGCCGCGGCCAGGTCCGAGCGCCCGGGCGCCACCCGCAGCACCAGGCCGCCGAGCGACGCGGTGAACGCGGCGAACGCGAACCCGGCCAGGGCGAGCAGCCCGACCGCCGCGACGGGGTGCCCGCCCAGCGCGTACAGGCCGAGCAACGCCGCCGCCTGCACCGCGACCGTGCCGACCAGCGCCCGCCACGGGTCACGGTCGACCACCGCGCCCACGGCGACGATGCCGAGCACGCTGGCGATGCCGCGCACGAGGAGGATGGCGCCGACGGACGCCGCGGCGAACCCGCTGACATCGGTGACGAACAAGGCGACATAGGTGTACGCGGCGATCGCGCCCGCGGTCGTCAGCGCGGCGACGCCCACGAGCAGCCAGAAGCGGCGCGTGTCGGGTGTGGACCCGCGGGCGGCGTGGCCCTCGTCGGGCCGGGTCGATGGCAGCAGGGCGGCCACCACGAGCAGCACCACGGCGCCGAGCGCGGCCACCGCGAGCTGTGCGGCGCGCCAGCCGGCCCGCTCGCCCAACCAGGTGCCGGCGGGCACGCCCACGACCAGGGCGACGTTGCCGCCGGCGAACACCGTGGCGACCGCCCGGCCGCGCAGCCCGGGCCGGAACAGCTCCGCCGCGGCCGGCACCACCACCGCCCAGAACAGCGCATGGGTGGCCGCGGTCGCCATCCGGGCCGCCAGCACGAGCGCATAGCTGCTCGCGAACGCGGTCGCCGCCACGCTGACGACGAACCCCGCCAGCAGCGCGGAGAGCAACAGCCGGCGCGGCACCCGCCGGGCGAGCGCCGTCAGCGGGATCGAGCCGACGACGACCACCGCCCCGTACGCGGTGACCAGCGTGCCCACCTGCGACGGCGAAAGCCCCAGGTCGGCTGCCATCGGCAGCATCAGGCCGACCGGCAGCGCCTCGGCCGTGGTGTAGAGGAACGTCCCGCCGGCCAGGCCGACGAGCGCGCCAACCGCTCGCATGTTTCCCCCTAACCGAGCTTTGATGGCAACAATCTAGCGTCCCGCCCGTTTCTGGTAAAGTGCGTTTCGATGGAAACAGTGCAGCGGATGCGTCTGGTGGGCGGCAACCTGGCGCTCGACTTCGTCAACACCCGCAGCGGCCCGCCCGACGGGCCGGCCGACGACGACGTGCTGACCGGCCATCCCGAGCTGGTCGCCTGGGGCGTCTACGCCGGCGCCCTCACCGCCCACGAGGCGACGGCGCTCGACCGCACGCGCGGCACGCGGGCCGCGTTCGCGCGCGCCCGGCGCACCCGCGACTACCTCGACGACCTGTTCCGCGGCGTCGCCGCCGGCCGCGACCCCGACGCCGACCTGCTGGCCCGGCTGGGCGACGACGCGGCCGAGGCGCTCGCCCACGCGACGCTCGAGCCCGCCTACGTCTGGTCCTGGCGCGGAGACCGCACGCCGGCTCGCCCCCTGCGCCCGGTGGTGCACGCCGCGGTCGAGCTGCTCACGGCGGGCCCACTCGACCGCGTCAAGGCCTGCGGCGGCTGCCGCTTCCTCTTCCTCGACGAGAGCAAGAACCGCAGCCGCCGCTGGTGCAGCATGGACGACTGCGGCACGGCCGAGAAGATCCGCCGCTACGTCGACAACCGCCGCGCGCGCGCCGCGACCTGACGGGTGTGGCGGGCGACACGCGACACGCCGACACACCATCTGGTGTTGCCTAAACACAGGGGCACCCATATATGGTGTCTCCCGCAGCTGGTTCGGCCGTCCTCACCAGACGGCCGAGGCAAGAGGGAACCCGGTGCGATTCCGGGGCTGCCCCGCAGCGGTGAGTGGGAACGACCGCCGTCAACGAAGCACTGGGCCCGGGCCCGGGAAGCGACGGCCACTAGGCGACCGTGAGGTCACGCCCACGAGTCCGAAGACCTGCCAGCGCGCCGCACGCCGCCCGGCGTGCGGCGGTCGAAGGCCGCGCGGGACGGCCGACGCCACGGCCGGCACACGCGTGCGCCGGCGGCGTCGCCCTGCGCGCCCGACGACCCTCGGTGTTGGCGTGAGGAGGGGGACATGACGGTCACGCAGGAGCAGGCCGCCGCGGTGCCGGAGCAGCGGCGGCACGTGATGCAGGTGCGCAAGCGCAACGGCGACCTGGAGCCGGTCGACGTCAACAAGATCGTGCGAGCGGTCGAGCGGTGGGTGGGCGACCTCGACGAGGTCGACCCGCTGCGGGTGGCGACCCGGACCATCAGCGGCCTCTACGACGGCGCCACCACCGCCGAGCTCGACAAGCTGTCGATCCAGACGGCGGCGGAGCTGATCGGCGAGGAGCCGCAATACTCCCGGCTCGCCGCGCGCCTGCTGTCGGCCTATGTGGACAAAGAGGTACGCGGCCAGGGCGTCGCGAGCTTCAGCCAGTCGATCCGGTACGCGTACGACCAGGGTCTGATCAGCGACGAGACCGCCGCGTTCGTGGCCCGCAACGCCCGCAAGCTCGACGACGCCGTCGACCCGGCCGGAGACCTGCGGTTCGAGTACTTCGGCCTGCGCACGGTGGCCGACCGTTACCTGCTGCGCCACCCGGAGAGCCGGCTCGTGGTGGAGACGCCGCAGTTCTGGCTGCTGCGGGTCGCGTGTGGACTGTCGAAGACCCCGGCCGAGGCCATCGGTTTCTACCGCCTGATGTCCAGCCTGGCCTACCTGCCCAGCTCGCCGACCCTGTTCAACTCCGGCACCCGGCACACCCAGATGTCGTCGTGCTTCCTGGTCGACTCGCCGCGCGACGAGCTGGACTCCATCTACGAGCGCTACCACCAGGTCGCCAAGCTGTCGAAGTTCTCCGGCGGCATCGGCATCTCGTGGAGCAGGATCCGGGGCCGGGGCGCGCTGATCCGCGGCACCAACGGCAAGTCCAACGGCATCGTGCCCTTCCTCAAGACCCTGGACGCCGGCGTGGCCGCGGTCAACCAGGGCGGCCGGCGCAAGGGCGCCGCCTGCGTCTATCTGGAGCCGTGGCATCCCGACGTCGAGGAGTTCCTGGAGCTGCGCGACAACACGGGCGAGGACTCCCGACGGACGCACAACCTCAACCTGGCCAACTGGATCCCCGACGAGTTCATGCGCCGGGTCGAGGCCGACGAGGATTGGTCGCTGGTCGACCCGTCCGACGCGCCGGAGCTGCCGGACCTCTACGGCGAGGCGTTCGACGAGGCCTACCGGGCCGCCGAGAAGAAGGCGGTCAGGACCGTCAAGGCCCGGGACCTCTACGGCCGGATGATGCGCACGCTCGCGCAGACCGGCAACGGCTGGATGACGTTCAAGGACCCGGCGAACCGGCTCTCCAACCAGACCGGCGCGCCCGGCAACACCATCCACCTGTCCAACCTGTGCACCGAGATCCTCGAGGTGAACTCCGACGACGAGACGGCGGTCTGCAACCTCGGCTCCGTCAACCTCGCCGCACACGTCACCGCCGACGGCATCGACTGGGCGAAGCTGCGGGCGACCGTGCGCACCGCCGTGGTGTTCCTCGACCGGGTCATCGACATCAACTACTACCCGTCGGCGCAGGCGGCCGCGTCCAACCCCCGCTGGCGGCCGGTCGGGCTCGGGCTGATGGGCCTGCAGGACGCGTTCTTCACGCTGCGGATGCCGTTCGACTCCGACGGGGCGCGGGAGCTGTCGACGCGCGTACAGGAGGAGATCTTCCTGACCGCGCTGGAGACCTCGGCGGGGCTCGCCGAGTCGTTCGGCCCGCACCCGGCGTTCGCGGAGACCCGGGCGGCGGGCGGCGACCTGCACCCGGACCTGTGGGGCGCGACGCCCGCGCAGACCGCGCGGTGGGACGCGCTGCGGACCCGGGTCGCCGCGCACGGGCTGCGCAACTCGCTCCTCGTGGCGATCGCCCCGACGGCGACCATCGCGTCGATCGCCGGCTGCTACGAGTGCATCGAGCCGCAGGTCTCCAACCTGTTCAAACGCGAGACCATGTCCGGCGAGTTCCTGCAGATCAACAACTATCTGGTACGCGAGCTGAAGGCGCTGGGGATGTGGACCGCGCCGGTGCGCGAGGAGATCAAGCGGTCCGAGGGATCGGTGCAGGGCATCGACTCCTTGCCGGCCGACCTGCGCGACCTGTTCCGCACCGCCTGGGAACTGCCGCAGCGGGCGCTGATCGACCTCGCCGCGGCCCGAGCGCCCTATGTGGACCAGTCGCAGTCGCTGAACCTGTTCCTCAGCGCGCCCACCATCGGCAAGCTCTCCTCGATGTACCTCTACGCCTGGAAGGCCGGCCTCAAGACCACCTACTACCTGCGGTCGCGTCCCGCGACCCGGATCCAGCAGGCGACCGTGGCCATCACGCCGCTCGCGGCGGACGCCGTCGCCTGCTCCCTGGAGAACCCCGAAAGCTGCGAGGCCTGCCAATGACCCTGCTCGACCCCGGACTCGACCTGACGCTGCGCCCGATGCGCTACCCGGCGTTCTTCGAGCGGTTCAAGGACGCCATCAAGAACACGTGGACCGTCGAGGAGGTCGACCTGCACTCCGACCTCGCCGACCTGGCCCGGCTCTCGCCGGCCGAGCAGCACCTGGTCTCGCGGCTGGTCGCGTTCTTCGCCACCGGCGACACGATCGTGGCCAACAACCTGGTGCTCAACCTCTATCAGCACGTCAACTCGCCCGAGGGCCGGCTCTACCTGTCACGCCAGCTGTTCGAGGAGGCCGTGCACGTCCAGTTCTATCTCAACCTGCTCGACACCTACGTGCCCGACGAACAGCAGCGCTTCGCGGCGTTCGCCGCCGTGGAGAACATCCCGTCGATCCGGCGCAAGGCGGAGTTCTGCTTCAAGTGGATCGACTCGATCTTCGAGCTGCGCGAGCTGCGGACGCGCGACGACCGGCGGGCCTTCCTGCTCAACCTGATCTGCTTCGCCGCGTGCATCGAGGGCCTGTTCTTCTACGGCGCCTTCGCGTATGTCTATTTCCTGCGCTCGCGTGGGCTCCTGCACGGTTTGGCCTCGGGCACCAACTGGGTGTTCCGCGACGAGTCCATGCACATGGCGTTCGCGTTCGACGTGGTCGAGACGGTCCGGCGGGAGGAGCCGGACCTGTTCGACGCCGACCTGGCGAAGCAGGTCACCGCGATGGTGACGGAGGCGGTCGACTGCGAGGCCCAGTTCGCGGAGGATCTGCTGGAGCAGGGCGTCAGCGGTCTGTCGCTTGTGGACATGCGGTCCTATCTGGAGCACGTCGCGGACCGCCGGCTGGCCATGCTCGGCATCGATCCGGTGTACGGGAGCCGGAACCCGTTCGCCTTCATGGAGCTCCAGGACGTGCAGGAGCTGTCGAACTTCTTCGAGCGGCGGGTCTCCGCCTACCAGGTCGGCGTCACCGGCACGGTCAGCTTCGACGACGACTTCTGACGGACCGGCCCGGGACGGCGGTGGGCGCCGCCGTCCCGGCCGCCGTCAGCCGGTGCGCCACTCCAGGTCGGGATGCGGCCGGCCGGCCGCCATGAACTCCCGCACCGCGGCCAGCGCGGTCTCCTCGTCGACGACGTCCTCGGGAGCGAACGAACGCGAACGCCCGTCCACCATCAGCTCGACCGGCGCGCTGCCCTCACCTCCGGCCCGCGGCCGCTGCAACACGACCCGGTCCTCGTGGTCGAGCGCCCCGACATAGACGTGAAAGACTCCGAGCCCACCACCGACCGCGATGTACGCGCCCGCCGTGTCCTCGACGGTCAGCTCGGTGTGCCGCCGCTGATCGAGCGCCCGCAACGCGGCCACCACGTCCTCGATCGCCGGTGACGCGATGACCACGGACTGCGTAGGCCCGGGTTCACGCACGTCGTATTCCAATCGCAGACCGGTGTCCGGGTTGACCGCCGGTCCGTCAAGTTGATCGTCGCCCACGTCAAGGCAAGCGCCCACCACCCCTGATCTGTCACCGCCGGCGCCGTGGGCCCGATCACGGGACGCCGTTGGCCGCGGCGACCGCGTCCGGGCGGTTGAGGGCCGTGCCCTTCGCGAACACTCTGTTGAACGTGGCCGCGCCCAGCGCCTCCCGGAGCCGGGTCGCCAGCTCGGCCTCGGGCCGGCGCAACGAGGGCCAGACCCGCAGTCCGGCCCGGCGGCGCAAACCGTCGGCCGCCCCGGCCAGCAGCGCCGACCGTTCGGCGTCACCCTCCACGAAGGACAGTTGCGCGAACATGGCCAGGCACAGCGTCACCAGCTGGGTGCTGTAGGCGGCGAGGCTGAGGTCGAGCCCTTCGGCGAACAGCGCGCGGGCGTCCGGCAACCGGCCCCGCGCAAGCGCCAGCGTGCCGAGCAGGATCTGGGACGTGGCGGCCAGCCACGGGTTGTCCAGCTCGACCGCCAGGTCGTGGGCGGCCCGCAGGTGCGCCAGCGCGTCGTCGTGGCGGCCGGTCGTGGTCTCCAGGGAGCCGGCGGTGAGCGCGGCCGACGCCGTACCCAGGGGCTCGTCCTGGCGCCGGAACTCCTCGATCGCGGCCAGGGCCTCGCGGAGCGCGCCGTCCACGTCGGCGACCATCGTCGAGGTCCAGGCCATCGCCAGCAGGCCCGCCGCGTGCAGGTACGGGTCGTCGAAGCCGGACAGCAGCGGCTCCAGCCGGCGCCGGGCCGCCAGCGCCGACTCGTCGTCGCCGGTCTCCCGCGCGGTGACGGCCGCCGTCCACAGCAGCTCGGCCCGGGCGTGAACGTCCAGCGTGTCCGCCGTCGGCATCAGCTGGTCGATCCAGGACCGGGCCTCACCGAGATGGTCCCGCTGCGACCAGAAGGGCCACAGCACGCGGAACAGGTGGGGCAGCGGCCGCTGGTCGTGGGCCAGGTACCAGCGCACGGCGGCGGCCAGGTTGCCCGCCTCGAGCTGCAGCCGCTCGACCCATTCGCGCTGCCCGGCGCCGCGCAGTGACCGGTCGGCCAGCAGCGCCATCGCCTCGAAGTGGTCGGCGTGCCGCCGCCGGATCGCGGGCTCGTCGGGCCGCTCCGCGAGCCGCTCGGCGACGAACGCGCGGATCGTCTCCAGCATCCGGCAGCGGGTGCCGAGCTCGGTGTGCTCGAGCTGGATCAGGCTGTGCCGCAGCAGCGCGTCGGTCAGGTCGAGCGTCCGGTCCTCGTCGAGCCCGGCGACGTCGGCCACGGCGGGGATGCTCCAGCCGTCGACGAACGCCGCCGCGATCTCCAGCAGCGACCGCTCCGCCTCGTCGAGCAGGTCCACGCTCCACCGCACCGTGGCGCGCAACGTGCGCTGCCGCTGCGGCAGGTCCACCGCCCCGGAGCCCAGCGCGTCCAGCGACGTGCCCAGCCGGCGCAACAACATGACCGGATCGAGCGTCCGGGTACGCGCGGCGGCGAGCTCGATCGCCAACGGCAGCCCCTCCAACCGCCGGCAGATCTCGGCCACCGTCTCGGCGTTGCGCTCGGTGAGGGCGAAGTCGTAGCGGGCCGCCCGCGCCCGGTCGACGAACAGCGCCACGGCCGGCGTCGCCGCCAGCTCCGCGAGCGACATCGTCGCGGGGTCGGCCGGCAGCGGCAGTGGCGACACGGGATATTCCCGCTCGGCCCGCAGCTCCAGCACCGTCCGGCTCGTCGTCAGCAGGGTCACGCCGGGGCACCGCGTCAGCAGTTCCCCGAGGTCGTCGGCCGCCCCGACCACCTGTTCGAGGTTGTCCACGATGAGCAGCCACCGCTCGTCGCCGAGCCGGCCGCAGATCGCGTCCAACGGCACGTCGGTGCCGGCCAGATCGGCGCCGACCTGGCGAGCGATGACGGCGAGCACCTGCTCGGGCACGGTCACGCCGGCCAGCGGCACGAACACGACGCCGGCCGGGAACCGGTCGCGGACCCGCTCGCCGACCGCGATGGCCAGCCGCGTCTTGCCGACCCCACCCGGCCCGGTCAGCGTCACCAGGCGGGTGTCCGGCTCGCCGACGAGCGCGCTCACCTCGTCGATGGCCCGCTCGCGCCCGATCAGCGAGGTCCGGGCGGCCGGCAGCGGCTCCGGTCCGCGTACCCCCGCTGTGGGGGCCGGCGTGGCCGCGGCGAACCGCTCGCTGAGCAGCATCGCGAGGTCGTCGCGGACGAGCTGGTGGAGCTCGGCGGCGTCGCGGAACGGTCGGTACGACAGCTGGCCCTCGGCGCGCATCCGGGCGATCAGCTCGGTGAGCCTGGGCTCCCGGTCCGGCGCGGGCTCCTTGACGTAGACGAGCCGCGGCAGCGACCGGGCCAGCACGAACTCGTCCTCCAGGCCCGAGATGTCCATGCCGGGGCCCATCCAGCCGTACTCCTGCCAGTAGAGCCCGACGAAGATGTCGCTCTGCGCCAGATATGCCCGGTAGACGGCCCGGGGCGGGTGGGGGCGGGCGCCGAGCTCGAACATCACCGGCGTGAGCCGCAGCGCCTGGATGGCCTGGGCGACGACCTCCCGCTCTGGGGCGAGCTCGCGCAGCGTCGAGCTGACGAACACCCGCAGCCGCTGGTCCGGGGTACGGATCGTCGACCGAGGGCGCGGGGTGGGCTCCACCGCCCCAGTCTCGTGCGGATGGCCGGGTCGCGGGTCGGGGTCGCCGGATCGCGGTGGCGGTGGGGCGGTAGTGGCCCTAGGGTCGCAGGCGCACGCAGCCGGGCTCGAGGTCGCCGATGGAGAGGGCGCCGAGCAGAGCGAGCGTACGGCGCATGTCGGCCCGCAGGAGCTCCAGCGCTCTGGTGACGCCGGCCTCGCCGCCGGCCATCAGCCCGTAGAGGTACGCCCGGCCGACCAGGCCGGCCCGGGCGCCGAGCCCGACCGCGGCTATCACGTCGGCGCCGTCGAGGACGCCACCGTCGACGTAGACCTCCGCCCGGTCGCCGACCGCCTCGACCACCGCGGGCAGCTCCTCGAGCGGTGTCACGGCCCGGTCGAGCTGGCGGCCGCCGTGGTTGGAGACGACGACCGCGTCCGCGCCCGCGTCGACCACGATGCGCGCGTCGGCCGCGCCCTGCACGCCCTTGACGACCAGCGGACCCTTCCAGACGTCGCGCAGCCACTCGAGGTCGGCCGGCGTGGCGCGCGGGTCGAACACCCGGTCGACCAGGTCGGCCAGCGCGCCGTCGGTGCTCGTCAACGACGCGAACCGCAGTGGCGGCGTGGTCAACAGGTGGAACCACCAGCTCGGGTGGCGGGCCATGCCGGCCAAGGTCCGCAGGGTCAGGTCGGGCGGGATGGTCAGCCCGTTGCGCACGTCGCGCAGGCGGGCGCCGGAGACCGGAGTGTCCACGGTGAGCATCAGCGCGCGATAGCCACTGGCCGCGGCCCGGGCCACCAGGTCCTTGGTGGCGCCGCGGTCCTGCCAGAGATAGAGCTGGAACCAGCGGTCGCCACCGGACCCGTCGAGCCCTTCCGGCGGAACCGTGCCCATGGTGGACAGTGTGTAGGGGACACCGGCGGCCGCGGCCGCCGCGGCGACCGCGTGCTCGCCCTCGTGGTGCATCATCCGGGTGAAGCCGGTCGGCGCGAGCACCAGCGGCATCGTGGCGGGCCGGCCGAGCAGCGTGGTGGCGAGGTCCGGGTCGGAGACGTCGCGCAGCACCCGCGGCCGGAACTCGACGCGGGCGAAGGCCGCCCGGCTGCGCGCGAGGCTGATCTCGCCTTCAGCGGCTCCGTCGACGTAGTCGAAGACCGCCCGGGGCGTGTGCCGGCGGGCGATCAGCCGCAGGTCGGCGACGCTGGCGGCGCGGCGCACGCGGGCCGCCCGCCGCCAGGCCGGCGTCTCGATCCGCACCAGCGGCCGGAGGTCGGACCAGCGCGGGAGCTGTCGCGGCACGTGTCGAGACACCCCCTGGCCTCCTCAGCAGGGTCCGACGTCGAGCGCCTCGGTGACGTCGGCGACGTGGAGGCCGGGGTGCGGTCCGCCGGCGAGGGTGTAGAGCGTCGGGCCGACGGACACCACGCCGAGGCCGTGCCGGGGGGTGGGCAACGGTGGCAGGGCGCGCCAGGCGCGGGCGGCGACGTCGTACGCCTCGACCTCGGGAAATGTCTCCTCGCCCTCGCCGCCGATCGCGACGACGAGGCCGGTGCAGGTCGCGGCCGCGGACAGGCCGCCACGCGCGGTCGGGAGCGCGGGGAGCGTCGACCACTCCCCGGTACGCGGGTCGAACGCCTCGAACGCGTCGAGGTTGCCGTCGAGGCCGCGGACCCGGCCGCCCACGGTGTAGACGATGCCGTCGATACCGGCGCCGCCCAGGTGCTCCCGTGGCGTCGGCGGTCCCGGGGCCGTCGTCCACGTGTCGCTCGCGGCGTCGTAGACCAGCATCTCCCGCGCCAGGCCGTCGGGGCCGATGCCACCGGCGACGTGCACCCGGCTGCCGACGGCCACCGCGGTGCCGGCGGCCCGACCGGCGGGCATCGGCGCGAGCGGTTGCCAGGACGAGCCGGTCAGCCGGTACGCGCCGGTGTGTGGCCGGTCGGCGCTGGTGTAGCCGCCGAAGACGTGCACCGCACCGTCCACTGTGGCGGCCATCGCGTGGTCGACCGCCACGGGCAGCGCGGGCCCGGGCGTCCACCGGCCGGTGGTGGTGTCGAGCACCTCGACGGTGGCGACCGAGTCGCCGCCGGTGACCAGGCCGCCCATGACGTAGATCAGCGATCCGGCGGCGGCCGCGACGACCTCGGTGCGGGTCGTCGGCGCGGGCGCGAGCGACCGCCACCCACCGCCGGCGGTCGGCGGCGCGGGCGCCGTCTCCAGCGGCAGCTGCTTGGGGCCGCCGCCGCAGGCCGCGGCGAACAGCAGCACGGGCACCAGCACGGCGGGGGACAACCGCATCAGGCCAGTCTGCTGCCGCACGCGCCCGCTGTCCACGCGTACGCAGATCTGCGTACGCCCGATGCCGTCCGTCGACAGACGCCGGGGCCGCCGACCGGCGGCAGCCTGACAGGTATGACGAACGACATGACGGGCCGGGTCGCCCTGGTCACCGGCAGCTCGCGGGGGATCGGCGCGACCATCGCGACGACGTTCGCCGCGGCGGGCGCCGAGGTCGTGCTGCACGGCCGCGACCGGGCCGCGCTGGCCGCCGTGCAGGCCACCATCGGGCGGGAGAGCCTGGTCGTGACCGGTGACGTGACGGTCGCCGCCGACCTCGACCGGATGCACGACGAGATCATGGAGCGGCACGGTCGGGTGGACGTGCTGGTCGCCAGCACCGGCAACACCACGAGCCGACCGGCGCCGATCGAGGAGATCACGCCGGAGAGCTGGCGGGCCGACCTCGAGCAGAACCTGACCGGCACGTTCCTCACCGTGCGTCGGTTCCTGCCGGGCATGAAGCAACGCCGGTCCGGCGCGATCATCACGCTGTCGTCGGCGGCGGGCCGCAAGCCGAGCGAGCGCACCATCGTGGCGTACGCGGCGGCGAAGGCCGGGCTCCAGATCTTCACCCAGGACCTGGCCGCGCAGGTCGGGCCGTTCGGGATCCGGGCCAACTGCATCGCGCCGGAGACCATCATGACGGAGACCAACGAGGCCTGGATCCCGGCGGAGACGCGGCGGCGCCTGGCGGAGGCGCATCCGCTGCGCCGCCTCGGCACGCCCGACGACGTCGCCGCGACCGCGCTGTTCCTGGCCACGGACGCGTCGAGCTGGATCACCGGCGTCATCGTCGACGTCGCCGGGGGCGCGGTGCTGGCCTGAACGGCCTACAACTGGCCGTGCGGGGCACACGAAGTGGATCGCGACGGTCCTGACCATGGGGCCCGCCGGCCGCCGGCGGGCGGTCGCGGGGTGCCGTCGTTGCACCGGCGCGTGGCGTCGGCGTACCGTGCGGCGATGTCGCTGACCTGGGCCCAGGCGCTGGCGTGGCGGATGCGGCGGCAGCTGCTCGACCCGGTCGGCGCCGCGCCGGTCGCCGCCGTCGTGGACCGGCTGGCGGCGGTGCCGGCGTTCCCCGACCACTCGGCCGAGCTCGCGGTGCGGCTGCGGCGCGCCGGGTCCCGGCCGGGCGACGTGGCCCGTGCGCTGGCGGCCGGCGAGATCATCAAGTCGTACGCGTTCCGCGGCGCCACCCACCTGCTGACACCGGAGGACGGCGGCGCGTTCCTGGCCCTGCGGGCCGCCGGGCGCATGTGGGAGCTGCCGAGCTGGCAGAGCCACTATGGACTGTCCCCGGCGGACTGGCCGCGGCTGCGGCAGACGGTCCGGGCGGCGTTGGCCGTCGGCCCGCTGACCCGCGACGAGCTGCGGGCCGCGATGACGGCGCCACGCGGGTTCGGTCAGCTGGCGTCGGCCTTCGACGGGTCCGACACGCTCCTCAAACCCCTGACCTGGCTGGGCGACATGTCGTTCGGGCCGCCGCGCGGCGGTCAGGCCACCTTCCAGCTCCTCGACACCAACCCACGCTGGGCCGGCCTGCCCGACCTCGACACCGCCGGTCCACGGGCGATCGCGCTCTACCTGCGGTCCTACGGGCCGGCGACCGCGCGGCACGTCCAGTACTGGCTCGGCGAAGGCCTCGGCGCCGGGCGCCGACGGATCGCGTCCTGGCTCGCCGACGGCCTGGCGACCGACCTGCTGGCCGAGGTGGACGTGGCGGGGGAGTCGGCGCTGGTCCTGCGCGCGGACCTCGAGGACCTGGCCGCGGCGACCCCGACCGACGCGCTGCGGCTCCTGCCCGGACACGACCAGTGGGTGCTGGGCCCGGGCACCGCCGACCCGCACGTGGTCCCGCCGGCCCGGCGCCGGGCGGTGACCAACAAGGCCAACCTCGTCATCGCGGCCGGCGTCGTCTCCGGCACCTGGCGGGTGGTCGGGGCGGACCTGGTCATCGCCTGGTTCGCCGAAGCCGGGCCCGTGCCCGACCAGCGCCTGACCGCGGAGGCGGAGCGGCTCGCCGACATCCTCGGCAAGCCGCTCCGCCCACGCGTCGAGGCGGGGTAGCCGCCCCGGCTCAGCGGACGTCGAGCCAGACCAGGCGGTGGTCGGAGCTCGGGAACGGGAACACACCGGTCAGCCGGAACAGCGGATCCGACTGGACCGGCCAGAAGACGCCGCCGCCGCGGACGTCGAGGCCGATCCGGGACGGCAGCACGTAGTCGGCGCGCAGGTTGCCCGGCGTGGTGTCGGCGAAGTCGGCCGTGTCGAAGCGGGGGTCGCTGCGGTGGGTGGCGTTCGCGCCGCCCTGCGCCGCCGCCGCCTCGGCCGCGCCGGCGCTCGACGGCGCGAACGCGTCGTCGATCCACCTGTTGTCGAGCAGTTGCTGCGCGGCGCCGGGGATGCTGTCGCCGTCGAGCGGGTCGGAGTTCTGGTCGCCGGCGATCACGAACGACGAGCCGGGCCGCAGCCCGCCCCGGCCGCCCCGGTCGTCGTAGATGTAGCGGCCCTTGCCCGGCGTCACGTAGTCGGACCAGAACCCGATCTCGTCGAAGTTGCGCCGCCCGTTGCGGTCCTCGGCCCCGTCGAAGACCGGGGGAGTGGGGTGCGACACCAGGAAGTGGACGGTACGCCGGCCGATCTCGATCGGCACGTCCCAGTGGCTCTTCGACGACAGCGGCAGCACGCGCAGCTCGGCCGGCGAGTACCAGTCGGCCGGCGCCGGCGTGGCCGGGTCGTCGGGGAGCAGCGCGCCCGGCATGTCCTTCCACCGGAAGCTCTGGAACGTCCGCACGTCGCGCCGGTCGATCGGGTAGCGCGAGTAGACGACCATGCCGAACTGGCCCGGGAACGCACCGAAGCCGAGCGCGTCGTCGCCGTACCCGGGTGCGCCCGGCGTGGTGACGACCGCGCCGTCGTTGTTGAGGTCGAGACCGGACGCGATGCCGGTGTTGCTGGGCGCGATGAAGTGGTACGGATAGCGGACCGGCTGCGCGCCGTTCTGCCCCACGGCCAGGTAGTTGTCGCGGAACAGCTCGGCGGCCCGCGGGTCGTAGTCGAACTCGTTGATCAGCAGCACGTCCGGCCGCGCCCGCTGGACGATCTCCGCGATCACCCGCGCCTGCGCGTTGTCCGGAGTGGACAGATCGGCCCGCAGCTGCCCGGCGACGCCCCGGTTCAGCGACGCGTTGAACGTGGCGAACCGCACGCCGCCACCGCCGTGCCCGTGACCGCCCGCCGAAGCCGGCGCGGCCCCCGCCGCCAACACGAGCGCGGCGACCGCCCCACCGGCCACCACTCGCGACAGACGCGACAAGGTCAACGACACGATGCCTCCTCTCGAATGCATGGATCTTTGAGGTACGCATCGTGACTGTCGTACGGATCGCCGTCCGGCACAAGCGTTGACCGCCAGGCAACCGTGCGGCCAACATCTGTATCGTGACCGGCCACGATCCCGCCGCCGAGTTCTTCGCCGGCCTCCCGCCACAACGCCGCGCCGACGCGGAGGCGGTGCACGACCTGATCCGCGCCGCCGCGCCGCGGTTGACCCCCTGGATCTGGCGGGGCGTCATGTGGGGCGGCACCGACCAGACGATCCTCGGCTACGGCCGGATCGCGCAGACGAACCGCGGCGGCGCGACGGTGGAGTGGTTCCGCATCGGCCTCGCCTACCTGAGCCTCTACGTCAGTGCGACACGCGACGGACGCTACCTGGCCCAGGTCTACGGCCCCCGCCTCGGCAAGGCGAAGATCGGATCGTCCGCGCTGAGCTTCCGCCGCCTCGCCGACCTCGATCGCTCGGTCCTGACCGAGCTGGTCGCGGAGGCGGCACGCCCCGACTAGCTCGGGCCGGCGCCGCCGCGGAAGATCCACCAGCGGGCCGCCGCGTAGTTCAGGATCGCCACGACGGCCGCGGCCGCCGGGCGGGCGATCGCCAGGCTCGTGCCGCCGGCGGTCAGGGCCGTGGTGACCGACACCGTGAGCACGTAGTCGGCGATGGCGACCGCGGTGTAGCGCGACGCCTCGCCGACCACCCGGGCGTGCGACCGGAAGGTGACCACCCGGTTGAGCACGTAGTTGAGCGCCACCGCGGCGACGTAGGCGACGGTCACCGCCACCGGCACCGGCAGGGGCGTCCAGCGGCGCAACGCCCACAGCAGGGCCAGGTCGACCGCGAGCGTGCAGCCGCCGAGGATCGCGAAGCCGACGAGCTCCCGCGAGACCCACCGGCGCAGGGGCGTGGGCAGGCGGTCGCTCCAGCCGGTCAGCGCGTCGCCGACGCGTTCGGCGCGCGCACGGGTCGCGGATCGCGTCACTGCCACCGTTCACCTCGGATGCACGGATCCTGCCGGGTCCGACCGCCGCCGGACAACGGACCGCAGGCGAACATCGGATGGAGTTCACCGCCGCGTGGAGCGCCGTTCGGCCCGCGGCGGCGGGGCGCACCTACGGTTCGCCGCATGGACGCCGCGACGCCAGCGCCCCGAGCTGACCTGCACGCGCACACCAACCTCGGCGACGGCTGGATCAGCCCGGCCCGGCTCGTCCGCGAGGCGACGCGAAACGGCCTGTCGGTGATCGCGGTGACCGACCACGACCACGTCGAGGGCGCCAAGCGGGTGGCGGAGATCCTGGCCGCCCAGGAGTCGGGCCTCCAGCTGGTCAGCGGCGTCGAGGTGTCGACCCGCGGCGGCCACCTCATCGGCCTGTTCGTCGAGCGGGCGCCGCGTCCGATGCGGACGGTCGAGGAGAGCATCGACGCGATCAAGGAGCAGGGCGGCCTGGTGGTCGTGCCGCACCCGATGGGACGGCTGGTGCCGAGCCTCGGCCGCCGCAGGATCGACGCCTTGCTGGCCGCCGGATACGGGATCGACGGGATCGAGATCTACAACCCCAGCCCGGCCAACGCCGGCCGGCGGGACGCCGTGCGCCAGGCCAACGCGGAGTGGGGTCTCGCCGAGATCGGCGCCAGCGACGCCCACTTCTGGCAGCACATCGGGGCCGGCTACACCCGCTTTCCGGGCGGGACCCCGGCCGACCTGCGCCAGGCGATCCTCGACCGGGCGGTCGGGGCCGGCGGACAGGAGCGTCCGCCCGCCCGCCTCAACCCGGCCAGCTACGTCGCGCAGTGCGCCTGGAGCTGGTTCGTGGACCCACCCCACCGCCTGCTCCGCCGGCGCCGCGCGGCCCGGGCCGACACGGCGGCGCGCTAGGCGCCGGCGCCGACGATGGCGGTCACGCGGATCTCGATCCGCATGGCGGCGAGCCCGAGCACCGTGACGCCGGTCTCGGTCCAGATCGGCGCGCGCCCGCCGAGCCGACGGCGGAACTGGTCGGCCATGACCCGGTTGTGGTCGTCGCCGATCGCGTCATCGCCCGGTGCGACCTTGTGGTAGGAGTTGACGTGGATGACGTCCCGCCAGGTCGCGCCGACCGTGGCGAGCGTGCGCTCCACGTTGTCGAACGCCAGGACGATCTCGTCCTCGAGCGATTCGGGGACGACCAGGTCGTCGTCCACCCCGGCCTGGCCGGAGATCTCGACCCGGTCGCCGACGCGGACGGCCCCGCTGTAGCCCCACGCCTGGTGCAGCTTCTCGCCGAAGCCCGCGGCGATGCCGAAGGTAACGGTGCTCATGGTGCTCCTTCTTCCCGGCGGACCGCTGTGCGTCGGACCGAGCCTAGGCCGCCCGGGCCGGCACCGCGGCGGGTTCCACCGGCCAGAAGCGGCGGAACATGAACCACTGGGTCGGGCACTGGCGGACGACCTCTTCCTGGCAGGCGAACATGTACTGCGCCAGCCGCCGGACCTCGCGCTCCTTCTCCGCGTCGTCGGCCACCGCCCGCGGGAACATCGGCGGGAACGTGCGGATGTAGTAGCCGTTGTGCGGCGCGTACCAGAAGTAGCCCGGCATCACCGCCGCGCCGGTCTTGACCGCGAGCGCCGCGGCGCCGGCCGGCACCCGGGTCCGGTGGCCGAAGAACGCCACCTCGACGCCGTGCTGGCTGGTCACCGGCCGGTCGATGACGATCGCCACGGCCCGGCCGGCGCGCAGCTCCCGGATGACGAGCCGGGGCGCGCCGGAGACCGGGATGATGTCGACGCTCTTGTCGCGCCGGTGCCCCTGGAGCAGGCTGTTGATTCGCGGGTCCTTGAACGTGTCGGCGATCGCCGACAGCGGCACGTGGCGGGCGGCGATCGCCCCGGCCAGGTCCCAGCTTCCGAAGTGGCCGGTCGTGATGATCGTGCCCTTGCCCGGCGCCATCGCCTTCTGCAGGCACTCGTGCCACGCCATGCCGTCGGTCAGGTCCCGCGTACGGGCGTCCACGTCACGCATGTCCTCGTAGGGCAGGCAGATCAGCGACACCGCCGTCCGGCCGTAGTTGCTCCAGGAGCGCAGCGCGGCCCGCCGCGTGTCGGGGTGACCGACGGGCAGGCCGAGCACCTTGGCCATGTTCTCCTGGGTGACCAGGCGCTTGGACCGCCAGCCGAGGTAGCTGGCCAGCGTGACCGTCGAAGCGAGGCCGTGCCGCAGCGGCCGTGGCGTGCGGCCCGCGACCGCGATCCCCGAATGGGCGAGCCAGTAGACAGACGACACCGCGGCTCCTTCCCGAAGCCCCGCAGCCCCGAAGCCCCGTGCCGGGGGTCAGCCGACGGTAAGGAACGCGGATGGCCGAGCCGGTGCCGGATCGGTAACTCCGGATGACCCGGCGGTGACCTCCGGGGTGGCAGTGCCGGCTGAGGCCGCACGAGGCGATTGTCACGCCGCGAACCGGTAGCGGGGTCCGCGTGGGGCGCGCAGGCTCGAAGTATGGCCTACGAGGTAGAGCTGCCGCCCGACGCCGAGTTCGAGGACATCATGCTGGACCGGCGGATCGAACCCGTCTTCCAGCCCGTGGTCTCGCTCGTCGACCTGCGGCCGGTCGGCTTCGAGGCGTTCGCGCGCGGGCCGGCGGGCCGGTTCCGCAGCCCGGCGGCGCTGTTCGGGGCCGCCGCCGAGGCGGGCCGGTCGGCCGAGCTCGACGAGCTGTGCGCGGCCCTGGCCACCACGGCGTTCCGCGAGGCAGCGATGCCTGACCTC
Source organism: Asanoa sp. WMMD1127 (assembly GCF_029626225.1). Lineage (NCBI taxonomy): Bacteria > Bacillati > Actinomycetota > Actinomycetes > Micromonosporales > Micromonosporaceae > Asanoa > Asanoa sp. WMMD1127. The sequence goes on from NZ_JARUBP010000001.1 coordinate 5,541,042, forward strand.
GCGCTGTTCGTCAACTTCAACCCCGACACGCTGAGCCACGAGCCGATCGAGGGCGAGGGCCCGGCGTACGCCGATCTGATGGCCGAGAGCAACGTGGTCATGGAGATCACCGAGAAGGCCGTCACGCGGCGGCCGGCCGGGCTGCTCGACGCGGTCGTGGACGCCCGCCGGCACCTGGCCCGCATCGCGCTCGACGACATCGGCGTCGACCCGGCCAGCCTCGCCGCGATGCCGCTGATCAACCCCGACGTGATCAAGCTCGACAAGACGATCATCCAGAGCACGTCACCGGACTCACACGTGATCAACGCGGTGCTCGACGACGCCCGGCAGCGGGGCGCCCAGATCGTGGCCGAGGGCGTCGAGGACGGCGAGCACCTGGCGGCCGCCCGCTCGCTCGGCGCGACCCTGGCGCAGGGCTGGCTGTTCGGGCGGCCGGGACCGTTGCCGCACGACATCCGCCCGTCGGAGCAGCCGCTGGCCCGGGTCGGGCCGCGACCGGACGCGCAGGCGTCGCCGTACGACGTGCTCTCGGCGCACTGCCCGGTCGAGGCCACGACGCCGGCACAGTTCGCGGCGATGTCGGCGGAGATCGAGAACCAAGCGACCCAGGCCACCGGCCCGGCGATCCTGGTCGTCAACATCGGCGACCTGCGCTACCTGACCGACGACAGCCTGATCCGCTACGTCTACCTGACCAGCCACGGCACGCAGGTCTTCCTGATCGGGCACGACGTGCCGTTCACGCCGGGCGGCCGGGTGCGCGGCATCCCATTGGCCGAGGACGACCCGCTGCGCCGGGAGCGCACGACGTTGCTGGTCGGCACCCACTACGGCAGCGGCGCCTTCGCCCGCCTGCGCCCCACCGGCGACGCCGGAGCGGTGTTCGACGCCGGCGCCTGCTACGACTGGGACGCCGTCGTCGAGGCCACCGTGCCGCTCGTCGGCCGGGCCAAGAACGAGCTGGTCGCCCGCGAGGAAGAGCACTAGACGAAGCGGGACAACCCGCGGGCCGCCTGCCAGCTCCGGCCCTTGGGCGCCTCGAGGCGGCGCCGCACGATGCCCTCCCACGGGACCTACGGGCAGACGGTCAGCCAGCGAAGCTGGACACTGAGGCATCATCGGCGGTTCCGCGCCGGTGACCGAACCGTTTGGACGTAAAGGGGAGGCGGTATGGCACTGCACATCCACAACGAGGACCTGCCCGGGAACGCGACGTCGCGGACCTTCCTCGGTCGTGACCACGGGGGAGTGCCGATCTCGTTCTTCATCCAGGCCAGCCCGCACGGCCACGGACCGGAGCCGCACACCCACCCGTACGCGGAGGTGTTCGTGCTGCACGAGGGCTCGGGCACGTTCCTGGCCGGCGACAAGACGATCGAGGCGTCCGGTGGCTCGGTCGTCGTCGTGCCGCCGAACGAGGTGCACGGCTTCAAGGCCTCGTCGGACGGTCCGCTGCGGATGACGTGCATCCACACCAACGACGAGATGCTCACCGAGTGGGTCGATCCTCAGTAGACGCTCCGGAGGGGGCGCTCCACGACCGGAGCGCCCCTTCCTCCCGAGTAGCCGGAGTGCCGCCGTATCCGTACAGTTGTATAGGACGTTTGTTTAGTGCCTGGCGTAGACTTCCCGGCGTGGGTCATCGGGAAGAGCTCCTCGCGGGCGCGAAGCAATGCCTGCTCGAACGCGGCTACGCCAACACGACGGCGCGCGACATCGTCGCGGCGTCGGGGACCAACCTGGCCTCCATCGGCTACCACTTCGGCTCGAAGGAGGCCCTGCTCAACGCCGCCATGGTCGAGGCGATGAACGACTGGGGCAGCGAGGTCGAACGCGCCGTCCGCGTCGACCCGGACATGGACCGGCTGGAGCGGCTCGAGGCGGTGTGGTCCGGCGTGGCCGCCTCGATCGCGGCCAACCCGCGGCTGTGGTTCGCCAGCGTGGACGTGATGACCCAGACCGACCAGAGCCCGGAGCTCAAAGACCGGCTCGCGGCCGCGATGGACGCGGGCCGCGCCGGCTTCACCGACCTGGTGCTGGGCCCCGGCGACGCCGAGGATCGACCGCGGGTAGGGGCGCTGGTGCTCGCGGTGATCACCGGCCTCACGGTCCAGACCCTGCTGGACCCGGAACGCGCACCCACCGGCCGCGAACTGGTCGAGGCCATCCGTGCGGTCGTCGCCCGGTGAGCCCGAGCGCCGTGTTCTTGACACCACGCACGGTCAGACATAGCGTTCCGTCGAACTCGCAGGAAACTTTACCGTTTCGCTGGAGGACGTCGTGGCTGGTCAATCCCGTCGGGCTCGGCCCATCGCCGCTGTCGCTTTCGCTACTGCCGCCGCCGCTGGGCTCGTGGCGGTCGGTGTCGCCGAGCCGGCCCGGGCCGCTGCAGTGGTGAGCCTGCAGAGCGTGGTGCCCGTGCCCGCGTCGGTGCAGCCGGCCGCCGGCGTCACCTACACGCTGCCGCCGAACGCCGCGATCCAGACCCATGCCGGGGCGACCGCCGTCGGCGACCACCTCGCGGGGATCCTGCGGCCCTCCACCGGCTACGCCCTGCCGGTGACCACCGTCAGCGGCACCCCGAGCGGCGGCATCGCGCTGCTGCTGACCGGCGCCGACCCGAGCGTGGGTGCCGAGGGCTACCAGCTCGACATCACCGCGGCCGCGATCACGATCCGGGCGCAGACCGCCGCCGGCCTGTTCTACGGCGTGCAGACGCTCCGCCAGCTGCTTCCGCCCACTGTGGAGGCCCGCTCCGTCCAACCCGGACCGTGGGAGGTGGCCGGCGGGCGGATCGTCGACCGACCTCGCTACGGCTACCGGGGCGCGATGCTCGACGTCTCGCGGCACTTCTTCGGGCCCGACGTGGTGAAGCGCTACGTCGACGAGATCAGCCAGTACAAGGTGAACGTGTTGCACCTGCACCTCTCCGACGACCAGGGCTGGCGGATCGTCATCGACGCCTGGCCGCGGCTGGCGACCTACGGCGGCAGCACCCAGGTCGGCGGCGGGCCGGGCGGCTACTACACCAAGGCGCAGTACACCGACCTCGTCGCCTACGCCGCGGCGCGGCACATCACGATCGTGCCCGAGATCGACATGCCGGGACACACCAACGCGGCGCTCGCGTCCTACGCGGAGCTCAACTGCGACGGGGTCGCGCCGCCGCTCTACACCGGCATCGAGGTCGGCTTCAGCTCACTCTGCGTGCCCAAGGAGATCACCTACACGTTCGTACGCCAGGTCCTCGCCGAGCTGGCCGCCCTCACGCCCGGGCCCTACGTGCACGTCGGCGGCGACGAGGCGCACAGCACGTCGGATGCCGACTACCGCACGTTCATGAACCGGATCCAGCCGTTCGTCGGCGCGGCCGGCAAGACCGTCATGGGCTGGCACCAGCTCGGCCAGGCCGACCACACCCCGGGCCGCGTCGCCCAGTTCTGGGGCACGACGACCGCCGACGCGGACCTCGCCGCCGCGGTGAGCAAGGGCGACAAGGTGGTCATGTCGCCGGCCAACAAGGCCTACCTGGACATGAAGTACACGCCGGAGACGCCGCTGGGGCTGAGCTGGGCGGGGCTGATCGAGGTGCAGACCGCGTACAACTGGGATCCCGCGACGCTCGTCCCGGGCGTGCCGGCCGGCGCGATCCTCGGCGTCGAGGCGCCGATGTGGAGCGAGACCCTCACGCGACTGGCCGACATCGAGTTCATGGCCTTCCCGCGGCTGCCGGCGCTCGCCGAGATCGCCTGGTCGCCGCAGTCGGCCCGCAACTGGGACACGTTCCGGGTCCGGCTCGGCGCGCAGGGTCCACGATGGACCGCGCAGGGCATCAACTTCTACCGGTCACCGCAGGTGCCATGGGCGAGCGCGCCGCCCACGCCCGGCCGGGTCGAGGCGGAGTCGTTCACCAGCCAGTCGGGCGTGCAGATCGTCGCCGACCCGGCGGCGCACGGCGGCAACCGGGTCGGCTACATCGACAACGGCGACTGGATCGGCTTCTCCGGCGTCTCCGTCACCGGCCGCACGGGTTTCACCGCCCGCGTGGCGTCGGGCGGGCCGGGCGGCACAATTCAGGTGCGCGCCGGCTCGGCCACCGGTCCGCTGTTGGGCTCGGTCAGCGTCCCCAACACCGGCGGCTACGGGAGCTACGTCGACGTCTCCACCGTGCTGTCCGCCGGCTCCGGCCCGCTCCACCTGGCTTTCACGGGCAGCGGCGGCGGCCTCTTCGACATCGACGACTTCGCGCTGACCGGAAGCAGCCCGCCGGCGACGAACCTGGCCCTGCGCAAGCCGGCCACCGCCGACAGCCAGTGCGCGCCGACCGAAGGGCCGGAGAAGGCGGTCAACGGCTCCACCGGCGGCGGCAACGCCGACAAGTGGTGCTCGGTCGGCGCGACCAAGTGGTGGCGCGTCGACCTGCGGTCGAGCACCTCCGTCGGCCGCGTCGTCATCCGGCACGCCGGCGCCGGCGGGGAGAGCACCGCCTTCAACACCCGCGACTTCGACATCCAGGCCAGCGTCGACGGTGTCACCTGGTCCACCGTCGCCCAGGTCCGGGGCAACACCGCCAACGTCACCACGACGACGTTCACCCCGATCGCGGCGCGCCACCTCCGGCTCAACGTGCTCACGCCGACGAGCAACTCCGACCGGGCGGCCCGCATCTACGAGTTCGAGGCGTACGCCTCCTGACCGTCGAGGGCGGCGAGCAGCGCCTGGATCGCCGGGCTGGCATCGGCGCTGCGCCGCCACGCCGCGTGCACCTCCCGCGTCGGTGGCCGGCGCAGCGGCCGGGCGACCAGGTGCGCGCCGAGCGGCGGGCGGGCGAGGCGCGGGATGAGCGCGAGCACGCCGCCCGTCGCCACCAACGAGAGCTGGGTGGCGAAGTCGTCGACGAGGTGCCGCACGTCGGGCTCGTCGGGCAGCAGCCGCCGGAACCACTGGTGGCAGACCGTGCCGGGCGGGCTGGTCACCCAGGCCTGGCCGGCGAGGTCGGCGGCGGTGAGCGGGCGGTCGAGGCCGGCCAGCGGGTGCGTGCGGGGCAGGACCACGTCGCCGACGTCGGTGTGCAGGTGGCGCCGCGTCATGGTCGGAGGCAGCGGCACGGGCAGGCCGTCGGCGTCGTGCACCAGCGCCAGGTCGGCCGCGCCGGCGTCGACGCGGCGCAGCGCCTCGTCGGGGTCGTGCTCGGCTATCCGCACCCGCAGTTCCGGGCAGTCGGTGGCGAGCCGGGCCAGAGCAGGGGAGAGCAGCCCGCGGATGGCGGTGGAGAAGGCGACCACGCGCAGCGTGCCGCGCGGCGTGCCGGACGCGACGGAACGGGCGGCCTCCGCGCAGCGCTCGAGTGACTCGAACACGTCCGGCGCCGAGTCGACGATCGCCTGCCCGGCCGGGGTGAGGACGACACCGCGACCGGCGGGCGCGAGCACCGGCACGCCCACCTGCCGTTCGAGCCGCTTGATCTGCTGGGAGACCGCCGAGGCGGTGAAGCCGAGGTCGTCGGCCGCCCGGGCCAGCGTCCCGAGCGCGGCCACCGACCGCAGCGCCTGCAGCGCACTGACGTCGATCATGAAGTCAGGCTACGCAATATCCTCAAGAAAGCATCGCTGGACCCGACGAGTCGACCGCGCCGAGGATCGGTCCATGACTCCGCTCTTCGGCGCCAACCTCGTGGCCATGGTGACCCCGATGCGTCCCGGCGGTGCGATCAGCGAGCCGGGACTCGCCGCGCTCGTCGACCACCTGCTCTCCACCGGCTGCGACGGCCTCGTCGTCGGCGGCACCACTGGGGAGTCGCCGACGCTGACCGAGGCCGAGGCGGTCGAGCTCGTCGCCACCGTCGCCAAGCGGGTCGCCGGCCGGGCCCGGGTGATCGCCGGCGTCGGCACCTATGACACCGCCGCCAGCGTCCGGCGGGCCCGCGCGGCCGCGGCCGCCGGCGCCGACGCGCTGCTGCTCGTCTGCCCCTACTACTCGCGGCCGACCCAGGCCGGGGTGGTGGCCCACTGTCGGACGGTCGCCGACGCCACCACGTTGCCCGTGATGCTCTATGACGTGCCGGCCCGCACGGGCGTCGCGATGACGGAGGCCACGCTGGTCGAGCTGGCCGGGCATCCGCGGATCCGGGCGGTCAAGGACGCCAAGGGCGACCTGCGCGAGGCGATGTCGGTGATGGCCGCGTCGTCGCTGGCCTACTACTGCGGCATCGACGAGCTCAACCTGCCCTACCTCGCCTGCGGCGCGACCGGTCTGGTCAGCGTCGTGGGCAACGTCGCCGCCGACCGCACCGCCGCGCTGATCGAGGCCGTCCGCGCCGGCGACCTCGACACCGCCCGCGCGGTCAACGCTTCGTTGCTCCCACTCGTCGACACCATGCTGGGCACCGCGCAGGGCGCTGTCATGGCCAAGGTCGCGCTGGCCGACCGCGGCATCATCCCGCACGCGACCGTGCGCCCACCGCTCCTCGAAGCGGCGCGCTAGGACGTGCGGGCGGCGAGGGCCGTCGAGAGCCGGCCCAGGAAGTCGCGGATGCTCTCCTCGGTGTGCGGGGCCTCCACCTGGTCGTTCAGCGGCCCCTGGTAGCGCAACGCCTCGGTCAGCGCGGCCAGGGTCTCCGCCCGGTCGCCCGGGTAGAGCCCGCCGAGGACGCCGTCGGCCACCCGGCCGACGACCGCGTCGTCGAGGGTGCGGTCGAACTGGATCCCGTAGAGGATCCCGTTGACGTGACCCTTCCAGTTGTCGCTCATGGTGTCTCCCGCTAGAAGATTCGGCTGCCGTCCCAGCTCTGGATCGGGACGTCGCCGAGGCCGTTGCGCTTGAACTCGGCGTCGAGGTTGGCCATGTGGCCCGGCTCGGGCTGGTAGTGCCCGCTGCGCGCGGTCGCGAGCTGAACCCTACCGTCCTTGACGACGAGCTCACCGGCGGCCGCGACCGGCTGGCCGTTGCCGAGCGTCGAGTGGTGGAAGTCGCCGACCTTCTGGTAGGTCGACGCGTAGATGTTGCCGTTGCGGTCCATCACGAAGATCGCTTGACCGTTGCCGCTGAAGACCGTGCTCGACGCGGACGTGTCGTAGGGTCGCCCGTCCTTCGCGCTGCGCAGGATCCCGTTGCCGTCGAAGAAGACCCGGTGCTCCTCGAGCTGCTCCGGGGTGAGTCGCCGCACGGGCGTCGGGAAGAACCCGCCCGGCAGGTGCTCGTTCCTGTATTTGTCCAACATGGACTTCGTGTTGTGGTAACGCGGCGTGGTGTGGCGGCCCGGGATGCCGGGCTTGCGGCCGCCGCCGGGACCCCGACCCTTGCGCGTGAACCTGCGCAGCAGTGTCCTGGCCCGCTTGAGCAGCCGCGGGATGATCTCCTTGGCGACCTTCTCCACGACCTCCTTGACGATCCGCTGGATCGCCATCCGCGCGAGCCCGATCGACACGGGGATCTGCGCGAGCGAGGCGCCAAGGGTGGGCGCGGCGGCGGCCACCGCGATCGCCACCTGGATCACCAGGATGGTCAGCTGGACGATCACCAGGATCTTCTGCGCCAGTGTGATGATCGCCATCACCAGCAGCGCCATGCCGATCAGTTCGGCGGCCTCGGCCCCGTCGGCGATGCGGCGGGGCGCGCCCTCCTCGCCCCGCCACGACCGCTCGAAGGCCCGCACGTCGTCGCCGCTGTTGGCGCCGAACACCTGCGCCGCGCCGGTGTCGGCCTCGGCGGCCGTCGCGCGCAGCCGCCCGGCGAAGGCGAGCCACGACTGCGACGCCGCGAACAGCAGTTCCTCGTCAGCGGTCGGCCAGGTGAAGCCGACCCAGCCGAGCGCCTCCGCCAGCTCAGCGGGCAGCTGCAAACCCACCGGGCAGCTCCATCCTGTCGAACAGCTGGCGGTTGGACTCTTCGACCGCCTCGTACGCGCCGGCGCCGTGGTCGAGGTTCTCGGCGGCCTCCAGCAGTTGGTCGGCCATCGACTGGTAGACGTCGAGCGCGTGGGTCAGCACCTCGACGTAGGCGGCGCCGAAGAGGGAGCCGGCCTCGTCGGTGCCCCAGGGGTTGCCCGACCCGTCGACGGTGTTCGCCAGGGCGCTGACCTCCGTGGCGAGCTGCTGCCCGGTCGCGCCCAGCGCGGTCGCCGCGGCGCGCAGGGTGGTGATGTCGACCCGGATGCCGTCGGACAACGCGCTACCGCCGATCCATCCGCCGGGTGATCGCGTCGAGGTCGCCGATCATGCGGTCGAAGCCGCGGTAGGCCTCCTCGGACACGCGCTCGAGCTGGCGGGTCAGCGCCGCCGGGTCGCCCGCGGCGCCGAGCGTCTCGGCCCGGCGGGCCTGCTCGTCGTCCTGGGCGGCGCGGACGGCCTCGACCACCTGCTCCGCGATCGCGGCGGCGCCGGCCCGCAGCAGACCGGGATCGATGACCAGCGACTCCAGCCGGCCCAGCGCCGCGACCTCGGCCTCGACCAGTCCAGTGTGGCTGGTGCCGCGCCCCACCAGCGCGGTGGCGGCCGGTGGATCGCCGGGTGCCGCCGCGGCGGACTCCGTCGCCTGCCCCAGCATCCGGATCGCGTCTTCGAGCGCGCGCCCGAGGCCGCCCGGGTCGATGCCCCCCACACCATCACCTCACGGTCGATCGAGAGACGCGAGACTACCTCGCCCGGCGCTCGGCCGCGATCCCGGTGTCGCTCGTGGACGGATCCGCCGCCCGACGGTTGACGATAGATTGATCATCTATCTATCCTGCGTGCCGTGGCGGTTATGCGGGAACCGACGTTTCTCATCCTCACCGCGCTGGCCGACGAGGCGCGGCACGGTTACGGCATCGTGCGGGAGGTGCGGGCGCTGTCCGGCGGGCGCACCAACCTGCTGACCGGCACCCTCTACACGGCGCTCGACCGGCTGACCGCGGAGGGGCTGGTCGAACCCGACCGCGAGGAGGAGGTGGCCGGGCGGCTGCGGCGCTACTACCGGCTGACCGCCGCCGGGCTGGGCGCCCTCACCACCGAGACCGCCCGGCTGCGCCAGTTGACCGCGGCGGCCGAGGCCCGGCTGCGCACCGTCCGCCCGGGCACCGTGTGATGGCCGACCCGCTCGCCCGCCGCTACCGGCGCCTGCTGATCGCCTATCCGCGCGCCTACCGCCGGGCCCGTGGCGACGAGTTGCTGGGCGCCCTGCTGGAGGCGGCCCCATCCGACCGCACGCGGCCGACGCCGCGGGAGACCGTCGACCTGCTTCGGCACGGGTTGCGGGCGCGGCTCGGCCGCCCGGCGAGTCGCAGCGTCGTCGCCTGGGCCATCCTCACCGCCGTCATCAGCGGCGTGTTCGCGGCCGCGTTCGCGAGCCGCGCCGCGTGGGAGACCGCCCGTCCGCTGCCGCGGCCCGCGGAGGCGCGGGCCATGCTCGCCGAGATCGTGCCCGGCCAGGAGTTCACCGACGTCACGGACGCGCCGGCGCTGTTCGTCATCTACGGCCAGCCGCTGGGCTGGGAGGCCGCCGACGACATGCTGCTCGGCGACGGCGGCGAATACGCCCAGGCCGGGGTCGGCGGCGCCACGCCGCTCCCGGCGGGCACCTCGCCGGCGGAGATGGTGGCCCGGATCCACACCAACCTGCGGGCGCACGGCTGGACGACCTATCCGGACCTGACCCACGACATGTACGGGTGCGTCGGCCCACCCTGCGACCCGACGGCGATACCCGTCGGCACCACGGTCACCGCCCGCCGTGGCGACACGGTGTTCACAGTGGACGTCAACCCGACGTACACCGGCAACCCCGGCGCCCTGTGGGCCACGTTCCAGCGGGCGGCCCCGATCGCGGTCCGCCCGGCCGCGCTGGCCGGCGGCCTGGCCGGCGCGGTGGTCGCCTTCTTCCTGTTCGGTTGGGCCAGCCGGCGCACTGAGGGCGGCCACCCGGTCGGGGGACTGGTCAAGCTGCTGACCGGCGTGGCCCTGTTCCTCTGGTGGGTGCCGGCGGTGCTCGCCGCGCCGACGATGCTGTGGCACCACTTCGCCGAGCCGCACCCGTCCTGGCATCCGATGTGGGAGTGGCTCGGCCAGCCGACCTTCTCGCTGTTCTTCGTCGTGGGCTGCGGCGCGGCGCTGCTGGCCGTCGCGCTGGCCGCCGCCGCGGCCCCGGCCCCCCGCCGCCCGGAGGCGCCGGTGAGCCGGGGCGTGGCCGGGAGCTAACCCAGCGGAACCACGGGCGTCGTCGAGCGGCTGACGTAGAAGCAGCCCGTCGTCGGCAGGCTGCTCGCGGCCGGCGGCGTCGCGCCGTCGTAGACCGCCAGCAGGAAGTTTTGCGGGCAGCGCCGGGTGCTGCCGGTGCGGATGCCGAAGTGCAGGTGCGGGCCGGTCGAGTTGCCGGTGTTGCCGGTCAGCCCGATCTGCTGCCCGACCGCGACGGACGCGCCGTTGGACACCGACCAGGACGAGAAGTGACAGTACGTGTAGATGGCGCCGTCGCTGCCGGTCAGGTTGATGCCGCGCCCGCAGGAGCTGTCGTCGATGACCACCACGGTGCCGGAACGGACCGCGTACGCCGGGGTGCCGGTGCCGACCGGCAGGTCGATCGCGGGGTAGTCGTGGTGCGGGTCGTCGTACTCGCTGCGCGGCAGCGCGCTCCGCGGCAGCGGCAGCGAGAACGAGGGGGAGCCGGTCGACGAGGTGATGCGGACCGCGTCGGCGACCACGTAGCCGGGTTGGCTCGTCCACCGGCTGACACCGACCACGTTGTAGTCGCCGGCGGCCAGCGTGAAGGTGCCGAGGCTGACCCATCGCCCGCCGTTGGCGCGCTGGTCGACGACGATGCTGCGGGTGCCGCCGGTGGTGGCGACCATGAACGGGGTGGCGCTGTTGTAGCCGGCGTCGGCCGGGTACCACACCTCGACGAGGTGGGCGCCGGCCGCGGCGATCGACGCCTTGAACCAGGCGGCGTCGCTGGCGGTGGTGTTGGGGGTGGCGAACCGGTAGTCCGCGCCGTAGCGCTGCGCGGACCAGGCCGACGTGCCCCAGCCGGTGCTGGCGGTGAACCGCCCGGCGGTGGCGTTGTCGACCGTCGTGGTCGCGGCGGACGCGGGATCGGCGGGACCGAGCAGGACCAGGCCGACCACGACGGCGGCGGCCGACAATCGATGGAAGATCCTCATTGGGCTGTGCCCTCCGGGGGACGAGGGGAAGCGCACGGGCGAAAGTATTTAACCAACTCGCGCCGGACATTGAAAGAGACCTTCATAGATGCCGCGCTATCGCCGTGCGCTGAGTAAGATCGCCCGCGTGACGCGATGGATCTACAACGACCGCCCGGCCGACGTGCGTTTCCTGACCGACCGCATCGCGGAGCCGGGACGCACCGAGATCGAGACCGAGATCTGGGACTGGATCGTGCGCGGCGAGGCCGACCCCGCCGAGTTCGTCGACTTCTTCGACGACGACGAGGAGCGGCACGGCGCCACCGACGGGGAGCTGAGCCAGGCGTACGAGCAGGCGCTGCGTGCCCGGCGGAAGCAGCAGCGGGCCTGGGGCGCCGTGTCCAGCAACCTCACCCGCGCGTTCACCGCGCTCAACGCGCGCGGCGTGGTGGCGCGGGAGAACTTCAGCTGCTGCGGCACCTGCGCGGCCGGCGAGATCCACGACGAGCGCGACGACACGCGGCACTGGCAGGGCTATCTCTGGTACCACCAGCAGGACACCGAGTCACTCCTGGCGAGCGACGACGGCGCCGTCTATCTCGGCTACGGCGCCTACCCGGCCGAGGACTTCGACGAGGCGGCCTACTCGGCCCTGCCGGAGGCGGAGCAGGAGGCGCGCTACCAGGCCGACGTCGAGCGCCTCCTCGACGACGTCGTTTTCCCGGTGCTGCGCGAGCACGGGATGCGCGTCGACTGGAACCGCAAGCAGTCGACCCGCGTCCGCCTCACCGGCGCGCAGTGGTACGCGCCGCTGCCCTGATCAGGTCTCGAGGCGGGCGATGCGGTCGCCGCGCACCGTCAGGTGCAGGTCGCCGGTGCCGTTGAAGCGGCGGCTCGTGGCCCGGATCGTGACCACCCAGGTGTCGGCGCCGGTCGACCGCCAGCCGAGCAGGTCGAAGTGCATGCCGACGCCGATGTTGTCGGTGCTGTCCCAGCTGCGGACCCCGTCGTGCCCGGTGAACTCGCGGCTTCCGTCGCGGATGTAGGCGTCGTCGGTGAAGGCGGCGACGAAGGCGTCCGTGTCGCCCGCGTTCGTCGCGTCGATCAACGCGCTGATCGCCGCCGGAGGCTGCTCGGTCATGCCTCCACCTTCGCACGGTCAGCCGACGGCACGCTCCAGGTCGGCCCGGTGCGTCGCTGTCCACTCGTACGCGTCCCGCACCCCCTTCAGCTGGCCGCCGTCGCGGAGCCGGACCATCGCCGGGTCGCCGGCCGCCGCCTGCTCCTCGATCCCACGCCAGCACCGGTCCTGCCACCACAGCACGGTGTCGATCACGTCGGTCCGATCCGCCAGCCCGTAGGAATCGCAGACGACCCGCACGCGACGGCCCGCCTCGGCCACGTCGGCGCCCGGCCCGAGCGCGGTGAACTGCCAGCACACGTGGGCGACGTCATGGACGCGGGCGCCCGGCGCGGCGAGGTCCCAGTCGATGAACGCGATCGGGCCCGGCCGGTAGACCGTGTTCTTCGGCGACAGGTCGTTGTGGCAGACGACCTCGGCGTCGCCGGCGAGCGCGGTGCCGGCGGTCAGGTCGTGGAACTCGCGCACCAACCGCGCGACCGCGGCCAGGGCGGCGTCGGTCGGCTCGGGCGGGCGATCCCAGGGGACCTGACCGTCGACGTAGGACAGCATCTCGCGCCCATCGGCGTCGAAGCCGAGGAACCGCGGCGCGCCGGGCCAGTCGTGCGCGGCGAGGTGGTCGAGCAGCCGGTGGACGAACTCCGCGCCGCGCGGGGGCTGCCGCCGCACCGTCTCACCGACCCGCACCACCGTCGTGACGAACCCGCCCGGCAACGCCTCTTCCTGGCTTCCCACGCTGACCTCCCCGTCGACCCTATGGTGGCAGCATGCCGACGACCACCGATCGCCGGCGGGCGATCCTAGCGTTGCTCGCGTTCGCGATGCTGATCGTCTCGTTGGACCAGTACATCGTCGTGGTCGCGCTGCCGGAGATTGGGCGCGGGCTCGGCTACTCGGCGCAGACCCTGCAAGCGGTGATCAGCGCGTACGCCGTGACCTCGGCCGGTTTCCTGCTCCTCGGCGGCCGGGCCTCCGACCTGCTCGGCCGCCGGCGGGTGCTGGTCGCGGGTCTGACGCTCTACGGCGTCGGCTCGCTCGTCGGCGGCCTCGCGTCGTCGCCCGAGGTGCTGCTGGTGGCCCGGGCGGTGCAGGGGCTCGGCGGCGCGCTCGTCTTCCCGGCCACGCTCGCGCTGATCAACACCACGTTCGCCGAGGGCCCGGAGCGCAACCGGGCGGTCGCCATCTGGGGCGGCACCGGCGCGGCCGGCCTCGTGGTGGGCGTGCTGCTCGGTGGCATTCTCACCCAGGCGCTCGGCTGGGAGTCCGTGTTCTTCGTCAACGTGCCGCTCGCCGCGGTCGCGCTGGTGCTGTCCTTTGTGCTCATTCCGGCCGACCGTGGTCGGGAGGCCGGCCGCCGGTTCGACCTGCCCGGCGCGCTGACCGCCGCGGTCGGCATCACCCTGCTCGTATTCGCTCTCGTGCAGGGCCCGAACCTCGGCTGGGTCTCGCCGGGCGTCGTCGGCAGCGCGGTGGGCGCGGTCCTGGCCCTGACCGCTTTCGCCGTGATCGAGCGCCGCGGCCGGGACCCGCTCGTGCCGCCGCACCTGCTGGCCAACCGCAACCTCGCCACGGCCGCCGCGATGGCCTTCATGTTCTGGGCGACGTTCGGCTCGGTCCTTTACTTCCTGACCCTTTACTTCCAGGACGTACGCGGCTACGACGCGCTCGCCACCGGTGTCGCCTTCCTGCTGCCCACCGCCGTCGTCGTGGCCGGCTCGACGTTCGCGGGCCGCGTGGCGACGCGGTGGGGCCTGCGGCCCACGCTGGTCGTCGCGCTCGCCGTGGGCGCGATCGGCGCCGTCGCGCTCGGGCTGGCCATGTCACCGGACGCCGCCTATCCGACGCTGATCCCCGGCCTGGTCCTGCTCAGCGCCGGCGACGGCATCACGTTCACCATGATCTTCATCGCCGCCGGCACCGGGGTGCCCGACCGGGAGCAGGGCGTCGCCTCCGGGATCGCGTCGACCAGCACCTCGATCGGCGCCGCCGTCGGCCTCGCGCTGCTCGTGCTCGTCGCCGCCGCCGGCACCGAGGGGCTGACCGGCGACTCGCTGCGAGTGGAGACGGCGGCCGGCCTGCGTACCGCCGTCTTCGCCATCGCCGGTGGGATCGCGGCCACCGCCGTGCTCGCCCTCAACCTGCGGCCTGAGCGGCAACCGCTCGCCGCGGCGCCGTGTCCGCGCGGCGTGCCGGCTAGGGAGCCGGCGGAACATTGACGTTGACCCGGAACAGGTTGTCGGGGTCGTAGGCCCGCTTGACCGTCGACAGCCGGGCCAGCGTCTCCGGCGTGTACGCCCGGTGGAGCGCCTCCGCCTTCCCGTCGAACGCGCCGATGAAGTTGAGCAGCGCGCTGCCGGTCGTCCACGGACCCAGCGCGGCGAGCACGGCGGTCACGGGAGCCCGCAGCTCCTCGGTGTGGCCGGGAGGGCCGCTGGCGCCGGTGAGGAACTGGAACGCCGCGTCCCGGTGGCCGACCGCGTTGGGGACCGGCGGCTCGCGCGTGAGGGCGCCGCCGAGCTGGCGCACCTCGACCACCAGCGCGGGCAGGTCGACGTCCGGGCCGGCCGCGTGGATCAGCGCCTCGCCGGCCTCGGCCGGGAACTCGCGGAGCAGACCGCTGCTCTCGTACGCCGGGAGCGGGTCGACCGGGTCCGCATGGATGATCGCGGTCGACGTGTAGGGCATCTCGGTGACCGTGTCCACAATGGGCGGCGCCGTCGCGCGCAGGTCGGCGAACAGCCGCTCGCCGTCCTCCGCGGCGCCGAGGAAGGCCAGCCGCACGTTGACGCTGAACCGGTCGCGCAAGGGTTCCGGGACGAAGGGGAGCGACGGGAGCCGCAGAAAGGCCAACGACGTGCTCAGCTCCGGCGGCGCCACCTCGGTCAGCCGGCGGAACGCGTCGACCACCGCCCGGGTGTGCTCGGCCGCGAAGTAGAGCCCGCCGCCGTAGAGCCGGTCGATCCGTTCGAGGTCGACGGTCAGCGCGGTGACGACGCCGAAGTTGCTCTTGCCGCCGCGGACGGCCCAGAACAGGTCCGGCTCGTGCTCCGCGTCCACCTGGCGCACCTCGCCGTCGGCGGTGACGATCTCGACCGACCGCACCGTGTCGGCCGAGTAGCCGTAGCTGCGGCTCAGCGTCGGGCTGAGCCCGCCGCCGAGCGTGTAGCCCACGAACCCGACGTTGGGCGACGAACCGGCCAGCGGGGCCAGGCCCACCTCGGCGGCGGCCGCCACGACCCGTTGCGCCTCGACGCCTCCGCCGACGGTCGCGGTGCGCGCGTCCGCGTCCACCCGGACGTCGTTCATCCGCCGCATGTTGACCAGCACCGCGCCGTCCGTGGGCAGGAACGCCCCGTGTCCCGTGGCGACCACCGCGACCGGCAGACCGTGCGCGGCGGCGAACCGGACGGCCGCTCGCACGTCCGCCACGGACGTCGCGCCGACCGCGACGGCCGGATCCTGGTGCTGTGCGAGGTTCCAGGTGGCGGTCTCCGCGGTGTAGGCCTCGTCGCCGGGCGCCGCCACCGGTCCCGCCACCGCCGCGGCCAACTCCGTCAGATCGCTCCGCTCGATGATGTCGGTCATTCCGCAACCCCCGTTCGCTGACTGTCGTGGCGCAATCGTCGTCGCGATCCTGGTCGTCGCCCACACAACTGCGCGCTGAGGCCCATCGCGATCGGCGATAGTGGGGTGATGGAACTGCGCCAGCTCGAGTACTTCGTCGCGGTCGCCGAGGAGGGCAGCTTCACGAAGGGCGCGCAACGGGTGCACGTCGCCCAGTCGGCGGTTTCCGCGACGATCCGGAAGCTGGAGCGGGAACTGGGCGCCTCGCTCTTCCAGCGGGCGGCGAACCCGATCGCCCTCAGCGACGCCGGCGAGGCGCTGCTGCCCGAGGCCAAGGCCGTGCTGGGCTCGGCGTTCCGGGCGAAGGACATCGTCGCCCAGGTACGCGAGGGCCTGCGCGGCACGATCCGGATGGGCACGCTGACACCGATCGGGACTCGCCCGGGCGCCGAAGGTCCGCTGCTGATCGACCTGGCGGCGGTTCTGGGCCGCTTCCACGCGACCCATCCGGGGGTCAACATCCGGCTGCGCGGTGTCGTGACGGGTTCCGCGGGTCACCTGGTCGACCTCACGGGCGGCGACCTCGACCTGGCGATGGTCGGCATCGTCGACCGGCCGCCCGGCGTGCGGCTGCACCGTCTCGGGTCCATCCGCTGGTCCTTCGTCTGCGCCCGCCGGCACCCGCTGGCGGCCGAGCGCGCGGTGACGCTGGCGGACCTCAAGAACGAGACGTTCGTCGACTTTCCGCGCGGGTGGGGCAACCGGGAGATGATCGACCGCGCGTTCGCGGCGGGCGGTCTGAGCCGGGACGTCCCGTTCGAGGCGGCGGATCCGGAGGGCGCGCTCGCGCTCGTCCGCAACGGCCTCGGAGTGGCGTTCCTGCCGCGCTCCTGCGTGGGCGACGGGGAGCACGTCGCGGTCGTCGACGTGGCCGGGGCCGACCTGGACCTGCCGATCGCCCTGGCCACACCGGCCGATCGGCCGCCGTCGCGGGCGACGGCGGCGCTGATCGACGCGCTCCTGGCGGCGGCGGGCCGCTAGGCGGGGGCGGCCGCCACGGCCGCGGCCGGCCGGGGCAGCCCGATCCGGAAGGTCACGTCGGGCATGCGGCGCAAGGCCCGGATGCCCCACAGGGCGCACACGCCCACCATCACCGCGGTGAGGATGCCGCTGAACACGCCGCGGGAGAGCACGGCCGCGTCCAGGCCCAGGTGCAGGAAGCCGAGGCTCATGCCGGCGTCGATCAGCCGGCCGAGGCCCCACAGGGCCGCCGTCTGCACGAACACCTTGTGCAGGCCCCGGTGCTCGCTGAGGTGGCCGGGCAGGGCCACGAAGTCGCGGGCCAACCGTCTGGTGATCGGCCGGCCGAGCAGCGCGCTGCCGAGGAACAGCGCCGCCATGAACAGCGAGGCGATCACCGGCTGGACGAAGTACACCAGCGCGCTGGACAGCGCGAGCGCCACGCTGGCCCGGGCGACCATGGCGCCGGCGCAGACGAGCAGGGTGCCCGGCAGGTGCCGCCCGGTGAGCCAACGGATCGTCACCGTGGCCGCGGACCAGCCGATCACCGCGAGCAACGCGGGGAGCAGCCCCGCCGTGTGCAACAGGAGATAGAGCAGGCCCGTGGGTACGAGCACCGTTTCGGCGAACAGGCGTGCGGCGCGAACCAGTGCGGGACGGATGGCGCCGAGCTCGATGACGTGGGGTGCCGCTTCCGTACTGATGGTGAACCACTCCAGGGGGATCGGCGGGCGGAACACGAAGCGTAGCGGGCCAACCTGAACCGGCCGCCGCGAAAAGCCGTAATATCCCTCGCAGCGCGCCGGTCCAGGGCCGATACCTCGCACCGATTTGCCGGTGAGGCCTGTCACTTACTGTCACATCGCGGCGTGGCCGTGCCTCCAGTAGCCGATGAAGTCGACGTGGGCCTTCGGAACGGCCCGCTCGGCAACCAGGTGCCGGCGCGCGCCCGTCGCCAACCCGGACTCGCCGACCAGATAGGCATAGACCGTGCCGTCGGGCAGTTCGGCCGCACGCAGCGCGGCCAGCGCCAGCTCGCCCGGTGTGCCCGTAGCGCCGTCCCGTGCGACCCACTCGACCCGCAGGCCGTCCGGCACCCGGAACCGCTGGCGGTCGGCGTCGCTCGGAATCTCCACAATGGCCAGTCCGCGCGCGTCCGCCGGCAACGACTCGCAGATGCCCGCCACGGCCGGCAGGCCGGTCTCGTCGGCGACCAGCAGCGTCCAGTCGTGCGCGTGGCGGGGGTGGTAGCCGACACCCTGGTCGAGCAGGCCGATGCGGTCGCCGGGCGCGGCGGTCGTGGCGAACGTGGCGGCCGGGCCGCTGGTGCCGTCCGCCTCGGCGTGGACGACGAAGTCGACATCCAGCTCCCGCAGGTCGCCCCGGAACGCCCGCACGGTGTAACAGCGCACGTGCGGCCGCTTGGCCCGCGGCGTGGCCAGGTACTGCGCGTACCACAGGCCCGACGAACGGGTCGGCAGCCGCAACGTCTCCTGGCCGGTCCGGGGGAGGAAGAGCCGCATCCACTGGTCGAAGCCGAGCGGGGTGAACAGGTCCAGCCCCGCGCCGCCCAGGGTGACCCGCACCAGATGCGGGCTTACCTGCTTGGTGCCGACCACCTCGACCATCAGCACGTGCGGGTCGACGGGCTTGCGCATCTTGAAGCCGGCCATCGGTCAGGCCTCCGCTCGCCGTACCTCGGTGGCGGGGTCCCCGTCGATCGCCGCGGCCATCTGCGGCACGAGGTTGTCCAGCAGGTACGGCAGGCTCAGCGGGGTGATGAAGGACAGCGCGGCGCCGAGGTCCTCGTTGTTCTCGAGGAAGACGTCGCGCCCGTCCTTCTTGACGCCGAGGGCGGCGTACAACGGGTTGGCGTGGATCGTGGCCTTGTCCTTGTCGTAGCTGTCGATCAGCCAGAGCAGCACGTCGGTGTCGACCAGGTTGGTCTTCTCGGGGCTCAGCGTCACGCCGAACTCGGTGCCGGTCAGCGCGTCGAGGCCGGTGGGCAGCGCGAAGCCGAGGTCCTTGAGGAACCGCCCGCGGGCGTCCTGCGAGCCGTAGACGTAGATGCCCTGGTAGTAGGTGACGACCGCGCCGACCTTGCCGGCGAACGCCGGGTTGGCCTGCCGGGCCGCGGCGAACCGGGCCTCGACGTCCGAGATGACCTTCTCCGCCTCCGCCTTCTTCCCGACGGCGGCGCCGACGATCCGGGTCAGCTCCTGCCAGCTCGCGCCGAAGTCGATGACGCCCTTCGCCTCGGCGATCGTGGGCACGCGGGCGGACAGTTTGTCGTACTCCTCCTTGGTCATCCCGGAGTAGACGCCGAGCACCAGGTCCGGGTTGAGCGCCAGCACCTTCTCGATCTCGATGCCGTCCGTGGGCTTGAGCACCTGTGGCACCGGGTTGCCGCCCAGCTCGTCCTTCGCCCACGGCCAGATGGCGCCCGGCTGCTCGCCCCACCACTCGGTCGTCGCGACCGGGGTGACGCCCAGCGCGAGCAACGCGTCCTGCTCCACGAGCCCGACCACGACGATCCGCTTGGGCTCCGCCGGGACCGTGGTCGTGCCGTACTTGTGCTCGATGACCGCCGGGAACGCCGCGGCGTCGCCGGCGCCGGCCGATGAGGCGGGTTGCGGGTCCTCGGTGCCGCAGGCGGACAAGCCGGACGCGAGCAGCAGGACGCTGGCCACGGCCGCGATATGACGACCCAGACGCATGGGTTTCCTTCCGAAGGAGCAGCGCTTTACGTGACCGGGAGTTTAGGTTAGCCTCCCCTAACTGTCTACGAGGGAGGCGGGATTGCTAACAGCGGTCTCCCCGGCGCCACCGGAGACCGCCCCGTCGCGGCGGCCGGCACCGCGCCGGCGGTCCACCGTGGGCATCGCGGCCGCGTTCGCGCTGCTCGGCGTGGCCGTCGTGCTGAGCGTCGCGGTGGGCACGCGGTGGATCGACCCGGCGACGGTCTGGCATCTGCTGTGGCATCCCGATGGGTCGCCGGAGTCGGTGATCGTGCACGACGTGCGCCTGCCCCGCACCCTGCTGGCCGTCGGCGTCGGCGCGGCCCTCGGCCTGGCCGGCGCGGTCATGCAGGCGCTGACCCGCAACCCGCTCGCCGAGCCGGGCCTGCTGGGCGTCAACACGGGCGCCGCCACCGGCGTGGTTGTCGCGATCGCGTTCGTCGGGACCGGTTCGCTGGGCGCGTACGTCTGGTTCGCCTTCGCCGGCGCCGGCCTCCTCTCCGTCGCGGTCTTCGTGCTCGGCGGAGCCGGGCGGGTCCCGACCCCGGACCGCCTGGTGCTGGCCGGTGTCGCGGTCGACGCGGTGTTGTCGATGCTGATCTGGACCGTGCTGATGACCCGCCCCGACGCGTTCCTCCGCTACCGGCACTGGGACGTCGGCTCGCTCACCGACCGTGGCTACGACGTGCTGGTCCAGGTGCTGCCCTTCCTGGTCGTCGGCGTGGCCGCGGCGCTGCTGCTCGGCCGGAGCCTCAACGCGCTGGCGCTGGGCGAGGAGGCGGCCAAGGCCGTCGGCGCGCGGCCCGGGCGCACCCGGCTCGCCGGCATGCTCGTCGTGACCCTGCTGTGCGGGGCCGCCACGGCGGCGGTCGGGCCCATCGCCTTCCTCGGCCTGGCCGTCCCGTTCGCCGCCCGGCTCCTCGTCGGCGTCGACAACCGGGCCGTCCTGGCCATGTCGACGCTGCTCGGCCCTGGGGTGTTCCTGCTGGCCGACGTGCTGGGCCGGGTGGTCGTGGCCCCGTCCGAGCTGCAGGTCGGCATCGTCACCGCGGTCGTGGGCGGCCCGCTGTTCATCGCGCTGTGCCGGCGGCGCCGGGTGGGTGTGCTGTGAGCGGCCCGCCGACCCGGCTCACGGTGCGCGCCGGCCCGTGGTCGGTCCGGCTGCGGCCGCGCAGCGTCGCCGTGACGCTGGCGCTGCTGGTGGCCGCGCTGGGTCTGGCCCTCGTCAACCTGTCCACAGGGGACTTCCCGGTGCCGTTCGGCGAGGTGCTGCGGTCGCTGTTCGGCTCGGCCGGCGACGGCACCGCCTACGTGGTCCGGGAGCTCCGGCTGCCCCGCGTGCTGGTGGCCATGCTGGTCGGCGCCGCCCTCGGGATCAGCGGCGCCGTCTTCCAGAGCCTGACCCGCAATCCGCTGGGCAGCCCCGACTTCATCGGCCTGACCGTCGGAGCGGCAACCGGCGCGCTGGTCGTCATGCTGCTGCTCGGCGGAAGCGGGCTGTCGGTCGCGGCGGGCGCGCTGGTCGGCTGCCTCGTCACGTTCGGCGTCATCTACCTGCTGGCGTTCCGGCGGGGCGCGGCGCCGGTGCGGCTGGTGCTGATGGGCATCGGCGTCTCGACGATGCTGGCCGCGTTCGACACGCTGCTGATCGTCCGGTCCCGGCTCGAGGAGGCCATCGCGGCCCAGCGCTGGCTGATCGGCAGCGTCACCACGAGCACGACGGCCGAGGTGGCGCTGATCGCGGGCGCGCTGGCGGTGCTGGTGCCGCCGCTCGTCCGCTACGGGCGGGAGCTCGACATGCTCAGCCTCGGCGACGAGACCGCGCTCGCGCACGGCATCCGGGCCGAGCGGTCGCGGCTCGTGCTGTCGGTGATCAGCGTCGCCCTGGCCGCGATGGCCACCGCGGTGGCCGGGCCGATCGCGTTCGTCGCCCTCGCCGCGCCGCAGCTGGCCAGCCGGCTGACCCGGGCACCGGGCGCCGGCATCGGCGCGGCCGCCGCGATGGGCGCGTTCCTGATGACGGCGAGCGACTGGATCGGCCGGCGCGTGCTCCCGCTCGACCTGCCGGTCGGCGTGGTCACCGCCGCGCTCGGCGGGCTCTATCTGACCTGGTTGCTGGCCGGCGAATGGCGGCGAGGAAGGCAGTTGACATGACGTCGGAGCAACGGCTGGGCGCCCGGGACCTGACCCTGGCGTACGACGGGTCGCCCGTGGTCGACGCCCTCGACCTGGACGTCCCGGACGGCTCGTTCACCGTGATCGTCGGCCCGAACGCGTGCGGCAAGTCGACCCTGCTGAAGGCGCTGGCCCGGGTGCTGCGGCCGCGCTCGGGCTCGGTGGTGCTCGACGGCGCGGAGATCGCGTCGTACCCCACCCGCGAGGTGGCCCGGCGCCTCGGCCTGCTGCCGCAGTCGCCGCTGGTCCCGCCCGGCATCGTCGTCGAGGACCTGGTGGCCCGCGGCCGCTTCGCCCACCAGCGCCTGCTGCGGCAGTGGTCGGCGCAGGACGCCCGCGCGGTCGCCGACGCCATGCGGCTGACGCAGGTGACCGACCTCGCGGACCGGTTCGTCGACGAGCTGTCGGGCGGCCAGCGCCAGCGCGTCTGGCTGGCCATGGTGCTCGCCCAGCAGACCTCCATCATGCTGCTCGACGAGCCGACGACGTTCCTGGACCTCGCGCACCAGATCGACGTGCTCGACATCTGCGCCGAGCTGCACGAGGGCGGCCGCACGGTCGTCGCGGTCCTGCACGACCTCAACCAGGCGAGCCGCTACGCGACGGACCTGGTCGTCATGCGCGCCGGCGCGATCGTCGCCCAGGGCCCACCAACGGAGATCCTCACCGCCGACCTCGTCGGCGACGTGTTCGGCGTGCCCTGCCTCGTCATCCCGGACCCGGCGACCGGCACCCCGATGGTCGTCCCGGTCGACCGCACCCGCCGCGCCGCCGGCCGCGCCGGCACCCCGGACCTGGTCGCCCGGGCTAAGGCCTGAGTGCCCCGTCGAGCAGCGTGACCAGCTCGGCGGCGTGGCGGCCGTGCGGGTCGAGGTCCGGCCGGTAGTCGGCGAGGCTCACGCCCAGCAGGCGCGGCGACGCGGCGAGCGGGGCCAGGACGGCGGCGAGCTGGCCGAGGTCCGGCCCGCCCGGCTGGGGATAGGTCACCGCCGGCATGGCGGTCGGGTCGAGCACGTCGACGTCCACGTGGAGCCACATCGGGATGCCGAGGCCGTCGGCCCAGCCGGCCGCGCGACGGCCGGCCGCGCCGGGGTCGTCGATGACCGCGGGCGCGTCGATGGTGAACAGGTCGGCGGGCACCCGGGCGAGCTCGGCCGCCGAATCGGGGTCGAGGTCGGCGGTGCGGTGGCCGAGCAGGGCCGCGTGCCGCGCCGCGACCATCGGCGCCCGGCCGCCCAGGCCCGTCAGCGCGGGCGGTCCGTCGCCGGTCAGCACCGCCAGCTCGAGGTCGGCGGTCTCGCCGGTGTCCGAGGCCGCCGCGTCGAAGAAGTCCGGGTGGCCGTCGACGAGCCACAACCCGACCTCGCCGACCGTCGGGCGAAGGTGGGCGAAGACCCCGAGCAGCAGGCTGCAGTCGCCGCCCAGGACCAGCGGCCACAGGTCGGGGTGGCTCCGGCGGCCGGCCGCGAGCGCGTCGGCCAGGGCGCGCGCCGCGGCGATCGTCCCAGGCAGGGCCCGCACACCGGTCGCCAGGTCCCGATCGGCGTGCGCGATGCGCGTGGCCGCGTCGCCCAGGTCGACCTCGGCGCGCAGGCCGGCCGCCCGCAGCGCCGCGGGCGCGCGCTCCTCGCCGCGGGCCGAGGCCGAGCTGTCCCAGGGCGCGCCGAGCATGAACCAGCCGGTCACCGTTCCACCGTAACGCGCGCTGTTGCCCGTCGATCGAACGATGGCTAAGGTGCGGGGACCAGCCATCCATGCTGGACGGAGGCCCGTGATGCGCCGTCGCCTGATCGGTCTGCTCGCCCTCGCCATGGTGCTCGGCTGGCCGCCGCCCGGCGCCGCCGCGGGCGGGGGGAAACCCGGGACCGTGTGGCGCGACGCCTACGGGGTCGCCCACATCACCGCCCGCAGCGAGCGCGACCTGCTGTTCCTCCAGGGCTGGCAGCACGCCGCGGACCGGCTGTTCCAGATGGACGTCAGCCGCCGGCAGGCCTCCGGGACCCTGGCCGAGCTCCTCGGCCAGCCGGCGCTGCCCGGCGACGTCGAGGCCCGCACGATCGGGCTCCGGCGGGCGGCCGAGCGCGGCCTGCCGGCGCACAGCGCGGAGATGCGCAAGGGCCTGGAGGCGTACGCCGCCGGCGTCAACGCCTGGGTCGCCGGCCACCCGCTGCCGGCGCAGTACGCGGCCGTGCGGATCACCCGGTTCGCCCCATGGACACCGGTCGACAGCCTCGTCATCGGCAAGGCGATCGCCTTCAACCTCTCGTTCGACCTCGACATCGAGCTCACGCTGGCCGCCGACGCGTACGCCCGGGCGGGCGTGGAATCCGGGTTCGACGGCGCCGCGCTGTTCCGGGACGACCTGTTCCGCTCACAGCCCTTCAGCGCGGCCTCGACGGTCCCGGACGCCACGCGGCGGGCCGCCCGCGCCGAGCCGGGCCTGAGCGACGCCGCCCGCCGGCTGGCCCGCGACTACCAGGCCCGGGCGCAGCGCACGCCGCTGCTCGCCGATGCCGTCGACCGCACCTTCACCCTCGGCTCCAACGAGTGGGCGATCGCCGGCCGGCACACGACCACCGGCCGGCCCATCCTGGCCAACGACCCGCATCTCAGCCTCACCGCCCCGGCGACGTTCTATCCCGTCGCGCTGAAGGGCGGCGGCATCGACGTGCAGGGGGAGAGCTTCGCGGGCGCGCCCTACGTGATCCTCGGCCAGAACCGCCGCGTCGCCTGGGGCGCCACCACGAACCCGATGGACGTCACCGACACCTACGTCGAGCGTCTCGTGCCGGATCCGGCGTCACCGAGCGGGCTGTCCACTGTCTACCAGGGCCGGCCCGAGCCCGTCGTGGCGATCCCGGAGACGTTCCGCGTCAACGCCCGCTCCGCCGACGCCACCGACACGCTGGTCACCGTGCCGCCCGGCGGCGACGTCCCGGCCGCCACCCTGATCGTGCCCCGGCGCAACAACGGCCCGATCGTCTCGCTGGACCGGGCGGCCGGCACCGCCCTCTCGGTGCAGTACACCGGCTTCTCCGCGACCCGCGAGCTGGAGGCCTCGCGCCTGATCAACCTCGCCCGCGGCGTCGACGACGTCCGCCGGGCGCTGGACTTCTTCGACGTGGGCTCGCAGAACTGGGCGGTCACCGACGTGGCCGGCCACATCGCCTACTTCACCAGCGCGGAGATGCCGCTTCGGGAGGACCTGGAGGCGGGCGCCGTGCGCGGCCGGCCACCCTATTTCCTGCGCGACGGCACGGGCGGCAACGAGTGGCTGCCGGCGACCCGGCCGTTGCGGGGGCAGGCGGTGCCCTACGCCATCCTGCCGCCGGCCGAGATGCCGCATGTGGTCGACCCGCCGGCGGGCTTCTTCGTCAACGCCAACAACGATCCCGCCGGCACCACATTGGACAACGACCCGCTCAACCAGCGGCGGCGGTCGGGCGGCATCTACTACCTCAACGTCGGCTACGACGGGTTCCGGGCTGGCCGGATCACCGAGCTGGTCCGCTCGGCGCTCGCCCGGGGCGGCAAGGTCTCGGCGCGCGACGTCCAGGACCAGCAGGCCGACGTGACACTGCTCGACGCGGAGTTCTTCCGGCCTCACCTCGTGCGGGCGCTGGCGCGGGCCCGGGGGAGCGACTCGCCGGAGCTCGCCGCGCTCGCGGCGGACCGGCGGGTGGTCGAGGCGGTCGGCCGGCTGGCCCGGTGGGACTGCACGACCCCGACCGGCATACCGGAGGGCTACGACGCCGCCGACGTCGCGGGCCACCGCCGGCCGCCGAGCCGCACCGAGGTGGCACACAGCGTCGCGGCGAGCATCTACGCGGTCTGGCGCGGGCAGTACGTCCGGAACGTGATCGACGCCCGCCTGGCCCCGCACGGCCTGCCGGAGCCGGGCGGCCCGGAGGCCCTCAAGGCGCTGCGGATGCTGCTCGAACGATTCCCGACCCGGCACGGCGTGGGCGCGTCCGGCATCGACTTCTACGCCGTGCCCGGCGTGGCCGACGCCGCCGACCGGCGGGACGTGCTCCTGCTGCGCAGCCTGGCCGACGCGCTGGACCTGCTGGCCGGCCCCTCGTTCGCGGCCGCCTTCGGTGGTTCGACCCGGCAGGACGACTACCGGTGGGGCCGGCTGCACCGGGTGACCTTCGGGTCGCCGCTCGGCGCGCCCTGGTCGATCCCGCCGGCCGGCGGCGCGTTCCCCGCCCCGCTGCCGGACCTGCCGGGCGTCCCGGTCGACGGCGGCTTCGGCACTGTCGACGCGGCCAGCCACAACGTCCGAGCCGACTCGGCCACCGAGTTCACCTTCGGCGGCGGTCCGGTGCGCCGGGCGGTGGCCCAGCCGACGCGGACGGGCATCACCGCCGTCTCGTCGCTGCCGGGCGGGACGAGCGAGACCCTCGGCAGCCCGTACTACTTGAACCTGCTGCCCCGCTGGCTGACCAACGAGACCTATCCGGTGCTCATGAACGGGGCGCGGTGACGTCGTCGGCACCGCGCCCCGCCCATCTCCCCCTACCGGATCACGCTGCTGGTGTGCCCTTCACCGTGAGGTCGCGCAGGCGGCCGATGTTGTCGAACGAGCCGAAGCCCACCCGGCCGGAGCTGAACGTCGTGTCCTTGGCCGTCATCAGCGGGTCCTTGGCACCGTCCACATAGACCGCGATCTCGCCGGTCGACGGCAGGTGCTTGACCCGCACGGTGTGCCACTTCGCGTCGACGATCGCCGGGTTGGCGCCCCGCGACCGGCCGTTCCACTGGTAGTCGATCCGCTCGCGGTCGGCGTTGTTCACCTTGAAGATGCCGTTGTGCGGGTAGATCGTGTTGTCGGTCGAGACGTGCGCGTAGTAGAACTCCGTGTCCGACCGGTAGCCGAACACGATGATCACGTCGCGGTTGGTGACCTCGACGGGCGTGTCGAGCCGCACCTCCCCGGTGATCTCCACCGCGCCGAACACCGGGCCGGCGGTCAGCACCGCGTACTCGAACGGGCGCCGGGGACCGGGCCGGGCCTCACCGGCCTCGGCCAGGATGACCTGACCGTTGGCGAAGCGCCACTTCGACGGGGTGACCGGGGCCCAGTTGGTCGGGCGCATGGTGTCCCGCACCGAGGTGCTGCCGACGTCTCCGGCGGCGAACTCCCGCGTACCCGTCACCTTCCAGATCTTGCCGTTGGCCTTGGCCAGGATGTAGAGCTCACCCTGTGCGTCGGTGCCGAACCGCAGGTCGACCCGGTTGGGGTCGCCGGGCGCGCCCGGCCCGGAGAGGTCCTGCATGCGCACCGACTCGCCGGCCGCGTTGAACAGCGCGAACCGGTGGATGGTGGCCGGCGCGTGGCCGCGGCGCATCTCGTCGGCCTCGGTGAACAGCACCCGCCCGTCGACCAGGTCGCCGAAGACGTACTTGCCGCGCAGCTTCGGCACGTCCCGGCCGCGGTAGACGAAGCCGCCGGCCACCGCGACGCCGACGTCCGAGGTGCAGTTCCAGCCGGGCGCGGGGTCGTGGTCGTAGGCGGCCACCGGGTAGACGTATCCCGCGTCATCGGCCGGGAGCGGGAGCAGCTTGTCACACGGGTTGGTCGAGGTCTTGTCGAATACGAACGCGCCCTCGCGCTCGCTCCAGCCCATGTTGTCGCCGGCCCGCACCTCGTAGATCGCCTCGATCGCGTGCTCGCCGATGTGGCCGAGGTAGAGCTTGCCGGTCGCCCGGTCCCAGCTGAACCGGTGCGGGTCGCGGTAGCCGTACGAGTAGATCTCGCCCAGCTTGCCGGCCTGGCCGACGAACGGGTTCGAGGGCGGGATGCCGTACGCCCCGTTGGCCGCGTTGGTGCCCAGCGGGTCGATCCGCAGCAGCTTGCCGTGCGGAATCGCCAGGTTCTGCGGGTCGGTGTTGCGCACCCCGAGCCCGCCGTCGCCGACGGCCAGGTAGAGCAGGCCGTAGTCGGCGTCTCCGCGCCGCGCCGTGGGGTCGAAGTTGATCTCCTGGACGCCGTGCACCTGACCGCCGAAACCGATCCGCAGCAGCTCCCGGCGCGTGCCGGCGAAGGTGCCCGCGGCCGGGTCGGTGGCCGTCCACTCGGTGATCACACCGTGGAACAGCGTGCCGGTCTGCTGCCAGTCGGGCACCTCGGTCGTCTGCGACGCCTGCTCCGTGTGGATGGTGTAGAACTTGCCGTTGCGCTTGAAGTCGGGGTGGAAGGCCACATAGCCGAAGCCCTGGCCGAGACCCCGTCCGGAGAAGAACTGCGGCGCGAACGTCGCGGCGACGTCGAGGTAGACGTGCGGCACGCCGTCCTCGACGAAATAGAGCTGGCCGTTGAGGTCAGGCACCGCGCGGCGGCCGGAGCCGTCGGGCACCTCCATGATGGTGTTGATGCGGGCCTGCCGCATGAGCCGGGCGTCGGTGGGCGCCGGGGTCGGCTCGGACTTCGGGAACGATGCGTACTCCTCGAGCACCAGGCCGATGCGGCTCTGCACCTGGGACTCGGGCACCGGGTCGTAGACGGGGTCCGCGGCCCGGGCCGGTGACGCCACGAGCAGGGACAGGGCGAGAGCGGTGGCGGTGAGGGACGCGGTCGTGAGGGATCTGCGCACGCGGGTCACTCCGATCTCGGGGACGGTGGGCGCGGTCAACGCCGGGTCATGTGCTGGTATTGCCTCTCGACGTCGCGCGCCGAGACAACGGTGTCGAGGAACATCAGCGAGTCCATGCGGCAGTCGCACGGGTTCTGCTCGCGGGAGTCCTGCGGGAAGCTGCCGCCGATCTTGATGCCGCGCGGGTCGGACGCGGTCGTCACGTGCGGGCCGGGGCCGCCCACGAGCCACGGGTCGTCGGTGCGGGTGTAGAAGCCGTCGACCGGCTCGCCGTCGCGGTAGAGGGCGAGCGTGCCGTCGGCGAAGTTGAAGGTGGCGGCGAGGTGCACCCACTCGCCGCGCGGCAGCAGCTCCTGCCACGGCCGGCTCGCCGCGAACGTCTGCGAGTTGCCGCCGTCGAGCCGCCGGCCGAGCGCGACCAGCCGCAGCTCGCCGTTGACGTCGATGAGCTCGAGCAGCGCCCGCACGCCGTGGCCGTCCGAGTCGCCGGTCAACACGCCGGCGAGGCCGATCGCGTTGAACCGGTCGGCCGGGTCGGGAGTGTTGGAGTTGAGCGCCGGGCCGTCCATGTCCACCTTGAACCAGCCCATCACGGTGGTGCCGGAGACGGCGTTGAAGGCGCGCAGCGTACGCACGCCCGGCTGGGCGTAGATGCCGGCCTTCCAGTCGTCGTTGCCGGCCGTCGCCGGGTCGACCTGCCTCGTCTGCAGCGCGTTGCCGCTGCGGTGGAAGGCGCGCTCACGGACCCGCATCTCGGGACCGCCGTTGACCAGGTCGATCTCGGTGCCGGAGCGGCCCTGGTCGCGCTCCAGCGCCGCGTCGCCACGGGCGGGGTGGTCGAAGTCGTAGTACGCGACGAGGTCGTCGCGCAGGGTCGGGTGGACGTCGCGCGGGCCGTCGTTGCTGGCCGACGCGGGCAGGACGGCGGTGCCGGCGCCGGCGAGCAGGCCGGCGGCGAGGACGGTGGCGGTGGCGAGGACGGCTTTCCGCATGGGCGTACCTCCTAGCGGGGCGACTCGGCGGGACGGCCGCCGAGGTAGAGCTCTCCGAGGCGCGGGTCGGCGAGGAGTTGGGCCGCCGGCCCAGAGATGTGCACGCGCCCGAGGTCGAGGACGCAGCCGATGTCGGCGGTCTCCAGCGCGCGGCGGGCGTTCTGCTCGACCAGCAGCACGGCGGTGCCGGCGTCGCGCATCCGCACGACCTGCTCAAACACGGTGCTGGTGGCCTTCGGGTCGAGGCCCATCGACGGCTCGTCGAGCAGCACGACCTTGGGGTCGACCATCAGCGAGCGGGCGAACTCGACCTGCTTCTGCTGGCCGCCGGAGAGCAGGCCGGCCAGCGTGTCCCAGCGGTCGGCGACCACCGGGAACAGGTCGCGGACGAACTCCGTGCGCGCGGCGATCCGCGCCTTGTCCTTGATGGTGTACGCGCCGAGGAGCACGTTCTCGGCCACGGTCATCTCGCTGAACACGCTGTGCCCCTGCAGTACGTGGGCGACGCCGCTGGCGAGCATCCGTTGTGGACCGTGGCCGGTGACGTCGACGCCGCCGACGCGGACGGCGCCTGATCGGGGCGCGAGCAGGCCGCTGGCCACTTTGAGGACGGTTGACTTGCCGGCGCCGTTGGGGCCGACGAGACAGACGATGGTGCCGGCCGGGACGGCCACGCTGAGTCCACGTAGGACGGGCGCGGCGCGGCCGTAGCCCGCCTCCACGTCGACGAGCTCGATCTCGGGTTCAGACACCAAGGTAGGCTCCCAACACGCGCTCGTCGGTGCGGATGACCGACGGCGGGCCCTCGGCGATCGGCCGGCCCCGGTCGAACACCACGATGTGGTCGCTGATGCTCATCACCAGCTCCATGTTGTGCTCGACGATGACGAACGTGCGACCCTCGGCGTTGAGCTCGCGGACCAGCCCGCCGATCCGGTCGAGCAGCGCCGGGTTGACCCCGCCGGCCGGCTCGTCGAGCAGCACGGTCTCGGGCTCGCTCATCAGCACCCCGGCCAGTTCGAGCAGCTTCTGCTGCCCCCAGGACATGGTGCGCGCCTCGACGTCGGCGAGGTGTTCGATGCCCAGGCGGGTCAGCCACTCGCGGGCGCGGTCGACCTCGGTGCGGCCGCGGGCGCCGCGGAACAGGTGCAGCCCCTGCGGCCGGGTCGCGGCGAGCACGTTGTCGAGCGCCGTCATCCGCGGGAAGACCCGGCACAGCTGGAAGGTGCGGCCGAGCCCGGCGCGGGCGATGGCGTGCGGTGAGCGGCGGGTGATGTCGTGGTCGCCGTAGCGGACCGCGCCGCTGTCGGCCCGGATCATGCCCGTGACGCAGTTGAAGAACGTCGTCTTGCCGGAGCCGTTGGGGCCGATCAGCGCGTTGACCTTGCCGTGCTGGAAGCTGACCGTGGTCTTGTCGAGCACCACGTTGCCACCGAACGCCTTGGTCAGCTCAACCGTTTCCAGGCTGCGCACCGCGCTCACCTCCGATCGGTTGGGGCTCGCGCTGTGCGGCCAGCTCGGCTGCGGTCACCTCGCGGATCGAGCTGTCGGTGCGGCCCGAGAAACGGTGCAGCAGGGTGCTCAGGGCGGGCAGCACGCCGTCGGGCATGAAGAGGACGACCAGCGCCAGCAGCACGCCGGTGGCCACCAGGTGCAGGGGAGTGTTGCCGAACTCGACCTTGAAGTATTCGAGCGCCGAGCCGACCAGCAGCGCGCCGACCAGCGGGCCGAACAGGTTGCGGACGCCGCCGAGCAGCGCCATCAGCACCATGTAGGAGCCGGTCAGGATGGAGAACTGGAAGATCGGGTCGAGGTCGCCGAACCAGAGCGCGTAGAGCCCGCCGGCCAGCCCGGTGAAGAACGCCGAGACGACGAACACCACCAGCTTGTAGGTGAACGTCGGCGTGCCCAGCGCCTCGGCCTTGTCCTCGTCCTCGCGGATCGCCTTGAGGCCCAGGCCGAACCGGGAGCGGTCGATCAGCCACCAGACCAGCAGGGCGACCGCGAGCAGGGCCAGGAACAGGTAGTAGAAGACCCGGTGGTGCTCGGGCCGGAGCAGGCCGGGGAACGGGCGCGGCACGTTGAGCCCGCGGGACCCGCCGGTGAACGACGCCCAGCTCTGGAAGACGAGCAGCGTCACCAGCACCAGGGCGATCGACACGATGACGAACGAGGCGCCGCGGACGCGCAGGGCGGCGTACCCGATGGGGACCGCGAGCACGGCGACCAGGAGGGCGGCGGCGGCCAGCGCCACGAAGCTCGGCAGGCCGCCCTTGGTGACCAGCAGGGCCGTGCCGTAGGCGCCGAGGCCGGCGAGGGCGCCGTGGCCGAGCGAGATGTAGCCGGTGAAGCCGCCGACGAAGTTCCACGAGGTGGACAGCACCGCGTAGTTGAGGACGACGATGCCGACCGAGAGGAGATAGGGGTTGGGCGCGATCTCCGGGTACGCGAGCGCGACGGCGACGAACGCGAGCAGCGCGACGCCGCCGGCGACCCTAGAAGCGTTGCGCAAGGCGACCTCCGAAGAATCCCTGCGGCCGGATCGCCAGCGTGACGAAGAGCGCGACGTAGAACACGGTCTGGGCCCAGGTCGTGCCGAGCTCGATCTGCAGCAGGCTCTGCGCGAGCCCGAGGACCATCGCGGCCGCCGCCGCGCCCGGGACGCTGCCGAGCCCGCCGACCACGATGATCGCCATCAGCGGGCCGATCCAGTGCCAGTGCAGCGACGGGTAGATCGTGGTGTCGAGCGACAGGGCGGTGCCGCCGATCGCCGCGGTCGCCAGGCCGAGCCCGAAGCCGAAGCCGGCGACCCGGTCGGTGTCGATGCCGACGAGCCGGGCCGCGTCGCGGTGCTGGATCGTCGCCCGCAGCGCCCAGCCGAACTGGGTGCGCTTCATGACCAGGTAGAGCGTCACCAGGGCGACGGCGGCCAGCCCGAACGCGATGAGCTTGACCACCGCGACGCGGGCGCCGAACAGCTCCAGGCTGGCCGAGCCGTAGCCCAGCTGGATGCGGCGCTGGGTGCCGCTGAAGACGTAGCCCAGCAGGCCCTCGATGACGACGGCGATCGCGAACGTCAGCAGCACCGACATCATGGTGAGGGTGACCGGCCGGAGCCGGGCGAGCAGCAGGCGTTGCAGCAGCACCCCGCAGCCGAAGAACAGCGGGACGGTCACCACCATCGACAGCAGCGGGTCGATCCCCAGCTCGGTGTGTGACCACCAGGCGAGGTAGGCGGCCAGGATGAGGAACGCCGAGTGGGCGATCATCACCACCCGCATGATTCCGAAGTAGAGCGTCAGCCCCGCCGCCAGGAGGGCGTAGAGCCCTCCCAGCAGCAGGCCGAGGATGACGCTCTAAAAGAGCAGGGCGCCGGACGGCATGGTCAGCTCACCAGGCCGGCTTCGGGAACACGAGGTCGGTCTCCTTGGCGTCCGCCGGCAGCACGATCTTGATCTCGCCGCCGACCCACTGCTGGATCATGTGGGCGCCCTGTGGCTTGCCGGTCTCGTCCCACGACAGCGGGCCGACGACCGTGTCGACCGTGTTGGCGCGTACCCAGTCGACCAGCTTCTTCTGGCACTCGCCCTGCTCGGCGCAGCCGGCCGCGGTGATGGCGGCCGCGACGACCTGACCCGTGGTGTACGCGTTGGCCTCGTCCTCCTCGGGCGGCGAGCCGAACTGGGCCGTGTATTTCTCGACGAACTCCTTGTTGCTCTCGTAGGGCGCGTCCTGCGTGTAGCCGGTGGGCGACAGGATGCCCTCGGTCTTGTTGCCGATCGCCGCCGCGAACTCGGGGCTGGTCGGCGCCGTCGAGAAGGCGGCCAGCTTGGGCTGGTAGTTGAGCTGCTGCAGGGCGACGATCAGGTTGACGCCGTCCTGGTACTGCGAGCCGCCCACGACCATGTCGGCCTTGGAGGTGGCGATCTTCGCCGCGATGCTGCTGAAGTCGGTGGTGTTCGGCGGGTAGACCTCGTCGACCACCGTCTTGACGCCGCCGGCCTCCAGCTTGGCCTTGAGACCGTAGGCCGTGCCCTGGGCGAACGGGTCGTCCATGGCCGCGTAGGCCGCCGTCTTCGGACGCTGCCCCTCGGGCAGGGCGAGCAGGTGCTCGGCGAGATGGTTGTAGTGGTCGTTGGCCACCGCGGGGGCCGCGTAGAACAGGTTCTTGAAGCCCTGCTGGAAGACCTCGGCCGCGGCGCCGGCGGGCTCGACGAAGAGCATGCCGTATTCCTCGGCCACCCGGGCGGCCGGGACGACGAGGCGGGTCGAGAAGGGACCAACCACGACGTCGACCTGGTCGCTGCCGATGAGCTGCTCGTAGTCGGCCACGACGCGGTCGGCGTTGGACTGGTCGTCGAGAATCTTGAGCTCGATCTGGCGGCCGAGCAGGCCACCCTTGTCGTTGGTGATCTTCGCCCAGGCCTCGTAGCCGCGCTGGACGCCCTTGCCGGGCTCGGAGAAGTCTCCGGTCAGCGGCAACGAGATCCCGACGACGATCGGTTCGTCGCTGTTCTGCTGCTCCGGTTCGTCTCCACCGCAGGCGCCGAGCGCGAGTGCGAGCGTCGCGCCGATCGCGGTGGCCGTGCGTCGTATCGTGCGGTTCTGGTTCGTCATCTCCGGACGCTCCTTCGAGCGGGGGACGGAAGCGCTTGCGAAAGCGCTTTCGTAGCCTAGGCTGTGTCCTGCGGGACTGGCAATAGACGGATTCCGTTGGATCGATGCTCGCGCGGGAGTGCGGATGCCGAAGCCTGGATCACGGTTGCGCCTCGTCGACGTGGCCGAGCGGGCCGGCGTGTCGCTGGCGACCGCGTCGCGCTCGCTGACCGGTCGCGACGGCGTCAGCGAGGAGGTCGCCCGCCGGGTCCGGCAGGTGGCGGCCGAGCTCGGCTACGTCGTCGACCCCTACGCGCGCACCCTCGCGGGTGGAGTCTCGACCTCGGTCGGTCTGGTCGTGCACCAGGTCGACGACCCGTACTTCTCCGAGATCGCCGGTGGCGTCATCGAGGTGGCCGGCGAGCAGGGGCTGATGGTGCAGATCTGCCACTCGGGCCGCGACCCGGTCCACGAGCTGCGGCAGATCCGGCACCTCATCGCGCAGCGGGTCGGCGTCATCATCGTCGCGGGCTCCGGCTACAACGATCCCGCCACCGAGGCGGCGACCAAGGCGGAGCTGACCGCGTTCCAGGACCTCGGCGGACGGGTCGCGGTGATCGGCCGGCACAGCCTGGGCGTTGACGCGGTCCTGCCGGACAACGAGGCGGGCGGGTTCGCGCTCGGGACCCATCTGCTGTCGCTCGGGCATCGGCGGATCGCGATCGCGGCGGGCACCGGCGGGCTGACGACGGTGACGGACCGGATGGCCGGGGTGCTGCGGGCCGTGCGGGAGGCGGGCCTGCACCCGGCGTCGCTGCCGGTCGTGCACACCGACTTCACCCGCGACGGCGGCCGGGACGCGGCCGAGCGGATCCTGCGCGACCACCCGGACACGACGGCCGTGATCGCGCTCAACGACGCGATGGCGATGGGCGTGCTGTCCGTCCTTCGTGGACGGAAGATCGCGGTGCCGAAACGGATGTCGGTGGTGGGCTTCGACGACGTCTCGGTGGCGGCGGACCTGGCGCCGTCACTGACCACGATCCGGCTGCCGATGACCGACATGGGCCGGATGGCGTTGGAACTGGCCCTCAAGCCGAAGTCGGCCCGCGCCCGCCGCCGCTCCACCGGCCACACCCTGGTCGTCCGCGACTCCACCGGCCCCGCGCCGCGCTGACGCGCGCCGCGCTGACGCGCGCCGCGCGTTAGGAACGGGCCGTTCCAATC
Organism: Asanoa sp. WMMD1127; assembly: GCF_029626225.1. NCBI lineage: Bacteria > Bacillati > Actinomycetota > Actinomycetes > Micromonosporales > Micromonosporaceae > Asanoa > Asanoa sp. WMMD1127. The sequence continues at coordinate 5,576,207 of NZ_JARUBP010000001.1, forward strand.
GCTATCCGTTAGGAACGGGCCGTTCCTAACGGGGCGGGCGCCGGGAGGTCAGCCGGCCTGGGAGGAGGCGGCCCAGATATTGAGGTCGGACTCCGTCGCGTACCGGTCGATCTCGGTCAGCTCGTCATTCGTGAAGTCGAGGTGGTCGAGGGCCGCCAGGCTGTTGTCGAGCTGGGCCACGCTGCTCGCGCCGATCAGGGTGGAGGTCATCCGCTTGTCGCGCAGGGTCCAGGCGAGCGCCAACTGGGCCAGCGACTGGCCGCGGCCACGGGCGAGGTCGTTGAGCGCGCGGATCTTGCCCAGGTTCTCGTCGGTGAGCCAGTCGGCGTCGAACGAGCCCTCGCGAGCGGCGCGGGAGTCGGCCGGGATGCCGTCGAGGTAGCGGTCGGTGAGCATGCCCTGGGCCAGCGGGGAGAAGCCGATGCAGCCGATGCCCTCGCGGTCGAGCACGTCGAGCAGGCCGTCCTCGATCCAGCGGTTGAGCATCGAGTACGACGGCTGGTGGATCAACAGCGGCGTGCCGAGGTCCCGCAGAATCTGGGCGGCCCGCTCGGTCAGCGCGGGGGAGTAGGACGAGATGCCGACGTAGAGGGCCTTGCCCTGGCGCACCGCCGAGTCGAGGGCGCCCATCGTCTCCTCGAGCGGCGTGTCCGGGTCGACGCGGTGGGAGTAGAAGATGTCGACGTAGTCCAGGCCCATCCGGGAGAGGCTCTGGTCGAGGCTGGCCAGCAGGTATTTCCGGGAGCCCCAGTTGCCGTAGGGCCCCGGCCACATGTCGTAGCCGGCCTTCGTCGAGATCACCAACTCGTCCCGGTAGGGCCGCAGGTCGCCGGCCAGCAGCGACCCGAACGCCGTCTCGGCGGAGCCGTAGGGCGGCCCGTAGTTGTTGGCCAGGTCGAAGTGGGTGACACCGCGGTCGAAGGCCCGCCGCACGATCGCGCGCTGGGTCTCCAGCGGTCGCTCGCCACCGAAGTTCTGCCACAGCCCGAGCGAGATCGCCGGGAGCTTGAGTCCGCTGCGTCCCGTGCGGCGATAGGGCATCGCGTCGTAACGGTCGGCGGCGGCGGCGTACACGGAGGTCCCGATCGCTGGCATGACCTCCACCCTAGGTCTTGCCGGCCAGATAGCTCCGCACGGTGTCGTCGGACACGGCCTGGTAGAGCGCCTTCGCCTTGGTGCTGTCCGAGAGCACGACGCTCTGGCCGTCGCGGTTGCCGGTGCCGGCGGTCGGGCTGCCGAGGAACGTGAGGTCGGCGCTGCGCAGCCCGCGCAGCTGGAGCGCGGTGCCGACGAGGTCGAAGTCCTGGTCGACGGTGAGCGACCTGGTCGCCGCCTGGAGGAAATCGTTGAGCTTGACCGGGTTGGCCAGCGTGCCGGCGCTGGCCGCCTTGTCCAGCAACGCCTGCAGGAACTCGCGCTGGTGCCGCTCGCGGCTGAAGTCACCGTCGGCGAACTGGTAGCGCTGGCGCACGTAGTCGAGCGCCTCGGCGCCGGTGAGGTGCTGGGTGCCCTTCTGGAACGTCCGGTACGGCGGGTGGATCGACTTGATCGTCTTTTCGATCTTCAGGTCGACGCCGCCCAGCGCGTCGACCACCTGGGCGAAGCCGGCGAAGTCGATCATCGCGACGTGGTCGATGTGCACGCCGGTGAAGGTCTCCACGGTCCGCACGGTCAGCGGGGTGCCGCCCCAGGCGTACGCCGCGTTGATCTTCGCCATGGTGTCGCCGTGCTGGCCGTCGGGCGCCGGCGGCACGTAGACCCAGGTGTCGCGGGGTATCGAGATGACCTCGGCCTTCTCGTGGTCGGCGTCGACGTGCATCAACATGATCGTGTCGGTGCGGGAGTCGGCGCTGTCGTCGGGGTCGCGCGAGTCGCTGCCCAGCAGCAGCACGTTGAGCGCGCCCTTGACGACCGGGGCCGGCCGGTCGTCCTCGGGCACGCCGGCGAAGGCGTCGGTGCGGGCCAGGTGCCCGTTGAGCGAGCGGCCGTACGCCCAGACGCCGATCGCGCTGCCGCCGCCGATGACCACCAGCGCCGCCAGCACCCCGACCAGGATCCGTCGCGTTCTCCGTCGCACCGTTTCTGCCCGTCCGTCCCGCCGGCGGCCACCGCGGCCGCCGGACGTCACCGACGGTAAACGCGAATTCTGTGCGGAACCTTGACGCCGCTCGGTCCGGTCGACCGGGCGGCGGCCGGCTCGGACCTGGCCCGGCGGACCCCGAGAACGCTGACCGGTTGGCCCGGTCGGCCCGCTTGGCCGGGTCGGCCCGGTTTGCCCGGTCGGCCTTCGGTCTCCCACTCGCCCGATGATCAGGTGCACCTGATCTGGCTCGTGCACCTGCTCCTCCTCGATCATGTGCATCACGCCTGGGCGACACGCCCTTCCCTGGCCAGACCAGTCGCACATGATCATGAGAAGCGCACTCTCGTAACCAGACCCCGTGCACCTGATCAAGAACGCCACGCCCCCGGCGGCGCCCGTCCCGCGGTGCGGTGTCCGGTCGTGCGGTTCCGGCGGTGCGGTGTCCGGCGGTGGCGTGTCCGGCGGTGGCGTGTCCGGGCGGTGCCGCCTTCGCGTGCGGTTCCGGCGGTGCCGCCTCCGGCCGTGCCCGGTCCGGTGCCCCGGTGGGCGGTGCCCCGCTGGGTGGCGCCGCGTTGGGCAGCGCGCCGCACTGGGCGGCGGGTCGTGCGTCGGCCGTCGGGGCGCGGAGCCGGTGAGGCCGCCGGCGCGGGCCGCGCGTTAGGAACGGTCCGTTGCAATCGGAAGCAACGGACCGTTCCTAACGCGGGCGGGCGTGGTCAACCCACTGGCTTCCAAGTGCTGTCGTCGGTCACATCGGCGAGCGTGATGCCGTCGAGCACCTTCCGTATCTCCTCCGTGGACAGCCCGCCGGCGCCGCGGCTGGCCACCTGCACGTTGACCTTGCCGTCCGGCGACCATCGGTTGCAGAAGCCGGCGCCGCAGCTGATCTGGCGGGACGGTCGCTGGTTGGCGTTGGTGGACGGCACGACGTAGACCACGAAGCTGTTGGGCGGATCGGCGCCCTCGACGCCGCCGTACGGCTCGGACAACCCGGTCGTCGGCTGGGCGGGCCGGCTGTAGAGCAGGCCGCCGTAGTCACCGTCGCGCGCGGCGGCGATGCCGTTGAGCCCGGTCATCGCGTGCTGCGCGACCTCGTCGAGTTGGTAGCCGGCGGGGACGTAGCCCAGCGTGACGGGAACCTTGGCGGGCCTGGGTGTCGTCCCGCGCAGCCCGGCCGCCAGGGCGCGGAACTCCGCCGCCGACGGGTTGCCCGGCTCGCTCGAGTAGGAGTCGATCACCGCCCAGGCGCCGTCGGCATATTCCCAGGCGAGGGTGTGGAGGCGGCCACCCTCCGGCACGTCGGTCTCGCGGCCGGGGCGCTCCCCGACGGTCACCGGACGGGCGCCGGGGAGCTTGTCCGGGTCGTACGCGCCGGGTCGGTAGACGGTGAGGTAGGCGTAGAGCGACGGACCCTCGCGGGCCGGCGCGGCGGCGTCGATCGCCCGGTCGTTGGTGACCAGGCCCTCGGCGTAGACAGGTGCGATCTGGTAGGCCGTGGCGACGTCGACCGGCGGCGCGACCCGCAGCCGGCCGACCTCGTAGGCGTCGACGGTGAAGGTGAACGGTGGCGCCGCCACCGGCACCGGCGTGAGCGCCTGCGCCGCCGTCTCCGCCGGCCCGGTCACCGCGCGCGACTGCAACGCCACCGCCGCGACGACGCCCAGCACGGCCAGCCCGGCCGCGCCGGACGTGGCCCAGGCCTGCCGCCGGCGCCGGCGTACCCTGCGTCCACGTTGGACAATGTCCTCAACGCCGTAACGCGGCGGCGGCGCTTCGTCGGCCGCCAGATCCACCACGTCCCTGACTCGCATCTATCCACGCTCCCGGTTCCGCTGAATCGTCAAGAACGACACCGCCCGCGGCCAGCGCCGCACGCAGGTTGGCCAGGCCGCGGCTCGTCTGGCTGCGCACCGTGGGCGGGCGCACGCCGAGCACCTCCGCGGCCTCCTCGGCCGTCAGGTCGAGGTAGTAGCGCAGGACGAGCACCGCCCGTTGGCGCACGGGCACCCGGCGCAACGCCGAGCGCACCCGCAGGCCCTCTTCGCTGGCCCCCGTCGGGTCGGAATGGGGGACGTCGGGCAGCGCGTCGCCGGCGGACCGCTCGCGTCGCCACCAGGGCCGGCGGGTCTCGTCGATGGCGGCCCGGACCACCATGGTCCGCGCGTAGAGGTCCGGCCGGTCGAGCCGGCCCCACCGCGGGTAGAGCTTCGCCAGCGCGTTGGCCACGGCGTCCTCGGCGGCATGCCAGTCGCCGCACGTGACGTACGCGAGCTTGCGCAGCGCCGGCATGTGCGACGCCACGAACTCGCGAAACCCGTCCTCGTCAGCCGGACTCAATGGGCCGCTCCCTCCGCCAGGGGTAAGACGGTGGAACCGCCGCGAAACGATGCACCGGTCACGGTTCCGATCCAACGCCGGCCCGGTAGCCGGCCGGTGACGCCCCGGTGACGCGCTTGAACGCGACGCTCAACGCGCTCTCCGAGCCGTAGCCGACCTCGCGGGCGATGCTGGCCAGCGTGCCGTCGCCGCGCCGGATGCGGTCCGCCGCGAGCTCGATCCGCCAGCCGGTCAGGTAGTCGACCGGGCTCTTGCCGATGACCTCGCGGAACCGGGCCGCGAGCGTCGAGCGGGACACCGCGGCCGCGCCCGCCAGCGACCCGACCGTCCACCGCTCACCCGGCCGCGCGTGCATCGCCCGCAGCGCCGGGCCGACCACCGGATCGGTCAGCCCGGCCAGCCAGCCGGACGGGGCGGCGTCGGTGGTGGCCAGATGGAAGCGGAGCACCTGGATCAGCATCACCACCGCCAGATGCTCGGCGACCAGCGTCGAGCCGATCCGCTTGGCCCGCACCTCGGCGTCGATCCGGTCGATCGCCCAGTGCACCGCCTCGGCCTCGGCGGTCGTGGCCGGCACGTGGATAACCGGCGGCAGGCCGTCGAGCAGGAGCGCCCGCGCCCGCCGGTGGAAGCTGAACCGGCCGCCGATCAGCGCCAGGTCGTCGCCGTCGCCCACGCGGGCCACCCCGTCGACGGCCGCGGCGAACACCGGCCCGGCCGGCTCCGGCGGCACCTCGGCGTCGCTGGCCAGCCCGAACGGGACCGGCCTCGTGAGCAGGAAACAGTCGCCGGTCGCGAGCGGGATCGGATCGGCCAGGCCCTCGACGGTGAGCAGGCACCGCCCCCGCCGCACCGCGTTGAACTTGACCCCGTCGAGCGGGGTGAAGCGCAGCGCCCAGCGGCCGCCGGCGACCATGCCGCTGGAGAGGTGACCGGAGACCCCGATCAAGGTCAGTACGTCTTCCAAAGGATCCATGGCTGGACGCTCGCTAAAGTTTCGTGCCGTCTCGACTATTCATCGTCTGCCGCGCGGCTCATACCGTAACAGCCATGACTGAGTTCCACTCCCGCACGACAGCCGCCGAGGTCCTGGCCGGCGTCGACCTGACCGGCCGCCGGATGATCGTCACGGGCGGTGCCTCCGGCATCGGCGCCGAGACGGTCCGCGCGCTGGCCGGCGCCGGCGCCGAGGTGACCGTCGCCACCCGCGAGCCCGCCGACGCCAAGCCGCTCGCCGACGAGCTGCCCGGCCGGGTGCTCGCCCGCCGCCTGGACCTCGCCGACCTCGACTCGGTCGCGGAGTTCGTCCGCGGCTGGGACGGGCCGCTCGACGCCCTCGTCGGCAACGCCGGCATCATGGCGCTGCCGACCCGGCAGACCACCGCGGCCGGCTGGGAGCTGCAGCTCGCCGTCAACTACCTCGGGCACTTCGCCCTGGCGTACGGGCTGCACGACGCGCTCGCCGCCGCCGGCTCGGCCCGGGTGGTTTTGGTCAGCTCGGGCGCCCACCTGCGTTGCCCGGTCGACTTCGACGACCCGCAGTTCGACCGCCGGCCGTACGACGGGTTCGCCGCCTATGGCCAGTCGAAGACGGCCGACGTGCTGCTCGCGGTCGGGATCGCCGAGCGGTGGGCGGCGGACGGCATCGTGGCCAACGCGGTCGCGCCGGGCTCGATCCACACCAAGCTCCAGCGGCACCTCGACCGCGACACGATGGTGGCGTGGGGCGCCATGGACGAGGCGGGGGAGCTGCTGGTGCCGGCCCATTTCAAGACGGCCGCCGAGGGCGCGTCGACCACCGTGCTGCTCGCGGCGTCGCCGACCGTCGCCGGGGTGACCGCGCGCTACTTCGAGGACAACCGCGAGATGCCGGTCGTACCCGGTGGTCCCGACGCCCGGACGGGCGTGGCCGCGCACGCCCTCGACCCCGCGGCCGCCGACCGCCTGTGGGAGCTGGGCCTACCGTTCGTGCGCTGACCGGGTCACTCGCCGACGGCGGTGGCGGCGGCCACGATCGCCTCCGTCGTCGCCCGTGGCTGCGACACCATCGAGACGTGTGAGGCGGCCACCTCGGTGACCGTCGCGCCCGCGCGCTCCGCCATCCGGCGCTGCGCGCTCGCCGGGATGATCCGGTCCTCGGTGCCGATGACCGCCCAGCTCGGCAGCGACCGCCACGCCGGGGGACCGGACGGGGTCATGTTGGCGCTCAAGGTGAGTGGGCGCTGGCCCGCCGCGATCAGCCAGCGGTCCTGCTCCGGCAGGTCCTGGGCGAACGAGCTGTGCACGGTCTCGGGCTTGAGGAAGGCGTCCGCGTCGCCCTCCGGCGCGCCCGGGTAGCCGATGACGTCCAGCACGGTGGTCGGGTCGGGCACCGCGAGCGCCGACCCCGAGTCGCCCAGCACGCCGAACGTGGTCTCGCCCTCGTCCGGCATGAACGCGTCTACGTAGACGAGCGCCCGGACGTCGCCGCCGTCCAGCCCGGCGTTGGTGGTGACGAAGCCGCCGTACGAGTGTCCAACGAGGACGACCGGCCCGGCGGTCCGCTGACCGAGACAGGACGCGACGTACGCCGCGTCGTTCGTCACGCCCCGCAACGGGTTCGGCAACGCCAGCACCGTGAACCCCATGTCCCGCAGGGCCGTGACGACGGAATTCCAACTCGAGGCGTCCGCCCAGGCGCCGTGCACCAGGACGATCGTGGGTCGTGCCATGCGGATCTCCTCCCTCGGCCACTGACTGCCTCGTAGCCACGAGAGGCGACGCCAAACCTCCGGCGGCCAGGCTGGTGCCGGTGGGTCCCGCGGGGTCAGAGTGGGCGGCAGGAGGCCCGGACGACCAGCTCCGTCGGCATGCGGATGTGGGTTTCCCGCTCGACGCCGGCGATCAGGTCGACCAGCAGGCGCAGCGCCTCGGCGCCCATCTGCTGCAGGGGTTGCATGATGGTCGTCAGGGGCGGGTTGACCACGGCCGACTCGGGGACGTTGTCGAAGCCGATGACCGACAGGTCGTCGGGCACCGACAGGCCCATGCCGCGCGTCACGTCCATTGTGGAGATGGCGGAGAGGTCGTTGCCGGCGAACACCGCCGTCGGCCGGTCGGGCAGCGCCAGCAGTTCCGCGGCCGGGCCCTCGGCGCTCTCGCTGCGGAAGCCACCGACGCGGACCAGCCGCTCGTCGACGGCGACGCCCGCGTCGGCCATCGCCTTGCGGAAGCCCGCCTCGCGCAGCCGGGCCGACTCGAGGTCGGGGCGGCCGCTCAGGTGGCCGATCCGCCGGTGGCCGAGCGAGAGCAGGTAGTTGGTGGCGAGCACCGCGCCGGCGAAGTTGTCGGAGTCGATGGTCGGCAGGCCGGACGGGCCGGTGTGCGGGTCGACGGCGACGACGTGGAAGTCCTGCTTGGTCTCGACCACGGTCGGCGTGACGATGACGGCGCCGTCGATCAGGGTGCCGGAGAGGCGGGCCAGCGAGCGCCGTTCCCAGCCGATGGCCGTGCCGCCGCCGTCGCCGCTGGAGTAGGCGAGCAGCTGGTAGCCCGTGCCCGCCAGCTCCTTGGACGCGCCCTTGAGCAGCTCCGTGGAGAACGGCTCGAACTCGGCGACCAGGATGCCGAGCACGTTGGTGCGGTGGCTGCGCAGGCTCTGCGCGCCGAGGCTGGCCTCGTAGCCGAGCTGGTGGATGACCTGCTGGACGCGCTCGACGGTCGCCTGGGCCACCCCGTAGCGACCATTGACGACCTTGGACACGGTGGCCACCGAGACGCCGGCCGTGCGGGCCACGTCCGACATCTTCACACGCTGCGGGAACGCCACGCCGATGAGGATAGCGGGCGGTCGGGCGTACCCCTGGAGCGTTTCGAAAACGATATCGATAACGATTGACACTGGCTTGTGATGGCTGCGAAACTCGCCGTCAATCCCGAGCACCCGACTGACCGGTCGAGGAGAGATCGATGGCGATCAAGCACCGTGCTCTTGCGATTTTTTCGGTAACAGCCCTGCTCGTCGCCGGTTGCGGCGGCGGCGGTGAGGACGAGGCGCCCGCCGCGGACGAGCTCTACAAGAACCCTGTGACGCTGACCTGGTGGCACAACGCCTCCCAGGACGGCCCCGGCAAGACCTACTGGCAGAAGGTCGCGAAGGACTTCTCCGCGGCGCACCCGAGCGTGACGATCGAGATCGAGGCGATCGAGACCAACCAGCTCCAGCGCACCCGGCTCCCCGCCGCGCTGCTGACCAACGACCCGCCGGACATCTTCCAGGCCTGGGGCGGCGGCGAGATCCGCGAGCAGGTGGAGGCCGACTACCTCAAGGACGTGACCGAGCAGGTCAGGACCGAGGTCGGCAACATCGGCAGCGCCGCCGAGATCTGGCAGGTCGACGGCAAGCAGTACGGCCTGCCGTTCCGGATGGGCATCGAAGGCATCTGGTACAACAAGGACATGTTCGCGCGGGCGGGCATCTCCGCCCCGCCCACCACGTTCGACGAGCTCAACGACGCGGTCACCAAGCTCAAGGCCATCAACGTCGTGCCGATCGCGTTGGGCGCCGGTGACAAGTGGCCCGCCGCGCACTGGTGGTACAACTTCGCGCTGCGCGCCTGCTCGGTCGAGACGCTCAAGAAGGCGTCCGTCGACCTGGTCTTCGACGACCCGTGCTTCGTCAAGGCCGGCGAGGACCTCAAGACCTTCATCGCCACCGAGCCGTTCCAGAACAACTTCATCGCGACCCCCGGGCAGAACGACCCGACCAGCGCCAACGGCCTGCTGGCCAACGGCAAGGCCGCGATGGAGCTGATGGGCGACTGGAACAAGGGCACGCTGGAGACGGTCGCCGAGGATCCCGAGGCGCTCAAGAAGTTCCTCGGCTGGTTCCCCGTGCCGGCCCTCTCCGGCTCCGCGGGCGACCCGAAGGCGGCCCTCGGCGGCGGCGACGGCTTCGCCTGCGCCAAGAACGCGCCGGCCGAGTGCGTCGAGTTCCTGAAATACATCGTGAGCCCCGAGGTGCAGACGGGGTACGCGGAGACGGGCACCGGCCTGCCGGTGGCCAAGGGCGCCGAGGCGGGTGTCGAGGACCCGGCGCTGAAGTCCATTCTGGAGGCCACCTCCGGCGCCACCTATGTGCAGCTTTGGCTGGACACCGCGTTCGGCAGCACGGTCGGCAACGCGATGAACGACGCGATCGTCGGCATCTTCGCCGGCAAGGGCACCCCGCAGCAGGTGGTCGACGCGATGAAGTCGGCTGCCAAGAAGTGACCTCGACCAAGGTGAGCCCCGCCGGTGGCGCGTCCGCGCTGCCGGCGGGGCGACCGCCCGCCCGCCGCCGGTCGTCCCGGGCGGCCGAGACCCGGCGCAAGTGGTACGAGATCATCGGCCTTACTACGCCGGCGATCGTCGTCTACGTGATGTTCGTGCTCGTGCCGATGGGCTTCGCCGTCTACTACAGCCTCTTCCGCTGGCGCGGCGTCGGGGCGCCGACCGACTACGTCGGGTTCGACAACTACGTGCTCGCCTTTCAGGACCCGATCTTCCTGGACGCGCTGCGCAACAACGCCGTCATCGTGGTCGGCTCGCTGCTGGTGCAGGGCCCGATCGCGCTCGGCGTCGCGCTGCTGCTCAACCGGCGTTTCCGCGGGCGCACGGTGTTCCGGCTGCTGGTCTTCGTGCCCTACGTGCTGGCCGAGGTCACCGCCGGCATCATGTGGAAGCTGATCCTGACCGACGGCGGCACGGTCGACGCGCTGCTGCGCTCGCTCGGGCTCGGCGGCCTGGTGCAGGCGTGGCTGGCCGACCTCGACGTGGTGATCTGGACGCTGCTGTTCGTGCTCACCTGGAAGTACGTCGGGTTCGCCATCATCCTGCTGCTCGCCGGACTGTCCAATGTGCCGCCGGAGCTGACCGAGGCCGCCGCGATCGACGGCGCCGGCTGGTGGCAGATCCAGCGGCACGTCACGCTGCCGCTGCTCGGCCCGACGATCCGGATCTGGATGTTCCTGTCGATGATCGGCTCGCTGCAGGTCTTCGACGTGATCTGGGTGACGTCGGTCCCCGCCGTCCGTTCGCTGGGCGCCTCGGCCACCATGGCGACCTACATGGTCGACAACGGCTTCTTCGCCCGGCTCTGGGGCTACGGCAACGCGGTCGCCGTCATCCTGTTCGTCATCTCGTTCGTGGCGGCGCTGCTGTTCCAGCGGTTCCTGCTCCGCCGCGACATCCAGGGCGCGCTCACCGGGAGGGTGAACTGATGGGTGCTCGGCCGTTCTCCTGGGGCAACCCGCTGACGTACGCCCTCGCCTTCGCCGTGGCCGCGGTGTCGATCGCGCCGGTGGTCTACGTGATCGTCGGCGGCTTCCGCACCACGCCGCAGATCGTCGCCGACCCGGCCGGGCTGCCCGACCCGTGGGTCTGGGACAACTACCGGCGGGTGCTGACCGAGAGCGACTTCTGGGGGCAGGCGTTCAACAGCGCGGTCATCGCGATCGGCACGACGGTGTGCGTCGTCGTGCTCGGCGTCTGCGCGGCGTACGTGCTGGCCCGCTACACCTTCCGCGGCCGCGAGGCGCTCTACACGTTCTTCACCCTGGGCCTGCTCTTCCCGGCCGGCGCGGCGATCCTGCCGCTCTACCTGATGCTGCGCGACCTCAACCTGACGAACTCGTACTACGCCGTGATCCTGCCCCAGGTCGCGTTCTCGCTGCCGCTCACGATCGTGATCCTGCGCCCGTTCCTCACGGCCATCCCGCGCGAGCTGGAGGACGCGGCGGCGATCGACGGCACGGGCCGGCTCGGCTTCCTCTGGCGGATCACGCTGCCGCTGTCGCGACCGGCCCTGGTCACCGTCGGCGTGCTCGCGTTCGTGGCGAGCTGGAACGCGTTCCTGCTGCCACTGCTCGTGCTGGGCGACGTCAGCCTGCATACGCTGCCGCTGGGCGTGCAGAACTTCAGCAGCCAGTACACATCGGACACCGCCGGCATCCTGGCCTTCACGTCCCTGGCCATGCTGCCGGCGTTGCTGTTCTTCACGTTCGCGGAGAAACAGATCGTGGGTGGCCTGCAGGGAGCGGTGAAGGGCTGACCCGCCGGGCCCGGACGGTCGCGACCAGGAACCAGAGCAGGACGGCGAGCACGCCGGTGACGAGGGCGGGGGCGAAGGCCCAGGGGAGGGCGCGCGGCGAGAGCGTCCAGGCCTGCTGGGTGTCGGCGAGCACTCTCGGGTGCTTGGCGGACTCCGGGATCCGGACCTCCCACTCGTACGCCTCGTTCGGGTGCTCGGGGTCGAGCGCCTGCCACGAGGTGCCGACGTCGACGCCGTGGATCGGGCCGCGATGGCCGTGGCCGCCCCGGGTCCAGTTGCCGACGCACCGGTGGTGCCGGACCTCCTGGCGGTCGTAGGTGACGTAGCAGTGGTCGACCGTGGCCCGCGGCTCGTCGGCCCCGGGCCACAGACCGGCCAACCAGGACAGCACGCCGCCGAGCGCCAGGGTGGCGAGCACCATCACGGCGAGCCTGGTCCGGAACGCGTCCATGGGCTGCCCCTTCGTCTGCTGGCCCACCGTAGCCGTGCGGGGCCGTGCGTCGTCGCCCCTGACCGGTCGGGTGGAGCGCCGGAGGAACACGGACCTTCACCGCAGCATCAGGGGCATCGCGTTTCAGCGCCAGACTCCGTGGAGGAGGGTGTCGACGACTAGGTCGGCCGCCTCGGGCGGTGGCATCTCCGGGAATCGGTAGGCGGCAGTGCTGACCAGTTGGTCGAGGACGGCGCGGGCCCATTCCGGGGCGACGCCCGCACGCAGGAAGCCCTCGTCGGCGGCGCGCTGGACGAAGGCGTCGAGCCGGGCGCTCTGCCCGGCGGCCCGGGCGGCGGCGGGCGGATCGTTGCGCATCATGCGGTGCGTGTCGACCGGCCACTCGCGGCTGACCGGCACGATGCCCTCGACGAAGCGGTGCAGCGCGACCGGCACCGGCGCGGTCGTGAGGCGGGCCTCGTCGAGGACCCGCTCGGCCGAGTCGAGCTTGGCGTCGAAGACCGCGCTGAGCAGGGCCTCGCGGCTGGCGAAGCGGCGGTGCAAGGTCGTGCGGTCTACTCCGGCCGCGCTCGCGATCGCCGACAGGGGAGTGCTCGGGTCGTCGGCCAGCAGGCGGGCGCCGGCGCGGAGGACCTGGGCGAGATTGCGGGCGGCGTCTGCTCTCATGGTGTGTTAGATCATACCCGCTGTAGCAGATGGGCAGCCACAAGCAGCCGTCCGGTGGCGGCTGGAATATTTAGTGCTACGTTCATGTCGTACTTAGCGTTCCAGCTTCAACATGTTCTAGGAGATTCGCGATGACACGCACGTGGTTGATCACCGGGGGTTCGCAGGGCCTCGGTCGAGCCCTCACCGAGGCGGCGTTGGCGGCCGGCGACCGGGTGGCGGCGACCTCTCGGCAGGCCGACGCGCTGCCCGAGCTGCGGGCGGCGTACCCGGATCGGCTGTTGACCCTGCCCTTGGACCTCACCTCGGAGGCGGCGGCCCGAGACGTCGTCGCGACCGTGGTCGACCGCTTCGGCTCGCTCGACGTCGTGGTCAACAACGCCGGGTACGCGACCAGCGGCTCGATCGAGGACTTCCCGGCCGACGAGTTCCGGGCCCAGGTCGAGACGAACCTGTTCGGCGTGATCAACGTGACCCGGGCGGCGCTGCCCGTCCTGCGCCGCCAGCGCTCCGGCCATGTCGTGCAGATCTCGTCCGTCGGCGGGCGGGTCGGCGGTACGCCCGGCCTCGGCGCGTACCAGACCGCGAAGTTCGGTGTCGCGGGCTTCTCGGAGGTGCTGGCCAGCGAGGTCGCGCCGCTGGGGATCAAGGTGACGATCGTCGAGCCGGGCGGCATCCGCACCGGTTGGGCGGCCGGTGCGGCGCAGACCTCGGGCCCGACCACGCCGGACTACGCTGAGACGGTGGGGCGGTGGCAGGCGATGTTCGGGCAGTACACCGGCCAAGAGCCGGGGGATCCGGCCCGGATGGCGCGGGCGATCGTCGAGGTGGCCGACGGGCCGGAAGCACCCCGCCGGCTGTTGCTGGGCAACGACGCGCTGGACATCACGCTGGCCGCCGAGGAGTCGCGGCTCGCCGAGGCGCGGAAGTGGGCCCACGTCAGCCGATCCACGGACGTGGTCGCATGATCGTCCGGGACAGGCTCTACGTCGGCGGCGCCTGGGTGCCGCCGAGCTCGCCGGCGCTGCTGGAGATCCGGTCGCCGCATGACGGGTCGGTGCTCGGGCAAGCCGTTCAGGCGGCCCCGTCCGATGTGGACGACGCTGTGGCGGCGGCCCGGGCGGCGTTCGACGAGGGGCCGTGGCGGCACACGACGAAAGTGCGTGCGCTGTCGGTCGCCCGCCGGCTGTGCACCGGCACCGTGACCGTCAACGGTTCGCCGATGAGCTTCGACGGCCCGTTCGGCGGTTACAAGGCCAGTGGCATCGGTCGGGAGTACGGGATGGTCGGCCTGCTCGGTTACATCGAGCACAAGTCGGTCACCCGGGCACGGGTAGCCGCGCGTAGTTCCGCGGCGTGAGCACGCTGGCCGCGGTCAGCTCGGCGTCCTCGCCGATCAGCGACGACACCGGATAGGTCGTGACGACCTGCCAGTCCTCCGACGGGATCCGGCCGCGGCCCGGGTCACCCGCGACGACCAGGGTGTCGCGCTGGGCGGCGGCGAGCAGGAACGGCAGGACCCGGTCGGCGAGCTGGTCGTTGTAGAAGGCGTCGCCGGCCAGCACCACCTCGGCCCGGATGTCCGCGATGGCGTCGGGGGTCAGGTCGAGCAGGTCGGTCGACAACGGAATCACGTGTACGCCGTTGACGCGGGCATTGGCCCGGATCGCCGCCGACGCGTACGGGTCGATGTCGTTGGCGACCACGACTGACGCGCCGGCCATCGCCGCCGCGATCGCGACGAGCCCGGAGCCGGAGCCGAGGTCGAGCACCCGCCGCCCGGCAACGGTCTCGGGGGCGTCGAGCACGTAGCGGGCGACCGCCTGGCCGCCGCCCCAGGCGGTGGCCCAGAACGGGGCGGGCATCTTGTGACCGGCCTGGGCCTCGAGCCGCGCCCAGAAGATCGTCGGATCCTCGGCGAGGAAGAGCTGCACCTCGGGCACCAGCCCGGTGCGGGTGAGTCGGAGACCGTCCATGTCGATCGCGCCTCCTTCCAGGTTCGAGCCGGCCCGGTCGTCTGCCGGGCCTGGATCGCCAGGTCGGTGGGGACCCTGGTCACCGCCGCGCCGATAACGGCCTGCTGCCGTTACCGGTGATGTCGCTTGTGGTGCCGTTCACGGGTGGTCGCGTGGTGCGTGGTGCGTTGTGCCGTGTGGCTACCTGCAGTGTCGTCCACCGGGCGCAGATCTGCCCGCTGTGGCGCCTTCGGTCCGGCTCAGGTCCTGGAGCCGTGCCCCGGTACCGCCATCGTGGCCCGCGCCGCGGCGCTGCTGCGGCCGAATTCGTGATTTTCCCTCTCGGGGGTGCCGGCTGGCACCGGCTGCCCGGCTGCCCGGCTGCCCGGCGGGCCGTGCCCAGGCCGATGTCGTCAGGCCCGGGCACGACCGCAACGGGTCAGATGACGCGGATGTTGGACGCCTGCGGGCCCTTCTGGCCCTGCGTGATGTCGAACTCCACGCGCTGGTTCTCTTCCAGCGAGCGGAAGCCGTTGGCCTGGATGGCCGAGAAGTGGGCGAACACGTCGGGGCCTCCACCGTCCTGCTCGATGAAGCCGAACCCCTTGTCAGCGTTGAACCACTTGACGGTACCTACTGCCATTTCCTCTAACCTCTCGGAATGGTGCCCACACCGTGCGGGCGCCGCGATTGCCGCATGCATCCATCCCGACCGGCGTGCCGGCACAAACACAAAACGCCCGTGGTTGGCTGCCCGGGCGTCTGCTTGGTATGGGGAACATGTAACCGCAATATCGGAACGGTAGCACGCACGCCCCGGCCCCGCGCCCGCGGCGTGACCGGTCCGCGCGGGGTGTCGCGCGGTCAGCCCCGCCCGGCGTGGCGGCGCAGCGGCCTGGCGGCCCAGGGGCCCAGCGGCCTGGCGGCCCAGCGGCCCAGCGGCCTGGCGGCGCAGCGGTCCGGCGGCCTGGCGGCGCAGCGGCCTGGCGGCGCAGCGGCCTGGCGGCGCAGCGGCCTGGCGGCGCAGCGGCCTGGCGGCGCAGCGGCCTGGCGGCGCAGCGGCCTGGCGGCGCAGCGGCTCTGGTGGCCCAGCGGCCGGCCTCGCAGGCGTGGCAGCTCAGCGGTTGGAGGCCTACCGTGCGCTAGGTGTGCTGTCCAGGGAGGTTGGTCAAGGTTGTGTGACGAGACGATCTAGGTCTTGAACGGGTGAGGCCTCCGGTCGTGAAGTGGAGCTGTCGAAGAACCGCTTCACGTTGACTGGAGGCCTCGTGGCACACGCTAACGCAGCTCTGACTCCGATAGCACGTCTGAAACTGGCCCGGCTGGTAGTCGAGCAGGGCTGGACGATCGCCGCGGCCGCGCGGCGGTTCGACGTGTCGTACCGGACCGCGAAACGGTGGGTTGACCGGTACCACGCCGCGGGTGAGGCCGGTATGCAGGACCGCTCCAGCCGGCCGCACCGCAGCCCGACGCGCACGCCGCAGCCGCTGGTCCGCACGATCGTGCACCTGCGATTGAAACGCCGTCTCGGACCGGTCCAGATCGCCGCCCGGCTGGCGATGGCGGCCTCGACCGTGTACGCGGTTCTGGTCCGCTGCCGGGTCAACCGGCTCACCCACATAGACCGGGTCACCGGGGAACCTGTCCGCCGTTACGAACACGATCATCCCGGGGCGATGCTGCACGTCGATGTGAAGAAATACGGGAACGTCCCCGACGGGGGCGGTTGGCGTTTCGTCGGGCGCCGCCAGGGCGACCGCAACCGGCAGGCCACCGCCCAGCGCACCGGAGTGCGCAACGCCAAGTGGGAACCCAGGGTCGGGACCGCGTTCGTCCATACCGTCATCGATGACCACTCCCGCGTCGCCTACGCCGAGATCCGCGACGACGAGAAGGCAGCCACCGCCATCGACGTCCTGCGCCACGCGGTGGCCTGGTTCGCCGCCCGCGGTGTGACCGTCGAACGAGTCCTGTCCGACAACGGATCGGCCTACAAGTCCCACGCCTGGCGCCAGGCCTGCACCCAACTGGGCATCAAGCCGCGCAAAACCCGCCCCTACCGGCCACAGACCAACGGGAAGGTCGAACGGTTCCACCGGACCATGACCGACGGCTGGGCACTGGCCCGGCTCTACACCAGCGAACAGGCCCGCAGGAAGGCCTTACCGGCCTTCCTGCATCACTACAATCACCACCGACCCCACACCGCCATCGGCGGCCAACCACCCATCACCAGGTTGACCAACCTCCCTGGACAGCACAGCTAGGCCGTAGGGGCGGTTGAACGTGATCGGCCTCGCACCTGGAGTAGGTTGAGGGCGTTGGTCCACAGCGTGTCGAGCTGGTCGGGGTCGTTGAGCAGCTTCGCCAGCAGGACTCGGCCCTCTAGCTGGGCCACGATGGAACGCGCGGCTTCGCGGCTGTCGACGGACAGGTCGGCCAGGTGGTGCGCCTTGGCGTCGACGACGACCTCTTCGATCAGGTCGATCTGGGCCTCGAAGATCTCCTGCAGCCGCTTGCGGATCTCCTCGGCCTGGTTGCTGAGCTCCAGCGCGAGATTGCCGAACAGGCAACCCACCACCACGCCCGCGCGCTGCTGGCCCTTGCGCTGCACGTCTTCCGTGGCCTCGAACAGGTCGCGCAGGCGCTGCAGCGGGTCGCGCTCGGTCCTGAGCACCTCCACCCACTGCGCCCGCTGGGCTGCCCAGTGCTCGTCGATCACCGCGAGCGCCAGCGCCTGCTTCGACGGGAAGAAGTAGTAGAAGCTGCCCTTCGGTACCCCCGCCGCCGCGCAGATCTCGGCCACCCCCAACGCCGAGTAGCCGCGCTGCTCGATCAGCACCTTGGCCGCCTCGAGGATCTTGTCTCGCGCGTCACTCGTGCGTCCCATGCCTTGGAGCTTACACGACCGGTCGTCTAGCTTTTAGTCGACCAGTCGTCTAGTAGTAAAGGAACGCTCATGACCAGTCAGAAAGTCGTCGTGATCACCGGTGCGTCCCAGGGCATCGGCGCCGGCCTCGTCGAGGGATACCGCAAGCTCGGCTACGGCGTCGTGGCCACGTCGCGCTCGATCGCCCTGAGCGACGACCCACAGGTCGTCACCGTCCAGGGCGACATCGCCGACCCGGCGACGGCGGACCAGGTGGTCGCCGCGGCGCTGGACCGCTTCGGCCGGATCGACACCGTGGTCAACAACGCCGGGGTCTTCATCGCGAAGCCGTTCACCGACTACACCGACGACGATTTCGACCTGCTCGTCGGCGTCAACGTCGCGGGCTTCTTCCACCTCACCCGGCGTGCCCTGCCACACCTGGCACAGACCGGCGCCGGCCACGTCGTCAACATCACGACGAGCTTCGTGGACCAGCCGAACTCCAACGTGCCGTCGGTGCTGGCCTCGGTGACCAAGGGCGGGCTGAGCTCGGCGACAAAGTCGCTGGCCATCGAGTACGCGACCCGCGGCGTACGCGTCAACGCCGTGGCGCCGGGCATCATCAAGACCCCGATGCACCCGGTCGAGTACCACCCGACCTTCGACGGCCTCCACCCGGTCGGCCGGATGGGCGAAGCCAGCGACATCGTCGAGGCGGTGCTGTATCTGGAGTCGGCCCCGTTCGTCACCGGCGAGATCCTCCACGTCGACGGCGGCCAGAACGCCGGACACTGACCAGAAAGGACGAGGAACGATGCCGATCGTCACCATCCAGATCACCAAGGAAGGCACCACCCCGGGTGCGGAGGCCGCGACCGCCGAGGAGAAGGCCGCCCTCATCAAGGGCGTCAGCCAACTGCTGCTCGACGTGCTCCACAAACCGATGGAGGCGACCTTCGTCGTCATCGACGAGGTCGAGACAGAGAACTGGGGCTGGGGTGGCCTCCCCGTGGAACAGTTCCGCGCGCAACGCCGGAACGCTCAGTAGCGGTGCGGGGTTGGCGCTTCGCACCAATCCCGCCACCAATCTTCGGTCGCCCGACAAGCCCCGGCGTGCATCTCCTCCGGCATCAGGGCGGCTGATGCCGCCGGCTGGGCCGGACCTGATGTGTCGCGGGCTGGGCCGGCCTGACCGCCTCAACCGGCCTCGCCGCCTTTGACAAGCTGGGCGCCCCGCACTGCGCTCACGGAGAGTGCGCCCCAAGGGCTGATGCGCTCCACGAGACGCTGACCGGGCAGGTCCCGGGTGTCCGCGGACACGTGGGAGGAGCTGACCTGGGCGCTAGCCGCCACGTGGGAGGAGCTGACCCGGGCGCTGGCCGCCGGCCGCGTCCCGGCGCCCCTCGAGCTGCGCGCTCGGGTCGACCTCACCACGAACCGCCCGTGAACATTGGTCGGAGCTCTTCGGTGGCCCCGTGCGCGACGACGCGTCATGCGCCGTCGTTGAGGGCCCGGGCGAGGCGGCGGACGGCGTCGTCCATCAGGTCCGGTGGCGCCGCGGCGTAGGTGAGGCGGAGGTGGGGCGCGTCGGGTTCGGCGGCGTACCACGGGCGGCCCGGGAAGACGATCACGCCTTCGGTGGCCGCCCTCGTGGCCAGTGCGACGTCGTCCGTTCCCGCGGGGAGCTCGACCCACAGGTGCAGGCCGCCGCGCGGGACCACCGTCGGGACCAGCTCCGGGAGGTGGCGGTGGAGCGCGGACAGCAGCGCCTCGCGGCGGGTGCGGAGCGACGCGCGTAGGCCCCGGCGGTGGCGCGACCAGGACGGCGAGCTGACGAACTCCAAGGTGGCCAGTTGGAGCGGGCCCGCGACGAAGAAGTCGTCGAGCAGGCGGGCGGCGCGCAGGCGGGCGCCGGCGGGGCCGCGGGCGCCGATGGCGGCCACGCGCAGGCCGGGAGCGGCCGATTTGGTCAGCGAGCGCACGTAGACCACGTGCCCGTCAGGGTCGTCGGCCGCCAGCGGTGGCGGGGGCGTGCCGTCGATCGTCAGGTCGCGGGCGTAGTCGTCCTCGATGAGGAACGCGCCGGCCGCGTCGAGGGCGGCGGCCACGGCGGGGCGGCGGGCCGCGGCCAGCGTCGCGCCGTGCGGGTTGGCGTGCAGCGGCTGGCAGTAGAACAACCTGGCCCCGGTGCGGGCGAAGGCGGCGGCGAGCTGATCGGGGCGTACGCCGTCGGTGTCCGTCGGCACCGGCACCACCCGCAGGCCGGCGGCGTGCGCGGCGGCCAGCGCGCCGAGGTAGGTGGGGGACTCCACCAGGATCGTGTCGCCCGGAGTGGTGAGTGCGCGCAGCGCGGTCGACAGCGCCGCCTGACCACCCGGACAGATCACCATGTCGTCCGCGCGGAGACCGGCGCCGGTCTCGCGGGCGAACCAGGCGCGCAGGTCCGGATGGCCCTCGGCCGGGCCGCGTTGCCAGGACGCCGGCTGGCGGGCCGCCCGGGCCAGCGCGGCGCCGAGGGCGGCGGCGGGTTGCAGGTCGGCGTCCAGGTAGCCGCCGGAGAGCGGGATCGCGCCGGCCGGGGGTAACGCCAGTAACGCTTGCATCTCCGTCTCGCCTGACCGGCCGGGGCCGAGGGCCACCGTCTGCCACGCCAGGTCGGGCGGCTGGGCGGGCGCGTTCCGCGGCGCCGCCACGTAGGTGCCGCGGCCGGGCCGGGTCTCGACCACTCCTTGGGCGACCAGCTGCCGGAGGGCCTCCGCGACCGTGACCGGCGACGCCTGGTGCCGGACGGTCAGCTCCCGCACCGACGGCAGCCGCGTGCCGGGCGCGGCGGCCGATGCCAGACCGCGCAGATCTTGGATAACGCGAGCCGCTGCGTTACCGTCACTCATGAGAGCAGAGAGTAGCGCTACCGGGCCGAACACGGTAACGGCCGGGTTCGCGCTCGGGGCGTTGGGCGTGGTGGCGTTCAGCATGTCGCTGCCGGCCACCCGGATCGCGGTGGCGCAGCTCGACCCCTGGTTCGTCGCCTTCGGCCGGGCGGTGGGCGCGGCGCTGCTGGCGGCGGCCTACCTCCGGTGGACCGGCGCGCCCCGGCCGACTCCCGCCCAGTGGCGGCGGCTCGCGGTCGTCGCGCTCGGGGTCGTGGCCGGGTTCCCGCTGTTCACCTCGCTGGCGCTGCTGACCCAGACCGCGTCCCACGGCGCGGTGGTCGTCGCCGTGCTGCCGGCGATGACGGCCGTGTTCGCGGTGCTGCGCGCCGGCGAGCGCCCGCCGCCGCTGTTCTGGCTCGCCGGCGCCGGGGGACTGGTGGCGGTCCTCGCCTTCCTGGCCGCGAGCGGCACGGTCCACGGTGGACTCAACCACGCCGACCTGTTCCTGCTCACGGCCGTCACGCTCTGCGGCCTCGGCTACGCCGAAGGTGGCGCGCTCGCGAAGGAGCTCGGCGGCGCCCGTACCATCTGCTGGGCGCTGCTCGTGGCCCTGCCGGTCACGGTCCCGATCACGGCCGTGGCCGCGGTCGCGAATGCACCCGCGGCGGACGGCCGCGGCTGGGCGGCGTTCGGCTACCTCACGCTGGTGTCGATGTTTCTGGGCTTCTTCGCCTGGTACGCCGGCCTGGCCCGCGGTGGCATCGCCCGCGTGGGCCAGATCCAACTGGTGCAACCGGTGCTCACCATGGCCTGGTCGGCCCTGCTGCTGTCGGAGCCCATCACCCCGATCGCACTGGTGGCCGCCGCGGTCGTCCTGGTCTGCGTGATCCTGACCCAACGCACCCGCACCGGCGCGGCCACGACGCCGCTGGCCGAGGACGGCGAAGGTCGCCGCCGGACAAACCTCCAACGCTGACCAGGTCACGGACGCGGGGCGGCGACCACTCGGCCGGGCCGCGCTCCACCGAATCGGCGTAAAGGCGCGGAAAGCCCACAGAAGGGACTAACGCGGTCTAATCTCCGAGTTGAAGCGCCGGCGAGCCCGAGGAGGCACGATGGCCGACGATGCCGTACCAGCGGCGGAGCTCTACACCGACGAGTTCGCCGTGGACCCGTATCCCGCCTTCGCCAAGCTGCGCACCGACAGTCCAGTGTGTCCGGTCAGCTCGCCGCGGTTCGACTCCTACCTGATCACGCGGTTCGAGGACGCCAAGGCCGCGCTGACCGACCCGCGGCTGTCCAAGGACCTCTACGGGCCGGGCCAGCACTTCCTGCGGATCTTCGGGCCGAACTCCGAGGGCCTGAACAAGAACATGCTCAACTCGGATCCGCCGGAGCACAGCCGGCTGCGGCAGGTGACCTCGCGGGCCTTCGCGCCGCGGCGGATCGAGGCGCTGCGGCCGCGGGTGACCGAGATCGTGGCCGACCTGCTCGACAGGGTCGTGCCGCAGGGCCGGGCCGACCTGATGCGCGACTTCGCGATCCCGCTGCCGATGATGGTCATCTCGGAGCTGCTCGGTATCCCGCGCACCGACCACGAGCCGGTGCTGGCCTGGACGCAGGTGATCC
Source organism: Asanoa sp. WMMD1127 (assembly GCF_029626225.1). Classification (NCBI taxonomy): domain Bacteria; kingdom Bacillati; phylum Actinomycetota; class Actinomycetes; order Micromonosporales; family Micromonosporaceae; genus Asanoa; species Asanoa sp. WMMD1127. The sequence continues at coordinate 5,598,142 of NZ_JARUBP010000001.1, forward strand.
GCGAGTCCGGGTCGTCCGGCCGGCCGCCGGCCCAGGAGAAGGCGGCCGTGCAGGAGGCGCAGGCCTGGCTGCACGGTTACCTGACCGAGCTCGTGGCGGCCAAGCGTGCGACGCCCGGCGACGACATGGTCAGCATGCTGATCAGCGCCTGCGACGACGAGGGGCTGCTGTCCGACCGCGAGCTGGTCAGCACCACGTTCCTGCTCCTGTTCGCCGGCCACCAGACCACCGCCGACTTCATCGGCAACGCGATGGTGGCCCTGCTGACCCACCCGGACCAGCTCGAGCTGTTGATCGAGCAGCCGGAGCTGCTGCCGCACGCGATCGAGGAGCTGCTTCGCTTCGACGGTCCGCTGCCGGTGGCCAGCCCACGGATCGCCACCGAGGACCTCGACTTCCAGGGCGTACGCATTCCCGAGGGTTCGGTCGTCGGTGTGGTGATCAACTCGGCCAACCACGACCCCGCGCAGTTCGAGGACCCGGACCGGCTCGACCTGCGGCGCGAACGGGGACCGCACCTCGGTTTCGGCCACGGCGTGCATTACTGCCTCGGCGTCTCCTTGGCCCGCATGGAGGCGCAGATCGGCATCGGTGAGCTGTTGCGCCGGATGCCGGGCCTCGCGCTCGGCAAGCCGGTCGAGGAACTGCGCCGGCTGCCGGCCGCGTCGCCGTTCCGCGGCCTCATCGAGCTTCCCGTCACCTTCAACACCAATCTGTGAGGAGCAGCCGTGGTATTCCGCAACGTCATCGTCTGCCGCATCGTCCCGGGCAGTGAGCAGAAGGTGGCCGACGTCTTCGGTCACTTCGACAAGGTGACCCGGCCGCAGGACGTGGGCGTGACCGGCCGCATCCTGCTGTCGCTGCAGGACCTCTACATCCACGTCGTCGAGCGGGCCGAGGACCCCGAGGTGTCGGGCCAGAAGCGCGGCCTGCCGGCCTTCCAGGAGATCGCCGAGAAGATCGCGCCGTACGTCACGCCGTACCCGCGCAACTGGCAGAACCCGTCCGACTCGGTGGCCAAGCCGTTCTACAGCTGGGTCGCGCCGGGGCGCACGCCGGCCGCCGGCGCCAACCCGTTGCTCATCGTGCAGCGGATCAAGCCCGGCTCGGAGGCCGAGGTCGCCCGGATCTTCCGTGAGTCCGACGAGGGGCCGCTGCCGACCCAGATGGGCGTGGCGGGCCGGTGGCTCTACTCGATCGACGACGTGTACGTGCACCTGATGGAACGCACCGACGCCGCGGTCGCCGAAGGCCTGGGCGGCAACCACCACGCGCCGGCGTTCTCGAAGATCATCGAAGACCTGAGCCCCTACGTGGCGCCCTACGACCCGAAGTCGTGGCGCGGGCCGCAGGACTCGGTGGCCAAGCCGTTCTACAGCTGGCAGGCCGCCGACTGAGTCGGCCGACCGGGGTCGCGGGGGTGTGAGCGTCGTCGCTCCGCCCCCGCGATGGCGTTCACGGACCGCGACCGGCGCTATACATGTCGGTTGGGGGATCCGACATGCGCACGTACGAGCTCAGCCGGTCCGGGCCGCGGGAAACGGGCCCGTGACCGCGGTCACGTCCGATCCGGTCGACGCGGATCGGGTCATCCTGACGCCGGACCAGCGGCTGCGGGTGTTCGTCAGCTCGACGCTCGCCGACCTGACGGCCGAGCGGCAGGCGGTCCGCGACGCCATCGCCGGCCTGCACCTCGTCCCGGTGATGTTCGAGGCGGGCGCCCGGCCGCACGCGCCCCGCGACGTCTACCGGTCCTACCTCGAACAGAGCCAGATCTTCGTCGGCGTGTACGGCGAGAGCTACGGCTGGATCGGGCCGGACGCGCCGGTGTCCGGCATCGAGGACGAGTACCGCCTCGCCGGCGGACTGCCCCGCCTGGTGTACGTCAAGCACCCGGTCGCCGGCCGCGACGCCCGACTGGACGCCCTGCTGGCCGCGATCGCCCGCGACGGCGAGGTGTCCTACCGCCGGTTCCACAGCGCGGCCGAGCTGCGCCGCCTGGTCGAGCACGACCTGGCCGTGCTGCTCTCGGAGAGCTTCCACCGCCACGGGCCGGCCACCGGCGAGGAGGCGGCGCCCGGGCCGATCCCGGTGCCGCGCACCCCGCTGGTCGGCCGCGAGCACGAACTCGATCTGCTGTCGGGCCTGTTGACCGACGCTCGGGTGCCGTTGCTGACGCTGGCCGGACCGGGTGGCGTCGGCAAGACCCGGTTGGCCGCCGCGCTGGCCGCCCGCGTCGCGTCCCTCTACCGGGACGGCGTGCGCTACGTCGACCTGTCGACCGTCGCCGGCGTCGAGTCGGTGGGTGAGGCCATCGCGCGGGCGCTGCGCCTGCGCACCTCGGGCGGGGTCCGGTCGTGCGAGGACCTCGCCATGTTCCTGCGCACCAAGCGCATGCTGCTCGTGGTCGACAACTTCGAGCACGTCGCCGAGGCGGCGCCGGACCTGGCCACGCTGCTCCGGGCCGCGCCGGGCGTGACGGCCGTGGTGACGAGCCGCATGCCGCTGCGGCTCAACGACGAGCGGGTCTTCCGGGTCCCGCCTCTGCGGGCGCCACAGGCGAACGGCCGCCTCGATCCGGCCGAGGTGCTCGAGCGCTACAGCGCCGTGCGGTTGTTCGTCGACCGCGCCCGGGCCGGCGACCGGCGGTTCGCGCTGACCGCCGACAACCTGGCGCCGGTGCTGGAGATCACCCGCCGGCTCGGCGGTCTGCCGCTGGCCATCGAGCTCGCCGCGGCCCGCGTGCCGCTGCTGTCCCCGGCCGGGCTTGCTGCCCGGCTCGACGACCAGCTGAGCCTGCTCACCGGCGGCCAGCGCGACCTGCCGCCGCGCCAGCGCACCCTGCGCGACACGCTCGCCTGGAGCCATCAGCTGCTGCCGCCGGACGCACAGCGGCTGTTCGCCGTGACCGGCGTGTTCGCCGGCGGTTTCGACCTGCCGGCCGTCGAGGCGGTGGCGACCTGCCTCGACGAGCCGCTCGACGTGCTCGACGGGCTGGAGTCCCTTGTGGACGCCGCCCTGATCGACCGGGACGGCGACGCCCGCTTCCGGATGGTCGACAGCGTGCGGCACTTCGCCCTGGAGCGGCTGGCCGCCACCGCGGGCGAGGGGGCCGCCGTCCGCGAGCGGCACGCCGCGTACTTCCTCGACCTGGCCCTGCAGGCGGCGCCCCACCTCAACGGCCCGGACTCGCCGGACTGGTTGGCCCGCCTCGACCGCGAGCACGGCAACCTGGACGCGGCGATCAACTGGCTGCTCGACCAGGGCCGGCGGGCGGACGCGTTGCGCTTCGGCTGGGCGATCTGGCCGCTGTGGTGGCGCCGGGGCTACCTCGAGGAGGGGCAGCGCTACCTGCGCCGGACGCTCGACGACCCGCAGCGGTTGTCGCCCCGGTTGCAGGGGCGGGCCCTGGTGGCGGCCGGGGCCATGGCGTTGGTGTCCGGCCAGGACGAGCAGGCCCGCGCCGACTTCGAGCGGGGCCGTCAGCTCGCGCACGCGACGGGTGACGCCGTCACCGAGGCGCGCGCGCTCGGCCCGCTGGGCTCGTTCGCCGCGCGGGCCGGCGACCACGAGACGGCCGACCGGCTGCTGCACCAGGCGTACGACCTGGCCGTGCGCACCGACGAACGCTGGCTCGTCAGCCTGTTCCACAGCCGGCTCGGCATGATCGCCCTGCAGGAGGGCGACCCGGCCGCCGCAGGCGACCACCTCGCCGAGGCGATGCGTGTCTCGGCGGAGGCCGGCGACGAGCTCGGGATGGTGGTCGCCCGCTACACCTGCGGCGTGGTGCTGGTCGCACGCGGCGAGCTCGCCGGCGCCCAGGACAGCCTGGTGGCCGGCCTGCGCGCGGCGGCGGAGAGCGGCGACGTCGCCAGCGTCGGCCTGTTCCTGACAGTGCTGGCCGACCTGGCCGGCGCCCAGGACCGGCCGGTGCGGGCGGTGCGGCTGGCCGCGGCCGCCGGCACCTTCGAGACCCCGTCGAGCCGCCTGTGGATCCAGGCGTACGTGCCGCCGTGGCCGACCCAGGGCGCGGGCCTCGACGAGCTGCGGGAGCGGCTGGGCCACGAGCGGTTCGAGCGGAGCTGGCGCGAGGGGGAGCGACTGGGCCTGCGCGGCGCGGTGGAGGAGGCGGCTAGGCCGTGAACTCCTTCCAGTGCCCCTCGGAGATGACCTCGACGGCGCCGTCGACGACCTTGATGGCCGTTTCGTCGTCGATCGCGTAGGCCAGGCCACCCAGCTCCGCGGCCCACTTCTCCGCCGCGGCCATCGTGTTCTCCGGCAGCATCTCGTGGTCGACGTGCGGGAAGATCGAGAAGTCGACGAGACCCAGCGTGGTGTCGTCCCCGGCGGGCGGCCGCCAGTCCACGAAGTCCTCGCCGATGCGGGGCGTCAGCACCATGCTGCCGGCGCTCAACCCGACCCAGACGGTGTCGCGCAGCGACGGCAGCAGGTCGGCCAGCCCGGACTCGCGCATCCAGTGGCAGAGGAAGAGCGGGTCGCCGCCGTTGACCAGCAGCACGTCCGCGTCGCGGACCGTGGGGACCCACGTGTCCTCGCCGACGCTGGGCAGCGCGGTCAGCTCCAGCACGCCGACGGACTTCCAACCCAGCTCGGTCATCGGGCACTGCGGTTCCTGCCCGCTGATGAACCGCCACGACCGCACCTCGCCACCGCGCCGGGCGTAGATGGCGGTGGGAATGCACAGCGCGGTCGACTCCGCGATCGGCTTGCCCAGCAGGTCGACCAGCGCGCCGTGGATGCTCGGGTTCTTGACGCCTCCGGACGTGAGCAGCAGTTTCATGATGTCCCTTCCTGGCGGTAGGTGGTCTGGCCGAACGGTTCACCCTTGGCATGGGCGTACGCCTTGTCGGGCGTCACCTCGAACACGACGAGCCGGGTGTCGGGCGTCAGGGCGGCGACGGCGCCGTCACGGATCTCCAGCTGCCAGCGGCCGTCCCAGCGGCCGCGGTAGAGCGCGGCGACCCGCCGCAGCTCGGCCTCGTCGGTCACCGGCACGGCGGTCCCCTCGACGGCCACGTCGAGCCCGCCTTCCCAGGCGGTGTCGCCGGCGAGCACGAGCACGTGCGGGTTCGCCTGGATGTTGGCGTGCTTCACCTCGGTGCTGCCGGTGTGGAACCAGACCCGGCCGGCATCGACGACCGGGACCATGGGTGTCGCATGTGGACGGCCGTCGGGCCGCACGGTGACGATCCAGGCGACCTCGGCCGTGGCCAGCCGGGCCTGCGCGTCGGCCCAGGGCACCGCCTCGGCCCGCTCCTCGCTGTAGCGCCGGTCGATGCGCCCACGCACGATGCCTCCCAAACTGCTTGCAGAATGAAAGTGGTCGCGGTGACGCTAGCATGACCGGTTGCGAAGTACCATCAGTTCGCGATGACTGACGTAGGAGACCCGCACCGGTCCGGCTGCCCGATCAACCTGGCGGTCGAGGTGCTGGGCGACCGGTGGTCGCTGGTCGTGCTGCGCGACGTGATGTTCGGCGACCGGCACTACTTCCGCGAGCTGCTGACCGGGTCGCAGGAGGGGATCGCGTCCAACATCCTGGCCGACCGGCTGCGGCGGCTGGTCGGGCACGGTCTGCTCTGGCGGTCGGACGACGCGACGCACCGGCAGAAGATCCGCTACAGCCTCACCGAGGCCGGCGTGCAGCTCGTGCCGGTGATGGCGGCGCTCGGCTCGTGGGGGCGGCGGCACCTGCCCGTCAGCCACGAGCTGTCGGTGCGGGCCGAGCTGCTCGAGCGGGGTGGGCCGCAGCTGTGGGACCGGTTCATGGCCGAGCTGCGCGAGCAGCATCTCGGCATCCCGCGGCCGCCGGGCACACCGTCGGTCTTCGCCGAGCTGCAGGCGGCGTACGAGGACGCGGTGAGGGGCGGCCCGCAGGCCGCCCCTCCCAGGTGAATCAGCCGCGCCAGTGGTAGAACTCGCGGGCCACCGCGTCCTGCGGCGACTTCCACGTCGCCGGGTCGTACGGCTTGATGTAGGCCCGCAGGTCGTCGCTGATCTGCTTGAACCCGGCCAGCTGCGGACCCTTGCGCAGCGCCGCGGCCGGGTCGTCGTCGAACTCGATCACGTGCAGGTAGAGGTCGTTGAGCGAGTAGAGCGAGCGGGCCCGCACCCCCAGGTCGTGGGGGAGCGAGGTGGCGTCGGACGCCGCGAAGATCTGGGCCACCGACTGCTCGGCGTCCGGTTGGATCTTGGCCACGATCACGGTGCGGTTCATGCGGTGCCTCCAAGCGCGAAGATGCCGGCGAGGTGCGCGTCCAGGGCCGCGGCCGAGACCGGCGCGGTGCGGAATCCGACGTGCCCGTCCGGACGGATCAGGTAGGCCCCCGTGCCGCGCAGGCCGTACGCGGCGCGGAAAGCGCCCGACGGGTCCCGCAGCACCGGCACCTCGAGCCCGGCCGGCGGGCCCGCGTCGTGGCTGGCCACGACGTAGACGTCGACGAAGCCGCGGACCTTCTCGGCCAGCTTCTCGAAGCCGGCGTACTCCTCGGCCGGCGTGGTCCCGTCGGCATAGGCCAGCAGGGTGTGCCCGGTGCCGCGGGTCAGCTCGAACAGCCGCACCGCGTGCCCGACGCCGAAGCGGCGCAGGTCCCGCACGTCGGGCGCCCGGTCACCGGGCTGCGGCCCGCCGTCGAAGTTGTCGCCGTCGGCGCCGACCAGCGGGCTGCCCGCGTAGCTCAGCGTCATCTGCATCTCGAGCAGGAACTGCTCCCGCTCGTCGTCCATGTCCATCTCGTCGGTGAACGCGATCTTCACCGCGCGGTCGACGATGGCCTTGCCGGCCGGCCGCCGTTCAGCCTCGTAGCTGTCCAGCAGCGCCGGCGCCGCGTCGCCGCGGACGGCCAGGGCCAGCTTCCAGCCGAGGTTCCAGGCGTCGTGGATGCCGGTGTTCATGCCCTGGCCGCCGGCCGGCGGGTGCAGGTGCGCGGCGTCGCCGGCGACGAACACCCGGCCGTCGCGGTAGCGGTCCACGATGCCGTGCTTGATCCGGAAGATCGACGCCCAGCGCAGGTTGCTCGCGGTCGTGCCCTCCGGCGCCAGTTGGTCCAGCACCGCCTGGATGTCGGGCAGCGACGGCGGGTCGTACTCGGCCGAGAAGCCCGGCGGGATCGCGCCCGAGCCGATCTCGGCCTGCAGCCGCGGCGGCGCCAGTGTGGCCACCCGGTAACGGTTGCGTCCCTTGAGCGGCACGCAGACCAGCATGCCCTTCATCTCGTCGTCCTCGACCTGGATGAAGCGCAGCAGGTGGCCCTCCGGCATCGACCAGTCGAGATCGACGTCGCCGAGCATGAACAGCTGCGGGAACATCCCCATGCCGCCCTCGAACGTCAACCCCAGGGCCTGCCGCACGGTGCTGTGCGCGCCGTCGCAGCCCACCAGATATTGCGTCCGGACGGTCTCCGCCCGGCCGTCCGCGTGCCGCAGCTGGGCCGTCACGCCGTCGGCGTCCTGGGCGAACGACTCGAGCTCGACACCGCGCTCGACCCGCACGCCGTGCCCGGCCAGGCACTTCGTCAGGATCGCCTCGGTCTCGTACTGGGGCAGGCCCACGTGGGCGTACGGGAGATCGGGCAGGTCCCAGTCGACCTGGTGGGTCTGGCGGCCGTTGACGAACACGGTCTGGCCGTGCAGCCAGATGCCCGCGTCCATCGCCTCCCGGGCGACGCCGATCGTCTCCCAGATCTCCATCGTCCGGCACTGCACGCCGATCGCCTTGTCGGCGGTGCCGGCCGCGTCGGGCCGCTTCTCGACCAGCCGGCACGACACGCCGCGCCGAGCCAGCTCGATCGCGGCGGTCAGGCCGGCCGGCCCGGCCCCCACCACGAGCACGTCGGTCCCGTAACTGTCCACAGCAGACCTTTCGACGACTGGGGCGGAATTCGGTCGCGGCCGCTCGGCCGGCTTTGGCTGCGCGGCCGGCTTCGGCGCAACGGCAGGCTTCGCCGCCGGCGTCACGACCACCCCGGCCGGCTGCGGGCTCTCCTCGGGCCGCGCCACGATGTGGTACGTGGCCCGCTGGAAGTTGTCGCAGATGTACTGGATGAGCGGCGCCGTCTGGTCCAGGTGCGCCTGGTCGTCGGTCCAGGCGTTGAACGACGTCTCGTCCAGCCACTCGGCCAGGATGTGATAAGTCCCGGTGCCGGGCTCCCGCAGCAGCTCCTCGCGGACGTGCCCGGGCGTGCCGCGCATCCGCTCCGCCACCTTGAGATAGGCCCGTTCGTAGGCGGCCTCTTCGCCCGGCGGCACGGTGACCGTGACCATCACCCGGATCCGCGGGCCCTGGCCGACCACGGTCTGCAGCACCTCGTAGGTATTCTTCTCACCCGACTCGCGCAGGTCCCGCAGCGCCGCGGTCAGCTGCTCCCGCGCGGCGCTCGGCCCGAACGCGTCGAGCGCCCGCTGGTCCCGCCAGTCGCTGATGATCAGGAAGGTCCGCGGGTCCTCCGCGTCCCGGATCAGCTCCTGGCGCAGGCTGCCCGGCGTCCGGCTGATCTCGTCGGCGGCGGTCCGCCAGGCCGCCTCGAACGCGTCGGCGCAGCCCTCCCGGGCGCGCATCCTCAGGATCGTCCGCACTGGACTCTCATCCGGCATCGCGCAGCCCTTCTTCCCGGTAACGCTTGAGCACGATGGAGCTGTTGAACCCGCCGAAGCCGCGCGCGTTGACGAGCACCACGTCGGTCCGCAGCGGCCGCGGCTCGCGGACCAGGTCGAGGTCGTGACCGGGCCGCGCCAGGTTGCCGACCGCCGGCACGACGCCGTCCCGCAGGGCGAGCAGCGCGGTCGCCACGGTCAGCGCCGCACCGCCGGAGCACAGCCGCCCGACGAACCCCTGCGGCGCGGTCACCGGGACCGGCCGGCCGAAGACGTCGCGGATCGCCCGCGCCTCCAGCGCGTCCAGCGCCGGCGTCGCGGCCCCGTCGGCCACCACGAAACCGACCTCGTCGGGCGTGACCGCCGCGTCGGCGAGCGCCTGGCGCATCGCCCGGGCCAGCTGGGCGGAGTCCGGCGCGGGGTCCTGCGGGTGGTGCCCGTCGTGGGTGGCCGCATAGCCGGCGATCTCGCCGTAGATCTGCTGCGCGCCCCGCTCGGCCGCGGCGGCCGCGTCCTCGACGATCAGCACCGCGCCGCCCTCGCCGGGCACGAACCCGTCGGCGTCGGCGTCGAACGGCCGGTAGCCGGTGCGGCTCATCCGCCCGCTGGTGCCCTGACACACCAGGGCGTACGGCGACAGCGGCGCCTCGGTGCCACCGGCGATGACGGCCGGGGTGCCGCGGCGGATGATGCGGCGCGCGGCCCCCAGGCTGTCCAGGCCGCCGGCCCCCTCCGAGACCAGCACGCTGTTGGGTCCCTTGGTGCCGTGCAGGATCGAGGTCTGACCGACGCTGGCCGCGTAGAACCAGGCGATCGACTGGTACGCGGTGACGGCCCGGCGACCCTGGCTCCACAGCGCCTGGATCTCCCGCTGGCCGAACTCGTTGCCGCCCGAGCCGCTGGCCAGCACGACCGACGTGGCGTACGGGTCGTACGCCGCCGGGTCGTACTTCGCGTCCTCGAGCGCCATCTTCGTGGCGGCCAGCGACATCCAGGTCCACCGGTCGGTCTGGATGATCAGGCGCGGGTCCACGTTGTCCTCGGCGGAGAACCCCGGCACCTGGCCGACGGGCTGGTCGCCCAGCGTGCCCACCCGCACCTCACCGGCCAGTGTGGAGCGCCAGTGCTCCTCGGCGGTCAGCCCGCTCGGCGCGACGACGCCGAGTCCCGTGACGACGGCCCTGGTCACGACGACCACCTCCGGAGGACAGCGGCGGACTGGAAGCCACCGAAACCGCTACCGACCGAGAGCGCGACGTCGATCCGTTGCTCGCGCGCGTTCTTCGGCACGTAGTCGAGGTCACACTCGGGATCCTTGTTCTCCAGGTTCGCGGTCGGCGGGACCACGCCGTAGCGGATCGCCAGCACGCAGGCGGCCAGCTCGATCGCGCCGATCGCCCCGAGCGAGTGGCCGACCATCGACTTGATGGAGCTGACCGGCACGTCGTACGCGTGCTGCCCGAGGCTCCGCTTGAACGCCGCGGTCTCGTGCCGGTCGTTCTGCTTGGTGCCCGAGCCGTGCGCGTTGACGTAGCCGACCGCGGTCGGGTCCAGTTTGGACTGCCGGAGCGCGTCGGTGATCGCCTCGGCCATCTCCAGCCCGTCCGGCCGCAGCCCGGTCATGTGGAACGCGTTGCTGCGGTTGGCGAACCCGGCCACCTCACAGAAGATCTCGGCGCCCCGCCGCTTCGCGTGCTCGAGCTCCTCCAGGATCAGCACGGCCGCGCCCTCGCCCATCACGAACCCGTCCCGGGTAGCGTCGAACGGCCGGGAGGCGTGCTCCGGGTCGTCGTTGCGCGCCGAGGTGGCCCGGATCGCGTCGAAGCAGGCCATCGAGATCGGCGAGATCGGCGCGTCGGCGGCGCCGGCGATGACCACGTCGGCGTCGCCGTCCTCGATGAGCTGGTGGCCGTAGCCGATCGCGTCGAGGCCCGAGGTGCAGCCGGTGGAGATCACCGCGGCCGGGCCGTGGGTCCGGTAGCGGCACGCCACCTCGGTCGCCGCGCTGCTCGGCACCAGCGCCTGGTAGAGGAACCGGCTGCCGTAGCGCTCGTCGACGTCCCAGAGCCGGCCGTGGTCGCTGACGTTGACGTACTCGTCCTCGAGCCGGGTGGTCGCGCCGACCGCGCTGCCGATGCTCACCGCGACCCGGTCGCGGTCCGCGGCCTCGAGGTCCAGGCCGCTCTCGGCCATCGCCTCGTCGGCCGCCACCAGGGTGAACTGGGCGAACCGGTCGCTGCGGTGGATCTCCTGCGGGGTCAGCCCGGCCGCCCGCGGGTCGAAGTCGCATTCGGCCGCGATCTGCGAGCGGAAGTCCGCCGGATCGAAGAACGTGATCCGCCGGGTGGCGGTGCGGCCGGCGGTCAGCATCTCCCAGAACGCGCTCCGGTTGACGCCGCCCGGCGCGACCACACCGACCCCGGTGACCACGGTCCTGCGACTCATGGCGTGCTCCCGGGCAGGGCCTCCGTGTCGACGTGGCCCAACTCGGGGCGGGGCGCCAGCGGGCCGAGCGCGAACACCAGGAACGCCGGCGCGGCGCCGTCGTTCATCAGCCGGTGCTTGACCCCGAGCGGGATGTGCACGCCCTCGTTGGCCTTGAGCGCCAGCTCCCGCCCGTCGAGGCGCACGGTGATCGCGCCCTCGACACAGAACAGGAACTCCTCCGAGTACGGGTGCCAGTGCTCGGTGACGACCTCGGCCGGCGCGAGCCGCAGCGTGCCCATGAAGCCCGCCGTCGAGCCGACCGTCGCCGGCGACAGGATCGTCCGGATGTCGCCGCCCCGCCGCCTGTTGCTCGGCACGTCCTCGATGGACACCACGCGGATCTCGCGGCGCGGCTGGCTCGGGCCGCCGATGCCGTGGATCGCCATCCGCTCGACCTTGTCGCGGATGACGTCCATCTGGACGGCCGTGTTGGCGTTGATCCGGTCGGTCATCGCGGCGGTGTCGATCGGCGCGTCCGGGCGCATGCGGAAGTCCTGGATCCAGCGCATCCGGGTGCCGTTGCCCTCGATCTCGTACGTCCACTCGATGTTCATGAACTCGAACGGACCCGGCTCGACGCGGCGGGCGACCACCCGGCGGGCGGCCTTGTCCGGTGTGCGCTCGGAGACCCAGCTCCACACCTTGCCGTTCTCGTCGGGGTGCATGGCCAGGCGGAACCGCACGGTCTCGCCCGACCGCTCGATGATCTCGGCCTGCGCGTACTCGGTGAACAGCTCCGGCCACTTCTCGACGTCGTTGGTGGCCTCCCACACGACCTCGAACGGCGCGTTGATGAGAATCGAGTTGTCCACGTGACCGATGGTCGGGGCGCTCATGCGGCCGGCTCCGAGGTCAGTCGCTCGTCGATGGCGGTCGACATCTCGCCGACGGTCAGGGCCATCGGGCGGTCGTCGGGCAGCTCGAACCCGTACAACGCCTGCAGTTCGGACTGCAGCTGGAGGAACGCGAGCGAGTCCAGCCCCAGGTCGCCGAACGTCTTCTGTGGATCGTTCGTGCGCATGTCCGAGGGCAGACCGACCTTGGTGACCAGCAACTGCATCAGGTCGTCGATGGTGAACCTCATGATTCCTCCCGGTTTTCCGGATCGGTGAGCCGGCCGACGAGCGACGTGTCGTGGGTTCCGGCTACGAATTGCGGGTGGGCCAGCGCGGTCAGCAGGAAGTCGCGGTTGGTGGAGAGGCCCGGGCCCTCGACGGACAGCTCGGCGAGGGCCCGGCGCATGCGGGCCAGGGCCTGCGGGCGGTCGGGCGCCCAGACACAGACCTTGGCGAGGAGCGGGTCGTACGCGGCGGAGATCCGGCCACCGGCCTCGGCCGCGGTGTCGACCCGCACGAACGGGCCGGCCGGCAGGGTCAGCCCGGTCAGCCGGCCCGGGGTCGGCATGAAGTCGCGGGTGGGATCCTCGGCGTTGATCCGGCACTCGATCGCCCAGCCGCGGGCCTTGAGCTCCTCCTGCGACACGTCGAGCGGCTCGCCGGCCGCGATCCGCAGCTGCTCGCGCACCAGGTCGACGCCGTGGGTCAGCTCCGTCACCGGGTGTTCGACCTGGATCCGGCAGTTGACCTCCATGAAATAGAACCGGTGCTGGTCGTCGACGAGGAACTCGACCGTGCCGGCCCCGACGTAGCCGGCGGCGAGCAGGCCGCGCACGGCGGCGTGGCCCATCTGCTCGACGAGACCCCGGGGCAGACCGGGCGCCGGGGCCTCCTCGATGATCTTCTGCCGGCGGCGCTGCACCGAGCAGTCGCGCTGGCCGAGGTGGATGCCGTTGCCGTGGCTGTCGCAGAGCACCTGCACCTCGATGTGGCGGGCCGCGGGCAGGTAGCGCTCGACGTAGACCCGGTCGTCGCCGAACAGCGACTGCGCGGTGCTGCGGATCTCCCGGTACTGCCGGGGCAGGTCGTCGGGTTCGGTGACCACCTGCATGCCCCGGCCGCCACCCCCGGCGACCGCCTTGACGATGACCGGGTAGCCGATGTCGGCGGCGACCTTGGCGACCGCCTCCGCGTCGGAGACCGGCTCGATCGTGCCGGGCAGCAGCGGCAGGCCGGCGTCGGCCATCGCGGCGCGGGCGGTGGACTTGTCGCCGAGCCGGTCGATCACGGCCGGGGGAGGGCCGACGAAGGTCAGGCCCTCGGCCTCGCACGCCTCGGCGAAGTCCGCCTGCTCCGAGAGGAAGCCGTAGCCGGGGTGGATCGCCTCGGCGCCGGTCTGCCGGGCCGCCTCCATGATCGCCGGGAGGTAGAGGTAGCTGTGCCGCGCGGGGCCGGGTCCGATGCACACCGCCTGGTCGGCGAAGCGCACCACGGCGCTGTCCCGGTCCTCGGTGGAGTAGACGACGGCCACGCGCAGGCCCAGCTCGCGGCAGGTCCGGGCGACCCGCAACGCGATCTCGCCGCGGTTGGCGATGAGCACGGTGCTGAACACGACGACCTCCTAGGCTGCCTGGGGATCGATGGTCATGAGCCGTTCGCCGAACTCGACCGGCGCGCCGTCGGCGACGTGCAGCCCGACGACCCGACCCTCGGCCTCGGCCTCGACGGGGATCATCAGCTTCATCGCCTCGACGATGCCGACCTGCTGGCCGCGCCGGACCTGGTCGCCCTCGGACACGAAGGGCGCGGCGCCGGGCTCCGGCGAGCGGTAGAACGTGCCGACGATCGGCGCGCAGATGCCGGCGCCGGGCGGGAAAGCGGCCTCCTCGGCCGGAGCGGGGCTGGGCGCCGGAGCCGGCGCCGGCGCCGGCGCCGGGGCGGCCCCCACGGCGACGGGGACGGGCGCGTGCTGCTGGTCCGTCCACTCCATCTCGACCACGACCTCGCCGGCCCGGATCCGCAGCGCGCGCGGCCGGTCGGCCAGATCGGCCAGGAGCGACTGGGCGCTGCGGCGCACCTCCTCGAGCGCCTCCGCGAGCGGCGCGGCACCGTCCGTCCGCGCCGGTTCCATCAAAGACGTCACTGGGATCCTCCAGGGTGGGTGAGAGCGGCGGCGTTGACGTCGCCGCCGAACCGGCGGAAGCGGGCGCGGCGCTCGGCGACCAGGCGCGCGGGGTCCCGCGCCGCGAGGTCGGCGAGCTCGGCCCGGATCGCCTCGCGGACGAGCGTGCCGGCCCGGTTGTTGTCCGACTCGGCGCCGCCGGGTGGTTCCGGCACGACGCCGTCGACCACGCCGAGCTCCAGCAGCGAGCGGGCGTCGACCCGCAGCGCCCGGGCGGCGGTCGGGGCGGCGGCCGAGTCCTTCCAGAGGATCGCCGCGCAGCCCTCGGGACTGATCACCGTGTAGATGGCGTTCTCCATGATCAGCACGCGGTCGGCGACGGCGATCGCCAGCGCGCCGCCGCTGCAGCCCTCGCCGGTGACCACCGTGACCAGCGGGACCGGCAGGGCGCCCATCAGGCGCAACGTCTCCGCGATCACGGTGGCCTGCCCCTGCAGCTCGGCGTCCACACCGGGGTAGGCCCCGGGCGTGTCGACGAGCGTCACCACCGGCAGCCCCCACTTGGCGGCGAGGCGCATCAGCCGGGCGGCCTTGCGGTAGCCGGCCGGGTTCGGCATGCCGAAGTTGTGCGCGGCGAGCTCCGCCGGCGTGTGGCCCTTCTGGTGCCCGATCACCACGACCGGCTCGCGCCCCAGCCGGCCGATGCCGCCGACGATCGCCGGGCAGTCGCCGCCGACCCGGTCGCCGTGCAGCTCCTCGAAGTCGTCGAGGATCATCCGGAAGTACTCGGCGGTGGTCGGCCGGCCCAGGTGCCGCGCCCGGCGGACCGCCTCCCACGGGTCGAGCTCGGGCACCTGCTCCGGGTCGCGGATCACCACCTGCTCCGCGGGGCACAGGTTGGCCGCCGTGTCGCGCCGCGCCCCGACCGAGAGCACCCGGCCCAGCCGCTCGCGCAGCTGCGCCCGCGGCGCCACCAGGTCGACGAAGCCGCGCTCCAGCAGGAACTCGGCGGTCTGGAAGCCGGGCGGGAGCTCCTGCTTGATGGTCTGCGCGATCACCCGGGGGCCGGCGAACCCGAACCGCGCGCCGGGCTCGGCGATCACGACGTCACCCAGCATGGCGTACGACGCGGCGACCCCGCCGTAGGTCGGGTCCGTCAGCACGCACGCGGTGACCAGGCCGGCGTCGTCGAGGGCCTGCATCGCCTGGGCGGTCTTGGCCATCTGCATCAGCCCGACGACGCCCTCCTGCATGCGCACGCCGCCCGACGCGGTCACGATCACCAGCGGCAGGCGGTCGGCCAGCGCGGTCTCGGCCGCCCGGGTGACCGTCTCGCCGACCGCGGCGCTCAGGCTGCCGCCCATGAACCGGAAGTCCATCGCGGCGACCACGACCGGCGTGTCCACGATGGACAGGCGGGCGCAGAGGACGGCCTCGGCCATCCCGGTCGCGTGGCGGGCCTGAGCCAGGCGCTGGGCGTACGGCACGCCGTCGGCGAAGCCCAACGGGTCGCCGGCGGGCACGTCGAAGTCGAGCGGGCGCAGCGACTCCGGGTCGGCGAGCAGGTCGAGCCACTCCTGGGCGGTCAGCGGGAAACAGCCGCCGCACTGTGGACAGACGCCGTGGTTGCGGGCGAGCCGCTTGGCGTAGACGACGGCCCGGCAGTGCCGGCACAACGCCCAGTCCGGCCTCGTTGTCATGCCTTCACCCCCGCGTCGACGAGGAACAGGGCGCCGTCGGCGTCGAGGTAGCCGAGGTCGCCGGTGCGCAGCCAGCCGTCCGGGTCGGCCGTCGCCGTGGCCACCTGCGGGCCGCGTACCCGGACGTGGCCGGGTCGGCCCGGTGGCGCCGGATGCCGCCCGTCGAGGTCGGTCACGCGGCAGTCGGTGCCCGGCACCGGCCGGCCGACGGAGCCCGCCGTGGGATGGTCGATCCGGTCGCAGTGGGTCAGCGGGCCGCCGGCCGGGCCGTACCACTGCACGAGCGGCGCGCCCACCCGCTTGGCGAGCCGGCGCGCGGCGGCCGGCGTGATCGTGGCGCCGCCGGAGAGCACGGCCCGCACGGTCAGCGTGCGCGGGTGGGTGTCCCGGGGGTCGGCCGCGAGCCGGGTCAGCGGCGCCGGCAGGCCGCAGTAGTGGGTGGCGGCCTCGCGACCGGCCAGGGCGACACCGCCGGCCGGGTCGGGGTCGGCGCAGAGCACCTGGGTCGCGGCCGCGTGGACCGTCGCGTCGAGGTACACCTGTTCGTACGCGGGCAGGTGGTTGACCACCGTCGAGCCCGGCCCGAAACCGTAGGCCCGCGCCGCCTGGGCGGCGCCGACGGTGAGGTTGCGGTGCGTCAGCGGGAGCACCACCCCACCGGGCCCGAAGCGCAGGCAGGCCACCGCGTCGACGTCCGTGGGCGGCGGGGCGGGGCGCCGGCGCCGGCCGGCCTCCTCGCGCACCAGCGCGGCCACGGTGCGGGCGCCGCGGTGGCCCGGCTGGTCCAGGTAGGCCACGTCGAGCTCGTCGCGCTCGACCCGGATGCGGCGTAGCCGGTCGGCCATCCCGGCCATGGCCACGAGCAGGGCGATCCCGGCGCGCTCGATGGCCGCGTCGAGGGCGTCCTCGGTGAGGTCGGGGTCGAGCACGGCGCAGACGTGGCCGGCCCGGATCGCTCCGAAGTAGGCGATGGGGAAGGCGGGGTGCAGCGCGGCGGTGACGCCCACGACCGTGCCGCGCGGCCGGCCGGCGAGCGCGGCGGCGAAGCCGTCCACGGCCGCGTCGAGCTCCCGGTAGGACAGCGCGCGGGCGCCGTAGCGGATCGCGGGGCGGTCGGGCGCCTCCGTCGCGGCCCGGCGCAGCAACCCATCCAGCGACTGAGGCGACTCAGTTTCGGACACGGAGGGCTCCTTCGGGCCGGCTGTCTAACGGCCTCCCGACCGTCGCAGTTGCCCGCTTGAGCCCGCCTGGAATGTCGGTGGAGGCCCGTGAGCTGCTGTCACAATCGTACGATCCAACCGAAAAGGTTCCTCATGTCGTTTAAGCCCTTTAAGGTTCTTCACAGCGACGGTCATACGGGGGCGCAATGACCTACTACGTTCTTGGTCCGCTGGCGGTGAGAGCCACGCCCACCGGCCCGGCGGATCAGCTGACCGCGCCGAAGCCGCGCAAGGTGCTGGCCCTGCTCCTGCTGCACGCGAACCTGGTCGTGCCGGTCGAGACGCTGACCGCCGAGCTGTGGGGCTGCGAGCCGCCGGCCAGCGCGCAGACGACGCTGCAGACCTACGTCCTCAAGACCCGCCGCATGCTGACCCACGCGCTGGGCGTCTGCCCGGCCCGGCTGGCCAACGAGATCCTGGTGACCACGTCCGGTGGCTACCGGCTCAACGTGGGGCCGGGCGAGCTCGACCTCCACGAGTACGAGCGCCTCGCCGCCGCCGGCCGGGCCGCGCTGGCCGCCGGCGACGACGTCGAGGCGGCCCGCCTGCTGGGCGAGGCGCTCGGCCTCTGGCAGGGCGGGGCGCTGGTCGACGTGCGGCACGGCCCGGTGCTGCGGGCCGAGGTGCAGCGGCTCGAGGAGGGCCGGCTGTCACTGTGGCGCCAGCGGATCGAGGCGGAGCTGCGGCTCGACCGGCACCAGGCGGTGCTCGGCGACCTCGGCTGGCTGGCCGCCCGGCACCCGCTCAACGAGGACCTGCAGGCGCAGTACATGATCGCGCTCTACCGGGCGGGCCGGCGCACGGACGCGCTGGAGGCGTTCCACCGGCTGCGCGGCACGCTCCAGGACGACCTGGGCCTGGAGCCGTCAGAACGGGTCCAGCGGCTGCAGCACGCGATCCTGACGGCCGACCCGGCGCTCGACCACGCGTACGCCTAGCCGTCGGCGAGCCGGCGCTCCAGCAGGACGCTCAGGGCGATCGACTCGCCGTCCTTGCCACCGCGACCGACCACGAGCGGCGCCGGGCGCGGCTCGGGCCGGACGCCGGTCAGCCGGGCCCGCGTGGAGTTCGGCACGGCGAGCAGATAGAACCGGCCCTCGGTGTCGACCGCCATCGACTGCCGCTGGTCGAGGTACCAGCCGCGCAGCCCGGTGCGGTAGCGGACGCGGCCGCGGTGGGCGGGAGCCGTCAGCGCGACCGGCGCGATCCCGCGCTCGTGCGCGTCGCGGACGAACGCCGCGACGAGCCCGGCGGTCTGCTCGGCCTCGCGGGCGGCCCGGTCGGTCTCGGCCCGCGCGTGCGCCTCGACCGCCCGCCGCCGCTGCGCGTCCCAATCGGCCTTCACGTGTGGTGACGCTACCCCCGCCGGAGCAGCCCGCGCCCGGGGCCGCCGAGGCCGGATCGCGGTCTCGAAAGGACGGACAATGGCCGTTCCGGGGACACGCCGTTATGGTGTCGTTATGCTCCGCGCCAGGCAGCCGCGCGTGGACCGCGGTCGGCGATGACAGTGGCCGACGAGGTCGCGGGCGCTGCGCCGCCCCGCCGTCGACGGCGGTTCTGGCTGGTCGGCGCCGGTCTCGTCGCCCTGCTGCTCGCGGTCACGGCCGTCGTCGCGTTCCGGGCCGGCGGTGGGGGAGACCGCCCGGCGGCCGCGCCCAGCCCGTCGCCCACGGCCAAACCGCCACTGACCACCGCCCAGGTGTACGCCGCCCTCGCCCCGTCGGTGGTCAGCATCCGGGGTGCCGGCAACGGGACCGGTGTGGTCGCCAACGCCGACGGGCTGGTGGTCACGGCGCTGCACGTCGTCGACGGCGCCAAGCGGATCGAGATCACCTTCCCGGACGGCGCGGCGGTGCCGGCCACGCTCGCCAGCCGCGATCCGGCCACCGACATCGCCCTGCTCCTGCCGGAGCGGTCGCCGACGCTCGTCGTGCCGGCCGTGCTCGGCAACGCGGGCCGGCTCGCCGTCGGCGAGGACGTCGTGGCGATCGGCAACCAGCTCGGTCTCGTGCACAGCACCACCGCCGGCGTGGTGTCGGGCCTGGAGCGGGCCGCGACCGGGACCGACGGCGTGCGGCTGCGCGGGCTGATCCAGTTCGACGCCGCCGTCAACCCGGGGAGCTCCGGCGGCCCGCTGGTGAACACCCGCGGCGAGACCGTCGGCATCGTCGTCGCCCTGCTCAACCCGACCACCGCCGGCACCTTCGTCGGTGTCGGCTTCGCCGTGCCGATCGGCGCCGCGCTCGCCGGCGGCGGCGGTGACAGCCCCGGCCCACCCGGACCCCTGCAGTAGGAGCGCGCATGGACACCGAGCCCATCCTGTACGAGGTCAAGAAGACCATCGTCGGCCAGGACGCGCTGCTCGAACGGCTGCTGGTGGCCCTGCTGGCCCGCGGCCACATCCTGGTCGAGGGCGTGCCGGGGCTGGCCAAGACCCTCGCCGTCAAGGCGCTGGCCGGGGCGATCGGCGGGCAGTTCCACCGCGTGCAGTTCACCCCCGACCTGGTGCCCGCCGACATCGTCGGCACCCGCGTCTACCACCAGCACAGCGGCGAGTTCCAGGTCTCGCTGGGCCCCGTGTTCACCAACCTGCTGCTGGCCGACGAGATCAACCGGGCGCCGGCCAAGGTGCAGAGCGCGCTGCTCGAGGTCATGCAGGAGCAGCAGGTCACCATCGGCCGTGAGACCCACCGGGTGCCCGAGCCGTTCCTGGTCATGGCCACCCAGAACCCGATCGAGTCCGAGGGCACCTATCCGCTGCCGGAGGCCCAGGTCGACCGGTTCATGATGAAGGTCCTGGTCGGCTACCCGAGCGCGACCGAGGAGTTCGTCATCGTCGAGCGCGCGATCGTGGCGCCCGCGCCGGGCCAGGCCGTCGCCGATCCCGAGCGCCTGGTCGCGATGCAGGAACAGGTCGACCGGGTGTACGTGGACCCGGCGCTGATCGAGTACGCCGTGCGACTGGCCAACACGACCCGCGACCCGGCCGCCGCGGGCCTGGGCGACCTCGCCCGTTACGTCAGCTTCGGCGCCAGCCCGCGCTCCTCGATCAACCTCATCCTGGCCGGGCGGGCGCTGGCGTTCATCCGGGGGCGCGACTACGTGGTGCCGGCCGACGTGACCGACCTCGTGCTCGACGTGTTCCGGCACCGGCTCGTCCTGTCCTACGAGGCGCTCTCCGACGACGTCACCGCCGACCACATCCTCACCCGGGTGATGGCGGTGGTGCCCATCCCCGACGCGCCGCTGCAACGGGCCGCCCGGCCATGAGCAGCGCCCCCGACCGCCTCCTGCGCCGCCTCGAGTGGCGGGTCGTCCGCCGCCTCGACGGCCGGCTGCAGGGCACCTACCGCACGGCCTACCGCGGCACGGGGATCGACTTCGACAGCCTCCGCGAGTACGCGCCCGACGACGACGTCCGGCACATCGACTGGAACGTCACCGCCCGGCTGGACCAGCCGCACGTCCGGCAGTACACCGAGGACCGCGAGCTGACCGCCTGGCTCGTCCTGGACCAGTCAGCCTCCATGCGCTTCGGCGAGACGCCGCAAGGAAAAGACTCCATGCTCACCGACCTGGCGGTGTGTCTCGCGCGGTTGTTCACGCGGGGCGGCAACCGGGTCGGCGCGATCCTCTACGACAACCACCGGCACCGGGTCGTGCCGCCGCGCACCGGCCGCGACCATGTGCTGCGGCTGACCGGCCTGGTCACCGCGCCGACCCCGGACCGCGGCGGCGGCAGCACCGACCTAGCGGCGATGCTGCGGCTGGCCGCGCGCAACGCCCGCCGGCGCGGCCTCGTGTTCGTGGTCTCCGACTTCATCGGCGCGGGCGAATGGGCCGGCGAGCTGACCCGGCTGGCGCTGCGGCACGAGGTGGTGGCGATCCGGGTCGTCCACCCGGTCGAGTTGGAGCTGCCCGACCTCGGCCTGGTGCTGGTGGAGGACGCCGAGACGGGCGAGCAGCTACTGGCCGACACCGGCGACCCGCTGTTCCGCGAGCGGCTGCGCGCGGAGGTCGAGGCGAGGGAGTCCACCGTGGACGATGCGATGCGCCGCTCCGGCGTCGACGCCCACCGGGTGCGCACCGACGAGGACCTGGTCGAGGTGCTGGTGCGGATGGTCCGCCGCACGGGACGGGTGCGCCGATGAGCGTCGAGCATCCCGTTCTGATCGCCGTCGCCGTCCTCGTCGGCGCCGCGTGCGCGGTCGGGCTGCGCCGGCTCCACCGCGAACGGACCCGGGCGTACGCGGCTGCCGGGGTGACCGCCCGTGGCGGGCTGCGGCGCTGGTTGCCACCGGTGCTCTTCCTGGCCGCCGTGGTCTTTCTGCTGCTGGCCGTCGCGCGTCCACAAGTGACACTGGGCGTGCCACGCACGTCCGGCACCGTCATGCTGGCTTTCGACGTGTCCAACAGCATGGGCGCGGACGACATCGCCCCCAACCGGCTGGCCGCCGCCCAGAACGCCGCGATCGCCTTCGTCGAGGCGCAGCCCGACACCGTCGACATCGGAGTGATCGCGTTCAGCCAGGGCGCGCTCAGCACGCACGAGCCGGGCAACCGGCACGCCGAGACCGTCGACGCCATCAAGCGGCTGCGGGTGACCGGCGGCACATCGCTCGGCCAGGCGATCCTAGGCTCGCTCACCGCGATCGTCGGCCGGCCGGTGCTGCTGCCCGAGCCGCCCGCGCCGCCGCCGGACGTCGGCTACCACGCCGACGCCACGATCGTGCTGCTCACCGACGGCGAGGACACCGGCGGCCCGGACGTGCTGCAGGCGGCCGAGCTCGCGTCCAACGCCGGGGTGCACATCCAGACGGTCGGCGTCGGCACGGTCGAGGGCAGCACGGTCGACATCGACGGCTACCAGGTGGCGACCGCGTTGAACGAGGACCTGCTGACGCAGGTCGCCACGGCGACCGGCGGCGCCTACCACCGCGCCGCGGACGCCGGGGCGCTCGATGCCGCGTACCGCGATCTCGACCTGCGCACCACGATCGAGCCGCGGCCGGTCGAGCTGACCGGCCCGGTCGTGGCGTTCGCGCTGCTGTTGCTGGTGGCCGGCGCGGTGCTCACGATCCACTGGTTCGGACGGATCGTCTAGATGTCGCTGACCTGGCCCTGGGCCCTCACCGCGCTGCTGGTCTTCCCGGCCCTGCTGGGCTACCGCTGGTGGCTGCGCCGCCGCCGGCGCCGGGAGACGGTGCGGCTGCCGAGCCTGGCGCTGGTGCGGGCCGCGCTGCCGGGCCGCTCCCGCTGGCGGCGCCGCATCCCGCTGTGGCTGTTCGCCGCCGGCCTGCTGGTGCTGGCCACCGGCGCCGCCCGGCCGCAGGCGTCGGTGCCCGTGCCGGCCAACTCGACGACCATCATGCTGGCCATCGACTCGTCCGGCTCGATGTGCTCCACCGACGTGCCGCCGAACCGGTTGACCGCCGCGCAGGCGGCGGCCCGCGAGTTCGTCGAGGGCCAGCCCGACGGGGCGAAGATCGGGCTGGTCACCTTCTCGGGCAATGCCGGGCTGCTGGTCGAGCCGACCGACGACAAGCGGGCGCTGACGGCCGCGATCGACGCGCTGCGCACCGCCCGCGGCACCGCGATCGGCCTGGCCATCCTCACCTCGGTCGACGCGATCGCCGAGGTCAACGCCGACGTGCCGCCGACCGGGGTGGAGCTGCCGGCCGGCGGCGCGCCGGGTGACTTCGAACCGGACACCATCGTCGTGCTCACCGACGGCCGCAACACCCAGGGCGTCGACCCGACCACGGCGGCGCAGCAGGCGGCGGCCCGCGGGCTGCGCGTCTACACGATCGGCTTCGGCACCACCCAGCCGTCGGCCATGGTCTGCGACCCCACCCAGGTCGGCGGCGACGCGATGTTCGGCGACGGCTCCCGCTTCGGCGGCGGCGGGTTCGGCGGCCGCCGCTACCAGAACATCGACGAGCCGACCCTGCGCGAGGTCGCGGAGCTGACCGGCGGCGAATACTACAAGGCCGAGGACGCCGCCGAGCTCAGCCGGGTGCTCCGCGACCTGCCCAGCAACATCGTGCTGCAGCGACAGGATCAGGAGATCACCGGTTGGTTCGCGCTCGCCGGCGCCCTGCTCGTGCTGGCCGCCGTCGCACTGGCCCAGTGGTGGGCCCGGCCTCCGGTCAGAAGCTCGACCGCGGCACCGCCTTCCCGCCCGTGACCTTCGCCGGGCCGGACGCCGACGGGCGTACGTCGATGTCGAAGATCTCGGTGGGGATATAGATGGTGGCGCAGGAGTTGGGGATGTCGACGACGCCCGAGAACCGGCCCTCGATCGGCGCGGCGCCGAGGATCAGGTAGGCCTGCTCGCGGCTGTAGCCGAACTTCTCGAGGTAGTCGATCGCGTGCAGGCAGGCCCGCTGGAACGACAGCTGAGCGTCGAGGTAGCGCTGCTCGCCCTGGAGCGTCACGGACACGCCGGAGAAGGCGAGCCACTGACAATATTGCGGGTTGTTGTTGCCGGGGAGGAAGATCGCGTTCTCGCCGACGCCGTACGTCTGCATGCCGCCCTTGATGACGTCGACGTGCAGGTCGACGAAGCCGCCCATCTCGATGGCGCCGCAGAAGGTGATCTCGCCGTCGCCCTGGGAGAAGTGCAGGTCGCCCAGCGACAGGTTGGCGCCCGGCACGAACACCGGGTAGAAGACCCGCGAGCCCTTGGTCAGGTTCTTGATGTCCTGGTTGCCGCCGTTCTCGCGCGGGGGAGCGGTGCGGGCGGCCTCGGCCGCGGCGTCGTCGAACGCGGAGCCGCTCAGGGACCCGAGCACGGCGTCCTGCGGCAGCGGCGGCAGCGACAGCGGGGGCACGCGGTCCGGGTCGGTCTCCCGCAGCGCCGTCTCGCGCTGGTTCCACGTGCGCAGCAGCTCGATCGACGGCGCGGTGCCCATCAGGCCGGGGTGGACCATGCCGGTGAACGAGACGCCCGGGATGTGCCGCGAGGTCGCCACCTGGCCGCTGAAGTCCCAGATGGCCTTGTAGGCGTCGGGGAACCAGTCGGTGAGGAAACCGCCGCCGTTCTGCTTGGCGAAGATGCCGGTGTAGCCCCAGCCCTGCCCGGCCAGCGGCCCCGAGTCCTCCTGCGGTATCGGCCCGACGTCCAGGATGTCGACCATCAGCAGGTCGCCGGGCTCCGCGCCCTGCACCGCGAACGGCCCGCTGAGCGCGTGCACAGTGGACAGCGGCGCGTCGCGTACGTCGTCGGCCGAGTCGTCGTTGTGGATCGCGCCGTCGAACCACTCCCGGCAGTGCACCCGGAACGTCGCGCCGGGCTTGACGGTCGCCACCGGCGGAACGGCCGGATGCCACCGGTTGTGGCCGACCTTCTCCTGCTGGGTGAAGCGCTTCGTCGAGTCCAACCCAAAGATGACCTCGGGCATGCCCATTGTCCTTTCGCCGCGCCGCGCCCCCGTGGCGCGTGCCGTCTAGAGCCGCGGCAGGCCGCGCGGCACCGGCGCCGGCACGCGGCGGGCGCCCGGCAGCTGGGCGACCACCCGCGGCGCCTCGGCGCTGCGCCCGGCCTGCTCGATCGCGGCGGCCAGCGGGCGTGGGGTCCGGCTCAGATGGGGCGCCGACCAGACTCGGGTGGCGTCGCCGGCACAGTGTCCACAGGAGATGCTCTCCGTCGCCGCGCCGAGCGGGAGCCGCACCTCGAAGTCGCCGTCGCGCGAGCAGCGGTAGACATACGTCGCCATCGGCCGTCCCCTTCCGCACCGGACGCCACCAGCATCGAACGCCGGCGCAGCCCACCTCGGCAGGCGCGCGGCCGGTGCACCCGAACGAGTGACCTCAGGCCTGGGAGCCCGGCAGGCTAGTGTCCTGAGTCGTTAAATCGTTGTCAGTGGGTACGGTGGTCGTATGCCGTCTCCGATAGCAGTGTCGATCGTGCTCACTGATGACGAGCGTGAGCAGTTGGTTACCTGGTCACGAAGGCCGACCAGTGCGCAGGCTTTGGCGGCGCGGTCACGGGTCGTGCTGGCCTGTGCCGATGGTCCCGGCGAGTCGAACGGCCAGATCGCGCAGCGTCTGGGGATCTCGCGGAACACGGTGAAGAAGTGGCGTAATCGGTTCGCGGTCGACCGGCTCGACGGGTTGTTGGACGAGCCGCGGCCGGGCCGGCCGCGCACGGTCACCGACACCGACGTCGAGCGCGTCATCACCACGACGTTGGAGACCACGCCGAAGGACGCCACGCACTGGTCGACCCGGTCGCTGGCCGCGCAGGTCGGCCTGTCACAGACGGCGGTATCGCGGATCTGGCGGGCGTTCGGGCTGCAGCCGCACCGGCAGGACTCGTGGAAGCTGTCGAAAGACCCGCAATTCATTGACAAGGTCCGCGACGTGGTCGGTCTCTACTTGGACCCGCCGGAACGGGCGGTCGTGCTCTGCGTCGACGAAAAGTCTCAGATCCAAGCCCTCGACCGGACCGCGCCGGTCCTACCAATGCTGCCCGGCACACCCGCCAGGGCCAGTCACGACTACATCCGCGCCGGCACCTCCAGCCTCTACGCCGCCCTGGACCTGACCACCGGCAAGGTGATCGGCTCGTTGCACGCCCGACACCGGGCGATCGAGTTCCGCAAGTTTCTGACCACCCTCGACCGGGAAGTCCCCGCGGACCTACAGGTCCACCTGGTCCTGGACAACGCCTCCACACACAAGACACCAGCGATCAAACGCTGGCTGGCGGCCCACCCTCGCTTCGTCCTGCACTTCACCCCGACCAGCTCATCCTGGCTCAACCTCGTCGAGCGCTGGTTCGGCGAACTGACCACCAAGAAACTCCAACGCGGAACCCACCGCTCGGTCCGCGCCCTCAACAAAGACATCCGCGAATGGATCGGAACCTGGAACGACAACCCCAAGCCCTACGTCTGGACCAAGACCGCCGACCAGATCCTCGAATCCATCGCCCGCTACTGCACTCGAATTAACGACTCACGACACTAGGCGTGGCCGGCCAGCGGGTCGTAGCCGTAGAGCCAGTCGATGTCCGGGGACAGGCCGTTGCTCGACGCGATCGCGGCGTCGCGGGCCTCCTGCTGCGGCCCGTCCGGCAGGTGGAAGCGCACGGCGTTGCCACGCGAGAGCTCCTGAACCCGGGCCGTGCGGTCGTGTCGCAGCGTCTCGTAGCGGGCCAGCGCCGCCGGCACGTCGTCGTTGTCGCGCAGGCACGCCGCCAGGACCCACGCGTCCTCGATGGCCTGGGCCGCGCCCTGAGCCCCGTACGGCAGCATCGGGTGGCAGGCGTCGCCGAGCAGGGTGACCGGGCCCTTGCTCCACCGCCCGAACGGGAGGCGGTCGAAGAGCGCCCACTTCAGCGGCGCGTCGAGCGCGTCGACGAGTGACCGGACCACCGGGTCCCAGCCGGCGAACGCGGCGCGGAGCTCCGCCGGGTCGCCGCGGTCAGTCCAGGACTCCCGGGTCCAGGTGTTCTCCTCGACGACGCAGACCACGTTGAGCAGCCGGCCCGCCGAGACGAAATAGTGCACGAAGTGGCGGCCCGGCCCCATCCGGACCGTAGCCGTCCGCTCGACCGGCAGCCCGGCCACCCGCGCCGCGGGGATCAGTCCCCGGAACGCCACGTGGCCGGTGAACCGGGCGTCGGCCGCGCCGAGGATCGCGTGCCGGACCACGGAGTGGATGCCGTCGGCGCCCACCACCAGGTCGGCGCGCTCGACCCGCCCGCCGGCGAACCGCACCTCCGCGTCGCGGGCGCCGGGCGCCACGTCGACGCAGCGCGCGCCGGTCTCGACCGGCACGACGTCCGCCAGCACCGCGACGAGATCGCCGCGGTGCACGTGCAGGTAGGGCGCGCCGTAGGCGTCCTGCGCGGCCGGGCCGAGCGCGGTCGACGACAGCAACCGCCCGTCGTCCCACCGCCGGAACTCGAACGCCGTCGGCGCCACCGCCACCCGCCGCACCGCCGGCAGCACACCCAGCGCGTCGAGGATCCGCGTCGCGTTGGGCGCGAGCTGGATGCCGGCCCCCACCGTGCCGACGGCCGGCGCCTGCTCGTAGACCCGCACGTCGCACCCGGCCCGGCGCAGCGCCAGCGCCGCGACCAGCCCGCCGATCCCACCACCGACCACCGCCACCCGCATCGTCGCATCATCGCTGCTCGATGGCGCCGGGTCAGTCCGGTTTCAGCGGCGCCGCAGCGGACTGAACGAGTGACGCGAATCGGACACCGGGGTGGTAAACGGTCAGCTAGCCTCGGATGCGATGGACGTCGCCGCCGCCGTCACGTTGCCCGAATCGACCACTCCGGAGGGTCCCGCCCCGGCGCCCGCGCGCCCGTGGTGGCGCTGGTTCAGGTGGGCCGATCTCGCCCTGGTCCCGTTGGCGATCGGTGTGGTGCTCTTCGTCCGGCGCTATGCGGCGCACGCGCCACTGTGGCTCGACGAGCAGATGATCGCCCGCAACATCCGCGATCGGGGCTTCGGCGAGCTGGCCGGCGCGCTCGACTACAACCAGAGCGCGCCGCTCGGTTGGCTGTGGGCGCAGCACGCGCTGGTGGCGGTGTTCGGCACCGACGAATACGTGCTGCGCCTGCTGCCCCTGCTGGCCTCGATCGGGACGCTGGTGCTGGCCTGGCTCGCCGGCCGGAGCTGGCTCGGTCCGGTCGGCGCCGTGGTGCTCGTCTCCTTCGTGGCGAGCAACGCGTCGGCGATCCGCTACGCGGCTGAGGTCAAGCAGTACAGCGGCGATCTCTTGTGGACGATGTCGCTGCTCGTCGCGACCATGGCGTTGCTGGAGCGACCGCGACCGACCGCCCGGCAGTTCGTGTGGTGGTGGTCGCTGGCCGCGGTGGCCTGCCTGTTCAGCATGGGCGCCATGCTGGCCACGCCGGTGTTCGCGTTCGTGGTGGTGGCCACCGTGCTGCTGCGGGCCGGCTGGTCGGCCGCCTTCCGCGCCGCGCTGCCGTTCCTGATCTGGACGGCGGTGTTCGCCGGCCACTATCTCGCATCCCTGCGACACGTGCTGTCCAGCGACTACATGGCGACGTTCTGGGGCCGGCGGGGCTACCCGCCGGCGGACGGCTCGCTTCGCCGGGTGGCGCACTGGTCCTGGGACCGCCTCCACGTGCTCGGCGTGGACCCGCTGAGCCTGGCGCCGCCGGGCGAGGGCCGGTCCCACATCGACACCGTGGCGCCGATCTTCTGGCTCCTGGTCGCCGCCGGCTGTGTGGCGGCCGCGTGGCAGGTCCGCCCGTTCGGCGCGTTGCTGGCCGGTGTGGTGGTGTTCGCCTATGCGCTCGCCTTCGCCGAGCTGGTCCCGCTCTACATGCGGATGGCGATCTGGATCCTGCCCGCCGTGTACGTCGCGGTCGCGTTCGGCGCCGACGGGGCCGCCCGCCTGGCGTTGGGCGCCGGCCGCGCGATGGCCCGCGGCGCACCCCGGACGTGGCGCACCGGCGCCGTGCTGACCGGTGGCGTCGCTGGCGCGGCGGCCGCGCTCGTCGTGCTGGTCATGCTCGTCCCGCTGGTCGTCGGCCGGGTCGGCGAGCGACCACCGCCGCCCGGCCTCGACGAACGCGCCGCCGTCGCCTGGGCGGCCGGCCAGCACCGGCCCGGTGACCTGACCCTGGTGCTGACCACCAGCCGCCATGCCGTGGGCTGGTACGCGGACGACGAGTTGGAGCCGCGCCGTTACCCGGTCGCGGTGTCCCGGTTGCCCGGCCGGCCCTGCACGGGCCACGACATCGCCACGCTCGTGGCCGGCCATCGGCGCGTGATCCTCTACGGCTACTACAAGTCCGCCTATTACACCCGCACGGCGCAGCGACTCCGCGCCGATCTCACGGCCATCGGCACGGTGGTCGCGGACGGCGCCTTCCCGTCCGCGGTCGCCATCGTGGTCGAGCTGCGCCCGCCCGCCGGCCGCGCCCCGACCACCGGTTGCTACCAGGCATAGGGGAACGTCGTAGTGTGCACACTGTGGATGATCGACTAACGCTGGCGCGGGAGCGCTACGAGGCGGCGCTCTTCGGCGGCGCCGACGACGGACTGGACGCCGCCGACCGGGCGCTGGACGGGGTCGAGGCCGACCTCGCGGTGGCCCGCGGCCGGATCCGGCACGCCCGCTACCTGTCGGCGCAGGCGGCGGGGGAGCAGCCCGCCGAGGACCTGACCGAGCTCGCGCTGTTCGAGCGCGCGCTGTCCCTCTACGAGGCGCTCGACGACAGCCGCGGCGCGGCGGAGGCCCAGTTCTGGGTGGGCTGCTTCCACCAGGTGGTGCGCGGCGACCTGACCGGCACGGAGGCGCTGTTCGCGCGGTCCCGCGACCTGGCGACTGCGGCCCGCGACGACCTGACCCGCTCGTACGCCCTGCGCCATCTGGCTTTCGTCGCCCAGCACGCCGGTCGCGCGGCCGAGGCGCGGGCGACGCTGGCCGAGTCGACCCAGTTGCGGCGCGATCTCGGCTTCACCGCGGGCGTCGCCGCCAACCTGGTCGCCCAGGCCTACCTGACAGCCGAGGACGGCCGGCCCGCGGAGGCGAGCGCGCTGCTCGACGAGGCGGCGACGCTGGCCACCGAGGCCGGCGCGCACGCCGTGGCCGGCTGGGTGTCGGAGGCCCGGGCCAACCTCAGCTCGCTTCCCGAAGCCTGAGCCACGGCAGGAGCAGGCCCGACACCTGTCCCGGCGCCTGCTCGGGCAGCCAGTGGGACGCGCCTTTGAGCACGTGGAACTCGTAGGGAGCGCGGACGTACCGCCCGCACCGCCGCGCCGCGGCCCGGGTCACGTACCGGTCGCCGTCGCCCCACATGAACAAGGTCGGCACGTCGACGGGCCCGGTGGACGGGTTGAGCCCGATGGCGCGGTACCAGGCGAGCGGCCCGCGAACTGCGTCCGGGTCGGCGAGCCGGGCGGCGTAGCGCTCCGCGTGCGGCGAGTCGAGGCCGGCCCGCCGCGGCCATTCTCGGCCCCGCCGGCCCGCGAAGTAGCGTTCCGGCAGGACGGGCAGCACAAAAGCGGCGATGTACGCGGAACGGATCGCCTGCCCGCTGGTCAGCAGGGCCCGGCCGAGCGCAGCGGGATGGGGAACCGACAGGCACGCCAGCGACCGCAGCCGCTCGGGATGACGGGCGGCCAGATGCCAGGCGACGGACGCGCCCCAGTCGTGACCGACCAGGTGGAACCGGTCGGCGCCGGCGGCGTCGGCCAGGGCCAGCACGTCCCCGGCCAGCTTCGGCAGCGTGTACGCGGCCCGCCGCCTCGGCGCGGCGCCGGGAGAGTAGCCGCGCTGATCGGGCGCGAGCACCCGATGCCCGGCCGCGGTCAACGCGCCGGCGACGGCGTCCCAGGAACGCCGATCCTGCGGAAAGCCGTGCAGTAGTACGACCACAGACCGGGATTCGCCGCGCGGCCGGTGGTCGCTGACCGGGAACGTCAGTCCCTCATGGACGTACGTGTCCATCGCCCGTTCCTCCATGGAGCAGGTGCCGGCCGAGGAGCCGGTAGCCCTGCCGCACCGCCTCCGGCAGCCGCACTCCGAAGCGTTCCTCGACGGCGTCGAGCTCGGCCTCCGTGACGTCGTCGACCTCGTCGACCGGTTCGGCCCACGCGGCGGCGAACCCGCGGATGAAACGCCAGGCGTCGGCGTAGGTGTCCAGCCCGCGCAGCCCGGCGACGATGTCGAAGCTCACGGTGGCACAGCCTAGGTGCCGGCGAGCGCTCGTTCCGCGCGGCTCAGGTGCTTGTCGACCATGCGGCGGTCGTAGCCGCGGAAGGCCACCGGCGGTCGCGGCCCGGCGATCGCCCGCAATGCCTCGGCGCGGCGGAAGGGGTCGTCGCTGGCCAGCGCCGCGGCGACCGTGGCCACGAGGGCGTCGGTCTCCTTGATGCGGTAGCCGCGCAGCACGACCAGGAACTCCGGCGTCGGAGGGTCGACCTCGGTCGGATCGGCCGCCACCCCGCCGGCACGGGCGCGCGCGAGCCACGCGTCCACCTGCGCGCGGTCGTAGCCGCGCAGCACCTCGATCGGCGGCCAGTACGCCCGTACGGCCGCCTCGATCGCGGCCTGGTCACCGGCCGCCGCGTTCACGGCCCGAACCATCGACTCCACCGCTGCCCGGTCGTAGCCGCGCAGGCTGATATCGAATTCCGTCACGACCGACATTGTCGTCGGTTCTGGCTACGCTGCCACCCGTGAGCTACGACCTGTACTTCTGGCCGGCCGGGGCGACGCCCGACCCGACCCGGTTGGCGCGCCGGCTGGCCGACGAGAAGGTCGGTCGGCTGCCGCCCGACGAGCGGGTGCTGGCCTTCCGGGCCGACCTGCTGCGGCGCTGGCCGGAGCTCACCGACCGGATCGCGCCCTGGCACGACGACCTCGGCCGGCGCCAGCCTTGGGGACGCACCGACCTCGCCGACCGGTTCGTGGGGCTGACGTTGCCCTTCGGATGGCCGGCCACCGACGCCCTGCCGGTGCTGGCCGGCGCCCACGGCCTCGACTGCTACGACCCGCAGGTCGGGCACCTGCTGGTGAGCAGCCGCAATGTCGGCCTTGACGGCGCGAGCGAGGTCGGCGGCTCGGTGGGCGAGGCCAACGTCGTGCCCCTGCTGCGACGGATCAGCGGCCACATCGGCTACGCCTACGACGACCTGGACGCGGACGCCCTCACCGGCGCCCTCGACGGCACCGACGCGGAGGCCGACCGCTGGTTCGATTACCCGCTCAGCGGCCGGCCCGTGGTGAACGTCGCGTTGGCCCGGTCCGGCGACGGCTCGGTCGTCATGGTCCGAGCGCGCGGTGAGCTGGACCTCGTCCTCGCGTCGCGCATCGAGACGGCGATCGACCTGCTCTGAGCGCCGCTCCCGATCCCCCGACGGGGCCGGGCGCCCGGCCCGGCCCCGATCAGGCGCGGCCCGCCGGTCAGACGTCGACCCAGGAGGTGCAGGTCCAGCTGTTGGCGCCCGCCACCGAGTAGCAGGCGTGGTGCTGGTCCTGGCTGGCCGCGCCGCCCCACCAGCCCTGGACGGATCCGGTGAACGTGCTGCCGTACCCACCCGTGGCGGTCTTCCGCTCGGTGACCACGCCGTTCTCGCGCCGTTCGACCTTGATGTCCCACAGCGGCGACAGCCGTTCGTCGACGACGAGCCGTGCGTAGTAGGTGCAACTCGACGTCCGCACCAGGCTCAGGGACGCCCTGAACAGCGGCAGGTAGCCCGGCGTCGCGGGCCCGCACGAGCCGTACGCCTGGGCCGGCGTCGCCGCGACGCCGGGAACGAGGGCCACCGCGAGGGCGACCGCGGCCACGAGACGACCGACCAGGCCGGTACGCCGATTTCGGATTGTCATGCGGCGAGAGTCGCGCGGTCACCTATCGCCGACCTATCCGACCGACCGCGACACCCGGTTCCGGTCCGCCGCGCCGGGCGCACCACGGGTGACGGTACCTGCCGACGACGACGGTGCTCCGGTGGGTGTTCTTCTAGGACACCGCGGGCGGGCAGCACCGGACCAGTTCGACGTCGCCGTCGATCCGCACCTGACCCGCGTCGTGCCCGACCAGGACCGTCATGCCGGCACGCAGGTCGATCGCGTCTCCCGGGCAGCTCAACCGGCCCGCACCGGAGACCACCACGACGACCGCGAACCCGGCGTCCCACGTGGACGGTCCACTGTGGCGGACGGCGCGGAAGAACCCGTCGCCGTACGCCGGGAAGATGCGTGGGTCGTCGATCCGGCCGAACAGCTCCTTGAGCGTCTCGGCGGGCACGGCCGCGCGGCTCACGCACGGCAGGGCCGCGTCGAAGCCGATGCCCAGGTGGCCGTCGCGCGGGCCGTCGATGGCGAAGCCGTCGTATTCCAGCAGCAGCGACAGGTCGGCTGCCTGCTGCAGCTCCAGCAGCAGGATCCCCGAGCCGATCGCGTGCGGGTAGCCGGCCGGCACGAAGACCGTGTCGCCCGCGGCGACCTCGACCTCGTGCAGCGCCGCGAGCATCGCCGTGCGGTCCTGTGCGGAGACCCAGCCACGAAGCGTCTCCGGTGCGACGTCCTCCCGGAAACCCAGGTGCACCCTGGCCCCGGGCTCCGCGGACAGGATGATCCAGGACTCGGTCTTGCCGTTGCGACAGCCCAGGTGCGACTGCGCGAACGCGTCGTCGGGGTGCACGTGCACCGGCAGCCGCTCGCCGGCGTCGAGGAGCTTGACCAGCAGGGCGGGGTCCGCGCCGAACCGCGCGACGTGCGCCGGGCCCAACCACCGCACCGGGTCGTCCGCGATCGCGGCCCGCAGCGTCCGCCCGTCGTCGAGCACGGTCAGCCCGAGCGAGTCGAACCCGGCGACCGTCGTCGTCGAACCCACCCAGTCCTCGGGTACGTGGTCGCCGGCGGGCGCGGTGCCGCGGAAGGCGGCGATCCGGTCGCCGCCGAGATAGAACCGGTCGGCCGGCTGGTTGGCGGGAAGGACGATGACGGACATGGGCTCTCCTGGAGGGGGTACGAGGGCTGGCCGTGATCATTCGCGCGGGTCGCGCGACGCGTCAAGCTGGTCAAGGACCGTCCGGAGCTGGGCGCCGGGTGCGGCGGCGGCGTCGACGGCGAGATGGTCGACGGCCGGCGGCGCCAGGTCGATGCGGTCCAGGAAGGCCGTCAGGTCGGCGAGTTTGGGGCGGTCGCGGTCGGCGGCCCGGCTGCTCATGCGGTCCGCGAGCAGCGCGCGGTCGGCCCGCAGCCAGACCAACGACGGGCGGCCACCCGCCGCGGTCAGCCGGTCGGCGGCGGCCCGCCAAGCGCCGGGATCGCGGCGTTCGGTGGTGAACGGGGCGACCAGCACGACCGGGATGCCGGCGGCCAGGTTGTCGACCGCGGCGGCGTACACCGTGTCGTAGCGGGCCCGGCGGGTGGCGGCGACGAGCCGCGGGTCGTCGACGTCGTGGGTGCCGACCAGGTCGCCGACCACCGCGGTCAGCGGGTTGGTCAACACGTCGAGGTCGAGCAGGGCCGCGCGGAGGCGGCCGGCGAGCGCGGCGCCGAGCACGGTCTTGCCGCTCGCGGGCGGGCCGGCCACGAGCACCGCGGGGGAGATCACCACCAACAGCGCTCCTTTCGTCACGACATTTCGTGACTTAGTCAGGCACGCTCCATCTCGAACAACCAACCAAGGAAACGATCGCGTCACGAAACGTCCCCGAAAACTCCTCGTCATCTTGACAGTCATGAAGCCGAGTGCACATAGTGCGAGCACTGCTGTGACATCGATTACCTCGTCTCGTGACAACGATTACCCGACGACGGAAATGAGGGACCGGTCAGTGCTGATCGCGACGCCCAACCTGTGTCTGGACAGGACACAGCTCGTACCCGAGCTGGTGCTCGGCGGGGTGATGCGCGCCCGGTCCGTCGAGGTCACGGCGGGCGGCAAGGGCGTGAACATCGCCCGCGTCGCCCGCGCCCACCACCGGCCCGCCACCGTCGTCGGGCTCGTCGCCGACGGCGACCGGCAGCGCCTGCTCCGCCTGCTCGCCGAGGAGGGCGCCGACGTCGTCGACGTGCCGATGCCGGGCGACACCCGCAACGCGGTCATCATGATCGAGCAGCCGAGCGGCCGGACCACCATCGTCAACGAGCAGGGGTCCACGATCGACGCCGAGATCTGGGGCCGTTACCGCGCCGCCGTCGACGCCAACCTGCCCCGGCACCGCGTGCTGTCCTGCTCGGGCAGCCTCCCGCCGGGCGCGCCGGAGGACGGCTACGGACAGCTGGTCGCGCTGGCTCACGCGGCCGGCGTGCTCGCCGTGGTCGACACCGCGCCGGGCGCGCTCCGCGCCGCCCTCGACAGCCACCCCGACCTGGTCAAACCCAACCTGCAGGAGGCCGAGGCGGCGATCTCCGGCACGTCGGGGCTGGTGCTGACCGACGCCGACAGCGACGTGCGCGAACGCGCCGAGACCGCCGCCGCCACCCTCTGCGCGCTCGGCGCCCGCAACGCCGCCGTCACCGCCGGCGCACACGGGGTGGCACTGGCCGAGAGCGGAAAGAGGCCGCGCTGGTTCCCCGCCGTCAAGGTGCGGGTGGTCAGCGCCGTCGGCGCCGGCGACTCGTTCCTGGGCGGTGTCCTGCTGGAGATCGAGGACTCCGCGACGCCGGACTGGGTGGCGGCGATCCTGCGCGGATCCGCCACCGCCAGCGCCTCGTGCGAGCAGCTGCGCGCCGGCGGCGTCGACCCGGACCGGGCCGCCGAGCTGCTGGCCCAGCTCCGCAAGCAGGTCGGCCGCTCATGAAGGCGCCCCGGCCTCGGCTCCGCGACGTCGCGCAGGCCGCCCAGACGAGCACCAAGACGGCGTCGCGCGTGATCAACGGCGACGAGCGGGTCTCGGCCAGTACGCGGGCGCGGGTCGAGCAGGCCGTCGTGGACCTGGGCTACCGGCCGGACCCGCTGGCCCGGTCGCTGCGGCGCGGCCAGGACGAGACGATCGGCGTGGTGGTCGACGAGGTCGGCGACCCGTTCTTCGCCAGCGTGATCGGCGAGATCGAGCGGATGGCCCTCGATCGCGGCATCTCGGTCATCATCGCCAGTACCCGCCGCCGCGCCGAGCGGGAGCGGATCGTCCTCGACGGCCTGCTGCAGCGCCGGGTCGCGGGGCTCATCATCGCCTCCATCTCGGACACTCACGCCTACCTGCACACCTCGCCGTGCCCGTTGGTGTTCATCGACCGCCCGGCCGAGGATCTCGCCGCCGACGCGGTGGTGGTCGACGACCACGGCGGCGCCCGGATGGCCGTCGAGCACCTGATGCGGCACGGCCACCGGCGGATCGCGTACATCGGCGACCGGCTGCACACCGCCACCGCCCGCCACCGGTTGGCCGGTTACCGGGCCGCGCTGGAAGCGGCCGGCATCGCGCCCGACGACGCCCTGGTCGCCGAGGTCGAGCCGGCCAAGGGCGACGCCGGCGTCGCGGCGGAGACGCTGCTGCGCCTGCCCGACCCGCCGACCGCCGTGTTCAGTGCCAACACCCGCTGCTCGCTGGGCAGCCTGCCGACGATCCACCGCCTGCGCCGCACCGACATCGGGTTCATCTCGTTCGGCGACTTCGCGATGGCCGACACGCTGACCCCGGCGATCACCATCGTCGACCACTCGCCGGAGGCGATCGGCCGGCTCGCGGCGCAGCGGCTGTTCAGCCGGCTCGCGGGCGAGGCGCCGCCGGTCGAGACCATCCTCGCCCCGCTGCGCATCGTGGCGCGGGGCAGCGGCGAGCTCGCATCGCGGGACACGCCATGACCGACGTCGTGGCCGGGATCGACCTCGGCACCACGGACACCAAGGCCGTCCTGACCCGCCCGGACGGCGAGCAGGTGGCGTTCGCGCGGCGGCCGACGAGCTGGACGACGACCACCGACGGCCGGCTGGAGACCACTGGGGCCGCGCTGGCCGCGGACGTGCTGCGTACCCTCGAAGCCGCGGTCGCGGCCGCCGCCGAGGACGTCCGGGTGACCGGCATCGGCATCGCCGGCCTGGCCGAGAGCGGCGTCGTCCTCGACGAGCGGGGCCGCGAGACGTCGCCGGTCATCGCCTGGTTCGACGAGCGCGGCCAGGCCGAGCTGACCGCGCAGGGGCCGGCGTTCGTCGCCGAGTTCCCGCGGCGCACCGGGCTGCCGTTAGGTGCACAGTGGAGCCTGCCGAAGCTGCTCTGGATGCGGGCCAACGGCGTCCTGATCGACCACGCGTCGCGCTGGCTCAACATGCCCGAGTTCGTGGCGTACGCGCTGACGGGCGAGCGGGTCAGCGAGCCGTCGCTGGCCTCGCGCACCGGCCTGCTCGACCAGGCGACCGGTCAGCTCTGGCCGGAGGCCCTCGACCGGATCGGCGCGGGACCGGGGTTCCTGCCGGAGACCCGCACCGCGGGCGAGGTCGCCGGGCGGGTCACGGAGGGCGCGTTCGCCGGCGCCGCGGTCACCGTGGCGGGCCACGACCATCCGGTCGCCGCGATCGGGGCCGGCGCCACCGGTCCCGAGGACCTCTTCAACTCGTGCGGCACCGCCGAGGTGCTGCTGCGGTCGGTGCCCCGCATCCTCACCGACGACGAGCGCGCCACGCTGGTCGGCCTCGGCATCGACGCGGGCCGGCACGTGCTGCCGGGCCACGGCGTGCTGATCGGGGGCATGCGCTCCGGCCTGGTGATGCGCCGGATCCTCGCCCTGGTCGGCGCCGACGACCCGGCCCGGCGCGACGCGCTCGACCGGCGATGGCGGCCGGACGCGGCGGTCGGCGACGCCGTCGCGGTGCTCCCGGCCGGGCCGCACGACAACGACGTCACGCTCCGCCTCCGGGACGGCGCCGGCCCCGACCAGCTCTGGGCGGCCACCCTCGCGCACCTGGGCGAGCAGACCGCGGCCCTGCTGGCGGCGGTCAACTCGGTGGTCGGCCCGCACCGCACGGCCGTCGCCGCCGGGGGCTGGACCCGGATGGCGAGCGTGCGGCAAGCGAAGGCCGCGGTGATCCCGCGGCTGCGGATCTCGGCTCTCGAACAACCCGGCGCCCGCGGTGCGGCGATGTTCGCCGCCTGCGCCGCCTACGACGTCCCGTTCGACAAGGTGACGCGGCATTTCCTGGACACGGCCGACGCCACGGAAAGGACCACAGATGACCGATCGACATAACGGTCTCGGCGCGATCGCCGACGCCAACGGCGTCTTCTCGATCGTCGCGATGGACCAGCGCAACACGTTGCGCCGGATGTTCGCGGCGGTCGGCCGGCCGGACGTGGGCGACGCCGACCTGCGGCAGGCGAAGATCGACGTCGCGGCCGCCCTCACGCCGCTGGCCAGCGCGATCCTGCTCGACCCGACCTGGGGCGTGCCGGCCACGACCGAGGCCGGTGTCCGAGCGGCGAGCTGCGGCCTGCTCGTCGCGGCCGAACCGGCCGACCGGGGCAACTACAACGGCGAGCCGCGTACGCACCGCGACCCCAAGCAGGACGCCGCGTGGGTCAAGGCGCAGGGCGGCGACGCCGTCAAGTTCCTCGTGCAGCTGCGCCCCGGTCGCCCGGTCGGCGACGGCCCGGACATCGCCGCCGAGGTGCTCGACATCGTCCGTGAGGTGGCCGCGGACTGCCGGGCGGCCGGCATTCCGTCGGTGGTGGAGAACCTGATCTACGCGCTGCCCGGCGAGGAGCTGAGCGCGCAGCAGCGGGAGGACCTGATCGTCGAGGCGGCCGTGCAGATCGCGGACACCGGCGTCGACCTGGTGAAGATCGAGTACCCGGGCTCGGCCAAGGGTTGCCGCCGGGTCGCCGACCAGGTCAAGGCGCCGTGGGCGGTGCTGTCGGCCGGCGTCGGCTTCGACGAGTTCCAGAACGTGCTCCGGGTCTCCTGCGACGAGGGCGGCGCGTCCGGCTTCATCGCGGGCCGGTCCATCTGGAAGGAGGCCGTCGGCCTCGACGGGCCGGCCCGGCAGGAGTTCCTCGACACGGTCGCCAGACCGCGGCTGCAGACCTGTCTGGACACGGTCGCCGGCCGCGCCCGGCCCTTCACGGAGGCGGTGAGCCGGTCATGACCGCGGTGCTCGAGGCGCGCGGCATCACCAAGCACTATGGACACGTCGAGGCGCTCAGCGACGCCAGCTTCGACGTGCAGGCCGGTGAGGTGGTCGCCCTGATCGGCGACAACGGCGCCGGCAAGAGCACGCTGGTCCGGATCCTCTCCGGCGCGGAGTCGGCGGACTCCGGCGAGGTGCTCTTCGAGGGCCGGCCGGTCCAGCTCGGTTCGCCGACGGACGCCCGGGCGCTCGGCATGGAGACCGTCTTCCAGGACCTCGCGCTCGCGCCCCACCTGTCGCCGGTGCAGAACATGTATCTGGGCCGCGAGGTGATGCGCAAAGGCCTGCTCGGCAAGCTCGGGTTCATGGACGCGAAGGCGATGCGCGACGGCAGCCGGGCCGCGTTCGACCGGCTCGGGGCGACCGTACGCAATCTCAACGGTCCGGTCGGCTCGATGTCCGGCGGCCAGCGGCAGGGCATCGCGGTGGCCCGCGCGGCCGCCTGGGCGCAGAAGGTCATCTTCCTCGACGAGCCGACCGCCGCGCTGGGTGTCGTGCAGACCCAGAACGTGCTGGAGCTGGTCCGCCGGGTCAGCGGCGAGGGCATCGGCGTGGTGTTCATCAGCCACTCGATGCCGCACGTGATGGAGGTGGCCGACCGCATCCAGGTGATGTGGCGCGGCCGGCGGGTGGCCACCTACAACAAGGCGGACACCTCGATGGAGCAGCTGGTGTCCGCGATGACCGGCGCCCTGGCGCAGGAGGCGTCATGACCACCACTCGGACCGCCGACCAGGTGTCCACAGAGGACGCGCCGACCAGCCGGCTGTCCCGCATCTCCCGCCTGCAGGCGTTGCAGATCCTGATCCTGCTGGTCGTCACGGTCGCCGTGTTCACCGCGCTGCGCCCCGACACGTTCCTCACGGGCTTCAACATCCGCGGCATCGTGCAGAACACCGCCATCTACGCCGTACTCGGCGTGGGCATGACGTTCGTCATCATCACCGGTGGCATCGACCTGTCGGTCGGCAGCGTGCTGGTGTTCAGCGGCGTGGTCGCCGACAAGGTGATGGTCTGGTACGGCGGCCAGGGCTGGGGAACCGTCCTCGTAGGACTTGTCGCCGCCCTCGCCTCGGGGCTGGCCTGGGGCCTGCTCAACGGCGTTCTGGTGGCCAAGGCCAAAGTGCCACCCCTGGTGGTGACGCTCGGCTCGCTGAGCGCGGCGCTGGGCTTCGCGCAGATCATCACGAAGGGCCTCGACCTGCGGGACGCGCCGCAGGCCCTGGTCAACGACATCGGGTTCGGCAACATCGTCGGACAGGTGCCCACCATCGCCGTGGTCTCCGCGGTGGTCGTCGCCTTCGGCATCGTCCTGCTGCACCGCACCCGCTTCGGCCTCTACACGTACGCCATCGGTTCCAACGCCGAAGCCGGGCGCCGGTCCGGTGTCAAGGTCGAACGGCACCTCATCAAGGTGTACGCGTTCGCGGGGCTGCTGGCCGGTTTCGCCGGCCTGCTCAACCTCGGCTTCTTCCAGTCCACGACGATCGGCGGGCAGTCGAACACACCGCTGAACGTCATCGCTGGCGTCGCGATCGGCGGCACCAGCCTGTTCGGTGGCATCGGTTCCGTGTTCGGCACCGTCATCGGACTGTTCATCCCGATCGTGCTGCAGAACGGGTTCATCCAGGTCGGCGTGCAGCCGTTCTGGCAGCAGGTCGTCGTCGGCGCGGTGCTCGTCGCCGTCGTCTACGTCGACCAGCTCCGTCGTGCCGCCGCCGTGCGGGGCACGCCAACACGCCTGCCGTTCCTGTCCAGAGCAGGGCGAGCAGGAAGCGCATCGAGAAAGGGATCAGCATGAAGCGCAAGTCAACCGCCATAGTCGCCGCGTTGGCCGCCGTCGCGCTCGGCGCGGCCGCCTGTGGTTCCGACAGCGACGGCGGGGGCTCGTCCTCCGGCGGCTCGGACGGCAACTACAAGCTGGCGTTCATCCAGGGCGTCGCCGGTGACGCGTTCTACATCACCATGGAGTGCGGCATCAAGGAGGAGGCGGCCAAGGAAGGCGCGACCGTCGACGTCCAGGGCGCCCAGAAGTTCGACCCGACCCTGCAGACCCCCGTGCTGCAGTCGGTCATCGCCTCCAAGCCCGACGCCATCCTGATCGCGCCCACCGACGTCTCCGCGATGCAGCAGCCGATCGCCCAGGCCAAGGCCCAGGGCATCAAGATCGTCCTGGTGGACACGACGCTCAACGACCCGTCGGTCGCCGTCTCGGCGATCGCCTCGGACAACAGCGCCGGCGGCAAGGCGGCGTTCGAGGCCATCCAGAAGCTCGTCCCCAACGGCGGCAAGGTGCTCGGCGTCGGCGTTCAGCCCGGCATCAGCACCACCGACGCCCGCGACAAGGGCTTCGAGGAGGCCGTCAAGGCGGACCCGAAGTTCACCTACCTGGGTGTGCAGTACTCGCAGAACGACCCGGCCAAGGCCGCGTCCATCGTGAGCGCCGCGCTGCAGAAGGACCCCGACATCGTCGGCATCTTCGCCTCGAACCTGTTCTCGGCCCAGGGCTCGGCCACCGGCATCCGCCAGGCGGGCAAGCAGGGCAAGGTCAACGTCGTCGGCTTCGACGCGGGCCCGGAGCAGATCAAGGCCCTGCAGGACGGCACCGTGCAGGCGCTGATCGCGCAGCAGCCGGGCGACATCGGCGTGCAGGGCGTCCAGCAGGCCATCAAGGCCCTGAAGGGCGAGGCCAACGAGGCCAACATCAAGACCGGCTCCACCATCATCACCAAGGACAACCTGGACAGCCCCGAGGGCCAGGCGGCCGCCTACAAGGCGAGCTGCTGACCCCACCCCGGGCACGCCGGCCCGGCACCCCCACCCGGGGTGCCGGGCCCTTCGCGGTAATCGGGATGAACGGACGGGGCGGCAGCGCGTACGATCCTCGCTGCGGTGGGCGGCTCCGCGCGGCGCTTCCTTCTCAAACCTCTCTGGCTGATTAGCGTCGCGACTCTCCGCCCACCGCCTTCGCAACGGGGGAGGTGGCGCG
This sequence comes from Asanoa sp. WMMD1127, assembly GCF_029626225.1. Classification (NCBI taxonomy): domain Bacteria; kingdom Bacillati; phylum Actinomycetota; class Actinomycetes; order Micromonosporales; family Micromonosporaceae; genus Asanoa; species Asanoa sp. WMMD1127. The sequence continues at coordinate 5,639,683 of NZ_JARUBP010000001.1, forward strand.
ATGGATCCGCTGGCCGGAGTGTTGCTGCGCCAGACGGGCCGGGTGGCGGTGGTCAGCGCGGGCGCGACGCCGCCGGACGGAAGTGCGTGGGTCGCCGCGCTGGAAGCCGACCTCGCCGGTCGTGGTTGGTTGTTGCGCGACGACCTGCGGGCCGCGGCCGCGGCGCTGCCCAGCGCGATCCGGGTGCGCTGGGCCGACTGGCTGCTCGCGGCCGTCGACGAGCTGGCGGGCGCCGACCGCACGATGGTGCCGCTCTACCGCACGTTCCCCGACACACCCCGCGACGTCGACAAGCTCTTCGTCCAGCGGCTGCTCGTCCACCTGTTCGCGGTGCCCGGCGCGCCGTGCGTCCTGTGTGGACGCGACGACGGTGGCGCGCCGCTCGATCCGTGCGGGCATCCCGTCTGTCCCGCCTGCTTTCCGCCGGAGCGATACAGCGCGTGCCCCGTCTGCGGCCGTCGGTTGGCGGCCGACAACACGTATCTCCCGGTAACGCCGCCCGCTGCGCCGCGAGCACGCCGGCTCGACGAGCGCCCGCCCCTGCCGCTGCGGCTCGCCGGGCTCGAGCCCGACCCGCACGCCGCCGCCGTCCGGCTCCGTGACGAGTTCGTCGCCCGGCCCGGCGCGCTGTCGGAGGCGGACCGGGCCGACCTCGAGGTGCTGGTCACCGCCACCGCCAAGGGCCGGCTCGACTGGCTGCCCGAGGTGGTGCCCGCTCGCGAGACGCTCGCGCTCGTCACCGCCTGGGCCCTGCACGCCACCGCCCTGACTCCCGCGTTCCCCGGTCTGGTCGCGGAGGCCGGGCGGCGCTGGACGACCGCCACCGACGTGGCGCGGACGCTGTGGGCTTACTCCGGCGGCGATCCCGGTCTGGTCCTCCCGCGCCGCGCCGACGACACGGGGCCTGGCACGGCCTGGCGGCCCGTGCAGGAGCCCGTTGTGACCGTTCCGGAGGTGCGGGTCCGCGCGCTGGCGCGTCCGTTGCGGCGGGCGGCCCTCACCTTCCTCGACCGCTGTGGCGCGGCCGGGGCGGCGGAAGACCTGCAGCGCCATCCGACCGTGTGGAAGCGGCTCGGCGAGCGGCTGCACCCTTTCGAGCGGGTCGCGTCGCGGCCCGCGGCCGCCCTCGCGTTCGCCGCGCTGCGTGGCACCCGCACCGCGCCCGACAGCCACCTGGCGGTGGCCATCGAGGAGGCCTGTGCGCGCGAGCCGCGCCACCTGCTGCTGATCAACCACGCGGACGGCACGGTCGGCGTCCGGTTGCGCACCCACGCCGCGCTGGTCGAGGCGGCCTTCGCCGCCGGTGACGTGGCGCGGGCCGCCGAGCTGCTCACCGAGCGGCCGGGTCAGCTGTGGCGGCGGCTCGACCACCTGCTCCGCGCCGCCGGCGAGGACCCGGTGGCCCGCGCCGCCGTCGACGCCGCCATGCGGGCCACGGTCCCGGCGGCGGGGGCGGCCGTGCTCACCGCGGCGGCAGCCGAGCTGGCCGGCCGCGCCGAGACCGTGCCCGCCACGGCCGAGGAGCTGGCCGCGACCGCCCGCGCGCGCACCGCGGCCCGGGCGCACCGCGCGGCCGTCGCCGCTGCGATCCCGGCGTTCACCGAGAATGTCGGTACCCTGCTCGACGCGGCGGTCCGGCGGCTGCGCGGCGGACCGACCCGGCCACCGACTGGCTCCCCTCCCGTTGCGGATGACGCACCGCTGCCCGGGATCGTCGGTGGTCGGCCCGGTCCCGGCATGCCCCGGCGGGTGTTCTTCCCGCGCGGCAGCGTCGTCACCACCTGGACCGAGCCCGAGCGGCGGCGGCCGATCCCGGCGGATGCCATCGCCGCGACCCGCGCCCTCGTCGACGGCGAGCTCAGCGCCCGCGCCGGCCGGCACGAGCGGTTCGACGTCGCCGTGCTGGACGCGGCGCTGGCCGGGATGCCGGCGCCGATGCGGGAGCGGGCGGCCTCGGCCCAGCTGGCCGGCTGGCCGCGCGGGGGCGTCCGTCCGCTGCCGCCGGGCCAGGTGCTGCGACTTTTCCTGCACTGGACGGAACCCGCGGGCACCCGGGTCGACCTCGACCTGTCCTGCGCGTTCTTCGACCGTGACTGGCGACGGCTGGGCCAGTGCGACTACGAGCAGCTGCGGTTCCGCGGCGATGCCGCCGTGCATTCCGGCGATCTGACCTCCGCCCCGGCGCCGCTGGGGGCGACCGAGTTCCTCGACCTCGCGGTCGACCGGCTCGCGGTGACCGGCGTGCGGTACGCCGTGCCCGTGGTGCTCAGCTACAACGCCGTGCCGTTCGAGGCCCTCGGCGATGCGTTCGCCGGCCTCATGGTGCCGCCGCCCGGCGGAGGGCTCTTCGACGCCGCGGGTGTGGCCCAGCGGTTCGATCTCCAGGGGAACGCCCGAATGCTGCTGCCCATGGTCATCGACCTGCCGGCCCGCCGGCTGCTCTGGACCGACCTCACGCTGCCGGGCCGCGGCTACGGCCACAGCGTCGGTCGCCACGGCGACCAGCTCGCCCGGGCCGCGGCCGACCAGTGGATCCATTTCCTCGGCGGCCACCGGGCGACGCTGCTCGACCTGTTGGCGTTCCACGCGGCCGGCCGGGCCGACCGCATCCTCGTCGGTCACGCCGACGGCACCTGGACCCAGGTCCCGGCCGACCCGGCCGCGGTCCGCGCCGCGGCCGCGGCGTCCACCGGCGGGCTGGCGCCCGATCTGTCGGGGCGCACGGTGCTGGCCGGCGCCCTCGATGTCGATGGCCTCGATCGCCTGGTGCCGTGGGCGGTCGGTGCCGGCTCGACCGCGCTGACCGTGACCGGCTCGGCCGGCGATCCGTGGACGCCGCGCCGCGCCGAGTACCTCCTCGGCGATCTGCGGGCCGGCTGACGGGAGAATTAGGCCCATGGCGATGGAGGGGCTCGAGCCGGTCGCCGACGTGTCGGCGGGGGACTGGCTCGCGGCCGCTCTGCCCCGACCGAACGGCGCCGTGTCGGGTGTGGTGCCGGGCAGCTTTCCGGCGTACGCCCGGGTCCTGCACCCCGTCGAGCGCCACGACGGCGGGCCGGACACCACGTGGGCCCAGGTGTGCCAGGCGACCGGCCGCGTCGCCCATCCGCTGATGCAATGGTTGTCGATCATCACTCGGGCGGACGGCAGCGAGTGGACCGACGGTGACGTACGCCCAGGAGCGCTGGCGCCGCCGGCCTTGGCCGCGCTGCTCGACGTGCTGGCTCCCTACGCCGGCGACCAGGTCTGTTGGCACGCCCTCTGGGAGGGCTGGGGCTGGGTCGGCGGTGGCGGCGTCGCGGTGATGAGCGTGGTCGAGCGCGACGACGACATTCCCGGACCGCGTGGCATCGTGCGCTACCAGGAGAGCACAGCCGACTGGGACGAGGACGCCGTGCCGGCGCTCGCGCCGCCCTTCGTGCCGACCGATCCCGGCGTGCCCCGCGAGGTCTGGGATCTGCCTCGCCTTCGACTGCCGGATCGCGACTACCTCCTCTATCGCGGTCCGTTGCGGGCGGCCCTGGCGATGGGCCACGACTTCGCCGGCGCCTTCGAACCCCAGTCGCCGAGCCTGCTCTGGCCGGCCGACCACGCCTGGTGCGTCGGCACCGAGATCGACTTCGACTCGACGCTGGTGGCCGGCCCGCCCGAGCTGATCGCCGCCGTCCTGGCCGCGCCCACGCTCGAGGCCTATCCCGTGCGGGCCACGGACGACCTGTCGCTGACCGGCGACCGCATCAACACCTGACGGCCCGCCACCCCACGAGGGAGTGACGGGCCGCCGCCGGCCGGGCAGGGTCAGTCGAACTGGACCCAGTTGAGGTTGACGAGGCCGGTCGTCGGGCCGCCGGTGACGCCGGTGAAGACCAGGAAGAGCTTGTGCGCGCCGGCCGCGTAGCTGACCGGGACCGCCGTCTCGACGAAGGCGCCGTTGCCCGTCGTCGCGTTGAGCGTGCCCGTGCCCGCCAGCGGGCCGGTGGGCGAGTCGATCCGCAGCTCGACCGTCGCCCGCGGGGTGCCCGCGGTGGCCGCCGATCCGCCCGAGTGCCGCAGCGTCACGGTCGACACACCGTCGAGGTTGATCGGGTCGAAGGCGATGCTGTCGCCCACGTCGATGCCGTTGACGTGCAGGCCGCCGCCGGTGTCACCGGTGTTGGCGACCGTCACGCCGGTCTGCACCTGCGCGAACTCCGCCTGCTGCCGCGGCGTCTGGATGACCGCCTGCGACACCGTGGTCAGCGCCGGCTGACCGCCACCGCCCAGGTCGGTGTACGACGCGCTGACCGCGCCGAACAGGTAGCCGCCCGCGTGGTCGGCGCCGTCCGCCGGTGACTGGACGGTGCCCGTGCAGCCGGTGGTCGAGCCGTCCGGGTGGCCGTGCGTGTCGTGGCCGAGCACGAACGTCACCACGACCCGCGTGCAGTCGATCGGCCCGTCCTCGGGGTCGCTGACCTCGACCGTGTACGGGATCGAGTCACCCCAGTCGAAGAAGGAACCCGCGACCGGTGTGGTGACACGGACCGACGGCGCCGTGTTCCCGACCGTGATGACCGTCGTCAGCACGCCGGTCTTGCCACTCGAGTCGGTCACGGTCAGCTTGGCCACATAGGACCCGTTCTCCGTGTACGTGTAGGTCGGGTTCGGGTCCGCCGAGTCCACCGTGCCGTCGTTGGTGAAGTCCCAGGCGTACGAGATGGACTCGCCCGGGTCCGGGTCGAAGGTGCCGGCCGACGAGAACGCGACCGTCAGCGGTGCCTGGCCGGACGTCGGTGTCGCGGACAGCTTCACCACCGGCGACCGGGTGCCCTTGACGTAGCGGATGACCGACAGCTGCGCGTCCGGGTTGGCGTTGAAGAAGCCGTCGCCGTACTCCAGCACGTAGAGCGCGCCGTCCGGGCCGAACTCCATCTCCATCGGGTTGTCGAAGAGGGTGCCGGGCAGGAACTGCTCCACGCCGGTCAGGTTGCCCTTGCCGTCGGTGCGCATCATGAACAGCTTGTCGCGGGTGAACTCGCCGAACACCACGGCGTTGTTGAAATATTCCGGGAACTTGACCTGCGAGGTGCTGTCGGCGTCGTACTTGTAGATGGGGCCGCCGTGCGGGCCGACGCCACCTGTCCCGATCACCGGCCACTTGAAGTCGCAGGCGATGGGCGGGTTCTGCAGGTACGCGCTGCCGCACGGCGTGCGGGCCTCGTAGGTGTACCAGAACTGCGGCTGCTGCACCGCCGGCAGCACGGTCAGGCCCGTGTTGTGCCGGGAGTCGTTGACCGGGGCGCCGCAGTTGAACGGCTCACCGGACGTCCGCGTCGCGAAGTCGAAGTCCACATAGGGCAGACTCGGCGACATGCACAGCGGCCAGCCGTAGTTGCCGGCCTTGTTGGTCGAGAACCACCGCCCGGTGCCCTCCGGCCCGCGGGTCGGGTTGGAGGTGCGCGAGTCGGGGGAGTAGTCGGCGACGTAGAGCCGGCCCGAGCTGTCCACGTCGAAGCGGAACGGGTTGCGCAGGCCCATCAGGAAGATCTCCGGACGGGTCTTCCCGTCGACGTCCGTCGACTCGGGGAACAGGTTCCCGGCCGGGGACGTGTAGGTCCCGTTGGCCTTCACCTTGATCCGCAGCACCTTGCCCCGCAAGTCGTTGGTGTTGGCCGACGAGCGCCGGGCGTCGTAGCCCGGACCCTGGTTCGGTGAGTCGTTGATCGGCGTGAAGCCGTCCGAGCCGCCGGCGTTGGTGTCATCGCCGGTGATCAGGAACAGGTTGCCCTTGCCGTCGAACTTCACCTTGCCGGCCACGTGGCAGCAGATGCCGCGGTCGACGTCGACCCGGATGATCTGCTGCTCGGAGGCCATGTCGAGGTGCGGCGTGGGCGACTCCACCAGCTTGAACCGGGAAAGCTGGTTGTAGCCCTTGAACTTGTCCCACGTGGTCGGGTCGGTGCTCGTCGCCGGTGCGTCGCCCTCGTTGACACCCGGGGTCGCCGGATTGTCCACGGGAGTGTTCAGCGGCGGCGCGTAGTAGACGTACACCCACTTGTTGGTGGCGAAGTCGGGGTCGATCGCCAGTGTCTGCAGGCCGTCCTCGTCGTGCGAGTAGACCGGGATGGTGGTGATGACCGGGCTGGCGTTGGTCGTCGGGTCGTACATCCGGATCTGACCGCCGCGGGTGTTGTGCAGCACCCGGCCGTCGGGCAGCACGGCCAGCGACATCGGCTCGCCGGGCTCGTCGTTGAGCGTGACCTTCTCGTAGTTGGCCAGCACGGTCGCGCCGCAGTCGCCCTCGACCACGCCGGACGCCCACTGGATGCCGCCGAGCAGGTGCCGCTTGTACGCCGCCGCCCGGTAGGTCTCGATCGAGTGGCCGAGTCCGGTGTAGAACGACCGGCCGCCCTGGTAGTCCTTGCACCAGCTGATCGGGTGGTCGAAGCCCATCGTGCCGCCGGTGACGGTCTTCTCGTCGACGGTGGCGAGCACATGGGACTGGCCGCGGACGTTGGCGGTGAAGTTGTACCACTCCTCCGTCAGGGTCAGCGTGCGCGGCACCGTCTCGGTCGCCGGGTGGACCCGGTCGGCGACGTCGACGTTGCCGGGCTCGACACCGGTGACACCGGCCACCTTGGCGCCGACCAGCGACTGGTAGAACGCCCAGTTCGGCTCGGTCTCGGCCGCCGCGTGCACGCCGACGTAGCCGCCGCCGGCCTTGACGTAGCCCTCGAACGCGGCCTCCTGGGCCGGGTTGAGGATGTCGCCGGTGGTGTTGAGGAACACGACGGCGCGGAACTTCGCCAGGTTGGCGGCCGTGAAGTCCGCGGCGTTCTGCGACACCGTGACGGTGAAGTCGTTGTCCTTGGCCAAAGCCCGGATCGTCGCGACACCGTCCTGGATGGACGGCCGGCGCACACCGGCGGTCTTGGTGAAGACGAGCACCTTATAGGTCTCGGGCGCCCGAGCCGACGAGCGCAGGGTCTCAGGGCCGTTCTCGGCCGCGACCAGCGGCTCGGGGTCCGCGGTGCGGGAGCTGCCCGCCGCGGGGTCGGTGGCGCGGGGATCCGCCTGTGCGCCGGCCGGAGCCAGCACCACCAGCGGAAGCCCGACGGTCGCCGCGGCCAGCGTTGCCAGCCGTCGGCGGAGGGTGGATGGCATTCGTTCCTCCGGGGTGTGGGGGTATCGCCTCGGAGGCCGGGCGCGCGCCGCCGCGCCCGGCCCGCTCAAACGGGGTTCAGCGACCGCGCTTGTAGATGGTCAGCTCGGACATGTTCTGGTAGGACAGCGCCGCGAAGTCCAGCGACTGGCCCGGGTTGGTCGCGCCGCCGGGCGCGTTGTCCTGCTCCCAGTTGGCGTGCCGGTAGTCGGCGTCGCCGATGGTCTCGAAGAACTGCTGGAAGTTGATGTCACCCTCGCCGAGCGGCACCATCTCGTAGCCGTTGGGCAGCGTGCTGTTGCGGTTGCCGTCCTTGGCGTGGAACAGCGGGAACCGGTCGCCCCGGGCGGCCACGTTGAGGATCGGGTCGAACAGGTCCGTACGCTCGACGCCGCGCTTGTCGATGAACTTCTGGTGCTTGAACCGGGCCACGTACGCCCAGTAGATGTCCAGCTCGAAGAAGACGTACCGCGGGTCGGCCTTGCCGAAGAAGTACTCCAGGCGCCGCATGCCGGACGACCGGGTGGGCCGGCCGTTGACGTCGAACGGACCCTCGTCGAGCAGGAAGGAGTACGCCGCGTCGTGGTTGTGCGTGTAGAGCTTGAGGCCGCGCTTGCGCGCCTGCCGGCCGAGCTCGTTCCACAGGTCGGCGGCCGCGTCCCAGTCCGACGTGTAGCTGGAGTTCGTCGGGTCCGAGCCGGTGCCGATGTGCTTCATGCCCAGCGTCTCGGCGATGTCGAGCTGCTGGGTGAAGGTGGTCGCGTTGATCGACGTGTGCGTGCCGTTGGCGACCAGCCCGTTGTCGTCGAGGATCTTGCGGATCTCCTCGGGCGTGATCTGCCGGCCCAGGATCGAGGTGTGCTGGTTGTAGCCGGCGAACTCGACCTCCTTGTAGCCGAGCTCGGCGACCCGGGCCAGGACCCGCTCGAATCCGTACGGGACGCCGCTGTCGTCGGGCGCGGCCGAGATCCGGTCGCGCACCGAGTACAGGATGATGCCGCGGCGCCGCTGCGGGATCAGCTCCTCGGGGTGCAGGTTGCGCGTGCCGATCGCCGGGGTGCTGGTCGACAGCACCGGCAGACCGGCGGCGCCGAGCGCGGCGCCGGCCGCGGCCGAGGCCTTGAGGATGTTGCGCCGGGTGAGCCGGCGGCGCTCGGCGGGGTCCAACGGAGTTTCGGTCATCGTCGTCCGTCCTCTCGGCGGCGGACAGCCGCCAGCGGCGCGACGGCAGGGTGCCGCCGCGATGGGATGAGCGTGAATCGATTCAGGCGCCGCCGACGCGCCCGGCGTGGTCGAATCCGTCAGGGGCAGGTACAGGCCGCGGTGCCACGCGCGGCGGGCGGCCGGCGCTGGGATCACCAGCCAACCCGTGGTGTGTCCTGTGTGTTACGGGAGACACTAATGTCAGTGACGGCCAAAAGATAGATGGTTGAGAGCGAAAGTTCTTCATGGATGGCCGTAACTTTTGCACAACCAGCGGAAAGTCCATTGAGGTCCGCGAACTCACTCACGGTAGTGAATATTTGCGCTGGTCGTCAAGGTTGCTTGCCGGCCGACAACCTGTTCGCATACCGAACAGCACCGCCGCTTCTCCGCCGACAGTTCGCACAAGGCGCGCGGGCCTGGCAGGCTACGTGGGTGGAACGGCCAGCGTGGGACGAGATCGCGGACGCGGTGGCGGCGGCGCCGTACCCGGTCCAGGTGTTGCCGGCCGATCCAAGACGGTCCGCCGGATGCCTCGCCCGCCTGGAGATCACCACCCGGTCGTGGCTCGGCGCCGTCGTTGCCAACAGCGGTGGCCTGCTCGTCGACCATGGCTGGCTGCGGGCCCTGGGCGGCGGGCATGACGGGCTGCCCGACGTGGCCGCGCACCTGGATCCCGCCGACGGCCGGCTGGTCGTCGGGTTCGACGTGCTGGGTGGACAGTTCACCTGGTCGCGGGCGCGGCCGCAGGCCCGTCCGACGATCCATTACTTCGGCCCCGAGGATCTCGCCCTCGACGATCTGGAGGTCGGCTACGCCGAGTGGCTCGACGCGATGCTCGGCGGCGCGCTCACCGCGTTCTACTCGGCCGTGCGCTGGCCGGGCTGGGAGGACGAGGTGCTGGCCGTGCCGCCGGACCAGGGGATCAGTCTCTGGCCGCCGCCTTGGACCAGCGAAGGCAAGGATCTCTCGGCCGTTTCCCGCCGACCGATCCCCCTGGCCGAGCTCGTCTCCGCGCACGCGGACCTGGCGCGTCAGCTCGGGTTCCGCTGACTCACCAGCTGTGCAGGGTGCCGTCCTCGAGGCGGTTGACCGGCAGCGCGGCCGGGCGGTACGGGTACTGCGCCGCCAGTTCCTCGTCGATGTCGACGCCCAGGCCCGGCTTCTCCGAGGGGTGCAGGTAGCCGTCCGCGAAGTGGTAGCCGTGCGGGAAGACCGCGTCCGTCTCGGCCGTGTGGCGCATGTATTCCTGCAAGCCGAAGTTCGGGATCGCGATGTCGAGGTGCAGCGCCGCCGACATGCAGACCGGCGACAGGTCCGTGGCGCCGTGCGAGCCGCTGCGCACGTGGTAGAGCGCGGCCAGGTCGAAGATGCGGCGCAGGTGGGTGATGCCGCCGGCGTGCACGACCGTGGCCCGGATGTAGTCGATCAGCTGCTCGGTGATCAGCTGCTGGCAGTCCCAGATGCCGCTGAAGATCTCGCCGATGGCGATCGGCGTGGTGGTGTGCCGGCGGATCAACCGCAGGCTCTCCTGCAGCTCGGCCGGGGTCGGATCCTCGATCCAGGTCAGCGCGTACGGCTCGAGCGCCTTGCCCAACCGCGCCGCCTCGATCGGGGTGAGCCGGTGGTGCACGTCGTGCAGGAGTCGCAGCGCCGGGCCGAACTCGTCGCGCACCCGGGCGAACACCGACGGCGTGTGCGCCAGGTAGCGCTCGGTCGACCAGACCGCCTCCGACGGCACCGCGGCGTCGGCCGGCTCGTAGAACATCTTGTCGCCGCTGACGCCGTACGTCGTCGCCAGTCCCGGCACGCCCGTCTGCACCCGGACGGCCCTATAGCCCAGGTCGACGTAGCGGGCCACCTCGACCAGCACGTCGTCGACGGTCTCGGCGTTCGCGTGCCCGTACACCGTGACGCCTTCGCGACTGCGACCGCCGAGCAGCTGGTAGACCGGCAGGCCGGCGGCCTTGCCCTTGATGTCCCACAGCGCCGTGTCGACCGCCGCGATCGCGGTCATCGTCACCGGGCCGCGCCGCCAGTAGGCGCCCTTGTAGAGGTATTGCCACGTGTCCTCGATGCGGGAGGCGTCGCGGCCGATCAGCGTGGGCGCCACGTGGTCGCGCAGGTAGCTCGCCACCGCCAGCTCGCGCCCGTTGAGCGTGGCGTCGCCGACGCCGGTCAGGCCGTCGTCCGTCACGATCTTGAGGGTGACGAAGTTGCGACCGGGGCAGGTGACGATGACCCGCGCGTCGACGATCTTCACGGCTGCCTCCGAGGGTCAACCCGCGAGGGTACGCAGGTAGGCGAGGTTGTCCCGGGTGCGCTCCGCCAGCGGTAGCGCCGTCGAGAAGTCTTCCACGGTCACCCAGCCGGTGTAACCGACGGCCCGCAGCGCGGCGAAGTAGGCGCCGAGGTCGGCCTGGCCCTCCCGCAGCGGCGCCCAGTCGGCGGCCCACGCGGTCGACCCGTCCGGCCGTGTGCCCACCGGCCGCCAGGCCACGTTCTTCACGTGCACGTGCGCCAGATAGGGCCCGAGCAGCTCGAACGCCGAGCGGTGGTCCTCGTGCCCCTCGTGGATCAGGTTGCCGACGTCGTGGATGACCGCCACGCGGGCCGGGTCGAGGCCGTCCACCAGCCGCAACGCGGCCGACGCCGACGCGGCCACGGTGCCGTGGTGCAGCTCGACGAGGGCGGTCACGCCGTGCGCGGACGCCCGGCCCGCGGCCCACTCGAGGTCGGTCCGGGCGGCGGCGAACAGCTCCGGGTACGGCGCGGGGCCCAGCTTGGGCATCGTGATCCTGACCCGGCCGGCGCCCAGGGCGGCGGTCGCGGCCAGCACCCGCTCGACGTCGTCGTGGTCGCCGCACGGCACATAGGCGCCGACGGCGGAGAAGTCGAGGCCGGCGCCCCGCGTCACCTCGGCGATCTCGGGCAGCTTCGACTCCAGCCCGGTCAGGGGCCAGGTGGCGCGGTTCCCGGCCCAGAAGCCGGGCGCGGCCGCGTCGGCCTGGTCGGTGACCCGCCACTCCACGCCGTCCCAGCCCTGCGCGGCCAGCTCCCGCGCCGCCTCCGCGGGTGTCCACTCCGGAGTCGAGGCCGTGAAGACCGAGAACCTCACCGGGTCACCTCCACCACGTCGTCGAGCGCGCCGCGCAGCACGTCGTCGAACGCGACCGGGCGGCCGAGCGCGGCCGACGCGTACACCGCGTAGACGGTCGCGACCGCGAGCAGCCCGTCGTGCAGGCCGACGCCGGGTGGCCGCCCCCCGTCGATGGCGGCCACCACGTCGTCGTACTGGCGGAGATGTCCCTGCACGAAGCTGTCGTCGGGCTTGGCCGCGCCGCGCAGCTCGCCGGCCGGCACCGCGTCGGCCGCGCGCTCGACCGGCGCCGGACCGGCCGTGGCGTTGAGGAACTCGAGCTGGTCGTCGTGGATGACGGCGGAGCCGGCGGTGCCGTGGACCTGCAGCCGCACGCCGATGCCGGGATGCCCGGCCGTCGTGGCGTGCAGAGTGGCCAGCGCGCCGGACGCGAAGCGCAGCACCGCGACCGCCACGTCCTCCACCTCGATGCCCTCGTGGGCCAGCCGCGCGGTGAAGGCGGAGACGGTCACCGGCGTGCCGAGCAGCCAGAGGAGCAGGTCGACCGTGTGCACGCCCTGGTTCATCAGCGCGCCGCCGCCGTCGAGCCGCCACGTGCCGCGCCACTCGGCCGAGTCGTAATAGGACTGTGCGCGCCACCACGGCACCGACGCCACCGCGGAGGTGAGCCGGCCGAGACCGCCCGCGCGGGCGGCCGCCGCGACCGCCACGCTCGCCGGGTCGAACCGGTGCTGGCTGACCACCGAGGCGACCAGCCCGCGGGCCGCGAACGCGTCGGCCCGGTCGGCGAGCCGGCGGGCGATCCGCGGCGCGGTGTCGAGCGGCTTCTCGACGAGCACGTGCGCGCCGGCCTCCAGCGCCCGCTCGGCCACCTCGACGTGCAGCCCGGTCGGGGTGCAGACCGTGACGAGGCCGCCCGGCACCAGCGCACCACCGGCCAGGTCCGCGAACCGTTCGGGCGCCGGGTGGCCCGCGTCGGCCACCCGGGCGGCCAGCGCGTCGCGGGCGGCGGCGTCCGGGTCGACGACCGCGGCCACCCGCAGCCGGGTATGGCGGAGCACCGCGTCGGCGTGCGTCTCGCCGATGATGCCGGCGCCGACCACCGTGACGGGGATTGTCGTCATGCCGTCTGGACTCCGATCTCGTGGGTGAGCGCGGCGAACGCCCGGGCGGCCCGGCCGAACTCCGCGGGGCCGGAGAAGCCGCCGGTGGCGCTCTGCAGGGCGAGGTGCGGTTCGAGCGAGGCGAAGCCGGCGTAGCCGTCGTCGCGCAGGGCGGTCAGCGTCTCCCGGAGCTCGCCGTCGCCCGCGCCGGCCGGCACCACCTCGCCGGTGTCGGCCATCGCGTCCTTGACCTGCAGATATTCGAGGTACGGGCGGAGCTGTGCGTAGCCGTCGGTGAACGGCCGCACGCCGACCTGCACGAAGTTGGCGTTGTCCCAGGCGACCCGCAGGGCGGGGGAGCCGACCGACTCGACGATGTCGCGTACGCGCTCCGGTGTGTCGCCGTAGATCTCCTTCTCGTTCTCGTGCACCAGCACGACCCCTTCCCGCTCGGCCGTCGCGGCCCAGTCCCGCATCCGGGTCAGCACCTCGTCGCGGATGTCCTGCGCGGTGACGCCGGGCGGGCGGTAGAACGAGAACAGGCGGATATAGCGGCAGTCGAGGCGGTGCGCGGCGGCGATCGCCCGGGTCAGGCGGTCGCGCTCGCCGGCCGGGTCGTCGGTGATCTGCACCTTGCCGATGGGCGACGCGATGGCCGACACCGCCATGCCCCGTTCGGCGAGCAGCGCGGCGATCCGGTCGAGCCGGCCGGCGTCGAGGTCGACGACGTTGACGTCCCAGGCGCTGCGCAGTTCGAGATGCCGGGCGCCGAGGGCGGCCAGGACGGCCAGCTGCACCACGGGATCCGGATCGATCTCGTCGCCGAAGCCGGACAGTGTCCACTGTGTCATCGCACGCCTCCCGTCGTCAGGCCGGCCACCAGGTAACGCTGGAAAACGAGGTAGAGCGCGACCACCGGGACGGCGCAGACCAGGGCGGCCGCCATCAGCTGCCCGTAGACCGGAAGCGCGCCGCCCTCCTGGCTCGCGCCGAAGATCTGCAGCTCGACCGCGGCCGTGCGGGTGTCCGGATTGGTGAGCACCGAGGCGAACAGCACGTCGTTCCAGCCGAGCAGGAACGCGAACACGCCGCTGACCACCAGGCCGGGCCAGCTCAGCGGGGCGATCACCCGGGTCAGCACCCGCCACGGCGACGCGCCGTCGACCCGCGCCGCCTCGTCGAGCTCCGGCGGCAGCTCACGCAGGTAGGTCACCATCACCCACGTCGAGAACGGCAGCGCGAAGGTGAGGTAGGTGACGAGCACCGCCCACCGGGTGCCGATGATGGTGACGCCGAGCGCGGTGGCGGCGCTGGCGAACAGCACGAACACGGGCAGCAGCAACAGGGTGCCGGGGATGCTCTGCAGCGCGAGCAGGGCGCGCAGCACCGCGACGCGGCCGCGGAAGGCATAGCGCACCAGGACGTACGCGGACAGCAGCGCGACGAACGCGCTGACCACGGCCACGGCGCCGGCGACCAGCACGCTGTTGACCAGGCCGCGGCCGAGCCCGGTGGTCGACCAGATCCGGGCGTAGTTGTCGATGTGGAACCCGTCCGGCCACAGCGCGCCGCGCGCGACGGCGAGGTCGGAGCTGACGCTCGCGAGGGCCATGTAGGCCAGCGGGCCGAGGGTGACGAGCAGCAGCACGGCCAGCACGACGGCGCGCAGCGGGCCGGGCAGCAGGCGGGCGACGTCTTCCGAGCGGGACCTCATCGCGAACCCCGGTCCCGGCCGGTGTCCAGGCGCACGGCCCGCAGGTAGACCGCCATCGGGATGGCCACGAGGACCAGCGAGACCACCGCCATCGCGACGCTCAGCCCGAACTCGAAGTTCTGGAAACTCTCCACATAGGTCAGCACGGGCAACACCTCGACGTCGTACGGGCTGGGCACGCCGAACAGCACGAACGGCAGCGTGAAGCTGTTGACGTTGTGCAGGAAGGAGATGACCAGCGCCAGGGAGACCGGGCCACGCAGCTGCGGCAGGACCACGTGGCGCAGCTTGGCCCACCAGCCGGCGCCGTCGAGGGCCGCGGCCTCGTGCACGGTCGCGTCGACCGACTGCAGGCCGGCCGCGGCGAGCAGGTAGACCAGCGGCCAGCCGGCCCAGAGCTGCACGAGCACCAGCGCCCAGAAGCTGCGCGGGCCGTTGAGCCACAGCCCGTCGGTGCCGAGCACCCGGTTCGCGATGCCGTCCGGCTGGAGGATGATCCGCCAGGTGCTGCCGACCACGAACGCCGGGAGCACGTAGGGGACCAGCAGGACCGAGCGGACGAGACCGCGGCCCTTGAACCGGTCCTGGGTCGCGACCGCCGCCGCCAGGCCGAGCGGCAGGCAGCCGACGGTGACGAGCGCGGAGTACGCGATGCTGATGCCGATCGCGTGCACCAGGTGTGAGTCGCGGACCGCCTCGACGTAGTTGTCGAACGCGATGAACTCGGCGCCGACCCACTCGCGGATGGAATATTGGTCGAGGTCGAGCAGCGAGATGTAGAGCGCGAGCAGCAGCGGGGCGACGATGACCAGGAGGGTGAGCACGCCGCCCGGCAGGAACATCCAGAGTGGACGTCCCTGCCGGGTGGCGGTGCGGCGCGGCCGGGTCACTTCGCCTTGTCGAGCGCTTCTTGCGCGGTGGTCTGGGCCTGGCCGAGCAGGCCGGTCAGCTTGCCGTCGTCGACCCGGCCGGCGGACAGGTCGGGGATCGACTGCACGACCACGTTGGTCAGCGCGAGCTGCACCTGGCTCCAGCCGCCGGTGAACGGGGTGTTCTCGGACTTGCCGGCCGACTCGACGATCGCGGCCAGCGCCGGGTCGCTGCCGAGCTTGTCGGCCGCGGCCTGGTTGGTCGGCAGCTCGCCGAACGTCCGGTAGTAGCTCGTCTGCATCTCCTCGCTGGTGAGCAGCTTCACCAGGGCCAGCGCGAGGTCCTTGTGCTTGCTGTATTTCGCGACCACGACGTTGTCGCCCGAGAGGATGCTGGTCGCGCCGACTCCGCCGGAGGGGAGGCTGGTCGCGCCGGGCGGGATCGTCGGCATCACGGCGTACGCGTACTTCCCGGCGACCTTCGACTTGTCCAGCGTCACCTTGGAGCTCGCCGAGACCATCGGCAGGAACGCCGCCTTGCCCTCACCGAACGCCGCGATCGCCTGGGCGTTCTTCCAACCGACGGCGGCGGGGTCGACCACCTTGTCGGTCGCCAGCCAACCCAGATAGGTCTCGTAGGCCTTCTTGGTGTTGGGGCCGTCGAGCGCGGCCCTGCCGTCCTGCACCACCGGCGTGCCCGCCTGGATCGTCATCGCCCAGATGAACTTCCACGGGTCGAAGCCGTCGGCGTAACCGATCGCCAGGCCGTGCTGCCCGCCCTTGGTCAGCTGCTTGGCCTGGTCGCGCAGGCCGTCCCAGCTGTCGGCGGGCTTGTCGATGCCGGCCGCCGCCAGCATCTCCTTGTTGTAGGCCATGACGAACGGCCGGCTGGCGAACGGGATGCCGACCTCGTGCTCCTGGTCGGGCCCGGAGATGCCCAGCGTGGCCGGGAGGAACCGGTCGCGCCCGCCGACCTTGTCCCAGTCGTCGGCCTTCAGTTCGACGAACGCGCCCGTCGCGTACGCCGTGGGGGTGAAGGTCGTGCCGAGCGCGTAGACGTCGGGGCCCTGGCCCGCGACCACCGACGTCTGGATCTTCGTCAGCTCGTCGTTGGCGGAGGCGAACGTCTCGAACCGCACGGTCGCGCCGGTCTCCTGCTTGAACTTGTCGGAGACCTCGGCGAACCACTGCCGCTGCTGCTCGGGATAGATGTTGTTGACGCCCATGAGCATGGTGAGGGTGACGCCCTCGTTGTCGCCGCCGGCTCCTTCGCCGTCGTCGGAACCGCAGGCGGCCAGGCCCGCGGTCAGGGCGAGGGCGCCGGCCAGTGCGACGAACCTTCTTCTGTCCATAGGAACTCCTGCGAGGGAGTGGGGATGGTCGATGGGGTGATGTGTGGGCCGACGCTGCCACCCCGGTCAACCCGATGACAACCGTTTGCCATGTGTTGCCATCGATGGTTGGCTGGCGACCGTGACGGAGAGCGGGCGGCGCCGGCCGGTGACGATCGCCGACATCGCGGCGGCGACGGGCGTGGCGACCTCGACGGTGTCGCGTGCGCTGTCCCGGCCGTCCCGGGTCAGCGCGGCCACCCGGGAGCGGATCCAGGCGGCGGCGCGGGAGCTCGACTACGTGCCGCACCCGCCGGCCCGAGCGCTCGCCTCGGGTCGCACCGGCACGGTCGCGCTGGTGGTCTCCGACGTCACCAACCCGTTCTACTTCGGCATGATCAGGGGTACGCAGCAGCAGCTGAAGGCGGCCGGCTACGCGCACCTCCTGATCGACACGGAGGACTCGGCCGACCACGAGATCGAGATGCTGCACACGATGCGCCGCTCACTCGACGGCGCGATCCTGGGCGCGTCCCGGTTGCCGGCGCGGTCGCTGGTCGCCCTGGCCGCGGAGATCCCGCTGGTCACGGTCAATCGCAACGTGCGCGGCGTACCCAGCGTCGTGATCGACACCCCGGCGGGCATCGCGCAGGCGGTCGAGCACCTGGTCTCGCTCGGCCACCGGTCCATCGTCTACGTAGCGGGCCCGACCCAGTCGTGGTCCAACCAGGCCCGCTGGCAGGCGATGCGGGTGGCGCTCGCGCGGCACGGGCTCCCGGCCGAGCGGGTCGGCCCCTTCCCGCCGGGCCGGGGCTCGGGCACGGCGGCGGCGGACGCGGTCCTCAACAGCGGCGCGACGGGGTGCGTGGCGTTCAACGACCTGTTCGCGATCGGCATGCTGACGCGGCTGCGGGAGCGCGGCGTGCGGGTGCCGGCGGACGTCAGCGTGGTCGGCTGCGACGACATCTTCGGCGCCGACTTCAGCAACCCGCCGCTGACGACCCTGACCGCGCCGATCGAACAGGCCGGCCGGATGGCGGTGTCGCTGCTGGTGGCGGGCCTCGACCACCGGGCGCCGCAGCCACAACGCCGCGCGGTGGTGCTGCCGACCTACCTCACGGTGCGCGAGTCGACCGGCCCGATGACCGGCTGACCTGACCGCACCCGGACCGCCCGGACCGCGGACCGCGTGGACCGCCCGGACCGCGTGGACCGCCCGGACCGCGTGGACCGCCCGGACCGCGTGGACCGAGTGGACCGCGTGGACCGCGCGGACCGCGGACCGCGGACCGCGGACCGCGTGGACTGTCCGGACCGCCCGGTCCGCCCGGACCGCGGACCGCGGACCGCGTGGACCGCCCGGTCCGCCTGGACCGCCCGGTCCGCCCGGACCACCCGGTCCGCCCGGACCACCCGGTCCGCCTGGACCGCCCGGCCCGCGTGTACCGCGTGTACCGCGGACCGCCCTAACCGGCGCGCCGGGTCCTCGTCGGCGACGTCCCCGGCGCCGCGACGCGCGGGCCGGCGGTCATGGCGTGCGCGGCTGATCGCCGGGTCAGGGCGTCTTGGCGGCGCGGAGGAACAGCGTGGTCCAGTGGACCGCGGCCACGCGGCCGTCCTTCAGCACGGTCAGCGAGGTCGGGACGCCGAGGCAGCCGAGTTCCTCTCGGATCCAACCGTCGGGGCTGCTGTGCCAGGCGGCGGCGCACTCGCGGGTGCCGCCGGACTCCTCGGTTTCCTGCTCCTCGCCCGTGCTGCTGACGGCGAGCAGCTCGCCGCCGGGCAGCACGGTGGCCGCGGTGATCATGCGGGCGTTGGCAGCCGCTTCGTCGCGTTGCCAGTGTTGGCCGTCCGGCGACGTGAGCACCAGGGCCGCGCCGCGGAGGTCGCCGTCGGCGCCGCCCAGTGCGACGAATCGCCGGCCGTCGTGGAGCAGCAGGGGGAGCTGGGGGTCGCCGCCCAGGTCGGGGATCGTGCCGGTCTGCCAGGTTCGGCCGCCGTTGGCCGACACCCACGTACGGATGGCGTAGTGCTCGTTGGGTCGCGCGCTCGTGCCGATCGCCACCAACCGTCCGTCGGGCGCCGCGGCGACGGCGTTGACGCCGACGCCAACGGCGCCATCGGCGGGCAGGTCGACCGCGCGCCAGCTGACCCCGTCGGCGGACAGCCACGCCAGCGGGCGGTCGTTGTCGCGGCCGACCGCGACGTAGCCGTCCCGCGTCGTCGTCAGCGCGATCGGGCCCACGTGGCTGGCCTGCGGGTCCTCGCCGTCCGCCGCGTCGAAGCGGGCGACGGTCCGCCACCCCTCGGGCGTGCCGTCGCCGCGCAGGATCGACGTGTTGTAGGCGTAGGCGTCGTTCGCGAAGGTGTGCTTCGCGATCGCCAGGTAGCCGCCGCCGCGGGCCGGCACCGCCGACAGGATCCCGTTGCGGTCGTCGCCCGGCAGGTAGTCGCCCTGCGGCCGCTTGGGTGGCGTCACCACCTCGGCGGTGGCGCAGTCGCCGGTGCCGACCCAGTAGGCGGTGGACAGCCCGTCGCGGCCGAAGCCCGTGAAGCACCGCTTCGGGTCCGCGAGCAGGACCTGCGGCCCGCCCATCCACTCGTCGTCGACCGGGAAAGCCCGCTCGACCACCCGCCACGCATCGGCCGCGTCGGTGCGGTCGGGGCGCCGCCCCGTCGCCCCGTCCCGCACCAGCACGGCCCCACCCACCGCGACGGCGAGCACCGCCACCGCGGCGCCCACCACGACCCCCGTCGACTTCCGCACCGCGCCACCCTCCCACGCGCGGGCAAGCTCGAGGTTGAGCCCGCATACTTAGAACCGCTCGGCTTCGCCCCTGTTCGTGGTCGCCCCCCTTCCGGCCGCATCGCGGCTAGTCGCGACCCTGCCAGGTCGTTATGCAGATCTCGTTGCCTTCTGCGTCCGCCAGGATCCAGAACGCGGGGGCGCCCGCCGAGGAGACCAGCCGCCCGCCGGCCGCCTGGGCCGCCGCGATCCGGCCCGCGGCCTCGTCGTGCGGCAGGCACAGGTCGAAATGGATGCGGTTGCGGTGCGGGCGCGGCTCGTCCATCTGCTGGAACCAGATCGCCGGCCCCTGGCCCGCCGGGTCGACGAGCCCGCCGCCTCCCGGCTCGGCGGCGTAGCCCAGCACCGCCGCCCAGAACGGTCGGATCGCCGCGATGTCGAGGGCGTCGATGGCGATCTCGAGCAGCTGGAGGGCACCAGTGGACGGCGACCCGGCGTGCTCGACGGCGGTCGAGACACGCCGGGCCAGGTCGACGTCGCGGCCCGTGACCTCGCCGCGGGAGAGCGACTGCAGCGCGAGCACGACCCGGTCCGACCGTAGGTCGACGCGTAGGTGCCCGTCGGCGTCGTCGCCGCACGCCGCGACGGCGCGCGTCGCGACGGCGGCCGCCTCCGCCAGTGATCCGACCGGCACCGCCGCGCGCAACGATCCCAGCAGGAACCGCCAGCCCAGGTCGAGAACCGCGTCCGAGGCCTGCTGGCGGGTCAGCGTCTGCTCCATGGCGACATCCTGACAGCCACCACCGACAAGTTTCAGCGTGCGGCGCCCTCGCGCAACGCCCCGCTGAGGAACGTCGCCACGCCGAACAGCACGGCCACGACCACGAGCGCCCGGAGTACGGTCAGCCGGTCGCCGAGCAGCCCCAGCAGCGGCGGACCGGCGAGGAACGCGCAGTAGCCGATCGTCGCGACCACGCTCACCCGGCCCGCGGCGAACGCGGGGTCGGCGGCCGCGGCGCTCATCCCGACCGGGAAGCCCAGCGCCGTGCCCAGCCCCCACAGCACCGCCCCGGCCAACGCCAGCGGCAGCGCCGGCGCGAACACGAACAGCGCGGCGCCGACCAGACCCGTGACCGCCAGCCCGCGCAGCACCGGCACCCGGCCGTAGCGGTGCAGCAGCCACGGCCCGCACCACCGCCCGGCGGTCATCGCCGCCAGGAACGCCGCGAAGGCCAGCGTGCCGATCGCCGGCGCCGCACGGTGCCCGTCGACCGCCGCGATGACGATCCAGTCGTTGCCCGCGCCCTCCGCCAGCGTGAAGGCCAGCACGAAGAGTCCGATGAGGAGGGTCTGCGGCTCCCGCCAGGCGCCGAAGCCGGTCCGCGGCGCCGGCCCGGCCGAGGCGGGCTCGTCAGGAAGGAAACCACGCGCGAAGCCGGGCACGCACCCGGCCACCACCACGGCGACGACGCCCAGGTGCACCGCCACCGGCACGGACAGCGCCACCAGCGCGGCCCCGACCAGCGCGCCGGCCACGGTGCCGACCGAGAACCCGGCGTGCAACCGCGACATGATCGGCCGGCCGAGGTGCCGCTCCAGCACCGTCCCTTGCAGGTTCATCGCGACGTCCCACGCCCCGGTGGCGGCGCCGAGCACGAACAGGCCGACCACCACCGGCAGCACGGCCACCAGCGCGCCGACCGCCGCCGTCGCGAGCCCGACGGCGAACAGCACCGCACTGACGGAGACGACCCGCCGCGACCCGTGCCGGGCCACCACCGGACCGGCGAGGACCAGCGCGAGCACCGAGCCCGCCGACCCGGCCAGCAGCGTCAGGCCGAGCCCGCCGGGAGTCAGGCCGAGCTGGTCGCGGATCTGCGGAATGCGGGCGAACAGGCTGGCGAACGCCAACCCCGACGCGCCGAACGCGGCGAAGGTGGCGACCGTCGCCCCGCGTAACGACTCCGGGGTCACCCCAGCCGACCGGCCGCCGCGTCCCACGCCGCGGTGTCGCCGCGCGGCTCGTAGCGCCGCACCTCGTGCGTCTTCCGCACCAGCTCGCGCAGGGCGGGCAGGTCGCCGCGCACCACGCCGGCCGCGCGCGCCTGGACAAGCACGTTGCCGACCGCCGTCGCCTCCACCGGACCCGCCAGCACCGGCAACCCACAGGCGTCGGCGGTCAGCTGGCACAGCAGCTCGTTGTGCGCGCCGCCGCCGACCAGATGCACGACCCGCACCTCGCGCCCGGACAACGACTCCGCCGCCCGCACCGCCCGCCGGTGGGCCAGGGCCAGACTGTCCATGATGCACCGCACCAACGCCGGCCGCGTCGACGGAGCGCGCTGGCCGGTGCGCCGGCACTCGGCGGCGAGCCGCTCCGGCATCTCGCCCGGCGGCAGGAACACGGGGTCGTCCGCGTCGACGACGGCGCCGAACGCCGGCTCGTCGGCCGCCGCCCGCAGCAGCGCGGCGAGCTCGGCGCCACCCCACGCGCGTACGCATTCCTGCAGCAGCCAGAGCCCCATCACGTTGCGCAGGTAACGGATCGTGCCGTCGACCCCGCCCTCGTTGGTGAAGTTGGCCAGCCGACTGGCCTCGGTGAGCACCGGCACATCGAGCTCCACACCGACCAGGGACCAGGTGCCGCACGAGATGTACGCGAAGTCGGTCCCGTCGGCCGGCACCCCGACCACGGCGGAGGCGGTGTCGTGGGACCCGACCGCCACGACGTCGGTGGCATAGGGCAGCTCGGCGCGCACGGGACCGATCCGGTCGCCGGGCCGGCGCAGCGGCGGGAACAGCTCGAGCGGCAGCCCGGCGTCGGCGATCAGGTCGGTCGCCCAGGCGCGTGCCCGCACGTCGTACAGCTGGGTGGTGGAGGCGTTGGTCTCCTCGGCCCCGACCGAGCCGGTGAGCCAGAAGGCGATCAGGTCAGGGATCAGCAGCAGGTGCCGGGCGGCGGCGAGCTGCGGTGTGCCGGCCGCCGCGGCCAGCTGGTAGAGCGTGTTGAACGGCAGCTGCTGCAACCCCGTGGTGGCGTAGAGCCGCTCCTCGCCCAACCGGGCGGCGGTCGCCTTCCAGACCGCGTCCGTGCGGGAGTCCCGGTAGTGCACGGGATTGCCCAGCAGGGCCCCGGTCGCGTCGAGCAACCCGTAGTCGACGGCCCACGAGTCGATCCCGACGCTGTCGACGGGGCCGGCGGCCCGCAACCCGTCGAGGATGCCCGCGTAGAGCGCGAGGACGTCCCAGTGCAGCGTGCCGCCGGCCCGTACGGGCTGGTTGGCGAACCGGTGCACCGTCGTGAGGTCGAGCCGGCCGTCGCCCAGCCGGCCGACCACCACGCGCCCGCTGGCGGCGCCGAGGTCGACGGCGGCGTACGCGCTCACCGCAGGAACGCCGCGGCGACCCCGGCGTCGACGGGCACGTGCACGCCGGTGGTGTGCGACAGGTCGCCGGCGGTGAGGGCGAACACCGCGTTGGCCACGTTCTCCGGCAGCACCTCCAGCTTGAGCAGGGTGCGCTGGGCGTAGTACGCGCCGAGCTCCTCCTCCTTGACCCCGTAGACCGCGGCCCGCTTGGCGCCCCAGCCGCCGGCGAAGATGCCGGAGCCGCGTACGACGCCGTCGGGGTTGATGCCGTTGACCCGGATGCCGTGCGGGCCGAGCTCGGCCGCCAGCAGGCGCACCTGGTGGGCCTGGTCGGCCTTGGCCGAGCCGTAGGCGACGTTGTTGGGGCCGGCGAACACGGAGTTCTTGGAGGAGATGTAGACGATGTCGCCGCCGCAACCCTGGGCGACGAGGATGCGGGCGGCCTCGCGGGACACCAGGAAGGAGCCCTTGGCCATGACGTCGTGCTGGAGGTCCCAGTCGGCGTCGGTGGTCTCCAGCAGGGGCTTGGAGACGGACAGGCCCGCGTTGTTGACGACCAGGTCGACGCCGCCGAACGCGAGGCTGGCCTGGCGCAGGGCGGCCACGACGGCGGCGGTGTCGGTGACGTCGGCGGTGACCGGGATCGCGACGTCGGTGGTGCCGATCTCGGTCGCCACGCGGGCCGCGGCCGCGCCGTCGCGGTCGGCGACGACGACGCAGGCGCCCTCGGCGGCGAGGCGGTGGGCGATGGCGCGGCCGATGCCGGAGCCGCCGCCGGTGACGAACGCGACCCGGCTCGCCAGCGGCCGGGGCTTGGGCATGCGCTGGAGCTTGGCCTCCTCGAGCCGCCAGTATTCGATGCGGAACTTCTCGGCCTCGTCGATCGGCGCGTAGCGGGAGACCGACTCGGCGCCGCGCATCACGTTGACGGCGTTGACGTAGAACTCGCCGGCGACCCGGGCGGTCTGCTTGTTGGCGCCGAACGAGAACATGCCGACGCCGGGCACGAGCACGATCGCGGGGTCGGCGCCGCGCATCGGCGGGGAGTCGGGCGTGGCGTGCCGCTCGTAGTAGGCCCGGTAGCCGTCGCGGTAGGCGGTGTGCAGTGCGCGGAGCCGGTCGACCACATCGGACAGCTGCGCGGTCGGCGGCAGGTCGAGGACGAGCGGGCGCACCTTCGTACGCAGGAAGTGGTCGGGGCACGACGTGCCGAGCGCGGCCAGGCGGGGGTGCTCGGCGCGGGCCAGGAAGTCGAGGACCTCAGGCGTGTCGGTGAAGTGGCCGACCACGCGCCGGTCGGTGGAGGCGAGCCCGCGGATCACCGGGGCGAGCGCGGCGGCCCGCTCGCGTCGCTCGGGCTCGGGAAGGGGCTCGTGAACGACCGGCCCGAAGGGCTCCGGCCGGCCGTGCTCGGCGAGGTAGGCGGCCGCCGTCTCAATGATCTCCAGCGAGTTGGCCTCGCACTCGGCGCTGGTCGCGCCCCAGGCGGTGATGCCGTGCCCGCCGAGGATCACGCCGATCGCCTGCGGGTTGGCCCGGCGGACGGCGGCGATGTCGAGGCCGAGATGGAAGCCGGGACGCCGCCACGGCACCCAGGCGACCCGGTCGCCGAAGATCTCCTTGGTCAGGGTGGGGCCGTCGGCCGCCGTGGCGAGCGCGATGCCGGAGTCGGGGTGGAGGTGGTCGACGTGGTCGGCGCCGACGAGGCCGTGCATCGCGGTGTCGATCGACGGCGCCGCGCCGCCCCGGCCGTGCAGGCAGTAGTCGAACGCGGCGACCATCTCGTCCTCCCGGTCGACGCCGGGATAGACGTCGACCAGCGCCCGCAACCGGTCGAGCCGCAGCACCGCCAGCCCGGCGGGCGTCAGCGTGCCGAGGTCACCGCCGGAGCCCTTGACCCACAACAGTTCCACGTCACCGCCGGTGACCGGGTCGGTGGCCGTGCCCTTCGCGGACGTGTTGCCGCCCGCGTAGTTGGTGTTGCGCGGGTCGGCACCCAGCCGGTTGGACCGCTGGATCAGGTCATCCACCGTGGACATCAGGCTCCCCAGCCGGCGGCCTGGCCGCCGACGCGCTCGGCTTTGACGGTTTCGTGGTAGCCGGACCGCTTGTAGGCGCCGACCGGATCCGGGTCGAGCCCCATCTCCTCGCGCAGCGACCGCAGCAGGGGCCGGACATCGGTGTGGTACGCGTCCATCAGCACGTCGTTGGCGGCAAGCACGTCACCCGCGCGCTGGGCGGCGGCCAGCGCGGTCGCGTCGACGAGCAGGGCCTTGGCGGTGGCCTCCTGCACGTTGGTCACGGACCGGATCACCGCCTGGATCTTGGGCTCGATGTTGTGGCACTGGTCGAGCATGAACGCTATCCCGGCGGACGACGTGAGGGCGTCCGCGGACACGATCTCGCACATGATGCGGAACAGCTGGAACGGGTCGGCCGCCCCGACCATGAGGTCGTCGTCGGCGTAGAACCGGGAGTTGAAGTCGAACCCGCCGAGCTTTCCCGCGCGCAGGAGGACGGCGACGATGAACTCGATGTTGGTGCCGGGGGCGTGGTGCCCGGTGTCGATGACCACCTGGGCCCGGTCGCCCAACGCCAGGCAGTGGGCGTACGCGGTGCCCCAGTCGGGCACGTCGGTGGTGTAGAAGGCCGGCTCGAAGAGCTTGTATTCCAACAGCATCCGCTGGTCGGCGCCGAGCCGGTCGTACGTCGAGCGGAGCGCCTCGGCGAGCCGGTCCTGGCGCGTGCGGATGTCGTCCTGGCCGGGGTAGTTGGTGCCGTCGGAGAACCACAGCTTGAGGTCACGGGAGCCGGTGGCGTCCATGATGTCGACGCACTCGAGGAGGTGGGCGAGCGCCTTCGCCCGTACGCGTGGATCGGGGTTGGTCACCGAGCCCAGCTTGTAGTCGTCGTCCTGGAACACGTTGGCGTTGATGGCGCCGAGGCCGATGCCGCGCTCCTTGGCGAACGCGGCGAGGGCGGCGTAGTCGTCGACCTTGTCCCACGGGATGTGCAGCGCGACGGTCGGAGCGACGCCGGTGAAGCGGTGCACGGTGGCGGCGTCGGCGATCTTCTCGTAGGGGTCGCGGGGGACACCCTCCTGGGCGAAGACCTTGAAGCGGGTGCCGGAGTTGCCGAACGCCCAGGAGGCGGTCTCGATCCGCTGGTCGTGCAGCGCCGCCAGCACGCGGCTCCGGGTCGCCTGGGCAAGCTCGGTCATGTCTGGGTCCTCCGCGCCGGCACGTGTCCCCTGAAACGTTTCAGGTTCGGCATCGAAGATATCCGTCATCCGGCGGGGGAGTCAAGGTATGAGACGTTTCAGTGGATCGCGTACGCTGATCGACCATGGCGGCGAGCATCAAAGAGGTCGCGCAACGGGCCGGGGTGTCCCTCGGCACGGTGAGCAACGTGCTCAACCGCCCCGACATCGTCTCGCCGCAGACCCGCAAGCGGGTCCAGGAGGCGATCGAGGAGCTCGGCTTCGTCCGCAACGACTCGGCGCGCCAGCTCCGGGCCGGCCGCAGCCGCACCGTCGCCATCGTGGTGCTCGACGTGTCGAACCCGTTCTTCACCGACGTGGTCCGCGGCGCGGAGTCGATCGTCGAAGCCGGCGGCGGCATGGTGGTGGTCTGCAACAGCGGCGGCGACATGGCCCGCGAGCACCGGCACCTGGAGGTGCTCGAGGAGCAGCGGGTCCAGGGCATCCTGGTCACCCCGGTCAGCGACGGCCGCCAGCCCCGCCTCGACCGCATCGTCAGTCGCGGCATCCCCGTGGTCCTGGTCGACCGCGGCGCCGGCCTGGCCAACCAGTGCTCGGTCGCCGTCGACGACGTGCTCGGCGGCCGCATCGCCGCTGCCCACCTGGCCGAGCGCGGCCACCGCCGGATCGCCTTCGTCGGCGGCCCGTTGGGCCTGCGCCAGGTCACCGACCGCCGGGCCGGCGCGGAGGCGGCGCTGTCCGAACAGGGCCTGCCGGCGCCGCTGGTGGTGGAGACGCCGGTCCTGTCGGTCTCGGCCGGTCGCCAGGCCGCCGACGAGATCGTCGCCCTGCCGTCGGCCCGCCGCCCGACGGCCATCTTCTGCGCCAACGACCTGGTGGCCCTGGGCGTGCTGCAGGCGTTGACCGCCCACGGGCTGCGCGTGCCCGACGACGTCGCCCTGGTCGGCTACGACGACATCGAGTTCGCGGCCGGCGCGGCGGTGCCGCTGTCGTCGGTGCGCCAGCCCCGCGAGCAGTTGGGCCGCACGGCGGCGCAGCTGCTGCTGGAGGAGTCCACGGACCCGGACCACCACGAGCACCGCCACGTGGTCTTCCAGCCGGAGCTGGCCATCCGCCAGTCCAGCGAACGCAAACGCCGCCGCACCCGCTAGACCGCGCTCAGGTGCGGGGTCGGAACGGGGCGAGGGTGGCGCGGATCTGGTCGGCGGCGCCCCAGTCGTCGTCGAACTGGGCCAGCACGGCGAGGTGTTGCCGCAGTTGGACGATCGGCATGCGGGCGCGCCAGTCGTCGTCGAGGGCGGTCAGCTCCGCGTAGACCGCGAAGAACCGGTGCGCCTCCGGCGGCGGCGCGGTGGTCCACACGTGGGCGAGGTCCACCTCGGCCCACATGTAGGAGACCGCCGGGTCGATCAGGGCGGGGCGCCCGTCCGCGGTGGCCAGGACGTTCTGGGCCCACAGGTCGCCGTGGGTCAGGCAGGCCGGTCGGTCCGGTAGCAGGTCGGGCAGCCGGTCACACAACCGTTCCAGCGCCGCGCGGTCGGTGGCGTCGAGCGCCGCCTCGACGCGGGGTTCGCCGAGCCACCGGAGCAGCCGGTGCGTGGCGAAGAACCGGAACCCGTCGGCGTCCCAGGTGTTGACCTGCCGGCGGCGGCCGAGCCAGTTGTCACGGTGCCAGCCGAAGCGGGGATGGGTGATGGTCAGGTGCAGGCGGGCGAGCGCATGGGCGAGTTGCTCCCAGAACGCCTCGCTGCGCGGCCGGGGTCGCAGCATGGACAGCACGAGCAGTTCCCGATCGGCGAGGACCACCTCGGGCGTCGCCACGCCGCCTCGGTCGCGCAGGACGGCCAGCCCTTCGGCCTCCGCGGCGAACACGTCGTCGGCCGGCGGGTCCGCGAAGGCCTTGACGAACACGGGCGGCGCGTCGCGGCGGGTGGCGATGCCCGCGAGCGCCGCGAGCCCGCCCGCCGCCGGCCGGACCGCGACGACGTCGCGCAGCCCCGCCCGGTGGGTGCGCTCCAACAGGAAGGTCGCCGACGGTGACACGAGAAGGTTGCTCCTTTCCGCTCCTCAGCCTTTGATCGCGCCGGCGGTCATTCCCTCGACGATGCGGCGGTTGAAGAACATGAACATGATCAGGGGCGGAATCGTGATGAGGAGGATGTTCATGAACAGCAGGTTGTACTGCGACGTGAACTGGCTCGAGAAGTTGTAGAGCGTCAGCTGGACGGTCGCGTTCTGCTCGCCGGGCAGGAAGTAGAGCGGGTTGACGAAGTCGTTGAAGACCGTGACCGACTGCACGACGATCACCGTGATCGCGACCGAGCGCAGCAGCGGGAAGATGACCCGGAAGAACAACCGGAAGGGCGACGCGCCGTCGATGATGGCGGCCTCGTCGAGCTCGCGGGGGATCCTGGCGATGAACGCGCGGAACAGCAGGATCGCGAACGAGATGCCGAACGCCACCTCGACCAGGATCAGGCCGGGCATCGTGCGGAACAGGCCCAGTCTCTGGAGCACCCAGATGGTGGGTACGACGGCCGGCGGGATGATGAGGCCCGACAGCACCAGGAAGTTGATGAGCACGTTCCAGCGGGACTTCCTGCGCTGCAACACATAGGCGACCATCGCGGCCAGCACCACCATGATGGCCACGCTCGCGACCGTCAGGATCGTGCTGTTGATGAACGCGATGATGAGCATGTAGTCACGGGCCTTTACCACGTCCATGAAGTTCTGCACGACCTGGAAGTTCTCGGGCCAGGAGAAGTCCAGCAGCGCGGCCTGTTGCCGGTCCTTGACCGCGGTCAGGAGGATGAACGCGAACGGCACCAGGAAGACCACCATGGACAGCAGAATGGCCACGCCGCTGAGCCAGTAGTTCCGGCGGCGCGGGCGGCGACGGGTGGCGGCGGTCGCGGTCACAGCTCGACCTCCTTGCGCGACAGGAACCAGTACAGCGGCAGGACGATGGCGGTGACCACCAGGAACAGGATCACGTTGCCCGCGGTGGAGAGGCCGTAGAAGCCGGCCTGGTACTGCTTGTAGATGACCGACGCGATGACGTCGGAGGTGAAGCCCGGGCCGCCCCGCGTCATCGCCCAGATGAGGTCGAACGAGCGCAGGCCGCCGATCAGCGACAGGATGACGACCGTCACCGTGGCGGGTCGGGCCAGCGGCAGGATGATGCGGAAGAAGCTGGCCGTGGAGCTGGCGCCGTCGACGCGGGCGGCCTCGAAGTACTCCTGCGGGATCGAGACGATGCCGGCGATGTAGATGAGGGTCGCCAGCCCGACGCCCTTCCAGACGTCGACCAGCGCCACCGACAGCAGCGCGTAGTCCGGATCCGTGAGCCAGCCCGGCCCGGAGATGCCGAGCACGCCGAGCGACTCGTTGATGAGGCCGCGCTCGGGGTTCATCAGCACCGTGAACGTCAGGCCCACGCCGATCGTGCTGACGAGCACCGGGAAGAAGACCACCGAGCGCAGGTAGCCGCGGCCGATGATCTGCGAGGTGAGCAGCACGGCCAGCAGCATCCCGAGGACCACCTTGAGGCCCGAGGTGACCACCGCGTAGACCAGCGTGTGCGTCAGGCCGGAGACCAGCGCGGGCTCGCGGAAGAAGTTCACGAAGTTCTCGAAGCCGATGAAGTGCGAGTCGAAGATGGTCCAGCGGGTGAGGCTGAAGTAGAACGACGCGAACGTCGGCACGAGGAACAGCACGCCGTAGATGAGCGCGGCGGGCAGATAGAACCAGGACGGGTACGGGCTGCGTCGCGTCGTCATCGCACGGCCTCTCGTACGTGGGCGCCGCGGCCCCGGACAGGGGCCGCGGCGGCCATCTCTACCAGCCCGGCAACCCGAGCTGCTGGGCCTGCTTCTCGACGTCCCGGTCGTACAGCGTGGCGCCGTCGGCCGCCTTGCGGATGCCGGAACCGACCTCCACGCAGATCTGCTCGAGCGAGGGACCCTTCACCGGCGACAGGAACTCCAACGCCAGGCTGGACCCGCCCTGCCGGTCGATGTAGGGCTGCATGTCCTTGATCGACTGCGGCACGTCGGAGGGCAGCGTACATCCCTTGACCGCGAACGGGCCGGTCGGCGGCGAGGCCTTGGCCTGCGAGGCGCAGCCGTCGGGGCTCGCGATGAAGGCCAGCAGCTTCTTGGCCGCGTCGAGCTTGGCGCCGCTCGTCGAGGTCGGGATGTAGGCGCCGCCCGGCGCCCAGACGGTCAGGCCGTTGGTGGCGGCGTCGTCGCCGGGGAGGGCGAACAGGCCGACGTCGTCGACCTTGTCGGCGTTGTTGATGGCGATGTTGGCGACGGCCGCGGTCAGCATCGGGTAGTGCGCGCCCTCACCGAGCGCGATCATCCGCTGGCCGTCCTCGTATTTCGCCGACGCGAAGTCCTTGTTGAGGTAGCCGGCGTCGTGCACCTCCTGCAGGTGCTGGAAGCCCTTCAGCGCCGCAGGGGAGGTGGCGTACTTGACCTGGTTCTTGGTGTATTTGTCGGCGAACGACGGGTCGGCGGCCGAGACGTTGTGGAAGTCGCCGAGGATGAACAGCTGCGAGGTCCAGGTCTCCTGGTAGGTCTGGATGACCGGGGCGACCTTGCCGGCGGCCTTGATCTTCGCGTTGTTGGCCATGAACTCGGCCCAGGTCTTGGGCACCTGCAGGCCGAGGTCCTCGTAGACCTTGCGGTTGTAGAGCACCGCGCCGCCCATGAACGTGCCGAACGGCGCGCCGAACACCTTGCCGCCGCTGGACACCGTGGTCTTGAAGTTGTCGTCGAGCTGGCCGACGTAGGGCTGGTCGTCGAGCGCGACCAGGTTCTGCTCGGGCTTGAGGGCCTGGAACAGCGAGCCGGAGTTGTAGAAGAAGACGTCGCTCATGTCGCCGGTGGACAGCCGGGTCTTGACGATGTTGTCGCCCTCGGTGCCCTGCGGCCGGGTCTCGACCTTGACGGTGATGTCCGGGTTCTTCGCGCCGAAGTCCTTGACGACCTGCTCGGCCGTCTTCACGGTGGCTTCGGCGTTGTCGACCAGGAGCGAGATGGCGGTCTTGCCGCCTTCCTCGCTGGAGCCGAGGCTCCCGGCACTGCACGCGGTGAGCGCCACGGCGCTCGCCACGGCGGCCGCGAACGCACCCAGGCGCCGCGGCGGGACGTCGAACATGGCCGTACCTCCTATGTGGTTGTGGTGTATGAATCGTTTCAGTGAAAGTAACCAGACCTTAACGGGAGCATCCATCGCGGTCAACCCCCGCATGCCGCTCAGCCGAGCAGCGCCACCAGCCGCGCACGGAACGTCTCGGCCTGCGGCGCGAGCCCGGCCGGGGCCAGCGCCTCGGCGATCTCCCGCGCCGGCGCGTCGAGGTAGGCCAGGGTCCGCGCGGCCGCGTCGCGGTCGTCGTGCGTGACGTCGAGCTCCGCCGCCAGCGCCACCACCGAGGCCCACGTCGGCTCGTGGTCGAGCACGTCGCGCACGGTCGGGTCGCCGGGCATGGCGGGAACGCTCGGGTACGGGTCGGCGCAGTCGAACTCGTGGCTGCCGTGGCCGACCTCGACCGGGTCGCTGCCGTCCGGCAGGTGCACGGTCGCCGTGCTGCCCACCGGCACCCGCACCGACAGGGCGAACCGGCCGCCGGCCCGGGTCCAGGAGACCGCGGCCTCGCCGTAGGGAGTGAGGTGGCGGGCGGCGGCCGAGGTCAGCACCGGGCCGGGCAGCGGGCGCACGACCAGGCTCCGGTAGCCCGGCGCGGCCGGCGCGAGCCCCGCGACCGTGCGGTGCAGCCAGTCCGCGACGGCCCCGAGCGCGTAGTGGTTGAACGAGGTCATCTCGCCCGGGTTGATCCGGCCGTCCGGGAGCATGCTGTCCCACCGTTCCCAGACCGTCGTCGCGCCCATCGTGACCGCGTAGAGCCACGACGGCACGCCGGTCTGCAGCAGCAGCCGGTGCGCCACGTCGCCCGCGCCCGCCGAGGTCAGCGCGTCCGCGATCAGCGGCGTGCCGACGAAGCCCGTGCTGATCCGGAAGCCGGAGGTACGCACGAGGTCGGCCAGCCGGCGGCCGGCGCCGGCCCGCTCCCGCTCGCCGGGCAGCAGCGCCCACTCGAGCGCGAGCGCGTAGACCGTCTGGGCGTCGCTGATCACGCGACCGCCGGCGGTGACGTACTCACGGGCGAAGGCGTCCCGGGTACGCGCGGCCAGGTCGGCGTAGTGCGCTCGCGTGTCCTCGTCGCCCAGCACGGCGGCGGCCGACGCGACGATCTCGGCCGAGCGGGCCAGGTGCGCGGTCGCGATGACGTCCGGGTCGGCCTTCGCGGCGGCCGGGGCCTCCGGCGGGGCGGTCGGGTCGAGCCAGTCGCCGAACTGGAAACCGCCGGTCCACAGGCAGTCCTTGCCGGCGAGCGCGGCCATCCGGTCGACCCACGCCCGCATGCTGGGCAGCTGGGTCGCGAGGATGCCGGCGTCGCCGGTGCGCTGGTAGACCACCCAGGGCACGACGGTCGCCGCGTCCCCCCAGGCGGCCGCGGCCGCGCGCTCGGTGTGCAGCACGTCCGGGACGACGAACGGCACGGAGCCGTCGGGGTACTGCTCGGCCGCGAGGTCGGCCAGCCAGGTGGTGAGGAAGCCGGCCGCGTCGAACAGGAACGTCGCCGTCGGCGCGAACACCTGGATGTCGCCGGTCCAGCCGAGCCGCTCGTCGCGCTGCGGGCAGTCGGTGGGCACGTCGAGGAAGTTGCCGCGGGCGCTCCACACCACGTTGTCGTGGAACCGGTTGAGCAGCGGGTGCGACGACTCGAACCAGCCCGTGCGGCGCAGGTCGGTGCCGACGACGACCGCCTCGACGTCGTCCGCGCGCAGGTCGGCCACCCCGCTGACCTCGGCGTAGCGGAAGCCGTGGAAGGTGAAGACCGGCTCCAGCGTGACCTCGTCGGGACCGGCCAGGACGTACGCGTCGGTGGCCTTGGCGGTCTTGAGCGGGCGCACGCCGAGCTCGCCGTCCTCGAGCACCTCGGCGTGCCGGACCGTCACCTCGCTGCCGGCGGCCAGCCCGCGGGCGCGCAGCCGGACCCAGCCGACCAGGTTCTGGCCGAAGTCGACCAGCGTGCGGCCGGACGGCGAGGTGGTGACCGCGACCGCCGGCAGCACCTCGGTGACCCGCACCGGCGGACCCTCGGGCGCGACGAGCCGGCCCAGGTCGGCGTCGAGCACGTCGACGGGGTCGGTCGTCTCGGCCGGTCGGGCCGGGCGGCGCAGGTCGGTGCGCTGGCCGTCGTAGTTGTCGTCGGCGACGATGTCCGTCTCGCCGGCCGCCCAGCTCTCGTCGGTGGCCAGCCGGTGGGTCCGCCCGTCGGCGGTGGTCACCTCGAGCTGGGCCAGCAGGGCGAGGCGGTCGCCGTAGAGGGCGCGGCCGCCGCGGAAGCCGAGCCGGCCGCGGAACCAGCCGTTGCCGAGCGCCACGTCGAGCGTGTTGGCCCCGGACCGGACCAGCTCGGTCACGTCGTGCGCCCGGTAGCGCAGCCGGTGGGGATAGCTCGTCCAGCCCGGGGCGAGCTCGTCGTCGCCTACCCGCTCGCCGTTGAGCTCGGCGCGGTGCAGGCCGTGGCTGGTCACGTAGAGCCGGGCTTTGGTGACCTCGCCGGGCACGTCGAGCCGGCCGCGCAGCAGCGGCGCGGGCGCGCCCGGGGCGCCGAGCGTGCGCGGGCTGACGAACCGGGCGGTCCAGTCGGCCGGGTCGAACAGGCCGCCCTCGGCCCGCGCCGGTGGGCTCCAGTCGGTCCAGTCCCCGCCGGCGTCGCGGACCCGGACGCGGACCGTGACCCGCTGGCGCGAGGCGATCGGGGCGGCCGGCCACGGGACCAGGACCTGCTCGGCCGACTCGACCAGGTGGGTCGTGGGCGATCCATCGTCGACGGTGATCTCGAGCTCGTAGGCGGCGGCCGTGAAGCCGGCCGGCGCGTGGGGGATCTGCCAGGAGAGGCGGGGGGTGCGGCTCGGCACGGCGAGGACGGCGCCGGCGTCGGTGCGGTGGTCGAACCGGACGGGGGTGGGGGCGGCGGGGCGGACCATCGTTGCTCCCAAGATCTCTCGTGAATCGATTCAAGAATGCCCATCCTCGGCGCGCCGCCGCGGTCCGTCAACCCCCGAGGTTCGCCGAGCCGGTGGGGTTGACCCATCGAGCGATGTGGTTCTAGCCTGGCGGGCGCATTGAATCGTTCAAAGCCGCACCGTCCCTCCGGGAGGCTGACCGATGCATCTCCGACCCACCGCGCGCCGCCTCGCCCTCGCGCTGGCCGCCGTCCTCGCGCTGCCCGCGGCGCAACTCGTGCCCGCGCCGGCGGCCGCCGACACCGACTGCGCCCGGGTCCCGTGGATGAACACCCACAGGTCGCCGGAGCAGCGGGCCCGCGCCCTGCTCGCGGCCTCGACGCTCGACCAGAGGCTGCGCTGGCTCGACGAGCAGTCCGCCAACAACCCCGCGCAGACGACGTTCACCACCGCGCGGCCCCGCGAGGTGCCGCCCGACCAGTTCACCCCGGTCACGTTCACGATGCCGGCGCAGGTGCCCTGCACGCCGACGATCCAGTACACCGACGCGCCGTCGGCCATCGCCGGCGCCGGGGCGGGCGTCACGGTGTTCCCCGCCAACGTCTCGCTGTCGGCGTCGTGGGACACCGCGCTGGCCCGCGCGAAGGGCGTCGCCATGGGCCACGAGGCCTGGCGCAAGCAGCGCAACGTGCTGCTGGGCCCGGGCATCGCCAGCGGGCGGGACCCGCGCAGCGGCCGCACCTCGGAGTATCTCGGCGAGGACCCGGTGCTCTCCGGCCTCATGGCCGCCGCCTACAGCCGGGGCGTGGGCGCCAACCCGGCCGAGCCGGTGGAGTCGGTGCTCAAGCACTTCGTGGCCAACGAGCAGGAGATCGACCGCAACAACAGCTCGTCCAACGTGGACGGCCGCACGCTGCGGGAGATCTACACCCTGCCCTACGAGATCGCGATCGACCGCGGCGACGTCGGCGGCGTGATGTGCTCCTACAACCAGGTCAACCACGCCTGGGCCTGCGGGAGCCGCCAGCTGCTGGACCGGATCCTCAAGCGGGAGATCGGCTTCGACGGCTGGACGGTCAGCGACTTCGGCGCCCGCCACTCGCTGGCCGACGACCCGCCGTCGCTGCGGGCCGGCCTCGACCAGGAGCTCAACGCCTGGCGCTACTGGACGCCGATGGCCATCAAGGACCTGATCGCCCAGGGGACGCTGCGGGTCGCCGACGTCGACGAGGCCGCCTACCGGATCGTCCGGGCGCACATCGCCGCCGGGCTGTTCGACGTGCCGCGGATCGCCGCGCCCGACGCGGACGTCTCGACGCCGGCCAGCGTGGCGCTGGCGAAGACCCTGGCCGAACGCGGGGCGGTGCTGCTCAAGAACGACGGCGCGTTGCCGCTGGCCGCGAGCGCGCGGCGGATCGCGGTGATCGGCCCGACCGCAGCCAACACCCCGGCCACCGGCGACGTCGACGCGTCCAGCGTCTGCCTGCACACCGCGCCCAACATCCCGTGCACGGCCGCCGCGCCGCTCGACGCGATCACCGCCCGGGCGCCCGGAACGGTCGCCTACGCCGACGGCAGCGACGTGGCCGCCGCGGTGGCGACCGCGGCCGCGGCCGACGTGGCGGTGGTGTTCGGCTACTACCAGGAGGGCGAGTTCGCCGACCGGCCGAACATCGCGCTCGACGGCAACGGCGACGCGCTGATCGAAGCGGTCGCGGCGGCCAACCCGAACACCGTGGTCGTGCTGCAGACCGGCGGCCCGGTCACCATGCCGTGGCTCGACGACGTCAAGGGCGTGCTCGAGGTCTGGTACGCCGGCGAGCAGGTCGGCCCGGCGACCGCCGCCCTGCTCTTCGGCGACGCGGCGCCGAGCGGCAAGCTGACCCACTCGTTCCCGCGCAGCGAGGCCGACCTGCCGACCGCCGGCCACCCCGACCGCTACCCGGGCGTGTTCGTCGACGGCTCGACCGTGCGCCAGGTCGACTACAGCGAGGGACTCGAGGTCGGCTACCGCTGGTACGCCGCGCAGGGTGTCGCCCCGCTGTTCCCGTTCGGCCACGGGCTGACGTACACCTCGTTCGCCTATCGCGATCTGCGGGTCGAGAGCGGGCGCGACGGGTTGCGGGTGCGGTTCCGGCTGACCAACACCGGGCAGCGGGCCGGCACCGAGACCGCACAGGCCTATGTGGAGCTTCCCGCCGCGGCCGGGGAACCGGCGAAGCGGCTGCTCGGCTGGCAGCGGGTCACCCTCGCGCCCGGCCGCTCCACCACCGTCGAGATCCGGCTCAGCGCGGCCGACCTGGCCGACCTGCACCTGCTGCAGCACTGGGACGGCCGGTGGACCACCGCGAAGGGGCGCTACACGGTCACCGTCGGCGGGTCGTTCGACACCGCGCTCAGCGACCGGTTCACTCTCCGGTGACGGACCTCGACCTGCGCGCCAAGGTGCGCCTGCTGACCGGCGCGAGCGTGTTCACGCTCGCGCCGGAGCCGGCCGTCGGCCTCCACGAGGTGCGCCTGTCGGACGGACCCACCGGCGTACGCGGCCTGACCTTCTCCGGCGGTCCGGTGGTCTCGCTGTTTCCCAACGCCACCCTGCTCGCCGCCGCCTGGAGCGAGGACGTGGCGCACGAGGTGGGCCGGCTGCTCGCCGAGGAGGCGATGGCGCAGCGGATCCACGTCGTGCTCGGTCCGACGATCAACCTGCACCGGTCGCCGCTGGGCGGTCGGCTGTTCGAGGCGTACTCCGAGGATCCGCTGCTGACCGGCAGGCTGGCGGCGGCGTACGTGCGGGGCATGCAGGCCAACGGCGTCGCCGCCTGCCTCAAGCACCTGGTCGCCAACGAGTCCGAGACCGACCGGACGACCGTCGACAGCGTGGTCGACGAGGCGACGCTGCGCGAGGTCTACCTGCTGCCGTTCGAGATCGCCGTGGCGGAGGCCGACGCGTGGTCGGTGATGGCCGCCTACAACGACGTCAACGGTGTGCCCGCGACCGAGCAGCACCACGTGATCAACGAGATTCTCAAGGGGGAGTGGGGCTGGACCGGCCTGGTCGTCTCCGACTGGTTCGCCACCAAGAGCGCCGCCCCGGCCGCGAACGGCGGCCTCGACCTGGTGATGCCCGGGCCGGACGGGCCGTGGGGCGACGCGCTCGTGGCGGCCGTCGGGTCCGGCGCCGTCGCCGAGTCGGTGGTCAACGACCACGTGGCCCGGCTGCTCCGGCTGGCCGACCGGGTGGGCGCGCTCGGCACGCCGCGGGCCTGGCCCGCCGACCTGCCGGCGCCCGACAGCCCGACCCGGCGGGAGCAGCTGACCCGGCTGGCGGCGGCCGGGATGACGGTGCTGACCAACCGGGCGGGCGCGCTGCCGCTGCGGCGTGGCGAGACGGTCGCGCTGGTCGGGCGGCACGCGCTCGAGACCATCGGCATGGGTGGCGGGTCGGCCCAGGTCAACCCGCCGCACCAGGTCAGTGTCACGGACGGGCTGACCGCGCTGCTGGGCACCGCCGTGACCGTTACCGACGGCGTCGAGGTGCGGTCGCGGCCGGTGCCGGCGCGGCCGGACTTTCTGACCGACCTGCGCTTCACGTTGCGCGCGGGCGACGGTTCGGTGCTCGACACCCGGGGCGGCGCCGCCACCGTGGTCGGCTTCGACGACGGACTCGCCGGGCGGGTCGCGACGATCGACGTCGAGGGCCGGTTCACCGCCGGTGGCCCGGTCGAGGTGGGCGGGATCGGCGCGGGGTCCTGGCGGTTGCGGGCGGGCACCGCGTCGGTGGCACACGACCTCGCGGTGCCCGCCGGCGGTTTCGGCGCGGAGATCCTCGCGCCGCCGGCCGGGACCAGCGTGGTCACGGTGGCGCCCGGCGACGTGCTGTCAGGGTCGGTCACCCTGCCGGCGGGCCACGGCCCGCTCAGCGGGGTCGGCCGCTACGCAGTGGTGGCCCGACCGGCGCCGCGGGACGCCGACGAGGTGATCGCCGCCGCGGCGGCCGCCGGCGCCGCCGCCGACGTGGCCGTGGTCGTCGTCGGGCTCACCGAGGAGGAGGAGACCGAGGCGGTCGACAAGCACACCCTGCGCCTGCCGGGCCGCCAGGACGACCTGGTGAGCGCCGTCGCCGCCGCGGCACGGCGGACGGTGGTGGTGGTCAACGCCGCGACACCGGTGCTCATGCCGTGGCGGGACGAGGTCGACGCGATCCTCTGGGTCGGGCTGCCGGGTCAGGAGGGCGGGCACGCCGTCGCGGCGGCCCTGCTCGGCGACGTCGAGCCGGCCGGCCGGCTCGTCACCACGTTTCCCGCCGCCGACGGCGCGAGCCCGGCGTGGTCGGTGACGCCCGTCGACGGCAAGCTGCCCTACACCGAAGGCACGTTCGTCGGCTATCGCGGCCACCACGCGGGCCGGGCGTCGGAGCCGGCGTTCTGGTTCGGGCACGGCCTCGGCTACGGCGCGTGGGCCTACGCCGACGCCGCCTGGTCCGGCGACGCGCTCACCGTCAGCGTCACCAACACCGGCGGGCGGGCCGGCCGGGAGGTCGTGCAGGTCTACTTCGCACCGTCCGAACAGGACCAGCCGGTGCGGCTGGTCGGCTGGCAGGCGGTGGAGGCCGCGCCGGGCGAGTCGGTGACGGTCACGGTCACCGGCGACCGCCGGCTCTGGCGGCGCTGGGCCGGCGACGGCTGGGCCACCCTTTCCGGCTCGGGCCGGCTGCTGGTGGCCCGGGGCCTCGGCGACGTGCGGGCCGCGATCGAGGTCTAGCGGCGGCCGATCACCACGCCGGCGGGCAGGGGGTCGTCGGGTTCGAGGAGGAGCTCGGCCTCGACCGTGAAGTCGGCCGCGCGCAGCCAGTCGCTCACGCGGGCGAGGGGGCGGCGGAACACCATGACGTTCATCGGGTGGCCGCCGTACCCCTCGGTCTTGTGCGTCTGCTTGTCACCCACGTGGAAGCCGAGCAGGACCGGGCCGCCGGGGCGCAGGACGCGATGGAACTCGCCCAGGATCCCGGGCATGGCGTCGTCGGGCACGTGCACCGTGGACCAGAACGACAGCACCCCGGCCACGGACGCGTCCCCGAGCTGGAGACCGGTCATCGTGCCGACCTCGAAGCGCAACCCTGGATGCTCCCGCCGGGCCGCGTCGACCATCCCGGGGGAGAGGTCGACGCCGAACGCGTCGACGCCCAGGCCGGCGAGGTGCGCGGTGACGTGACCCGGCCCGCACCCGACGTCGGCCACCGGCCCGCCGCCGCCCTGGGACACCAGGTCGGCGAAGAGCGCGAGCACGCCGCTGATGTAGGGCACGCCGACGAGCGAGTCGCGCATCCGCTCGGCGTAGCTCGCCGCCACGGTGTCGTAGGAGGTCCGCGTGTCCGCTATCCAGGTGTCCGTCACCGGGACAGGGTAGGTCAGAGATCCACTGCGGCGAGGTCCGCGTACACGCCGAAGTGGTCGGTCGCCCACACCCCGCCCACCGGCTGGTTGAACGCCAGGCCGACGTCGCGGACCGCGAGGCTCGGGCCGTGGTCGCCGCACCGGACCAGCACGTAGTCGATCCGCCGGCCGCGATCCAGGCCCGGTTCGTCGACGGCGGTCAGCGGGTTGCGCGGATCGAACGTCCAACCGTGGGCGCCGCCGCGGCAGCTCTCCCAGGCGTCGCGGTAGGCCACGCTGAGACCGTCGAGCGACTGCCGGCCTGACCAGAACCGCATGCTCGCGGTCTCGGGTTCGGCGTTGAAGTCGCCGCCGACCACGACGTGGGCGGGTCCGTCGCCGACGAACTCCTCGATCGCGCGGGCGGCCGCGACCGCCTGGAGCTCCCGTTCCGCCTCCGCCCACCACGGCCACGACGGGCCGTGGTCGACCAGGACGACCCGGCCCAGCGGGGCGGGTGCCCGCACCTCGACCAGCAGCGTCCCGCACGAGTAGGCGCCCGTGCGGGGCGTCAGGTGCAGGTCCACCTCGTGCACCCGCTCCACCGGCCAGCGGCTGGCGATCGACACGCCGTGGTGCCGCCCGTCGCCCACCAGGCCGCGCGTCTGGTGCACGACCTGGTAGCCGTTGTCGAGCAGGTCCGCGAGCTGGTCGCCGGCGTCGTCGACGATCGCCTCCTGTGCGGCCACCAGGTCCGGCGAGAGCTCGCGCAGGCCGGCGGCGAGCACGTCGCGGCGGCGGTCCCAGTCGCCGTGCCGCGCCCACAGGTTGAGGCTGAGCACCCGCAGCTGCGTCAAGTGCGCGCCGCCGTCGAGGGTGGGGCGTCGGCGTGGGCGTCCGGGTCGACGCCGATGCCGAGCCGGTCGACCAGCTCGCCGCCGAGCCAGGCGGCGCTGCCGGCGATCGCCACCGCGAGCACCTCGAGCACGAAGGCGAACGCGCCGGCCTCGTGGCCCTCCTCGCCGACCCGCAGCAGCCAGGCGACCAGGAACAGCACCAGGACGACGGCGTTCAGCAGGCCGTGCAGCCGGCCGACGCGCTTCGCCCGGGTGCCGGCCGGGATCTTGGTCCAGTCGGCGAAGCCGGTCGCGCCGGCCAGGACCCCGCCGATCAGGCCGACGGTGATCGTCCAGAAGCCGACCTCGCCGAAGACGGCGTTGTCACCGATCAGCTGGACGAGGTCGAAGATCGTGCCCGTGACGAACAGCGCCGCCGGGAACATGACGAGCATGGGGTGGACGGGGTGGCCCAGCGCCCGGATCCGTGCGTGCATCGCGACCCTCCTTGAGTCGCGGTGCGCGTACCCGCATCGAGGGGCGTCAAACCGGGTCGCGATGGACCGCGATGTCGCTCAGCCGGCGCAGCGCCTCGTGGTTGCGGGGCTTGAGCATGACCGACTGGATCGCGTCGGGGAGCAGCCGGGGCATGCCCGAGACGATCTCCTCGGACATCGTGACCACGGTGGACGACGCCGAGACCGGTTGCAGGGTCAGCCGGACGATCGCCTTGCCGACCGGCCACATCTTGGCGTCGAGCTCGATCAGGCGGTCGGGCTCCACCGCGCGTACGGTCGTCTGGTCGTCGATCTGCACCGGCCAGGGGCCGAGCCGGTGGTGGATGCGGCTGCCCACGGCGGGCCAGGCGGCGTCGACGTCGCGGATGTGCGCCGCGCCGACGACCCAGCTCGCATAGCTCCACCCGTCGGCGAGCACCGCGAAGATGCGCTCGGGGGTGGTGTCGATGACCAGACGCGTCTCGCTCACGAGTGGTCTCCTTCCCCCCGCAGACCTCGGCAAACCCGTCATCAGATTACGTATCGCGCCGCCGGGAATGGGTAGGTTCGGGGGCAGGAACCGAGCGGGAGGCGGCGGTACGGTGCGAACGGTTGACGCGGTGGTCATCGGGGCCGGACACAACGGGCTGGTGGCCGCCAACCTGCTGGCGGACGCCGGCTGGGAGGTGCTGGTCCTCGAGGCGACCGGCACCGCGGGGGGAGCGGTGCGCACGGCCGACCTGACCGCGCCCGGTTTCCACCACGACGTCTACAGCGCCTTCTATCCCCTCGGCGCCGCCTCGCCGGTGCTGCGGAACCTCGACCTCGAGTCGTACGGCCTGGCCTGGCGGCACGCCCCGGCCGTGCTCGCGCACCTGTTCCCCGACGACCGGGTCGCCGTGCTCCACCGCGACCCGGAGCGGACGGCCGACTCGCTGGCCGCCTTCGACCCGCGCGACCGGCCGGCCTGGCTCGCCGAGGTGGCCAGGTGGCAGCGGATCGGCGCGCCGTTCCTCGACGCGATCCTGCGCCCCTTCCCGCCGGTGCGGGCCGGCCTGCGGCTGGGGTTCAAGCTCGGCGTCGCCGACGGGCTCGACTTCGCGCGCCTGTCGGTGCTGCCGGTCCACGAGTTCGGCCGCGAGATGTTCCACGGGGAGG
Organism: Asanoa sp. WMMD1127; assembly: GCF_029626225.1. Lineage (NCBI taxonomy): Bacteria > Bacillati > Actinomycetota > Actinomycetes > Micromonosporales > Micromonosporaceae > Asanoa > Asanoa sp. WMMD1127. The sequence continues at coordinate 5,681,383 of NZ_JARUBP010000001.1, forward strand.
GCGCCAAGCTGCTGTTCGCCGGCAACGCCCTGCACACCGACCTGGGCCCCGAGCAGGCCGGCAGCGCCGTCTACGGGTGGCTGCTGGCGATGCTCGGCCAGGACATCGGCTTCCCCGTGCCGGTCGGCGGCGCGGCCCGGCTGGTCGAGGCGCTGCTGCGGCGGCTGGCCGAGCGCGGCGGCGCCGTGGAATATGGCCGGCCGGTGTCGCGCGTGCTGCACGCCCGGTCGACCGCGGTCGGTGTCGAGGACGTGCACGGCGAGCGCGTCCGGGCCCGCCGTGCGGTGCTGGCCGACGTGCCGGCGCCGGCGCTCTACGAGAAGCTGGTCGGCCTCGACGCGCTGCCGTCGTCGTTCGTCGGTCACCTGCGGCGCTTCCAGTGGGACAACAGCACCATAAAGGTGGACTGGGCGCTGTCGGCGCCGGTGCCGTGGAACGCGGCGGAGGCGCGCGGCGCGGGCACCATCCACGTCGGAGACATGTCGAAACTGAGCGCCTACAGCGCCGCCCTGGCCCGGCGCGAGGTTCCCGACGACCCGTTCGTCCTGGTCGGACAGATGACGACGAGCGACCCCAGCCGGTCGCCGGCGGGCACGGAGTCGCTGTGGGCCTACACCCACGTGCCGCAGGCGGCCGCCGGCGACGCGACCCGCATGGCGGCGCAGGCCGAGAAGATGGAAGAGGTCATCGAGCGGCACGCGCCGGGCTTCCGCGCCTCGATCCTGGCCCGCCACGTGCAGCTGCCGGGCGACCTGGAGGAGGGCGACCCGAGCCTGTTCGGCGGCGCCATCAACGGCGGCACCGCGGCGCTGCACCAGCAGCTCTTCTTCCGGCCGGTGCCGGGCCTCGGGCGCGCCGACACGCCGATCGACCGGCTCTACCTCGCCGGGTCGTCGGCCCATCCGGGCGGCGGCGTGCACGGTGGGCCGGGCTCCAACGCGGCACACGCGGCGCTGGCCCGCAACGGGCTGGGCGGATCGGCGTACGCGTCGCTCATCGGCGCTCTCCATCGCCGGCTCTATCGCTGAGCGGTGCCAGCGGCGGGCTGGCGGCGCCGGCCCCGCGGGCGGCGGCGCGGCGGGTGGCGAGCACGGTCAGCCGCGCGTCGTGGGCGGGGCGCCAGCCGAGCTCGGCGCGGGCCCGGGCGCAGTCGAGCAGCGGCGTGTCCATGACGAGGTCCAGCCAGGATCCGTCGAGGGGCTGCAGCCGCAGGCACCAGCTCGCGTCCATGGCGGTGCGGAGGGCGGCGCGGGGGACGGCGAGGTGGCGGCCGCCGAGGAGCCGGGCCAGCACGGACGGGGTGATCGGCGGTTCGTCGGCGGCGTTGAAGGCGCCGGTCGCGCGGGCCAGGATCGCCCGGCCTGCCAGGCTCGCGACGTCGTCGGCCGCGACGACCTGTACGGCCGCGTCGCGCGGCAGGGGCAGCAGCGGCACGCGTCCGCGTACGACCCGGACGAGGGGCGCCGCCCGGCCGGCGATCATGGTGACGATCTCGCTGGCCGCCGCCGGCTGCACCACCGCGGGCGGCCGGATGCGGGTCACCCGGAGCCCGTCGGCCTCGACCTCGTCGAGCCGGTCCTCGACGTCGACCTTGTCGCGGCTGTAGGCGGAGGTCGCGATGCCCCGGCGCGGCCACTCCTCGGTGACCGGGGTGCGCTGCCGGTGCGGCGAATAGACGGCGGCGGAGGAGAGGTGCACGAGGTGCGGCACCCGGGCGCGCACGACGGCATCCACGAGGTTGCGGGACCCGACGCGGTTGGTCCGCGCGTGCGCGGGCCGGTGGTGGGCGGGGACGATGTCCCAGGCGAGATGCACGACGGCGGCGGCGCCGTGCACGATCTGGGCCAGGTCGCCGGCGGTCCGCAGATCCCGCTCGAACCAGCGCACCCTGTCGTACGGCGCGTCGGCGGGCGGCCGGCGGCGCGCGAGGCCGACGATCTCCGTCACCTCGGCCCGCCGCGCCAACCAGCGCACCAGCGCCGTCCCGATGTTGCCGCTCGCCCCCGTCACCGCTACCCGCATAGCGCGAAAATGCCCCGAAACGGGCGGCATACACCCGCCTAGGTTCTCGGCGTGCGGCGGGCGCGGCGGCGCAGGAGGTCGGCGGCCGTGCCCCAGATGCCGCGGCGGAAGACCAGGACCACGACGACGAAGAGGCCGCCGGTGACCAGGCCGACCGCTTCGAAGCCCGAGAACGACAGCCAGTCCTCCAGGCGCACCAGCAGGCCCGCACCCAGCACGCCGCCCCAGAGGGTGCCGATGCCGCCGAGGACGACCATCACCACCGCCTTGCCGGAGGTGGTCCAGTGCAGCGTGTCGAGGGTGACGAAACGGTGCGCCATCGCGAACAGGCCGCCGCCGAGGCCGGCCAGGAACGCGGAGAGCACGAAAGCCAGCAGCTTGTAGCGGTGGACCGGATAGCCGAGCGCCCGCGCCCGCGCCGGATTGTCACGGATGCCGACCAGCACCCGGCCGAACGGCGAGTTGACGATCCGCCAGGCCGCCCAGAGACCGAGGGCCACGATCGGCAGGGCCGCGTAGTAGAAGTAGTACGCGTCGGTCAGGTCGAGCCCGAACAGCTCGCGCGGAACGCTCTGCAGCCCGTTCTCGCCACCGGTCAGGCCGCGCCGGTTGTTGGCGATGTAGTAGATCATTTGCGCGAAGGCCAGCGTCACCATCGCGAAGTAGATGCCGGTCCGGCGCACGGCGAGATAGCCGATCGGCACCGCCAGCGCGGCGGCGAGCAGGGCGCCGGCGAGCACCGCCACCGGGAACGGCACGCCGAGATGGATCGCGACGAGCCCACTGGCGTACGCGGAGGTGCCCCAGAACGCGGCGTGCCCGAACGAGAGCAGTCCCGTGTAGCCCAGCAGCAGGTCCACCGCGACCGCGAACAGCGCCCAGCACAACATGTCGACCGCGACCGCCGGGTAGAGCCCGTTGGGCAACCAGAGCGCGACCGCCAGGCCGGCCACCAGCAGCACCCACCGCAACCAGCGCGGCGCCCCGACCGCCGCCCTTAACAGGGACGGCGCGGGCTTCGTCACCACGCTCATGCCGGTGCCTCCTCGCGCCCGAACAGCCCGGCGGGGCGCCACAGGAGCACCACCGCCATGATGACGAAGACCGAGGTCTGCGCGACGATCGGCCACTGGTCCAGATAGGACTCGCCCCAGGCCTGCACCAGCCCGATGCCGAAGCCGGCCGCGACCGAGCCGAAGATCGAGCCGAGCCCGCCGATCACCACGACCGCGAAGACCACGATGACGAGGTCGGCGCCCATCAGCGGGTTGACGGCCCGCATCGGCGCGGCCAGCACCCCGGCCACGCCGGCCAGCGCGATCCCGAAGCCGAACACCGGCGTCACCCACCGGCCGACGTCGATGCCGAGCGCCCGGGTCAGCTCCGGCCGCTCGGTGGCGGCCCGCACCACCATGCCGACGCGGGTGTGGCCGAGCAGCCACCAGACGGCGACGCAGGCGACGGCGGCGAAGGCGAGCACGAACACGCGGTACGCCGGGAAGTCGAACAGTCCGAAGTCGACGGTTCCGGTGAGCCCGGCCGGCGTGCCGTAAGGGCTCGACGTCGTGCCGTACCGCAGCTTGACCAGATCCTGCAGCACCAGCGTCAGGCCGAAGGTGAGCAGGAAGTTGTAGAGCGGGTCGAGGCGGGCCAGCGGGTGCACCAGCGTGCGCTCGACGGCCATCCCCGCCAGCCCGAGCACCAGCGGCACGACGAGCAGCGCCCACCAGAACGGGATGCCGAACTCGGTCAGCAGCAGGTAGGTGCCGACCGCGCCGAGCATGTAGAAGGCGCCGTGCGCGAAGTTGACGACCCGCAGCATGCCGAAGATGACGGACAGGCCGAGGGCGAGCAGGGCGAGGAACGCCCCGCTCACCAGGCCGTCGAACGTGTGCTGGAGGAAAGAACTCATAGCTTGCAGTCGGGCGACGGGGTACGGAACGCCTCGGCCGCCGGGATGGTCTTGAGGATCTTGACGTAGTCCCACTCCTCCGTCACCTCGGCCGCCGGCTTGACCTGGGCCAGGTAGGCGTCGTGGATGACCCGGTGGTCCTCCGCCCGGATCTTGCCGTTGCGCAGGAAGACGTCGTTGATCTCCTTGCCCTCCAGCTGCTTGACCACCGCGTCGGCGTCGTCGGTGCCGGCCGCCTGGACCGCCTCGAGATATTGGAGCGCCGCCGAGTAGTTGGCCGCGTGGGCGAAGGTGGGCCGCGAGCCGGTCTCCTTGAGGAAGCGGTCGGCGAAGGCCCGGTTCTCGGCGTCGAAGTTCCAGTACCAGGCGTCGGTGTAGGTGGTGCCGGCCAGCGCCGCCGGGGTCAGCGAGTGGATGTCGGTGAGGAACATCAGGCCGACCGACAGCCCGACGCCCTTCTCCCGCAGCTTGAACTCGTTGTACTGCTTGACCAGGTTGACCAGGTCGCCGCCGGCCTGCATGGTGCCGAGCACGTCCGGCTTCGGGTTGAGTGTCGGCGCCTTCAGCAGGAACGTCGAGAAGTTGTCGTTGGGGAACGGCGTCGCGTCCTTGCCGACGATCGTGCCGCCGGCCCCGGTCACCGCGGTCGAGAAGCTCTTCTCCATGTCCTGCCCGAACGCGTAGTTCGGGTAGACGATGTACCAGTTCTTCGCGCCCTCCTGGGTCACCGTCTTGCCGGTGCCGTTGGCCAGCATGTACGTGTCGTACGCGTAGTGGAACGTGTACTTGTTGCACGACTTGCCGGTCAGGTCCGTGGTGGCGCCCGTGATGTTGAAGTAGAGCTTCTTCTTCTCCTTGGCGACGTCGGCCACCTTGAGCGCCGCCGACGAGGTGGGCACGTCGAGGATGGCGTCGACGCCCAGCCGGTCGTACATCTCGGCGGCCTTGGTGTTGGCCACGTCCGGCTTGTTCTGGTGGTCGGCGCTGGCCACCGTGATGTCCTGGGTGATCGCGTCGCCACTGTGCTTCGACTTGAAGTCGGCGATGGCCATCTCGACGGCCTTCACCGAGTTGGTGCCGGACAGGGCGAGGTAGACGCCCGACTGGTCGTTGAGCACACCGAGCACGATCTTGTCGCCGGACAGCTTGCTATCCGAGGACCCCTGCGGTCCGCCGCCACCGCAGCCCGTCACTAGAAGCGCGAACGCGGCCGCGGCCGCCACACCGGCACGTCTATCCATTGCGGAGCCTCCACTGTGTAGTCAGATGCCCAGGTACGTGAGCAGCTCGCCTTCGCGCTCGCGTACCTCGTCGTTGCGGAGCGTCTCGACCATCCGGCCCTCCGCGAGGAGGTGATGGCGGTCGGCGACGCCGGTGGCGAAGCGCAGGTTCTGCTCGACGAGCAGCACCGCGACGCCCTGGTCGCGGACCTGGCGCAGGATGTCGCCCACCCGGGCGACCAGCAGCGGCGATAGCCCTTCGGTCGGCTCGTCGCAGAGCAGCACCCGTGCGCCCATCCGCAGCACCCGGGCCAGCGCGAGCATCTGCTGCTCGCCGCCGGAGAGCTGGGTGGCGGCGGAGGCGCGGCGCTCGCGCAGCACGGGGAAGGTCTCGTAGACGCGGTCCAGCGACCACGGGTCCGGGCCGACCGCCGGCGGCAGCGTGAGGTTCTCGGTGACGGAGAGCGAGGCGTACGCGCCGCGATCGTCGGGCACCCAGCCCAGCCCGAGCCGGGCCCGGCGGTGGGCGGCCAGGGGTCGCAGGTCGCGGCCGTCGAGCGTGACCGTGCCGCTCTGGCCGGGGTGCAGGCCCATCACGCAGCGCAGCAGGGTGGACTTGCCGGCGCCGTTGCGGCCGACGAGCGTGACCACCTCGCCCGGCGCCACGCTCAGCGCGACGTCGCGCAGCACGGTGGCCTCGCCGTACCAGGCGCGCAGGCCCTCAATGCGCAGCATCGGCCGCTCCCAGGTAGGCGGTGATCACGCGTTCGTCGGCGCGGACCTCGTCGTAGGGCCCCTCGGCGAGCACCCGGCCGGCCTGCAGCACGGTGACCCGGTCGGCGAGGCGGCCGACCACGCTCATGTTGTGCTCGACCAGCACCACCGTGCGGCCTTCGCGGATCCGGCCGACCAGCTCGACGGTGCGGTCGACGTCTTCGAGGCCCATGCCGGCGGTCGGCTCGTCGAGCAGCAGGACCCGCGGGTCGAGGGCCAGCGCCAGGGCCAGTTCGAGGGCGCGCTTGCGGCCGTACGGCAGGGCGTCCGACGCGACCTCGGCCAGCTCCTCGAGGCCGACCATGGCCAGCAGCTCGTCGGCCCGCTCCCGGAACCGGCCGAGCAGCTTGGCGGAGCGCCAGAACCGCCAGCCGAGCCGGGTGGTGCCCTGCAGGGCCAACTCGACGTGCTCCCGGGCGGAGAGCATCGGGAACAGGCTGGTGATCTGGAACGAGCGGGCCACCCCGAGGCCGGCGATCCGCTCCGGCGGCAGGCCAGTGATGTCGTGGCCGGCTACCTCGATCCGCCCGGAGGTGGGTCGCAGGAACCCGGTCAGCAGGTTGAACAGCGTCGTCTTGCCCGCGCCGTTGGGGCCGACCAGCGCGTGGACGGTGCCGGCCGCCACCGCGAGGTCCACGCCGTCGACCGCCCTGAAACCCCGGAAGTCGCGGGTCAGGCCGTGGGTGGCGAGCACCGTCTCCGCCATTCGCGCCTCCCGTCCCTGTAGCCTGCGTCACACCCCCGCGACGCATTCCGGAAACTTACGAGCGGATGAGTGCCCGTCGATATGTCGACCGGCCACATAAAGCGACCCAGTTCGATGTGTGCTGGTGGTGGGGTTTTCCCTACCGACATCCGGGCGCTGAGCGGCCACAATGGCAGCGATGGACTGGGAACAACGGATCCGGGCGGCCCGCACCGCCATGCGGCGCGGGGTCGAGCTGGCGGCGCGGTCGCTGGCGCTCGGGCTGCCGCTGTTCGTGGCGACGGTGATCTCGATCGCCCTGGTGCCGGCCGGCCTCGGGCTGCTGCTCGCGCCCCGGGCGCTGGCCGCGGTGAGGCGGTTCGCCGACGCCCAGCGGGAGCGCGGGCAGGAGTGGTCCGGTGTGCGGGTCGACCGTCCCTACCGCGGCCCGGCCCGGGGCCTGCGCCCGTTGGCCGACCCGGCGACGTGGCGCGACCTGCTGTGGCTGATCCTCAACGTGCCGATCGGCACGGCGACCGGCCTGGTCCCGCTCGGGCTCGCCGCGTGGGCGGGGTTCGGCCTCGTGATCGCTCCCGTCGTGACCGCGACCGGCGGCGAGGGTGACTTCTGGCCCGTCGCCATCGCCATCGGCCTGACCGCCGCCGGCGTCCTCGTGCTCGGCACACCGGCCGTCCTCGACCTGTACGCCCGGTTCAGCGCCGCGCTGCTCGGCCCGCCGCGCGGCTTCCTGGCCGCCCGGGTCGACCGGCTCGAGGAGACCCGCGCCGACGCGGTCGACGCCGGCGCCGCCGAGCTGCGCCGGATCGAGAAGGACCTGCACGACGGCGCCCAGGCCCGGATCGCCGCCCTGGGCATGACCATCGGGCTGGCCGAGCAGCTTGTCCGCACCGACCCGGCGAAGGCCGAGGCGCTGCTGGCCGAGGCCCGTGACACGAGCGGCCAGGCCCTGGCCGACCTGCGCCGGCTCGTCCGCGGCATCCACCCGCCCGTGCTGGCCGAACGCGGCCTGGTCGAGGCCGTCCGCGCGCTCGCCGTCGTGTTGCCGGTGCCGACGGAGGTGGCCGCCGATCCCGGCGTGCGGGCGGCGCCGCCGATCGAGGCCGCGCTCTACTTCGCGGTCGCCGAGGCCCTGGCCAACGTGGCCAAGCACAGCGGCGCGGCGCACGCCTGGGTCAGCCTGCGCGCACCGGAGGGCCGGTTGGTGGTCGAGGTCGGCGACGACGGCACCGGCGGGGCGGCGGTCCCGGCGGCCGGCGGCCTGGCGGGGGTGCGGCGGCGGTTGGCGGCGTTCGACGGACGGCTCGCGGTGGCCAGCCCGCGCGGCGGCCCGACGGTGCTGACCATGGAGGTGCCGTGCGGGTCGTGATCGGCGAGGACCAGGCGCTCCTGCGCGACGGTCTGACGAGGATCCTGACGGCGTACGGCGAGACGGTGGTGGCCGCGGTCGCCACGGCCCCGGAGCTACGGGCCGCGCTCGCCGACGTGCCGGCCGACGTCGCCATCGTCGACGTGCGGCTGCCGCCGTCGTTCACCGACGAGGGACTGCGGGTGGCGACCCAGGCGCGGGCGCGTATCCCCGGTTTCCCGATCCTGGTGCTGTCGCAGCACGTCGAGGTGCTCTACGCACGGGAGCTGCTCTCCGACGGCCGGGGCGGGCTGGGCTATCTGCTCAAGGACCGGGTGGCCGACGTGGCCCGGTTCGTCGAGGCGATGCGGATCGTCGCGGCCGGCGGCACGGTGCTGGATCCGGACGTCGTCGCCGACCTGCTGACCCGGCGCGGCCACGAGTCGATCGGCCGGCTGACGCCGCGCGAGCGCGAGGTGCTGCGGTTGATGGCGGAGGGGCGGACCAACGCGGGCATCGCGAACCGCCTCGGCGTCACCGAGAAGGCGGTCAACAAGCACATCAACAACATCTTCGCCAAGCTCGGCCTGCTGCCGGACCACAACGACAACCGGCGCGTGCTGGCGGTGCTCAACTACCTCGAAGCCCCGTAGGGTGAATGACCACCATGGACACTGCGACCGGCGTACGCTGACAGGCCGTGACCGATACCTATAGCGTCTCGCGGTCGGTCGAGATCGCGGCCCCGCCGGCCCGGATCTACGACCAGATCGCCGACTTCCACAAATGGACACAGTGGTCGCCGTGGGAGGATGTCGACCCGGCGATGGAGCGCGAATACTCGGGGGCCGACTCGGGCCCCGGCGCGGCGTACGCCTGGTCGGGCAACAACAAGGCCGGCAAGGGCCGCATGGAGATCGTCTCGGCGTCGGAACCGTCCGCGGTCGACATCGACCTGGCGTTCGAGAAGCCCTTCAAGTCCCGCAACGACATCCACTTCACCATCGAACCCAGCGGCGCCGGCTCGAAGGTGACGTGGACGATGGTCGGCCCGAAGACCTTCGGCATCCGGCTGATGTCGCTCGTGAAGCCGATGGACAAGATGATCGGCCCGGACTTCGAGAAGGGCCTCGGCCGCCTGAAGACCCTCTCCGAGACGGGCTGACGCCCCTGGACCCGGAAACCGGTGGCGCGGGCCGGTGGAGGTGGTTAGCGTCCCGGCGATGAGTGACGCTCCCGCGGTGGGTTCCGGCACGCGACTCGACTTCAACGGGCCTCTGTCCGGCGCCCGGGCCGACCGGCTAGCGGCGGAGCTGGCCCGTGGCCGGCCCGCGACCGTCGTCGACCTGGGGTGCGGGTGGGGTGAGCTGCTGCTGCGCGTGCTGGCGGCGGCGCCCGACGCGCGGGGCGTCGGTGTCGACAGCCACGGTCCGGACGTGGTCCGGGCCCGCGCCAACGCCGCCGAGCGCGGCCTGGCCGAGCGGGTCACCTTCGTCGACGGGCCGGCCGCCGCGCACCAGGAGCGGTCCGACGTGGTGCTCAACGTCGGCGCGTACCACGCGCTCGGTGACGTCGACGGCGCCCTGCGGGCGCTGCGCGAGCTCGTCGCGCCGGGCGGTCGGCTGCTCTTCGGCGCCGAGTTCTGGGAGCATCCGCCCCCGCCGGAGCGGCTGGCGCGCATGTGGCCCGGCGCCACCGCGGCCGACTGCGACGACCTGCCCGGTCTCGTCGACCGCGCGATCGCGGCCGGCTTCCGCCCGCTGCGGATCGAGACCGTCACGGCCGACGAGTGGGCCGAGTTCGAGTCGGGGCTCGCCGCCGACGGCGAGGAGTGGCTGCTGGCGCACCCTGACGACCCGGCGGCGGCCGAGCTGCGCGCCCGGCTCGACAGCCAGCGCGACACCTGGCTGCGCGGCCACCGCGGCCTGCTGGGCTTCGCCTACCTCACGCTCGGACTACAGTTGTAGTGGAATGCACTACGGATGTAGTCTGACCGGGTGAGCCGCCGCGACGACGTGCTGGACGCCGCGATCAGCCTGCTCGGGCAGGGTGGGGTGCGGGCCGTGACGCACCGCGCGGTCGACGCCCGGGCCGGGCTGCCCGCCGGCGCCACCTCCAACCTCTTCCGCACCCGCGACGCCCTGCTCGGCGCCGTCGTCGAGCGGTTCGCGGAGCGCGAGAAGGCCAACTGGGACGAACTCGCCGCGCACGGCACCCCGGCGACGCCGGCGGAGCTGACGGCCTTCCTGGCGGCCGTCGCCCGGGACGCGGTCGGTCCACACCGGACGCTGACGCTGGCCCGCTACGTCATCCTGGTCGAGGCAGCGCACCAGCCCGCGCTGCGCGCCCCGCTGCTCGCCGCCGGCCGCCGGGCCGACACCTGGTTCACCACCTGGCTGCGGCTCTGCGGGTCGGCCGATCCGGGGCGCGACGCGGCCATCCTGGCCAACGCCTACAGCGGGCTCGTCCTGCACGAGCTCGCGAACCCCGACCCCGACTTCGATCCCGGCCGGCGGCTCGGCCCGATCGTGGCAGCGCTGATGGGAGGCACCGATGGACCGTGACGAGCTGTGGCGGGTCGTCGACGACCAGCGCGAGGCGCTGACCGCGCAACTCGAGGACCTCACCGACGAGGAGTGGCGGCGACCGTCGCTGTGTGCACAGTGGTCGGTGCGCGACGTCGTGGCCCACCTGACGTTGCAACACGTCGGGGTCGGGGAGGCCCTGGCCGGGGTCGTGCGGGCGCGCGGCAACGTCGCCAACGCCATCCGCGACGCCGCCCGGGCCAAGGCGGCGGCGCCGACGGCCGCGCTGACCGCCGAGATCCGCGGCCACATCGGCTCGCGCCGGCACGTGCCGTTCATGACGGACCACGAGGCGCTGATCGACGTCGTGGTGCACGGTCAGGACATCATGCTGCCGCTCGACCGGCGCCTCGACGTGCCGCCGCACGCGGCCGCGGCCGCCGCCGCCCGGATCTGGGCGCGACCGTCGCTGTTCGCCGCGATGAAACCCCTGCGGGGGTACGCGTTCGCGGCCACCGACACCGACTTCCGGGTCGGCGACGGGCCGCTGGTCGAGGGGCCGGCGGTGGCGGTGCTGCTGCTGATGACCGGCCGCCCGGTGTTGCTGCCCCGGTTGACCGGCCCCGGCGCGCACGCGCTGCGGGGCCCCTCTGAAACGGCCCCCGGCGGCGCCACCGGTGGTTAGCGTCGAAGGATGGAGAGCAGGTCCTTCGACACACCCGACGAGACCCGGCCGTTCCAGGGCAACGGGTTCGCCGAGTTGATCAACATTGCCGGGCGGCCGGTCAGCCGCGGGACGTTCGAGCCCGGGTGGCGCTGGTCGACCAACCTCAAACCGATCGTCGGCACACCGTCCTGCCAGACCTCGCACCTGGGCTACGTGCTGTCCGGCCGGATGCGGATCACCATGGACGACGGCGCCACCATGGAGGTCGGGCCGGGCGACCTGCTGGCGATCGAGCCGGGCCACGACGCCGAGGTGCTCGGTGACGAGTCGTGCGTGATGGTCGACTTCGGCGAGATCGGCGACTACGCCCGGCCCCGCTGAGCGGGCGCCACGTACCGGTGATCTAGGGAGCGATCTGCCGTGTCGCGCTGGATACTGCTGTTATGACTGGTAACGCAGGTGCGCTCGACAAGGCGTTCACCGCGATGTTGGTGAAGAGCCCGGCGAAGGGCGGACATACCTATGTGGTCTGGCCGGAGTCGGTCGCGTACTTTGGCACCCGGGGCCTCGTGAAGGTGCGCGGCACGATCGACGGTCACCCCTTCCAGAGCTCCTTCATGGCGATGGGCGACGGGCGCCACAAGCTTCCCGTCAAGGCCGAGGTACGCAAGGCGATCGGCAAGGAGGCCGGCGCGTCGGTGACCGTGGTGCTGGCGGAGCGCATCGGATAGCACCGCCGTAACCTGAGTGGTCTACGGTTTCCGCCATGCGTGTTGGCTGGCGGACTGCGGTGGCGATCGGGTGTGCGCTCGGCGCCGCTGTCCTGTGGGGGGTCGACCTCGCGCGGTGGCAGCCGGTCCTCGAGTTCGGCATCGGCCAGAACAACACCTACTGGGCCCGCGACCTGCGCTTCTCGGCGATCGTCGCGATCGTGCTGGCGGTGCTGCTCGCCGGCCGCGGCACCCGGCTGTCGCGGTGGGCGGGTCCGGCGGTCGGCATCGGCTGGATCGGCGCCGACCTCGCCATCGACCGGGCCGGCATCGAGGGCGGCGGGGTCGCCGTGGCGCTGGCGGCCGCCGGTGCGGCGGTGGCGGTCGCCGCCGCCGTGCTGGTGTCGCGCCGCGCCGAGGGCGAGCCGGGCCGGCGCACGCTGACGGTGAGCGCCGCGATCGCGGCGGCGCTGACCCCGCTGGTGGCGGGCATCGAGTCGCCGACCGACACCGAGGCGGCTCTCACGCCGGCCGCCGTGTCGCTCGGGGCGGTCCTGGCGACGCTGACGGTCGCGCTGGCGCTGACCACGGCGCCCCGCCGGGCGTACGCCGTGGCGGTGGTGGTGGGTTTCGTCGCCGTCGTGGGGCTGGTGCTCTGCCGGGTGCTCGACCCGGGCAACCGGCTAGCGCCGATGATGCTGCTCGGCACGGCGCTGCTGGCCGGTGTCGCCCTGCTCACCGGCGACCTGCCCCGCGGCGCGCTGGAGGTGCTGCGCCACCTGCCGAAGCTGCTGGTCCTGCTGGTGCTCTACCCGGCGGTGGTGCTGTTCATGGTGCTGGCCACCGCCTACCTCGTCCCGGTCCCGGCGTGGCTGACCGCGCTGAGCGGCAACGCGCCCGTCAACGCCGCCGACTCCGACACCCTCTACGCCCTCGTCGGCGTCGCCACCGGCTACGTGATCGGCTGGCTCCTGCTAGCCATCGACCGCGCGTTCGTCCCGCCGCCCGTCCCGGCCGAGGAACCGCCTTCCCGCGTCTCCGCAGGACACGCCCTAGACTGAGCTGGCCATGGATCCGGTCGTGCTGAGCCTGCCGTTCCGCGGGGAGTGGCTGGCCCGCAACAGTCCCGCGCGGCGGGTGCCCAGCCACGGCACCCACCTGTTCGCCACCACGTACGCCATGGATTTCATCGCCGTGCGCGGTCGGCGCACCGCGGCCGTGCGGGACTGGCGGGCGCTGCTGACCACCGAGCCCGTCGAGCGGTTCCTCGCCTTCGGCCAGCCCATCCTGGCCCCGGCGGCGGGACGGGTGGTGGCGGTCTACGACGGCCGCTCCGACGAGGTGGCGCGGCGCTCGGTGGTGGCGCGGATCCCGTACGCGCTGACCCAGGCGAGACGCGTCAGGGCCGGCTCGGGCGCGATCGCCGGCAACCACGTGGTGCTGGAGGTGGGCGACGCCTTCGTGCTGCTGGCCCACCTGCGGGCCGGCTCGGTCCAGGTGCGGGTGGGCGACGCGGTGACGGCCGGCCAGCAGCTCGCCGCCTGCGGCAACTCGGGCAACTCGACGCAGCCGCACCTGCACATCCAGGCGATGGACGGTCCGGACGCGTACGTGGCCCGCGGCCGCCCGATCGCCTTCCGTTCCTACCGGGCCCGCCGCCGCGGCCGCGCGCCGGTCGAGGTGGCCGAGGGCGTCCCCGCCGAGGGCGAGGTCGTCGAGCCGCGGTGAAGCCCCGTTACGAGGTTCGCGCCCGCTACACCGCCGAGACGATCACGGTCTACCAGGCGTACGCGCCGGAGATCGCCCTGCCGGCCCTCGCGCGCGGCCGGTTCGGGCCGCCGTTCAAACGCGAACGGATGACCTGGATCAAGCCCTCGTTCCTGTGGATGATGTACCGCTGCGGCTGGGCGACCAAGCCGGGCCAGGAGCACGTGCTGGCGGTCGAGATCACCCGGGCCGGGTTCGAGTGGGCGCTGGGTCGCGCCTGCCTGAGCCACTTCGACCGGGACCGCCACGGCACGAGCGAGGCGTGGTCGCGGCAGTTGAAGGCGAGCCCGGTGCGGGTGCAGTGGGACCCGGAGCGCGACCTCGACCTGCGCCCGCTCGACCACCGGTCGCTCCAGGTGGGACTCTCCGGCGAGGCCGTCCACCGGTACGTCGACGAGTGGGTCACCGGCATCACCGACGTCACCGCGACGGCGCGGCGGGTGCACGCGCTGGTCCGCGCCGGCGACCGGGCCGCCGCGACGGCGCTGCTGCCGCCCGAGCGGCCGTACCCCCTGCCGCCGGACGTGGCGGCCGCCGTGACGCCCGGGCCGTGACCGCGGGTCAGGTCGGGAGGTCGGCGCCGGACTGTTCGTTGACCATGTAGAGGGCGTACCAGTCCGGCCAGTTGGCGTCCTCCGCGCCGATGCGCTTCTCGTGCTCGCCGTGTGCGGCGGACGCGCGGCGCATCGCGTCGGCCAGGTCCGCCACCGACGCGTACGTGGTGGTGGCCGGGTCGACGCGGCCCGGCAGGCGGGTGGTGACCTCCTGGAGGAGCCAGGTGTTGCCGTCCGGGTCGCGGAAGGACGCGAACGAGCCGTAGCTGCCGCGCTCCGGCGCCGGTCCGCTGGCCGGGCCCGAGGCCGTGACGTGCCAGGTGTCCTCGACCGCGGCGCCGTGCGCGGCCAGGGCCGCCCGCGCCGCCTCGATGTCGGTGACGATCAGCCACAGGCCCTCGGCCGAGCCGGGCGCCGCCGAGGTCTTGTTGACGCCGAACTGGACCGAGCAGCCCGAGCCGGGCGGCGTCAGCTGGATCGTCCGGACGTCGCCCTGCGCGATGTCGGCGTCGAGCCGCCAGCCGAGGCCCGCGTAGAACTCCTTGGCGCGGTCGGGGTCCGACACGGGAATGACGACCACCTCGAGCTTCATGTCGATGGTCGGGGCGTCGCTCATCGCAGCCTCCAGATTCATGCCACTATCGTCCGAGTTGCCAGTATCGCGCGGGGGCGGTGGGAGCCATGGCGGAACTCGCCGGGCAGACGGTGGTCCTGATCGGCGGCAGCGCGGGGATCGGGCTCGAGACCGCCCGCCGCGCCCGCGCCGAGGGCGCCGACGTCGTCCTCACCGGCCGCGACCCCGACCGGCTCGTCCGGGCGGCCCGCGAGGTGGGGGCGCGCGACACGGCTGCCTTCGACGCGACCGACAGTGCGGCCCTGGCGATGTTCTTCGAGGACCTGCCGGCCGTCGACCACGTGCTCGTCACCGCCGGCGGCCCGCGCTACGGCCCGATGCTGGAGATGACCGCCGACGACGTGCGGGGCGCGCTGGCCGACCACGTGCTGGTCGCGCTCGACGTCGCGCGCAGCGCCGCGCCGAAGATGCGGCCGGGAGGCACCCTGCTGTTCATGGGTGGCACGGGCGGCCGGCGGATCAGCCGCGAGCTCGGCATCGCGTCGGCGGCGACCGCGGTCCTGCCGCCGTTCACGGCCGCGCTGGCGCTGGAGCTCGCGCCGGTGCGGGTCAACCTGATCGCGGCCGGCTTCGTCGACACGCCGCTCTCGGCGACCCTGCTGGGCCAGCGCCTCGAGGAACGCCGCACCCAGCTGCGCTCGACCCTGCCGATCGGCCGTGTCGTCGGCCCGACCGACGTGGCCGCGCTCGCCGTGCACATCATGACCAACACCGCCTTGACGGGCGCGACGTACGACATCGACGGCGGCCAGCAGTTCGTCTGACACGAGGCCCTGGTCATCGACGGCGATCACTAATAGTATTCGGGCGGATACCGTCCGAAGGGAGAACCGCCCGTGTCGCTCACCGTTTCGCCTGACCTGCTCGCCGAAGCCGAACGCGGCGAGGTGGCGCCCGCCGACTTCGTCGCCTGTGTCCGCGAGTCGCTGCCCTACGCCTGGCAGCTGATCAGCCGCGTCGTCGACGACCTGGCCCGCGGCGATGCCGAGTTCGCCGACAACGTGGTGCCGCCACCGTCCGAACAGGAGCGTGGCCAGTTGTTGCGGGCGCTCGCCAGCGACGCGATCCGCGGTGGGTTGGAGCGGCATTTCGGCGTGAAGCTGGCCTTCCAGAACTGCCACCGCGTCGCCGCGTTCCGGCCGGAAGCGGTCGGCGGCGACACCTATGCGCGGTTCACCTCGGCCCGCGGCCAGCTTCTCAACCAGTCGCCCGAGCTGCGTGACTGCTGAGCGACACCTGTTCCTCCTCGCCGGGCGGTTCCCCGGCGTTAGTCACGCGGACACGCTGGCGTCGGCGGTCGGCTACGCGCTGACCGCCGAACGCGTCGGGTTCGCCGGCGTCTGGCTGGCCGAGCATCACTTCATCGGGTACGGCACGTGCCCGTCCGCGATCGCTTTCGCCGGCCACCTGCTCGGCGCCACGAGCCGCATCCGGGTCGGCACGGCCGCCTGCGTGCTCTCCAACCGGCATCCCGTGGCGCTCGGCGAGGAGGCGGTGCTGCTCGACGAGCTCTCCGGCGGCCGGTTCGCCCTCGGCGTCGCCCGCGGCGGCCCGTGGGTCGACCTCGAGGTGTTCGGCACCGGCCTCGACCGCTTCGCCACCGGCTTCCCGGAGGCGCTCGACCTGCTGCTGGCCTGGCTGTCCGGCGCGCACCGGATCGGCGCCACGGGTCCGCTGTTCCGGTTCCGGCCGGTCGACGTGGTGCCCCGCCCGCGCCGTCCTCTGCAAACCTGGGTCGCGGCGACCTCGGAGGACACGGTGGACCTCGCCGCCGCCCGCGGCCTGCCGCTGCTCCTGGGCATGCACGCGACCGACGCGGAGCACGCCGGCCTGCTGGCCCGCTGGCGGCGCGCCGCGCGAGAGCACGGCCACGACCCGGACGCCGCGCCGCACGCCAGCGCCCACCTGGCCCAGGTCGGCAGCGCCGCGCTGGTCCGCGAACGCCTGCCGAAGCTGCTCGCCGGAACGCGCGACTACGTGCGGCTCGACGGCCGGCCGCCGAAGCACCGCGACCTCGACGCCTACACGGAGCACCTGATCAGGATCGGCGCGGTCGGCGACGCGGCGGAGGTGCGGCGCCGGCTGGACGAGTCGGCCGCGACCACCGGCGTACGCCATCAGCTCCTGATGGTCGAGTCCGCCGGGACGCGCGCCGAGGTGACCGCGAACATCGAGGCCCTCGCCGCCGCGCTCCGTTAGGCGGTCGTGGCCCACCGCTTTCAGTAGCGCACCGTGCTCTGCAGCAGCGGCGGGTAGACCGTCGACTCTCGACCGTCCACTGTGGTGCCGGCGAACTGCAGCATGGCCTGCTGCGCGCCGTGCATCGGGGCAGGGTAGTCGAGGTCCGGCGCGGAGACGGCGTCGAGGGTTCTGCGCTGTTCCGCGGTCAGCCGCACGGTCAGGCCGGCGAGGTTGTCCTCCAGGTGGGCCACCTTGCGGGCGCCGACGATCGGGACGACCGTGCCCGGGCGGGCGCGCAGCCAGGCCAGCGCGACCGCGGCCGAGGTGGTGCCGAGCTCGTCGGCGACCCCGGCGACCGCCTCGATGACGTCGTAGTCGGCCTCGCTCGGCCCGCCCACGAAGGCGGTGCGGGCCGAGTCGGCGACCTGGCCGCCGCGCCGGTACTTGCCCGACAGGAAGCCGTTGCGCAGCGGGCTCCACGGCACCAGCGCCAACCCCTGGTCGAGCGCCAGCGGGCCGATCTCGCCCTCGACGGTGCGGGCCAGCAGCGAATATTCCACCTGCAGCGCGACCAGCGGCGTCCAGTCCTTCAACCGGGCCATGGTCTGCGCCTGCGCGGTGACCCAGGCCGGCGTGTTGGAGAAGCCGACGTAGCGGATCTTGCCGGCCCGGACCAGGTCGTCCAGGGTCCGCATGGTCTCCTCGATCGGCGTGTGCCGGTCCCAGTTGTGCATCCAGTAGAGATCGAGGTAGTCGGTCCGCAGCCGGCGAAGGGTCTGCTCCAGCTGGGCGATGATCGAACGCCGCCCGGCGCCGCCGCCGTTGGGGTCGCCGGGGAACATGTTGAAGAAGAACTTCGACGCCAGCACCACGTGGTCGCGCCGGCCCGGCCGGGCGGCGAACCAGTCGCCGAGGATCTTCTCCGAGTGGCCGTTGGTGTAGAAGTTGGCGGTGTCGACGAAGTTGCCGCCGCGCTCCAGGTAGGTGCCGAGGATCTTCTCGGACTCGGCGACGTCGCAGCCGGCGCCGCCCGGGTCCGTGCCGAAGGTCATCGCGCCGAGCGCGAACGGGCTGACCCGCAGGCCGGATCGGCCGAGGGTGACGTAGTCGGTGAGTGCCATGTGTCCATCGAACGCCGCCGGCGCCGCCGCGCGTAGACCGATCGGCGCGGGCTCTTGCCTGATCCTGCCGTCACGGAAGCACGGCTTGCGCCCAGCTCGGGAGCGGGATCAGGCAGAACGGGTGCCCGGCCGGGTCGGCGTAGACGCCCTCGCCGTCGAGCTTGCGGGCGCCCAGGGCGAGCACGGCGGCGCCGGCCGCGGCCGGGTCGTCGACCATCACGTCGAGGTGGATCTGCTGCGGCACGGCGGGGTCGGGCCAGGTCGGCGGCCGGTGGTCGGGCGCCCGCTGGAAGGCCAGGCCCGAGGCCCGGTCCGAGGACGAGACGACCGCGAAGTCGTCGTCGCGGTAGGTGACCGGCAGCCCGAGCAGCGCGCTGTAGAACCGCGCCGACTCGTCCGGGTCGGGACAGTCGATGATCGTGTGGTGCAGCCGTCCAATCATGTGTCCGCACGCTAGACCCTCAGGACGACCTTGCCCCGCCCGTGGCCGGCCTCCACCTCGCGGTGGGCGTCCGCGGCGGCCGCCAGCGGATAGCCGCGGCGCACATGGATCCGCAGCCCGCCGCGCTCGTGCAGCGCGACCAGGGCGGCCAGGCGGGCGGCCGAGCGCAGCGGCGGGGTCACCCGTACGCCCAGCTCTTCGGCACGACCGTGGTCGACCAGGGTGAGGATCCGGGAGCGGTCGGGCACGAGCTCCAGTGAGACGTCGAGGGCCGCGCCACCGGCCCCGTCGAGGGCGGCGTCGACACCGTCGGGCGCGGCCGCGCGGACCCGGTCGGCCAGGCCGTCGCCGTACGCCACCGGAATCGCGCCCAGGTCCCGCAGGTAGGCGTGGTTCTCGGGACGGGCGGTGGCGATCACCGTCGCGCCGGCCGCGCGCGCGAGCTGCACGGCGACGGTGCCGACCGCGCCGGCCGCGCCATGCACGAGGAGCGTCTCGCCGGGCGCGGGCGCCAGCCCCGCGAGCGCGATGTGGGCGGTCTGCGCCCCGGCCGAGAAGCCGCCCGCGACCTCCCACGGCATGCCGGCCGGCTTGGCGACGACCTGGTCGGCCGGCACGGCGAGCAACTCGGCGTACGCACCGAGCTGGCCGAAGCCGAGCACCTCGGTGCCGGCCGGCAGCCCGGGCGCGCCCACCTCCAGCACGCCGGCGAACTCGTTGCCGGGGATGCGGGGGAGCGTGGGCGGCACGCCGGCCGGCAGCCACCCCGCGCGGACCGCGCAGTCGTAGGGCTGCACGCCGGCGGCCCGCACCCGGACCAGCACCTCGCCGTCCGCCGGCACCGGATCGGGCAGCTCCATCAGGCGCAGGACGTCGGGACCACCGGGTGTGTCGAAGGCAGCGGCACGCATGGGCGCCAGTCTGCGACCTCAACCCGACTTGAGGTCAACGCGTCGGCAGGCGTCCTCCGCGGCCTGCACCTTGGCCAGCGCGCTGGTCCGGTCGAACGGCGGCAATGGTGGTCGGTCGCTCACCCGCCGACGGTATCCCCGCCCTGCCCTGCGCGGCCGGGCGTGGATCCGGGGCTCAGCCTTCGGGAGCGAACTGCGCGACGGCCATCTCCCGGCCCGCGGCGGTCTGCTCCGCGGTCGCGGTGCCGGACGCGGCGACCACGGCCTCCCAGGCGTCGATCGAGCCGCGGTTGAACTCGATGACCTCGGGCGAGCCGGCCATGGCGATCGGGTCCTCGACGACCTCGCCGGCCAGGAAGAGGGCGAGGCCCAGCAGCGCGCCGTCCCAGCCCGGGCCGACGAACAGCGCGCCGGCGCCGCTGCCGGCCATCTCGATCGGGACGGTGTGGGTGAGCTCGAGCTCCGTCTGCTCGCCGGCGCCGGGGGAGAGGCGCAGGTCGACGACGCTGGTCGGGCCGCCGAAGGTCACGGTCAGCCGGCGCGGCGGCTCGCAGTGGCGGATGTCGCCGCCGGCGTTGCCCTCGAGCTGGAAGGTGCCGCCGGCCCGCAGGTCGCCGGTGAGCGGGTAGAACCAGCGCTTGATCCGGTCGGGGTCGGTCAGCGCGTTCCAGACGTCGTCGACCGGGGCCGCGTACGTCCGGCGGAGCACGACCCGGACCTCTTCGCCACCGCCCTGCGCCGGGCCGGTCCCGACCTCGCGGTGGATCTCCTTGAGGTGGTGGACGATGTCGATCATCGCGGCTGTCCTCTCGGTCGGCGGCGGGCCGGTTGCCCGCGCGGTGCCGGAAGACAGTCTGGCAGTAGCCGCTTATATAAGTCCAGAGTTAATTCAAAGGTGGCGCCGGGGTGGCGCGGACCGGGTCCGCGCCACCCCGGGAGCCGTCAGGGGTTCGTGCTCGGGGTCAGGACGACCTGGTCGGTGCCGACCAGCCCGTCGGAGTCGGTGTAGGTCGCCACGAACACGGCGGCCAGGTCGTCACCCGGCCCGTGCCCGGGCGCCGACGTGGTGATGGTGCCGCTGCACCCGGTCGCCGAGGTGATCGGGTGGCCGTGCTCGTCGTGGCCGAGGATGTAGTTGACGGTCACGTTCGCGCAGTTGACCGGCTCGTTGTCGAGCACGTCCACCTGGAAGCTGACGGTGTCGCCGAACTCGAAGGCCTGGCCTTCCTGCGGCTGCGTCAGCGTGACCTCCGGGGCCCGCGGCCCGACGACGAACTGCGGGATCTCGGCCGAGGCCGAGCGGCCGGTGCTGTCGGTGACCTTCAGCGTGGGCCGGTAGGTGCCGCTCTCGGTGAACGTGTAGGTCGGGTTCGCCTCGCGCGAGTCGACCGTGCCGTCCGCGTCGAAGTCCCACGCGTAGCGCAGGGCGTCGCCGTCGGGGTCGGTGGTGCCGGCGCTGGAGAACTGCACGGTCAGCGGCGGGTCACCGGCCAGCGGGTCGGCGCTGATCACCGGGATCGGCGTGCGGTTGCCGCGCACGAAGTCGATGCGGGCCAACTGCGCGTCCGGGTTCTCGGAGAAGAAGCCGTCGCCGTACTCCAGGACGTAGAGCGCGCCGTCGGGGCCGAACTCCATGTCCATCGGGTTGTCGAAGACGATCGACGGCAGCACCGGCCGGATGTCGTCGACGTTGCCGCGCCGGTCGAGGCGGAACTCCTTGACGTAGTCGCGGCTCCACTCGTAGAACAGCGGCACGCCGTCGTAGTAGGCCGGCCACTTGAACCGCGAGTCGCTGCGCCGGCTGTAGTCGTAGGCCGGGCCGCCCATCGGGCCGATGCCGCCCTCGCCGAGCTCGGGGAACTCGGCCGAGACGCCGTAGGAGTATTCGACCTCGGCCTGCTCGACCGGCGGGAGGCGGGTCAGCCCCGTGTTGTGCGGTGACTCGTTGACCGGCCGCCGGCAGTCGAACGGCTCGCCGGACGTGTTGGTCGCGAAGTCATAGTCCACATAGGGCAGATCCGGGCTCACGCAGTACGGCCAGCCGTAGTTGGCCGGCTTGTCGACGCGCATCCACCGGCCGTGGCCGGCCGGGCCCCGCTCGGGGTCCGGCTCGCCGGCGTCCGGGGAGTAGTCGCCGACGTAGACGTCGTTCGTGCGCCGGTCGACCGCGAAGCGGAACGGGTTGCGGAAGCCCATCGCGTAGATCTCGGGGCGGGTCTTCGGCGTGCCGGGCCGGAACATGTTGCCCGACGGGATCGTGTAGCCGCCGCCCGGCTTGACCCGGATCCGCAGCAGCTTGCCGCGCAGGTCGTTGGTGTTGGCCGAGGTGCGCTGCGCGTCGAACGCCGGGTTGCGGTTGGCCCGCTCGTCGATCGGCACGTAGCCGTCGGAGAAGAACGGGTTGGTGTCGTCGCCCGTCGACAGGTAGAGGTTGCCCTTGCCGTCGAAGTCGATCTGACCGCCCACGTGGCAGCAGATGCCCCGGTCGGTGTTGACCTGGATGATCTTCTGCTCGCTGGCGAGGTTGAGGGTGTTGCCCTCCAGCTTGAACCGGGAAAGCTGGAGGTGGCCCTTGAACGGCGCGAAGTCCTCGGCCGTGCCCTCGAACGGCGCGTCGCCCTCGTTCTCGTCCGGCGTCGCCGGGTCGTCGGTGGGCGTGTCGAGGACGGGGGAGTAGTAGAGGTAGACCCACTTGTTGCGGGCGAAGTCGGGGTCGATCGCGACGCCTTGCAGGCCTTCCTCGTCGTGTTCGTAGACCGGCACGTCGGCGGCCAGGATGTTGAGGCCGGAGCGCGGGTCGTGGATGCGCACCTCACCGGTGCGGGCGGTGTGCAGGACCCGGCGGTCGGGCAGCACGGCGAGGCTCATCGGCTCGCCGGGGAAGTCGTTGAGGGTCACTTTCTGGAAGTTGCTGTCGGCGGGTGGTCCGCCGGATGGTGCGGCCGCGGCCGGTGACAGCGATATGCCGCCTCCGGTTACCGCCAGGAGCGGCGCGACGACCAGGGCAAGCTTCTTGCGCAACTGACGCCTCCAGGGCTCGGGTGAACAGAGCGCACCCGGACCGGCGCAGCGTCACGCGCCGTTCGTCGCCGACACGAAGGCACGCCGGACGCCGGATCGGTCTCGAGTGACCAGGCGTTCGCCGGCTGGTGCCACCAGGGGCCGACGAGGATGGTGACCACGGCGAGACCGCCGCGCGCGGGCCGGCGCTTGGTGCGGGCCTTGCCAGGGGCCCGCGCACCGATCGGCGGCGAGGATCTCGCACAGCGTTGTGAGTTCCGGACCCCCCATCGATTGATCGGAACGTCTCGATCCTGCTCGACACCCTACGCGCGGCGCTCGTGACGCGCAAAAGCTGGTCAGGTCCGCTCCAGCGCGACCAGCGTGGCGTATGTGACGGTGCCGTACACCAGGTGGGGGATCAGGTCGCTGAGCCAGTCCGTGACCGACCACGTGCGCGGATCGGAGACGCGCAGACCGGCCAGCGAGCTGTCGGAGACGGCCATGGCGCCCAGGCCCACCGCCGCCGCCCCGGCGGGCAGGGCCGGCCGCCAGCCGGCGGCGTGCAGCAGCCCGAAGGCCGCGCCGACCGAGATGCCGGTGAGCACGCCGGAGAGGCCGCCGAGGCCGTTGAGCCGGTTCTGGCGATGGGAGTTGTGGCCGGGGACGTCGAGGTGGAGATGCTTGGCCAACGCCTCGACGGTTTCGGCCGGCACGGCACTGCTCGGGCGTCCGCGTACCGCCATGTCCAGATAGGTGGTGGCGTCGAGCGCCGCACATCCCGCGGCCCCCGCCGCGGCGCCGGCGGTGGCGCCGGACAGCATCGTGAGTTCCATGGGTCCACCTCCGCCCCGCACATGCCCCTGCCTGCCGCGACCAAACGGCTGCGGAGGCATAGGGTGGCGGCCGTGGACATCCCCAGCGCGGCGCTCGACCTGTCCCCCGTCCGGCGCTGGGTGGTCGACCACCGCGCCGACATGCTGGCCGAGATCGGCGACTACGTGTCGCGGGAGACCCCCAGCAACAGCAAGCCGCACCTCGATGCCGGCCTGGACTGGCTGACGGAGCGGCTGCTCGCCGTGCTCGGGCCGGCGGACTCCGTGGAACGCGTGCCGGCGCCCGCACACGGCGACACGCTCGTCGCCGACTTCGCGGGTTCGGGCGCGCGCCGGCTGCTGGTGCTCTGCCACTACGACACGGTCTGGGACGCGGGCACGCTCGCGCAGCGACCGTTCACTGTGGATGGTGACGCGGCGCGCGGGCCGGGGGTCTTCGACATGAAGGCCGGCCTGGTGCAGTTTCTCTGGGCGGTGCGGGCGCTGGACGCGGCGGGCCTGTCCCGCCCGCCGCTGCGGGTGGTGCTCAACGGCGACGAGGAACTGGGCAGCCTCGCGTCCCGCCCGACCATCGAGGCGGCGGCGGCCGGGGTCAGCGCGGCCCTGGTGCTCGAGCCCGGCCTCGGCGGCGCGCTGAAGACCGCCCGCAAGGGCATCGGCCTGTTCGAGGTCGACGTCACCGGCGTGGAGGCGCACGCCGGCCTCGACCCGGAGAAGGGCGTCAGCGCGATCGACGAGCTCGCCCGGGTCGTGCTGCGCCTGCGGGCGCTGGAGGACCTGGGCCGCGGCACGAGCGTCAACGTCGGCACGATCGCCGGGGGTACGCGCAACAACGTCATCGCCGGCCACGCCCGGGCCACGCTCGACGTGCGGGTGAGCGAACCGGCCGAGGCGGCCCGCATCGACGCGGCGCTGGCGGCCGTGCCGAGCGACCCCCGCCTGACGGTGACGGTCGGCGGTGGCTGGAACAGGCCGCCGATGCCGCGTACGCCGGGGATCGCCGCGATGGTCGACCTGGCCCGCGCCCTCGCCGTGCCGCTCGGCGACGACCTGCCGGAGGTGGCCGTCGGGGGCGGCAGCGACGCCAACTTCCTGGCCGCCCTCGACGTCCCGCTCCTCGACGGCCTGGGCGCGGTCGGCGCCGGCGCCCACGCCCTCGACGAACACATCGACATCCCCGCCACCGTCGCCCGCACGGCCCTGATCGCCGGGCTCATCCACGCGTTCGCCCATTAATCCGGGTGCCCGCGACGGCGTCCGCTGGCACCCTCGTCCTATGAACGACCGGTTCCGCGACCCGGCGGTCTGGGTCGAGAGCTTCTCGGTGAACCCGATCGACGTGTCTGCCCCCGCTGCGCCGGCCGTGCGCGCGTGGTTTCCTTGCCGGACGCCACCGAGCCGCTCTGGCGCCGGCCGCGCCGGCTGGTCTGTGACAGCTGCGGCCATGCGGCGTCGTGGGCGCCGTCGAGTTCGGCCACCATGTGGGGCGGTCCCGTCGATCCGTTCTTCCGCCGCCCGTTGTGGCTGCGGGCCGAGTGCTGTGGTGGCCACACCCTCTGGGCGTTTAACCGGGCGCATCTCGACCTGCTGGCCGAGTTCGTCGGCGCGGGCCTGCGCGAGCGCGCGCGGTCACCGCACCGGATGACCATGGTGGCGCGGCTTCCGGCCTGGCTCAAGGCGGCCAAGCACCGCGACGAGGTGATGCGCGTGCTCACCCGCCTGCGCACGACGCTCGACTGAGCTGTCAACGAACCGGGCCGGGGCGGCGTCTGATGTGGTGTTAGACAACGCCGCTGTGCCCAACCAGACCTCGCCGGTCGAGGTCGGCGGCAAGCCCGCGGTGCTGTCGCAGGAGCAGTTCGACTGGGGCCCGCACCAGTGGATCACCTGGCACCCGGCGGACGGGCTCACCGCCCAGGTCAGCCTCGTCGCGCCGGAATCCCTGTCCGTCGACGGGAGCGCGCCGCCGAATGCCGCGGGGATGGTGAGCCTCGCCGACCTGACCGCGTTCGCGAACGCCGTCGGTCCTCGACGCGACGACCGCGTGCGCCGCACCGCTGCCGCATCCTGTCGACGGACCAGACCCCGACGAGGTCGGTACGACCGGGCCTGAGCGCCTGGGCCTCCTACCAGCCCGGCGGCGAGGCGGAAGCCACCGCGGTGGTGGACGGCCTGACGCCCGCCGGCGACCCCGACGATCCGTCAACCTGGCCACGCCCCTAGACCCGGCCTGCTCCGGCCCGCCGCCCGGCTTGTCCCGCGCGGCCTGGGCCGGGCCGCCCGCGCGGCCCGCCTGGCCTGGCCCGCCCGCCGCGGCGCCGGGCCTGTCCCGGCCGCGCCGCCCGCGGGTCACACGCCGACGTGTTCGGGCGCTTCCTTTCCGACGTTGCGGCGGAAGGCGGCCAGCAGGGGTGGCGAGTACCAGGCGTCCTCGCCGCCGAACCACTTCGCCAGCGACGGGGTGGGTGGGCGGCGGACGCCGCCGGTGAGGTAGAGCGAGATCGCCGCCAGCGTTCCGGCGCCGGCGATGCCGAGCGCGATCCACAGTGCGGTCCGGATGCCCGCCTGCTGAGTCGCCCCGACCGTCAGCGCGATGTAGACCAGGATCGGCGCGATCATGAAGGCGGCCACCGCGCGGAGCAGTTCGATGATGGCGAAGACCCGTTGCAGGTTGGTGTTGCGTAACGAGAAGCCCGCGATGAACAGTGACGGCGCCACGGACGCGCCGACGCCGAGGCCGATCAGCGCCGTGCCGACGAGGGCCACGATCGTCGACGGTGGCAGGCTCGTGGCGATCAGCGCGATGCCCGCGGTGAGGCTGAGCAGGCCGCCGAGAGCGAAGAAGTGCAGCCCGCGGGAGGCGAACAGCACGGCGAACAGGATCGCGGTGAGCACCGCCCCGCCGAACTCGGGCAGGTAGATCAGGCCGAGCTTGAGCGGCGAATAGCGGTCGGTGAGCAGGATGCCGGTCAGCGTGATCGCGGAGACCGACGCGGCGGCGGCCGACATGGCCGCGATGATGCCGGCGACCGGCAGCGTGGTGGTCAGCGGCCGCAACACCAGCAACGGGCGCCGCGCGCGATATTGCTGGACCAGCAGGACGAGGATCAGCGCCACGCCGGCGATCAGCGGGGCCAGGGTCGCGGCGTTGAGGTCCTGGTGGGTCAGCAGCTGCGCCGCGCCGTAGAACGCGGCGATGCAGCCCGCCGCGGCCATCAGCACGGCGGTGGGCGCCTTGGTCGACGTGGGGTCGGCGGGCGGCGCGTAGCGGTAGGTGGCCAGCACGAGGAGCAGCGCCACCATGGCGATCGCGGCGATCACCCAGAACATCGGGCGCCAGCCGTTGGCGTCGGCCTGGATGCCGCCGATCAGCGGGCCGAGCGCGACCGCGCCGAAGATGGACAGGTTCAGCACGACCGCGGTGTAACGCACCTTGGCCGGTGGGAATCCGGTGACCAGCGGGGGCACGGCCGCGATCAGCAGGAGGCTGGTGCACAGGCCCTGCAGCACGTGGCCGGCGATGAAGGTGACGGGCCCGACCGCGGCGGCCGCCAGCACGGAGCCGATGACCAGCACGACGGCGTAGACGATCAGCATCCGCCGCTGTGGCAGGTGCTGCGCCAGTTGCACGGACAGGACGGTGCCCAGCGCGTAGCCGGCGTTGGCCAGGCCGGTCGCCAGGTTGATCTCCTCCGTGCTCATGCCGAGCTGTTGCTGGAGGACCGGCATGACCGGTTCCAGCGCGGCCGAGAGCACGAGGTAGGGAATCAGTGCCAGCACGACCATCGCCGCCACGGCGGGATAGTGCCCAGCGAACGGACCTTGCCTCGTCATCAGCGGAACCCCCCGGGCGCAGGCCGGCGTGCAGTTCCGTGCCGGCGGCACCGATCCGTGCGCCTGTGCGGGGACGACCCGCCGTGGGCGGCCCGCGAGCGACGCGGGCAGCCAGCTCAGGCGTCAAGCCCAAGCTACCCCGGCCGAACACCCGTCCGGGCGACATTACGGAGCTTCGAGGCGCCCGTAGGAGACCAGCGTCCGCAGGTTTTCCAGGGTGACGATGCCGCGCCACTCGAGGACGGCGGCCTGGCCCGGCGGCTCCCAGGTGATCGGCCAGCCGCCGTCGTCCTGCTGGTCGCGCTCCATGCGGTCGAGGTGGCCCTGGATGACGTCCTCGTCGAAGAGCGCGCGCCACGGGCTCTCGGCCGAGGAGGCGAGGCCGAGCGGGGTCACGCCGTATTCCGGCGCGTCGGGGTCGAGGTTGAAGTGACTCGCCGTGTCGAGGGCCGCCCGGACCTTGGCCGCCGCCGCGGTGGCCCGGTCGCGCTCCGTGCCGTGCTCCAGGAACACCAGGATCTCCCGTAGGGCGTGGGCGTCGGTCGGCAGGTCCTCGTCGAGCCGGGCCCAGCACCAGGCTGCCGCCGTCGTCACCCACGGGTGCTCGACACCGAGGCGGTGGAGCAGGCCGACCAGGCCGGCGGTCGGGTTGAGCGAAGGCGCGTAGGTCCACTCCGTCATGTGATCCGCCCGCGGATAGCCCTCGATCACCGGATCGGCCAGCGGGACGGCGCCGCCAGCGTCCACATCGGACGCGACGCGGGCGAGGAAGTCGGCCGCGCCGCGGGCCAGGGGCAGGTCGACGACGCCCGCCGTCGCCATCGCCTGCAGGGCGACCTCGACGTCGAGGGGAAGGCTGGCGGGACAACGCTTGTCGGGCTCGAGCGCGTGACCGAACCCGCCGTCGTCGTTGGCATAGCCGCGCAGCACGTCGACGACGCGGCCCCCGGGCGCGCCCTCGAAGCAGGTGGCGAACAGCCGGCGCTCGAGCAGCCGGCCCTCGCGTCGCAGGAACTCACGCCCGTCGGCGAATCGCTTGTCCATGCGGGGGACGCTACCCGCGGCGTACGACAGTTGTATTGAACGAATCGGACGCGCGGCTCAGCCCTCGGCGTACGCCTCGGGATCGATCTCGATCCAGCGGCCGTCCGGATGTTCGAGGCGGACCTCGGCGACGTCCATGCGGTGGAGAGCGTGGCCCTGGCCCACGTCGAGGAGGTCGGCGACCGGCCGGTGGGCAGCGAACTCGAGCGCCGCCCGGCGTGCCAGCGGCTCGCGCAGTCGGGTCGACCAACCCGAGATCCAGATGCGGCTGCCGTCGGGCGCGGCGATGCCCAGGACGGCCGCGACGTCGTGGCTGTCGGGCGCGGTCAGCGCGAGGTCGACCGGGTCGTCGGCGGTGACGAGCAGCAGCGGCGAGCCGGCGCCGTCGAGCGCGTGCCGGACGGGGTAGGGCCCGCGGCGGCCGGTCGCGCCCCGGGCCACCTGGACCATCCCTGGGTGCTGTCCGGCGGCGAGCGCGCGGACGTGCGCCACGAGGTCGGTGGACTGCGTCATGGTGCCTCCCGGGATGCGTCTCCTCATTAGGTTAGGCTAACCTCTGGCACAAGCCAACCAGTGGAGGCAAGGTGAACCAGTCGCGGCCGAAGGCGAGACTCTCGCGGGCCCTCGGCATTCCGCTGACGCCGAAGTGCGTCAAGTACTTCGAGCGCCGGCCCTACCCGCCGGGCGTGCACGGCCGCGCGCGCCGCAAGGAGACCGACTACAAGGTGCGGCTGCTGGAGAAGCAGCGGCTGCGCCATCAGTACAACGTGAGCGAGGTCCAGCTCCGCCGCGCGTTCGCCGAGGCGCACCGCAGCAGCGGCAAGACCGGTGAGCGCCTGCTGGTCACGCTGGAGTGCCGGCTCGACGCGCTGGTGCTGCGGGCCGGTTTCGCGCGCACCATCTACCAGGCCCGCCAGGCCGTGGCGCACGGGCACATCGCCGTCGACGGACGCAAGGTCGACCGGCCGTCCTACCGGGTGCAGCCGTACCAGACGATCGAGGTGCGCGAGAGGAGCAGGGCCAAGACGCCGTTCCAGGTGGCCGCGGCCGGCGCCCACGTCGGCGCCCGCACCGCGCCCTACCTGTCGACCTCGATCGAGGACCTGCGCACGACCCTGGTGCGCCTGCCCGAGCGCACCGAGATCCCGGTGCTCTGCGACGAACAGCTCGTCGTCGAGTTCTACAGCCGCTGAGACGGGGGACGGCCCCCGGGCATCGCCCGAGGGCCGTCCACAATAGAAGGTTACGGCTGGACGGCGCCCTCGGCGCTGAGGTCGCGGGCGACCCGGACCAGCTCGACCAGGCCGGCCGCGTACTCCTGCGACTCCGCGTGGGCTTCCTCGTAAGGCGGCTGGAAGCCGACGCCCTCCCACTCCTGGGTCTCCGCGTTCCACAGGTCGTTGCCGACCTCGAAGTCCCAGGCCAGGATGCCCAGCTCGTAGTAGAGCTGGTCGGCCGAGTTGCCGGCCGCGGAATAGAGCACGTCGGCGACCGGCCCGGTGTACGACGGCCAGGTGACCGTGCCGCGCGAGCTGCGGATGGCGCCGATGATGCGCTTGGCGCTCTCCATGAAGTACGCGGACTCCTCGATGGACGGACGCGGCAGCGTGATGCGGCCGTCCGCCTTGTAGGCCCCCGGCGGCCACATGAAGTAGCCACCGTAGCTGTGCACGTTCATCGCGAACTTGATGTTCGGATGCGCCGACGCCAGGGCGATGACGTTGCGGCTCTCCGCCTCGGACAGCTCCGCCGTGCCGGAGTAGGTGCCCGACAGGCAGTTCGCGCTGCCGCCCACGTACCCGTCGAAGTAGGAGCCGACCGTGTAGTTGCGGTTGATGTCGACGCCCCACGAGTTGGCCAGCCGCGGGTCGCGTTGCGCGCCCGTGCAGTGGTTGACCAGGTTCTTGCGCTGGAAGTTGTAGTCGTTGAACGAGTAGTTCGCGCCGTCCGGGTTGACCATCGGCAGCACGAACACGTCGACGTTGTCCAGCAACGACTTCGTCTCCGCATCGGTCGCGTAGTTGGCCAGCAGGCGCTCCGCGAACTCCAGGGTCACCAGCGGCGTGGCCCATTCACGGGCGTGCTCCTGCGAGTACGCCATGACGCCGATCTTGGAGCCGTCGCGGACCGACCCGATGCGCATGGCCTGCACCGTCCACGGCTTCTTGGACACCTCGCTGCCGTCGAGACCGTCGTCGAGCCGCGCCGGGCCGGCGACCGGCATGACCTGGCCGGCCGAGCCGTCCTCGACGAACGCCCGGAACACCTGCGGGTAGCGCGCGCTGATGAACGCGGCGACCTGGTCGGTCGTGCTGATCACCGCGCCGGTGCTGTCGGTGGCCAGCGAGACGGTCAGGACCCGGTCCTTGTACGTGGCGTTCAGCGGCCGGTTCCGCCGCCCCGGGTCGACGGTCTTGACCTGGACGCCGTTCATCTTCTGGTCGCCGAACTTGACCGACTCGACCACGACGGCGGTGACGGCCGGGTCACCGAGGTACGCGGTCGCGGTGCGCCGGTAGCCCTGGGTCTTGTTGGGCAGGTCGATGACGTCGACCAGCGCCGGGTACTGCCGCGCGAGCCGCTTGATCCGCGCCTGGATGTCGGTCGGCGTCATGTAGGCGGCGATGAAGTCCTTCTGGTAGCCGGCGGGCAGGGGCGGCGGCGCCGCGCCGGGCCAGGCGCTCGGCCGGATGGCCCGGGTGGTGCCGCCCAGGCTGGAGCTCGCGGTGACGGTCACCGGCTGCGCGGGCACGGGCTGGGGGAGGGCGACGTGGTACTGGTATTCGCCCGAGTCCTCGAACCGGGAGAGGGGGAAGGATCCGGTGGTGCCGTCGGCCGTCTTCCACGTCACGGTGATCTCGACGTCGGGGTCGTCGGTCGCCGTCGTCGCGACCTGCACGGCGAGGAAGGTCTGGCCCTCGGTGCTCCACCAGTAGGACTGGAGGAACTGGAGGGTGTCGGCGGCGAGCGTGCGGGCGCCGGCGGCGCGCTTGCTGGCCGCGACCCGGGCGGAACCCTCGGACGCGGTCTGGATGAGCTGGGTGGCCACGGCGCCGCGGGCGGTCAGCGCGGCCAGTTCCTGGTCGGTGACGACCAGGTCGACCTGGACCTGGCCGAGCGTGGTGCGCGGCCGGGCGGCGACGTCGGCGCCGCTGGCGACCAGGTCGCGCAGCATCGCCTCGTCGGGAAGGCGGAACCGGACGAGCGCGGTCTGGCCGGCGGCCAGCTTGACGGCGGGACCGGCGGCGGGTGCGGCGGTGTCGGGCGGGGCGGCGACGCTCGACCCTGGTGCGGCGAGCAGCCCGACGGTCAGAACGGCTGCGGTGGCGCCGGCCACCCAGATCCGTCTGGTTGACATGAAACCTCCTGCGGACATCGAAGGACGTTGGGTCCTACATCAGTCCACAGATCGAGGTATGTCAACCGTTCGAAAGATACGCCAAGATAACTTCCGGATGATCGCCCCAGCGGCCGGCGAGCGCGGCGGCTGGAAGGTCACCGTCCGTGAATCGGCGGTTGATGACGATCCGTAGCGAGCCCACGTGGACCACCGTGCGGTCGCCGTGGTCCTCGATCCGCCGGATCTCCTCGACCGGCGGCACCGTGCCGCCGGGCACGCCGGTGCCCCGCGCGGTCATCGCCGGCGCCCGACGCTCCAGCGTGCCCCGGCCGTCGACGTCGACGAACTCCTCGGCCTCGCCCGTGCCCGCGACGATGGCGCCGGCCAGCGCACACAGGTAGACCGGGTCACTCGCGCCGTCGTAGACCCAGCGCTTGCCGAGCACGGAGTGTTCCGCGGTGCCGAGCAGCCAGACGTCACAACCGGGGATCGGCGCGTCACGGTAGGTGAGGGGCACGTGGTGGACCGGGCCGTCGCCGTAGCGGACGAGCATGGTCTCGATGCCCACCGCCCCGGCCGGATCGTCGAACCGGAACGCGGCGACCCGTTCCAGGTCGCCGGCCGCGCCCTGGTGCCAGCGCCGGCCGGGCAGCCAGCCGGCGATCAGGTCGAGCTTGCTGGGCGTCACGGTGGCCCGGTGCAGGAGCGCCATTGCCGGATCGTACGCCGGTCGCCTGTGCTCAGGTCGGCCCGGTCAGGCCCACGGTGACCAGCAGCCCGGGGTGGTCGGTGCTCCGGGCCAGGTCGACCGCCCGCATGGTCGGCTCGGCGAGGTCGGTGGTGGCGAGCACGTGCTGCAGCCCGCCGTCGCCGAGCCACCGGTAGCCCGCCGGCATGCAGTCCCGCAGGTCCGGCGGTGCGCCGTAGCGCAGGTTGAGGTCGCCGGCCACGATCGTCGGGTGGTAGCCGGCCCGCCGGTGCAGCGCCGGCAACGTCACCCCGAACAGGTGCTGGCACTGGTGCAGCGCGGCCTGCGGGTCGAAGCCGGCGAGGTGGGTGGTGCAGACGTCGACGGCGGCGAGCAGGCAGAGCCAGACCCGTTCCTCCGGGTCGACCGGGTCCTGCACGGGATAGGCGCCGCCGACCACCTCGTGCGGCACTGCCGGGCGGCGGGCGACGAGGCCGATCCCGTACGGCTGGCCGTTGCGCCCGCAGATCGTCGGACCGCCCGAGGGCCGGTCGGGCGCCGCCCGGAACCCGGACGCGACCGGCTCACCGTGCACCTCGCCGAGCACCGCGCCGAGGGTCGCGATGTCGCCCTCGCAGATCTCGTTGAGCGTGACCACGTCGGGCCGGGTGGCCCGGATGACCCGAGCGGCCTCGTCGATCGACCGGCCGGTGTAGCAACCGGCCTGCCCGCTGGCGCACAGGTTGAGCTGGAGCAGCCGCACGGCCCGTTCGGTGGGCGTCACCGAACCGCCGAGCAGCGCCGCGGCCGCGAGCAGCCAGGCGACGAGCAGGAACCACCGCCGGGACGCCATCGTGGATCAGTCTAGGTAACGTCAGGCGGCGGCGAGTACCCCGGCGACGGCCAACACGCCACAGGCCGTCGCCAGGCCGGTGAACACGAGCAGCGCCCGGGGCCGGACCGCCGTCGTGGCGGTGACCACCCGGCGCCGCCGTCGCCAGCCGGCCAGCACCGCGAGCGCGCCGGCGGCCGCCGCTCCCACGAACGGCAGTGGCGCGCCTCCGTGCAGGCCGAGGCGGGCGAGCAGGACGCCGGTGACCAGCGCGACCGCGGCGGTGCGCGTCCACGCCAGTGCGGTGCGCTCGGTCTGCAGACCGGGTCGGGTCACGACACCACCGCGAGCACCACCAGGCCCGCGCCGAGCAGGCCGACGACACCGGACACCACGGCCAGCAGCGGAGTGAACGGCAGCGGCCGGTCGTTGCGCATCGCCCGCTGGACCGCCGACCACCGCCGGTAGGCGACCACCGGCAGCAGCGTGCCGCCGATCGCCAGCACGGCGGCGAAGGCTGTCCGCAACCCCGAGAGGGCCGAGCTCGGCAGGAACTGGATGACCGCGATCGCGCCGGCCAGCAGCGCCAGCGCCGTCCGGATCCAGGCCAGGAAGGTGCGCTCGTTGGCCAGCGAGAACCGGTAGTCGGGCTCCGCGCCCTCCCGCTGCCAGCGTGGTTCAGCCACCCGCGCGGTCCGGTTCGTCGATGGCGCACCGGAAGCCGGCGTGCCCGGTCGTGCTGTCCGGTGTGGACGACGTCCGCGCCGAGACCCGGTAGCGGTTGCAGTAGGACTCGTGGCAGAGGTAGGAGCCGCCGCGCATCACCCGGGTGGCGCCGTCGGGCGGGCCGGTCGGGTCGCGCCGGGTGGCGTCGGATGCCGGCGCGTGCCAGTCCGCGCTGAACCAGTCGGCGCACCACTCCCAGACGTTGCCGGAGGTGTTGTAGAGGCCGTACCCGTTGGGACGGAAGGCGTTGGCGGGCGCGGTGCCGAGATGGCCGTCGGCGCCGGTGTTGTGCCGGGGAAACGTGCCCTGCCAGGTGTTGCAGCGGTGCTGCCCGCGAGGCGTGAACTCGTCGCCCCACGGGAAGGTGGCCCGCTCGAGCCCACCGCGGGCCGCCTTCTCCCACTCGGCCTCGGTCGGCAGCCGCTTGCCGGCCCAGGCCGCGTAGGCGCTCGCGTCCTGCCACGACACGTGCACCACCGGGTGGTTGGACCGGCGCGCGACGTCGGAGCCGGGTCCCTCGGGCGTCCGCCACGCCGCGCCCTCGACCGGCAGCCACCACGGCGCGCCCGGGACCTGCCCGTCGAGCACGCGGTGCGCCGCCTCGCCCCGGACGAACGCGTGGAAGACGTACGACCACCCGAACCGCTCCGCGTCGGTGACGTGCCCGGTCGCCTTGACGAACGCGGCGAACTGGGCGTTGGTCACCGCCTTGGGATCGATCCGGAAGGCCGCGACCTCGACCTCGCGGACCGGCCCTTCCCCGTCGTCCGCGAACGTGTCCTCGTCGTCGCTGCCCATCCAGAACGCGCCGGCCGGGATGCGCGCCATCCCCCGGGCCGCCTCGTGGGGGTCGACCCGGCGCACCGGCAGCGCCGGCGGCGCCGGGGACGACCCGTGGCCGCCGCCCGGGGCGCAGCACGAAGCACTCAAGACGGCACCTTGACGTCGAACGGCAGGCCACTGCTCTCGTCGCGGCAGATCTCCCGCAGCTGGTCGTAGAGCCCGGCGACCACCTCGGGCTCGTCGGCCCACCGGTCGGTCGTCTCGAAGGGGTCGGCGTGCACGTCGTAGAGCTGGCCGGTCGGGTGGTCGGCGTCCCACGGCGGGTTGGCGTGGGCCTTTCCGGAGCCCGAGGCGAACAGCGCGTCGATCGACGGCTCGGAGAAGCCGCCGCCGGAACCCTCCGCGAACACCGCCTTCCACCGGCCCGCCCGCAGCGCGAACCGGCCGCCGAGGCTGTGGTGCACGATCGGGCGGTCGGCGGGCGGGGGAGCGGCCTGGCCGGTGAGGGCGCCGAGAAGGTCGACGCCATCCTCGGCCGCGCCGCCCGGCAGCGACACGCCGGCCGCGGCCGCGACCGTCGGCAGCACGTCGGTCAGGCAGACGGGCGCGTCGAGGACGGCGCCGGCCGGGATGCGGCCGGGCCAGTGCGCCACGAACGGCTCGCGGTGGCCGCCGTCCCAGAGGTCGCCCTTCTGCCCCCGCCAGTCGCCGTTGGGCCGGTGTGCCGAGACGTCACCGTCGTCGGTGAAGATCGTCGGTGCGCCGTTGTCGCTGGTCACGATCACCAGCGTATT
This sequence comes from Asanoa sp. WMMD1127, assembly GCF_029626225.1. Classification (NCBI taxonomy): domain Bacteria; kingdom Bacillati; phylum Actinomycetota; class Actinomycetes; order Micromonosporales; family Micromonosporaceae; genus Asanoa; species Asanoa sp. WMMD1127. Next base: position 5,716,751 of record NZ_JARUBP010000001.1, read on the forward strand.
GTCGCGCTGACCACGGGCGTCGATGGCGGCGACCAGCTGCCCGACCGCCCAGTCGACCAGGCAGACGCCATCGGCCCGGTCGCCCAGCCCGGAGTGCCCGCGCACCACGTCGGGCGGGACGTTGGGCCGGTGCGGGGCCGACGGCGTGACGTAGCAGAGGAACGGTTGGTCGGTCGACACGGTCGACAGCCACCGCACCGCCTCACCGACGAACCGGACATCCGCCTCGTCCTCCCGGAAACCGGGCGCCTCGAGCCCGGGTCGCTGCTCGGTCAGGTAGACCTGCTTCTCCCGATCGGGCACGCCGACGGTGCGATCCTGGTCGATGAAGGCGTACGGCGGCATGTCGAGCGACCCGGCGATGCCGAAGAACCGGTCGAAGCCCAGCGCGGTCGGGCCGCCGCTGACCGGCGCCGTGTAGTCGATGTCGTGCCCGAAGTCGGTCTCCACGTCGTCGTGCAGGGTCGCGCCGGGCGCGAACGCGTCGCGGACCGACCCGTCCCGGTGCCGCCAACCGAGTCCCAGATGCCATTTGCCGAACGCGCCGGTGGCGTAGCCGGCGTCCCGCAGCACCGATGCCAGCGTGGGCCGGTCGGGCTCGATCAACGCCGGGCCGTGCCCCATCAGCACGAAGTTCTTGAGCGGCCCGCGCCAGGCGTAGCGCCCCGTCATCAGCGCGTACCGGCTGGGCGTGCAGACCGCGGACGCCGAGTGCGCGTCCGTTGCCCGCGCACCGCCGGCGGCCAGCGCGTCGATGTGCGGTGTCGGGATGGTGGACCCGTAGCAGCCGAGGTCACCCCAGCCCATGTCGTCGGCCAGCACGACCAGGATGTTGGGTCGAGTCACGTGCGGCAGCTCCCGTCGGTGCTGCGGTAGATCCGTACCGCGTTGGTGGTCGCCGGGTCGATGTCGAAGGAGCCGGCGTTGTTCAGGCACGCCCCGTTGGCGTACACGTTCTGGAAGTTGATGTTGCGCATCTTGTGCGTGCTGTCGATGCCCCGCACGATGTTCGGCTTGGTGTAGCTCGTGTAGGCGTGGATGTTCCGGAAGATGAGCTGCTCGATCTCGCCGTAGCCGCGCGCCGGGTCGTACCACTTGTTGTTGTCGATGGTGAGGTTGAAGAGCCGGAAGGTGGCGTTCTCGATCCGGATGTCCTCGAACAGATAGCGCGACAGCGTGCCGCTGCCGGCGTGCAGCGCGCGGAAGATGCCGGACTTCTCGATCTGGTAGTGCTCGGCGTGGATGACGTCGTTGTCGTAGACGTGGAACGTCGAGCTGTCCTCGTGGATGTTCCAACTGATCATGAACGGCGCGCCGTTCTCCAGCTGCCAGATGGTGTTGTGGCGGGCGATCGTGTCGCCCCAGAACAGCTTGATCGAGTCGTCGTTCGACTTCACGAAGTTGTGCTGCAGCACGCTCTTGTTGCCGCCGACCATCCCGTCGGTGCTGTACCACCAGGACATCGTCTTGACATTGTGGATGGTCGTGTACCGGGCCAGCGCACGGACGTTGAACCGGGGAGCGTCGACGAACGTGATGCCCTCGACGAGGAGGTTCGACGAGGTCTGGTCCGCGATGTCGATCATGCCGGGCTGGTTCTTGTTGGCGTCCTGGTCGCCCGTGTCCATGAACAGTCCGGAGATGACGCCGCGGCCCTTGATGGTGACGTCGTGCACCGAGCCGGTCGCGATGAACGCGGCCGAGACGAACGCACCGCCCGCGACGTAGATCGTCTGGCCGGAGGTGATCGGCTGGCCTGACCCGACATTGTGGACACCGGGGCCGAAGTAGCGGACGTTCGGGTCGCTCGGCGACGGCACGTCCACCTCGGGCGGGTTCGCGAACACCAGCATCGGGTGGAGAACCGGGTTGTGGATCTCGGGCTGGAACTCGACGGACAGGTTGCCGGGCCGGGTGAGCGTGAACGTGCAGGTGCTGCCGGCGAAGCTGGTGACCACCGCGGCCGAGTAGGGGCGCACCAGGCAGCCGGTCGCGCCGGGCGTGGTCTTCGTGACCCGCACGGTGACCGCGCCGGAGAACGAGAACGAGGTCCACGAGGTGTCCGCCTCGCGGTTGGTGTCGGCCTTCTTGGCGGTGGACCTGTAGACGAACGACGGCACCGGGCCGCCCGCCTGTTGCACGGTCACCGCGTACTGGTCCGAGGCCGGGATCCCGGCCGGCCCGGGGTAGGTGGTGAGCTGGTCGGGCGTGCCCGGCGCCGGGTCGATGCCGCCGTAGGGCAGCGTCGCCCGGTGCGCGGCGATCTCGTCGACGGTGGCCGCGGTCGACGCCGCGATGCTGTCGGCGATGTCGTCGACGACCGGCACGGTCCCGCTGATCGGGGTGACCGTGCCGCCGAAGTCGTACTGCGCTCCGGTGTAGGGCGGTCCGTCCGCGCGCGCGGTGCCCGCGGGCAGCAGGGCGGCCACGAGCGCGGCGACGGCGACGAGGGGGCGGAGGGTGCGTGGCATGGGCGTACCCGCTTCCTGGCTCAGCCGAATCGGCGTTGGTGTTTGGCTTCCGGGTCCCACTCGTTGAGGCCCGCGGCACCGAAGGCCGGCGCCAGCACGTAGTGGTCGTAGGTCTGCGCCAGGCGGTCCCGCAGCAGCGCGTGGTGCCGCGCCACCTCATCCGCGTGCGCCGGGTCGTCGACCAGGTTGGTCAGCTCGCACGGGTCGTTCTCGAGGTCGAAGAACTGCCAGGGCCGGCCGCCGTGCGCGTCGCCGAGCACCGTGTACTTGTAGCGGCGCGTCCGGATGCCCCGCCACGTCTCGTCGTGGAACGGCAACCCGGGCCGCATCTCGGCCACGAACTCGAGCAGCACGCCCTCCCGGTCGACGGAGGAGCTCTCGCCGCGCACCAGCGGGCTCAGGTCGATGCCCGGCTTCGGGTCCCGGGGCGTCACGCCGGCCAGGCCCAGCAGGGTCGGGAAGAGGTCCTCGGTGCAGACCGGGTCACCGACCACGGACGCGGGCGTGCCGGCGCCGGAGACGATCAGCGGGATGCCGAGCGACTCCTCCCACGGCCGCTGCTTGGCCAGCAGGCCGTGGGAGCCGAGCAGCTCGCCGTGGTCGGCGGTCAGCGCGATGACGGTGTTGTCGAGCTGACCGTTGGCGCGCAAGGCGGCCACCAGCCGACCGACGTTGTCGTCGAGGTTCTCGATCATCGCGTAGTAGACGCGCAGGTCGTCGAGCAGGTCCCGGCCGTGCGGTCCCCGCTTGTTGTAGTCCTTGCCGAGCTCGACGTTGTCGCGCAGGACCAGCTCCCGGTCGCGCCAACGCTCGACATATGACTCCGGCGCGGTGAAGATCGGGTGCGGCGGCTCGACCGACAGCACGGTGGCGAACGGGCGGTCGCCGACCGCGCCCAGATGTTCGATGGCCAGGTCGAAGAGCCCGTCGGTCTGGAACCCCTCGATCTTGTGGGGTGTCGGGTCGTCCTCGTTCCAGAAGTAGGTGTCCCACGGGTCGTTGCAGATGTCGAAGCCGCCGAACCGCTCGAACCGGCCCTGGAACGGCCGGGGGACGGGCGTACGCGACGCCTTGACGACGTTGTGGCCCGGATAGTGGCCGAAGTTGCCGTAGAGGTGCCACTTGCCGAACAGCGCGGTGGCGTAGCCGGCGTCGTTGAGCTCGTCGGCGAGGGTCCGCTCGGCCGGCGACATCCGCCACTCGATCGACGGGATGAACCGCGTGTGCGCGTACTCCCCGGTCATCAGCGTGAACCGGTAGGGGACGCAGACCGGATAGGTGGAGGACGCGGCATCGAACCGCGTGCCCGCGGCCGCCAGCGCGTCGATGTGCGGTGTGCTGACGTTGGGGTCGCCGTAGCAGCCGAGCGCCTGCCGCCGGAGCTGGTCCGAGATGATGAGGATGATGTTGGGCCGGCTCACTTGATGCCTCCAGAGGTCAGGCCGCTGACGAACTTGCGCTGCAGGGCCAGGAACAGCAGCACGACGGGCGCCATCATGAAGATCGCTGCCGCGCTGGTCAGGCCCCAGTCGGTGGAGTTCTGGTCCTGGAAGGCGAGGAAGCTGGTCGACACCGGCCGCAGCTCGGGCGTGTGGATGAACGTGATCGCCCAGAAGAACTCGTTCCAGGACCACAGCGCCACGATCAGCGCGACGGTCAGGAAGCCCGGCCAGGCCAACGGCAGCACGACCCGCCAGGCGATCTGCAGGCTGGACGCGCCGTCCAGCCGGGCCGCCTCGGTGAAGTCCTTGGGAATCTTCAGCAGGAACGACCGCAGCAGCAGCGTCGCGAACGGCGCGTCAGTGGCCCAGTAGATGATGATCAGGCCGAACAGGTTGTCGGTCAGGTGCAGCTGGGTCCAGAGGAAGAACAGCGGCACCAGGAACAGTTGGACGGGCAGCGCGCTGCCGAGGAACAGGTAGCCGATGACCGCGCCGCCACCCGGCACGTTGAGCTGGCTCAGCGCGAACGCCGCCAGCCCGGCGATGACGCACGTGCCGAGCACCGACCCCGCGCAGATGATCAGGCTGTTGCGCATGGTCGTGGCGAAGTCGCCCTGGGTCCACGCGGTGGTGAAGTTGTCGAGCGTGAACGAGGTGGGCGGCGCCAGCGGGTTGCTGCCGATCTCCGCGTTGTTCTTGAACGCGTTGAACAGCACGGCGACCAGCGGCCCGACCGCGAACAGCGCGAGCACGATCAGGATCAGGTAGTACGTGCCGCCCTGCAGTCCGAACCGGCGGCGACGCGGCGCGGGCGGCGCCACACCGGGCGAAGCCGGTCGTTGGAGAGTCGTGGCGCTCATGCGTCCTCCCAACCCTTGCGGCGCATCCACTGGTAGACGGCCAGGATCACGGCGGTCACCAGGGTCATCGACAGGCCGAGGGCGGCGGCGTAGCCGGCCTCGTACTCGTTGAACGCCTGCTTGTACATCAACGTGGAGACGACCTCGCTGGAGCCGGCCGGCCCACCCTGGGTCATGATGAAGATGTAGTCGAACGCCTTGAGCGTCCAGATGACCGTCATCAGCACGATGAACACCATCGTCGGGCGAATGCCGGGCAGCGTGATGTGGCGATACTGCTGCCAGTTGCTGGCACCGTCCACTTTGGCCGCGTCGTAGAGCGCCGGGTCCACGCCCTGCATCGCTGACAGGAAGATGACGGCCAGGAAGCCCCACCAGTGCCAGTCGACGACGAAGTTGACGCTCAGCAGCGAGGTGCGGGTGTCACCGAGCCACGACTGGTCCGAGCCGAGGAGATGGCCGACCCCGCTGGTCGGCGAGAGCAGCATCTTCCACACCGCCGCGTTGACCACGCTGGCCACCACGTACGGGATGAAGTAGAGCGCCCGGAACAGCATCTGGAAGCGCGTGACCTGGCTGAGGAGGTAGGCGCCGAGCAGGCCCATGGCGCCCGGCACCGACAGGAACAGCACGAACCAGATCAGGTTGTGCAGCAGGGCTTCGTGCACCTTGGCGTCGCGGAACGCCTCGACGTAGTTGTCGAGACCGATGAAGGTGGCCGGACCGAGGCCGGACCAGTCGGTGAACGAGTAGTACACGGTCGCCACGGACGGCCCGGCCACCACGACCAGGTTCAGCAGGAGCAGCGGCGCGAGGAACGCCCAGCCGACCACCGCCGCGCGCCGCCGTGCCCGGCGGGCGCCCGACCCGGTTCTGGGCGCGGCGGTGGCGGTCACTGGCCGGACCCCTTGGCAGGCAGTTGCGGCAGGTTCCCGTCCGCCTTCTCCTCGGTGAACATCTGGTCGAGCTGCTTGCAGTAGTCCGCCGGCGTCAGCTTGCCGGTCAGCACCTGCTCCAGGCCCTCGTAGACGAACACGTCGGTCTTCGGCGGCCACCAGGTCCAGGTGACGAAACCGTAGTCACCCGAGGCGACCGCCTTGTTGACCGCGGCCAGCGCGCGCCCGGAGCGGGGGTCGATGCTGGTCGGAACGTCGCTGTCGGCGAAGTCGATCGGGATGTTGTAGGTCGAGGGGACGTCGGCCATCCGCTTGAGCGCGGCCGTCTTGTCGCCGTAGTACCAGTTCAGATATTCGGCGGCGGCGTCCTTGTTCTTGCTCGCCTCGTTGATGGCGAACGAGCCGCCGATGCCGATCGGCAGCATGTCGGCCTTGACCTCGGCCCGCAGCGGCGGAGTGGGCATCCAGTCCCACTCGTTGTCGTTCTTGGCCTTGGCCCCGAAGTACTGGCCGACCTGGCTCATGAACCAGTTGCCCTGGGGCACCATGGCCACCTTGCCCTTGCCGAAGTTGGCCCCGATCTCCTGCGACGGCACGGCGAAGTACTTCTCGACGCTGCCGCCGATCCAGCCCTTGTCGAAGTAGCCCTTGATCAGGTTGACCGCGTCGACGAACACCGGGTCGGTGAACTTGATCTCGCCCGTCAGCGCCTGGCGCAGCGCGTCCGGGCCGGAGTAGTGGTTCCAGAAGACCGTCATCAGCCATTCGCCGGCGGCCTTCCAGTCGACGTTCGACGAGCCGAACGGTGTGATGCCCTGGCCGGCCGCCTCCGTGGCGAGCGCCTCCAGCGACGCCCGGTCGGTCGGCTGGCTCCAGCCCTTCTGCTCGAACAGCGTCTTGTTGAAGTAGAGCAGCATCGTGTCGACCCGCATCGGCAGCGCGTAGAGCTTGCCATCGGTCGTGAACGCGTCCATCGCCCAGCGCGACAGCTTGTCCTTCAGACCGAACTTCTCGACGTACGGGTTGAGGTCCGCCAGCAGGTGCGCCTTGCTCCAGGCGATCGTCTGGGTGGCGCTCGGGCCGCGCACGACGTCCGGGCCGGACCGCGACTGCAGCGCCGTCTGCACGAGCCGGCGCAGGTCCTCGCCCTTGTAGAACGTGGTGTTGAGGTCGATCTCGGGCTTGGCCTTCTCGAACGCGGCGGCCACGTTCTCGGTGAAGTACTTCTGGTTGGCGTCGCCCTGGATGTCGAGCCAGAGGTCGACCTTGCCGGTCCCGGTGCCGGCCGAACCGCCGCTGTCGCCGCAGGCGGCGAGCAGGAGGCTGGGGCTGGACAGGCCGAGGGCGGTCAGGCCCGCGCCGGCGAGGAAGCGCCGGCGGGACAGCGATGCGGTCATGCTGCGTCCTCCGAGGGGATGGGGGTGATCTGGACGGACTGCGTGGCGGTGCGGCCCTGCTCGATCAGCAGCGCCACGCCGCCGCAGTCCAGGGCGGTGTCGTCGAGGTCCAACAGCTCGGCGCCGTCGACGAAGGCGGTGATCCGGGTGCCGGCGACGCGCAGCGCGAGCTGGTGGGTGTCGCCGTACGCCCAGGGAAAGGGTTGGGAGGCCAGGACCTCGGGCGCCGGGGCGTCGAGGTGCCGGACCAGCTCGACCCGGTCGCGGCCGGCCAGCCGCAGCGCGTAGTAGCGGCGCAGACCTTGCACGCGCGCGGCGACGCCGGTCGACTCGGCGAGGTGCGGCGTGACGTCCGCCGTGACGGTGTAGTCACGCCACTCGCGAGCGCCCTGGATCAGCAGGCCGGTGCCCCGGTTCTGCACCAGCCGGAACGGCTCGGGCCAGTGCGGGTCCCAGCGGTCGACGGCCTTGACCCAGGCCCGCCGCCACATCGCGCCCGGGTCGCCACCGTGCCCGACGTGCGCGTTGGCGGGCCGGGTGAAGGTGACCGTCGGGGCGCCGTCCCAGGTGAGCGACTCGAGCTCGATCGGGCCGGTGGATCGCAGGCCGATGTAGACGACCGGCTGGCCGCCGAGGTCGGGCACGGTCCACTCGGTGGCCCCGGCCGGCCCGTCGACCCAGGCGAGCGTGTCACCGTCGTCGGCGTAGTGCGCGAGGGTGAGGTGGAAGCCCGCGCCGCCCCGGACCTGGGCGCGCACGGTCTGCCCGCTGTAGAGGGTGGGGCTGGCGATCAGACCGTAGATCGGCATGTCCCGCGCCTCGGGCGGGATGAACGTGGGCGTGACCACGGTGGCGGCCCCGCCGACGGCGAGCCGGCCGCCGGGGTTGTGCAACCGGGCATCGCCGTCGTGCACGGAGAAACCCTGCAGGCTGTCCGGCAGTCCGAAGTGGAACCGCTTGCCGCGGGCCAGGTCACGCTCCGGCTGGCCGGCCCACGCGCGGCCGTGCGCGGCGAGCGTGAGCGCCTCGCGGGCCGCGTCGGTGACGGTGGAGCCGCCGTCGGTGCTGGGCAGATACATCCGGTCGGCGATCGGCCCCCGCCAGTCCGGGCCGTCGGCGATGCCGACCAGCCCGCCGAAGACGCCGCAGATCGCGCCCACGTCACCGGCGTTGGAGTCGGTGTCCCAGCCGGAGGTGTTGACCACCGTCATCGCCGGCAGGAAGGCGCCGCCGCTGCGCGCCAGGGCATGGACGACGGTCGCGTGGTTGGGCACCACATGGCAGTTGCCGCCGAAGAGGTGGTAGCCGTAACGCTCGTCGATCCGGGCTCGCGTGGTGGTCCAGTCAGCGTCGGCCGCGGCCCACTCGCGCACGTCGTCGACGACCCGCCGGATCAGGCTGTCCGCCGGTATGAGGCTGACCGCCACGTTCAGCAGCTTGTCCATGTCGGTTTCGGTGAAGGCGCCCGCGACGAGGGCGGCCACGACCCGCGCGGCGTGCACGGACTCGCCGTCGTGGCTGACCCGGGCGGCCCGCTCGACCAGGTCGGCCGCCGCCTCCGGGTCGCCGGGCCTGGTCATGGCGAAACCCTCGACGAAGATCTGCGCACCGACCTGCTCGGCCACGACGACGCCGTTGCGGGCGACCGAGCCGCTGTCGGGCGCGCGTACGCCGTCCTTGAGGTGGAGGTAGGCGGTGTGCTCCGTGGAGTTGCCGACGCCACCCCACCAGAGCACCGACGTGCCCTCGAGGATCTCGTTGAGCCAGGTGTCGCCGATCCGCTCCGACGCCGGCTCCGGGCCGTGGTCGCGCAGCGCCCGCGGGAACACGAAGGTGCCGCTGATGTCGTCGTCGGTGACCACCAGCAGGTGGTTCTTCAAGGGCAGGTCCACACGGTGGTTGACGTATCCGGTGATCTCGCCCAGCTCGCGGCTGATCCGGTCGTAGGTCCAGCCTTCGAACGGGCGGCCGAGGTAGACCGCGATCACCTTGCCGAGCACGCCGGCGTAGACGCGCTCCTCGTAGTCGGTGGGGAACATCAGAAGGGCACTCCCGCTCGCAGGATCACATTGGCGTACGGCGTGGCCTCACCGGTCCGCACCACCGCGCTCGCCGTCGCGCAGCGGTGCTTGAGCTCCGTGTGCGGCACGCTGTCGACCGGCACGCCCAGCGCGCGGACGCCGGCGAGCACCGCCTCGTCGGTCAGCTCGGCCGCGACGGTGGCCGCCTCGATCACGAGGTCACCCGCCATCGCCGCCAGTACGGCGCGGAACGACGGCACGCCGCGGGTCAGCGCGAGCTGAACCGTCTCGACTCCCGCGGGCACGGGCAGGCCGGCGTCGGCGACCACGATCGTGTCGGTGTGGCCCAGCCCGGCGACCAGCGAGGCCAGGCGCGGATGCCACAGTCCGGTGTCACGCATGAGCAGCCTCCTTCTCGGCGGCCAGGAACAGGTCGAGCTCGGCGCCGGTCGGCATCGCCGACTGCGCGCCCATCCGGGTCGTGGCCAACGCGCCGGCGGCACACCCTCGGCGCACCGCCTGGTCCAGGTCGATCCCCGAGGCCAGTCCGACGGCCAGCGCGCCGCAGAAGGTGTCGCCGGCCCCGGTGGTGTCCACGGCGTCGACGGGGAACGGCGGGTGCGTGCGGGCGCCGGTGCCGTCCGCGCTGACCGCGCCCCGGGCGCCCAGCGTCACCACGCAGGCCGCCGGCCCGTGCCGCAGCAACGCCCGCGCGTCGCCGCCGAGCTGCCGCGCCTCGCCCTCGTTGACGACCAGCACGTCGACCACGCCGAGCAGCTCGGTCAGCGCGGCGGCCCCGGCCGGCGGCAACGGCGCCGCGTTGAGCAGCACCGAGGCGCCGGCATCGCGGGCGCGCCGGGCCGCGGCGAGGCAGGTCTCCAACGGGATCTCGAGCTGCAGCACCAGCACGTCGCCCGGCGCGAACAGGCCGTCCAACGAGGAATCGTCGAGCCGCGCGTTGGCGCCGGGCGCCACCACGATCGTGTTCTCGCCGGCCGCCTCCACGACGATCAGCGCGACGCCGGTCGCGATGCCGGCCCGGGTGACGAGGCGGTCGAGCGGCAGCCCTTCGCGGGCGAGCGCGGCGCGCAGGTCGGTGCCGAACCGGTCGTCGCCGAGCGCGGCGACGAGCAGCGTCTCGGCCCCCAGCCGGTGCGCGGCGACCGCCTGGTTGGCGCCCTTGCCCCCGGGGCCGGTGACCACGTCGGATCCGAGCACGGTCTCGCCCGGTGCGGGTAGCCGCGGCACGCCGACGACGAGGTCCAGGTTGGCGCTACCCACGACGACCACGCGGCTCATGCGCCTGCCTCCTCGCCGGCCGGGTCGCCGCCGGGTGGGTCGGGGCAACCACACGAGCCGCGTCTGACCAGCGTGACCGGCAGCACGTCGGTGGGCGCCGTGGGCTGGGTGAGCAGGTGGTTGACGGCGGCGCGGCCCACGGCGGCGATCGGCTGGGCCATCGTGGTCAGCGCGGGCAGCGTGTAGGCGGCGCCGGGAATGCCGTCGAACGAGGCGACCGCGACGTCGTCGGGGCAGCGCAGCCCCGCCTCGGCGATGGCGCGCAGCACGCCGACCGCCTGCTCGTCGCTGGCGACGAAGACGGCGTCGGGTCGTTCGGGCCGGCCGAGCAGCTCGCGGGCCGCGCCGTAGCCACCCCGTCGGCCGAACGGCGCGTGCACGACCGGCATGGAGATGCTCTCCGCGTCGAGCGCGTCGCGCCAGCCCTCGACGCGGTCGGTCGCGGGCCGGACGTCCCGCGGCCCGCCGACGCAGGCGATGCGGCGGCGGCCGTGGTCGAGCAGGTGCCGGGTGGCCGCGAAGGCGCCACCGCGGTTGTCGACGAGGACGCCTGGCGCGGCCGCCCCGGGCACCTGGCGGTCCAGGCACACCCACGGCGTGCGCGCGCGCTCCAGGTCGCCGAGGAAGCCGGCGGGGCCGTGGGCGGGCACGATGAACAGCCCGTCCACCTGGCGGGCGAGGAAGGTCCGCACGTACGTCGTCTGCCGCTCGTCGCTCTCGGCGGCGTTGCCGATCAGCAGCGTGTAGCCCTGTGCGAACGCCTCTTCCTCGATCGCCCGGGCCAGCTCCGCGAAGAACGGGTTGGCGTTGTCCGGGATGACCAGGCCGAGCGTCATGGTGCGGCTCATCCGCAGCGAACGGGCGATGCCGTTGGGGCGGTAACCGAGCTGTTCGATGGCGGCGAGCACCTTCGCCCGGGTCTGCGCGGAGACCGGACGCGGTCCGCCGTTGACCACGTAGCTGACCACCGCGGGTGAGGTCCCGGCGAGCCGGGCCACGTCGGTGCGTCGAACCGCCACGCTGGTACCTCCGGTCAACACGAGTTGCGCGAGATGTGCTGCACATCATGCGAAGCGGTTCTCAGGTTGCGCAACACGTGTTGAATGGCCGTTACCGGACCGAGACCCGTGATCATCGCGTTGCGTTCCGTGCGGATTGACATCACCCGAGCGCTAATCCACCATTCCACTAACCACTTAGTGGAGGATGCAGATGATCGCCTTCCGGCTCGACGCGCGGTCGGGCGTGCCGACCTACCTGCAGCTGGTCAACCAGGTCAAGCACGCGCTGCGGCTGGGCCTCCTCGAGCCCGGCGACCGCCTGCCCACCGCCGCCGAGGTGGTCGCCGCGCTCGCCATCAACCCCAACACCGTGCTCAAGGCCTACCGGGAGCTGGAGCGCGAGGGCCTGGTCGCCGCCCGGCCCGGCGCCGGCACGTTCGTGCAGCGCACGCTCGGGCGCGTCAGCGCCATCGACCGGGCCCGGCTCCGGCGGCAGCTCGTCGGTTGGATGCGGTCGGCGGCCGAGGCCGGCCTCGACCGGGAGGACATCGACGCCCTCGTCGCGGCCGCCCGCCTGGACGCGGAGGCGGCCGCGTGACGGCCGCGGTGGAGACGGTCCGGCTCGGCCGGCGGTACGGGCGGACCTGGGCGCTGCGGGACTGCGGCCTGACCGTCCCGAGTGGACGCGTCGTGGCCCTCGTCGGGCCCAACGGCGCGGGCAAGACCACACTGCTCAACCTGCTGGCCGGGCTGATCCGGCCGTCGGCCGGCCACGTGCTGCGGTTCGGTGAGCCGGTGCGCGACGACACCGCGTCGCTGTCCCGGGTGGCCTACATGGCCCAGGACTCGGCGCTCTACCCGACGTTCCGGGTCGAGGAGCTGCTCACCTTCGGCCGCCGGCTCAACCCGGGCTGGGACGACACGCTGGCCCGCGACCGGCTGGGCCGGCTCGGCATCCCGCTCGGCAGGCGGGTGCGGCAGCTCTCCGGCGGCCAGCGCGCCCAGTGCGCCCTCGTGCTCGCCCTGGCCAAGCGGCCCGACCTGCTGCTGCTCGACGAGCCGCTGGCCAGCCTCGACCCGCTGGCCCGGCACGACGTGATGGCGGTGCTGATGGAGATGGTCGCGCTGCACGACACGACCGTCGTGCTGTCGTCGCACATCATCGCCGACCTGGTGGAGACCTGCGACTGGCTGGTCGCCGTCAACCGGGGGCGGGTGCAGCTCAGTGGCGCCATCGAGGAGCTGCTGGCCGGGCACGCGGTGGTCGGCGGACCGATCGAGGCGCGGCCGATGCTGCCGGACCGGTTGCCGGTGGTGACCGAGACCGCCCGGGGACGGCAGGTCGACCTGCTGGTCCGGTCGACCGCGGAGGCGCACGGGCCGGCCTGGACCGCGCGGCCGCCGTCGCTCGACGAGCTGGTCCGCGGCTATCTCGGCGCGCCCGACGCGAGCGCGCTGCCCGGCCCCACAGCGGTGGTGCGCTGATGCTCTGGCTCGTCTGGCGCCAGCACCGCTGGCAGTTCCTCGCCGTCACTGCGGTCACAATCGTCTACTGTGGATACATTGCCCGGATCGGCCTCGGGGCGCCCGCGGCGGTGCGCGCCTGCACTGGCGCCTGCGAGGCTCTCAACGCCGCCAGGAGCGACTGGAGCGGCGCCGTCTACCTCGGCAACCTCCTGCCGGCCGCGGTCGGCATCTTCTGGGGCGCGCCGCTGCTGGCCCGCGAGACGGAGCAGGGGACGATCCGCCTGGCGCTCACGCAGTCGGTCAGTCGCCGCCGGTGGCTCGCCACCAAGCTCGGCGTTCTCGCGGCCGTCGCCGCCGTGCTCGGCCTGACCGTCGGGACGACGGTCAGCTGGGCGGGCGCCCGGTTCGGAGCCTTCGCCGACCGGCCGTTCGGCAACGACGTGGTGTTCAGCCAGGCGGGACTCGTCCCGGTCGCGATGTGGGTGTTCGCGCTGCTCGCCGGCGCCGCCCTGGGCGCTGTCCTGCGGCGGCTGATGCCCGCCCTGGCGGCCACGGTGCTGGTGCTGGCGCTCGCGTTCGGCGGCCTCGTCGCGCTGCGTCCCCATCTCGTGCCACCGGTGACGGCCGTCGCCGGAGCGGACCGGATGCTGCCCGACCCCTGGATGGAGGCCGACGAGCGCGGCTGGATCCAGGACGTGTCCTACGTGGACAGGGACGGTCGCGTGCTGAGCCCGGCCGGCGCCGGCCTCGTCTGCGCCGATCCGGCCAACACCTACCCGACACCCGCGTGCCTCGCCCGGACGGGCCTGCGCCAGCGGGCGGTATACCAGCCGGCCGACCGTTACGTCTGGTTCCAGCTGATCGAGATGGGCCTGTTGCTGGTGGTCTCGGCGGGACTGGGGGTGGTCGTACGCCGGAGGGTGGTCGACGCCGTTTAGCTGAGCCCTCGAAAGCCCCCGCGTAAGGTCGGGGTGTGGTCGACTCCGACCTGCTGCGCGGCGAGGTGGTGCTGCGCGTCAACGGCGCGGACCGGGTCCTGCACGTGGACAACCGGGTCACCCTGCTCGACGCCCTCCGGGAGCACCTCGGCCTCACCGGCACCAAGAAGGGCTGCGACCACGGCCAGTGCGGCGCCTGCACCGTGCTGCTCGACGGCGACCGGGCAAACAGCTGCCTGCTGTTCGCGGTGGCCGTGGACGGCCGTGCCGTGACCACGGTGGAGGGCCTCGCCGACGGCGACGACCTGCACCCGTTGCAGCGCGCGTTCATCGCGCACGACGGTTTCCAGTGCGGCTACTGCACACCCGGTCAGCTGTGCTCCGCGGTGGGCATGCTGGCCGAGGCGGCCGACGGCATGCCCAGCTGGATCAGCCCCGACCTCGACGACCGGGCGCCGATCGACCTCGACGACGAGGAGATCCGCGAGCGGTTGAGCGGCAACCTCTGCCGGTGCGGCGCGTACGCCGGGATCGTCGCCGCGGTCCGCGAGGTGGCCGACGGATGAGGGCGTTCCAATACGCGAAGGCCGGCGAACCCGGCGAGGCCGCGGCCCTCGTCGCCGGCGTGCCGGGCGCGGTGTACCTCGGCGGCGGGACCAACCTGGTCGACCTGATGAAGCTCGGCGTGCTCCGGCCGGGGCTGCTGGTCGACGTGAGCGCGCTGCCCTATGACGCGGTCGAGCACCGGCCCGACGGCGGCGTGCTGATCGGCGGGACGGTCCGCAACCACCGGCTGGCGCTGGACGCCGGGATCCGGCGGCGCTTCCCCGCCGTCGCGCGGGCCGTGCTCGCCGGCGCGTCCGGCCAGATCCGCAGCCAGGCGACCGTGGCGGGCAACCTCCTGCAGCGCACGCGCTGCCCGTACTTCCAGAACACCACCACGCCGTGCAACAAGCGTTCCCCCGGCACCGGCTGCTCGGCGATCCGCGGGCACCACCGGGACCTGGCGGTGATCGGCACCTCCGACGCCTGCGTGGCGTCCCACCCGTCGGACCTGGCGGTCGCGTTGGCCGCGTACGACGCGGTCGTCGAGGTGCGCCGGCCCGACGGGGTCGAGCGGTTGGTGCCGATCCACGACCTGCACCGGCTGCCTGGTGACACGCCGTGGATCGAGACCGTGCTCGAACCCGGCGACCTGCTCACCGGGGTCCAGCTGCCGGCGCCGCCGGAGGGCGCGGTGGCCACCTACCGCAAGGTGCGCGACCGGTGGTCGTACGCGTTCGCCGTGGTCTCGGTCGCGGCCGTGCTCCGCCGCGGCCACGGCGGCCGGCTCGACGAGGTGCGGCTCGCGCTGGGCGGGGTCGGGCCGAAGCCGTGGCGGTTGTGGGCGACGGAGCGGTTGCTGATCGGCGCCGATCCCGGTGACGACGACGTGCGGGCGGCGGTCGAGGCGGGGCTGGCCGACGCGCGGCCGTTGCCCGACAACGCGTTCAAGCTGTCGCTGGCGGCCGACCTGGTCGCGGCGGTGCTGCGGCCGGGAGGCGCCCCGTGACCGCCGGCACCGGGCTGTCCAGGCTGGAGGGACGCGACAAGGTCACCGGCGCGGCCCGCTACGCCTACGAGTACGAGGTGCCGGGCGCGCTGTACGTGTGGCCGGTCGGGTCCACAGTGGCCAGCGGTGTGGTGACCTCGGTCGAGGGCGCGGCGGCGCTGGACGAGCCGGGCGTGGTCGCCGTCCTCGACCACACCAACGCGCCGCGGCTGCGGGCGGGCGTCGCCGAGGACCAGCTGGTGCTCCAGACGCCCGAGGTCTCCTACCGGGGGCAGGTCGTCGCCGGGGTCGTCGCGACGACGCCGGAGGCCGCGCGGGAAGGCGCCGACCAGGTGCTGGTCCGCTACGCGGAGCGCCCGCACAAGGTGGTGCTCGACCCGGACGACCCGGACCTTTCGCTGCCCGAGGTCACCAACGCCGGCTTCCCGGGCCTGTCGGTGATCGGCGACGTCGATGCCGCCCTCGCCGCGGCGGACGTGGTGGTGGACGCGGTCTACCGCACCCCGCCGCAGCACAACAATCCGATGGAGACGGTGGCCGTCATCGCGTCGTGGTCCGGTGACCGGCTCACCGTGTGGGACTCCAACCAGGGCCCGTGGCGGGCTGCGGTGGGGTTCGGGATGCTGTGGGGGATCCCGCCGGAGCAGGTCGAGGTGATCACCGAGCACGTCGGCGGTGGCTTCGGCAGCAAGGTCTGGCCGACGGCCGGCGCGGTGCTCGCGACGCTGGCCGCCCGGGTGACGGGCCGCCCCTGCAAGCTGATGCTGACCCGGCAGCAGATGTTCACGATGGCGCCGGCCCGCACCGCCACGCGCAGCCACGTCCGGCTCGGCGCCCGCCGCGACGGCACGCTGACCGCGATCGACCACGACGCGCTGCAGTACAGCTCGGTGATCCACGAGTTCGTCGAGCAGACGGGCACGGCCACCCGCACCATGTACGCGTCGGACGCGCTGCGGATCCGGCATCGGCTCGCCCGGCTGCACCTGCCGACGCCGCGGGTCATGCGGGCGCCGGGCAAGACCCCCGGCATGTACGCGCTGGAGTCGGCGATGGACGAGCTCGCGTACGCCCTCGGGCTGGATCCGTTGGAACTGCGCGTGCGCAACGAGCCGTCGGTCGAACCGGCCACCGGCCTGCCGTTCGGCGGCCGCCACCTGGTCGAGTGCCTGACCACCGGCGCGGACCGGTTCGGCTGGTCGTCCCGCGATCCCACACCGGGCGTGCGCCGCCGCGGCCGCTACCTGTTCGGCACGGGCCTGGCGTCCTCGGTCTACCCGGTCTACCAGGGCCCCGCCCGGGCGACGGCCCGGGCGGAGCCGGACGGCACGTTCCAGGTGCGGGTCGGCGCGGTCGACATCGGCACGGGCGCCCGCACGGCGCTGTGGCAGCTGGCCGCCGACGTCTTCGGTGTGGCCCCGTCGCAGGTCACCATCCACCTCGGACGGTCCGCCTACGGCGAGGCGGCGGTCGCGGGCGGCTCGGCCGGCACGGCGTCCTGGGGCGGCGCGGTCCGCAAGGCGTGCACGGAGCTGTGCCGGCGGCTGGCCGAGCACGGGGGAGCGGTCCCGGCCGACGGCCTGGAGGTGGTCGCCGACACCACCGAGGACCAGCCCGCGCCGGACCACGCGTGGCACTCCTACGGCGCCCACTTCTGCGCGGTCCGGGTCGACGCCGACACGGGCGAGGTCCGCGTCGACCGCCTGCTCGGCGTCTTCTCCCACGGCCACGCGCTCAACGCCCGCACGGCACACTCCCAGCTCATCGGCGGCATGGTCATGGGCGTCTCGATGGCGCTCGACGAACAGACGGTGATCGACCCGCACCTGGGCCTGTTCGTCAACCACGACCTGGCCCAGTACCACGTCGCGGCGAACGCGGACATCCGCGGCCTGGAGGCGCATTCGCTGGAGCACGCCGACGACGACGTCACCCTGGTCGGCGGCAAGGGCATCGGCGAGCTCGGCATCGTCGGCGCGGCCGCAGCGGTGGCCAACGCGGTTTATCACGCCACCGGCGTACGCGTCCGCGACCTCCCCATCACCCTCGAGCGCGTGCGGGCCTAGAGCCGTTCCCGCAGCACCGCCACGCCAGGGCCCGTCAGGTCGTCGAGGTATGCGGGCCGGCCGGCGATCGCCATGGTGAGCGCCAGCGTCGGGCCGCTCACCAGTGGGCCCGTGCCCGTGGCGAACGGGCCGTCGGTGGCTTCCAGGCGCAGGTCCTTGGCCTTGGTGCGGCTGTCGACGGTGAAGTCGCGGCTCGTGAAGAACGTCGCGACCGCGGTGGCCGACTCGACCGACGGGGTGCGTGGCAGGCCGAGCGGGCGCCGGATGTCCTGGCCGTGCACGACCACCTCGCCGAGCCACGCGGCCGTGTCGCCGGTCGGGGCCGTGGTGGAGGTGACGACGTGGCGGAAGCGGTCGAGCGTCTCCGCGGGCGTCGCGCCGCGGTGCTCGGCCATCCGCCGCTGGTTGTGCACGTCCGCGTCGAAGCGCGCGCCGACGATGCTGGCCAGCCAGCGGAACCGGCCGGTGCTGGCGCCGGCGGTGAGGTGGGCGACCACGTCCTCGACGGTCCAGTCGCCGCACAGCGTCGGCCTCGACCAGTCGTCGTCGGCCAGCGTGGCCAGGTCCTCGGCGAGCGCCGCACGCTCGGCGCGGACGGCTTTCCAGAGCGGGTCGGTGCTGGTCACGGATCAGCTTCTTCCTTGCCGAGGAGGGCCTGCAGCAGTTGACGGTAGACCCGCAGCTGGGCCCGCATCGCCGAGGGGTCGGTGTAGGTGCGGCACAGGATGAACGCGCCTTCGAACGTGGTGTAGAGATGGTCGGCCAGCGCCTCCACGTCGATGTCCGGCCGACCGGCCAGCGCCGGCCGCAGCAGGTCGGTCAGGGCGTCGCGCCACGCGCGGGTGGCCTTCGCGACCTGGTCGTTGATCTCGCTGCCGGTGAACTCGCGCTCCGCCAGGACGGTGGCGTAGAGGCAGCCCGACTGCTCCGACATGAGCGCGTCCGCGCCGTCCTCGTAGTGGCGGACGAAGGCGACCGCCCGTGCCGCCGGGTCGGTGTGGTGGGCGGTGGCCGCGAGGCCCGCGTCGAGGTGGGCCAGGTCCGCGGCCACGTAACGCTCCACGAGCTGGACCGCCAGGTCGGTCTTCGAGCTGAAGTGGTGGAAGAACGCGCCCTTAGAGCTGGCCGCCTCGGCGATCACCTGGTCGACCGAGGTGGCGCTGTAACCCTGGTCGGTCATCAGCCGCTCGGCGACGCGCAGGATCCGCTCCCGTGTCGGGTTCCCGTCCCTCGGCATTTCTCCGTTGTACCAGACCAACTGGTCTGCTAGTAACAGACCATTCAGTCTGGTACGCGAGAGGACCCGCTCATGCCCGCACTGCCGCAGCTCGCCGGCCGCCCGGTGGTCACCGACGGCGGCCTCGAGACCGACCTCATCTACCACCACGGCGCCGACCTGCCCGAGTTCGCCGCCTTCCCGCTCCTCGCCGACGACCACGGTCGCGACCTGCTGCGCGCCTACTACGCCGGCTACGTCGACATCGCCCGCCGGGCCGGGGCCGCGCTGCAGCTGGACACGCCGACCTGGCGCGCGAGCGCGGACCACGGCGCCCGGGTCGGCTACGACGCCGCCGCGTTGCGCGGCGCCAACCGCGCCGCCGTCGGCCTGCTCCACGAGGTGCGCGCCGGCGCCGGCCTCGAGACCGTGCTGATCAGCGGCTGCGTCGGCCCACGCGGCGACGGCTACGTGGCCGGCGAGCGGGTCGACCCGGACGAGGCCGCCGCCTATCACGCGCCGCAGATCGAGGCGTTCGCCGAGGCGGGCGCCGACCTGGTCACCGCGCTGACCCTGACGGGCGCCGGCGAGGCGATCGGCGTCGTCCGCGCCGCCCGCGCGGCCGGCCTACCGGTGGCGGTCTCGTTCACGGTCGAAGTGGACGGACGCCTGCCCGACGGCACCGGCCTCGGCGACGCCATCACCGCCGTCGACGCCGCCGGGAGCCCCGACTACTTCATGGTCAACTGTGCGCATCCCACCCACATCGCGCCGGCGCTGGGTGACGGGCCCTGGCGGGACCGCATCGTCGGCCTCCGCGCCAACGCCTCGACGCGCAGCCACGAGGAACTGGACGCGGCCACCGAGCTCGACGAGGGCGACCCGACCGCCCTGGCCCACGCCCACGACGCCCTGCGCCCGCACCTGCCGAACCTTTCGTTGCTCGGCGGCTGCTGCGGCACCGACGCCCGCCACGTCGCCGCTCTCTGGGGTGTCTAGCCGGCCCAGCCGAATGGTCGAGGGGGCCGTGGCCAGCGCCGAGGTGCCAGGCGGCGCCGCCGGCGATGCCGCGGCTGACGAAGGCCTTCGCGGCCGTGAGGGCCGTCCGGAGGTCGTCGCCTAGGGCCAGGTGGGCGGCGGTCGCCGAGGCGAACGAGCAGCCCGTGCCGTGGTTGTTGGGCGTGTCGACCCACGGCGCGGTCAGCTCGTAGGTCTCCTTGCCGTCCCAGACCACGTCGACCGCCGTGTCGTCGCTGTCGGGCGTCGG
The DNA here is from genome assembly GCF_029626225.1 of Asanoa sp. WMMD1127. Taxonomy (NCBI): domain Bacteria; kingdom Bacillati; phylum Actinomycetota; class Actinomycetes; order Micromonosporales; family Micromonosporaceae; genus Asanoa; species Asanoa sp. WMMD1127. Next base: position 5,736,644 of record NZ_JARUBP010000001.1, read on the forward strand.
GTGGCCGCCCTTGACCACGACGGCGGCCGGGCCCAGGTCGCCGAGGGCCTGCGCGGCCGCGTGCTGGTCGGCGCGCGTGCGGATCTCCTTGCCCAGCAACGCTTCCGCCTCGCGCCGGTTGGGCGTGACCACCGCCGCGTGTGGGAAGAGCGTCTCGCGGTAGGCGGCCTCGGCGGCCGGTTCGAGCAGCCGGTGGCCGCTGGACGACACCATCACCGGGTCGACGACCAGGTGGGGGAGGCGGCCGCGGGCGGCCAGCGCGGCGACCGCGTCGACCGTCGCGGCGGTGGCCAGCATGCCCGTCTTGACCGCGCCCACCGGCAGGTCGTCGAGGACCGCCTCGATCTGGGCGACCACGAACTCCGTCGGCGTGGCGTGCACGCCGCGTACGCCGAGGGTGTTCTGTGCCGTCAACGCGGTGATCGCGGTCGTGCCGAAGACCCGCAGGGCCGCGAACGTCTTGAGGTCGGCCTGGATGCCGGCGCCACCGCCCGAGTCGGAACCGGCGATGGTCAGCGCGACGGGCGGGTTCACGGGCGGTCCTCCTCGAGTGCGTCCACATAGTCAGCGACGGAACCCGGGTCGCGCATCACCGCGCCCATCACGGCCACGCCGCGCGCGCCGGCCGCGCGGCACGCCGCCACGTCCGACGGCCGCACACCACCCAGGGCGTACGCCGCCGGCGCGGGCCGGGTCAGCGCGGCCAGCCCGGCCAGGCCCAGCGGCGGGCCGTAGCCGGGCTTCGACGGGCTCGGGAACACCGGCGAGACGGTCACGTAGTCGCAGCCCTCGGCGGTGGCCGCCGCGACCTCGGCCGCGTCGTGGCAGGACCGGCCGACCAGCGCCGGGCGGGGCGCGGGGAACGGGTCGCGGGCGGCGAGGTGGACGGCGTCGCCACCGGTGCCCGCCCGGATCAGCGTCCCGTCCACGAGACTCAGTATGCCACCGAGCTCCGCCGCCAGCATGGCGCGCGACTCGGCGGGCAGGTCCTTCTCGCGCAGCACCACCGCTCGCGCGCCCGCCTCGACGGCCGCGGCGACGGTCGCCACCAGCGATCCGGCGCACTGCGTGCGGTCCGTCAGCACGAGCAGGCGCGGCAGCCTCACAGCGCGGCCAGGCCGGCGTTCTGCGTCGACGCCTCGGCGTGCCAGCGGCGCTCGATCCGGCCCGCGCGCAACGCCAGCCGGCCCGCGTCGACCGCGTGCCGCATCGCCAGCGCCATCCGCTCCGGGTCGCGGGCCCGGGTCACCGCGGAGGCCAGCAGCACCCCGTCGCAGCCGAGCTCCATCGCGAGCGCCGCGTCCGAGGCCGTGCCGAGGCCCGCGTCCAGGATGACCGGCACGTCGACGGCCTCGCGGATCAGCGCGATGTTGTGCGGGTTGCGGATGCCCAGGCCGCTGCCGATCGGCGAGCCGAGCGGCATCACCGCGACGCAGCCGGCGTCGGCCAGGCGGCGGGCGGTGATCGGGTCGTCGTTGGTGTAGGGCAGCACCTGGAAACCGTCGGCCACCAGCTGTTCGGCCGCGTCGAGCAGCTCGACCGGGTCCGGCAGCAGCGTCCGGTCGTCGCCGATCACCTCGAGCTTGACCCAGTCGGTCTCGAACGCTTCGCGGGCCAGCCGGGCGGTCCGCACCGCCTCGCGGGCGGTGAAGCACCCGGCCGTGTTGGGCAGCAGCCGCACGCCGCACCGCTCCAGCACCTCGGAGAGCGCCCCGCCGGTGGTCGCCTCGACCCGCCGCAGCGCGACGGTGACCAGCGCGGTGCCCGACGCCACCACGGCCCGGGACAGCACGTCGAGGCTCGGCACGCCGCCGGTGCCGAGGATGAGCCGGGACGGCAGTTCCTCGCCGGCCAGGACGAACGGGTCGTCGGTCATCGCCGTCACCCGCCCGCCACCGCGGCGAGGATCTCCACCTCGTCGCCCTCGGCCAGCGCGGTGGTCACCCACTGGCTGCGTGGCACCACCTCGCCGTTGCGGGCCACCGCGATCCGCCGCTGGTCGGTCCGGCTCGCGACCAGCGCGGCCACGGTGACCGGCGGCGTCAGGTCGACGGCCTCGCCGTTGACGGTCAGCGTCATGGCATCCTCCCGTCCACTGTGAACGGCGCCGCGTACGGCGGCAGCGTTCCGTCGGTCAACAGGTCGGCGATCGCGTCCGCGGTCGCCGGGGTGAGCAGCACACCGTTTCGGTGGTGCCCGGTGGCCAGCACCAGGCCCGGCAGCGGTGACGGGCCCAGCAGCGGCGCGTTGTCGGGCGTGCCGGGCCGCCACCGGGCCAGGGTCTCCACGAGCTCCAGCTCCGCGACCTCGGGCACCACCTCGATGGCGTCGCGGAGCAGGTCGTGCACGGCGCCCGCGGTGACCGTGCCGTCGAACCCGCGTTCCTCGACGGTGGCGCCCACCACGAGCCCGTCGGCGCCGAACGGCACGAGATAGACCGACTCCCCCCGGACCAGCGCCCGCACCGTGCCCGTCAGCAGGCCCTCCGCGCCGCCGCGCAGGCGCAGGATCTGGCCCTTCACCGGCCGGACCGGCAGCGGGGGAGCGCCGGGCAGGCTGCCGCTCCACGCGCCCAGCGCCAGCACCACGGTGTCACCGGTCAGCACCGCGCCGTCGGCGAGGCGCAGCCCGACCGCCCGGCCGTCCTCGACCACCAGCGACCCGATCCGCGACCGTACGATGTGGACGCCGGCGTCGGCCGCCGCCGCCAGCAGCGCGGCGTGCAGCCCGCGTGGCTCGATCGAGTGGTCGGACGGCGCGTGCAGGGCGCCCCGCACACGCGGGCTGAGCGCCGGCTCGCGCCGCCGGGCCGCGCTGCCGGTGAGCCGGGTGACGGGCAGGTCGGACTCGACGTAGTAGGCGTGCAGCCGGTCGAGGGCCGCCATGTCGTCGGCGTCGAAGCCGACCTCCAACGTTCCCTCGGTCCGCAGCTCGACCCCGCCGCCGAGCTCGGCGAGGAACGCCGGGTACCGGGCGAGCGACTCGCGGCTCAGCGCCCGCAGCGCCTCCTCGCCGTACGCCGCCTCGGTCAGCGGCGCCAGCATGCCCGCCGCGGCCCGGGACGCGCCGGAGCCGGGCGCCTCGTCGACCACGGTGACCGCGAGCCCGCGCCGCGCCGCCCGCCACGCGATCGCGAGCCCGATCAGGCCGCCGCCGGCCACCAGCACGGTCATCGGGCGCCGTCCAGTGCGGACAGGAGTGACGCGGCCGCGGCTGCCGGGTCGGGCGCGTCCGACACCGCGGACACCACCGCGACACCGTGCGCGCCGGCGGCACGCAGCGACGGAACCCGGGCCGCGGTCACGCCGCCGATCGCGATCACCGGCACCTTGACGGCGGCCGCGACCGCGCCGACCCCGGCGGGTCCGATGGGGTCCGGCAGCCCGTCCTTGGTGACGGTCGCGAACGCGGGACCCACGCCGAGGTAGTCCGCCCCGGCCGCGACGAGCTCCGCCGCCCGCGCCGGATCCCGGGCGGTGCCGCCGATCAGGTGGGCCGGCCCCGCGATCCGGCGCACCACCTCGACCGGCAGGTCGTCGGCGCCGACGTGGGTGCCGTCGGCCCGGGCGGCGAGCGCCAGGTCGACCCGGTCGTTGACGATGCACAGCGCCCCGGCCGCCCGGCAGAGCAGCACCACCTCACGCGCGAACGCGTACCGCGACCGGTCGTCGCTCGTCTTGGTGCGGACCTGGACGACCGGCGCCCCGCCGGCCAGCGCGGCCCGCACGGCCGCGAGCGCCGCCGCGCCCCCCGCGGCGGAGGTGACCACGTGCAGCCGGCCGATCATGCCGCCACCGCCCGGCGCCGGCCCGGCAGCAGGAACAGCGCCGTCAGCACCGCCGCGACCGCCAGGCTGACCAGGGACGCCGACCAGCCGTTGGCGGGATCGATGCCGAGGTCCTCCTGGCGCGCCGTCCACCAGGCCGTCCAGCCCTGGCCGGCCGACGGGAACAGCGTCGGCAGGGTCAGCTGGTAGGCGACGAAGCCGGCGGCCCACGGGATCAGCAGCCACGGTCGCGACGGCGCGGTCGCGGAGACGTCCCAGCGGCCGCGCGGCAGCACGAAGTAGGCGACGGCGAAGACCGCGACCAGCGGCACGAACACCGCGCCGATGAGGAACAGGAACGGCTCGTACGAGACGATGTCGACGGCCAGGGCCAGCAGCGTGGCGAGGGCGCCGACGGCCACCGCGAGCACCCGCCGGTCGACGCGCTCGAGGATGTTGTTGCCCGACACCGAGGTGGAGTAGACGTTGGCGAACGCCTCGTCGACCTCGACGACCACCAGCACGGCCAGCGCCACCGCGCCGAAGGGCACCGCCAGCAGCGCGTCGACGACGTCCAGCCCGCCGGCCCCGTACGCGGCGAGGGCGAGCGCGCCCAGCACGAAGCAGGCGATCGTCGCGGTGCCGTAGCCCACGGCGGCGCCGGCGAACGCGGCCCGGCCGCTGCGGGTGTAGCGGGTGTAGTCGGCCACCAGCGGGAACCAGGAGACCGGCATCGCGATGACCAGGTCGACCGAGGTCCAGAACGAGCCGCCGTCGCCGCTCAGCGGTTGGGGTGAGGCCCGGAGCACCTCGACGAACAGGTACGCGCCGGCGATCAGCGCGGCCCAGACGGCGTAGCGGGCCAGCAGTCGGAAGGCGCCCAGCGGCCGCAGCGCCATCAGCGTGGCCACGGCGCCGCCGATCAGCACGAACGGCCACCGCGGCGCGTCCAGCACCCGGGCGGCGGCGGACGCGATGATGAAGATCTCGAAGGTCGCCCAGCCGACGCACTGGAGGAGGTTGAACACCGTCGGCAGGTACGAGAGCCGGCGGCCGAGCAGACCGCGCAGCAGGACCATGGTCGGCGCGCCCTCCCGCGCGCCGGCGGCCGCGCCGAGGCCCAGCAGCAGGGAGCCGATGACGGCGCCGACCACGATGGCCAGGACGGTGACGCCGAGCGGCCGGCCGGGCAGCACGGCAAAGGTGGCGGCCACCGGCAGGAGCAGGCTGACGCCGAGGCTGCCGAAGAGGCCCGCGGTGTCGCGGAAGCCGAGCGCGCGCGTGGGGGCCGCCGACTCGGCGACGGCGGTTGACGAGGAAAGAGACACCTTCAGACGCTCCCTACGCCGGCATTACCCGGACCAGGTTCCGACGGTCGGCGGCGCCTCAGCCGCCCTCTCAGCCCGGTGCTCCGAGCTCCCGTTTGTGACTTCCGGCAGGCTAGTGACCGGCACCGCCCACGGTCAACCAGGGTGGCGCAGGTCTCCTACCGTCGACATTACGCTCCAGGCCGCCAGACCACGGCCGAATCTCTCCGTTGTCCGCCCAAGGGCGAGCGACTCACAGACCACCGCGCACTCGCCGCGACAACGACCTTGTTCACGCCGGATGGCGCTCGCGCGACCCGAAGGCCAAGTGTCTACTATGGATTACATGCGGTTTCCGATTTGGCACAGCGATAATTTCACTGACGGAATTTACGGGGAGATCGAATGGTGGCTGCGTGAGCTGGCGTTCGAGACAACTCTTCTATGCGGCAGCTCCAACTCTTTCCGGCGGCTCAATCGGCCGCCGTGCGGGATAGGAATCGGCGCAATTATTCGGTCGCGGGTGAGGATTTTCGTCGTGAGCATGCGCGGCATCGGGAATGGGGTCTGGGTCAGCGGCATGCTCGGAAGTTGCGCCGCGCGTATGGTTATGTTCCCGATGACGCGGAGGTGCTGGCGGCGTGGGATCAGCGGTTGAGAGCGGCTCGGACGGTCGAGCCCATCCCGGCGATGCCGGCCGAGCGAGTTCCGCCGCGAGAATGCGGAGTTTCGGGCCTGGTGCCTGGGTGCCGCGGGTGCGCCGCCGGCTGGCCGATCCCTAGCCGGGCCGAGCACGGCCGGTCCTGTCGAGCGCACGGCGATCAGCGTCCCGTCCGGTGGGCTGACCTCGACTCGGGTCGCGTCTGCCGAACCCGTCGCGGCCGGTCCTGTCGAGCCCGGGGCGATCAGCTCCGCTTCCGGGGAGATGGCCCCGACTCGGTCGCGCTTCCTGAGCCGGACGCGAACGGACCGGTTGAGCGTTGAATGGCGAAGCCGGTGGCGGCCAATCCGGCCCTTGTCGAAACCGAATCGTATGGTTATCAGAGCCGCCATCGACTGCGGGATGCCAGATCCGCGCAGTTATATGTCGAAGATTAGACGCAAGCGGCGGTTCCGTTTCGGCGGCAGGCCGTCGACTCTGGACGACCGCTGCGGACGCAGACCTGAACAAGCAGAGAAGCATGCGACGCCGAGCGGTTGGCGTGTCGAAAGCTCCGGCGATTTCCGGCCGCAGCCACGTAGGCGGACCGGGACGGGAGCGCCTATTCACCCGGCGCGCAGCCGTTGGGGCGGTCCGAGGGTGGCCAGACGTAGGGGAGGTCCGGTGGGACGTCGCCGAAGATCGGGGCGTAGAAGGTGGCGTCCTTGCGCATCAGGGCCGACTGGTGTGAGCGGTGGAAGGCCTCGTCGCCCAGCCAGGGTGGCAGGTCGCCGGCGGCGGACAGGGCCGGGACCTCGCGGACCTCCGTGATGCCGCACGACGCGGCCAGGTCCGTCGTCAGGGTCGTGGCCGTCGTGTCGGCGCGGCCCGTCGCCGTCCAGGTCGCGGCGACGATCAGGCCGTAGCGGACCAGGGCCTCCTCGTAGCCCGCCCACATCTTCACCGCCGGGTGGTGGCGGAAGCCGTGGCCCGCCACGGTGAGGCCGCGCAGGATCTGGACGTTCTCGACGCGCTGCTTGCCCAGCCGGGGTGGGTCGAGGACCGCCGCCGACCGGGCGAAGTCGGGGAAGGGGAGGAACGTCTGCATCAGCCGAGCGCGCGGTCGATGTTGAACGCGGCGCTGATCAGCGCGAGGTGCGTGAACGCCTGCGGGAAGTTGCCGAGCTGTTCGCCGGTCGGGCCGAGCTGCTCCGCGTACAGGCCGAGGTGGTTCGCGTAGGTGATCATCTTTTCGAAGGCGAGGCGGGCCTCGTCGACCCGGCCGGCGCGGGAGAGCGCCTCCACGTACCAGAAGGTGCAGATGGACATCGTGCCCTCTTCACCCTCCAGGCCGTCGGGACTCAGGTGCGGGTCGTAACGGTACACCAGGGTGTCGGAGACCAGCGTGTCACCGAGGAGGTCCAATGTGGTCAGCCACCGCGGGTCGGTCGGCGCGACGAACTTCGACAGCGGCATCATCAGCACCGACGCGTCCAGGGTGTGGCCGTCGCGGTGCTGCACGAACGCCCGCAGGTCCGGGTCCCAGAAGCGGTCCATGATCTGGTAGTAGATGGCGTCGCGGGCCTGGCTCCAGCGCACCAGGTCGGCCGGGAGCCCGCGCTGGTGCGCCACCCGGATCGCCCGCTCGATGGCGACCCAGCACATCAGTCGGGAATAGAGGAAGTCACGCCGCCCGCCGCGGATCTCCCAGACGCCCTCGTCGGGCTGGTCCCAGTTCTTGCAGACCCACTCGACGAACGTCGTGACGCCCTGCCAGACGCCGCTGGAGATCGGTTGGCCCCACTTGTTGTAGAGGTAGATGGAGTCGACCAGCGCGCCGTAGATGTCGAGCTGCAGCTGGTTGATCGCGTCGTTGCCGACCCGCACCGGCGCCGAGCCCTCGTAGCCCTCGAGGTGGTCGAGGCGGCGTTCGGAGAGCGACTCGCTGCCGTCGACCCGGTACATGATCTGCAGCGGGCCCTCCGGGTCCGGGTCGCTCTCCCGCACCCGGGCGGCGAGGAAGGTCATGAACTGGTCGGCCTCCTCGGTGAAGCCGAGCCGCAGCAACGCGTAGATGCAGAACGCGGCGTCGCGCACCCACACGTAGCGGTAGTCCCAGTTGCGCTCGCCGCCGAGCCGCTCCGGCAGGCTCGTCGTCGGCGCGGCCACGATCGCCCCCGTGGGGGCGTAGGTCATCAGCTTCAGCGTCAGCGCCGAGCGGTGCACGGCCTCCCGCCAGCGGCCGCGGTAGCGCGAGGCGGACAGCCAGCGCCGCCAATATTCCACTGTCGACGTGAACGCTGCCTCGGCCTCCTCGGCCGTGCCGTAGCGCGGCGGGGTGGTCGTCTCGGCCCGGTCGAGGCAGAACACCACCGTCTCGCCCTGCTTGAGGCGGAACGAGCTGAGCACGTCGCCGTCGACCATCTCGAACGGCGCCGTCGAGTTGAGCGCCAGGGCCATCGACGCCGACTCGAAGACCGCCCGGCCGTCGTGCTCGCGCAGGGTGTGCGGCTGGAGCCCGTAGTCGAACCGCGGCGCGATGTGGGCGCGGAACGGCAGCTCGCCGCGCACGCAACTGACCCGGCGGATCAGCCGGAAGCTCTCGGCCTCGTGCCGGTCACCGGGCACGGGCATGAAGTCCTGGATCTCCGCGATGCCGTCGTCCGACAGGAAGCGGGTGATCAGCACGTTCGTGTCGGGGAAGTAGAACTGTCGTGTGGTCGCCGCGACATCTGTGGTCAGCGAGAAGAAGCCACCCCGGTCACGGTCGAGGATCGAGGCGAAGATGCTCGGCGCGTCGAAGCGGGGCACGCAGCACCAGTCGATGGTGCCGTCGGTCCCGACGAGCGCCACGGTCCGAAGGTTACCGATGAGGCCATGCTCGCCGATGGGGAGATATCGCTGCTCGTCCACCGCCTCCGACGTTACGCGCCGGGCGGGGCGGCGGGTGCGGAAACCGGCGTACGCAGGCGGTCGCGCACCCAGCGGCCCGCCGGCTTCAGCCGCGCCGGGTCGGCGTACGCCCCGGCCTTGCACGTGCCCTTGGTGAACACGGCGCCGGAGCGCTTGTCGTCACTCCAGTTCCAGTTGACCCACCCGATCCGTTTCGTCGCCATCAGGTCCAGATAGGACTGTGAGCGCGCGAAGTCGTTGCCGCCGTCGCCGGTGTAGGTCTGGGTGCCGAACTCGGTGACGAAGATGGGCAACGTGTCGGCGGCCCGGGACAGGGTCTCGAGATAGCGCCGGCCGTGTGAGGCCGCGTAGAAGTGGAACGTGTACATCACGTTGCTCGCCCGCACAGGGTTGGCGACGATCTCCCGCTCGTCCGCGCCGTCCGAGACGCCCAGCGACGACCACCCGCGGGTGCCGACCAGCACGACCGCGTCCGGGTCCGCGGCCCGGATCACCGGGATCACCTGCTCGGCGTACGACCGGATCCGGCTCCAGCTGACGCCGCTGGGCTCATTGGCGACCTCGTAGAGGATGTTGTCGGCGCCCCGGTGGCGACCGGCGATCTCGGCGAAGAAGGTGCGGGCGCGCTCGAGGTTGGCCCACGGGTCGCCGGGGTCGAGGATGTGCCAGTCGACGATCACGTAGAGTCCGCGCGCCGTCGCCAGGTCGATGTAGTCGTCGACGAGCTCCGTGAACCGGCGCGGGTCGCTGGCGTAGCCGTCCTCCTGGACGTACATCGAGACGCGGAGCACGTCGGCACGCCAGTCGCGGGCCAGCACGTCCAGCGCCGGCCCGGTCACGCAGTTGCCGTACCACTGGATGCCGTGGGTCGACATGCCGCGGAGCTGGACCGGCCGGCCCGCGCGGTCGCACAGGTGCGTGCCGCAGACGCGCAGCGCGCCATGCGTGGAGACCGGGGTCGGAACGGGCGCCGCCATCGCCGGTCCTATACCGACAGTGAGTGCGCCGATGACGCCGAGTAGCCAGATCCGCATGACATGAAGAGATCACGCGATCCGGGCAGTGACCGGGCACACCCTGGCGTTGTCACCCATCCGGGTGGAAGGTGGGAAGACGTGCCTGCCACCCCCTCTGTCACCCCCTCCGTGACCTCCGGCGTCGGCCTGCGGTCCGAGCGCGGCCCCGTGCTCGCCGCCGTGATGCTCTCGACCGCGCTGGTCGCCATCGACTCGACCATCATCGCGACCGCCGTCCCGTCGGTGGTCGACGACATCGGTGGGTTCACCCAGTTCCCCTGGCTCTTCTCGGTCTATCTGCTGGCCCAGGCGGTGACCGTGCCCGTCTACGGCAAGCTCTCCGACCTGTTCGGACGCAAGCCGGTGATCCTGTTCGGCATCGCCACGTTCTTCGTGGGCTCCGTGCTCTGCGGCCTGGCCACCAGCATGACCATGCTGATCGTCTTCCGCGTCGTGCAGGGCCTGGGCGCCGGCGGCATCGCCCCGGTGACCGTGACCATCGTCGGCGACCTCTACACGGTGGCCGAGCGGGCCAAGGTGCAGGGCTACGTGGCCAGCGTCTGGGGCATCTCGTCGGTGGTCGGCCCGACGCTCGGTGGCGTGTTCAGCGAGTACGTGTCCTGGCGCTGGATCTTCTTCATCAACGTCCCGCTGTGCCTGCTGGCCGCGGGGATGATCTGGCGCAGCTACCACGAGCGGCGCACGCCGGCCAAGCCGGTGATCGACTACCGGGGCGCCGTGCTGCTCACCGCCGGCCTGACACTGGTCATCCTGGGCGTGCTGGAGGGCGGGCAGGCCTGGGCCTGGGACTCGCCGGCCAGCATCGCGGTCCTCGGCATCGGCGCGCTGCTGCTGGCCGGTTTCCTGCTCGCGCAGCGCCGCACCAGCGAGCCCGTGCTGCCGCTGTGGGTGTTCCGGCGCCGGCTGCTCGTGGCCAGTGGGGTGGTCTCCGCCGGCGCGGGCGCGATCCTGCTGGGCCTGAGCTCCTACGTGCCGACGTACGCCCAGGAGGTGATCGGCGTCGGACCGCTCGTGGCCGGCCTGGCGCTCGCGGCGCTGACGCTCGGTTGGCCGATCGCGGCGTCGCAGTCCGGCCGGCTCTACCTGCGGTTCGGGTTCCGGGCCTGCGCGCTGGCCGGCGCGAGCATCATCGTGCTCGGCAGCGCCCTGCTGCTCCTGCTCGGCGGTGGCAGCAACGTCTGGCAGGTCGGCCTGACCTGCATGGTGATCGGCTTCGGGATGGGCCTGACCGTCAGCCCGACCCTGATCGCGTCACAGTCCAGTGTGGGCTGGACGGAACGCGGCGTGGTGACGGCCAACAACCTGTTCCTGCGCTCGGTCGGCAGCTCGCTCGGCACCGCCGTCTTCGGCGCGGTCGCCAACGCCCGGCTGCGCGGCGGCCACGACGCCGTCCGGCTCACCAGCGCCGTGCACCACGTGTTCGTCGGCGTGCTGCTGGTGGCGGTCGTGGTGGCCGGCGCCGCGTTCCTGTTCCCGCGGGGCGACGTCGCGGCGGCGGCCGAATAACAGAAAGTTTCCGGCGACTTTCCGTTATTCATCATCGGTCTCGCGGCGGCCGGTCGAGTGACTTGTAAAGCCCGCTTATGTTCGGCTTAACCGGCCGGCCGCGGGCGCTCACCCGTACCTACATTCAGGTCCCGGCCGCCACGCGCCGACTGGCGACCGCGGGGTGCTCGCCTCCACGGCCGTGGCCGTCCCGCCGGCCGTGGCGGCGGCATCCGCCTCAAGGTCCGCTTAGGTTCGGGTTAAGGACGCACCGGACCCGCCGATCGCCTCGTAGAGTCGGGCCGCACCGCCCACCGAAAGAGGCCCCTCGATGCACCGTCCACGTTGGTCCGCCCGGTGACCTCCCGACCGCCGGACCCGCGCCGCCGCCCGCGCGTCGCTCCGCGCCGGCCGCGGCGTCGCCTGCCCTCGGCCCGCCGACCACCCCGCCGAGTGGGCTGATCCGTTTTCACCGCACCTGTCCGGATCTGCCGGTACGGTGATGCCTGTGGTGCTGGCGGGGTTGGCCCGGCGCGGCGGGCGCCGGGTCACCCCGCTCTCCCTTGCCGCCTGCGCCGGCGTGGTCGACCTCGTCGCGATCGCGGCGCTGGGCGGCGCGTTCGCCAGCATCGTGACCGGCAACCTGGTCACCGTCGGGCTCGGCGTCGGCGCCACCGACGACCACGTCTTCGCGCCGCCGGCCGTGGCGGTCGGGGCCTACAGCGCCGGCGTGCTGGCCGCCCAGGCGACGATCCGGCTGCGCTGGCCCGGACACCTGCTCGCGGAGTTCGCTCTGCTGGGCGCCCTGGCCGCCGGCTTCGCCGCCACCGACGGCCGGCCGGGCCGGACCACGTCGCTGCTGCTGCTCGCGACCGCGGCGCTGGCGATGGGTGTCCAGAGTGTGGTGGCGCAGCGGATGCACGAGTCGACCACCTATCTGACCGGCACCCTGACCGGCGCGCTGCAGGAGCTCGTGTCCGGCCGGCGTGGCCGGCGCGGTGTGGCGCTCGGCCAACTGGCCGCCCTGACCGCCGGCGCCGCGGTCGCGGCCGCGCTGCTGCAGGCGGTGCGCTGGACGCCGCCGCTGCTGGCGCTGGCCCTGCTGGTGGTGGCGATCGTGGCGCGGCGCCGTGACTAACCTGTCGGCATGGCGTCTGCTGACGATGTGCGCACGCTGGCGCTCGGGCTGCCGCACGTGGTCGAGATCGACAGCGACGGCTTCGACTTCCGGGTGGCCGACAAGGGCTTCGTCTGGTCCTATCCGGAACGCGTCCCGGGTCAGAAGCGCGTCATCCGCACCGACATCGCGGTGCTCTACGTGGGCGACGAGGCGGAGAAGCAGGCCCTGTTGCTCGGCGAGCCGGACCTCTTCTTCACGACGCCGGCGTACGACGGCCTGCCGCTGGTGATGCTCCGCCTGGCGCACGTCGACGTCGACCGCCTGCGCGAGCTGGTCACCGACGCGTGGCACATGCGCGCGCCCGCCGACTTCTCCTGAGCCCCTTGACGCCCGAACGACAACCGATAGGTTGTACAACCAACAGGTTGTTTAGAGAGTCGGGCGGTGCTCCATGGTCGATGACAAGCAAGCGAGAGGCGCGTTGGCGGCCGGTGCCGTGGCCGGACCTTTGTTCGTCGGTTCGTCCGTCGTGCAGGGTCTGCTGCGGCCCGGGTTCTCCTTCACCCAGCACCCGCCCAGCGCGCTCGCGCTGGGCGCGGCCGGCTGGGTCCAGACCGTGACGTTCGTGGTCGCCGGTTGCCTCTTCGTCCGCGGCGCGTGGGGTCTGCGGCGGGTGATGACCGGGCCGGGAGCGAGGTGGGCGCCGCGGCTGATCGCCGTGTTCGGCGCCGCGCTGGTCGCCGGCGGGGTGTTCCGCATGGACCCGGCGTTCGGCTTCCCGCCGGGCACGCCGCCCGGAGCGGGCGACAGCGTGTCGTGGCACGCCGCCGTGCACGGCGTGCTCTTCCCGCTCGGTTTTGCCGCGCTCGTCGCGGTCGCGTTCGTCATGGCCCACCGGTTCCGCCGGCAGGGGCGCCGTGGCTGGCAGTGGAGCGGCATCGGCACCGGACCGCTCGCTCTCGCGCTGTGCCTGTGGCCCAACCTCGCCGCCCGCCCGGACGGCCGGTTCCTGCCGATGTGGTTCGGCGTGGCCGCGGCCTTCCTCTGGACCAGCGCGGTCATCGCCGACGCGCGGCGTCAGGTCATGCCGACCCGTCCAGCCGTGACCGACGCCCACCCTCGCCGGATCTGACAGGATCGGGCGGTACGCGACGGAGGGGAGCCGGGCTCATGACGCGCATCGTTGCCTACGAGCCGAGGTACCGTGCCGCTCTGCTCGAGTTGTCCATGCGGGCCTGGGAGCCGGTGTTCCCGATGATGGCGGACGACGTGCCCGCCTTCGTCTACGAGTCGTTCTGGCCCAACGGGTGGCGCGAGCGCCAGCACCACGAGCTCGCCGCGGTCATGGACGGCGAGCCGGAGCACATCGACGTCGCGCTCGACGGCGACCAACCGACGGGCTGGGTGTGCACGCGGCTGCACCCCGAGGACAACATGGGCGAGATCCACGTGATCGCCGTCGACCCGCGCCACCAGCGGCGAGGTGTCGGTCGCGCCCTCATGGAGCGGTCGTTCGCCCGGGTACGCGAGGCCGGGATGCGGATGGTCATGGTCGAGACCGGCGGCGACAGCGGGCACGCCCCGGCCCGGGCGGTCTACGAGTCCGCGGGCTTCGAGCGCTGGCCGGTCGCCCGCTACTTCAAGGACCTCGCCTAGTCCTCGACGCCGAGCAGCGGCACGTCGTAGACGGACAGGTCGCGGCGCGGGCGGACGTAGTGCACCGGGTGGCGGTAGCGGCCCTGGTCGACGGCGGTGTCGACGAGCAGCTCCGCGACGACCTCGGGTTCGACCTGGGCGTACCGCTGCGGCTCCGGGCGTTGCCACGATCCCGACCAGGCCGCCGGCAGCGGTTGGGGCCACGGGTGGGCCACCGGGGCGCCGCGGCGGCGGGCGGCCGGCGGGGAGAGCAGCGGCGCCAGCTCGACCCGCTGCTCGTCGGTCAGCGGCAGCGACCGGCCGAGGTAGCGCAGCCGGCCACCGGCGTCGAACCGGCCCACCAGGACGGTCTGCGGCGCACTCGGCCAGCCGGTCACGCCGCCGATGACCGCCTCGGCGGTGGTGCGGACGCGCAGCTTGCGCCAGCCGCCGCGGCCGGCCCGGTAACGCTGGTCGCGGCGCTTGGCGACGACGCCCTCGATGCCGGTGCTGGTCCACGTGTCGATCCACTCGCGGGCGACGGCGGGGCTGGTGGTGTGCGGGCAGAGCACGAGCTGGTTGGGCACGTCGGCGAGCAGCCGTTCGAGGTGCTGCCGGCGCTCGGCCAGCGGCGCCGGCAGCAGCGACTGCTCCGGCGTGGCCAGCAGGTCGAAGACGACGAAGTGGGCGGGGTAGCGGTGGGCCAGCCGCAGGGCGTGCCGACCGGCGGCGGCGCGGCGCTGGAGCAGCGCGAAGCTGGACCGCTCCCGGTCCTCGTCCCAGACGACGAGCTCACCGTCGAGGACCGTGCCGGCCGGGACCGTCTCGCGCAGGGCCCGGGTGATGTCGGGGAACTGCAGGCCGATGGGGTGCCCGTTGCGGGTCTGCAGCTGCACCCGGCCGTCCCGCACCCAGGCGACCTGCCGCCAACCGTCCCATTTCGGCTCGTACGCCCAACCCGGCCCGACCGGCAGCTCCGGCACCGAGGTCGCCACCATCGGCGCGAGCGGGTAGCGCAGGCTCGCGCGGTCGCGTTCCGCCGCCACCTCTCGATCGAACGCCCGCCCGTGCGCCCGGCGTGCGCAGATGGACCGGAACGAATGCCGGTCACACCTGCGGCGGGTTGTCCGGGACGAGCAGGGTGGCGATCTCCCTGCCCAGCGGCAGCGCGTTGTCGACGTCGGCGTCGGACGTGGGCCCCAGCGTCACGTAGGCGACGACCAGGGTCCGCGTCTGCGTGTCGTAGTAGACGACACCGTGGTAGCCGCCGTAGGCCGGGTTCATGAAGAACCAGCTGCCGGCGTGCCCCACACCGTAGGCGAAGTACTTGTCCTCCGTGAGCGCACCGAGGCCCGCCGTCGAGGGCGCCATCATGGCCTCGTGCTGCTCCGGGGTGAGCAGCGTGCCGTCGGCCAGGGCGCGGATCCAGGTGGCCACGTCGGCGACCGTCGTCGTCATGTTGCCACTGTGGAGGAACGCCGTCGGGTTCCAGAACGAGGAGTCCTCGAAGACGCCGCGCTCGTTGGTGTAGCCGTGCAGGTAGGGCTCGTCGATCTGCGCCGTCAGCACGACATTACTGTCGTCCATGGACAGTGGGTCGAGGATGCGCTCCCGCAGCAGGTCCGCGAGAGGCTCGCCGGTCGCCTTCTCCAACACCTGGCCCAGCAGGACGAGATCGCTGTGGGCGTACGCGAAGTCCGTGCCGGGCGCGAAGAGCGGGGGTCGCTCGTTGGCCAGCGCGATCAGCTGCTCGCCGGTGAACCCAGTGAACGGGTTGGCGTAGAACTGCTTCAGGAAGTTGGGGTTGGTCACGTAGTCCGAGACGCCCGACGTGCTGCTGGCCAGCATCCTGGGGGTGATCTCGGCCGCGCGCGGGAAGTCGGGCAGCCACGTCGCGAGAGGCGCGTCCTGGTCGAGCACGCCTTCGCCGTCGAGCTGGAGCAGCACGGTGGAGAGCATCGGCTCCATCGGCTGACCGATCCGCACCCGCATGTCGGTGGCGGCCGGCAGGCCGATGGGCGAGTCGCCGACGGCGCCCGTGGCGACCAGCTCGTCGCCCTGCCACACGCCGTACACCGCGCCCGTGAGGTCCTGGTCCCGCAGGTTCCGTTCGACGATCTCGGCGACCCGCTCGGCGGTCGGATCGGCGACCTGCTCGGGCGGGGCGCCGTCGCTCGCACTGATGAGGCCGACGGCGAGAGCCGCGACGCAGAGGGTGGACGGCCAACGCCGCAGCCGGCTCGAAACGATCATCGACGGCCTTCCTTTACGGAGAAACGAAGGAGCCTCGTGTTCGTGAAGTTACCGGCAGTGACCTTGGGGTGACGGTGTTTTGCCAAACGCAACCGATGGTTGCGCATAACGATGATCGCGGGTAGCCTCTGGAGCAACCAAAGGTTGCGAAAGGTCGCATGAGCATGGAGTACGGATCGATCGAGCGGGACATCCACGTCGACGCCTCGCCGGAGGTGGTCTTCGAGGTGATCAGTCGGCCGGAGCACATCCAGGAGTGGTGGCCCGACGAGGCGCGCTTCGACCCGGTTCCCGGGGCGCCGGGCGAGCTCGTCTGGCACGACGCGGACAGCGGCGACACGATGACCGTCGCGCTCTCCGTCGTCGAGGTGGACCCGCCGAAGCGGTTCTCGTTCCGGTGGGCCTACGCGGAGCCGGAGCGGGCCGGGCCGGCGCTGCTGGTCACCTTCGACCTGCTGCCGGCCGGCGGCGGCACCCGGATCCGGATGACCGAGACCGGCTTCCGCGAGATGGGCTGGGAGGTCGCGGTCCTCGAGGAGCAGTACCGCGAGCACGTCGAGGGCTGGGACCGCTTCCTGCCCGCGCTGGGGAGCTATGTCGCGCGGGTGTCGTCGTCATGAGCACCGCGGTCGACGACGACCTGTGGTCGGCGATCGGCGACCCGACCCGGCGCACGATGATCGACCTGCTGTTGGCCGGCGGCCCGGGCACGGCGACGTCGCTGAGCGACCGCCTGCCGGTCACCCGCCAGGCCGTGGCCAAGCACCTGGCCGTGCTCGACCGGGTCGGGCTGGTGCACGGCGCGCCGGCCGGGCG
Source organism: Asanoa sp. WMMD1127 (assembly GCF_029626225.1). Lineage (NCBI taxonomy): Bacteria > Bacillati > Actinomycetota > Actinomycetes > Micromonosporales > Micromonosporaceae > Asanoa > Asanoa sp. WMMD1127. The sequence goes on from NZ_JARUBP010000001.1 coordinate 5,753,616, forward strand.
TGAGCGCCGCTACCGGGTCGACGAGGCCCAGCTCGCCCGCGCCGTCGCCCAACTTTCGGCGGTCGGTGCCAGCTGGGACGCCCGGCTGCGCCGCATCAAGCGGATCGCCGAGGCGATCCACCGCAACCGTGAGTCCGAAGGAGACTGAGACATGGTGGACATCCTGCACAGGGTGGGCATGGTCGCGCCGCTCGACGACGTCTATCAGGCGATCGCGACGCCGGAGGGCATCGCCGGCTGGTGGACCGTCGACACGGTCGGCAAGAGCGAGGTCGGTGGGCAACTGGTGTTCCGGTTCGGCGACCTCGGCGGTTTCGACATGGAGGTGCTCGAGCTCGACCCCACCGGCCGCGTGCGGTGGCGGGTCACCGACGGGCCGGCCGAGTGGATCGGCACGGAGGTGGACTGGCGGCTCGAGCGACGCGGCGACTGGACGGTCGTGCTGTTCACACACGCCGGGTGGCGCGAACCCGTCGAGTTCATGCACCACTGCAGCACCAAGTGGGCGACGTTCCTGCTGAGCCTCAAGGACCTGGTCGAGACCGGTCGCGGCCGGCCGGCGCCCGACGACGTGCGGATCAGCGACTGGCACTGAGCCTGTCACGTTCCCGGCCGCTGTCTCGTCCGACGGGGCGAGACAACGGATCCGGGGGAGGAAACGTGCGGAAAGCGTTCGTCGGCCTGTCGGCCCTGCTCGTGCTGGTCGTGGTGGCCCAGTTCTACTTCGCCGCGACCGGCGCGTTCGGCAGTGACTTCGCGGCCCACCTGGCGCTCGGCTGGGCGGTGTTCTTCCTGCCGGTCGTCCTGGTGCTCGTGGCGGCGGCCGGCCGGCTGCCGGGGCGGCTGATCGGGCTGCCGGCCCTCGTCGCGGGGCTGGCCGCGCTGCAGGTGGGCATCGCCGCGGTGGCCGACGCGCTGGGCGACGACAGCACCGCCGGTGTGCTGGTGTTCGGCCTGCACGCGGTCAACGGCCTGGCCATCCTGGGGGTTTCGGTCGCCATCCTGCGCGCGACCCTGGAGCGGGCTCTCGAGTGAGAGCCCGCTCCCGGCCGGTCAGCTCGTGACGATCCGGCCGTCCGGCTGGCGTACGCAGGCGATCGTGCGGTTGCCGGTCGTGGCCGCCGCGGCCAGGCACTGGCCGAGCACCTGGTGGCCCGTCGAGTTGGGGTGCCAGGACTCCTGGCACGTCTGGAAGTACGTGACGCAGGCGTTGGCGATCCGCTGAATGGCGATCTTGTCCTTGCCGGACAGGCTGGTCACCGGCACGCCGGTCGGCCCGTCCTGCAGCCGGATCGGGGTGGCCAGCGCCCCGGCCGGGCTGGCGTCGAACTCGCAGAGCCGGGCGCCGTCGAAGGCGCGCTGCACGTTGAGATAGACGATGTCCTCGCCCGGGAACTCGGCGGCCAGCGTGTTCTGTCCATTGCGGACGATGGTGCCCAGCCCGGCGGAGAACCAGTGTCCGGCGGCGAGACTGGCCCGGTGGATCGGGCAGCCGGCCGCGTAGCGCTCCGCGCCCAGGTCGCGGAACTTGTCACGGTCGTCGGCCCGGCCGTCCTCGGTCCAGAACCGCTGGGCGAGGTCGAACGGCAGCGGGTTCGTGTAGTCCTGCAGCACGATCCGGTGCTGGCCGTCGGCGTCGACCTGGCGCAGCGTGGTGACGATCTGCCGCACGGCGGCCAGCGTCTCCTGGCCGGCCGCGGCCATCTGGGCGTCGGTGGCCAGGTCGCTGGTAGCGCAGGGCGCCTGCTCGACCGGGCCGTTGAGGTAGGCCCAGAACTCCCACCAGCCGGTCCAGGCGTCCGCGATGAACCGGTTGGCGCACTTCTCCGCCACGTTGCCGAACGTGAACTGGCTGTTGTTGGAGCCGAGGCCGACCAGCACCACGTCGATGTCGTGCGTCTGCGCGACGGCCCGCAGCTGGTCGAGCTGCGACGCGACCGTGCGGCCCTTGGCCCGGGTCGCCGACGCTGAGGCGATGTCGTAGGGCTGCCCGCCCGAGCACGCGAGGTTGAACCGGGCGGCGATGCCGGGCAGGGCCGCCTGCTGGATCGAGGCGTTGGCGGAGCGGTGACAGAAGAAGGCGTTGCTGTTGGCCGCCGACCAGCCGGGGAAGCTCTGCGCCACCCCGTTGAGGTCGGTGACGGGCTGGTAGCTGCCCGCCCCTTCACCGCTGACGAAGCTGTCGCCCAGCGCCACGGCGGCGGTCGGCAGCGCGGCGGACGCGGGTGGACTGCTGCCGAGCACGGCGACGACCCCCGCGGCGAGCGCGGTGAGCGTGGCGGCCAGGAACGCGGGACGACGCATGCGACCTCCAGAACATGAAAGAAACTCTGAGATCGCGATCAGATCATCGCCGCACGACGTACGTCAATGCGTCGATCCGTGGGATCGTGAGCCGGTGACGGTCGCACCGTTCCACCCCGGACTGGCGACGCCCGCCGACCTGGCCGCCTGGGCCGCGGTGTTCAGCGACGGGCAGCTCGCGTTGGCCGGAAGCTCCGCGTCCGCCGACGAGGTCGCCCGCCGCCTGTCGACTCCGGACGGCGCACGCCGGTGGGCGGCGCGGTCGTCGGAGGGACGGATCGTCGGCGTCGCCTCGCTGAGCCCGCAGCCGCACGATCGCTCCATCGGCTTCCTGCGGTTGTTCGTCGCGCCGCAGGCCCGCCGCCGGGGCATCGGGTCCGCGTTGCTCGCCGCCGTCCGGGCGGAGGTGGCCGGCCTGCGCGCCGTCCAGTCGACCGTCCTGGCCGGACCGCCCGGAGAGCCGTTCGCCCGGACGCACGCGGGACTGCGGGTGCTGCTGCGTCTCGAGCTCCAGCGCCAGCCGGTCGACGCGCCGGACACGCTGCGGCGGTGCCGGGAGATCGTGGCCGTTCCGCCCGACGGCTACACGCTGCGGCACTGGTCCGGGCCGGCCCCGGAGGCGGCGGCGGCCGGGCTCGGCACCGTGCTGGCGCGCGTGCGGGACGCCCCCGGCGCGGTGCTGCAGCTGCCGGACCGGCACTGGGACCCGGCGGCCGTGCGCGCGTGGGAGGCCGAACTGACGGCCGGCGGCGCGCGGTTGCTGGTCGGCGCCGCGACGCACCGCGGAGAGGTCGTCGCCGCGACGGCGCTCACCGTGCCAGCGGCCGGTGGGCCGCTGGCCGACCAGCACGACACGGCGGTGCTGCCCGCTCATCGCGGCCGCGGTCTGGCCCGCTGGATCAAGGCTGACCAGACGCTCCGGCTGGCGGCGGCCTTCCCGGCCGTGCGGGCCGTCACCGTGACCGTGAACCAGGACAACGGCCCGATGCTCGCGGTCAACCGCGCCGTCGGCTACCGGCGTTCCGCCGAGCGCCTGCTGCTGGAAGCGCCCTTAGCGTAGGAGGTCGCGGCGTTCCGTCTCGATCGCGGTCAGGCGGGCGCGGGCGGCGGCGGTGCGGTGTTCGAGGCGGGCGTGTACCTCGTGCACCAGCTGCTGGCACCGCTCGACGTTCGCCTCCGCCTGCCGGATCCGGTCGCGGACCGCGAGGTCGGTGAAGATGTTGTCGAACCAGACGTCGACGAACCGGGTCAGCCCGTCGATCGCGAGCTGCGGCGCCGCCACCGCGGCCCCGTCGACGTCGGCCAGCTCCGTGCGCAGCACGGCGAGGCTCCGGTCGGCGCGGGCCGCGGCCTCGGCGGTCTCGTCGAGCCGCGAGTGCTTGATGGCGCTGCCGATCACGCCGCCCCCGAAGAACGTGTCGTACGTGGACCAGCCCGACGCGCTGCGCAACCTCTCCTGGACCCGCGCCAGGTCGGCCGCCGCCGTGCGGGCCGCCTGGATCGCCTCGGCGATCTCCCGCAGCTCCCCGCCGAGCCGACCGCGCTCGTCGGCTAGCGCGAGGAGCCGGGACCGGCGCGGATCGCCGGACGCCGCGAGGTGGCGCTCCTTCTCGTCGAGAGCGGCCGCGTAGCTCGCCGGCGCCGCGGCGAGCTCCTCGTGCCGGGCGACCGCGGCGGCGTGCTCCCGGCGCAAGGCCGCGAGCCGGGCCTCGGCCTCCGCCACGCGGTAACGCGCGGCGTCGGCCTCGGCCCGCTCGCGACCCAGGGCGTCCTCGCGGGAGCCGCGCAGCGCCGCCAGCACCCGGGTCAGCGAGAGCCCTTCGAGCCGGTCGACGTCACCCTGCTCGGCCGCGTGCTCGGCGCGCAGGCTGGCCAGCCGGTCGGTCAGCTCGTCGACCCGCTGCCGCAGGTCGGCGACCCGGCGGCCGACCACCTCACGCTCGCGGACCGCCTCGGCCGCCGTCGCCAGCCGCTGCTCGATGTCGTCGACCATGCCCTCCATGACACACCGCCCGCGCAAGCGGCTCAGGCCGCCACGGCCGCGCGGATGGTCTCGGTGACCGCGGCGGGCTGCGACACGCTGAGCGCGTGCGACGCGCCCGCGATCTGGTGTGTCTCCTTGGCGCCCGCCCGGTCGGCCATCCACCGGTGCAGCGCGACCGGGATGTTGCGGTCCTGGTCGCCGAAGACGAACCAGGACGGCCGCGACCGCCACGCCGGTGACTCGGTCGGCAGCCCGGCGATGAGGGCGGCCTCCGTGACCGGGCGCTGCGTCGCGGCCAGCACCGCCGCCTGCTGCGCCGGCACGTCCGCGGCGAACTGCGCGTGGAACGCCTCCCGGCGGATGGCGAACTCGTTGCCACCGAACGACAGGGGGTACGCCGTCAGGGCGTCGCCGAGCGTCCCACCGGGGAACTTCGTCGACAGCTGCAGCGCCGACTCGTCGTGGTCGGGCGCGAACGCGCACACGTAGACCAGCCCGGTCACCCCGTCGTTGCCGGCCGCCGCCTGCGTGATCACCATGCCGCCGTACGAGTGGCCCACCAGCACCACCGGCCCGGGGATCGACGCGACCACGTCCCGCAGGTAGGCGGCGTCCCGGGCGATCCCGCGCAGCGGGTTGGCCACCGCGACCGCCTCGATCGACCGCGCCCGCAGGCGTTCCACGACGCCGGACCAGCTGGCCGACTCGGCGAAGGCCCCGTGCACCAGGACGACGGTCGGTTTCCGCTCACTCATGTCGTGCTCCCTTCGAAAGGTTCCGTCGCCAGCTGAGACCGCGCGGGGGACGCGGCGCGTGACGGCCGCGCGGCACGTCACACTTCGCCGCGCGACCCGGTCCTAGCTGGTGTCGGGGCCGCACGGGGCGCCCCACGAAACCGGAGGAGTGGACATGAAGGTCGTGGTGATCGGTGGTACGGGCCTGGTCGGGTCGCAGGTCGTGCGGGAGCTGGGTGATCTGGGCCACGAGGCCGTGGTGGCGGCGCCCCGGACCGGTGTGAACGCGCTCACCGGCGCCGGGCTCGACACGGCGCTGGCCGGAGCGGCGGTGGTGGTCGACGTGTCCAACGCACCGTCCTTTGCGGACGATGCCGTGCGGGAGTTCTTCGAGACCTCGACCCGCAACCTGCTCGCCGCCGAGGTCGCGGCGGGCGTGGGCCACCATGTGGCGCTGTCGGTGGTGGGCACCGACCGGCTGCAGGACAGCGGCTACTTCCGGGCCAAGCAGGCGCAGGAGAAGCTCATCGAGAGCTCGGGCCGCGCGTACACGATCGTGCATGCCACGCAGTTCTTCGAGTTCGCGGGGAGCATGGCGGACGCGGCCGCCGACGGTGCGACGGTGCGGTTCGCGCCGGTCCTCTTCCAGCCGATCGCCAGCGCGGAGGTCGCGGCGGAGGTCGCCCGGGTCGCCGTCGCCGAGCCGGTGAACGGCATCGTCGAGGTCGCCGGGCCGGAGCGGTTCCGGATGGACGACTTCTTCCGCGAGGCGCTGTCGTTCCGCAACGACACGCGCTTCGTGCTCACCGACCCGCACGCCGCCTACTTCGGCGCGGAGCTCGGCGAGCGGACCCTGCTGCCGGGAACCGACGCAACCCTGGGCCGGATCCGGTTCGGCACGTGGCCGGGCCGGGACGGCTCCCGGCACTGATCGCACCGGACGCACCGGCCACAGTCGTCACACCAGGAGTGGACATGAGCAGCCCGACATACCCTCGGCGGATGGGCACGCCACACGTGCACGGCGTCCACGCCGCCGCCCGGGACCACTGCCTCGGCCCCGGCCGAGGGGCGGTGGACCGGCCCACCGGACCGGCCCGCTACGGCCACATGTTCCGCGACGTCGCCCCGCTCGGCGCCGACCCGTGGGTGCTGATGCGGGCGGGCAGCCACGGCGGTGTCTGTGACGCCGCGGCGGTGCTCGACGAGCTCAACGCCGACGCGGACGACGCCACCGAGGCGGCCGGCTGGCCGTTCTTCGGTCAGCTCGTCGCGCACGACCTCACCGCCGACCGCTCGCCGATCACCGGGGGAGTGGCCGCCGAGGCCCTCCGCAACGCCCGCGCCCCGATGCTCAACCTGGAGATCCTCTACTCCGACGGCCCGATCGGCTCCGCGTTCCTCTTCGACGTGCACGACCCGGCCCGCTTCCTGCTGGGCCCGGACGGCGGCGACGTGCCTCGCAACCAGCAGGGCGTGGCCCTGATCGGCGACCCGCGCAACGACGTGCACCTGTTCACGCTGAGCCTGCACGTCGCCCTGCTGCGCGCGCACAACGGCATCGTCGACCGGCTGCGCCGGCAGGGCGTGCCGGAGGGCGAGGTGTTCACCTGGGCGCGGGAGTCGCTGGTCCGGCACTACCAGTGGATCGTGGTGCACGACTTCCTGCCGCGGCTGGTCGGCCGCCCGCTGGTCGACGAGGTGTTGGCGGAAGGCGGGCGGTGGTTCGCGCCGGCGCCGGGCGAGGCGTTCATCCCGCTGGAGTTCGCGGACGCCGCCTACCGCTACGGGCACGGGCAGATCCGCCACCGCTACCGGCTGGTCGAGGGCGGGCCGGCGGTGCCGCTGTTCCCGGACCTGGTCGGCTTCGGCCCGCTGCCGGCCGACCGCCGGCTCGACCTCGCGCAGATCTTCGACCTGCCGGGCCATCCCCCGGCCCAGCGCGCGAAGCGCCTCGACGGCACGCTGGCCGCGAGCCTGATCGGTCTCCCCGAGCAGGTGACCGGGGCGGTCGACGCCGACGCGTACCGGTCGCTGGCGGTCCGCGACCTGCTCCGCGGCGAGACCACCGGCCTGCCCAGCGGCGAGCAGATCGCCCGGCTGGTCGGCGTCGAGCCGTTGAGCATCGACGAGCTCGGCATCGAGTGGTCGCACGGCACGCCGCTCTGGTTCTACGTCCTCAAGGAGGCGGAGCACCGCGGCGACGGCGACCGGCTCGGCCCCGTCGGCGGCCGGATCGTGGCCGAGGTGCTGATCGGCCTGCTGCGCGCGGACCCGGCCAGTTACCTCAGCGAGGACCCCGACTGGACCCCGGACCTGACGGCGGCCGGCGATCGTTTCGGCCTGGCCGACCTGCTCATGGTGGGCCGGTGAGCGTCAGGAGCGGTCGTCGGGCGACGGGAACGGCACGTGCGCGTATCCCTCGGCGGCCGCCACCCGCTCGGCGATCGTGGCCAGCTGGTCGATCTCGGCCGGACTGAGCCGGTCGACCAGCACGGCGCGGACCGTCTCGACGTGGCCGGGCGCCGCCGCGGCGATCTTCTCGTAGCCCTTGTCGGTCAGCCGCACCATGGTGCCCCGGCCGTCCGTCACGCAGTCGGCGCGCGTGATCAGGCCCCGCTGCTCCATCCGCCGGAGCTGGTGCGATATCCGGCTGCGGTCCCAGTTGAGCCAGGCACCCAGATCGCGTACCCGCAGCGTGCGCTCCTCGGCCGTCGACAGCGGGACGAGCACCTCGTACTCGGCCCGGGTCATCCCGGCGGCGCCGAGCTGCCGGTCGACGGCGACCTCGATCGCGCGCTGCATGCGCAGGAAGGCCACCCACATCCGGCCCTCCCGCTCGTCGAGCCAGCGGGGTTCGGTCATGCGTCACAGCGTACCGCCTTTTGTTGACGCATCAGCAATCGCGGCCTAGCTTTGCTGACACGTCAGCAATACCGATCCGAGGAGTACCTCCCATGTCCCTGTTCCGGCTCGACGCCAGCATCCGGGTCGACGGCTCGCACAGCCGCGCGATCGCCGACATCGTCGAGAGCGAGTGGCGCGCCGCCCACCCCGACGACCGCGTCGTGCGCAGGGACGTGGGCACCGCCGTCATCCCGGCGACGACCTGGGCCGACGCCGCGACGGCCCGCTACCTGCCGCCGGCGGACCGGAGCCCGGCCCAGCGGGCCGCCGCCGGGCTGGCCACCCGCTTCACCGACGAGCTGATCGACGCCGATGCGCTGCTCTTCGCCGTCCCGCTCTACAACTACGGCGTCTCGCAGCACTTCAAGGCGTGGGTGGACGTCGTGGTGGCCGACCCGCGGATGGGCGCCGGCGCCGAGCCGATCCTCGCCGGCAAGCCCGCCGTGCTGGTCACCGTGCGCGGCGGTGGCTACGGATCCGGCACGCCGCGGGCCGGGTGGGACCACGCCACCCCGTGGATGCGCCGCATCCTCGGCGACCTGTGGCAGCTGGACCTGAAGGTCGTCGAGGCCGAGCTCACCCTCGCCGCCGAGACTCCGGCGATGGCCGCGTTCGCGGCGCTCGGCGCGACGTCCCGGGCCCGGGCCGAGGAGCTCGCCCGCGCACACGGCCGCGCGCTGTAGAACCGCTATACTCATCGGGGTCGATGCGATCCGGAGTGGCCGTGATGGACGCCGTGCTCTTCACCGGACCCTTCCATCTGGCGCTCCGGAAGGCGATCCGGGACCGTGGCCTGACCCTCGACCGGGTCTGCGCCCACCTCGCCCGCCGCGGCGTCTCGCTCGCCCTGTCCAGCCTCAGCGACTGGCAGACCGGGCGCTGCCGGCCGGTCAACCTCGACACGGTGGCCGCGCTCGAGGACGTGCTCGGGCTCGAGACCGGCGCGCTCGCCCGGCTGCTGGCCGACAGCGGCCGGCTCGCCGACATCGGACCGGTGGCCGAGCTGCTCGACGTCGTCGCCGACTCCGACCCGCGCGACCTCGAGCTGGTCAGCGTCCAGCAGCGCATCGACGTCGGGGACGACGGGCGGCTCGCCCGGCTGTGGGTGCGCACCGCCATCCGCGCCCGGCGGGACGGCGTCGACCGCTACGTCGCCCGCTTCTACGGCGACCACGGCTGCGACCCGCACCGCGTACGCACCCGGGCGTTGCGCAATTGCCGCCTCGGTCGGCGCCTCACCCACCCGTCGGCGCCGGCGCTGGTCTACGAGCTCGTCTTCGACCAGGCACTGCGGGCCGGCGACACCTGGGTGTTCGAGAGCCAGCTCGTCGACCCGAGCGCGGGCGTGTGCGCGGAGGCCGCGTTCGGCTTCCGCTATCCGGCCGAGCAGTGCCTGCTGGAGGTGCAGTTCCACCGGGGCGCGGTGCCGACCGGCACGCGCGCGTTCGCCCAGCGCGACCTGGCCGGCCCGCGGCACGGCCTCGGCGGCCTGCCGGTCAACCGGCACCACGCCGTGCACCTCATCGCGTCGGGCGTCGACTCGGGCGTGCTCGGCATCGCCTGGGACTGGCGCTGAGCCGGCGGCACTTTACGGACCGGCCCGGCGGGGGTCAAGCGGCGGAATTCCGCAGGTTGCCGGGGCGCGAGGGGGATGGGACAACGAACGGCACAGCGGCGCGCGCGTGCCGCTCACCGTCCCCCAGCGTCAAGGAGTGTCCACCATGCCCCTCCGACCGATCATCGCCCGCACAGCCGCCCTCGGCGGGCTCGTCGCGGCGCTGCTGACCGGCTCGCCGGCCCACGCCGCGGCCCCGCGCGACCAGGTGCCCCTCGTCGACGCGGCGACCGTCGTCCGCTCCGCCGCCGAAGCGCTCGGCGGGGCCGGCCTCGCCTCCGTCGTCATCGAGGAGCGGACCGTCGCCGTGTTCTGGAAGGGCGACCTGCCGCCGGCCGTACGCGCCGCCGTCGCCCGGGCGCGCTCGATCGCGCCGGTCCGCGTGGCCGCGGCGAAGTACTCCAAGGCCGAGCTGCTCGACGCCTCCGCGCGGATCGAGGCGCAGCTGGCGGCCGATCCCGGCTTCCACGGCATCAAGGCCCGGCCTGACGGCTCCGGCCTGGTCGTCAAGGTCGACGCGTCCGGCGCCCGCACGCTCGCGGCCACGGGCGGCGTCCCGGTCACGTTCAGCGTCGAGGAGCGGCTGCGGCCGGTCGCCCGCAACAACGACAGCGCGCCCTGGTCGGGCGGCGCTCAGATCATCAACACGTCGATCGGGGCTGGCTGCACGGGCGGCTACGGCGTCAACACCCCGAGCGGGCCGGCCATCCTCTCTGCCGGCCACTGTGGACAGCCGGGCAACCGGATCACCGACGGTGGCGGCGAGTTCATCGGCAACATCGGCGGCGACGACAACACCTACGACGTGCTGGTCATCCCGACCAGCACGGTCAGCAACCGGATGTACGTCGGTGGCGGCGCCAGCAACCAGCAGTTGACGGTCACCGGCGGCGGGGCGCCGTTCGTCGGCGAGCGCCTGTGCCAGTCGGGCAACACCAGCGCCAACGCGGTCGGCGGCCAGATCTGCAACCTGCAGGTGCGGTTCGAGGGCACCGACTCGCAGCGGCTGTGGGAGGCAACGCAGACGGACGGTCAGATCGCCGCCCGACCCGGCGACAGCGGCGGCCCGGTCTACCTCGACCGGGGCGACGGCACCGTGACCGCCCGCGGCACCACGACCCGGGTCGCCGGTTCCGGGTTCGGCTTCGCGGGCTTCGAGAAGGCCCAGCAGCGGTTCGGGGTGTCCATCCCGGGCGGCAGCGGCGGCGGCCGGACCGGCCAGGTCGTCGGCGCCACGAGCGGCAAGTGCCTCGACATCAACGCCGGCGCCACGGCCGACGGCACGAAGATCCAGATCTGGACCTGCAACGGTACGACCGCGCAGCGCTGGACGATCGGCGCCGACGGCACGGTGCGCGGGCTGGGCAAGTGCCTGGACGTGCGGTCGAGCGGCACCGCCAACGGCACGATCGTGCAGCTGTGGGGCTGCAACGGCACGGGCGCGCAGGTCTGGGCCGCCGGGGCCAACGGGTCGCTGGTCAACCCGCGGTCGGGCCGCTGCCTCGACGTGGCCGGCAACGGCACCGCCGACGGCACGCAGATCCAGCTCTGGGACTGCAACGGCACCGGCGCGCAGCGCTGGACCCTGCCGGCCTGACCGGATGTCGGCGGGCCGCCCACAGCGGCCCGCCGACGGGACAGCGGCCGGGACGCGGGCGCATTATCTTGATGCCGGTCTGTGGCCGACCGCGGCGACAGCGCGTGACCCAGGCAGAGGCGAGATGACCGGCTGGCAGCCCCACGACCCTTATTCCACCGGGCAACCACAGCCCTGGCCGGCCGGCGTGCCCGCCGGTGGTTACCTGCCGCCGCCGCAGCTGGGGCAGCCGGGCGCCGACCCGCTGGTCAGCCTCGACTTCAACGGCTGGTGGCAGCGGGGCATCATGATCGTCCGGCGCGGCTGGCGACCGCTGGCGGCGGTGCAGGCGGCCGGCGTGCTGCTGACCCTGCTCGTGCAGGCGCCGCCGGCCATCTACCTCGTGCTGACGGCGGACGACCTCGAACGGACGTTCACCACGACGGACACACCGGTGGCGGCCGACTTCGCGCCGCTGCTCGGTGTGCTGGGCCTGACGGTGCTCGCCACCCTGCTCGGCGTCGTGGTCAGCGCGGTGATCACGCTCGCAGTCGTCCACATCGGAGTGAGCGCCGCGCTGGGGGCGCCGCAGCGGGTCAACGACGCGCTCAAACTCGCCGCCCGCCGGGTCCTACCGCTGATCGGCTGGCAGCTCCTCGCGATACCCCTCTACGTGGTCGCCGTGTGCTTCTGCGTTCTCCCGGTGTTCTACGTGATGGCGGTGTTCGCGGTGCTGCCCGCGGTGGTGGCCGTCGAGCGGACCAACGCGTTCAGCCGGTGCTTCACCCTCTTTCACCGCGACTTCGGCGCGTCCGCAGCCCGGATCGGCACGGTCATCGGCCTGCTGATCGCCACCGGCGTGGTCGGGGGCCTGCTCGGCGGCCTTGCCGAGGCGGCGATCAACGCCGCCGTCCCGGGCACCGGCGGCCTGGTGGCGGGCGCCGTTGTCGCGACGCTCGTCGGCGCGCTCCTCGGGGGAGCGGCAGCCGTGTTGGTCGCGCCGCTCACCCTCACCGCCTACGCGGACATGCGCGCCCGCACCGAACCCGTCAACGCACTGGTCATCGCCCAGGAGCTGGGCATCGCGGCGCCGGCCAGCCAGCCGTGGTGATCAGCGCACGACGCGGAACGTCTCCAGCGACGGGTCGGACGCGTCGGGAATCGTCATCCCGGCGGCCTTTCCGGCCCGCAGATAGTCGACCACCGCGGCGTTGAAGCGCTCGCCCGGCAGGATGGCCGGCACGCCCGGCGGGTAGGGGCTGACCATCTCGGCCGACACCCGGCCGACCGGATCGGCGACCTGCTCGGTGCGGGCGAAGAAGGCGTCCCGCGGCAGCATCGCCTGCTCGAGGTTGAGCTCGTCCAGCGGCGGCACCCGCGGCGCCGGGCGGTCAGGCTCCGGGCGTCGCCGCACCAGATCCTCCAGCGCGGCCGCCAGGCGGTCGAGCGCCTCGTCGTCGTCGCCGAAGGTGAGCGAGAAGATCACCCGGCGGGCGTCGCCGAGCTGCACGACCAGCTCGTGCTCGGCCAGCATCCACTCCTTGACCTGGTACCCGGACAGGCCCAGGCCCGACACGTCCACGGAGAGCTTGTAGGGATCCCATTCCGCGACGCCGTCCTGGCCGATGATCGAGTCGTCGATGACCGTGAGGTCCGGCAGCTCGGCGAGCCGGTCACGCAGCCGGCCGACCCGGTGCAGGCCGTCGCCGATCAGCCGCTTCCCGTCGGCGACCATGCGGTGCCGGAAGCCGTCGATCGAGCCGTACATCAGGGCCGACGGGCTCGTCGTGGTGATCAGGTCCAGCCGCAGCCGCAGGTCGACCGGGTCCACCAGGTCGCCGCCGACGATGATGATCGACGACTGGCAGAGCCCGCCGTCGGCCTTGTGCAGGCTCTGCACGCTCAGGTCGGCGCCCGCCCGGACGGCCGGCGTGGGCAGGTCCGGGTGGAACGGGTAGTGGGCGCCCCAGGCCTCGTCGACCAGCAGCGGGATGCCCCGGCGTGGCAGGCCTCGGCGGCGCCGTGCACGTCCGCGCCGGTGCCGTACTCCGTCGGGGTGATCATCAGGACGGAGCTGATGTCCGGGTCCCGGTCGAGCGCGGCGGACAGGTCGTCGGCGGTGGCCGGATGGGCGATCTGCCGCTCCTCGTCCCAACGGGGCCGCAGCCAGACCGGCCGGGCGCCGGCGAGGATCAGCGACGCCAGCACCGACTTGTGGATGTTGCGGTCCACCAGCATCGTGCGGCCGGGCCCGGTGACGGTCAGCACGGCGGTGTGCACGGAGATGCTGGAGCCGCAGGTGGTGAAGACGGTGTCACGGGCGCCGATCGCCTCCGCGAAGAGCCGTTCGGCCTTACCCACCGCCTGCTTGGCGCTGATGACGTCGGCCGCGAAGGCCCCGGGCGACAGCACGTCCGCGGCGCGCTGGTCCATGCTGCGGCCGAGCCGGTGCCCGGGTAGGGCGAACGTGTAGCCGCCGGCCTCCCGGAGCTCCTCGATCGCCGTCAGCACGGGTGTCTGTTCCTGTCCCATCCCGGCGGCGTACCCGGTCCGCGGTGGCCTAATCCGCCTACCGCTCGTCTATGGCCTCGATCAACATCGGGTGCGTACCCGCCTCGTTCGGGGGTACACGCCGGCCGGTCGGCGGCCGAACTGGCGCTAGAATTTCCGTGCCATCGGGTCGCACTGGAGAAGGGTGCGGGGTGCACGTGATCGAGGCATTCCGCGTCACGGAGCTCGGGCTCGCCGAAGCGCTGCGCCTGGGCGCCGGCCTGCGCGCCGCCGCCACCCCGGCGACCGACCTCGCCGCCGCCTGCGCCGCCGTCGCCGACGCCCTGCACGCCGCCCTGGTGGGCGACGACGCCGACCTCGCGTTGATGTCGGTGCGCCTCTACCTCAGCGAGCCCGGGGCCGATCCGGCGCTCGTCGCGGCCGCCGGCGACGCGCCACCGCAGATGGCCACCGTTCGGGTGACGGCCAACCCGGCGCCGATCGACCTGGTCGTCGCCACCCTCGGCCCCGCGGCCGAGGCGGCGCCGCGCACCGTGTCGCCACGGCACGCCGTCGTGCACGCGCACCCCACCGACGACCAGCCGCTGCTCGTCGACGGCGCGGTGTCCGCGTTCGGGTTCGGCGCGGCGCTGCCCGGTGGCCGGCTCTTCGCGGTCGCGGCGTTCGCGCGGGTGCCGCTGCCGTGGGGCATCGGTCACCGGTTCGACATCGTCGCCGCCAACGCCCGGGTGGCGCTCCGCGCCGCGCTCGCGGAGCCGGGCGACGAGGCCTGGAGCGATCTCGCGGCGCTGCTGACCGACACCGCCCGCGCCGAGGCCGACCGGGTGGACCTGATGGCCGCGCAGGCCCGGGCCGAGGCGGAGCTGGTCGGGACCCTGCAGCGGGTCGGCCGCGACCTGACGGCCGAGCTCGACCTGACCAGCCTCGTGCAGGCCGCCACCGACGCCGCCACCCGGGCGACCGAGGCCGGCTTCGGGTCGTTCTTCTACAACGTCACCGACCAGCGCGGCGAGTCCTACATGCTCTACACGCTGTCGGGCGTGCCCCGCGAGGCGTTCGCGCGGTTCCCGATGCCCCGCAACACGGCGGTCTTCGCCAACACGTTCGAGGGACGCGGCACGGTCCGCAGCGACGACATCGTCGCCGATCCACGCTACGGGCGGATGGCGCCGCACCACGGCATGCCGGCCGGCCACCTGCCCGTGCGCAGCTACCTCGCCGTCTCGGTGGTCTCACCGTCCACCGGCAACGTGCTCGGCGGGTTCTTCTTCGGGCACCCGGAACCGGCCCGGTTCAGCGACCGGCACGAGCGGCTGGCGGAGGGGATCGCCGGCCACACCGCGATCGCGATGGACAACGCGCGCCTCTACGCCCGGCAGCGTGGCACGGCCGCGACGCTGCAGCAGGCGATGCTGCCCGACCTCCCCGAGGTGCCGGGCATGACGGTCGTGTCCCGCTACCTGCCCGCCGCGACCGGCGTCGAGGTCGGGGGCGACTGGATGGACGTGATCCCGTTGGCGTCCGGCGGGCGGACCGCCTTCGTCGTCGGCGACGTGATGGGCCGCGGCGTCCACGCGGCCGCGCTGATGGGCCAGATCCGCACGGCCGCCCGCGCGTACGCCCTGCTGGACCTGCCGCCCGCCGAGGTCATGACGCTGCTGTCCCGCACCGCCCGGGGCCTGCGGGCCCACTTCATCACCTGTCTGTACGCCGTGCACGACCCGGCCGCCGGCACGCTCACCTACGCCAGCGGCGGCCACCTCCCGCCCGCGGTGATCGACCCCGACGGGCAGGTGCGGCTGCTGATGGAGCGCATCGGCATCCCGCTGGCCGTCGGTGACCGCTACGCGCAGCGCGAGATCGCGTTCCCGCCCGGCAGCGGCCTGTTCCTCTACACCGACGGGCTGGTCGAGGACCGGCGGCGCGTGCTCGACGACGGCCTGGACGCGCTCGTCGGGCGGCTGCGCGACCTCGCGGCCGCGGCCAACCCGGAGGACGAGTGCGACAAGCTGATCGTCGACCTCACCCAGGGCCAGCACGACGACGACATCGCGATCCTGTACGCGCGCCACAGGGGCTGAGCCGGGGCGGCGCGATCGCCGCGCCGCCCCGGCTGCCTGCGTGACTCAGGCGACCGTCGCCAGGAACCGGTCCCAGACGCGGTGCTTGGCCATCAGCGCCGACACGGCCGTGAGCGCGTCGGCGCCCGTCTCCGCGCCGACCACCCCGGGCGCCTCGGCGACGTCGGCCAGGTCGAGCGCGGCCCGGCCGGGACCCCACGCGCCGATCGCCTTCGCCTGCCGCCAGCACTCGTCGATCAGCAACGAGACCCGCGGGTCGAGCAGCGGCGAGCCCGGGGCGCCGGCCTTGTCGTCGCGGGCCGGCAGGGCGTCCGGCGCGGGCACCGGCGCGGTGGCCAGCAGGAGCGCGTCGAACTCGATCGACCGGGCGGTCGCGAACGTGCGCTGGACCGGCAGGTCGCCGACCATGCCGCCGTGCGGCGCGATCAGCAGTGGCACCATGCCGGCGGCGAACACGTCCCGGCGTACGCTCGCCACCTCGCTCAGGTCCGCGTCGGTGTCGACGACGATGCCCACGATCCGGCCGTCCGGCGGCCACTCCTGGCCGACCTGCGACAGCGCCGGGCTCGGCTCGACGTCGGCCAGGGGCACCGTCGGCTCGGGCGCCGGCAGGCCGAGGGCGGTCGCGACCTGCGAACACAGCACCGGGTCGATGTTGGCCAGGCAACGCAGCTGGCGCTCCTTGATCGCCTGTTCGTAGCACTTGCCGAGCTCGAACGCGTACGCCCGGATGATGTGCTCCTTCTCGACCGGCGACATGCTGCGCCAGAAGAGCCGCACCTGGCTGTAGTGGTCGTCGAAGGACACCGGGTTCGCGCGCACCTTGGGCGCTTCGGCGACGACCACCGGCACGTCGAGGAACGCGTGCTCGGCGTCGCCGGCCGTGAACGGGTTGCCGCCGTCGAGCGAGTTCGGCCGGTACGGCGCCACGCCCGAGTGCACGGCCTGCTGGTGGAAGCCGTCGCGGAGCATGTCGTTGACCGGCGCGTGCGGGCGGTTGATCGGGATCTGGTGGAAGTTCGGACCGGCCAGACGGGTCAGCTGGGTGTCCAGATAGGAGAACAGCCGGCCCTGCAGCAGCGGGTCGTTGGTCACGTCGATGCCCGGCGGCAGGTGGCCCAGGTGGAACGCGACCTGCTCGGTCTCGGCGAAGAAGTTGCTCGGCACCCGGTTGAGCACGAGCCGGCCGACGGCCTGCACCGGCGCCAGCTCCTCGGGCACGATCTTGGTCGGGTCGAGCAGGTCGATCCCCGCGAACGTCTCCTCGGGCGTGTCCGGCAGCAACTGCAGCCCCAGCTCCCACTCGGGGAACGCGCCGGCCTCGATGGCATCGTAGAGGTCGCGCCGGTGGAAGTCCGGGTCGACGCCGGCCGCGATCTGCGCCTCCTCCCAGGTCAGCGAGTGCACGCCGAGCTTGGGCTTCCAGTGGAACTTGGCCAGCGTGGTCTCACCCGCCTCGTTGACCAGCCGGAAGGTGTGCACGCCGAAACCTTCCATCGTCCGGTACGAGCGGGGGATGCCGCGGTCGGACATGTTCCACATCGTGTGGTGCTGCGCCTCGGTGTGCAGGGAGACGAAGTCCCAGAACGTGTCGTGCGCGCTCTGCGCCTGCGGGATCTCCCGGTCCGGGTGCGGCTTGCCGGCGTGGATGATGTCGGGGAACTTGATCGCGTCCTGGATGAAGAAGACCGGGATGTTGTTGCCGACCAGGTCGAAGGTGCCCTCGTCGGTGTAGAACTTCGTCGCGAAGCCGCGGGTGTCACGGACGGTGTCGGCCGAGCCCCGCGAGCCGAGGACGGTGGAGAAGCGGACGAAGACCGGTGTCTCCACGCCCTCCTGCAGGAAGCGCGCCCGGGTGACGTTGGCGGCGCTGCCGTAGGCGGTGAACACCCCGTGCGCCCCGGCGCCGCGCGCGTGCACGACCCGCTCGGGAATCCGCTCGTGGTCGAAATGCGTGATCTTCTCGCGGAAGTGGTGGTCCTGAAGGAGGATCGGGCCGCGCGGGCCGGCCTTGAGGGAGTGGTCGGTGTCGCGGAGCCGGGCCCCCTGCGCGGTGGTGAGGTATTCGCCGTGCTGGGCGTTGACGGTCGGCGGCGAGCCGTACTCGGCCCCGGTCGGGGTGCGGTTCTCCGGCGTGCCGTGCTCGTGCTTGGGCGGCAACGGGTCACGCGGCGCGGTCGGCTCGTCGACCGTCGGCGGCTCGCTGCCGGGCGCCCCCGGCACCTTGTCGGTCAGTATCTCGGCCACCTTCGACGCGGCGGCCTCCACGGCGCCCTTGACCTTTTCGGTGGCTTTGCGCGCTTCCACGTATCCGGCCCTTTCGTCAGCTATTGCACGTCCGGGGCCGGGCTACCCGCGTTTCGGAAGGTCAAACTCCGTGGTGCCCCGATCCGGTCATCGGCCGAGGTCCTTCACGAGGAAGCGGCACGGGTCGGCCACCTCGTGGCGGGTGCCGGCCTCGTCCACGTAGCTGTAGTGGTCCACGTAGCGGCAGTTCGGGTCGGTGTAGCCGAGGCGGGCGTACAACGCCGCCGCTCGGGGGTTGTGGTCGTCGACGCCCAGGCCGACGCGGTGGTGGCCGCGCTCCGCGGCGAGCGCCTCGGCCGCGCGGACCAAGGCCGTGCCGATGCCCTGCGACTGCCGGCCCGGGGCGACCGCCAGGCCGTTGATCTCCGGGCAGTCCGGGATCCGCTCCCGTACCGCCGGCTCCTTCGCACCCGCCCACAGGACCTCGCCGCAACCGACCAGTACGCCGTCGATCTCGGCGACCAGGAAGGTGCTCAGCCCGTCGGCCTGGCGGCCGTAGCGGGCCTCGTGGAAGCGGCTCGGGCCCGTGGGCATGGTCTGCTCGAGCCGTTCGACGTCGGCCGGCCGGCTTTGTCGGATCATCACGGTTCACTACTTTGCCGGATGTTCACCCAGTTCGTTGGTCAGGCTGCTTGCCGGTGGGCAAGCTTGGAGGCATGGGTGATGACCGGGTCATGGTGTTCGCGCCGGCGCCGCAGCTGACGATTACCGTCGAGCAGCCCGCCGACCACGTCGAGATCCACGTGCATCCGGGTGGTCAGGGTGTGTGGCAGGCCCGCATGCTGGTCAACCTCGGCGTCGAGGTGGTCTTCTGCACGACGCTGGGCGGCGAGCTCGGCCGTGTGCTCCGGCCGCTGCTCGCCGCCGAGGACGTGGACCTGCGGGTGGTCGAACGCGAGATGAGCAGCGGCGGCTACATCCACGACCGGCGGGCGGGGCAGCGGGAGGAGATCGCCGACGTGCCGGGGCACCCGCTCAGCCGCCACGACATGGACGAGGTCTACGACGTGGCGCTCGCCGCGGGGCTGCGTACCCCGGTCAGCGTGCTGTCCGGACCGTCCGACCCGTCGATCGTCGACGCGGACCTCTACCGGCGGCTGGCCACCGACCTGGGCGCCCACGGCGGGCGGGTGGTGATCGACCTGTCGGGCGACTACCTGAGCGCCGCGCTGCCCGGACGGCCGGCGTTCGTCAAGGTCAGCCACGAGGAGCTGATCGCCGACGGCCGCGCCGCCGACGACTCCGAAGCGGCCCTGCTCGCCGCGCTCGAGTCGCTGTGCGCCGACGGCGCCGGGTCCGCGCTGGTCAGCCGGGCCGGCGCGGGCGCGCTGGCGATGCTCGACGGGAAGCCCTACCGCGTCGCCGCGCCACGGATGGAGGCGGTCGACCCGCGCGGCGCCGGCGACTCGATGACCGCCGGCGTCGCCGCCGTGCTGGCGCGCGACGGCGACCTGCGGGACGCGGTGCGCACCGGCGCGGCCGCGGGCGCCCTCAACGTCACCCGCCACGGCCTCGGCACGGGCCACGCCGAAGCCATCGCCACCCTCACCGAACGCGTCACCCTCGAAGCGCTGTAGGGCGAGCCAGGGCAGAGTGATCTTGCGCACCACCGTCGACATTGCTCTTCGCGAGCCGATCGCATTAGTCTCCGCGCGACTGTCGCACCCCGACACCACAGGAGAGCTTGTGTCGACAACCCCTCGTGTACGCCCCGCCTCGGCAACCGATGTGCCGGCCCTCAAGTCGGTCATCGCGGCGGCGTTCATGGCCGATCCGATCGCCGACTGGATCTTCCGGGACGAGGCGACGCGGCACGCCGAGCACCTCGTGTTCTTCGGCGCGTTCGTGGACCTCGCCCTGGCCGCTGGTACGGCGGAGACCGTCGACGACCACAAGGGACTCGCGCTCTGGCTCGACGTGGACGTCGACGCGCCGGAGCCGGAGGACGACGGGTCGATGGGCGCCGCGTTCGAGGCCGGTCTCGACGGGGAGACACTCAAGCGGGTCGGGATGCTCGACGAGCTGATGGCCGCCGGTCACCCGCACGACCGCAGCCACGCGTACCTGCCGTTCATCGCCGTCCACCCGGAGCACCAGGGCGCCGGCGTCGGCGCCGCGCTGCTCCGGCACCGGCTGGCGGAGCTCGACGCGGCCGGGCGTCCGGCGTACCTCGAGGCGAGCAACCTGCGCAACGCCGCGCTCTACGAGCGGCTGGGCTTCGCACGCCTGCCGCGCACGATCGACCTGCCGGAAGGGCCGTCGCTCTACCCGATGTGGCGCGACCCGCGCTGAGCGCACGAGGGGCGCCGCACGAGCGGCGCCCCTCGGCCTACGCGACCTTGCGGTCGGAGTCCTCCGCGCCGAAGCTGACGCGGGCGACCTTGCGGCCCCGCCGGGCGGCCGGCCGGGCGTCGGTCTGCGGGAAGACCCACTTGCGGTAGGCCCACAGCCGGAACACCATGGCCAGCAGCGTGCCGATGATCATGCCCCAGGCGAAGTCGGAGACTTCCTGGGCGGTGCGCGAGATGTGCGGGGTCTGCAGCTGGAACGCGTACCGCGCCAGATAGAGCGGCGCCGAGTTGAGCGCGATGCCGACCGCGTTGATCAGGATGTAGAGGCCGAGCTCGTGGTGCGCCCGCCGGCCGCCCCGGGTGCGGAAGGTCCACTCGCGGTTGAGCGCGTAGGACACGAACGCGGCGATGACGGTCGCGACGGTCAGCGCCGTCACCGGCTTGCTGGCGAAGACGGTCACCTTGAGCGCGTAGTTGATGACCGCGGTGAGCGCCCAGCAGAACCCGCCGACGGCGATGAACTTGACCGCCTCGCGGCGCCGGAACACCTGCTTTCGCAGCGGCGCGGGCAAAATCTGCAGCAGTCGGCTGGTCATGCGCACCGGCGCACTCTACTGCTCCGGCATGAGTGCCGGAAATCAACCGGCGCGTCGCGGGTCAGCCGCGCGGCGGGCGCCGATCGGCGGCGACGTAGGAGGCGGCCGCGGTCAGGGCCGACACCGCCAGCACCGAGGGCCACGAACCGATCCGCCTGGCGAGGGGATGGGAGAGCCCGAAGGCGCCGACGTACGTGGCCACGAGCGCCCCGGTCACGGCGGGGCTGGTCCGCCGGGCCCACTCGCGACCGGCCAGCACCCCGCCCGCGGCGAGCACGGCCCCGCCGAGCGGCCGGACGCCGGTCTGCCGCGCCAGCTGCCACCCACCGATGAGCGAACCGGCGGTGATGACCGCGGTAGGAATGCGCATCTCCCGACCGTACACCGCCCGCTGTGACCACTGTGGACGGATCGACGGGCAGCGGCAATGATCACAGCGAATGGATAAATACCCCAAATCGGGGTAATGTGAGTGCGCCTCGAACGGGGGGATGGGGCGACATGGTTCTTCAGGGCAGCACGGACGAGGCCGCCTTCGTCACCCGTACGCCGGATCGCCGGTTGCGGGTTTTCGTCTCGTCGGCGCTCGACGAGCTCGAACCCGAGCGGCTCGCCGTCCGCGACGCGATCGCCCGGATGCGGCTGGTGCCGGTGATGTTCGAGTTGGGTGCCCGCGCCCGCGAGCCGGCCTCAGGCGACGTCTACCGCGACTACATCGAGCCCAGCCAGGTGTTCGTCGGCATCTATTCGGAGCGCTTCCACCCGGCGATCGAGGAGGAGTTCGACCTCGCCGGTGACCTGCCGAAACTGATCTACGTCAAGTCGCCCGCGCCCGAGCGGGACCCGCGCCTGGGTGCGCTGCTCGACCGGATCCGCGACGACGCCCAGGTCAGCTACCGGCACTTCCGCACGGCCGACGAGCTGCGGCGGGTCGTCGGCGAGGACGTCGCCCTGCTGCTGACCGAGCGGTTCAACCCGCCCGAGCCACCGGCCGTCGGCGAGGACCTGCCCGTGCGCCCGGGCCGGCTCTACGGCCGGACCGCCGAGCGGGAGCGCCTGCGCGAGCTGCTGACCGGCGATGTGCGCCTCGTCACGCTGATCGGGCCGGGCGGCGTCGGCAAGACCTCGCTCGCCGTGGAGTGCGCCGCGTCTCTGCGGTCCATGTTCGCCGACGGCGTGCGGTTCGTCGACCTGTCCGCGGTCCCCGAGCCCGAGCTGGTGCCGCCCGCGCTGGCCCACGCGCTGGGCCTGCGCACCATGCCGAACCGGCCGGCGGTCGACGACATCGTGACCTACCTGCGCGACCGCGAGCTGCTCCTGCTGATCGACAACTGGGAGCACCTGGTCGACGCCGCGCCGCTGATCGGCACGATGCTCAACGCGGCCCGCGGCGTCTCCGTCATGGCCACCAGCCGCGTGCCGCTGCGGCTGACCGGGGAGCACGTCTTCGACGTCCCGCCGCTGCCGGTGCCCGGCCCCGACGACGACCCCGAAGGAGCGATCCGGGGCGACGGCGCCGCCCGGCTGTTCGTCGAGCGGGCCCGGGCGGTGGCGTCCGACTTCGCGGTGGGCCCCGAGAACGCCGCGGCGATCGTCGAGATCGTCCGCCGGCTCGACGGATTGCCGCTGGCGATCGAGCTCGCCGCGGCCAAGGTGCGGGTGCTGACCCCGCAGGGCCTGCTCGACCGGTTCGGCGGCCGGCTCGGCACGCTGGCCGGCGGCCCCCGCGACCTGCCCGCCCGGCAGCGCACGCTGCGCGACACCATCGCCTGGAGCTACCACCTGCTGCCGGCCGAGGGGCAGGAGGTCTTCGCCCGCCTCGGCGTCCTCGCGAGCCCGTTCGACCTCGACGCGGCCCGCGCGGTCGCCGGCCTCACCGAGCCCGGCGCCGGGCTGGAGGCGCTCGGCGCGCTGATCGAGAGCAGCCTGGTCACCCAGGCCGGCGACCAGGAGCCCCGGTTCGCGGTGCTCGGCGTCATCCGGGAGTACGCGCTGGAGAAGCTGCACGAGGCCGCCGACTGGCGCGAGGTCTGCGACCGGCACGCCCGCTACTTCCTGGACTTCGCCGAGCACACGTCGCCCCGGGTCGGGCAGATCTCCACCGATCCCGAGGCCGTGCACCGGCTCGAGGTCGAGCACGCCAACCTGCGGGCCGCGATGAACTGGTTCCTGCTGACGGACCAGATGGAAGAGGCGGTGCGGCTGGGCTGGATGCTGTGGCCACTGTGGTGGCTGCGCGGCCACGCCGAGGAGGGCGCCCGGACCATCGGCCGGATGCTCGAGCACGCCGACTCGCTGTCGCCCAGGGCGTACGCCCACGTGTTGTTCGGCGAGGGCGCGCTGGCGTTCATCAGCGGCGACCACACCCACGCCCGGCCCACCCTCGAACGGCTCCTGCCGATGCTGCGCGAGCTCGGCGAGCAGGACGTGACCGCCCGCACGACCGGGATGCTGGGCCAGCTGGCGCTCGCCCGCGGCGACTGGGAGCAGGCCCGCGAGCTGCTCGAGGAGACGAGGCGGATCAGCGAGGGGCTCGGCGAGCACTGGATGGCCGGGCTCTACCACACCCGGCTCGGGACGATCCCGCTCACGCAGGGCGACTACGCCGCGGCGACCGAGCAGTTCGCCGACGGCCTGCGGGTCGCCCGGGAGACCAACGACCACCTCGGCGCGGTCGTGGCGCTCTACAGCCTGGCCGTCACCGCGACGACGGAGGGCGACCAGGAACGCGCGGCCGAATACCTGGCGGCCGGCCTGCAGGAGTCGGCGGACGCGCGCGACGAGGCGGGGGCGGCGCTCTACCTCGCCGCGTTCGCGGACCTGGCCGTGCTGGTCGGCGACGAGGAGCGGGCCGTCCGGCTGGCGGCCGTGGCGCAGAAGCTGCAGACCCGGGCCGGCGCCGCCTGGATGCAGGCATATGTGCCGCCCTGGCCGGCTCGGGCCTTCACCCTCGACACCCGCGCCTACGCCCGGGCCTATGCGCGGGGCACCGCGGACACCCTCGCCTCCGCGGTCGCGTACGCCCTCGGTGAATATTGAGGGATTGACGGAGAGCGCTCTATCGGACATCGTGTGGGCACGGCGTGGTCGGCGCACGTCTTCATGACCGTCCCCATGAGAAAGGTCCGATCATGTTGCGCAGAGCGCTGCTCTGCGTCGCCCTCGTGGCAGCGACTCTCGTCGGTATTCCGGCGAGTCCCGCTCTCGCGGCCGACTTCACCGTGCTGGTCTTCAGCAAAACGGCGGGGTTCCGGCACGACTCGATCCCGGCGGGCATCGCCGCGATCCAGCAACTGGGCGCGCAGAACAACTTCACCGTCGAGGCCACTGAGGACGCCACGGCGTTCACGGCGGCCAACCTGGCGAGATTCCAGGCCGTCATCTTCCTGTCCACCACGGGCGACGTGCTCAACGCCGCCCAGCAGACCGCGTTCGAGGGGTACATCCGCGCCGGCGGCGGCTACGCGGGCGTGCACGCCGCCGCGGACACCGAGTACGACTGGTCCTGGTACGGCAGCCTGGTCGGCGCCTACTTCCTGCAGCACCCGGCGATCCAGCAGGCCACGGTGCGGATCGAAGACGCCACCCACCCGTCGACGGCCGGCCTGCCGGCCAACTGGGTCCGCACCGACGAGTGGTACAGCTACCGCACCAACCCGCGGTCCAACGTGCGCGTGCTGGCCAACCTCAACGAGGCCACCTACACCGGCGGCGGGATGGGCGACCACCCGATCGTCTGGTGCCGCGCCTACGACGGCGGCCGGAGCTGGTACACCGGCATGGGCCACACCCAGGAGAGCTACGCGGACACCAACTTCCGCAACCATCTCCTGGGCGGCATCCGGTACGCGGCCCAGGGCACCGGAAACTGCTCGACAGGGTCCGGCCCGGTCGACCCGCCGGGCTCGTTCGCCCAGGTGACGCTGGCCAAGGGCGTGGCCGAGACCGGTGAGCCGATGGGCCTGACGGTGCTGCCCGACCGGGGCGTGCTGCACACCTCGCGCGACGGCACGGTCCGCTACACCGACGCCGCCGGCAACACCAAGGTGGCGCTGACGCTGCCGGTCTACACGCACGACGAGGAGGGCCTGCAGAGCATCAAGGCCGACCCGGCGTTCGCCACGAACCGCTGGGTCTATCTCTACTTCGCGCCACCACTGTCCACACCGGCCGGTGACTCGCCGACGACCGGCACGGCGGCGCAGTTCGCGCCGTTCAACGGCGTCAACCGGTTGGCCCGCTTCACGGTCCGGGCCGACAACACCATCGACCCGGCGTCGGCGGTGACGGTCATCGAGGTGCCGTCGAGCCGCGGCCAGTGCTGCCACGTCGGCGGCGACATCGACTTCGACGCGGCGGGCAACCTCTATCTGTCCACCGGTGACGACACCAACCCGTTCGACTCGGGTGGCTACGCGCCGCTCGACGAGCGGGCCGACCGCAACCCGGCCTTCGACGCGCAGCGCTCCTCGGGCAACACCAACGACCTGCGGGGCAAGGTCCTGCGGATCAAGCCGTCGGCGGCCGGCGGCTACACGATCCCCTCCGGCAACATGTTCGCCCCCGGCACGGCCAACACCAGGCCCGAGGTCTACGCGATGGGCTTCCGGAACCCGTTCCGGATGAGCGTCGACAAGGCGACCGGCATCGTCTACCTCGGTGACTACGGGCCGGACGCCGGCACCGCCGACCCCAACCGCGGGCCGGCCGGCACGGTCTCCTACGAGCGGATCACCCAGCCCGGCTTCTACGGCTGGCCGTACTGCTCCAACTACAACACGCCGTACCACGAGTACACGTTCCCCAGTGGACCGTCGCTGGGCACCTACAACTGCGCGGGCGGCCCGACCAACAACTCGCGCAACAACACCGGCCTGACCACCCTGCCGGCGTCGCGGGCGGCATGGCTGCCCTACGGCGGCGGCCAGGACCCGCCCGGCATCTGCTGCGGTAGCCTCTCGCCGATGGGCGGCGCGGTCTACCGCTACAACGCCGCGCTCAACTCGTCGGTGAAGTTCCCGCCCTCGTACGACGGGAAGTTCTTCGCCACCGAGTTCGGCCGCCGGTTCATCAAGACGATCAACATCAACGCCAACGGCACGCCCGGCACGATCACGAACTTCCCCTGGACCGGCACCCAGGTGATGGACTACGAGTTCGGACCGGACGGTGCGCTCTACGTGCTCGACTACGGCACCGGCTGGTTCGGCGGCGACGCCAACTCGGCCGTCTACCGCATCGAGTACCAGGTCACCGGCGGCAACCGGCCACCGGTCGCGGTGGCGTCGGCCAACCCGACGGGCGGCAACGCCCCGCTGACGGTCCAGTTCTCGTCGGCCGGCTCCACGGACCCGGACGGCAACCCGCTGACGTACGCCTGGGACTTCCAGACCAACGGCTCGGTGGACTCGACCGCGGCCAACCCGTCGTTCACCTACACCGCCAACGGCCAGTACACGGCGACGTTGACCGTGCGCGACCCGTCCGGCGCGACCGCCACGGCCAGCGTGGTGATCGGCGTGGGTGGCCCGACGGTCAGCGTGTCGCTGCCCCAGCCGGGTCGCCTGTTCAACTTCGGTGACCAGGTGCCGTTCACGGTCAACGTGACCGACCCGGCCAACCCGACGATCGACTGTTCCCGGGTCACGGTCAGCTACGTGCTCGGGCACGACTCGCACGGCCACCCGATCACCAGCGTCAACGGCTGCTCGGGCAACATCCAGACGACGGTGGACGGCGAGCACGACGTCTCGGCGAACATCTTCGGGATCATCAACGCCGCGTACACCCCGCCGGGGTCGACCACGGCGATCAACGCGACCCCGGTGGTGCTCCAGCCGCGCCAGCGCCAGGCCGAGCACTTCGGCGGCCAGCAGGGCGTCAGCATCGTGACGTCGAGCGCGGCCCAGGGTGGCAGCGCGGTCGGCAACGTCTCCAACGGCGACTGGATCTCGTTCAACCCGTACTACCTGTCCGGGCTGGCCACCGGGTTCACCGCCCGGGTGTCGGCGCCGGCGGGCGGTGGCGGCACGATCACGCTCCGTTCGGGGTCGGCCACCGGCGCGGTCGTCGGCACGGCCACGGTCGCGGCGACGGGCTCGTTCGACACGTTCGCCGAGGTCAGCGGCACGATCACCGCGCCCACCGGGTCCGGGCCGCTGTTCCTGGTGTTCACCGGCGGGGCCGGGGCGGCGCTGTTCAACGTCGACTCGTTCGCGTTCACCAGCGGCGGCACCCCGCCGACCGGGACCAACCTGGCGCTGAACAAGCCGGCGACGGCCTCCAGCACCGA
The DNA here is from genome assembly GCF_029626225.1 of Asanoa sp. WMMD1127. Taxonomy (NCBI): domain Bacteria; kingdom Bacillati; phylum Actinomycetota; class Actinomycetes; order Micromonosporales; family Micromonosporaceae; genus Asanoa; species Asanoa sp. WMMD1127. Next base: position 5,780,814 of record NZ_JARUBP010000001.1, read on the forward strand.
GGACGCGGTCGCCTACCCGGCCTCGGCGGCCGTGGACGCCTCGGCGACCACCCGCTGGTCGAGCGCGTTCGGCGACCCGCAGTGGATCCAGGTCGACCTGGGCCAGACGTACGCGATCGACCGCGTGCGGCTGCTCTGGGAGGCGGCGTACGGGTCGGCGTACCGGATCGAGACCTCGACCAACGGGACCACCTGGACCGTCGCCCGGACGGTGACGGGCGGCAACGGCGGCGAGGACGACAACACCGGGCTGAACGCCAGCGGCCGCTACGTGCGCATCTACGGCACGGCCCGCGGCACCGCCTGGGGCTACTCGCTGTTCTCGTTCGAGGTCTACGGCGGTGGCGGCCAGCCTCCGACGGCGACCAACGTGGCGCTCAACAAGCCGGCGACGGCGTCGAGCGTCGAGAACGCGGCGTTCCCGGCCTCGCAGGCCGTGGACGCCTCCACCACCACCCGGTGGTCGAGCGCGTTCGGTGACCCGCAGTGGATCCAGGTCGACCTCGGCCAGACCTACTCGATCAGCCGGGTCCGGCTGCTCTGGGAGGCGGCGTACGGGTCGGCGTACCGGATCGAGACCTCGACCAACGGCACCACCTGGACCGTCGCCCGGACGGTGACGGGCGGCAACGGCGGCGAGGACGACAACACCGGCCTCTCCGCGAGCGGCCGCTATGTCCGGATCTACGGCACCGCCCGGGGTACGGCGTACGGCTATTCCTTGTTCAACCTGGAAGTGTTCGGAAGCTGACCGGGTCCGGTGGGGGGTGCGCTGCCGCACCCCCCACCGCTTCCGGAGTTAGGCTGTGCGCGTGATCGAAGCGGCCACCGACAGCGACGAGCGCCTACGGCGCCTCGAAGCCGTCACCGACGCCGCCCTTTCCCACCTCGACGTCGACGAACTGCTCGCGGAGCTGCTCGAGCGGATCCGTGACCTGCTGCACGTCGACACCGCGGTGATCCTGCTGCTCGACCCGCACGCCCGGCAGCTGGTCGCCTCCGCCGCGACGGGTCTCGACGAGTCGTTCCGGCTCGGCGCGCGCGTCCCCGTGGGCCGGGGGTTCGCCGGCCGGATCGCCCGCGACCGCAAACCGGTGATCGTCGACGACGCCACCGAGGAGAGCGACACCAGCCCGCTGATCCGCGGGCGCGGCATCCGGTCGCTGCTCGGGGTGCCGATCTACGGCGGCGGCGAGCTGGCCGGCGTGCTCCACGTCGGCAGCATGCGGCCGCGGGCGTTCAACGCCGACGACGTGCGCCTGCTGGAGATGGTCGCCGACCGGGCCAGCGTCGCGACGCACACCCGGGCCGGCACCGTCGACCGCGACACCGCGCTCGCCCTCCAGCGCAGCCTGCTGCCGACCGCCCTGGCCGAGGTGCCGGGCGTCGAGATGGCGGCCCGCTACCTGCCGGGCCACGACTCCGGCGTCGGCGGCGACTGGTACGACGTGTTCACCCTGCCCTCCGGCTGGCTCGGTGTGGTGGTCGGCGACGTGTCCGGCCACGGCCTGCAGTCCGCCGTGGTGATGGGCCGGCTGCGCAGCGCGCTGCGGGCGTACGCCCTGGTCTGTGCCGATCCGGCCGACGCGCTCGTGCACCTCGACGCGAAGGTGCACCATTTCGAGACCGGCAACCTGGCCACCGTGCTCTACGCGATGATCCCGCCGGAGCGCGACAGCATCCACGTCTCGGTCGCCGGCCATCCGAGGCCGGTGCTGGTCGACGCGGCCGGGCACGTCGAGCTGCTGCGCGCGCCGGCGGACGTGCCGCTGGGGATGGGCCGGCCGAGCACGCGGCGGCGCACCACCGTCGTCGACTTCCCGCCGGGCGCGCTGCTGGTCTGCTACACCGACGGGCTGATCGAGCGCCGGCGCGAGTCGATCGACGTCGGCCTCGACCGGCTCCGCGCCACGGTCTGGCCCGGCGAGCCCGACGAGGTCTGCACCGCGCTGATGCTCTCCGTGGGCGCCGAACGCCCGTCCGACGACACGGCCCTGCTGGCCATCCGCCGGATCGGTCCGCCGCCGGCGCCCGAGCCGCGGGTCCTGGTCGACGCCGCGTTCGACCGGGCCGGGGTGGCGTCGCTGCGCCGCCGGGTCGCCGACGCGGCGGAGCGGCACGGCATGACCGAGGAGGCCGCCGACGACTTCATCGCCGCGGTCAACGAGGTGATGACCAACGCGATCCGGCACGGCGGCGGCACCGGGATGCTGCGCCTGCTGGGCGACGGCCGGCTGGTCTGCGAGGTACGCGACCACGGCGGCGGCTTCCCGGCGGCCGACTTCCTGGCCCGGCGCGAGCGCCCGATCCCGTCGTCGACGGGCGGCATGGGCCTGTGGATCGCCCAGCAGACCAGTCACGCCTTGGAGATCGAGAGCACTCCGGCCGGAACGCTGGTGCGGATCACCGCGGCCGGCTGAATGGTCGCGGCGCTCGAGCTCTACCTCGACACCGACGCCACCCGCCGCCTGCGGGCGCTGTGGCAGGCGCTCGAGGCGGAGGGGATACCGACGCTGGCGTCGCTGCAGGACTCGAAGCACCGCCCGCACGTCTCGCTGGCGGCGGCGTCGCGCCTGTCACCGGCGGCGGTGGCCGACGCCCTGGGCTCTTTCCCGGTCGGTCGTGGGCTGGAGCTGGAGATGGACTTCGTGGGCCAGTTCGTCGGCCGGGTGCTGTGGCTGGGCGTGACGCCGACCGCGGAGCTGCTGGACCGCCACCGGGCGGTGCACGACCGCCTGGCGGCGGGTGGGGTCGAGGTCTGGGAGCACTACCGCCCGGGTCGCTGGGTGCCGCACTGCACGGTCTCGCTGCGCGTCCCGAACCCGCTGATGGGCCAGGCGGTCCGCCGCTGCCTGGAGATCCTCCCGCTGCGCGCGACGGCCACCGGCGCCTCGATCACCGACCACGCCAACGACATCGCCCACGCCCTGCCGGGCTGACCCTTCCTAGGATGCCCTACGCCATGTGGCGGTCCGCGGGTCTGAGCAGCGGCGGCGGCGGGAGAGGGCATGCTGTCTGGGTGGGTTTTGATCGACTGGATCTGACGGCGCCGGTCCGCCGGGTGGGGTTGGGGCTCGCGGCGTTGGGGCGGCCCGGCTACATCAACCTCGGGCGCGACCGGGACCTGCCCGCCGAGCGCACCGTTGATGCCATGCGGCGCCGCACGCACGAGGTTCTCGACGCGGCGTACGCGGCCGGGATCCGCTACTTCGACGCCGCGCGCTCGTACGGTCGGGCCGAGGAGTTCCTCGCCAGCTGGCTGCACGACCGGCCCGACGTCGTGGTCGGCTCGAAGTGGGGCTACACCTACGTGGCCGGCTGGCGGGTCGACGCCAAGGTGCACGAGACCAAGGACCACAGCGTCGGTACGTTCGACCGTCAGGTGGCCGAGACCCGCCAGCTGCTCGGCGACCGGCTCGACCTCTACCAGATCCACTCGCTCACGCCGGAGAGCAGCGCGCTGACCGATCCCGTGTTGCACCGCCACCTCGCCGACCTCGGCGCCCGAGGGGTGACCGTCGGCGTGTCGACCAGCGGCCCGCGGCAGGGTGACGCGATCCGGGCCGCCCTGGCGATCGAGGTCGACGGCGCGCCGCTGTTCCACAGCTTCCAGGCCACCTGGAACCCGCTCGAGCCGTCCGCCGGGCCGGCGCTGCGCGAGGCCCACGAGGCCGGCCGCCACGTGATCGTCAAGGAGGCCGTGGCCAACGGCCGGCTCGCCGCCCGGGACGCCGACGTGCTGGCGCACGCGCTGGCCCAACCCTGGGTCGACGTGGTCCTCTCCGGCGCGGCGACCACGGCCCAGCTCGCCAGCAACCTGCGGGCCCTCGACGTGACCGACCCGGGGCCGCTGCCCGCGGCGGAGACGCCGGCGGACTACTGGCAGCACCGCGCGTCGCTGCCCTGGTCATAGTCGGCCGAGGCCGACCGGCAATGACCCCGACGGCTGCCGTTGTCCGTCGGGGCCACTGTCGCCGGGGTCACCGGCAAGCGTCAGACCAGATAGCGGGCGTACGCGTCGGGCGTGAAGAACGCCGGCAGCTCCTCGGCGAGCGCGGTCTCCAGGAAGATCCGCGCGGCGGCGGGGCGCAGCCCGGCCTCTTCGTCGTCCACGATGGACCGCACCAGGTCCTCGGTGACGACGCCGCCCTCGAACAGCGGCGTGCGGTGGTGCACCCACTGCCACACCTGGCAGCGCGCGATCTCGGCCGTCGCCGCGTCCTCCATGAGGTCGAAGATGGCCGCGGCGCCGTTGCCGCGCAGCCACGCGTCGAAGTAGCGCAGCGCGATGGCCACATTGGACCGCAGCCCGGCCGCCGTGACCGCGCCCGGTGTCAGGTCGACGGCGAGCAGGTCGTCGGCGTTGACGGCCACCTCGTCGCGGCGTCGGTCGAGCTGGTGCGGCCGGTCGCCGAGCACCGCGGTGAACGCCGTCTCGCACGTCTCGACCAGGCCCGGGTGGGCGACCCACGAGCCGTCGAAGCCGTCGCCGGCCTCCCGCTCCTTGTCGGCCCGCACCTTGGCGAACGCCGTCTCGTTGACCGCCGGGTCCCGGCTCGGGATGAACGCGGCCATGCCGCCGATCGCGTGCGCGCCGCGCCGGTGGCAGGTCTTCACCAGCAGCTCCGTGTAGGACCGCAGGAACGGCACGGTCATCGTCACGTCGGCGCGGTCCGGCAGCACGAAGTCGGCGCGCTGGCCGAACTGCTTGATGATGCTGAAGATGTAGTCCCACCGGCCGGCGTTGAGCCCGGCCGCGTGGTCGCGCAGCTCCCACAGGATCTCGTCCATCTCGAACGCGGCCGTGATGGTCTCGATCAGCACGGTCGCCCTGATCGTGCCCTGCGGGATGCCGAGGTAGTTCTGCGCGAAGACGAAGATGTCGTTCCACAGTCGAGCCTCGCGGTGGCTCTCCAGCTTGGGCAGGTAGAAGAAGGGACCCTTGCCGGCGTCGAGCTGCCGCTGCGCGCAGTGGAAGAAGTGCAGCCCGAAGTCGACCAGGCTCGCCGAGATCGGCCGGCCGTCGACCACGATGTGCTTCTCGGCCAGGTGCCAGCCGCGCGGCCGGACCACGATGGTCGCCGGGTCGCCGCCCACGGCGTACCGCTTGCCGGAGGCCGGGTCGGTGAAGTCCAGCTCACCGTCCAGGGCGGCGATCAGGTTGGCCTGGCCCTGCATCAGGTTGTCCCACGTCGGCGCCAGCGCGTCCTCGAAGTCGGCCAGCCACACCCGGGCGCCGGAGTTGAGCGCGTTGACGGTCATCTTCCGCTCCGGCGGGCCGGTGATCTCCACCCGCCGGTCGACGAGCCCGGGCGCCGGCGGGGCCACCCGCCAGCTCGCGTCCTTGCGGATGTGCGCCGTCTCGGCCAGGAAGTGCGGCAGCTGCCCCGCCGCGTAGCGGGCCCGCCTGGCCCGCCGGGTGTCGAGCAGGGCCACCCGGCGACCGGCGAACTCACTGTCGAGCGCGACCAGGAAGTCGAGCGCCTTCGGGTCCAGGATCTCGTCGTAGCCGCTGCCCAGGACCTCGATCCTCATCAGAACTGCTCCTCTTCGGTCGATCCGCGCAGTGCGGTGGTCTCGCCGGCCGGGTTCAGCACCGTGCTGATCAGGTCGAAGTAACCGGTACCGACCTCACGCTGGTGCTTGACGGCGGTGTAGCCGTGCTCCTCGGCGGCGAACTCCTTCTCCTGCAGCGACACGTACGCCGGCATGCCGTCGGCGGCGTAGCCGCGCGCCAGGTCGAACATCGAGTAGTTGAGCGCGTGGAAGCCGGCCAGGGTGATGAACTGGAACGCGTACCCCATGTGGCCGAGCTCCCGCTGGAACTTGGCGATCGTCGCGTCGTCCAGGTGCTTGCGCCAGTTGAACGACGGCGAGCAGTTGTAGGCCAGCAGCTGGTCCGGATAGCGCTGCTTGATCGCCTCGGCGAACGTGCGCGCCTCCTCGAGGTCCGGCGTGCTGGTCTCCATCCAGATCAGATCGCTGTGCGGGGCGTACGCCAGTCCGCGCGCGATGCACGGCTCGATGCCGGCGTGCACCCGGTAGAAGCCCTCGGCCGTGCGCTCGCCGGTCAGGAACCGCTGATCCCGCTCGTCGATGTCGGTGGTGAGCAGGTTCGCGGCGTGCGCGTCGGTGCGGGCCACGATCAGGCTCGGCACCCCGGCGACGTCGGCCGCGAGCCGGGCCGCCTCCAGCGTGCGGATGTGGTGGCCGGTCGGGATCAGCACCTTGCCGCCCAGGTGGCCGCACTTCTTCTCGGAGGCGAGCTGGTCCTCCCAGTGCACGCCGGCCGCGCCCGCGGTGATCATCGCGGTCATCAGCTCGTAGGCGTTGAGGACACCGCCGAAGCCGGCCTCGGCGTCGGCGACGATCGGCGCCAGCCACTCGGTGTCGTCGTTGCCCTCGGCGTGGGTGATCTGGGCGGCGCGCAGCAGCGCGTTGTTGATCCGGCGCACGACGGCGGGCACCGAGTTGGCGGGGTAGAGGCTCTGGTCCGGGTAGGTCTGGCCGGCCAGGTTGGCGTCGGCCGCGACCTGCCAGCCGGACAGGTAGATCGCCTTGAGCCCCGCCCGCACCATCTGCACGGCCTGGTTGCCGGTGAGCGCGCCGAGCGCGTGCACGTAGTCCTCGTCGTGCAGCAGGGTCCAGAGGCGTTCGGCGCCCCGGCGGGCCAGCGTGTGCTCCTCCTGGATCGCGCCGCGCAGGCGGACCACGTCGTCCGCGCTGTAGGTGCGCTCCACGCCACGCCAGCGCGGTGCGGTCGCCCACTCCTGCCGCAACTGCTCCGCCGATATGGTCATCGCCGACTCCTTACGTCGAAAAGCCTCCTGCCGGTCACCGTCGCACAGTGCGGAATGAGCGCGCGAGACACGGAAACAGCCAATTCTTGAAAAGTCCGCACCCCCATTTTGCGAAGTTGCGAATGGCCGATTGGCAACGTGCTAACATCGCGACAGGTGTGGGAGGTGAGGTTATGGCGAAGACCTTTGCCGGCGCCCGCCTGCGCCGCCTGCGCGAGGATCGCGCCGTGTCCCAGATCGACCTGGCGCGGCAGCTGGGCATCTCGCCGAGCTACCTCAACCAGATCGAGCACGACACGCGGCCGCTGACCGTTCCGGTGCTGATGCGGATCACCGAGGTGTTCGGGGTCGACCCGGCGTTCTTCGCGCCGCACGACACGCCGCGGCTGGTCGCCGACCTGCGCGAGGCGCTGCCGACCCGGGCCAGCCTGCACGACCTGACCGAGCTCGCCACCAAGCTGCCCGAGGTGGCCGAGGCGGTGATCGACCTCTACCGGCGCTACCGGCAGACCGACGACCAGCTGGCCGAGGTCGTCGGCGACCGTGACCTGGTCGCCGGCCGCAGCCCGCACGACCAGGTCAGCGACTTCTTCTACCGCCGGCAGAACTACATCCCCGCGCTCGACGAGGCCGCCGAGGAGCTGGCCGCCCGGATCGGCGCGGCCCGCGGCGAGATCATCGAGGCGTTGCGTGACCGGCTGGCGCAGCGGCACGGCGTGCGGATCGTCCGCGAGGACCACGGCCGGCTCGGCGGCGACCTGCACCGCTATCAACCGCAGTCCCGCACGTTGCATTTGTCGCTGTCATTGCGACCGGGCCAGCAGGCAATTCGGATGGGTGCGCAGATCGCGTTGCTCGAATATGCCGATGCGATCGACGAAATCATCGAGGAAGAGAAGTTCGACGACGTCCAGACGCAGATTCTCACGCGGGTCGGGCTGGCCAACTATTTCGCGGCCGCGCTGATTCTGCCCTACGGGGCGTTCCTGGCGGCCGCGGAGCGCATGCGCTACGACATCGGCCTGCTGACCGAGCACTTCGGGATGGGCTGGGAGAGCGTCTGCCACCGCCTGTCGACGCTCCAGCGGCCCAAGGCGCGCGGCGTCCCGTTCTCGTTCGTGCGGGTCGACCGGGCGGGCAACATGTCCAAACGCCAGTCGGCGACCGGGTTCCCGTTCTCGCGCTCCGGCGGCACGTGTCCACTATGGAACGTCTACGAGGCGTTCAACGCGCCCGGCCGGGTGATCACCCAGATCGCCGCGATGCCCGACGGCCAGCGCTACCTGTGGATCGCTCGCACGGTCATCCACCAGCACGCCGGCTACGGTCAGCCGGGCAAGGCGTTCGCGATCGGGCTCGGCTGCGAGATCCGGCACGCCGGCCGCCTGGTCTATTCCGCGGGAATGGACCTCGACGCCGTCGACGGCGCCACTCCGATCGGTCCGGGCTGCAAGACGTGCGAGCGACTCACCTGCCCCCAGCGGGCCGCCGCGCCGATCGGCCGCCGGCTCGATCTCGACGAGAACCGCAGCACGTTCATCCCATATCCGCTGATGAGCTGAGCCCCTGACGTAGCCTCGGTGCGATGGGGGAAATCGACCGCGTCGCGCAAGCGGTCTTCGGGTTCGACCTGCGGCCGGGGCAGCGCGCGGCCGCGGACTCCGTCGTCTCGGGGCGCGACACGCTGGCCGTGCTGCCGACCGGCAGCGGCAAGAGCGCGATCTACCAGGTCGCCGGGCTGGTGCTGGGCGGGCTGACGGTGGTGGTGTCGCCGCTGATCGCCCTGCAACGCGACCAGGCGGCCGCGCTCGGGCGCCGGGTGAAGCCGTCCGGCGAGCCGGTCCGGGTGGTGCAGCTCAACTCGTCGCAGCACCACGGCGAACGGGCCGACGCGCTCGCCGGCCTGCGCGCCGGCCAGGTCGACTTCGTGATGCTCGGCCCGGAGCAGCTGGCAAACCAGGAGTCGGTGTCGGCGCTGTCGGGCGTCAACCTGTTCGCCGTCGACGAGGCGCACCTGGTCAGCCAGTGGGGTCGCGACTTCCGGCCCGAATATCTCCGGCTGCCGATGGTGGCCGAGGCGTTGGGCGGCCCGACGGTGGTCGCGCTCACCGCGACCGCGGCGCCGCCGGTGCAGGCCGACATCACCCGCGAGCTCAAGATGCGCCGACCACGTATCGTCGTCACCGACTTCGACCGACCCAACATCCACCTGGCCGTCCGCCGCACCCGCCACGACCTGCCGGAGGACCGGGCGATCGACGACCGGACGGTCGAGGTGGTGCTGGCCAACGACAGCCCGACCCTGGTGTACGCGCTGACGCACGCCCGCTGCGAGTCCCTGGCGTCGCGGCTGGACCTGGACGCGTACCGGGCGGCGCCCTATCACGCGGGACTGCCGGCGGCGCGCCGCGCGCAGGTGCAGGACGACTTCCTCGCCGGCAAGCTCGACGTGGTCGTGGCGACCAGCGCGTTCGGCATGGGGATCGACAAGCCGGACGTACGCACGGTCGTGCACGCGGGCGTGCCGGGCAGCCTCGACGAGTACTACCAGGAGATCGGCCGGGCCGGCCGCGACGGGCGGCCGGCCCGCGCCGTGGTGGTCTACGACCCGCGTACCGTGCGGATCCCGCGGTTGCTGGCCGCCCGTTCGCGGATCTCGGCCGACACCGTCCACAAGGTCGTCGACGCGGTCGAGGCGGCGCCGGGCCGGGTCGCGGTCAAGGCGGTCGTCGACGCGAGCGGGGTCAGCCGGCAGCAGGTCCTGCGGGTCGTCCAGGAGCTGGCGGAGCTGGGCTTCCTCGAGCCGGACGGCAGCGACGGCGTGGTCCGCGCGGACCAGCTGCCGCCGGACACGTTCGCGCTGGTGACCCGGGAAGGCGGCCGCCAGCAGTCGATCCTGCGGTCGCGGATCGAGGCGGCCCGCGAGTACGCGGAGACCGACCGGTGCCGCCGGTCCGAGCTGCTGGGCTACTTCGGGGAGCACTACGACCCGCCGTGCGGGGCCTGCGACAACGACGAGGCGGCCGCGGCGGCGCGGGCGCAGCCGTCCAAGGCCCAGGTCGGTCGACGCCACCACACCCCGGACCCGGCGGCGAAGCGGGTCCGGCACCGGTTGTGGGGCGAAGGGACGCTGTTGTCGCAGGACGACCACGAGCTCACCGTCGCGTTCGACTCGATCGGCTACCGGCACCTGACCCCGGCGGTGCTGGAGAACGGCATCCTGACCGTCGAGGACTGACGTCCACTGTGTACGCGGCGGCGGCCGGACCTCGACGGGCCCGGCCACCGCGGTGCGTCACGCGAAACCCGGGGCGGCGACCGCCTGCTCCTTGGGGTTGGCGCCGAAGCGGTTCTGGCCCGGCTTGCTGTCGCCCACCATGAAGACCAGCAGGACGATCGCGCCCACGAGCGGGATCAGCGCGATCAGGATCCACCAGCCCGAGCGGTCGGTGTCGTGCAGGCGGCGCACCGCGACCGCCAGGCCCGGCAGGAACAGGGCGAGGCCGACGATGATGCCGAAGATGCCCGGGCGGCCGGGAGTCGCGTCGAACAGCGCGCTGTCGAGGATGCTGGCGACGGCGTTGACGAGGAAGGAGAAGAGCACGAACCACCAGTACTCGGACCGGCGGGCGCGGCCGCTGAATCCGACGTACTGGGTGAGGACGGACTTGATGGCGGTGGTGAAGGACATGACCGTCTCCGGTGTCGATGGATGGGGCTGCACGAGCGCAGCCAAGGGAGCGAAACAGATCGACGTACCGGAATCAATGGCCGAGCAGCCAGTTCAGGAAAGCCCGCTCGGTTGATCATTTCTCGTCAGGTCGCGGGAGGCGCGGGCGATGACGGCGATCGCGGCCCGGCGGGGGAGCAGCCGTGTCATCACGACCGAGGAGACGCGCATGCCCAGCCCGGGCACCACCCGGGGGCCGCGGCCCAGGCCGCGCAGCGTCGCGCGTACCACCTGGTCCGGGGTTTGTGTGCCAGGAGCGGGGCGGGCCTTCGCGTCCGCGAGGTTGGGAGTCGCGACCGCGCCGGCGACACAGGTGACGACGTCGACGCCGGTGCCGCGCAGCTCCGCCCACAGGCCCTCGGCCAGGATGGCGCCGAACGCCTTCGTGGCCGCGTAGGCGCTGATCGGCGGTGACCCCTGCTGGCCCGCCAGCGACGACATCACCACGAAACCGCCGTGGCCGCGGGCCGCCATCGGGGGCAGGAAGTGGTGCGCGAGCGCCAGCGGCATGTGGCAGTTGAGGTCCAGGGCGCGGCGGGTCTCCGCGGGGTCCAGGTCGAGGAAGCGGCCGATCGGCGAGTACGCCGCGTTCGCCACCACCAGTCCGACCTCGCGCCCGACGGCCGCGTCGGTCACCGTCCGCACGCCGTCCACTGTCGACAGGTCGGCGGCCACGGTGACGGTTTCCGTCGGCAGGGTGTTGGCCAGGGCGGCGAGTGGCTCGGGGCGGCGGGCGGCGAGGACCAGGTTGAGGCCCCGCTCGGCCAGCCGGCGGGCGAAGGCGGCGCCCAGCCCCTCCGACGCGCCGGCCACGAGCGCCCACGGCCCGTAGCGGTCGGCGAAGCGGGCCTTCACGCCGCGGCCAGGCGGGTGAAGGGGCGGTCGTGCCACATGCGCCAGATCATCAGGAACGGCGTGAGCAGCCACATGGCGTTGGCCGCCACGACGATGGCGAAGTTGGGCGCCGGGGTCACGCCGTACCGCTCGTCCATCAGGATGATCAGGACGTTGGCCAGCATCGTGCCGGACCAGACCAGCGCCGGGACGCGGATCCAGTCGCGACCTCGGATGAACGCGTAGAGGGCGAAGAGGTAGAACGGCCCGAAGAACACCAGATCGATCCAGATGGTCATCCGCCAGAACGGTGGGCGGGCCATCAGCAGCGGGTCGTAGTGCGATCCCCACCAGTGCACGAGGTCGATCGCCGGGCCGGGCGGCCACAATGGATAGTCGAAGTCGGCCGGGTCGGCGACGACGATCTGCTCCAGGTCGACGACGTAGGTGATGACGGTCGCGTTGAGGGCGAGGAACGCGACGAAGTACAGGTCGTACTTCCGGTCGCGCAGCGGGACGGTCATGGCCCCGATCCTGGCGTCCGCCGGCCGCGCCAACAAGGTCTGAGCCGTGACACAGTGGGCGGATGGTCGCGCGGTGGGTCGACGGGGCGGTGGCCGGGCTGTTGACGGCCGGCGGTGTCGCCGCGACGTCGGTGGCGCTCGCGGACCGCGACTTCGGCGCGACGGCCGGGCCGATCGCCGGCGTCTGGGCGGCCGGGCTCGCGACGACGGCCGTGGTGGCGGTCTACACGCTGGTGCGGCGGCTGACGGCGGCGCACGTCGCGGTACCGCTGGTCGCGATCGTCCTGGTGCCGTTGGGGGTCGCGATCGGCGGTCCGGCCCGGGACGGGCCGGCCGTGGCGGTCTGCTGGGCGGCTGCCGCGTTCGTCGCCCACCTCGCCGTCGCCCACGGCGCACGGCTGGCCGGCGCGGGCGTCGTGCTGCTGGTGGTGGTCGCGGCGGTGGCCGTCGGGCGGCTCGGGCAGCCGGTCTGGCGAGCCGGTGACTTCCGCGCGGTGGGCGTACCGCTGATGGTGGTCGACCTTCCCGGTTTCGCCCCGACGCGGGCGGGCGCCGGCCGGTGGAGCGTCCAGGTGGTCGTCGCCGAGCGGCCCTATCCCGACGAGGCCGCCGGCCGGCAGCTGACCGTGACGATCGCGCCCGCGTGGACGCCGTGCGGTGCGGCGGGACCCACGGTCGTCGCGCCGGACACCGCGCGGTGGTGCCTGACCGAGCACGTCGTGTTCGTCCACACCCGGGGGTGGCGCGTCGAGTCGGCGCTGCCGGCGATGGCGTTGCGACCGGTCGAGGCGAAGGAGTTGGCCCGGCTTCCCGCGGCGAGCCTCTGGGAGGCCGACTGAGCGGGGGCGGCGCGGTTGCGACGTGGCCGGTACGGTGAGTGGCGACGGCGCGGCTAAGGAAGGAAGCCCGATGGCCAAGCACATCTCGTCGGAGGCGATCGACGCCGTGGCGACCTACCTGCGCGACCAGGTCGCCGACGGGGACAACGGCGTCGCCGGCGCCAAGGCGCAGCTGCCCGCGACCGAGGTGGGCTTTCCGGGCTTCGGCATCGTGGGCATCCCGCTCGCGGTGTCCTACGGCGACCTGTGCCAGCGTGTCGAGACGACGCTCGACGAGATGGGGCGCACCGTCGACGACTACGTGACCGAGCTGGGCAGGGCGCGCGACGCGTGGGTCGCCGCCGAGAACGCCAACACCGTCGTGGTCAAGGGCTGAGGGAAAGGATCGGGAGCCGTGCCAGGAGTCGAGGGCGCGATTCTGTTCGCGCTCGTCATGACCAAGCTCAAGGCCAGCGCCGGCCTCGCGCCGACGGCCGCCTGGGGCGTCGCGCTCGCGGCGTCGCTCGCCGCCAACCCGCTGGGCATGTACGACGCGAAGAGCGAAGGCTGGGAGCAGATCTCCAAGCGGCTCGACGGCATGGTCAGGCACATCGACCAGGCCCTGCTCGAAGGGATCGACTGGGTCGCCGACGACAAGGACGCGTTCAAGCGGTCGCTGATCGACTTCAAGGTCGAGGTGCTGGCGCTGAAGAAGGCGGCCGACGACGCCGGGGCCATGCTGGCGGTGACCGGCACCGCGTTCATCACGACCTACGTGGCGATCCTGACCTTCGTCGGCGCCGTCCTGCTGACGCTGATGGCGCTCCTCGTGCTCCGTCTCAACCCGATCACCGCGGCTCCCGCCACGGCGATGTCACTGCAGCTCGGCAACATGATCAGCTTCTTCATCGCCCAGGCCTCGGTGATGGTCAAGGCGCTCGTCGTGGCGCTGGCGGCCGCCGTCGCCTCCGTCGGTGTCGGTTTCGCGCAGACCAAGGCCGCCAAGGACGGCGTGCCCACCCCGGAGCGACTGCGGCAGTTGCAGATCGACTACCGCACGCCGACCGTGTTCGAGGCCAAGAGCGTCTGACGGAGGAGCCGACATGGACGATGCGCGACTGGAAGACCTCGACCGGTCGATCCGCGAGACCGAGCAACGCATGCGCGGCCTCGGCGACCTGCAGCGCACCCTCGCCGAGACCACCGCGGCGTTCACCACCGAACGCGGCCTCGTCACCGTCGAGATCGGCGCCGACCAGGCCCTTCGCGGTCTGGAGATCCACCCCACCGCGCTGCGGCTGACACCCCAGGAGCTCGCCGCCGAGATCATGACCGCCCACGCCGGCGCCCGCGAAGCGCTGGCCACGTCGGTCAACGCGGCGCTGGCCGGCGTGCTCGGCACCGACAGCCCGACCGACGTCCTGCGCGACGCCGCGAAGCTCGAGGACACCATGACCGAGACCCTCGGCGAACTGAGCCGCTCGATGAACGACGCGATCGTCGCCGTGAGTCGCCTGCAGTCGCGGAGTTAGGCGGAAACCATGCGCGGAGCCGTCGTCGGCGCCATCCTCTGGCCGGTCTTCGTCATCGTCTTCTTCACGGCCCTCTGGTACGGGCTGCACGCGTACTTCCGCCGGCGGCGCGCGCGCAAGGAGCGCGAATTCCACGAGAAGCCCCCGCACAAGCGCCCCCGCCGGCACTTCTGACGCGCTGGGCCGTCCCGCCGAGGAGGGCCGGGGTGGCGGCGGAGTCTTAGGGCACGTCACACAGAGTGAACCAACCGGGTGGTCTCGACCTGCGCGGCAAGCGGGCCGTCGTCACCGGCGCCACGTCGGAGATCAGCCGCGGGACCGCGCTCGCCCCGGCCCGGGCCGGGGCGATGTCACGATCACCGCCCGCGACCTCGCCGTCGACCCGCGACTCGCCGACCGGATGTGAGACGCCACCCTGGCGACGCTCGACGGCTAGATTGATCCACGATGGACCCGACCGACCGCACCGTGGTGCTGACCGGCGCCACCGACGGCATCGGCCGCGCCACGGCGGTCCGGCTCGCGGGCCGGGTCGGTCACCTGGTCCTGCACGGTCTCGAGCCCCGGGCCGAGGTGGAGGGCTTCCTGAGCGGCCTCGGCGGCCGGGTCACCTACCTGCCGGCGGACTTCGGTCACCTCGACCAGATCGCCGCCCTCGGCGCCGCGATCGGCGAGACGGCGGACCGCGTCGACCTGCTGGTCAACAACGCCGGCCGGCCCGGGGCGCGGCGCCGCACGGTCACCGACGACGGCATCGAGGCGACGCTCCAGACCAACTACCTGTCCACAGTGGTGCTCAGCACCGTGCTGCGGGACCGCGTCGGCCGGATCCTCAACATCGCGTCCGCGACCCACCTGTCCGAGCGCCTGGACCTCGCGGACCTCGGCCTGGCGGTGGGCGGCTACTCCGGCGTCACCGCGTACGCCCGATCGAAGCTCGCCATCGTCACGTACACCTGCTGGCTGGCCACCCGCCTCGACGGCACGGCGGCCGAAGCGGTCAGCATGCACCCGGGCGTCATCCACTCGCGCCTGCTGAGCGGCATGTTCTCGATCCAGGGCGACCCACCGGAGGTCGGCGCCCGCAACATCCTGCATGTGGCCGGCCTGCCGGGCCCGCTCAACGGCCGCTACTTCGACGAGAGCGAACCGGCCCGCCCGAACCCGGCCGCCACCGACCCGACCATCCAGCACGATCTCCTCGACCGCACGGCCGCCCTGCTGACCCCCATCACCATCGACCCACGCTGACCACCGACTCAGCCGGCGGCCGGACCCGCCACGTCGCCGGCACCGCCAGTGCGGCCAGGGTGACGACGACCGCGAGCACGCCCACGGCGGTCAACGTCGTGCGGGTGCCCACGGCGGCCGCGATCGGGCCCGCGAAGGCCATGCCGATCGGCGCCGCGACCACGCCGCCGAGGGTGAGCACCGATGTCGCGCGGGCGATCAGGTCGGCGGGCAGGTCCTGCTGGACCGTCGTCGCCTGGAAGACGTTGTAGACGGTGGCCTGCGCGCCGCCCAGCAGGCTCGCGGTCACGACCAGCCACAGCGGCGCCGGAGCGGCGAGCGCGGCCGCCAGCGGCACGATCAGCAGGAAGCCGGCCAGCGCGGCGGCCATCGGGCGGCCCGCCGGCCACGCGGAGCTGACCACCCCGCCGAGCAGGCCGCCCACCGTGTAGCCGATGCCGACCGTCGCCCACGCCGCCGCACCGCCGAGGTGGCGGTCGGCGACGTACGGGCCCAGCACGAAGAGGGGCGCGATGACCAGCATGTTGATGAGGCTCGCGTGCGCCGTCCACAGCCAGAACCAGCCGCGGCCCCGCAGCGCGGTCAGGCCCTCCCGGATGCCCGCGAGCAGCCCCGGGCCGGCCGTCGGCGTCCCGGCGACCCGCAGGCCACCGAGGAAGGCCGCGCTGACCAGGAACGTGAGCGCGTCCACCCCGATCGCCCACCCGGGCGCGGTCAACGCCACCAGCGCTCCGGCCGAACCCACCGCCAGGATCGCGGTCGCGCTGCGCGACATCGCCAGCAGCGAGTTGGCCCGCCGCAGTCGCCCCGCGTCGACCACCGACGCCACCAGGCCCTGGGCCGCCGGGGTGAAGAACGCCGCGCCGGCACCGGCCACGAGTTGGAGCACGATCAGCATCCACAGCGACGCCACGCCGGTGAGCAGGACCGTGGCGGTCAGGCCCTGCGCGACGAACCGCACGACGTCGGCGGCCACCAGCACCGTCCGCCGGGCGAACCGGTCGCCGACCGCCCCGCCGACCAGCGCGAGCACGATGACCGGCAGGCGCGTGCTCAGCAGCACCACCCCGAGCGCCGAGGGCGAGCCGGTCAGCTCCAGCACCGCGAAGGCCAGGGCGAAGGGCGTCAACGCGTCGCCGTACGCCGAGGCGGTGAACCCGACGTAGTAGCGCCGGAAGTCGCGTACCCGCAGCAGGTCGATCATGGCCGTCAGGCTGGGCCCTCGACCGGGTCGAGGGTCAAGCGGTTGACATGGAACGATGTTTCATATGAACTTCCATCGATCCAGCGCGCGCCAGGAGCTCCTCCGTCGAAAGGGATGACCGCGCAGATGAACAGCAGAAGACTGTGGGCAGCGCTCGTGGCCGTCGTCGTCGCGGCGATGGCCGTCGGAGTCAACCCGGCGCCGGCGGCCGCCGTCACCCAGCTGATGAAGCTCTACCAGGAGCCCGGCGACTACGAGGCCCGGTTCCCCGACATCCTCAAGCTCGCCGACGGCCGGCTCATGGCGGTCTGGCACAAGGCGAAATCCCACCAGGGCGACCCGGGGACGGTGCAGCTGTCCTACGGCACCGCCAACGGCACGAGCTGGTCGGCGCCGGTCCCGGCGCTGGCCCACCCGTCGCTGATGGCCGGCAAGGACATGCGCGACCCGAAGCTCGGCAAGATGAACGACGGCGCGGTCGTGATGACGTTCTTCGTGCCGGGCGACGGCGTCTACTCGTCGGTCTGGAAGCCCGGCTGGACCAGGTTCGACGACCCCGAGAAGCTCGTCGTCGCCGGCATCCCGGGCAGCGTGCCCGCCCAGCACGCCAGCGTCCTCGCGCTGCCCGACCAGGGCGGCTCGGTCAACCAGGTGCTGATCGCCGTCTACAACAACACCGGCGCCTGGTTCGTGCGGGCCACCTGGCGGCCGGTGACCGCGCCGCGATTGCTGGCGGCCGACGCGTTCCAGCTCGCGGCCAACGCCCCGGCCGCCAACGGCTTCACCCACACCTACACGGAACCGAGCTTCGTGCAGATCGACGGCACGGTCGTCGCGGTCGTGCGGCACGAGCTCAACAACGGCTCGGTGTCCAACGGCGCGCCGGCCAAGGTGCTGAAGTGGAACCCCTACACGTTCGCCGGGCCACAGAGCTACTACGACGTGCAGGACCTGCCGGTCCAGGCCAGCTCCCACCACCTGCTGGTGACCCAGGACAAGAAGGTGCTGTTCACCTTCGGCGACAAGGCGGTCAGCCTCCGCCCGACGCAGGGCATCCTGATCGACAGCCCGCTGGCGCCGTGGCCGACGACCGGGCTGCGGAAGGTGCTGATCTACAACTCCGGCTCGGGCGACCAGGCGAACCCGTCGAGCGTCGAGGTGTCGAGCGGGCGCTTCCTCACCCTGGCCTACAACGCCAAACCCAAGAGCACGGTCGAGGGCGGCGGCGCCTCACCGAACGGCGGCTCGCTCTGGATCATGCAGAGCTACGCCAGCGAGTACTGAGCATCCGGCGGCGGCGTCGGGCACGATAGCAGCCTATGGAGGGACTGCTGCTGGTCGTCGTGCTCGGCGCCACCGTTCTGGTCGGCACGGCGATCGGTCAGCGGTACAGCGTCGCCCCGCCGGTCCTGCTCATCACGTTCGGCGCCCTGCTCGCCCTGATCCCCGCGCTCTCGGACGTGCGGCTGCCCTCCGACGTGGTGCTGCTGCTCTTCCTGCCGCCCATCCTCTACTGGGAGAGCCTCAACACCAGCCTGCGGGAGATCCGCTCCAACCTGCGGGTCATCATCCTGTCGGCGGTCGTGCTGGTCATCGTCGTGACCGTGCTGGTGCAGGGCCTGACGCTGCCGGCGGTCGTGCGCTGGTCGGGCCAGACCGGCGACGAGGCGCGGGAGGAGGAGACCCGGCTGGCACGGATCCGGGCGTCGGAGGAGGCGTTGCGGGCGCTGCCGGACGTCGCGACCCGGTTCGGCGCGCCCGACGAGGTGGTCGCGCGGATCCGCGAGGACTACGAGGGGCACCTGGAGCAGCTGCGGGCCGAAGGCCCGGACCACGGCGTGCAGGCGTGGCAGGACCAGGTCGACCGCCGCGTACGCCTGGAGGTGCTCGACCACAAACGCCGCGCGGTGACCCGGATGCGCGACGACCGCGAGATCGACGACATCGTCCTGCGCGACCTGCAGGCCTCGATGGACATCGAAGAGGTGCGCCTGCTCGGCCCGGCGCCCACCGACTAGGGTTCGCGGCTTCCCGCCGCCGGGTGGACGGGATGGCGGGAGCCGGGCGGGGGCGTAACACTGACGCAATGGACCCGCGTCAGGTGCGCAACTTCCTCGCGGTGGTCGAGCACGGCGGGTTCGGGCGTGCGGCCGCCGCGCTCGGTCTCGCCCAACCGACGCTCTCCCAGTCGGTCAAGGCGCTCGAGCGGGAGCTGGGCGTGGCGCTGTTCCGCCGGGTCGCCCACGGGGTGGTGCCGTCCGGCGCCGGGCGCCGGTTCGTCGGCCCGGCTCGGCAGCTCATGCACGACGTCGCGCGGCTCGGTGCCTCCGTCGGCGGCCACCAGCGGGCGGTCCTGGAGCTGGTCGCCGGCGCACCGCTGGCCGTCCATCCCGGGGCGCGGCTTGTCGGCTCCTTCGTGGCGGCCCACCCGGACGTGCTCGTGCACCTCGACCGCGCGCCGGACTGGTCGGCCGGCGACGCGGTGGTGACGCGGGTCCGCACCGGCGTCAGCGAGCTCGGCCTCGACTACCTGCCGGCGCCCCTCGACGACCTGCACACCGTCGCGCTGGGCCGGCACACCTTCGTGCTCGCCTTCCCGCCCGGCACGTCGGTGGCCGCCGGGCCGGTGCCGCTGTCGACCCTCGACGGCCATCCCCTTGTCGGGGTGCCGCACGGGTCCACCCAACGGCGGCTCGTCGAGGCGGCGCTGCGGGACGCCGGCGTCCGGCCGCGCCTGGTCGTCGAGTGTGGACAGCGGGACCTGTCGACGGCGCTCGTGCTCGCCGGCGTCGGCGCGGCCTTCCTGACCGACGCGGCGGCGCCGGAGGTGGCCGCCCGGGGCGCGGTCGTGCGGCCGGTCGAACCACCGCTGCGGCTCGCCTACGGTCTCGTGCACCGGCCCGGCGCGCTCACCGCGATCGCCGCCGCCTTCGTCGACCACGCGCGGGCGTGAGCGTGGACTTCCGGCGCCTGGCCTACTTCGTCGCGGTCGTCGAGCACGGCGGCGTGAGCGCGGCGGCGGCCGCCCTGCACGTGGCGCAACCGTCCCTGTCACAGTCGATCCGCGCGCTGGAGCGGGAGCTCGGCGTGGCGCTGTTCGAGCGGCGGCACCGCGGGCTCACGTTGACCGCCGACGGCAAGGCGCTGCTCGACCCGGCCCGCCGGGTGCTCGACGACCTGGCCGCCGCCCGCGCCGCCGTGCCCGGTCCGTCGAGTGTGGACCTGGCGGTGCACGACGGGCTCGCGGTCGAGCTCGCTCCGGTGCTGGCCGACCTCCAGCGGGCGCGGCCGGACCTGTCCGTGCGGCTCTTCGGTCCCAAGGACGACGACGACCTGGTCCGCATGCTGGTCGACGGGCACTGCGAGGTGGGCCTGACCTACCTGCCGGTGCGGCATCCGGAGCTGCGCAGCCACGTGCTGGAGAGCCGGCTCGTCAGCCTCGTCCTGCCCGCCGACTGCGCCGCCCTGCCGGACCCGGTGCCGCTGGCCGCCCTGGCGGGCCGGCCGCTCGTGGAGACGCCGAAGGGATCCACGGCCGCCCGGGCCGCCGTCCGCGCCGCCCTGGCCCGGCATCGGGTGGCGATGCGGCCCGCGGTCCGCACGGCGCACCGCGAGGCGGTCGTGCCCCTGGTGCTGGCCGGCGCCGGCGTCGCGTTCGTCTCCGAGGCCTACGCCCGGGACGCGGCGGCCCGCGGCGCCGTGGTCCGCCGGCTCGACCCGCCGATCCCCGTCGCCTACGGCCTGCTGTTCCGGGCGGGCGCGCTGTCGGCCGCCGCCCAGCTGTTCGTGCGGCGGATGCGCCAGGCCGCGACGCCGGACACATCGATGTAGAGCACTGGCCTATGGGGACAGTGACGTTTCGTCTTTGCTTTCTCGCCCTGCACCGTTTGTGATCGAGCGCGTCCCGATCGGTGACAGTCGAGGAGGAGACGT
Source organism: Asanoa sp. WMMD1127 (assembly GCF_029626225.1). NCBI lineage: Bacteria > Bacillati > Actinomycetota > Actinomycetes > Micromonosporales > Micromonosporaceae > Asanoa > Asanoa sp. WMMD1127. Next base: position 5,801,440 of record NZ_JARUBP010000001.1, read on the forward strand.
GGCGCGGCCCGCTCGCCCATCCCGGACGTGGCACCTGCTGCTGGTGCCGCCGACGGTCGCCCCGTTGCTCACGCCGCTCTACAACCGGGCCGAGCCGGCGCTCTGGGGCCTACCGTTCTTCTACTGGTACCAGCTGCTCTGCGCCGTCTTCGCCAGCGTCGCCATCACCGTCGTGCACCTGGCCACCCGCGAGCGGCGGGACAGCTGGCGGTGACCGTCGAGGTCGGGGTGTTCCTCGCGTTGATGGCCGCAATGCTGCTGCTCGGCTTCGCGGCGGCCCGCTGGCGGCGGCCGACCGACATCCACACGCTGGAGGAGTGGGGCGTCGGCGGCCGGGCGTTCGGCAACTGGGTCACCTGGTTCCTGCTCGGCGGCACGATGTACACCGCCTACACGTTCGTCGCCGTGCCGGCGCTGACGTACGGCGTGGGCGCGATCGGGTTCTTCGCCGTGCCGTTCGCGATCATCACGACGCCGCTGGCCTTCGTGTTCACCGCCCGGATCTGGTCGGTCGCCCACCGGCACGGGCTGCTCACCCCGGGGGAGTTCGCCCGCGCCCGGTTCGGCTCGCCGGGCCTGGGCGCGCTCGTCGCCGTCACCGGGATCCTCGCGACCATGCCCTACGTGGCCGTCCAGCTGCTGGCCCTGCGGGCCGTCTTCCGCACGGTCGGCGTGACGGGCGAGTGGCCGCTGCTGGCCGCCGTCGCGGTCGTCTCGCTGAGCACCTTCCGGTCGGGCCTGCGCGCCCCGGCGCTGCTGTCCATCGCCAAGGACGTGCTGCTGGCCTGGATCGTCGTCTCGGCGCTGCTGGTCGTGGCGATGTCCAGCGGCTGGGCGGGCATCTTCCGGCGCGCCGGTGCGTACTTCGCCAGCACGCCGTCGCCCAACGACGGGCTGCTGCTCGCGCCGACCGGACAGCTCGGCTTCGTGACGCTGGTGGTGGGTTCGGTGCTGTCGGTCTTCGCCTACCCGCACGCCGTGACCGGCATGCTCGCGGCCAAGGACCGGGCGACGGTACGCCGCAACATCGCCGCGTCGCCGGTCTACTGCCTCGTGCTCGGGCTGATGGCGCTGCTCGGCTTCTTCGCGCTGTCGGAGGGCATCCGGCCGATCGACGGCGACCTCAACACCGTCATGCCGCAGATGTTCCACTCGCTGTTCCCGGGCTGGTCGGCCGGGATCGCCTACGCGGCACTCGGCATCGCCGCGCTCATCCCGGCCGCGGTCATGTCCATCTCCGCAGCGAACGCGTTCACGCGCTCCATCTACCGGTGCTACCTGCGCCCGGACGCCTCGCCGGCCGAGGAGGCCCGGGTGAGCCGGTGGACCTCGCTGGTCGTCAAGTTCGGCGCCGTGGCGTTCATCGTGCTGCTCGACCCGTCGTACGCCGTCGACCTGCAGTTGATCGGTGGGGTGATCATCCTGCAGACGATCCCCGCCGTCTTCTTAGGCCTGCTGACGGGCTGGTTCGACCGCCGGGCGCTGGTGGCGGGCCTGGTCACCGGCCTGGCCGCCGGCGTCTTCCTCCTGTGGGACACCGCGCAGACGGGCGCCGACGGCCGGGTCGTCAAGGCCCACTTCGGCGGGTCGAGCATGCCGGTCGGCGACAGCACCATCTACATCGGACTCGTCGCGCTCGCCGTCAACCTGTTGGTCGTGCTGGTGTTGACGGCGCTCCTGCGGCTGCTGCGGGTGCCGCCTGGCCGCGACGAGACCCGGCCGGACGACTACGTCGCCGACGCCGACGACCCGATGGTCAAGCGGCTGGACGAGATCCTCGACGGGTTGCCGAACCGGCCCGCCGGCGCGCACGCACGAGCCGGCGGGCCGCGCTCGGGGTCAGTCCCAGGTCATGTCGACCTGTCGCTCGAACACGTGGTACCCGGCCCGCGCGAACGCCCGCGCCATCGGCACGTTGCCGACGTCGGTCGCCGCCCGGATCCGCGGAACACCTTCGGCCGCGAGTAGCCGGGTGCCCTCCGCCAGCAGCTCGTCGACGTAGCCCCGGCCACGGTGCGCCGGCGCCACACCGATATAGGCGATGATCGGGTTGTACGAGTTGCGGGCGGGGATCACGAACCCGACGGGGTTGTCGTCGGCGTCGACCCCGATCCGCCACCACTCTCGTGGGGACGGGTAGCCGAGCAGCTCCTCGTCGTACTGCCGGGCGGCCTGTTCGGCCGGGGTCGTGCCGGCGAGCTCGGCGCGGCTGTGGGCGTCGAGGGTGCCCTCGAGCACGTCGGCCATGAGGGCGACCAGCTCGGCGCGGCTGTCGACGGGGCGGAAGGTGAGCGTGCGTTTCGGCCGCGGCACCGCGCGCTCCGGCAGCCATTCGAGCCGGAGGCGTTCGACGAGCAGGCGCGCGCCGGTCCGTTCGAGGGCGGCGATCCGGTCCTCGATCGGACCCTTCGCCCCGGGGTCGTCGTGCCAGTCGGGTGGGGTGAACCGGATGTAATGGGGCAGCGTGCCGCCGTCGGGGAAGACGGCCTTGGTGGCGGCCGCGAACAGGTCGAGGGCGACCGCGACGCTGCCGGGGGAGTCGTCGAAGTCGAAGAAGTCGAGCGCGTACGGCGACTCGCCGCGTCGCCAGGTCCACCAGCCGAGGCGGGCGATCACCCGATCGTCGCGGACCGCGACCCAGAGCCACTCGGGCCTGCGGCGGCCGTCGGCCAGGTCACGGTCGAGCTCACCGTCGAGCTGGTAGCGGAGTTGGCGGAACAGGGGCAGTTCGTCCGGCCCGCTGATCGGGCGCAGGATCGTCTCGGTCAAGGCACATCCCTCTGTGTTCGGGTGGTGTGCCCGCCTCACGTCTCACACGGAGGTCGGGGCACGACGGCGTTCATCAGCGCGACCTCCCTTCGTGTTCGTGGACCCTCATCCTTGGAGTGATCCCGGCATGCCGCAACCGATTTTCGTCGGCCGACGTTGGTCCCGGCATGGATGTGGCGGTCGCACCTGCGCGGGTGACCACGGCGGCGGCCGGCGGCCTGGTCCTGGTGTGCGCGCTGGCAGCGTCCGCCGCGGCGGCCGTCCCTGGGCGGAACGAAAGGGCGAACGGCCTCGGCACCGAGTACGGCTGGAACTATCCGTTCACCGTGTGGCCGATGCTGGCCTGTCTCGCGGCGGCGGGCCTGGTCATCGCGTGGCGGCGGCCGGGTTGGGCGCGTCCGGCCGCGGTGGTCGCGGCGATCGTGGGGGCTCAGGTCGCCGGCTTCGGCGTGGTCGCGGTCCGGGACTGGTTCAACGTGAACGGCGCCTGGTCGATGGGGCAGCACAACCTTGCCACGGTGGTGACCTTCGCGGCCGGGGTCGCGGTGTGCGGCGCGGTCGCGACCTGCGTCGCCGTGGGTGTGGTGTGGCGCGAGCCGGACGACTGGCGTCCGGGCCGGCCCGCCCAGGTCGGGCTCGGCGCCGTCGTCGCGGTGGGGTTGCCGCTCGAGCTCGGCCTGGCCTTCGGGGACCCGGACATCACGAGCCTCGGCCAGTACGCGCTGACGTACTCCCTGCCCTGGGGTGTGGCCCTGGCCGCAACCGGCTGGCTCGACCGCACGGCCGCACTCGCGGCGCGCGCGACGGTCGCCGGGTCCGCCGTCCTCGTAACCCTCGCCGGCTGGGCCTGGCACTAGGGTGAGGCGGGGTTGTTGTCGTTCATCTGGTTCGACGCGGTCTCGGTCCAGTCGCCGTAGCCGCCGTTGCCGTGGTGGACGAATCGGCTCCATCGGCCGCCGTCGAGCAGTCCGACGCCGCGGGCGAGGCGCGGCATGATGCGCAGCAGGGCCGCGTCGCCGAAGAGCGCCACCGCCAACCCCTGCTGTTCCGGGGACAGGTTCTCCTCGGCGTCGATGAGGCCGGCGTGGGCGGCGCGCAACCGGCGCAACTCCCGCGCGCCGGCCAGCCGGCGGCGGGGCAGGAAGAAGCAGGCCGCGACCGCGCCGCCCGCGACCAGCCACACCGCGACGGTCGGCGAGACGACGCCCCGACCGGCCAACCGGGCCACGAGCCAGCCGGGCACGACGGTCAGCGCGAGCGGCGCCAACACCCGCACATACCAGCGCCGGAGCAGCCCGCGCCGCTCGAGGCCGCGGCGCAGCTGGACCAGGGCGCGCCGCATTCGTGGCTTCTCCGCCACCTCGCGCGCGCCGCTGCGGCCGACCAATGCCGTGAACAGCGCCCGCTCCAGCGGCTCGCCGGCCCGCGGCGAGCTCCCGCGCCGCTCTATCCGCCCGGCCATGTTGGTGCCGAGCAGGCCGCGCGCCAACAACATCACCAGCCCGGTGCGGGTCGCCCCCCACCGCCCGCCTGCCAGACAGGCGACCTCCGTCACGAGAAGCTCGCGTCGCGCCCCCATGCCGGCAGTGTGCGCCATCCGCGCACGCGTATGCCTACCCTGTAGCGATCAAAACCAACGCGCTCTTCTCCGCCCTCGCCACCTGCGAGCACATACTCGTCGCCGGAGCCGGCGGCGGCTTCGACGTCTATTCGGGCCTGCCGCTGGCGCTGTCGCTGCGGGCCGAGGGCAAACGGGTTCACCTCGCGAACCTCTCGTTCACCGAGCTCCACCTGCTCGACCTCGACGTCTGGGACGACGAGAACGTCGCTCGAATCACCCCGGCCACGGCCGGCCCGGACGACTACTTCCCGGAGCGCACTCTGGCGGTGTGGCTGGCGAACAACGACCTACCCTCCACCGTGTACGCCTTCCCGCAGATCGGTGTCCGGCCGCTGCGTGCGGCGTACCAAGGCCTGGTCGACCGGCTCGGCATCGACGCGATCGTGCTCGTCGACGGCGGCACCGACATTCTGCTGCGCGGCGACGAGGCCGGCCTGGGCACGCCGGCCGAGGACATGACCAGCCTCGCCGCCGTCGCCGGCCTCGACACGGTGCCCGTGCGGCTCGTGGCGTGCATCGGCTTCGGCATCGACGCCTATCACGGGGTCAACCACACCCAGGTCCTCGAGAACATCGCCGACCTGGACGCCGCGGGCGCGTACCTCGGCGCCTTCTCCGTGCCGAGCCGATCCACGGAGGCGGCGCTCTACCGCGCCGCGGTCGCCCACGCCCAGGCCGCGACGCCGCTGCGTCCCAGCATCGTCAACGGCCAGATCGCCGCGGCGCTCGCGGGTCGGCACGGCGACGTCCGCTTCACCCGGCGCACGAGCGACACGCGCCTGTTCGTCAACCCGCTGATGGCGATGTACTTCACCTTCGACCTCGCGGGCATCGCGGCACGGAACCTCTACCTGGACCGGCTCGAGCAGACTGTCGGCATGCGCCAGGTCTGGACCCGCATAGAGCAGTTCCGCGCCGAGATCACACCACGGACGCCTCGGGCCTTCCCGCACTGAGCCGGGAGATGATCTCGACCAGCATCATCCGCGGGGTGGGACCGGTGTTGGGGGACGGCGCGTGCAGGGTGCGCGGGTGCATGAGGACCACGTCGCCGGGGTTCCCGGTCAGTTCGCGTACCTCGACGCTGATTCCGTCCAGGACGGCCTCGTCGCCTGGTTCGCGGTTGCCGCGCCAGGTTTCGCGCAGCCACGGGTGCGCGGCGGTGAGGGCGGCCTTCACCTCGGCCGGTCGCCAGGTGCCGGTCGTGGCGATGTGCCGGTTGACCAGGTGGTGCGAGCCGGCCAGCACGGCCGTGCCGCCGCCGGCCGCGGCCACCGGGAGCAGGAACGCGAAGACGGTCACGCCCGGGAGGTCGTGCTCGGGCCCGTACGAGTCGACGTGCCAGCCGGTGGCCGGCAGTCGCCAGCGGCCGGTGCGGGGGAAGGTGACCAGCGGCAGGCCCCAGGAGGTCGGGCGCCGCCAGACACCCAACAGATCGTCGAGCGCGCCGACCACCTGTGCGCCGCCCAGCGGCGCGAACGCGCCCGACCGCCGCAACGCCTGGAGGTGGCGGGGATGCTCGACCGTCCACGTCACCGGGTCGTCAGGCCGCAGTCCGTGCTCGGCCGTCAGGAATGACCAGAACCGGTCACGCATGGCGGCGACGTCCGGGTCGGGCAGGGCGGCCGGCAGCCGCAACAGCCCATGAAGCGCGAACGCGGCGCGTTGCGGCGAAGAGAGCATCGGCTGTCCTCCAGAGCATGGAGCCCGGCGGGCGACAACTTATCAGTCGCGGCGAAAAGTGCCTGCGCGATTCGGTGGTTGCGGCCACCCGGCCACGGAGCGTTCGCTGGCGGCATGCCGAGCGCGGGGCCTGTCGCCCCCACCGCCGCCGCGGCCTGCAGGCTGCGTCCGCTGCCGCTCGGGGCCGTCCGGATCACCGGCGGGCCGTGGGCGGCCCGCCAGCACGTCAACCGGACCGTCGCGATCCCCGCCGGCCGCACCGACTCCGGGCACGTCTGCCAGTGGCTCGAAGCCCTCGCCTGGGAGTACGCCAGGCAGCCCGCGCCCGATCTCCTGAGCGCTCAGCGGGAGGCCACCGCCGAGCTGCTCGCGACCCGGCCCCCGCCGACCGCCGACCTGATCCACGCCGCTATCGCCCAGGTGAGGGCGACCGGCGACCGCGACCTCCTCGCCGTCGCCACCGACGTAACCGACGACGACCCCGACGCGGCGAGGGCGCTCGTCGAGCTGTTCCGCGAGACCGACAACCGCCGCTTCCTCGACCTGGCCGGCAAGCTCGTGAAACACGACACCGCCCAGGCCGCGGCCGGCGCCGCGGACGTCGCCACCGAGTGTGACGACCGTGAGCTGCTCGAGACGCTGGCCGCCCGGTTCGCCGCCACCGCGTTGACCGCCGACCACGCGTACCCCATGGTGCAATGGGCCTGGCGCATGCTGCTCGCGACCGGTGACCCACGCTACGCCCATGCCACCGATCGCCTGCTGCACAACGGTTTCGCCGCCGGCCCCGCCCGTGACACCAGGCGGATCCTGTCCACCATGGACAACTACCTCGCCACCGCCGACGCTGACGGCGTCCAGATCCAGCTGCACGCGCCGTGCGTGCTGACCGCTCGGCTGGGCGACGGCCGCATCACGCTCGCCGTCGAGATCGCCAGAACCGACGTGACGGTACGCGTGTGCGAGACCCCGGCCAGGGAATGGACGCTGTCGCTGCGGGTGCCGCCCTGGGCCACCCGCGCCGAGCTGACCGTCGCCGGCGGGCGACCACAGCCGACCCGCGCCGGCACCTACGCCGACGTCGAACGCGCCTGGCGACCCGGTGACGAGCTCACGCTGCGCGCACGGTGACGATCTTTCGCGATTCGCGCCCGGGCCATCTTGATTTGCGAAGATCAACCCGTGGACGTCCCGTCCGCCCGGCGGCAAGGCTCAGTCAACGCGCCGGCGCGGAAAGGACGGAGCAATGACGCTTGATCCTGATCGGCGAGAATCGACCGGCGGCTGGTCCCGACGCCGCCTGCTGGGCGCCGCGGCGGCGGCCGTCGGGCTCGGCGCGACCGCCGGGTGCTCGTCGGTGGCCAGCGGCCTCACCGCCGCCCGGGACACCGGGACCCTGGACTACTGGAACCTGTTCGGCGGCGGCGACGGCGTGCGCATGCAGCAGATGCTCGACGCCTTCCAGCAGGAGCACCCCGGGATCGAGCTCGCCGCGGTCACGCTGGCCTGGGGCAATCCCTACTACACGAAGCTGTCGCTGGCCACGCTCGGGGACCGCCCGCCGGAGGTCGCCATCTCGCACCTAACCCGGATGAAGAACCTCGTGCGGGCCGACCTGCTGGAGGAGCTCCGCCCCGAAGACCTGGCCCGGCACGGGATGACGCCGGACAAGTTCAACCAGCGGGCGTGGGAGGCGGGTCTGGTCGACGGCAAGGCGTACGCGATTCCGATCGACACCCACCCGTTCGTGATGTTCTACAACACCGACATCTGCCAGGAGGCCGGCCTGCTCGACGCGGGCGGCAAGCTCAAGCCGATCGACAGCCCCGAGGCGTTCGTCGACGCCATGCGCAAGGCGAAGGAGGTCACCGGCACGGTCGGCGGGGTGGTCGCGTTCGTCTCGGAAACCTCGACGCCGTGGCGGATGTTCCAGTCGTTCTACTCGCAGCTCGGCGGGCAGATGCTGGCCGACGACGGCACGCGGGTGGTGATCGACGACGCGAAGGCGACGCAGGTCCTCGAGTTCATGCAGGCGCTCACCCGCGACGGGTTGTTCCCGAACCCGATCGACTACCAGGGCTCGATCGCGATGTTCGCCAACGGCGACGCCGGCTTCTTCTTCCAGGGCGAGTGGGAGATCACGACCTTCCAGACCGCGAAGCTGCCGTTCAGCATGACGCTGTTCCCGAACGTGTTCGGCGGCGGCAACTACGCCGTGCAGGCCGACTCGCACACCTTCGTGCTGCCCCGCCAGCCGCACCGCGACCAGGCCCGGATCGACCGCTCCCTGACCTTCGTGCGGTCCATGTTGGACCAGTCGAAGACGTGGACCGAGGGCGGCCACGTGCCGCTGTGGCTGCCGTTCGCCCAGAGCAGCGAGTTCGCGCAGATGACGCCGCAGTCCAACTACGCCTCGGCCGCCGACGCGGCCGCGTACGACGCCGAAGGCTGGTACTCCGGCTCCGGCTCCAACTTCGAGATCATCACCGGCTCCGCCATCGGCGACGTTCTGGCCGGCGCCTCGACACCGCAACAAGCCATCGCACAGATGCGCGGCAGCCTGGAGCAGTTGGCTGCCACCGCGTCGCCGCTGTAGACCGGGAGGCGCCCGTGTCCACACAGACCTCACCCCAGACCGAGACCGACACCGGTCGCGGCATCGCGCCGACCGCGCCCCCGCCGGGAGCGCCGGCGCGGCAGGGGCGGCCGGCGGCGGCGTTCCTCGCCCCCTTCGTGGTCCTCTATCTGGCCTTCGTCATCGGCCCGGCGCTCTACGGGCTGGTGCTCAGCTTCACCGACGCCAGCCTGGTCAAGCCGGGCCTCAACGGCGCGGCCGGGTTCGGCAACTACACCGAGGCGTTGGGCAGCGCCGACTTCTGGTCGTCGCTGTGGCACACGCTGTGGTTCACGATCCTGACCACGCCGCCGCTCGTCATCCTCGGGTTCGGGCTGGCGCTGCTGGCCAACCGGGTCGGGCGGGGACGGTGGTTCTACCGGCTGGCGTTCTTCGCGCCGTACATCCTGCCGTCCGCGGTGGTGGCGCTGATCTGGATGTGGCTCTACACCCCGGCGCTCGGCCTGTTCGACACGGCGATCACCAAGCTGGGCATGACGCCGCCGAGCTGGTTGGGTGACGCCGCCTGGGCGATGCCGTCGCTGGCCATCACCACCATCTGGTGGACGCTCGGCTTCAACTTCGTGCTCTACCTCGCCGGTCTGCAGGAGATCCCGCGCGACCTCTACGAAGCGGCCGCGATGGACGGGGCGAGCCCGTGGCAGCAGATCCGCCGCATCACCATCCCGATGCTCGGCCGCACCACCACACTGGTCGCGGTGCTGCAGGTCATCGCCTCGCTCAAGGTCTTCGACCAGATGTACCTGATGACGGCGGGCGGCCCGAACTTCGCCACCCGCTCGATCCTCCAGTACGTCTACGACGAGGGCTTCACCAACTACCGGGTCGGCTACGCCGCCGCCGTGTCGATGCTGTTCTTCCTCGTGGTGCTCGCGGTCTCGGCGATCTGGTTCACGCTGGTGCGCCGGCAGGAGAGGGTGATGTGACGATGGCCAGCACGACGACCGACGCCGGCGTGACGATGGAGCGGATCCACAGCCGGGAGAAGCTGTTCAACCGCATCTGCGCCGGCGTGCTGATCGCGTTCGCGCTGCTGTGGCTCGTGCCGTTGCTGTGGGCGGTGGACACGGCGATCAAGCCGAACGCCGAGACGACCCGCACCACCTGGCTCATCGACAACCCGACGTTCGACGCGTTCACCCGCACCCTGCGTGACACCGACATGTGGAGCTGGTACGGCGCCTCGTTCATCGTCTCCAGCCTCGCCGCGCTCGGCACGGTGGTGGTGGCCAGCATGGCCGCGTTCGCCCTGTCGCGCCTGCGGTTCCGCTACAAGAACGTGGTCTTCTGGGCCATCCTCGCCGGCATCATGATTCCCGGCCAGGTGCTGATCGTGCCGTGGTTCCGCGAGTTCGACGCGCTGCGGCTGCTCAACACCTACTGGGCGGTGATCCTGCCGCAGATCCCGGCCGCCATCGCGGTGTTCATCTTCAAGCAGTTCTTCGACGGTCTGCCCCGCGACCTCGAGGAGGCGGCCAGGATGGACGGGGCCGGCTTCTTCCGCGTCTACCGGCGGATCGTGCTGCCGCTGGCCCGGCCCGCGGTCGCCGCCGTCGCCATCTTCACGTTCGTCACGACCTGGAACGACCTGCTGTGGCCACTGCTCGTGCTGAGCAACCCGGACCTGATGACCGTCCCGGTCGGCCTGGCGACGGTCCAGGGCGCCTTCGGCATCCGGTACGCGGACACGATGGCCTCCGCGATCCTCGGCGCGATCCCGCTCGTGGCCGTCTTCCTGCTCTTCCAGCGCCAGATCGTCCAGGGCATCGCCGGCTCCGGACTCAAGGGCTAAGGAGAATTCGTGCACTTCGCCGCGCTCACCGTCGATCCCGCGTTCCGCGTCGGAGAGGTGGATCCGCGCCTCTACGGCAGCTTCGTGGAGCACCTCGGCCGCTGTGTCTACGACGGCATCCACGAGCCCGGTCACGCGGAGGCCGACGAACACGGCTTCCGGCGCGACGTCGCCGCGCTGACCCGCGAGCTGGGCGTGCCGATCGTGCGCTACCCGGGCGGCAACTTCGTGTCCGGCTACCACTGGGAGGACGGCATCGGGCCGGTCGCCGAGCGGCCGACGCGGATCGATCTCGCGTGGCGGAGCATCGAGCCCAACCACGTGGGCGTCGACGAGTTCCAGCGGTGGGCCGGCTCGGTCGGTGCGGAGTCGATGATGGCGGTCAACCTGGGCACGCGCGGCATCGACGCCGCCCGCAACCTGGTGGAGTACTGCAACCACCCGTCCGGCACCTACTGGTCGGACCGGCGGCGGGCCAACGGGGCGGCCGAGCCGCACGGCATCAAGGTCTGGTGTCTGGGCAACGAGATGGACGGTCCCTGGCAGATCGGCCACAAGACGGCGCTCGAATACGGCCGGTTGGCGGCCGAGGCCGGCAAGGCGATGCGGCTGGTCGACCCGTCGATCGAGCTGGTCGCGTGCGGCAGTTCAGGGCGGGGCATGCCGACGTTCGGGTCGTGGGAGGCGACCGTGCTCGGCGAGACCTACGACGTGGCCGACTACGTCTCGCTGCACGCCTACTACCAGGAGCGCGACGGCGACCGCGGCAGCTTCCTGGCGTCGGCGGTCGACATGGACGCGTTCATCGAGGCGGTGATCGCGACGGCCGACCACGTGCGCGCGGCTGGCCGCCACCGCAAGCGGATCAACCTGTCGTTCGACGAGTGGAACGTCTGGTACCAGAGCGACTTCGCCGGCGAGGAGAACCTGCCGATCCAGCGGACGCCGAGGCTGATCGAGGACGTCTACTCCGTGACCGACGCCGTGGTGGTCGGCAACCTGCTGATCAGCCTGCTCAAGCACGCCGACCGGGTGCGCATCGGCTGTCAGGCCCAGCTCGTCAACGTGATCGGGCTGATCATGACCGAGCCCGGCGGGCCGGCGTGGCGGCAAAGCAGCTACCACCCGTTCGCCCTGACCTCCCGGCACGGCCGCGGCACGGTGCTGCGCACGGAGCCGACCGGCCCGACGTACGAGACCGCGGTGCACGGCGAGGTGCCGGTGCTCGACGCGGTGGCGGTGCACGGCGACGAAGGTGTGGTGCTGTTCGCGGTCAACCGCGACCAGGAGCGGGAGCTGACGCTCGACGTCGACGCCCGGTCACTGCCGGAGCTGGCCGTGGCCGAGCACGTCACGCTGGCCGACGACGACCCGGACGCGGTCAACACCGCGGCCGCGCCCGACCGCGTGGCGCCGCGTCGCCTCGACCCGCCGAAGGTCGACGGTGGACGGGTTCAGGCCGTCCTGCCGCCCCTCTCGTGGAACATGATCCGGCTAACTCGCTAGCTCGACGCGGCGCGGATCCCGCCAGCCCTCGGCCCGGGACAGCTCCCGGGCGATGGCGACGAACGCGCGCACCTCCGGCGACGGCCGTTCCGCGCGCCACAGCACCGACCACGGATAGCGCGGTACGGCCGGGGCGAGGGGGCGCCACCGGGTCGGCGCCGCCAGGTCCGCGCTCGACGCGGGCGCGCACATCACGCAGGCGCCGGCCGCCACCAGGTCGACGGCGGCGCGCAGGTTCTGCACGGTGCCGGGGTGAGCCCTGGGCACGAAGCCCGCCGCCCGGCAGACCTCGGCGACGAACTCGGCGAGCTCCGGCGCCCGGGACTCGTCCGGCAGCAGCACGGGCTCGTCCGCCAGCGCCGTGACCGGCACGACGGGCAGCCGGGCCAGCCGATGGCCGTCGGGCACCAGCACGCCGAGCGGGTCGAGCCGGAACAACTCGGACGCGATCTGCGCCGGCGCGCCGCAGCTGCGCCCGATGCCGACGTCGAGGCGCCCGTCGGCGAGCAGCCGGCACTGTTCGGGAACGCCCGCCTGGACCTGGTGCACCTCGACATCCGGATGGCGGTCGCGGAGCGCCCGGAGCACCGGCCGGGCGGCCTCGTAGCCGTCGTCGAGCAGCCCGACCCGCAGCGCGGGCGGCGTCTCGGTCAGCCCCTGGGCGAGCCCGGCGGCCCGGTCGACGTGCTCCAGGATCTGCCGCGCCTCCAGCAGGAACCGGGCGCCGGCCGGCGTCAGCTCGATGTGCCGGGTGGTGCGCCGCACGAGCAGCACGCCCAGGGTGCGCTCGAGCCGCTGGACCTGTTGGCTGAGCGCGGACTGCACGATGTGCTCCCGGGCGGCGGCCCGCCCGAAGTGCAGCTCCTCGGCCAGGGAGACGAAGTAGCGCAGCTGGCGCAGCTCGATGCGGGCCGCGGCGACGGCGTCCGGGACGCCGGAGGTCGGTCGGTTGACGGGTGCGATCTGGCGATGGAAGGCGGGGGATGCGCCCAACTCGGCCATGTCGGCGCGCCTCTCGTGATACGAAAATGAATGTTAGCGTTAACATTCATCGATCGGCGGCGGGATGTCAACCGTGTGACGCGACGGTTAATCAGCGGATGGAGCTCTGCCGGATCACCAGCTCGGCCGGCACGACCGCCCGGCGCTCCAGCGGTCGACCGGCCGCCACCTGCTCGACCAGCAGCTCGATGCTGCGCCGGCCGACGGTGGTGAAGTCCTGCCGCACGGTGGTCAGCGGCGGCGTGAAATAGGCGGCCTCGGGCACGTCGTCGAAGCCGGCCACCAGCACGTCGCCGGGTACGCGTACGCCCGCCTCGTGGAACGCCCGGAGCAGCCCGAGCGCCATCTGGTCGTTGGCGACGAACACGGCCTCGACGTCGTCGCGCGCCGCGAGCCGGCGCCCGGCCTCGTAGCCCGACGACGGGCTCCAGGTGCCCCGCAGCGGCCGGTGCACGGTGGCGCCGGCCGCACGCAGCTCACGCCGCCAGCCGAGCACCCGGCCCTCGGCCTCGATCCAGTCGCCCGGCCCGGCCACGTGCCACACGGTGGACGCGCCCTGGTCGAGCAGGTGCCGCGTCACCCGCCGGGAGCCGTCCTCCTGGTCGACGCTGACCGCGCCGAGGCCGGGGACCGTGCCGCCCTCGACCACCACCGCCGGCAGCTCGCCGGCCAGCGCCGCCAGCACCTCGGCGGTGCCGGACAGCGGCGCGATCACGATGATGCCCTCGACCGCCTGCTTGCCCAGCCGGTCGAGGGCCGCGCGGACGGACGTCGCGGTGAGCGCGGTCAGGCTGTCGATGGTGACCACGAAGCCGGCGTCGCGGGCGGCCTGTTCGATGCCGAAGAGGGTGCTGGCCGGGCCGTACAGCGTGCTGTTGAAGGTGATCACGCCGAGCGTCTGCGAGCGCCGGGTGACGAGAGCGCGAGCGGCGGAGTTGCGGCGGTAGCCGAGGTCTTCGATCGCCTTGAGCACGCGGGCGCGGGTGTCGGGCCGCACGAGCGGATGGTCGTTGAGCACCCGCGAGACGGTCTGGTGGGACAGGCCCACCCGCCGGGCGACATCGGCCATCGTCGCGGGCCGGCGCGGCGCCCGGTCCCCATCGGCGGTGCCAGCCACTCGTCCGATCCTAGTCGGGGCCGCTCGCGTTTGACCACATAGGACGGCGGTGTGGCCCGTGAGGCCGTCGGGGCGGCAGGGAGCGAATTGGCGGGATATGAGCTGAATGACCGTGTAAGGACGAGGCCCCGGGGTACCCCACGGCGTGACCGACGCGCGGCGGGCAGGGCGGCGGCTTCCCGGCTGGGGACCCGCCGCCATCGTGCGGGAGCTCGGCCGCCGCCTGACCGTGTGGCACTGGCTCTATCTGGCGATCGTCTCCGTGATCGGCCCGGTGCTCTACGTCTTCGGCCTGACTCGGACCACCGCGGTGGTGCTCGTCGGCGGGGCCAGCGTGGTGTCCATCCTCGTCGGCGTGCACCGCCGCACCGTGCGCCGGCCGGGGGCCTGGCTGTTGATCGCGCTCTCGGCGACGCTGCTGACGATCGGCGACGCGTTCTTCGCCACGGCCACCACCGGGGTCATCCGACCGTCGGACTTCCCGCAGATCCTCGATCTCGTGTTTCTGTGCGCCTACCTGCCACTGGCGATAGGCGTGCTGCGGCTGACCCAGCCGTCGCCCACCTCCCGCAGTCCCCTGCTGGTGCTCGACGCCGCCGTTCTCACGCTGGCCGGATCGCTCATCACGTGGATTCTCGTGCTGCGCCCGGCGATCGAGTCGATGGACCAGGACCGGTTCACCGCGACCGTCGCGGTGGCCACGCTGGTCGGCTACGTCCTCGTGGTGGCCGCCGCCGTCGGCGCCCTGATCACCATCGGCCGCAGTGTCGCGCTGCTGCTGATCGCGGTCGGCACGGGTGTGTTCCTCTTCGCCGATCTCGCCTACGTCCGCGCCCGCGTGCTCGGCACCTGGGGCGACTCGGCACCGGTCGGGTTCCTCCTGCTCACCTTCGTGGTCGCCTGCGGCCTGGCGGCCCAGCTGCCGGCGCGCGAGAGCGTGCCCGAAGCCCCCCGGATCAGCCGCGGGTTCGGCCCGGTCGGCCTCGGGATCATCGCGGTCGCGTTGGTCGCCGCGCCGACCGCGCTGCTGGTCGAGGCGGGCCGCGGCGTGGTGCGGACGGGAGCGGTCATCGGCATCGTCGCGATCCTCGTCGCCGTCCTCGTCGTGGCCCGGATGGCGGTCTACGCCCAGGCGAGCCGGCGGCGGGCCGGGGTGACCTCGGTCGTGCGTGACACGCTGCGCATCCTCGCCGTCGCCACCGACGAAGGCCAGGTCCGCGGGGCCATCCGCGCGGCCGTCCGGGACGTGCTGCCCGACAGTGAGGTCAAGCTGG
This sequence comes from Asanoa sp. WMMD1127, assembly GCF_029626225.1. NCBI lineage: Bacteria > Bacillati > Actinomycetota > Actinomycetes > Micromonosporales > Micromonosporaceae > Asanoa > Asanoa sp. WMMD1127. Next base: position 5,816,839 of record NZ_JARUBP010000001.1, read on the forward strand.
TGCGCGACGGGCGCCGGGGCGCGTTGCCGGAGGTGCGCGCCGGGCCGGGGGACCGCGGTGAGCTGGTCTATCCACTGGACACCGGTGCGGCGATCACGACGGACGCCGTCACGACCACCGGCGGTGTCGCCATCGTGACGGCGCCGGTCAGCCTGCTCGAGGACTACTACCAGGCGCTGCAGGCGATGCTCGACCAGGCCGCGCTCGCCCTCGACCGGATCGACCTGATGCACCGGCTCCAGGAGCGCGAACGGGAGCGCTACTTCCGCAGCATCGTGACCACCAGCACCGACGTGATCCTGATCAGCCAGGAGGACCACATCGAGTACGTCAGTCCGTCCGCACAACGGATGTTCGGGCGCGACGTCCGGGGCGAGCGCTTCGACCGCCTGGTGACGCCGACCCAGCCGGACCGGACGGGATGGCGCAGCGTCGAGGACGGCGCCGAGGGGCACGTCGACGCGCCCGACGGCAGCACCTCGGTGGTGCAGGTGTTCCGGCGCGACCTGACCGCGGATCCGACTGTCCAAGGGGTGGTGACCACGTTGCATGACGTCACGCAGGAACGGCTGTTGCGCCGCGACCTCGAGCGCCGGGCCAACGAGGACCCGTTGACCGGCCTGGCCAACCCGAACCGGTTCGGCGAGCAGTTGCGGGCCGGCTCGGGCTCGGCCGGGTGGGCCGCGCTCTTCGTCGACCTCGACGACTTCAAGGCCGTCAACGACACCTTCGGGCACCAGGTCGGCGACGGCCTGCTCGTGTTCGTCGCCCGCCGGATCGAGGACTGCGTACGCGCGGAGGACCTCGTCGCCCGCCTCGGTGGGGACGAGTTCGGCGTGCTGCTGCGCGACCTCGACGTGGAGACGGCGCGCGGGATCACCCAGCGGATCTCCGACGCGCTCGCCGAGCCCGCGATGATCAACGGCCTCCGGGTCGACGCGCAGGCCAGCATCGGGCTCGCGTTCATCGCCGACGACAGCGATCCCGACATGCTGATGCGCGAGGCCGACAGCGCGCTCTACAGCGCGAAGGCCGCGGGCAAGGGCCGCTGGCGGCAGTACCGGCCCGGGATGCCCGCGCCGACCCGGCAGCACCTCGGCGCCCGTGACCGGTTGGCGCGCGCCCTCCGGTCGGACACGCTCACGTTGCGCTACCAGCCGATCGTCGAGACGGCCACGGCGCGGCCGGTCGGTTTCGAAGGGTTGCTGCGGCTGCGCGACGGTGGGCCGCCGATGACCGCCGCCGAGATCATCCGGATCGCCGAGTCGACGGGGCTGGTCGCCGAGGTCGGCGACTGGGTGCTGGCCCGGGCGCTCGAGGACCTGCCGAGGCTCAACGACGGCACGGCGGCCCGGCGCTACGTGTCGGTCAACGTGGCGCCGCGCCAGCTGCGCCTGCCCGACTTCGGCGACCGGGTCGTCCAGCAGCTGACGCACTCCGGCGCCCGGCCGGACTCGCTCGTGCTCGAGATCACCGAGGGCGACCTGGTCGGCGAGGACGAGCGGGCCTGGACCTACCTCGACGACCTGCGGGCCGAGGGCGTGCGGGTGGCGATCGACGACTACGGCACCGGCTACGCGTCGCTGTCCTACCTGCGCCAGTCCGCGATCGACATGGTCAAGGTGGACGGCTCGTTCCTGGCCGACCCCACGTCGGCCCGATCGCGCGTGCTGGTTGAGACGGTCGCGGACCTCGTCGACCGGCTGGGGCTCGACATGGTGGCCGAGGGCGTGCACGACCCCGCCAGCCGCGACCTGCTGCTCGACGTCGGCTGCCGCTACGCGCAGGGCTACCACTTCGCCCGGCCGATGCGGGCGGACGCGGCCGCCGGCTGGCGCTTCAGCGAGGGCGTGCCCGCGGTCGACCGCGGTTGATCATGGCGGTGGCGGCGGGGCCTTACGCGGTGGGGCGGCCTTGTGCGGCGCGGCCTTGTGCGGCGCGGCCTTGTGCGGTGGGGCGGCCTTGTGCGGCGGTGGCGGTGGGATCGTCTCCACCGGTGGCGGCGCGGTCGGCCAGACGAGCAGCACCGCGCAGGGGGCGTGGTCGAGCACGAACCGGGTCGGCGGGTTGAGGCTGCGCGGGCCCAGCCGGGTGACCGGGCCGTCGCGGGCCACGACCAGCAGGTCCGCGCCCTCGGCGGCGGCCACGACCTCGCGTTCGAGCCGCCCGTGCCGCCGCACCGGGTCGGCCGGCCGGTCGAGGCGGGCCGCGGCGGCGGCCAGCAGCGCCTCCTCGGCGTGCGCGGCTGCCGCCCCGACGGCGGCCCCCGGATCGTCGCGGGAACCCCGGCCCACCATCCCGGCGTAGGCGTCGGACACGTCGGAGGCCAGCGCCGGGTCGGTGACGTGCAGCAGGGTGATCGAGGCGGACGGCGGCGCCACCTCGGCGGCGGCGTCGACGCACGCCTGCCAGGTGCCCTCGGCCAACCAGACGACGACCCTCACGACACAGTGGATAGTTTCAGAGCCACCCACAGCGCCGCTACCGCCGCGAGCAGACACGCCGGCACGGAGATCGCGCCCAGGCGCAGGAACGCCGCCGTCGCCGGTGGCTCGTCGCGGGCATGCAGGATGCGCCGCCAGAGCAGGGTGGCCAACGAACCGACGTACGTGAGGTTGGGTCCGACGTTGACGCCGATCAGCGCGGCCAGCACGAGCCCGGGGGTGTGCGCGACGACGGGCACCAGCACCAGCGTCGCCGGGACGTTGTTGACCAGGTTGGCCAGCAGCGCGGCGAGGCCGGCGACCGCGAGCAGCCCGAGCAGGTCGGCGTGGCCGGGGGTGAGCGCGGCGATCAGGTCGTCGAGGCCGTTGCGGCGCAGGGCGAGCACCACGACGCCCAGGCCGAAGACGAAGAAGCAGAACAGCGGGTTCGTCGACAACGCGATCCGCACCGCGGTGCGGCGGTGGTCGGTCGCGCGTACCACGAGAGGGATTGCGAGGACGAGGGCGCCGGCGGCGGCGACCCAGGCCGGCGCCACCCCCATCGGCTCGGCGGCGGCGAAGCCGGCCAGCGTCAGGGCCAGCACGACCAGCGCGAACCGGGGCGGCGGCGGCGCCTCGACGGCGGCCGGGCGGGCCGGCGTGGCGAGGTCGCCGGCGAAGAACCAGCGGAACACGGCGTACTCGACGGCGAGCACCGCGAGCCACGGCAGCGCCATCAGGCCGGCGAAGCCGAGGAACGTGAGGCCGGTCGCGCCGAACGCCAGCAGGTTGGTCAAGTTGGCCACCGGCAGCAGCAGCGAGCCCGCGTTGGCGAGATGGGTGCAGGCGTACACCTGCGGACGGGCCCGCACCCCCGCGGCGGCCGCGGTCGCGAACACCACCGGGGTGAGCAGCACCACGGTCGCGTCGAGACTGAGCACGGCGGTGACGGCGGCGGCGATCCCGAAGACGACGGTGAGCAGCCGGGTCGGGCTGCCCCGGGCCGCCCGGGCCGCGAGCGCGCCGGCGTAGGCGAACACGCCCCACCGGTCGGCGAGGTGGGCCAGGGCCAGGATCGCCGCGAGGAACCCGACCGTCGGGCCGAGCATGATCATCTCGTCGCGGGCCGCCGGCCACGGCACCAGTCCGCCGCCGACAGCGATGGCACCGGCCGGCACGGCGGCGGCCGCCTCCGGCAGCCCGCGGGGCCGGACCACGGCGAACGCCAGCACGACGGCCAGCAGCAGCACGGCCCACACGGTCGACACAGAGCGCCAGGGTACGGCCGGTAAGTGGCCTCCGCCCGGCGGCGGCGCGCCGGAGACCCGTCAGCCGGTCGCCGCCGGATGCTCAGCCGGACGCAACCCGTACCTCATCTCAATCGTGATCATCAATGGGGAATGCGTTGTCCATCTGGAAGGGCGTATCCCGACCCATGTCGTACCGCATCGACCGACGCCAGCTCCTCACTCTCGCCGGCGCCGGTGGCGTCGGCCTGGCCGCCACCGTCGCCGGCGTCAGCGCCGCGCCCGTCATGGCCGACCCCAAGCACGAGCTCGACCCGTTCACGCTCGGCGTCGCCTCCGGCGACCCGTTGCCGGACGGCGTCGTCCTCTGGACCCGGCTCGCCCCCGAGCCCCTGATCGCCGACGGCCTCGGCGGGATGAGCGGGCACGTCGTGCCGGTGCTCTGGGAGGTCGCCGAGGACGAGCGGTTCCGCCGCGTCGTCAAGCGCGGCCTCGAGCGGGCCACCCCGGAGCTCGGCCACTCGGTGCACGCCGAGGTGCACGGGCTGCGTCCGGACCGCGAGTACTACTACCGTTTCCGCACCGGCGGCGCGGTCAGCCCGGTCGGCCGCACCCGCACCGCGCCCTCGGCGCACTCCCGGCCGCGCGAGCTGTCGTTCGCCTTCGTGTCGTGCTCCAACTATCCGACCGGGTACTTCACCGCCTACCGGCACCTCGCCGAGGAGGAGCTGGACCTGGTGCTGCACCTCGGCGACTACATCTACGAGGGTCCGGCGGCGGGCACGCTCGGCCGGCCGCACCTGCCGGCCGCGGAGATCTTCTCGCTGGCCGACTACCGGGTGCGGCACGCGCAGTACAAGACCGACCCCGACCTGCGGCTCGCGCACGCCCGGTTCCCGTGGGCGGTGACCTGGGACGACCACGAGGTCGAGAACAACTATGCCGACGAGACCTCGGAGGACGCGGCGCAGAGCCCGGAGTCGTTCCTGCGCCGGCGGGCGGCGGCCTACCAGGCCTACTACGAGCACATGCCGCTGCGCCGCTCGGCGGTGCCGCACGGCCCCGACATGCGCATCTACCGGCGACTGCGGTACGGCCGGCTCGCCGAGTTCAACCTGCTCGACGGGCGCCAGTACCGCTCGGACCAGGTGACCACGCCGGAGGAGCTCGCCGACCCGGCCCGCTCGATGCTCGGCGCGGAGCAGGAGCGGTGGCTGACCGACGGGCTGAGCCACTCGGCCGGCACCTGGAACATCCTGGCCCAGCAGACGGTGATGGCGGAGGCCGACCGCGACCCCGGCCCGGGCGAGCTGCTGCCGAACGACAACTGGAACGGCTACGAGCCCGCCCGGCAGCGCCTGTTCGACACGGTGGCCCGCCGCCGGATCGAGAACCTGGTCGTCGTCACGGGCGACGCCCACTGCAGCATGGTGGCGGAGCTGAAGCAGGACTTCGACGACCCGGCCTCGCGTACGGTCGGCGTCGAGTTCCTGGGCACCTCGGTCACCTCGGGCGGCGACGGGGCGCCGATGGACACCCGCGGCACGGAATGGCTGGCCTCGAACCCGCACATGAAGTTCTACGACGGCCGCCGGGGCTACGTCCGGGTCACGGCCGACCATCGCGCGCTGCGCACGGACTACCGCGCCGTGCCGGCAGTGTCCACCCCGGACGCCGCCGTCTCGACGATCGCGAGCTTCGTGGTCGAGGAAGGCCGCCCAGGCGTGCGCAGCTCTTAGCAGGCGGTCGCCAACGGGGTGGTCTCCCGCAGGTGTGCGATGTGGCCCCCGCGCAGCTCCAGGTGGGTGCCGGTGAAGCGGGCGCGCATGCGGCGGTCGTGGGTGACGATGACGACCGCGCCCGGGTACGACGCCAGGGCCTGCTCCAGTTCCTCGACCAGCGCGGGGGAGAGGTGGTTCGTCGGCTCGTCGAGCAGCAGCAGGTCGACCGGTTCGCTGACCAGCCGGGCCAGCTCGATGCGGCGTCGTTGCCCGTACGACAGTTCGCCGATCCGCAGTCTCAGGTCGGCCGGGCGGAACAGGCCCAGGGAGAGCAGCTCGTCGGTGTGCTCGTCCGGGTCGCCCGGCCGGCCGTGGGCGAATGCCCGCGGCAGCGTCAGGTCGGCGGGCCACGGGGATTCCTGTTGGCGCAGGTGCCCGATCCGGCCGTGCGTGCGGACCGTTCCGGCGTCCGGTCGCAGTTCGCCGGCCAGGACCCGGACGAGGGTGGTCTTGCCCGCTCCGTTGGGGCCGGTGACCAGGAGCCGTTGCCCGGCCCCGATCCGCAGCGCCGGCACGTGGAGCCGGTCGGCGACGCGGATCCCGGCCAGCTCCGCGGCCGCCTCCGGCGCTTCGCCGTCGGCGCCGGCGATGGTCGGGGCGAAGACGAGCGGGTCCGGCGGCGGCGTGACGGGGTTGCCGGTGAGGCGCTCGATGCGCTCCTTGGCGTTGCGGATGCGGCCCATCGCGCCGTGGTCGCGGCCGCGGGCCCGGAAGGCGCCGTGCCCGAACTTGGCCATCGGGGACCTGCGCGGGATGGCGTCCAGGCGGACCGCGTTCGCGGCGGCCAGCCTCCGGTTGCGGGCCAGTTCGGCGCGCCAGTCGTCATATTCCTGGAGCCGGCGTCGGCGTTCGGCGGCCTTCGCGGCGAGGTAGCCGTCGTAGCCGTCGCCGTGGCGCGTCACCGTGCCCTCGCCGACTTCCAGGATGGTGGACGTGACCCGGCTCAGGAACTCCCGGTCGTGCGTCACGGCGAGCACCGTGCCGCGGTGCGCCCGCAGGTGCGTCTCCAGCCACCCCACCGCCTGGTCGTCCAGGTCGTTGGTCGGCTCGTCGAGCAGCAGGAGTTCCGGCTGGGACGCCAAGGTGGCGGCCAGGGCCAGCCGCGACCGTTCACCGCCGGACAGCGTGCCCAGCGGCCGCGTCCGGTCCAGGGCCGGCAGGCCCAGCCCGTGCAAGGCGATGTCCACGCGCGTGTCGGCCGCGTACCCGCTGCGCGCCTCGTAGCGGGCGACGAGGTCGGCGTATGCCTCCAGCGCGGCCGCGAGCCGTGCACCCGCCAGGCCGTGCAGTGCGGTCTCGGCGTCGCGCATCCGCGACTCGAGCGCGCGCAGGTCGGCCAGGGCGAGGTCGATCGCCTCCTGGACGGTCGCCTCGGCCGGCAGCGCCAGCGACTGGGGCAGGTAGCCGATGCCACCGGGCGCGACCACCGTCACCTCGCCGTTGTCGGGCCGGTCGACCCCGGCGAGGAGCCGCAGCAGCGTGGACTTGCCCGCGCCGTTGTCGCCGATGATGCCGGCCTTCTCGCCCGGCTTGACGGTGCAGGAGACGGTGTCCAGCACCACGCGGTCGTCGTAGCGGCGGGTGACGTGGTGCAGCGAGAGTTGAGCGGTGAGCAAGAAGGCGATCTCCTGTCGGTTCAGCGGTGGGCCGGGCGTGGGCGCAGGCCGTCGAGGGCGGTGGTGACGAGGCGGTCGGTGTAGTCGGCGGTGAGCGGCCCGCTGCGGTGCAGCCAACGGTTGAGGACGGGCCCCCAGATCAGCTCCGCGGCCACGTCGAGGTCGAGGTCCCCGGCGAGTTGCCCGGCCTGCTGAGCGCTGCGCAGCCGTTGTCGCTTGGCCTCCTTCAACGGCCCGTCCAGCCGTTGCGCGTAGGCGGCGGCCAGCTCCGGGTCGTGCGCGATCTCGGTGGCCAGCGCGCGCATCGGCTGGTCGTAGCCCGGATCGTTGAGCTCCGCGATCGTGGCGCGCAGCACCGCCTTGAGGTCGGCTTCCAGGTCGCCCGTGTCGGGCAGCACCGGGGGCTCACCCTCGGCGCCTTCGCTGAGCAGGAGGAAGGCGTCGAAGATGACGGCGCCCTTGGACGGCCACCAGCGGTAGATGGTCTGCTTGCCGACCCCGGCCCGCGCGGCGATGCCCTCGATGGTGAGCCGGCCGTAGCCGACCTCCCGCAGGAGGTCGAACGCCGCCGTGAGGATCGCCCGGCGTGAGGCTTCCTTCCGGCGGGCCGCGTCGGGCGCCGCTCTGCGCTGCGTCGTCATGCGGCGACGATAGCACAGACGAGACGGACCGTCTCGTCTCGCTTCAGGGTGTCAGTCCCTCGACGCCCAGGTGCCGCGCGCGGTGCGCTTCGCGTGATAGAGCGCCGCGTCGGCCTTGCGGAGCAGCCCGTCCAGGTCGAATCGGTGGTCGGAGAACGCCACACCCACGCTGGCCGACACGCTCAGTCGCATGCCGTCGATGCTGAACGGCGGGGCCAACGCATGGATCATCCGGTCCGCCGTCGCCCCCACCTCGTCGACGTCGCGGGGGTGGGCGATCAGCACGACGAACTCGTCGCCGCCGAGGCGTCCGAGCAGGTGCCTCGAGGAGTCCGCCAGCCGCCGGAACCTGTCCGCGACGGCCGCCAGGAGCCGGTCGCCCGTACCGTGTCCATAGTGGTCGTTCACCTGTTTGAACCCGTCGAGATCAACGAAGCAGATGCCGAGCCGCATGTCGCCGTCGGAACGCGCGCGGTCCTGGACCCACTCGTGCAGATAGGCACGGTTCGCCAACGCGGTCAGAGGATCCTGCCGGGCCTGGTCACGCAGCCGGATCCGCAGCAGGTGCTGCTCGGTGATGTCGACGCCGATCACCAGCACGAACGGCGAGCCGTCGATGATGCGGGACAGGACGAGCAGGGTCCAGCGACCATGGCCCGGTGAGTCGCGTACCCGCGCTTCAACCTGGAAGGCGTCCGGTGGCGCGGGGCCCATGGCGCCGAGCTGGCCGACGACGTGGTAGAGGTCCAGTTCCTGGTTGGCGGGTTCGAACAGGTCCGCGAGCAGCCGCCCGGCCGTCGGTCCGTGCTGCGACCCGACGATCGTGTCGAAGGCCGGATTCACGTCGACGAGCTTCCCGGCCTGGTCCACCACCGCGATGCCGACGCCCGCGTGATGGAACGCCGCCTTGAACCGCGGGATGACGCCGTCGCTCGGGTCGTCCGCGCCGGGTTCTCCCATGAAGATGGATCCCGCCACGCCCATGGGACCTACCCGGGCTCAGCGCAGGGAAACCCGGCGGACGGGCGCCGCGGCGTGGGCGGCCCGCGAGGTTTGCGACCGGCCGTTCTCCGTGACCGGACCCCGGATCGAGAACCGGCGTAACCGACTGTCCCGCGGGTACGCAGGGACAGCCGGCCCGCGTACCGAGGGGATCGAACATGACACAGTCGACGGCTCCGGCCGTTCCGGACGCCGCGCTGCTGGCGCGTTACCGGCGGACGGCCGACTATCTCGCCGCGGCGATGATCTTCCTGCGGGACAACACACTGCTGCGGGAGCCGCTGCGCCCGGAACATCTCAAGCCGCGCCTGCTGGGCCACTGGGGCACCTGTCCCGGTATCACCTACGTCTACGCGGGACTGAACCGGCTCGTCCGCCGGACCGGGCAGCGGACCCTGCTCGTCACCGGGCCGGGCCACGGCGCCCCGGCGATCCACGCGAACCTCTGGCTCGAGGGCACGCACGGCGACGTCGACCCCCGGCTCGGCCGCGACGGTGCCGGGCTGGCCGAGCTGGTCCGGCGGTTCTCGTGGCCGGGCGGGTTTCCTAGCCACCTCTCACCCGAGGTGCCGGGCGTGATCCACGAGGGTGGTGAGCTCGGCTACGCGCTGGCGACGGCGGCCGGGGCCGCGCTCGACGACCCGGACCTGTTGGTGGCCTGCGTCGTCGGCGACGGCGAGGCCGAGACCGGACCGACCGCCGGGTCCTGGCACGTCACCAAGTTCCTCGACCCGGCCACCAGCGGCACCGTGTTGCCGATCCTGCACCTCAACGGATACAAGATCGCCTCACCGACCATCTACGCCACCATGAGCGACGGCGAGCTCACCGACTATTTCGCCGGGGCCGGTTGGTCACCCCGCCTGCTGGACGTCACCGCGGTGGACGATCCGGACGCCGCGTTGGCGGAGGCACTGGACGCCGCCCGGACGGACGCGGCGGATCTCCGCGAGCGATGCCTGGCGGGGGACCGGCCCGACCGTCCGGTGTGGCCGATGCTGGTGGTCCGGAGCCCCAAAGGCTGGGGCGTGCCGGACACCGACGCGCACGGGGAGCCGCTCGGCGGCACCTTCCACGCCCACCAGGTGCCGCTCGAGGACGCCGCCGACGACCCCGACACGCTCGCCCTGCTGGAGCGCTGGCTGCGCTCGTACCGCCCGGACGAGTTGTTCGACGACAACGGCCGGCCGGACCCAGGGCTGCTGTCCGTGCCGCCGGAGGGCGGCCGGCGGTTGGGCAGCGTGCCGCAGGCCAACGGTGGGCTACTGCGCCGGGACCTGCCGCTGCCGCCGGTCGCGCCGGCGGCGGTCGAGGTGGGTGGGCCCGGCGAGACCTTCGCGAGCCCGACCGGCGCGCTGGCCGGATGGCTGACCGAGCTGTTCCGGGCCACCGCCGGCACGCGCGACTTTCGCATCATGTGCCCGGACGAGTTGGCGTCCAACAAGCTCGACGCCGTGCTGGCGGCGACCGGACGGGCCTACCAATGGCCCGTCCACGAGTACGCCGAGCACCTGGCCACCGACGGCCGGGTCATGGAGGTGCTGTCCGAGCACCTCTGCCAGGGCTGGCTGCAGGGTTACCTGCTGACGGGCCGGCACGGCCTGTTCCCCTGCTACGAGGCGTTCGTCTCGATCGTCGACGGGATGGTCAACCAGTACGCCAAGTTCCTCAAGATCTCTCGCGAGGTGCCGTGGCGGGCGCCGGTGGCCGCGCTGAACTACCTGCTGACCAGCGACGGCTGGCGCCAGGAACACAACGGCTACAGCCACCAGGGGCCCGGGTTCATCAACAACCTCCTGACCAAGAAGGCGTCCGTCGCCCGGATCTTCCTGCCGCCGGACGCCAACACGCTGCTGGTCACGATGCGCCGTTGCCTGACCTCGACAGCCGTGATCAATCTCGTCGTGGCCGGCAAGCAGGACGGTCCACAGTGGTTCGACATCGACACCGCGGAGGCGCACTGCCGCGCCGGCGCCGGCGTGCTCGACTGGGCGTCCACGTCGGACAGCCCACAGGTCGTGATCGCCTGCGCCGGAACGACTCCCACCACCGAGGCGGTGGCGGCGGCGTGGCTGCTGCGCCGGCACGCGCCCGAGCTTCGCGTACGCGTGGTCAACGTCGTCGACCTCATCGGCCTGGCGCCGCGGGACCGGCACCCGCGCGGGATGACGGAGGACGACTTCACCGGGCTGTTCGGCGCCGACGTGCCGGTGGTGTTCGCGTTCCACGGCTACCCGTCGGCCGTGCACGAGGTGCTCCACGGTCGCACCGACCCCAACCGGTTCCACGTGCACGGCTACCTCGAGGAGGGCACCACCACCACGCCGTACGACCTGCTAGCGGCCAACGCGATGACCCGGCACGACCTGGCGGCGCATGCCGTGTCGCTGGCCGACGGCTGGTCGTCGCGCGGTGGCGACATCGTCGACGACCTGAGCCGCGAGCGGGACCAGTGGGTGGCGCACGCCTATCGCACCGGCGCCGACCCGAGCGCGTTCACCGACTGGCGGTGGACGTCGTGACGGTGCTGACCGTCAACGCCGGCTCGCACAGCCTGCACCTGGTGTTCGTCGAGGGCGAGCGGCCCGGCGCGCGGCTCGACCGGTCGGACCCGCCCGGTTCCGGTGAGGCGGCGGACGCGGTTCGGGCGTTCGTCGCCGCGCACAACCGGCCCCGGGCCGTCGCACACCGGCTCGTGCACGGCGGCGCCGTGGTGACCCGGCCGGTCACCGTCGACGACGACCTGCGACACCGGCTCGACGCGGTGGCCGACCTCGCCCCGCTGCACGTGCCGCCGGCGTTGGCGCTGCTGGACCTCTTCCGGGACCTGCTGCCCGACGTCCCGCACGTGCTGTGCCCGGACACGGCCTTCCACGCCGACCTGCCTCCGCGGGCCGCGACCTTTCCGCTGCCGGCCGAGTGGCGGCGCCGGTTCGACCTGCGCCGCTACGGGTTCCACGGGCTGTCGTACGCGTACGCCACCCGGCGCGCCGCCGGGCTGCTCGGCCGCCCGGTCGACCAGCTCCACCTCGTGCTGGCCCACCTCGGCGGCGGTGACTCGGTCTGCGCGGTGCGCGCGGGCCGCAGCGTCGACACCTCGATGGGCCTGACGCCCCTGGACGGAGTGCCGATGAGCACCCGCTCCGGCGCGGTCGATCCCGGGATGCTGCTCTGGCTGCTCGACACCGGCCGGCTGACCCGCGACGAGCTCGCCGAGGGCCTCTACCGCTCGTCCGGGCTGCTCGGACTCTCCGACGGCCGCTCCGGCGACACCCGCGTTCTGGTGGCGGCGGCCCGCGACGGCGACGCCGACGCGGCCCTCGCCCTCGACGTCTACACCCATCGCGTGCGCCGGGAGATCGCCGCCGCCGCGACCTCGCTCGGCCGCCTCGACGCGCTGGTCTTCACCGGTGAGATCGGCTGGGACCAGCCGGAGGTACGCGCCGACATCTGCGCCGGCCTGCAGCTGCTCGGCGTCGCCGCGCCCACGATGGGCAACCGGCCGGACGACGGCCCGGTCAGTGCCCCGGACGCCGCGGTTGCCGTGCTGGTGATCCGCCCGCAGGAGGAGGTCCAGCTCGCCCGGGACACCGCGACCGCGCTCGCGGTGGACTGATCAGGTCGTCGAGGCCGCGTAGATGGCGGCGACGGACGCGTCGAGATTGCGGTCGAACTCCTCGTCGCTCTGCTTCCGTTCCAGACCCTCCGTGAAGGCCCGGGAGAAGCTGGCGATGAGGTCGTGGTTGCGGGCGAGCCGTTCGGTGGCCTCCGGCCGGGAGTAGCCGCCGGAGAGGGCCACCACGCGGGCCACCTTCGGATGCCGGACGAGGTCCAGATAGAGATCGTCCTGGGTCGGGATGGAGAGCTTGAGCATCACCTGCCGACCGTCGGGCACGCCGCCCAGGCGGTCCGCCACGCCCTGCTTGAGCAGGTCTTCGGCGCGCGCCTTGGCCGGGCTTTCGATGTCGACCTCCGGCTCGAGGATCGGCATCAGGCCGGCGTCGAGGATCTGACCGGCGTACGCGAACTGCTGGTCCAGCACGGCGGCGATGCCACCCGGGTCGGCCGCGCTGATGAACGACCGCATCTTGGTGCCGAAGACCTGCCGATCGGTCGCCCGTCGCAGGAGGGAGTCCAGCTTCGTGAACGGCTTCATCAGCCGCACGCCGTCGGCCTCGTCGGCGAGCCCCTCGTCGACCTTGACGAAGGGCACCACGTTCTTCCGCTCCCACAGGTAGTGCGGGGCAGGCAGGTCGGCGATGTCCCGGTCCATCGTCTGCTCGAACAGGATGGCCCCGATGATCCGGTCTCCGGTGAACGCGGGGGAGGTGATCAACCGGCTGCGGAACTCGTGCATCAGGTCGAACATCTGCTTCTCGCCCGAGTAGTCCGACTCGGGCACGCCGTAGAGGGCCAGCGCCTTCGGGGTGCTGCCGCCGCTCTGGTCGAGGGCGGCGATGAAGCCGGTTCCCCGTGCAACCTTGTCCAGCTGAGCCTGATTCATGGTCCCGTCTCCTCTGGGGCCCACCTACCCATCTCTCGGTGACCGAAACCTGAGGCCGCATGGAGTGCGTCGGGGACGCACTCCATGCGGCTCGGCTCAGCCGCGTTGACAGCTCACTGTGGAGGGTGGGGTGGCGTTGCCGTTGGCCAGCAGGCCGAAGGTGGTGGTGAGGTTCGGTGCCAGGGCGCCGTTCCAGGACGCGTTGCGGACCGTCACGGTGGTGCCCGACTGGGTGTGGGCGCCGCCCCAGAGCTGGGTGACCTGGGTGCCGGTCGGGTAGGTCCAGGTGACCGTCCAGGCGCTGGTCGGCGTGCTGCCCGTGTTGCGGACCGTCACCTCCGCCTGGAAGCCGCCCTGCCACGAGCCCGTCACCCGGTAGGCGGCCGAGCAGCCACCCGGGCCCGGCGACGCGGTCGGCGACGCGGTGGGCGTCGCGGTGGGCGTCGCGGTGGGCGAGGCCGTCGCCGTGGGCGTCGGCTCCGGGCCCGTCCGGTCCGCGACCAGGATGCCGCGGCCGTTCGTGCCCAGGTAGACCCGGCCGAACACCCGTGGGTCGCCGGTCAGGGCCTCGCCCGCGTTGCCGTACTGGTGCTGGTCGTCGTTGATCCGGACCCACGTCGCGCCGGTGTCGTCGGAACGGAACACGCCCCGGACGCCGTCGACGGTGCCGACCAGGAAGACCGCCGGGTACGCACGCCCCGGCGCCGCCTTGCCGAAGCCCACGTTGACCGCGCTCGACACCGACGCGAGACGGCCGAACGTGGCGCCGTTGTCCGTGGACCGGTAGAGGCCGTCCGAGCCGGCGACCCAGACGTCACCGCCGACCGTGCGCAGCTTCCCGTCGGACGGCAGGCCCGACGCGGCCGCCGCGAAGGTGCGGCCCCCGTCCGCGCTCGCGTAGACCCGGCCCGCCGCCAACCCGAAGAAGCGGGACGCCGCGCTCCGGCTGGCCTCGACCGTGGCGCCCGCAGGGATGCCCGACGCCGGGCTCCACGAGCTTCCGCGGCTCGTCGAGAAGTGCACGCCGGCGCCCTGCGGGCTCCAGACGACCGCGCTGGCGTCGGTCGACAGCGCGACCGTGCCGCCGCCCGTGACACCGCCCGGTTCCTGGCCCTGGTACCACGTGCGGCCGCCGTCCGTGGACACCCCGATCCGGTTCAGGTTCGGGTTGGCCGCCCGGTCGCCGTTGCCCACCCGGACCATCACCGCCGGGTTCGCCTCGGCGAAGTCCAGGCTCGTGTTGCTGCCCAGGTTGGGCGTGTCGTGGAACGACGCCGGCACCGCGGTCAGGTCGTCGTGCCGGAAGCCGCCGATGTCGCCCAGCGCGCTGACGAGCGGCGGTCCGGACGGCGGGCTGGCCAGGTCCAACACGGCGGTCTCCTCGAGCCCACGGGCCATCGGCCGGACCGTGAACGTGCCCGTCGCGCCGTCCCACGCGGTGAGGTCGGTGGTCGCGTACACCGTGGCGCCGGTGCCGTAGAGCATCCGGTCGGAGTCGAACGGGTCGATCTCCAGCGACTCCGTCATCCAACCGAGCTTGGGGGTCTGCTCGGGGGCCGACGGCGCGGTGTTGAAGTCGAGCCACGGGTTGGCGGAGATGTCCATCGTGTAGCGGTTGACCCGGTTGGGATAGCCGTTGTAGTCCCACACCCGGGACCACGTGGCGCCGCCGTCGCGGGTGCGGAAGAAGACGACGTCGGGCCACCACGAGATCTGCGTGGCGACGACCAGGGTGCCGGGGTTCTGTCGGTCGATCGTCAGTCCACTGTAGCCGAAATAGGCGTCGGCGCTCGTCGACGGAACCGGGCTGATCCGGGTCCACGCACCGGTCGACCGGGACAGCTTCCAGACGTCACCCTTGCCACCGTCGTACGGGCCGCCGGTGTCGCTGGTCGCGATGTAGAGGAACCCGCCGGCCGGGTCGACCACCGCCTTGTGCGCGAGATAACCCGTCGGCTGGTCCGGGATCCGTTGCCACGTCACGCCGGCGTCCGTGCTGCGGTAGACCGGGTTCTGCTTGTCGGCCACCCCGACGTAGATGGTGCGCGTCGGCGATCCGGTCGACCCCGTCGACGGGTCGAACTCGACCCACGTGACGCCCTGGTTGCCGGTGAGATAACCGTTGGGATCGGCGGGATCCTGCGTGTAGTTGCCGGCGTTGGGGAACGCGGTCACCCGCGACCAGGACACCCCGTAGTCGGTGCTGCGCCACAGGCCGTTGCCGCCCTCGGCGCCGTAGTAGAGGACCCGGCCGTCGTTGGGATCCACCGCCAGCCGCTCGCCCTGCCCCCGCCCGGGCATGTTGCCGCCGACCTTGAACGGCAGCTGGTACGCCGACCAGCTGTTGCCCCGGTCGGTGGAGCGCAGGATCGCCCCGTTGTTGGGGTCCCAGCTGTTGGTGTACATGCCGACGGCGGCGTACACCCGGTTGGTCTGCACCGGGTCGGCGGCGATGCTGAGCACGCCGTTCCAGCCCCAGCGGTCCCAACCGACCCAGTCGAGCAGAGGGATCCACGAGCCGGTCGACGGATTCCACCGGTACGCCCCGCCGATGTCCGTGCGGGCGTAGATGAGGTCGCGCTGGCCCGGGTTGAAGACGATGCCGGGCACGAACCCGCCGCCGTCGATCCGGACGTTGCGCCAGTTGTAGGTCTCGGCCGCGGCCGCGACCGGTTGCAGCGCCGGTCTCGGCGCGACGAAGGTCAGGGCGGCCGCCGCGGCCAGCACGGTCGCGGCGAGGGCGGCCGGCCCCCAAGAGCGGATCGATCGCATTGTTGCCTCTCGGTGTGCGTGCGCAGCGCACAGCGGAGGCCCACGACCGGCGCTGACGGGGGAACGGCGATCGGGCGGCGCACCTGCCCTGGCGCCGCACCCGGCCCGGCTCCCGCGCTCGGCCTCGCCGCCGAGGTTCACACGTGCGATCGGACCCTGTCAATGGTGCGGCCGGAGTGGTGTGATGGTCGGCATGTGCACGACGCAGGAGTGTCCATCACGGACGACCACGACGGCCGCCACCGTCACCCGGCGGGCGGCCCTGTTCGGCGGCGCGCTCGTCGCCGCCGGCGCGGCGCTGCCGACCGCGCCGGCCAGCGCACACGGCCGGCGCGGGCTGGCCGACCTGACCTATCCGCTGACCACCACGTTCCCGGCGTTCGCGCCGGGTGAGGAGGCGGCCCGGCGGACCTACGTGACCATCGAGGACAACGGCTACTACATGCAGGAGTGGACGGGGGAGGGCGGGCACGTGCTCTGACCTGCGTCAAAGGAGATCACGCCTCCTTCGCGGGGCGCACCTGGGGCACATCGCGTCGGAAAGCGTCGTCGATCGCCTGCCGCGACCGGTCCTCGTCGCTCGGCCACAGGTGGCTGTAGACATTCAGGGTCATCGCCGCGTTGGCGTGACCGAGCAGCTTCGCGACCGCCTTCGGTGACAGACCGGCCGCGATCAGGAGGCTCGCGTAGAAATGCCGCGTGTCGTGGTAGCCGGCGTCCGGCACCCCGGCGGCCACCCGGGCCGGTGCCCACACCTCGTCGTTGAAGCGGTTCCGCACCAGCGGGCGCCCCTTGGCGTCGCTGAACACGAACCGCGCCAGCCGATGCACCGGGCGCTTCCCGGTGGTGTCGAGCACCTCAACCTCGACCGGCGGGTACGCCTTCATGTGCGCGGCGAGCTCGGCCACCGCGACGTCGCCGAGCGGCACCGGCCGGTACGACGCTTTCGACTTCAGCGGGCAGACCACCACGCCGCCGCCGCGCTGCGGCTGTAGCTGCTGGTCGATCTTCACCGACTTGCGCAGGAAGTCGATTCGGTCGACCTCGACGGCGAACGCCTCGCCCTGCCGCGGGCCGGCCGCCGCGCCGAGCACGACCAGGCCGCGGTATCGCGGCTCGATCCGGTCGGCGAGCGCGTCGACCTGGTCGATGGTCAGCGGCACGATCTCGGCGTGCGTCAGCTCGGGCAGCTTCACGCCGAGCGTCGGGTCGACGCCGATCGCGCGGTCGCGCACGGCCGCGGCGAAGACGGCTCGCACCGTGCGCCACACCGACCGGGCAGTCGACGGCGCCAGCTCGAGGCCCGTCACGAACCCCTGTAGCTCGCTGAACCGCAGAGCCGCGACGGGCCGGCCGCCAAACGCCGGGTACGCATGGGTGTGCAGCTGCGACTTCACCCGGTCGCGGGTGTTGGGCCGATGCGGCTGGGCCACGCGCCACCGCTCGGCGTACGCCTGGAAGGTCTCCTTGCCGGCCTGCGGGTCGACGTACGCGCCGGTGTTCAGGCTGTGCTCGATCGACGCCCGGAACCGGTCCGCCTCGACTTTGCGCGCGAAGGCTCGCTTCCGCTGCCGGCCGGCCTCGTCGCGCCAGCGGACCTCCCACGGCTTCGGCCGGTCGTCGGTGCGTCTCTTGACGGTCGCCATGGCTCAGCCCGCCCGACCGCGCCGCGCGGGCGGCAAGTGGCCGCGTCGCCGAGCCTCAGCGATCCACCGGTGCACGGTCGGCACCGGCACGCCAGCCTCGTCGGCGAGCGCCGGTGCGACTGCCTTCGTGTTGGCCAGCTCGGCGACGTACCGCTCGGCGACCAACCGGTAGAACGCCTCCGGGTCGCTACCGTCGGGTCGACTCAGCTTCTGCTTCGGCGCCTCGTCGTCGAGCACCTCGGGCAGCTCACCGAACAGGAACTCAGCTGAGAACTTGTGGATGGCTACCGCGAGCGGGTCCTTCCGCGGGCTGTCGGACTCCATCCCGTTCAGCGTCGCCAGTGCCGCCGGAGTGTTGATCATCCGTTCTAGCCAGCCGATCGGGAACGACTTCAGGGTCGCCGACGTGACGCCGGGCGGCCACGGGTCGGTGAGCAACATGAGTCGGCTGATCAGCCGACGCCCGTCCTTTTCGACGGTGTGGGCGTAGGCGGCAGGTAGGCCGTCGATTCCGTCGACCCGGACCCATCCGTGCTTGCCGTAGGTCACCAAACGCATGGCGCACATCCTCCACCATGGCGGTTAACCGCGCAAGTAACGATTCTCTCGCGCTGACGTTGCGCTACTTGCTCGCTCATGATCGCTCGTGTTAGACCTATCGCATAAGCAGCGCGACTTACTCGGTGACGTCGCGCGGACCACCGCTTTCGGAGGGGAGCACGATGAGCGACAGACGACCGCTCGGCACGCCTGCGGAGGTCGCCGAATACCTGCGCAAGCCGGTCCGAACCTTGGAGCAGTGGCGGTACGTGGGCACCGGCCCGAAGTTCGTCAAGGCAGGTCGTGACGTGCGCTACCGATGGTCCGATGTAGACGCCTGGCTCGACCAGCAGACCGCGGCGGCCGCCTGAGATGACCAAGAACGCCGAACGCCGCCCCGGGGGTAACGGGGCGGCGCCAAAGACGGCCGGCGAGGACGTCGCGGTCAAGGTACCGCGACCGATCGAGCGCGTCGAGATTGACCGCTGCCCCCGCGGCACGTGGGGCGTCTACGCCTGGCGGCCGGCGGCGTCCTGATGGCCAAAGCACCAACCCACCAGGGGCCAACGTGGGCCCAGATCTTCCGTGACGCCGTGTGGGAGGCGGACCCGGACCAGCTGTCCTCCACAGAGGCGCTGGTGCTGCTCGCGTACGCCGACCACCTCAAGGGCGGCGACACCGCGTGGGTTGCTCAGTCGCGGCTGATCCAGCGGTGCAAGTTCGGGTCCAAGGGCACACCCTCCCGCGTCCTGGCCACCCTCGTGGCAAAGGGCTGGATGGAGCTGCTGAGCCCGGCGCAGTGGGCGAACAAGCAGTCGCCGCGATACCGCCTGCGGATCCCAACCGCCCCGATGAGCGGGGCGGTCGAGGCGGTCGAACCGCCCCGATCGGAGACGAAAGCGCCCCGATCGGAGACGAAAGCGCCCCGATCGGTGGCCCAAACCGCCCCGCTCATCGGGGCGAAGCTCCCCGCTGATGAGTACCGACCCTCTATAGAGGGACCCTCTAGACCCTCTATAGGGGAGAGCGCACCGCGCACGGCTACGCCGCGCGGCGCACTCCCCGAAGACGAAGACCCGTCGGACAGCGTCGAGCCGTTGGCGAACGCAAGGGAAGTGGCGCTCGCTCTCGCCGCGGCGGCGAAGCGCCGCGACGTGGTGATCAGCCGGTGGCCGACGAAACCGCCGGCCGACCCGAACCCGGACTACGACCGCGGCGTCGCCGCCCTGGCCGCGATCGCGGTAGCGGGGCAGTGGCAGCCCGCCGGAGACGAACCAACGGAGGAGCCATGAGCGACGCCGCCAACTTCGTGCCGACCGAGGACGAGATGCAGCAGCGTCTCCGCGCGGCCGTCGCGAAGACGCTGCGCCACCGGGCGGACCGCCGACGGCAGCGGGCCGACTTCGCCAGCGCCCGGGCCGTCGGCCTCACGCGGCGCCACGCCGACAAGCTCGCGAGGCGGCAGCCATGACCGCCGTCCCGCCCGTCAGTCGGTCCGAGGCGCCCGATCTCGTCGTGGCCGCCCTTCGGTATGCCGCCGCCGCGATGCGGCAGGACGGGGCGACGCTGGCCGCCATCACGTCGGAGTGGGGCGACCGGCTCGCGCAGCCGCTCGCGTCGTTGGTCGGCGCGCTGGCCACCACGGTCCACGGCGACGGCGCCGTCGACTACCTCGACCACCTGGCGCTGACCGCCGACGTCAACGCCGCCTGCCGGACGGACGAACCGTGAGCGACCGTACGCCGCCGTGCTGCGTCGACGACCCGCGCGGCCAGTGCCCGCAGCACCGCCAGGCCGCCAAGGTCGTCGGTCACGTCGGGCTGCGCACCCACGGCCCCGCATGGCGGCCGTCCGGCTACTCCCGCCGCGACGTCGCCGCAGGGGAGCGGGCCAACCAGGAAGCGGCCCAGCGACGCGCTGAGCGGGCCGACCGAGCGACACCACGCGGCACCCGCGGAACGAACCGCGGCCGCGGACCAACCGAAGGAGAGGCCATGTCCATCCGCCTGACCGATGCCCAGTACCGCGTGGCGCTCGGCGACGTCGACGGGCGCACGTTCACCGTCGTCGCCGCCCTCGTCAGCCTGCCCGTCATCGACGACAACGGCGTCGCCGCCTGGCGCGACTTCCACGCCGGTGACACCGCGACCCGGGTGCCCCGGATCTTCGCGGTCGCCGCCGTCAATGAGCGCGAGATCGAGGTGTCCCTGTGACGCTGCCCAACCCCGCCGAGCGGATCCGCTCCGTCCGCGACTTCATCCGCAACGAGACCGCCAAGCTGCCGCCCGTCGACCACAACGGGCACACGCTGCCCGTCGACGAGCCGCCGGCCGACGACGACGGCGCGGCGATTCTTGAGCCCGTCGAGCCCGCCGACGGCGCCGCCACGGTCCCCGCTGCCGAGCCGCAGCGACGCAACCCGGTGGCCGACCCGTCGCAGGGCGGCGCCGTCACGCCCACCGTCACGCCGTCACGCGAGCAGCAGATGGCCGACGCGAAGGCCCGCGGCGACGTCCGCGAGCAGCTCCGCTTGATCAACTCTGCCGCCGGCCAGCCCCGGCGGTTCCCCGGCATGCCGCCGTACGCCGCCTGAACCGAGAGGACCAACCACCGTGAGCACCACCACCAACTCCGCCAGCTACCTGCCCGCAGCACCGCCGCCCGGCACCCGCGTGCTGCCCGAACCGCCCAAGCTGCCCCGGACCACCGGCTGGTACACCGATCCGGAGAGCATCGAGGACGAAGGCGTGCGCGCCGCCGTCGCCCACGTCCACCAGCTCGCCGCCAACTACCAGGCCGCCAACCAGCACTACTCGCAGATCGGCGACAGCGCCCGCGACCGCGAAGCTGCGATCGCCGACCTCGAGCTGGCCCGCCAGGCCGCCGAAGCGGGCGGCGAGTTCGTCGACCCGGGCACGCCCACGCTCGACAAGCTGGCCGAGGACCGCGCCGCCGCCCACCGCCAGGCCCTCGCGACCGGCGACGTCTACGCCATCGCGCACGTCAAGCTGAGCACAGCCATCCGCAAGGGCGTCGGACTCACGGCCGCCGAGAAGTACCGCCAGCGGCGCGCCGCCGCCGCCAACGAGGCCGCGGCCATGCTCGAGCGGCTCGCCGAGCTCGGCGCCGAGGTCGACTGGTGCGACGCGTGGACGGCGTGGCTCGCCGCCCCGATCAACCAGCAGGCCGGCGATGGTCGGCTCTCCCGCGTGCCCGGCAGTCGTCGCACCCCCACCGCGGGCGCGGTGGGCGACGCCGTCGAGGCCATCCGCGCGCACCTCGGGCGCGGGCAGTAGACCCGTGGATGCCGCCGCCCGCGTCAACGTCACCGCTCTCTCGTCGGTACCGCCGAGCGCACACGAGGGCAGGGGAGCGATGGTCGCGAGCGCGTCCTTTCCGCGCGGAGACCGGCCAGCGCGGGCGGCGGCATCCACACCGCATCCCTTCCCCACCAACGAAAGGCGGCCCTGATGCCGACGAACACGTTCGTGCGCCGCGGTGGCGCATGGGTCCCGGTAGGCACGGTCACGCCCCTGCCCGGCCCGGACCCGGCCGACCTGCCGCCGCAGCCGTCGGACATCACCCACGGCATCCAGCTTCCCCGCACGTCGCTGGCCGCCCTCGACGTCATCGGCCCGCGCGGGACGCTGACGCCCTGGACGGCGTCGACGACGCTGTCCGGCACGCAGGTGATCGAGGGCCGCACCTTCAACAGCAACATCACGATCGCCGCCGGCGTCTGGGCCCGCCCGGTACGCGTTCGCCGAGCCGGCTACCGGTGGCGAGGCCTTCATTCCGCGCAACGGCAACATGTCCCGCTCGCGAGCGATCGCCGAGCGGGTCGTGGAGAACTGGCTCGGCGGCGCCGTTCAGTGGCGCGGCCAGGCCGGCACCGCGGC
Organism: Asanoa sp. WMMD1127; assembly: GCF_029626225.1. Taxonomy (NCBI): domain Bacteria; kingdom Bacillati; phylum Actinomycetota; class Actinomycetes; order Micromonosporales; family Micromonosporaceae; genus Asanoa; species Asanoa sp. WMMD1127. The sequence continues at coordinate 5,838,910 of NZ_JARUBP010000001.1, forward strand.
GTCTGCCGCGCCGGCAGCGAACGTGACGTACGACAACCGGCTGCAGGTCTACCCGCGCGAGGCGACGTTCAGCACGGCGCAGCTTCAGCGCGAGCAGCAACGCCAGGAGGTCCGGGCCCGGGTCGGAAGGGACAACTAGCGAGCGCACGACAACGGCCGGGCACCCCAGGGAGGTTGGGTGCCCGGCCGTTGCTGTGCCGAGAGGAAAGTCGGCGGCCCGCCGCGCACGGGTGCCAACCCAGGGCGCGCGGCGGGCCTGTCTAGATGGCCCGGTACACCGCGCCCAGGCCGCCGTGGTGGATCAGGCGCCGGATCGCGCAGCGGAAGGCCTGGCACCGCTCTGGGTCGTCGCTCGGGCAGACCAGGCAGGTGCCCTCGACGTGGACCCGCACCGTGTACCGGGCGGCCGCGACCTCGAAGGGGATCTCGATCTCGGTCACGGTGCTGAGTTGGAACACGCTCGCTCTCACGACTGACCGTCCAGCCACAGCGTGTAGATCGTGACGACCGCGGTGATCGCGATGATGACCAGGCCCGGCCAGTCCGCGCGGTGCAGCCGGCGCAGGAACTCGCGCAGCGGGCTCACCACCGGCCGCCGTTGCGTCGCACCTCGTCGAGCAGCCGCTCGCGTGCGGCGATCTGCTGGGCTTCCTCGCGCGCATCCAGCGCCGCGGCCGTGACGCGGGCGCGTTTGGCCGCGATTCTCGCCGCTCGCCGCCGCCAGGGTGTCAGCCACATCGGTAGCCTGAACATCGGGTCGACCTCCAACCGGTCGATCAAGGCCCCTCGTCGGCGTTCCTGCGCTGGCGTGGGGCCGTCCTACTTTGAGTAGTCGGACCTCCACAGGCTGGCATAGGGTTGAACAGCTATCAACCCCCCGGTTGACCCGTGTTCAACGGGTGCACCGAGAGGTTGACGGCTGTGGCTGAGGTGATGGCGCTCGCGGAGATCGCCGACTACCTCGGCGTGTCGAAGCAGCGGGCCGCACTACTCGCCAACCGGCCCACCTTCCCCGAGCCCGTCGCGCACCTGAGCGTCGGCCGGATCTGGCGCTCGGCGGACGTCCGCGAGTGGGCCAGCAAGCGCGCCGGTCGCGACGAGGCCTGACGCCCGCAACCCCTCGATCTGGTACGCGGCCTCCTGCAGCGCGACGGAGAAGACCCGCGCCTCGGCAACACTGAGGACACCGTCTCCCGCGTCCGCCTGCACTGCGAGGTCGCCGATGCTGCCGGCGTCCTGGTCGTCGGTGTCGATCGCGACGTCAGCACGGGAAACCACGACCCGCAGGCCGCGTCCCCCCTCGAAAATCTTCTTCGTGTGCAGCCGGACGTCGAGCGGCGCGAACTGGTCTTCGTGCTCTTCCTGGCACCAGGCCGGGCAGGGCAGGAACGTGAACGGGACCGAGGGCAGTACGGTCATGGGGGGTCGCCTCCTGGGGCGATTCAGGGGGCCCGGCGCTCAGGTGTTCCAGCACCTGCCGGGCCCGTCTAGTTGGGGCACATCTGGGGCACATGCCGCCGCGAAATGCCGTGAGTGAGTGTGAGTCCGCGTGGGGTCAAATCCCCTGGTCACGGGCCGTTTGCGCGTACCTCCGCAGGTCAGGGCGCTGCGGGGGTTTCTCCATGCAGGAGTGGCGGATCCTCGAGCACTACGGCACGCACGTCGACGCGCCCGGCCACTTCGTCGCGGGCGGCCGGCTGGCCACCGAGATCGGCATCGACGAACTCGTGGCGCCGGTCGTGGTCGTCGACATCGCCCGCCGTGCGGCCCGCGACCCCGACGCCACGGTCAGCGTCGACGACCTGCTGGCCCACGAACGCCGCTACGACCGCATCCCGCGCGGCGCGGCGGTGTTCATGTTCTCCGGCTGGGGCGCGAAGGTCGGCGACCCGGACGCCTACCGGGGCACCGACGCGGCCGGCACGCTGCACTTCCCGGGGTTCAGCGTCGACGCGTGCGAGTGGCTGCTGCGCCGGCGCGGCATCCGCTGCCTCGGCGTCGACACGCTCAGCATCGACCCCGGCGTCTCGGCCACCTTCGACACCCACCTGGCCCTGCTCGGCGCCGACCGCTACGGGGTCGAGAACGTGGCCAACCTCCACCGCCTGCCGAGGCGCGGCGCGACGGTCATGGTGGGCCTGATCCCCTACGAAGGGGGCTCCGGCGGTCAGGCACGCGTGTTCGCGACCTGGTAGGCAGGTTCTCCCTTTCTCCACTACACACCCGCGATCTCCGGTGCGGGGCGCAATTCACGAAATATGTGGGTTTTGCCTGGTCGCGGGTACCGGCGGGGAGAGAGGAGCTGCACAATGATCAACGCTCAAGATGCCGCCAAGCTGACCGGCCGGGACGTGTACGGCAGCAACGGCGAGAAGATCGGCACAGTCGGGCACGTGTGGGGCGACGCCGCGGGCTCGCCGGCATGGGCCAGTTTGAAGACCGGCATGTTCGGTTCCAAGGAGTCGATGGTGCCGCTCGCGGACGCGGACATGCGACGGGGCCGGCTCATGGTGCCGTTCGACCGGTCCGCGGTGAAGGACGCGCCACGGATCGACGGGTCGAGCACCGAACCGCTCGCGGCGGACGAGTTCGCCCGCCTCTACGACTACTACGGGATGTCGGGTGCGGGTGGGAGCGCGGGCATGGCCACCGGAAGCGCCTCGGCCGCGGGAGGCGCGTCGGCCGCCGGCTACACGGCCGCCGACGTGGTCGAGGACCGGGCCATGGCCGACAACGTCATGACCCGATCGGAGGAGCGGCTCACGGTCGGCACCGAACGGGAGCGCATCGGCGTCGCGCATTTGCGCAAGTACGTGGTGACCGAGGAACAGCAGATCACCGTGCCGGTCTCCCACGAGGAGGTCCGCCTGGTGCGCGAGCCGATCACCGAGGAGAACTGGGCGGCCGCCACGTCCGGCGCGGACCTCACCGAGTCGGAGCTCGACATCGAGCTCTACGGCGAGCACGCGATCGTCAGCAAGGAGACGGTCCCGATCGAACGGATCCGCATGGTCAAGGAGACCGTGACGGACCAGGAGACCGTCCGTGGCGAGATCCGCAGGGAGCACATCGAGGCCGCCCTGCCCAACGAACAGAAGATGGACCTCGACTGAAGCACCGCTACTCGGCCGGGCGGCGCAGCGAGTAGGTGACGCCGTAGAGGCGGTGCGGCTCGTTGGGGAAGTAGGTCGCGCTGCGGTCGTAGGCCTGCCAGCCCGCCGCGCCCGCCCGGTTGAGGTGGCGCATGTCGTTGAAGCGCTCGTCGGTGCCCCACCGCTGCGCGCCGCCGGCGTGGTGGAAGGTGGCGTTCCAGTCCATGAACTGGTCCTCACCGTAGGTGCCGGCGGCGCGGTACTCGAGCCGGGCGTACTCCCATTTCGTCACATCGAGGATTGTGCCGGGCTGCGGGTCTCGCGGGCCAGAGCGGGCGCCGCCGGGGCGGTCGGGCGGGTGGACAGCCAGCAACCGGCGACGATGAGCGCGAAGCCGAGCACCGTGCTCAGCCCTATGGGCTCGTCCAGGATGGCCACGCCGAGCAGGACGGCGACCACCGGGTTGGCGTAGGTGACCAGGCCCGCGCGGCCGGGGCCGGCCTCGCCGATCAGCCGGTAGAAGGCCAGCAGCGCGACCGCGGTGCAGAGCAGGCCCAGCGCGAGCAGTGCCGTCCACGAGCCGGCGCTGACCGGCGCGGTCGGCAGCGTGAACGCCGCGAACGGCGCGAGCACCACCGTGCTGACCGTGGTGGTGCCGGCCACCAGCGCGGTCGGGGGCAGGTCGGCGGCTTTGCGCTGCACGTACACCGTGGCGACCGCGTACATCAGGGTGGCCAGCAGGATCATGCCCGCGCCCAGCAGGCCCCAGCGGTCGCCGGAGACGTCGAGGCCGACCAGCACACCGACGCCGACCAGGCCGAGCGCCAGGCCGGCGACCCGCACCCGGGTGAGCGGCTCGGCCCGGATCATCAGCAGCGCGATCAGCACCGGCTCGATGGCGATCAGCAGGCCGGTCAGCGACGAGCTGATGTGCACCTCGCCGTAGGTGATCAGCAGGAACGGGCCGACGATGTGGACGATCCCGAGGAACACCACCGGCGGCCAGTGGCGGCGCAGCGCGCCCAGCGTGCCCTGCAGGGCGGCGACCGGCACCAGGACCGCGGCGGCCACCGCCACCCGGCCGGCGACCACCATCATGGGCGAGAGCTCCTCGATGGCGATCTTGATCAGCAGGTACGGGATGCCCCACAGCACGGCGACGATGGCGAAGAGGATCCAGGCTCGACGATTCACAGCATGAGCTTCGCGCCGTACCGTATGAAGCGGTAGTGATGATTTGGGTTGCTCGTGTTAAGGAAAACTGATGATCGATGTGCAGCGCCTGCGCGTGTTCCGTGAGGTCGCCCGGCACGGCAGCTTCAACCGGGCCGCCGCGGCGCTGCGGTTGACGCCGTCGGCCGTCTCCCAGCAGATCAGCGCGCTGGAGCGGTCGCTGGGCACCAGCGTCGTCTGCCGCAGCACCCGGGGTGTCGAGATCACCGAGGCGGGGCGCGTGCTCGTCGACACGGCCGACACGATCGCCGCCGAGCTCGACTGCGCCGCGCGCGAGATCGCCCGGCTCTCGACCGTCGGCCCGCGGTTGACCGTGGCGACCTTCGCCAGCGGCGGCCAGCGGCTGCTGCCCGGGGCCCTCATCCGGTTCCGGGCGACGCATCCCGAGGTGTCGCTGACCGTGCTGGAGAGCGAACCCGACGAGAGCCTCCTGCAGGTGCGCTCGGGCGCCGCCGACCTCGCGCTCACCTATCACTTCGAGGGCCCGCCACCGGTACGACCGGACGACCGCTCCGGCCTGACCTGGATCCCGCTGCTCGAGGATCCGATGTGGATAGTCCTGCCGGCCGGTCACCGGCTGGCCGGCCGCGAGTCGCTGACCATGACCGACCTGGCCGGCGAGCGGTGGGTGCAGGGCTGCCTGTCCGCGACCGACATGCTCGACCACTACGCGGCGCTGGCCGGCTTCGAGGTCGACGTGGCCTGCCGCGGCACCGACTACGTGTTCGCCCAGTCGCTCGTCCGGGTCGGCGTCGGGATCAGCCTCGTGCCGCACACCGCGCTGACCGCCGACGCCGACGGGCTCGCGATGGTGCCGCTGGAGGCGCCGCGGCCGGCCCGGCACATCGGCGTGGCCGTCGCCCGCCGCCGGTCGCAGGACCCGCCGACCCGCGCGCTCGTCGACGCCCTGTCCCAAGAAGTAGGAGTGCCCTCCCGCATCTCAGGATGACCGGCGTACGGTCGGCGGCATGGCCGTCTACACCCACGGGCACCACGAGTCGGTGCTGCGCTCCCACCGCTGGCGCACCGCCGCGAACTCCGCCGCCTACCTGCTGCCGCACCTGACACCCGGCGCGCGCCTGCTCGACGTCGGCTGCGGACCCGGCACGATCACCGCCGACCTGGCGGAGCGGGTCGCCGCGGTCACCGCCGTGGAGACCGCCCCCGCCGCGCTCGACGCCGCCCGCGCGGTGGCGGCCGACCGCGGCCTGGCCGTCGACTTCGCCGTCGAGGACGTGCACGCGCTCAGCTTCGCCGACGACACGTTCGACGTCGTGCACGCGCACCAGGTGCTCCAGCACGTGGCGGATCCGGTCGCGGCGCTGCGGGAGATGGCCCGGGTGTGCCGGCCGGGCGGCGTCGTCGCCGCCCGGGACAGCGACTACGCGGCCTTCGCCTGGTGGCCCGAGGTGCCCGCGCTCGCCGAGTGGCGCGACCTCTATCGCAGGGTCGCCCGGGCCAACGGCGGCGAGCCCGACGCCGGCCGCCGGCTGCTCTCCTGGGCCCGGGCCGCCGGCCTGGACGCCACGGCCACGGCGTCGGCCTGGTGCTTCGCCACGCCGGCGGACCGCGCCTGGTGGGGCGGCATGTGGGCCGACCGCGTGGTCGGCTCGGCGCTGGGGGAGCGGGCGGTCGCGCTCGGCCTGGCGGACCTGTCCGACCTGCGCCGGCTGGCCGACGGCTGGCGCGAGTGGGCCGCAGCGGACGACGGCTGGTTCCTCGTGCCGCACGGCGAGATTCTGGTCAGGTCCGTCGCCACCTAGCGCGCGGGTTCACCCGATCAGAATCGGTCCGCTACGGACAGTGATTCGTGTTTTGTGGAGTCTCCACAACGTGTCGGCCACGCCGTGCGCGGGTGGTGCGTTGGTGTACCGGAGGGTAATCGGGCAAGGTGTGGGCTGGTGCAGGCGACAGCCCGAGATCCGGACGCCGCCTCCCGCAGATGCGCCAGTAGGAGGCTCAACCGGTGTTCAGTCGTGTCGCCATCGTCAACCGTGGAGAGGCCGCGATGCGGCTCATCCACGCCGTCCGGGACCTGTCGGCGGAAACCGGTACGCGGATCGAGACGGTCGCGCTCTACACCGACGCCGACCGCACCGCCACGTTCGTGCGCGCGGCCGACATCGCGTACCCGCTGGGTCCCGCCTCGGCCCGGCCCTACCTCGACCACGCCGTGCTGGAGCGCGCCCTGGTCGAGACCCGCGCCGACGCCGCCTGGGTCGGCTGGGGATTCGTCGCCGAGGACCCGGCGTTCGCGGAGCTCTGCGAGAAGCTGGGTGTGACGTTCGTCGGCCCGAGCGCCGAGGCGATGCGCAAGCTCGGCGACAAGATCGGCGCGAAGCTGATCGCCGAGGAGGTCGGTGTCCCGGTCGCGCCGTGGAGCCGCGGCGAGGTGGCCACCCTCGACGACGCGTTGGCGGCGGGCGAGCGGATCGGCTACCCGCTGATGCTCAAGGCCACGGCCGGTGGCGGCGGCCGCGGCATCCGGATGGTCGCGTCGGGTGCGGACCTGGCGGAGGCCTACGAGCGGACCAGCCAGGAGGCCCTGCGCGCCTTCGGCTCCGGCGTCGTCTTCCTGGAGCGCCTGGTCACCGGCGCCCGGCACGTCGAGGTGCAGGTCATCGCCGACGGCCAGGGCACGGCGTGGGCGCTCGGCGTCCGCGACTGCTCGGTGCAGCGCCGCAACCAGAAGATCATCGAGGAGTCGGCGTCGCCGGTGCTCGGGCCCGAGCAGACCGCCGAGCTCAAGGCGTCGGCCGAGCGGCTCGCGGTCGCGGTCGGCTACCGGGGCGCCTGCACGGTCGAGTTCCTCTACCACCCCGGCGAGAAGCTGTTCGCGTTCCTCGAGGTCAACACCCGCCTCCAGGTCGAGCACCCGATCACCGAGATCACGACCGGCACCGACCTGGTCCGGCTCCAGCTGCACGTGGCCGCCGGCGGTCGCCTGACCGGCCCGCAACCGCCCGAGTCGGGGCACGCCATCGAGGCCCGGCTCAACGCCGAGGACCCCGACCGCGACTTCGCGCCCGCGCCCGGCCGGATCGCCCGGCTGGTGCTGCCCGCCGGCCCGGGCATCCGGGTCGACACCGGCGTCAGCGAGGGCGACACGATCCCGGCCGACTTCGACTCCATGATCGCCAAGATCATCGCGTACGGGCACGACCGCGAGCAGGCGCTCGGCCGCCTCCGCCGGGCGATGGCCGAGACCACCGTGATCATCGAGGGCGGCGCCACCAACAAGAGCTTCGTGCTCGACCTGCTCGACCAGCCCGAGGTGGTCGACGCGACCGCCGACACCGGCTGGATCGACCGCGTACGCGCGCAGGGCCGCCTGGTCAGCCACCGGCACTCCGCGGTCGCGCTGGCCGTCGCCGCGATCGAGGCCTACGAGGACGAGGAGGAGATCAGCCTCCGCCGGCTGCTCGCCACCGCCCACGGCGGCCGTCCGCAGGTGCAGCACGACCCCGGCCGCCCGCTCGACCTCAAGCTCCGCGGCGCCGGCTACCGGGTCAGCGTCGCCCGGGTCGCGCAGCGGCGGTTCCGGGTCGGGATCGGCGACGCGTGGGCCGACGTCGAGCTCGACCGGTTCGACGCGCACAGCGGCCAGATCGTGGTCAACGGCAACCGCTTCCGGATCGTCTCGGCCACCCACGGGCCCGTGCACCTCGTCGAGGTCGACGGCGTCACCCACCGGGTCAGCCGGGACGAGGGCGGTGTCGTCCGCTCACCGGCCCCCGCGCTGGTGGTGGCCAAGCCGCTCGCGGTCGGCGACGAGGTCGAGGCCGGCGCCCCGATCCTCGTGCTCGAGAGCATGAAGATGGAGACGGTGCTGCGCGCGCCGTTCCGCGCCCGGGTCCGCGAGTGCCCGGTGGCGGTCGGCAGCCAGGTGGAGACCGGCGCCCCGCTGATGCGGCTCGAGCCGCTGGGCGGCGAGGAGGCCGTCGAGGCCGCCACTGCCGCCACGGAGATCGAGCTTCCCGCTCCGCCGGCCGACGGCTCGGCGGCCGAGCGGGTCGCCCGGGGCCTCGCCGACCTGCGCGGCCTGCTGCTCGGCTTCGACGGTGACGCCCGCGACCACAAGCGGGTGCTGTCGGCCTACCTGGCGGCCCGTGCCGAGCGCAACGTGCCGCCGATCGAGGGCGAGCTGGGCCTGCTCACCGTGTTCGCCGACCTGTCGGAGCTGAGCCGCAACCAACCGGCCGGCGAGATCGACGCCGAACCCGAGGGCCCGGTGCACAGCCCGCGCGAGTTCTTCCACAGCTACCTGCAGAGCCTCGACGTCGACCGGGCCGGTGTCACCGAGAGCTTCAAGGCCAAGCTGACCACGGTCCTGGCCCACTACGGCGTCGACGGGCTCGACCCGACGCCGGAGCTCGAGGCCGCGGTCTTCCGGATCTTCCTGGCCCAGCAGCAGATGAGCACCTCGGTCGCGATCGTCTCGGAGCTGCTGCGCCAGTGGCTGGCCGGCGCCCCGCCGGCCGAGGCGCTCGGCGAGCGCGCCGGCCTGGCGCTCGAGCACCTGGTCGCGGCCACGCAGGTGCGCTTCCCGGCGGTCTCCGACCTGGCCCGCGGCATCGTGTTCCGCTGGTTCGCGCAGCCGCTGCTGCGCCGCAACCGGGCCAAGGTCTACGCCGCCGTCCGCGCCGACCTGCGTCACCTCGACCAGCACCCGGACGCACCCGATCGGGCCGAGCGGATCCAGGCCATGGTGGCCAGCAACGAGCCGCTGGTCCGGCTGATCGGCCAGCGGGCCGGCCGGGCCGGCCGCGACCACGCGCCGCTGCTGGAGGTGCTGACCCGGCGCTACTACGGCAACCGGGCGCTGTCGGCGGTCACCGTGCGCGAGTCGGCCGGCTGTCGGTTCGTCACCGCCGAGCACACCGGCGCCCGGGGCGCGACCCGGGTCGTCACGACGGCCGTCGACATCGCGGCGCTGCCCGACGCGTTGGGCGCGGTCGCCGGGTTCGCCACCGACGCGTCACCGCGGGGACTGGTCGCCGACCTCTACGTGACCTGGGAGGACCAGCCCGACGCCGACGCGGTCGCGGTGCGGCTCCAGGAGCTGATCGACGCGTGTCCGCTGCCCGAGGGCGTACGCCGGATCACCACGACGATCGCCGGCACGAGCGGCGCCGTCGTGCACCACCACTTCACGTTCCGGCCCGAAGGCGCGTCCTTTGTGGAGGACCGGCTGATCCGGGGCCTGCACCCGCAGATCGCCCAGCGGCTGCAGCTCCAGCGGCTCCGCGAGTTCGACCTGACCCGCCTGCCGTCGGCCGACGAGGAGATCTATCTCTTCAAGGCCGCGGCGCGGAGCAACCCGGCCGACGAGCGCCTGATCGCCATGGGCCAGGTCCGCGACCTGACGCCGCTGCGCGAGGCCGACGGACGGCTGGTCGCGCTGCCCGCGCTGGAGGACGCGATCACCGCGGGCCTCGACGCGATCCGCAACATCCAGGCCCAGCGGCCGCAGAACCGGCGCTACGACACCAACCGCATCATGATGTACGTCTGGCCGTCGACCGAGCTGACCCGCGAGGAGCTGGAGGCGCTGGTCCAGCGCATCCTGCCGACCACGGCCGGCGCGGGGCTCGAAGAGGTGCAGTTCATCGCGCGGCAGCGCAACGCGGCGGGCGAGCTGGCCGAGGCGGCCGTCCGGATCACGCTCGACCCGGGGCACGGCGCGACCCTGCACGTCGACAAGCCGTCGACGGAGCCGCTGCGCCCGATCGACGACTACCGGCAGAAGGTGCTGCGGGCGGCCCGGCGGGGCAACGTCTACCCGTACGAGCTGACCGCCATGCTCGGCGACTTCGTCGAGCACGACCTCGTCGACGGCGCGCTCGTGCCGGTCGACCGGCCCAAGGGGCGCAACGCGGCGGCGATCGTCGCCGGTGTGGTGACCACCCCGACCGAGCGGCACCCGGAGGGCATCACCCGGGTCGTGCTGCTCGGCGACCCGACCAAGGCGCTGGGCGCGCTGTCGGAACCGGAGTGCGCGCGGGTGATCGCGGCCCTCGACCTCGCCGAGCGCATGCGGGTTCCGCTGGAGTGGTTCGCGCTGTCGGCCGGCGCCCGGATCTCGATGAGCTCCGGCACCGAGAACATGGACTGGGTCGCGGCGGCGCTCAAGCGGATCGTCACGTTCACCCAGGCCGGCGGTGAGATCAACATCGTCGTCGCGGGAATCAACGTCGGCGCCCAGCCGTATTGGAACGCCGAGGCGACGATGCTCATGCACACCAAGGGCATCCTGGTGATGACGCCGGACTCCGCGATGGTGCTCACCGGCAAGCAGGCGCTGGACTTCTCCGGCGGCGTGTCGGCCGAGGACAACTACGGCATCGGCGGCTACGACCGGGTGATGGGGCCCAACGGCCAGGCGCAATATTGGGCGCCCAACCTGGCGGCCGCGCGCGACGTGCTGATGGCGCACTACGACCACACCTACGTGGTGCCGGGGGAGCGCACGCCGCGCCGGGCGCGCACCAACGACCCCGTCGACCGCGACGTGTCGGACTTCCCGCACGTCTTCGCCGGCAGCGACTTCACCACGGTCGGCGAGATCTTCTCGGCCGCGCACAACCCGGACCGCAAGCGGGCCTTCGACATCCGCACGGTGATGCGGGCGCTGGCCGACCAGGACCACGCGGTGCTGGAACGGTGGGCCGGGATGGCCGACGCGGAGACCTCGGCGGTGCAGGACGTGCACATCGGCGGCTATCCGGTGTGCCTGATCGGCATCGAGTCCCGCTCCGTGCCGCGGCGCGGCTTCCCGCCCACCGACGGCCCCGACGCCTACACGGCGGGCACGCTGTTCCCCTGGTCGTCCAAGAAGACCGCCCGGGCGATCAACGCCGCGTCCGGCAACCGGCCGCTGGTCGTGCTGGCCAACCTGAGCGGCTTCGACGGCTCGCCGGAGTCGATGCGCAAGCTCCAGCTGGAATACGGAGCGGAGATCGGCCGGGCGATCGTCAACTTCGAGGGCCCGATCGTGTTCTGCGTGATCTCGCGCTACCACGGCGGCGCGTTCGTGGTCTTCTCGAAGGCGCTCAACCCCAACATGACGGTGCTGGCGTTGGAGGGCTCGTTCGCCTCCGTGCTCGGCGGCGCGCCGGCCGCGGCGGTGGTCTTCTCCGGCGAGGTCAACAACCGCACCGCCACCGACCGGCGGGTCACCGACCTGCAGGCGGCGGTGTCGGCGGCCAGCGGCGCCGAGCGGGCCGCGCTCAACGCGCAGCTCGCCGAGGTGCAGGCGGCGGTCCGGGCCGAGAAGCTGGGCGAGGTGGCGGCGGAGTTCGACCGGGTACACAGCATCCAGCGCGCGGTCGAGGTCGGCTCGGTCGACGCCATCATCAGCGCGGCCGAGCTGCGCCCGCGGATCATCGAGGCGATCGAGCGCGGGCTGGCCTGAGCCGCGCTGGGCCGGGCCGGGGGGCCCGGCCCGGCCGCTCAGACCTCCTGCGCGACGCCCGGCGTCAGCCAGGTCAGGGTGTCGGGCGGGAAGGCCGCGGTGATCTCGGCGCGACCCTCGTGGAAGTGCGACCAGCCCTCGTAGTGCACCGGCACCACCCGCCGGGGCTTGAGCTGCGCGACCAGCCGGGCCGCGTCCCTACCGGCCATCGTGTACTTCACCGGGCCGGTCAGCCCGAAGCCCACCTTGCCCAGGTGCAGGACGGCGGTGTCGACGGTGAGCCGCTCGACGACCTCGCGGACGCCGCCGAAGAAGACGGTGTCCCCGGAGATCCAGACGACTGCGTCGGCGCCCGGTGGCCGCAGCGCGAAGCCGATCGAGTCGCCGACGATCGGGCGGCTCAGCGGTGGCCCGTGCCGGGACGGCGTGGCGGTCACCTCGACCTCGGCGACGGTCGCGCTCTGCCACGGCGCGAGGCCGGTGGCGTTGCCGCCGAGCCGGCCCGCGCCGCTGACCGTGGTGAGCACCCGCGGGACGGACGGCAGCAGCGCCCGGCCCGCGTCGTCGAGGTTGTCGGCGTGGTGGTCGTGGGTGAGCAGCACCGCGTCGATCCGGCCGAGCGCGGACACCGGCACCGCCGGCCCGGTGAGCTTCACCGACGACGTGCCGAGGCCGAACGCGTACCGCCGGCCCGGCTCGTCGAAGGTCGGGTCGGTGAGCAGCCGTACTCCGGCGATCTCGATCAGCGTGGTCGGCCCGCCGATGTGGGTGATCCTCATTTGGCGTGCGCCAGCGCCCACTCCAGCACCTCGTCGGCGATCCGCTCCCAGCCCGCCTGGGCGGGCAGGAGGTGCGCGTAACCCTCGTACTCGCGGATCTCGGTGACGGTGTTGGACTTGTAGTGCTTGTGGTTGGAGCGCTGGATCTCCGGCGGCATGATGTGGTCCTCGGAGCCGGAGACGAACAGCAGCGGCGCGCGGTTGTCGTTGTGGTAGTCGACCCAGGTGTCCTGGTGGCCCGGCTGGAAGTTGGCGAGCACGCTGCCCCAGAGGATGCCGCCGTTGGCCGGGATCGCGTAACGCTCGTAGAGGGCGCGCGACTCCTCCGGCGTGAACGTGTTGGTGAACGCGTAGGTCCACTGCTCCAAGGTCAGCGGGACCGCCTTGTGCCGGTTGGCGGGGCTCTTCAGCACGGGGAAGGTCGACTTCACCTGCGACAGCGGCACGACCCGGACGCCCTCGGTCGGCGCCGAGTTGAGCGCGACGCCGGCCGCGCCGAAGCCGTGGTCGAGCAGGATCTGGGTGAACGCGCCGCCGGCCGAGTGGCCGATGATGATCGGCGGCTCGGGCAGCGCGCGGATCTGCTCCTCGATGTGCTCGATGATCTGCGGCACGGTCACGTTGACGATCGGGGTCGGGTCGGCGTTGAGCGCCTCGACCTCCACCTCGAAGCCCGGGTAGCCCGGCGCGATCACCTGGTGGCCCTTGGCCTCGTAGTGCGTGATCCAGTTTTCCCAGCTGCGCGGGGTGACCCAGAAGCCGTGGACCAGAACGATCGGTTTCATGCGTCGTGCTCCTTCAGAAACGGCGGCATGGCGCGATCGTCGTGGGAACGCGCCCAGCGCCGCATCCCGTGCGGCACGTAGTCAGTCGTGTAACACGTCGCGCAGCTCGCGCCGCGAGGCCACGCCGAGCTTCCGGTAGACCTTGCGCAGGTGGTAGTCGACGGTGTTGGCGCTGAGGAACAGGTGGGCGGCGATCTCGGCGTTGGTGCCGCCGGCGCGGGCGAGGCGGGCGACGGCGGCCTCCTGCGGGGTCAGGGCGGTCTGGTCGTCCATGGGCGCCGGTCGGTCGAGAGTGTGGCCGAGGGCGGCCAGCTCCCGGCGGGCCCGGTCGACGAACGCGGTCGCCCGGACCCCCTCGAACATCTCCAGCGCGGTCGTGAGCTGTTGGCGGGCGTCGCGCCGGCGGCGGCGCCGGCGGAGCCACTCGCCGTGCACCAGGTGCGCGCGGGCCAGGTCGCCGTGGGCGAGCGTGCCGGTCAGCGTCTCGGTCGCCTGCCGGTAGTGCTCCTCGGCCTGGTCGGCGCCGGCCAGCAGCGCCCGGGACCGGTGCAGCAGGCCGCGCGCCCACGGGGTGCCGGCCCGGCGGGCCGCCTCGGCGAGGTCCGCGCAGGCGCTCTCGGCGGTCCGGCGGTCGCCGGCCCGCAGGGCGGCCTCGACCAGATCGGGCAGGACGCGGGCGTAGCGGCCCGGCCGGCCCGGCTCGACCAGCGGGCGCAGGCGGTCACGGGCCGACGCGTAGTCGCCGTGGCCGAGGTCGCTGATCGCCAGGCTGTGCTGGGTCAGCGTCACCATCGAGCCGAGGCCGACCTGGTGGAAGAGGTCAAGGGCCGGGCGCAGCGTGTCGCGTTCGGCCCGCCCGAGGCGCCAGGCGACCAGTTCGGGATGGCGCCAGACCAGCTCGCGCTCGGCGGTGATCCCGATCGCCCGGCGCAGCCGGATCCCGGCCATGTCGTGCCGGTCGGCCTCCGTGAGCCGGCCGAGCGCGGTGTCGCTCATCGTCGCCATGAAGTGGATGACGCCCAACGCCTGCAACGCGCCGGTCCGCCGGGAGGCCGCCTCGCCACGGTCCAAGATGGACTGTCGTGCCCGGTCGTCCCAGAGCACCGTGCACAGGTGGACCGCCACGACGAGATGCGGGAGCAGCTCGGCGGCGGGCAGCCGCGGGTCGTTGACGGCCGCGACCGCGCGCCGCAGGGCCTGCGCGCCGGGCCCGATGCCGTCCTCGATCAGGGCCGCGTAGCCGGCGAGGAGCAGCGCGGCCGTCCCGGTCGGCCGGTCGCCGGCGAGCCGGCGGGCCGCGGCGGCGAGGTCGGCCTCGGTGGTGTCCTCGATGAGGTGCTCGACGGTGATGGCGTGCTCGACGGCGTGCAGCACGGCCGCCCTGGCCTGCTCGGGCCGGGTCGCGCCGAAGGCCTCGGCGGCGGCGAGGCAGATCGCGGAGGCGCGCCGGTTGGCCTGCGGCACCCCGGCGGTGACGGAGGCGTTCGCCTGGATCAGCAGCGCGGTGCCCCGCTCGGGTTCGACGGCGCGCGCCCCTTCCTTCAGCAGGTGCAGGGCCCGGGTGGCGGCGCCGGCCTTGTGCGCGGCCTCGGCCGCCCGGACCAGGCGGACGGCCCGTCGCTCCGGGTCGACGGTCAGCTCGGCGGCCTTGGTCAGGAACGCGGCCCGCGCGGTGTGGCCGCCCCGGGCGCCGGCCCGGTCGGCGCCGCGTTCGAGCTCGGCGGCGACCGCCTCGTCCGGACCGGTGCTGGCCGCGGCGAGGTGCCAGGCGCGCCGGTCGGCGTCGGTGCCCGGGTCGGTGACGGCGGCGAGGGCGGCGTGCACGGCGCGGCGCTGGGCGGGCGCGGCGCTGCCGTAGACCGCCGAGCGGACCAGCGGATGCCGGAACTCGACCGGCGGCGACCCGGTGACCAAGCGGTCCGCTTCGGCGGGGCCGGCGGCCGAGGCGTCGATGCCGAGCCGGTCGGCGGCGGCCAGCGTGCTCGTGCTGCGGCCCGCGTTCGCCGCGACGAGCAACAGCCACGTGCGTGTCTCGGCCGGGTAGCCCCACACCTGCGCCGAGTAGTGCGCCTCCAGGCGGCTGCCGATGGGCGCCGGGTCGGGGAGCGGGGCGGAACCGCGCAGCTGGGCCGTGGTCAGCTCGCGGGCCAGGTCGGTCAGGGCGAGCGGGTTGCCGCCGGTGGCGTCCGCGATCCGCCGCGCGAGGTCCGGGTCGACGGGCGCGCCGACCACCTCGGCGAGCAGGCGCGTCGCCTCGTCCGGCGGCAGGCCGCCGATCTCCAGGACGGGCAGGCCGGCGAGCAGGTCCGCGTCGCCGGCCTCGGGTCGCACGCCGAAGAGCAGCACCACGCCCTCCGCGTGCAGGCGGCGGCCGACGAAGGCCAACGCCCGCAGGGACTCCCGGTCGAGCCACTGGGCGTCGTCGACGACGAACAGCCGCGGCGTTCTCGCCAGCAGGGTCAGCGCGGCCAGGCTCACCAGGAACAGGTCAGCCGGTGGGCCGTCGGCGAGGCCGCAGGCGACCTCGATGGCCGCCCGCTGGCTGTCGGGCAGCCGGTCCCGCTGCGGGAGCAACGGGAGGAGAAGCCGGTGCAGGGCGGCGTACGGGAAATCGGCCTCGGACTCGACGCCGCTGATCGTGTGGGCCGCGGCCGCCGACCGCTCCGCGTGCCGCAGGAGGGCGGTCTTGCCGACGCCGGCCTCGCCGCGCAGCACGAGGGCCGCGCTGTGCCCCGACCGCGCCTGCGCGAGCAGGGCGTCCAGGGTCGCGCACTCGGAGTCGCGCCCGACGAGCCGCACGCCGGCAGCTTATCCAGCCACTGTTGCGCGGCCGCGTCGGAACTTCGGGTCAACTGCGGCCCCACTGCGTGGTCTGCGTCCCGCCAATGGGACACCGTGAGCGCATGGTGCTCATGCGGATCGCCCTCCTCGGACCCGTGCGGGTGTACGCCGCCGACGCCCCGGTCGCCGTCCGCGGCCTGCGCGCCCGGCGGGCGATCGCGTTGCTGGCGTTGAACGCGGGCCGCCCGGTCGCCGTCGACCACCTCGTCGACACGCTGTGGCCTGAGGACCCGCCGGCGACCTGCCGGGAACAGGTCTACAACTGCGTGGCCGGCCTGCGCCGCGCGCTGGGCGCGACCGTGATCCGCGGCGACGGCGGCTACACGCTCATGGTCGCCGCCGACCGCGTCGACGCGCTGGCGTTCGAGGCGTCGGTCCGGTCGGCCGCGGCGCCCGACCGGGCCGCGGCGGTCGCGGCCCTCCGCGCCGGCCTGCGCCTCTGGCACGGCGACGCGCTCGAAGGAGTGGCCGGCGGGCCGCTGGGCCGGGTCGCCACCCGCCTGGACACGCTGCGCGGGGACGCCTGGGAGCGGCTGTTCGACCTGGAGCTGGCGGCCCGCCGGGACACGGACCTGCTGGCGGAGCTGGCGGCGGTGGCCGAGCGGTATCCGCTCCGGGAGCGCCTGACCTGCCAGCTGGCGACGGCGCTGTGGGAATGCGGTTGGGCGGCGCGGGCGCTCGAGGTGTGCCAGGAGCACCGCCGCCAGGTCCGTGCGGAGTTCGCGGTCGAGCCCGGGGCCGCCGTGCGAGAGCTGGAGGCCCGCATCAGATCGGGCCAGACCGCACCCGCCCGACCCGCTGCGTCGCCCGCCGCCGGCACGGCTGCGAGCCGGAGCCCGGGCCGCCGGCCCAGGCCGGCGCCGCATGCCGGTGCGGCGCCGGTCGAGCGGGCTCGGGTCGATCGGTTGCTGGCCGAGGTGCGGGTGCTGCTGGCGGAGGTGCGCGGCCTCGTGGCCGATGCCGGCGGCTTCAGCTGCCCGACGTGCCCGCCGGGGACGTGACGGCGCCGCCGCTATCCCGGGTCGGCCGCGCTCGTCGGGTCGGCCGCGCCTGTCGGGTCGGCCGCGCCTGTCGGGTCGGCCGCGCCCGCTGGTTCGGCCAGGCTCGCTGGGTCCGCCGCGCTCGCCGGGTCGGGGAGTTTGATCGAGTCGCGCCAGAGCTGTTGGGCTGTGGGCAGGTCGCCGAGGGCGCGGTGGGCCAGGCCCAGGACCACGCGGTAGGTGTCGGCCGCGTTGCGGTCGCCGAGGCGCTCGAAGTCGTGCACCGCCTCCGTCAGGTCGTCGCGGGCCGCGGTGGGCTGGCCGGCGGCGAGGTGGGTGAGGCCGCGCTCGCTCAGCACATAAGCCGCGCCCTCGCGCATTCCGTGGCGCCGGGTCGCCTCGAGGCAGGTCTCGTGCTCGGCGAGCGCCTCGGCGTGGCGGCCCAGCGCGTGCAGGCAGCGCGCCGTCTGGTGGCGGAGCATCACGCCGGCCACCTCGGCGCCGGGTGGGACCTGGCGGCGGGCTTCGGTCAGTACGGCCAGGCCCTCGGCGCCGCGGCCCTGGGTGGCGAGGCATTTCGCGAGGTTGATGCGGGCGTTGACCGCTCCGGCCACGTTGCCCAGCGTCTCGAAGAGGTCCAGCGCCGACCGGTGGGCCTCGATCGCCGCCCGCGGGTTGGCCTCGCAGAACCGCAGCAGCCCGATCAGGTTGAGGGTGCGGGCCTGCGCCGCGCGGTCGCCGAGCGTGCGGGCCAGCGCCGCGGCGGCCGACAGGTGCCCGCCGGCCAGTGTGTAGTCGGTGCGCAGGATCGCCAGGTGGCCCAGGTTCATGGTGGCCAGCAGCGCCGCGGGGCCGTTGCCGTCGCGGAGGGCGATCTCGCGTACGGCGTCGGCGAGCCGTTGCCACCCGTCCCACTCGCCCGCGGCCCGCAGCTGGGGACCGAGGGCGCGGACCAGGTCGGCGCAGGCCTCCGGGTCGACGTCGGCCCGCACCTCGGCCGCGAGCGCGACCGCGGCCACGATCAGCGGGGCCTCGGCCGCCAGCCACCCGGTCGCCGCGGCGGCGTCGGCGAACGGTGGCGTGGGCAGCTCGTCGATCGTCTGCAGCGCGGCGACGGCCGTCTTGCGGTAGCCGTCGACCAGCCGGCGGACGAGCCGGGCCGTGGTGTCCGGCGGGTCGACGGCGTGCGAGACCTCGCGGGCGAACAGCCGCGCCAGGTCGTGGTAGCGGTAGCGGCCGGGGCCCGGCGAGAGCAGCAGCCGGGCGTCGACCAGCTCCTCGGCGATCTCGGCGGCGGTGCCCGCGTCGAGGTCGAGCGTGGCGGCGGCCGAGTCGACGGAGATGTCGCCGAGCCGCGGCCGGGCGAGCAACCGGAAGGCGTCGGCGAGCCGGGGTGAGAGCGCCTGGTAGCTGAGCGCGAAGCTGGCCCGCACCGCCTCCTCGGCGCTGGGGCCGAGCTCCCGCAGGCGGCGGTCGCCGATGAGCCGGTCGGCCAGGTCCCGCATGGACCAGGCCGGCCGCGCGGCCAGGCGGGCCGCGGCCAGCCGGACGGCGAGCGGCAGCCGGCCGCAGGCGTCGACCACCGCGGCCACCGCCGCCGGGTCGGCCGCCGTCCGGTCGGCGCCGGTGACCGTCGACAGCAGGCGCGCGCCCTCGTCGACCGAGAACAGGTCGAGGTCGACCGCCACCGTCACCGGCAGGCCGGCCAACGGCGCTCGGCTGGTCAGCAGCAGCGCCGCGGGCCCGGCGCCGGGCAGGAGCGGCAGCACGCCGCGGGCGCCGGGGACGTCGTCGACCACCATGAGCACCGACCGGTCGGCCAGCACCGACCGCAGCAGCGCGGCCCGCTCGGCGGCGTCGGTCGGCACGGCCCCGGCCGGGGTGCCGAGGGCGCGCAGGAAGCGGCCGGCGGCCTGGTGCGCCTCGGCCGGCCCGGCGTGCCGCAGGTCGACGAAGAGCTGCCCGTCGGGATAGCGGCCGCGGACCCGGTGCGCCACGTGCAGCGCAAGGCTGGTCTTGCCGACGCCGCCGAGCCCGGAGATCGCGACCACCACCGGCTGGCCGCCCGGCCGGAGGGCCTCGACCAGCCGCTCGACGACCGGCTCCCGCCCGGTGAAGTCGGGCAGGTCGGCCGGGAGCTGGGCGGGGGACGGCACAAGGTCGTCGCCCGTCAGCGCCCGCACGAAACGGTCACGCTCGGCGTCGCGGAGGCCGAGGGCGTCGGCGAGCAGCCGGATCGTGGTCGACCGGGGCGAGCGGACCCGCCCGGACTCGAGCGCCTGGATGCTCCGCACGCTCAACCCGGTGGCCGCCGCCAGCTCCTCCTGCGACAGCCCCAGCCGCCGCCGCAGGACCCGCAGTGGGTGTGCCGCCATGTCCACATCGAACACCTTCTGTGTGTGCCGGCCCAGCGGATATCACCCAGTGGCGAGCGACCCGGCGAAGGTGGTCACGAACCGGCGCAGATCGGCCGGCTCGGGGGCGTGGTCGGGGTTGATCTCGGTCAGCACCAGCCCCGCGAAGCGCGGGCTCGCGGTGAACACGGCCAGGCTCGCGGCCAGCTCGCCGAGGCGCAGGCCGGTGGGTTCGTCGCCCGAGTCGGGGACGTCGGCCAGCGGGGTGTCGTTGAACGACAGCACGTCGACGTCGCAGTGCAGCACGAACCGTGGCCCCGCCGCCTCGATCGCCGCCAGGGCGCGAGCGGCCGCGCCCGCCGGATCGGCATGGACCTCGTCGGCGTGCACGTGGAAGATGCCGAGCTTGTCGAGCAA
This sequence comes from Asanoa sp. WMMD1127, assembly GCF_029626225.1. Taxonomy (NCBI): domain Bacteria; kingdom Bacillati; phylum Actinomycetota; class Actinomycetes; order Micromonosporales; family Micromonosporaceae; genus Asanoa; species Asanoa sp. WMMD1127. The sequence goes on from NZ_JARUBP010000001.1 coordinate 5,858,805, forward strand.
CGCCAGCTCCACGTCGCCCTCGGGCAGCGAATGGCCGTAGGAGACGACCTCGCCCGCGGTGAGCAGCGGCGCCCGCGGCCCGGCCACCTCGGGGACGTGCCCCGGGATCGCCAGCAGATGGGCCACCCCCATCGCGTCGAGGTTGCCGTTGGCCCGCGTGTCGGGCGTGTAGAGGTCGGGCCCGCCGTCGACGTAGAGGAGCGCCGGCGGCGATCCGTGCGCGACGAAGCCCGCCACCACCCCGACGGTGATCGAGCAGTCGCCGCCGACGACGAGCGGCGTCTGCCCGGCGGCCAGGATCCGCGCGGTCGCGGCGGCGGTGTCGGCGGCCACGCGGGCCACCGCCGCGGCGTTCTTCGCCGTGGGCCGCCCGGGATCGGGCCGCCAGCGGAACCCCGGCACGTCACCGTGGTCGGCCACCCCGCCGGGCAGCAGCTCGGCCAGACCGGCGGCCCGCACCGCGGACGGCCCCTGCTCGAGCCCGGGCGTGTGCGCGCCGGCGCTGGACGGCACCCCGAGCAATCCCCACCGAACATCCATGCCCGTCATGCTCACACGCACCACCGACAAGAATCCGATCGGCCGATGCCAGCCGCGGCGAACCGGTGGAGGATCTCGCGACGATGAGCGCCGAGACCTGCCCCCGCTGCCTGACGACCACCGTCACCCTGGACCGCGCCGCGCCCTGGTGCCCCCGCTGCGAGTGGAACCTGGACGCCTTCGACCAGGACCGCCGCGCCCCCGAGCTGGGCTGGCGCTGGGTCGACCGGCGGCTGCACCGGCTGGCCTTCCGCCTGGCCCACGGCCAGTACGCCGACCTGGTCAAAGCCGACCTCGCCCAGCGGGCCACCCTGCCGCGCGTCGTGATCGGCACCGTCTCGGTGATCCTGCTGGCCGTCTTCCTGGCCCTCGTGGTGGGCGGCGTGCTGCTGATCGCCCGCGGCTTCCCGAGCTGGTGGCTCGTGCCCGGCGCCGTCCTGCTCGCGGTGGCCTGGATCCTCCGCCCCCGGCTGGGCCGCCTGACCGACCTGGACGGCGACGAGATCACGAGGGACGACGCGCCGCACCTGTTCGCCCTTCTCGACGAGGTGGCCACGGCGGTCGGGACGACCACGCCGCCGACCGTGCTGGTCGATCACGAGGTCAACGCGTACACCACGACCGTCGGTTTCCGCCGCAGGCGGGTGCTCTGCCTGGGCCTGCCGCTCTGGGCCGTGCTCGAACCGCAGGAGCGGGTCGCCCTGCTCGGCCACGAGTTCGGCCACTTCGTCAACGGCGACGGCCGCCGGTCGATGCTGGCGCAGCCGGCCCTGCGGATGCTCGGCGAGGCCGCGATGCTGATCCGCCCGGGGTACGAGTCTCCGGGCGGCAACGTGCTGGTGATCCTGGCGGAGCTGGCCGCCCGGGGCGTGCTGCACGTGCTGAGCAACCTGCTGCTCCTCGGCCAGGTCGTGCTGCTCTGGATCGGGCTGCGCGACGGGCAGCGGGCCGAGTACCAGGCCGACGGCATCGCGGCGCGGGTCGGCGGGAGCACGGCCACGAGCACGCTGATGGAGATCATGGCGGCCGGCGACGTAGTGCACATGCTGATCCGCCGCGACGCGCGGGTCGGACTCGGCCCGGCGGACTGGCGGTCGTCGGTCGCCGGGAGCGGCCTGCGCGGGGGCCCGCGTACCGCCGCAAGGCTCCAGCTCTCCGTCCGGGACGACGCGTCGCTGTTCGCCACCCACCCGCCGGCCGGGCTGCGGTCCCGGATGCTCCGCGAGCGGACCCACCTCACCCCGGCCGTCACCCTGACCCCCGCCCGGGCCGAGAAGATCGACGCCGAGCTGTCCGCGCTCCAGGAGGCGTTCCGCCGGGAAGCCACCTACGCGTAGGGGGTGTCACATACTCGGTGGCGGCGGTGCTCTCCAGATGTGGACGTCGAAGGGCAGGGGAGCGCACTGCCGATCACGCTGGCCGGAGGCGCCCGGCGCACCGGTCGGAAGGGCGGTTCGGTGTCGAGTCCGTCGAGCCGGGAGGCCGTCCGGGGCGATCTCGAACAGGTGTTCCGCTCCGCGTACCCGCGGGTGGTGGCCGTCGCGGCCCGGGTGCTGGGCTCCCGCAGCGAGGCCGAGGACGTGGCCCAGGAGGTGTTCCTGACCTTCGGCCGGTCGGCGGTGCCGGCAGCCGAGGCGATGGGCTGGCTCTCCGTGGCCGCGGCCCACACGGCCCTCAACCACCTGCGCACCCACCGGCGCCGCGCGGCCCGCGAGGTCGCCGTCAGCAACGGGCACGGCGCCGAGCCCGACGTCGCCGACGCGGTGGTGACCCTCGACGAGCGCCGGCGGGTACGCGCGGCGCTGTCCCGCCTGCCCCGCCGGCAGGCCACCGCCCTCATCCTGCGGCACAGCGGCCTGAGCTACGCCGAGGTCGCCGCCGCCCTCGACCTTTCACCCGGCAGCGTGGGCACCACCGTCCGGCGCGCCGAGTCCGCCCTTCGCGAGGAGTTGAAGCGCCATGCGTCATCCGAATGACGGCACGCTGCGCCGGCTGCTGGACGAGCCGGCCGGGGTCGCCGACGCCGACCGCGCCCACGTGACCGACTGCCCGTCGTGCCGGACCACCCTCGCCGCGATCCAGCGGGACGCCGCGGCGGTCGCGACCGCCCTCGGCGCCGACGTCACCGCCGACGTCGACGCCGGCTGGCAGCGCTTGAGCGCCGCGGCCACCGCCGAGCGCCCCCGGGCCACGGCCCGCCCCGCCCGCCGCTGGCGGACCCTGCTGCGCAGCCCGGTCGCGGCCGGCGTCGGCGTCGCGGTCGTGCTGGTCGGGGCCGGCGCCGCGGCCGCCGGCGACTGGCTGCAGGTCTTCCGCACCGAGGCGATCGCGCCGGTCACCGCGCCCGAGGCCGACCTGATCCAGATCCCCGAGCTCGACGAGTTCGGCGACCTCGTGGTCACCGAGCCGGTCCGCATCCGGCCGGCGACCGGCGCCGACGAGGCGGCCAAGGTCAGCGGGCTGGCCGTGCCCACGGTGGCGAGCCTGCCACGTGGGGTCTCGGGCGAGCCCAGCTACCACGTCGGTGCGCGGGCCAGCGCGCTGTTCACCTACCGGGCCGCCAAGGCGGAGCAGACCGCCCGGGCCAAGGGGCACACGCTGCCGCCTCCGCCGCCCGGTCTCGACGGCAGCCAGTTCCGGCTCACCGCCGGCCCCGGCCTCGCCGCGGTCTGGTCGGCCGACCGCCCGACGCCCGGCCTCGTGGTGGCGCGTGCGGTGGCGCCGACGGCGTACTCCACCGGTGTGCCGTTCGGGACCGCCCGCGACTATCTGCTGTCGCTGCCGATCCTGCCGGCGAACGTCGCGGCGCAGCTGCGGAACTTCTCGGCCGACGGCACGACGCTGCCGCTGTTCACCTCGGTCGAGCACATGAAGACGTCGACGGCCGAGGTCGGCGGCCTGCCGGCCACGGTGCTCAGCTCGCGTGACGAGACGCTGTCGGCCGTGGTCTGGCTCGACGGTCCGGTCGCCACGGTGGTCGCCGGCCCGCTGCGGACCGACGAGGTGCTGGCCGTAGCGCGTGCGCTGGGGTCCCGTTGACGGCGGGGGAGGCGCAGCTCGACACGATGCTCGCGGAGCTGCCGCCGACGGCCGCGGTGTGGGCCTCGGGCCTGCGCAAGCGCTACCGGAAGCGGACGGCGGTCGACGACGTCTCGTTCACCGTCGGCCGGGGCGAGGTGGTCGGCCTGCTCGGCCCCAACGGCGCCGGCAAGACCACGGTGATCAAGATGTTGCTCGGGCTCGTTCGGCCGGACGCGGGGGAGGTGCTGCTGCTCGGCCGGCCGGCCGGCGACCCCCGCGCCCGGGCCAAGGTCGGCTACCTGCCGGAGCTGTTCCGCTATCAGCCGTGGCTGAGCGCCACCGAGGTGCTCGCGCTGCACGTGCGGCTGGCCGGGGCCACCGTACCCGTGGCGGAGCGGATGGAATGCCTCGAGCTGGTGGGCCTCGCGGACCGCGCCGGCGACCGGGTCGGCGGCTTCTCCAAGGGCATGCAGCAGCGGCTCGGGCTGGCGGTCGCGCTGGTGGCCCGGCCCGAGTTCGTGGTGCTCGACGAGCCGACCAGCGCGCTGGACCCGCTGGGCCGGGCCGACGTGCGCGACCTGCTGCTCTCGCTGCGGGCCCGCGGCGTGGCCGTGCTGCTCAACTCGCACCTGATCGGCGAGGTCGAGCGGGTCTGCGACCGCGTGGTCATCCTCGACAAGGGCCGGATCGCGGCCGCGGGCACGCTGGCGGAGCTGCTGGGCCAGCGCGAGCTGCGGCTCCGTCTGGACAAAGTGGACGCTGTGGCCGAGGAGCGGCTCGCGGCGGCGGGTCGGGTGGCGCGCGACGGCGACGACTGGACCGTCGAGCTGCCGGCCGAGACGGATCCGGCGGTCGTCCCGGATCTGGTGGCCGATCTGGTCGGGCTCGGGGTGCGGGTGCACGCGGTCGAGCCGGGCCGGATCAGCCTCGAGGAGCGGCTGCTCGACATCCTGCGCACCGGCCAGCACGAGGAGAACCGATGACCGTCCTCACCGTCGCCGCCCTGACGCTGCGGGAGGCCGCCCGCCGCAAGGTGCTGCGCGCCCTCGCCGTGATGACCGTTCTGCTGCTCGGGTTGAGCGCGTGGGGCTTCTACCGGCTGGACGCCGAGTTCGGCGGGCTCACCAGCGGCGAGGCCCGGATCGCCTCGTCGATCGTGCTCAACCTGGTGATGTTCGGCCTGAGCCTGATCGCCGCGCTCGGCACCGCGTTCCTCGCCGGCCCGACGATGGCGGGCGAGATGGAGTCCGGCACGGCGCTGGCGATGCTGGCCCGGCCGGTACGCCGGTCGGCGGTGCTCGTCGGCAAGTGGCTGGGCCTCGCCGTGTTCGGCAGTGGGTTCGTCGCGGTCGCCGGGCTCGCCCAGTTCCTCATCGTCTGGATCACGATGGACTACTGGCCGCCCCGACCGGTGCTCGGCCTGCTGCTCCTGGCCGCCCAGACCACCGCGCTGCTCACCCTCGGCCTCCTGCTGTCCACCGTCATCTCGCCGATGGCCTCGGGCATCGTCGCGGTCGGACTGTTCGGCGCGACCTGGATCGCCGGCGTCGTCGGCGGGGTCGGGCAGGCGCTCGGCAACGCGAGCGTCGAGCGCATCGGCACGGTCTCCCGCGTCATCCTGCCCACCGACGGCCTGTGGCGCGGCGCGATGAACGCGATCCAGGACCCGTCGGCGCTGCTGGGCCTCGGCCCGGGCATGCGGGGCCACCCGTTCATGAGCGACGCTTCGCTGACCCCGGTGTACGGCGCGTGGGCGATCCTCTGGGTGGCCCTGATCCTCGGCCTGGCCGCCCTCTCGTTCCGCCGCCGCGATCTCTAGTAGAGGTCCTCGCAGCCGGTGACGGTGTCGACGCCGTCGAAGTCGCAGCGGTCGCCGGCGCCGGCGCCGCCGTTGAGGGTGTCGGTGCCGGCGTCGCCGACGAGCCAGTCGGCGCCGCCGTAGCCGAACAGCAGGTCGTCGCCGCCGTAACCGAACAGGGTGTCGTCGGCCGGGCCGCCGATCAGCACGTCGGCGCCGGCGTTGCCGGTCAGGCTCACCTGGCCGGCCCCGGCCACGAGCCCGTCGTCGTGCGCGCTACCGGTCAGTCCCGCGATCCCGCCGCAGACGGTGTCGCCCTCGCCCGGCATCCCGTCGTCCCCGGCCGGCCCGCCGCCGACGGATACGAACACCCCTGCCGGATGGTCGGCGTAGCTGACGTAGCCGCCCACCGCGCACAGATCGTCGGCACCGGCGCCGCCGTCGATGCGGACGAAACTGTCGCCGGCCGTACGCGTGATCACGTCGTCGCCGTCCCCGCCGTACGCCTCGACGTAGGGGTCGGCGTCGTCGGCGATGGTGATGGTGTCGTCGCCGGGACCACCGCGGATCCGGGTGTACGTGTCGAAGAAGGCGTCGAAGACGATCGTGTCGTCGCCGGCGCCGAGGTAGACGCCGAACCAGGAGATGGTGTCGTCCTGCTCGGTGCAGACGACCTTCGTGTTGTCACCGGTGACGGTGGCGCAGCCGGCGCCGGCCACGATCGGGCTGCTGTCGTCGATCAGCCACTGCGTGACACCCGGCAGCCGGCCGTAGTTGGTCACCGTGACGGCGTTGGTCTTGCCGATCCCGCCCTCGTAGCGCAGAACGTTGTCGTCGAGCCAGTAGGCCTGGTTGGGCGTCGGCTGCGGCGCGGCGGTCGCGGCGGTCGGCACGACGATGGCGAGCAACGCGCCGAGCGCGGCGGCGCAGACCCTTCTCATGTGCGACAGCGTGGGGGACGGGCGGACTGTCCACAGTCACCCTTCCGACGCTGCGACCGGCAGAAGTGCTCAGCCGGTGACCGCGGCCGACCGTGCCTCGGCGACGACCCGGCCGCGGTCGGAGTTCGGGAAGTCGTCGAGCATCGCCCGGATGTCGGCCGCGTCGGTGTTGGCGCCGAACACGCTCGTGCCGGGCTCCATCCGCATGCCCTCGGCGAGGCCGCCGGCGTTGACGGGGTCGAAGCCGAGCGCGTCGACGATCTCCGCCACGGCGGCCACCGCGGCCGGGTCGTCGCCGGCGACCGCGATCGCCTTGCGGTCGGGCGCACCGGTGGGGCGGGCGCCGTCCTCGAGGTCGTGGTAGCCCATGTGGTTGAACGCCTTGACCACCCGCGACTCCGGCAGGAACGCCTGCACGATCTCGCTGGACGAGGTGAGCGGATCGGTGAGGTCGGCGCGGATCCCGTCGACCTCCCACCAGTAGTTCATCGCGTCGATGACCAGCTTGCCGCGCAGCGCTTCGGTCGGGAGCGCGCGGTGCTTGCCGAGCGGCAGGGCGAGGATGACGACGTCGGCCCGTTCCGCCGCCTCGGCTGAGGTCACCGCGACCGCGCCCGGCGCCAGGATCTCGACGACCAGCGCGATCCTGCCCGGGTCGCCCGAGCCGGCGATGACGACGTCATAGCCGGCGGCGACCGCCAGCCGCGCGAGAACCGTGCCGACCTTGCCGGCGCCGATGATGCCGATGGTGGTCATCTCAACCCGCCACCATGTCGCGGACCATGGGCGCCACCTTGCCGCCGAACAGCTCGACCGCGCGCATCCGGGCGCTGGCCGACGCGGGCCCGGCGCCGTAGATCATGTCGAACCGGCCGACGCCGAGCGCCTTGACCGCCCGCGCGATCTTGCGCGCCACCGTCTCCGGCGAGCCGACGTAGAGGGAGCCGTGCGCCACCTCGGACTCGAACTCCTCGCGGCGCAGCCGTGGCCAGCCGCGCTGGGCGCCGATCCGGTCGCGCATCACCTTGTAGGGCGCGTAGTAGCGCTCGACGGCCTCCTCGTCGGTGTCGGCGACGAACCCGGGCGAGTGCATGCCGACCGGGTGCGCGACGGTCCCGAGCTGGTCGGCGGCGCGGCGGTAGAGGTCGATGTAGGGCCCGAACCGCTCAGGCGCGCCGCCGATGATGGCCAGCATGAGCGGCAGCCCGTAGCGGGCCGTGCGCACCACGGACTGCGGCGAGCCGCCGACGCCGACCCAGGCGGCCAGCCGACCGGAGTCGGTCTTGGGAAACACGTCGGCGTTCTGCAGCGGCGCGCGGGTGGTGCCGCTCCAGGTGACCGGCTTCTCGTCGAGAAGCTTCACGAACAGCTCGAGCTTCTCCTCGAAAAGCTTGTCGTAGTCGGCCAGGTCGTAGCCGAACAGCGGGAAGGACTCGGTGAACGAGCCGCGTCCGAGGATCACCTCGGCCCGGCCGTCCGAGAGCCCGTCGAGGGTCGCGAAGCGCTGGAACACGCGTACGGGGTCGTCGGAGCTGAGCACCGTGACGCCGGAGCCGAGCTTGATGCGCCTGGTGCGACCGGCGATGCCGGCGAGGACGGTCTCCGGCGTGGAGATCGAGTATTCCGGGCGGTGGTGCTCGCCGAGCGCGATCGCGTCGACGCCGAGCTCGTCGGCCAGCACGGCCTCGTCGACCACTTGCCGAATGGCGGCGCCGTAGGACACCAGCTGGCCGGCGTCGTCCACCGGCACGTCGCCGAACGTGTCGAGGCCGAGAATCAGGTCGGTCATCGCGCGCCACCCCTAAGTACTTGACTCGTCAATCAGTCTAGCTCCGATACTTGACGCGTCAACGAAGAGGGGTGGGCCGTTATTCCGGTGGCGTCAGGCGGGCCACGGGGATCACCGCCGATGGTGACCCCCGTGACAGCTGGTGCTAATGCTGTGCGGCCAGGAGGTCGGTGTCCCGCAGGGACAGGAGGGTGGCGCCGGTGGTGTCGTCGACGAGCGCCACCCGGACCGCTTCCGGGGTGTACGCGGACAGGGGCACCGCGAACACCGCCGTCGCCGCCCGACCCTGGTAGCGGGCCGCGTAGCAGATCATCCGCCAGTCGTCCTCGTCCCAGTGCTCGCGCACGTCCGAGTTGACCAGCGCGCCCACCCGGCGGAACACCGCGCTCTGCTGCAGTTGCTGCATCGACCGCAGCAGCGGCACGCCCGACCCGCCACGCAGCGGATGGGTCACGTCCGCCCACGCCTGCCGCAGGGGCAGCAGCCACAGGTGGTCCAGCTCCGGCGACAGCGAGACGACGACCGCCAGCGACGCCGCCACCACGGCGGTTCCGCGGAGCGGGTGTGCCGCGAGGACGTCGTACCAACCGGTGGTCGACGAAGCGGCGACGGCGCTCGCCAGCACCAGAACACCGGCCCGGGCGATGCTGCGGCCCGACACCGGGGCCGACGCCGCGCTCAGGCAGCCGCACGAAGCGTCCGGGGCCGCGCGTCGCGCGTACACCAGATAGCCCAGGAAGCCCACCGACAGCGCCGTCGCCGCGTATCCCTCCAGCGCGACCAGCGGAGGCAGCAGAAGCGACGCGCCGACGACGAGCTCGACGCCGCCCAACAAGCGGTACGCCGGCAGGGCGCGGGACGGGCCGACCAGCCGGGTCAGCGCCGACCGTCGGGCGCTGGCCTCCGCGTGCCGGCTGAACAGTTTGACGCGCGCCGCCCACAGCAGCACCGCGCCGACGACCAGGGTTTGCAAGGCCGCGATCATCGGTCAGGCCGCCGCGTAGACGGTCGCGATGGAGATCTCGTTGGTGTCGGGGTGCCAGGCGCCCAGCACCTGCACGTGCCGGCCGACCTTGAGCAGCGACAGGTCCGAGACCGCGGGGGTGCTGTTGTAGACGGCCGCCGACAGGCCGGGTACGACGTGCGCGACGATCCGCTGTCCTTTGTGGTCAAGGTGCAGCAGGTTGCGGCCCACCGCGGCGATGTGGGCATGCAGGTTGACGATGTTGACCCAGATCGAGTCCGCGGCCAGGGTGCCGTCGGCGAGCCGGACGCCGCGCGCGTAGAGGCCGTCGCCGACAGCAACCTGGTCGAAGGTGGTGGGATAGAGCTTCCAGATGCTGGTGCCGTTGGTGACGTGGATCGAGTGCAGCACGCCGTCGGAACCGTTGGCCAGCAACGTGTTGCCGCTTATCTTGCTGATCCGGCCCTCGGCGAAGTTGGGGTCCGGAGCGCCGGGCTCGATCTGTTGCGCCTCGGCCGCGAAGGCCGCCTCGGGGGCGAGCGAGCCGAGTGTGGTCGCGCCGACCAGGCCGGCGCCGCCGAGCACGGCGGTGCTGAGCAGCCGCCGCCGGTCAATCCTGTTGGACATCGGGACCTCCTGTCACACCACGTCGACCGAGCAGGGGCGCAGACCCGACGAGAGGCTGGCGATCACGCTGTACGCCGCCGGAGTCAGGTCGATGATCCGGTTGGAGCCGCAGGCCGATCCGCAGCAGCTGCGCTCGCCGCAGAAGAGGTCGGTCTGCGGGCCGCAGTCGGCGATCGTGGTGCCGACCCGCGCCCCGTTGCACCGGTTGGTCGTGTAGTGCCGGAAACCGCAGCCACGCCGGGCCATGCTTACGCCGCAGCTGTCCGGCCGGGTGATGGTGAAGCAGGCGGCCGAGGCGTTCGGCCAGGCGTGCTGGTAGTTGCCCGAGCTGCAGGTGCCGCAGGCCCCGCGGCCGACCGAGCCGCACGGGCCCCAGGCGTTGCCGCAGCAGAACCAGGACATCTCTCCGATGATTGCCGCCATGGTGCCTCCTTCCACGCTCAACTAGAGCGACGGTCATCAATATTGACAACCATCCTTGAAAGGAAGCGACGAAGTCAACGACTTCGATGAAGTTTTCCTACCGCAGCGTCAGGATCAGGAGCCGACCCAGGCCGGGAAGCCGTCCCGCCAGCTGGGGAAGCGGGGCCGCCAGTCCAGCTCCCGCTTGGCCTTCGCGTTGGAGACCCCGCGGGCCTCCGTCATCTGCGTGACCACGAACTCGCCGGCGAGCGGCCGGGCGAGCCAGGCCGGCAGGTGCCGGGGCGGTTTGGCGCCGGCGACCTCGGCGAGGTAGGGCAGCCACTCCTTGACCGGGGCCGGGTCGTCGTCGGCGATGTTGTAGACGCCGGGCTCGCCGCGCTCGATGGCGGCGAGGGTCGCGGCGGCGCCGTCGCCGGTCTCGATGAACGACCAGACCCCGGTGCCGCCGCCGACCACGGGCATCTGCCGCTTCCGCACGGCGCTCACCATCGGATCCGCGTCGGGGTTCCCGCCGTAGAACGTGCCGTACCGCAGCACGATTCCTTCCGGCACCGTGTTGGGCACGACGTCGTCCACGTACCGGATCGCCGCCATCGCCTGCGCCGCGGACCGCACCGGTCGCTGGTCGAGCGGGTCCTCCTCGGTCTTCACCGGGCCGCCCGAGCGCTCGTAGATGAAGTTGTGGCCCTGTGCCACGACCCGGCGGGTGCCGGCCTCGGCCGCGGCCGCCAGCAGGTTGTCGGTGCCGCGGGTACGCAGCTCGCTGGTCGCCGCGAACTCCTCGTCGAGCTTGCGGAGGCTCTGCATGTCGGACAGGGCGGTCATCTGGTGCACGATCACCTCCGGCTCGGCCTCGAGCACGGCGCTGATCACCGCCTCCCGGTCGAGCGCGTCGACGACCACCGGCTCCGCGCCCGCCGCGCGCAGCCCCTCGACCTTGTCCGGGGACCGCGTCGTCGCGGTGACCTCATGGCCCGCACCGACCAGGGCCGGCACAAGATGCCGGCCGAGCGCTCCAGTCCCACCGGTAACGAAGACTCGCATGTCCGCACCTCCACGAGCCGCATTCCCAGTGGAGGCGGGTACTCAACACGTCAGGCCAGGGCGATCGGCGGGCGACCGGTCAACTTCTCGACCGCGTCGCCGGTCGCCGCCCAGCGACCCTGGCGAACCGACGCGAACATCGAGGCGTACGCGTAGATCCACCACTGTTCCTCCCCGAGCCGGCCCAGCGCGGCGGCGAACTCGGCCGGGCTGGTCTCGGCGTACGCGTACCCGGCCGCCGTGGCGACCTCGGCCATCGTCAGGCTGGCCGGCCCCGTCACGTCGTGGTGCGAGTCGGTGGGCTCGCCGAGCGCGAGCGCGGCGAGGCAGGCGGCCACGTCGTCGCGGGCGACCAGGCTGACGCGGTCGTCAGCGGCGGCCGGCAGCGCGACCGACCCGGTGCCGGCGGCGACCTGCCGCATGAGGTCCAGGACGAACTCGGTGTAGAGCCCGGCCCGGACGACGGAGTGCGGCTGCCCGCCGGCGCGCAGCAGGCGTTCGGTGTCGCCGTTGGTGAACGCGTAACAGAACGGGGACTCCAGCGCGACGTCGAGCCCGCTGAGCTGCACGACGTGCCTGACGCCCCGGTCGGCGGCGGCCGCGAGCACGTTGCGGTGGTGGACGACCACCCGGGCCGCCTCGCCGTCGCTGGACACGAACACGAGCGTGTCGACCCCGTCGAGCGCGGCCCGCAGGGCGCCGGGATCGTCGTACGGCGCCGTCCGGCTCGACAGCGCGACCACCTCGTGCCCGCCCGTCGCCGTCAACAGCTCGACGACCCGCCCGCCGACGCGCCCCGTGCCTCCGGTGACCGCGATCCTCATCCACGCCTCCCCATACTCGGCGCCTACAGCCTGCCCTCCACCGCCGACCGCCGCGTCGGCAGCGGCGCGGGCGCCGGCAACGGTCACACTAGGGCCCGGTCAGCACGAGCTCGGCCGTCTCCAGCAGCGTCCGGCGGACCAGGGCGTCCGGCACGTCGCCGAGGGTCGCGCCGGCGGTCAGGGCCGCGCGCAGCAGTTCCATGACCGCTACCGCGCGGATCCGGGCCACCGGTGTGGGCGCCGGGCCCGCGAGCCAGTCGCGCAGCCGGCTGTTGGTCTCGACGATGTCGCCGATCAACGGCGCCAACGCGGGGAGGATGCCGGCGGTGTCGCGCAGGAAAAGGTTGGCGACCGCGCGGTGGGCCAGCATCGTGTCGACACAGCGGCGGAGCACCCGGCGTACGTCCTCGGGGGTGTGCGGGCTGGCCTCGGCCGCCGTGACGACGTCGTGCCACTGCGTGAGCAGCGGCCGGACCACCGCGACCAAGAGGTCCTGTTTGGACGGGTAATGGTAGTAGAGCGACGCCTTCGTGATGCCCACCCGGTCGGCGATCTCGCGCAGGCTCGCAGTGGCGTACCCGCGGTCCAGGAACAGCGCGAGCGCCTGCTCGCGGATTCGGTCGCTCGTCGCGCCGCTGACGTCCATGGGCCACCTCGTCACGCCAACTCAGCCGGCTCTCAGCCGCGCCCCGCGAGGATATGGGGCGGCGCGGGGCGGCGCCAGCGGCGTACGATCTCATCTACCGTGCGGCAGGTTGGGGGAGCGATGTTCGAACGGTTGGGGCGGTTCGTCGTCTACAAGCGATGGTGGGTCATCGGGGCGTGGCTGATAGCCGCGGCCGCGACGGTCGCCTTCGCGCCGTCGCTCGGCGACGTGACGACGTCTGATCAGGCAGAGTTCCTGCCGAGCCGCTACGAGTCGATCCAGGCGACCGAGATCGCCCAGAGCGCGTTCGGGCGCACAGACGGCGCCACCGCGACGATCGTGGTCAAGCGGGCCGACGGCGGGCCGCTGACCGAGGCCGACCAGGCCACCGTGGGCAAGCTGGCCGAGACGATCTCGGCGGCCGGCATCCCCAAGGTGACCGGCGCCGTCACCGCGCCGCAGGCGGTCTCGCCCAACCGGCTCGTCCAGCTCGTCACCGTCGGCCTCGGCGACAACCCGCAGGACCCGACGTTGACCGCGGCGATCGCCGACATCCGCACCGCCAGCGATCCGGTGCTCGCCGACACCGGGCTGCAACGCCTGGTCACCGGCGACATCGCGATGTACGCCGACAACGAGGACGCGTTCAACGACGCGTTGGTCATCGTCGGCGCCGCGACCTTCATCCTGATCATCGCGCTGCTGCTGATCATCTATCGGAGCCCGCTGGCGGCCCTGCTGCCGATCGTCACGGTCGGCGTCGTGACCACGGTCTCGACCGGCCTGATCGCGACGATGGCCAAGCTGTTCGGCATGGACGCCGATCCGTCGATCGAGATCATTTTGACCATCGTGCTGTACGGCGTCGGCACCGACTACATCCTGTTCCTGCTCTTCCGTTTCCGTGAGCGCCTGCGCGCCGGCGACCAGGTGAAGCCCGCGCTGGTCACCTCGGTGCACCGGGTCGGTGAGGTGATCGCCTCCGCGGCCGGCGCCATCGTCATCGCGTTCCTCGCGCTGCTGCTCGCGGTGTTCGGCGCGTTCCGCAGCCTCGGCCCGGCGCTGGCGATCGCCGTCGTCATCATGGGCCTCGCGGCGGTCACGCTCGTCCCGGCCGTGGTCTCGCTGACCGGCACGGCGGTGTTCTGGCCGTCCAAGAGCTGGAAGCGCACCCCGAAGGGCACGACCTTCCAGCGGCTGGGCCGGTTCACCGGTCGCCGGCCGGTGGTGGTCGCCGTGCTCTCCGGCGGCCTGATGATCGGCCTGGCGGTCGGCTCGCTGTTCATGAAGACCGACTACGACCAGAACGCGCAGCTGCCCAGCGGCACCGAGTCGGCCGAGGGCTACGAGGCGCTGCAGGCGGGCTTCCCGGCCGGCGCGCTGGCGCCGACCCAGATCGTGTTCAAGGCCGACAACGGTGGGCGGATCGACCCTGCCTCGTTGACCGCGGCCGCCGACAAGCTGCGCGGCGTGCCAGGCGTCGGCAGCATCATGCCCGGCCCCGACGGGAGCCCGGCCACGGTCAGCCCGGACGGCACGGTCGCGCGCGTCGACCTGTTGCTGGCCGGCAGCCCCTATTCCAACGAGGCGCTCGACCTCGCGGGCGGTGAGCTGCGCGACGTGGCGCACGCGGCGGCACCGCCGGGCACGCAGGCCTACGTGGGTGGCCTCAGCTCGGTGTTCGCCGACATCAAGGACGCCAACGACCGCGACCTGCGGGTCATCTTCCCGGTCGCCGGCCTGCTGATCGCCGTGATCCTCGCGCTGCTGCTGCGCAGCCTGGTCGCGCCGCTCTACCTGATCGTCGCTGTCGTGCTCGGCTTCTTCGCGACGCTCGGCGCGACGGTCATCGCGTTCCAGGGCATCGGCGGCCGACCGGGCCTGTCGTTCACGCTGCCGATCATCCTCTACCTGTTCGTGGTCGCGATCGGCACCGACTACAACATCCTGATGATCGCCCGACTACGCGAGGAGGCGCGGCTCGGCCACGATCCCCGCACCGCCGCGGATCTGGCGGTCGAACACGGCGGCCCCTCCGTGGCCGCGGCCGGGCTGATCCTCGCCGGCACGTTCGCCTCGATGTTGTTGGCCGGCATCGCGTTCCTGATGGAGATGGGCTTCTCGGTCTCGGTCGGCATCCTCATCGCGGCGTTCGTGATGGCCATGTTCCTCGTGCCGAGCGTCACGGCGCTGGTCGGCCGCCGCGCCTGGTGGCCCGGCCACACCGACACCGGGCCACCGGCGCCGGCCGAACCGGACCTCGCGTTGGCGGGCCGGCCCGCCAACGAATGACGGTGTCCACTGTCGATTGACGACGGACCGAACAGGAAAGGATGCGGAGCGCAGCCGGCCGATGATTTCTCGATCGCATGCATTGACAGCGGTCGAGAAACCTGGGACACCTATCAGGTCATCGGCTCCTCGAGAAAGAGAAAGGCTGTATCCGACATGAATTTCCTCTTCGCCGTCATCATCGGCGTGGTCATTGGTCTGGTTGGTGGGCTGGCTCTGCGGGGCCGGCAGCCCAACGCCATCTGGCTCGCCCCCGCGCTCGCCGTGGCCGGCGCCCTCGTCGCCGCGGTGCTCGCGCTGATCTTCGGCGACGACCGGCAATACGGATGGAAGGAAATCACGCTGCAGATCGTCCTGGCGATCGCCGGCGTGGCCGTCACCTATTTCCTCGGCGCCCGCAAGCCGGCCGACACCGCGGCCACGCCCGCGCCGTGAGATAGCTGTGGCGGTCCGGGAAACCGGACCGCCACATCGGCACTCCCGCCTCAGAGCGCGGCATCCGCCGCCTGGATCTCCTTGCGGAACTTGGCGTGCGACCACGTCTTCTCGTCGCCGACGTTGATTCGCGCCCAGATGCCCTTCGCAGGGCCGATCCGCGTCTGCCGGGGCAGGCGGCGCACCACGTCCTGCGGCTTGGTCCCGTTCCAGTCGGTCGCGAAGACCACAATGGACCGATCCGTCACGGCGACGATCCGCCGCCGCACCATTGCCTGACCGAACAGGCCGGCGAACCCGCTGAGCCAGGGCGACGCCCCGGACTGCGCCAGGAAGACCTGTTGCACCTGCTCGCCCGGCAGCAACGGCTGCGTCCGAGCGACCAGCTTGTCGCGCATACTCATCCCCGTGCGTTCCTCTCCACTGCGTTGATCAATCGCCGCAGTGTAGAGCCTGTCACCACGGCACGACGTCCGGATGGGGCGGCGGATCCACGGAGACCTTTCCGGTGCCTACCACCGCTCCGGCGGTGTCGAGGGCTTCGAAGGTGAGACGGGGCGCGTCCGGAGCGAGCAGCGTGGCCGCCCGGCCGCGTACGTCGGCGCTGTCGATGACCGTCCCGTCGCGGACGGCGCGCACCGTGCGGACGCCGTCGGGCACGAGGACCAGCACGTCGGCGCCGCCGCCGAACTGCACGGGCAGCACGATGTCCGGATCGGCCGGGTCCTGGGCGACCCAGGTGCCTGTGACCTCGTCGCCGACCCCGACCCTGAGGTGCCAACCCCCGCCGGCCCCTGGGGTGGTGACGACCGCCGCTTTCGCGCCGTCGAGCACGCCACCCCAGAGCACCCGGGCGGGGCCGGTGGTCTGGTTGGCGTTGGTCCGCATGGCGTCGAGGGTCTCTCGCGCCTGTTCCCGGTCGACCTGACCACGGGCACCGACCACCGCCGCTTCGAGCTCGGCGTCGGTGACCGGCTCGGTGCCCCGCACGGTCGGCGCGGGCCGCTCCTCCTTGACCACGCCGTCGCACACGACGCGCCACCACTCCGCGCGTTCGGTCGCGGCGTCACGCACCACATAGGACCCCGTCGGCTCGGCCGTCCACGTGTCGACGGCGGGCAGTGGCGCGGACTCCACGACGCATCCGGCCGGGGCCAGCCCGACCGCGACGGCGGACGCCTCCGCACCCGGGCTCGAGGGCTGGAAGCGCACCTCGAACGGCTCGAGCCCGTCCCCGATGCCGGCCGTAGCGGCGGGATCGGCCAGCTCCGCCGCCGACGCGCCCGGTCGGGCCACCAGCCACGCGTTGGCGTTCTCCCACGCCGTCACCGGGTCCGGCACGGCGAGGTGGAACGCGACGAACGCCACCCGGGCCGCGCCGACGTCGTCGACGTAGAGGACGTTGACCTCGCTGACCGCGTCGGTCACCCCCTGGTACGCCCCGGCCCGCTGCCGCTCGCCCACCAGCCGGGTCAGGTCGGCGACGAAGCGCGGATCGGATGCGCCGACCGCGCCACGCGCCGGACTCAGCCGCAGCCGCTCGGCCCAGCCGTGGATGTCCTGCGGCTGCTCGGTCCGCCCGATCGTCGGGTCGCCCTCGGGCAGCTGGGGCACCGCGACGGTCACGGCCGCGACCACCGCCAGCGCCGCACCCGCCACCGCGATCCGGCGCCGCCGCACCCGGGTCCGCCGGATCCGCAGGCGCCCGTAGGGATCCGGCGCGGACCGCACGTCCGTCGCGACCTCTTGCAGCGCCGCACGGACGCGTTCGTCCACGGTCATCGCTGTGTTCCCTTCGTGAGTTCGCGGTCGCCGAGCGCGGCCCGCAGCCGGGCCAGCCCGCGCGACGCATGGCTCTTGACCGTGCCGACCGGCCACCCGAGCAGCGCCGCGACCTCGGCCTCGGGCAGGTCGTCGAGATAACGCAGGACGACCACCACACGGGTACGCGGCGGCAGGTCGCGCAAGGCGGCCAGCACCGCGTGCCGGCGCACGACCCGCTCGGCCGTATCGTCGCCGCCGTGCTCGGGCGGTTCGGCGCCGACCACCTCGCGGGAGCGCACCCGATGCCACACGCTGATGTGCTGGTTGGCCATGGCCCGCCGCAGGTAGGCGAACGGATCGTCGATCCTCCGCCAGCGCCGCATGACCTTCAGCAGCGCGGTCTGCACCAGGTCCTCGGCGTCGTGGGCGGAGCCGGTGAGCAGGTACGCGATCCGCAACAGCTCGCCGTACCGCAGGTCCACGAACTCCCGGAACCCGCCGTCGTCATCCGCCACCCGCACCCCTCCGAAGGCCGTCGCTACCTACACGACCCGAGCGGCGGCAGAAACGTTGCGACGCCCGCGCGGATTGTCCGGGCGGCGCCGGCCGGTGCCCAGCGGCCACTCGGAGGGTGCCGTCGTCCTGCCTGCGCGCCTGACCCGGTCAGCCGGCGTGACCGGGCGGCGTGGCGTGATCCGGCTTCTTGGACTGCCCGGGCGGTTCCGGCTTCTTGGGTGACTTCGACGGTTTGGGTGACTTCGATGGTTTCGCCGGCTTCGATGGCTTGCCGATGCCGTGCCCGCGGCCCCAGCCGTTCCCGTTGCCCTCGCCGGCCGGTCCGCCGGACGTGGCGGGCGCCGACGGTGGCACCGCGGTGGGCGGCGGCAGGACCGGCGGTGGTGGCGCGTCGCTCGTGCGGTCGTTCACCACGCCGCCGGGGCGGCCCGGTGTGCCCGGGTCGACGCCGGCCGGCCGGTCCGGGAGCGGGCCGGGCAGCGTGCCGGTCGCCGCGGCGACCGCGAGCCCGCCGCCGGCCAGCACGACACCGGCAGCGGTGATCTTGATCGCGAGCGCCCGACCGACCAGCCGCGCCCGCCGGCCGGCTGTCGGCGTGGGCCACGACTCGCGGGCCGCGCGGAACGCCGCCGTCGCGGCCTCCTCGCCGCGCAGCTCCGCGGGCTGGGCCGGGCCCCGCAGCGCCGCGGCCAGCGCGGGCGGCAGCATCCGCTCGAGCTCCGCGTCGTCGGGCGGCAGGCGGTCAGCCATGGTGTTGCTCCAGTGTCTCGGCGAGCTTGCGCAGCCCGCGGTAGGCCGCCGTGCGTACCGCGCCCGCGCGCTTGCCCAGCACCCGGCCGGCGCTTTCGGCGTCGAGCCCGACCACCACGCGCAGCAGCACCGCCTCCGCCTGGTCGCGGGGGAGGGTCGCGACCAGCGCCAGCGCCCGCTCGGTGGCGATCGCGTCGCTCGCCGCGAGCGCGGTGTCGGCCGGGCCGGCGAGCGTGGCCAGGTGGTCCTCGCCGGCCACCGTCTCCGGGCGGCGGCGCACGCGGCGCAGGTGGTCCAGGGCCCGGTGCCGGCCGACGGTGGCACACCAGGCCCGGAAGCCCGCCGGGTCGCCGGTGAACGACGGCAGGTCGCGGCAGACCTGCAACCAGGTCTCCGACGCGACGTCCTCGGCCTCGGCGCCGACCAGGACCCGCAGGTAGCGCAGCAGGCCCGGGTGCACGGCCCGGTAGACCAGGCGGAACGCGGTCTCGTCGCCGGCGCGCGCGGCGGCCAGCGCCGCGGCCAGCGGGTCGATCGCGGGGCGATCGCCGGGCTCGGGCGGCGACGGACGGCGGGACGCTAGAACCACGGCATGGCGGGGCAGCGGTCGGACGGCACGGAACGCTCCTCCCCGAGTGGAAGCCGGACGCGTGGTGACGATTCCACCACTGCGCCCGGCGCACAACCCGGGGCGCCCGCCAGTGCCCCGCCGGCGGGCTGTCGCGGGCCCGCTCATCCCGACCCCGGGCCGTGCAGCTCCCACGACATCAAGAGCGCCGGCCGGCGGACGGATGTCACATCGGTCGGCCGGGATCGGGCAGCCGGTCACGCGCGGTGGGGTCGCGGTAGACGGCGAGTGCCCAGAACAGCAGCGCCATCCCCATCGCGCCGGCGTCAGGGGTGCCCACGGCGCGCTCGCCGACGTACGACGCGCGGCCCATCCGCGGTGACAGCTCGGCGGTCGCGCGGGCGTGGTCGAACGCCTGGTTGGCGATCATCGTCCAGTCGACCGGCGGCCGGGCGGTGTGCAGGTCGTCGAGGGTGGGGCCGAGACAGTCGAGCATGGTCCGGTCGCCGACCTTGGCCTCACCGACGCGCGAGATCGCGGCCGTGCCGGCGTCGAGGCCGGCGACCAGGGCGGCGTCGTCGTCGCCGCCCCGCTCGAGGCTGGCGCCGACGTCGGTGAAGAGCAGCCCCACCAGCGGCCCGCTGGTGCCGCCGACCTGGTCCAGGAAGTACGTGCCGGCGGTCTCGAACTCGGCCGCCAGGTCCGCGTCGTCCGGGATGCGGCCCACCGCGCCGCGCAGCCCTTCGCGCAGGTTGTCGCCGTAGTCGCCGTCACCCGCCGCCTGGTCGAGCCGGGTCAGCTCGCCGTACGCGTCCTGCGCCGCCGACAGGTAGAGCCGCATCAGCATGGCGACCTCACTTCCGGTAGCCCGCGGTCCAGGCCGGCGCGTCGAACAGCGCCGTCCACCCGCCGGAGGGGTGCGCCTCCATCGTCGGCTCCAGCATGGTGAGCGTGATCGAGAAGCCCTTCATGTCGAGCGCCGGCGTGTACGGCCCGACGAGGCTGCGCTCCACCGCGATGTCCCGGGCGGCGAGCGCGTCGACGGCCTCGGCGAACACGTTGTAGAGCTCGATGTACGTGGTGCCGCCGAGCCCGTTGACGAACAGGAACACCGATCGGCCGCCGGGCAGGTGGCTCACCACGTCGTCGACCATCCGCTCGACCAGCTCCTCCAGCGGCGGCCGCGGGATGGTGTGCTGCGCCCGTTCGCCGTGGATGCCGACGCCGTACTCGAGCTGGCCGGGCTCGAGGTCGAACCCCGGCCGGCCGGTGACGGGCGACGTCTGGGCCAGCGAGGCGACCGCGATGCTGCGCGACCGGCCGACGACCGTCTCGCCGAGCGCCACCAGCTCGTCGAGTCCGGCGCCCCGGTCGGCGGCGGCGCCGAGCAGCTTCTCGGTGAGCACGGTGGCCCCGGTGCCCCGGCGTCCGGTCGCGGTCCGCTGGCTCTCGGTCGCGACGTCGTCGTCGACCAGCACCCGGGCGACCGGGATGCCGTCGTGCCGCAGCCGCTCCGCCGCGATGCCGAAGTTGATCCGGTCGCCCGTGTAGTTCTTCACGATGTGCAGCACGCCGGCCGGTCCGGCAGCGGCGCGGCTCCCCTCGTACACCTGGCGGTTGTGGGGTGAGGCGAAGACCCGGCCGGGCGCCGCGGCGTCGAGCATGCCCCGCCCGACGAGGCCGACGTGCATCGGCTCGTGGCCGGAGCCGCCGCCGGAGAGCAGGCCCACCTGCCGGCGCGGGTGCCGGTCGACCGACCGCACGAAGACCGGGTCGGTGGACAGCTCCACGATGTCCGCGTGGTCGCGGGCGAAGCCGAGCAGGGCGCGGTCGACGTACTCGGACTTGGAGGCATAGAAGGGTTCCGCCATCGGCCTCTCGATTCCTGGTCGGTGAGTCCATCATGCGACGGGCCCCGGGCCGCCGTCCGGGCCTCGGCGAGGCGTCACGTTCCCCCCACGACGGGCGGAATGTGGCTAGATTGCCGGCATGGGACAGCCGGGCCGCCGGGCGGTGGCGCTCTGGATCGTCTTCGGCGCGGTGGCGGTGATCTCCTGCGCGCTCGTCCTGCGCCGCCCGGACCGCCTCTCCGACCTGCACATCTACTACGGCGCTGTCGAGCACCTGCGCTCCGGCCAACCGCTCTACGGCTACGTCGCGGAGAACGGCGGCCCGTTCACCTACCCTCCGTTCGCCGCGCTGGCCCTCGGGCCGATCGCGTTGGTGCCGGAGGGTCTGCTCCAGCCACTGTGGATGGTCGCGACGATCGCCGCGCTGGCCGCGATCGCGGCCGCGGTCGGCCGGGGTCGGCCCGACGTGGTCGCCGCGGTCGCCTGCGGCCTGCTGCTGTCCGCGCCCGCGCAGAGCAACCTGCGGTTCGGTCAGGTGAGCGTGTTCGTCGTGCTGCTGGCCCTGGTCGACGCGCTCGGGCTGACCCCGGCCCGCTACCGAGGTTGCCTGGTCGGCCTGGCCGCCGCGGTCAAGCTCACGCCGCTGCTGTTCGTGGTCTACTTCCTGGCCGCCGGCCGCCGTCGGGACGCCGCTCGCGCGTTCGGCGCCTTCGTGGGCGCGGCGGCCGTCGCTGCCCTGGTGCTGCCGGGGGAGAGCTGGACCTACTGGACCGGCACGATGCTGGAGACCGCACGCATCGGCGACCTCGCGTCGCTGGGCAACCAGTCGGTGCAGGGCATGCTCCTGCGCCTAGGGCTGCCACCCGCGGCGCTGCCGCTCGTCTGGGCCGCGCTCGTCGGCGCCGTCTGCCTCGCCGCGTTGCTGCGGGCCCGCCGGCTGTTCCATGATGGACATTCGACGAAGGCCGCCGTGCTGGTGGGTTGCGCCACCGTCGCCGCGTCGCCGGTCTCCTGGACGCACCACCAGCTCTGGCCGGTGCTCGCCGCGATGCTGCTGATCGGCACGCGCGGCGCGGTGCACCGGGCGGCCGGCGGCGCGCTGCTCGCCGCCATGGTGCTCTCCCTCGGCGTCGTGCTGGCCGGCGTCTCCCTGACCCCGGGCGTCCAGTTCGTGCTGGAGAACGCCCGCGCCCTCGGCACCGTCGGCATCTGCGTGCTCGGCTTCGGTGCGGCTGCGGCCGCGGCCGCGCGCCGCACGGCCCGCCGGTGGACGCTCGCGGGCGCGGCCGCCGTGGCGATCGCCGTGGTCGCCGTCCAGCCGCTGCCGGCCTCGGCCGACCCGACCTTCAAGGCCTACCGGCTCGCCGACACCGCGAACCCGCGCTACTTCTACGTCTGCCGCGACGACACGAGCTGCGCGGCGTTCATCGGTGACCTGTCGATCCGCTTCGGCGTGGTCGCCGAGAAGACGAAGGTACGCGTCAACGGCGTGGTCGGCCCGGCCGTGGCCCGGCTGGAATACCGGTCGGCGCCGGGCGGACGGCCGCGCGAGATCCCGTTGCTCCCGCTCTGGGACGCTGGTCGGGTGTTCTCGTTCCGTTCGGCCAGCCTCGCCCACGGGCGCCTGGTCGCCTACGACTCCGCCGGCAACGAGATCGCCAGTTACCGCCGCGAGCTGACGCCCGCGGCCGCCCTGGCCGGCGAGCCGCGCGGCGGGCGGTAGGGAGGACGAACCCGCCCGCCGCACAGCCCGCCGGCGACGCGTCCGGGCCGGCGCGCCGGCCGAACCGGCGCCAGGCGGATGCCGGGCAGCTTCCGCCTCCCCCGCTCGGCCCACGCCGAACCTAGGGAACAACGCCGTCGTCCGACAGAGCCGCCGGCGCGCGGCCGCCGCCTCAGATCGGGGCAGAACCCCGGTGACCTCGGGGTTAGGGCCGTCTTCAAGATCGCAGACGGATGGCGGCCGGATGGCGGTTCAGTGCGGGAGGTCGGCCAGGGCGGTCCCGGCCCGCTCGTCGAGCCGGGGAAAGCCGTGCTCCCGGGCCAGGGCGCGGCCTTCGTCGATCCGTTGGCGGGCCGCGTCGGCCCGGCCCAGCCGGCCGAGCGCCACGCCCTGGGCGATCGCCACCTCGGCCCGCTGGTAGGCCAGGTCGCACTCCCGGCTGCGCCGCTCCGTGGCGGCCAGCACGGTGAGCGCCCGCTCCAGTCGCCCTTCGGCGATCGCCAACTCCGCCTCGGCCAGCTCGATCAGCCCGATCACGACCGGGTCGAAGGAACCGGGCGACCGGTCCCGGATCTCCGCTGCCAACCGTCCGCTGCGCCGTGCCTCGTCCAGGTCGGAGCGTTCGACGGCGAGCAGGCTCAGCTCGGCGTACGCGTGCGCCACGGTGTCCTGGCGGCCCAGCTCGTCGAGGAGGGCGGCGGCGCTCTCCAGCCGGGTGCGCGCCAGCTCGAGTTGCCCCGCGTCCCGGGCGGAGAGGCCGGCGTTGAAGGTCACCATCGCCAGCAGCCGGCTCGACCCGGTCTCGCGGGCGATGTCGCCGGCCCGCTCGAAATGCGCCAGGGCCTCGACCGGCCGGCCCGCGTTGTGCTCGAGGTTGCCCAGGTTGCCGAGGGCGACGCCTTCCGCGTTGCGCCAGCCGAGCTCGCCGCTGAGCCGCAGGTCCTCCTGGAAGCACTGGGCTGCCGCCGGCACGTCACCCATCCGCGAGTGCACGAGACCGAGGTGGCCCACGGCGACGGCCTGGCCCTCCCGCCAGCCCACCGAACGGGCCAACCGCACCGCTTCCTCGTACGAGCCGGTCGCGTCGGAGTGCCGTCCGCGCCGGCGCTGGGCGTCGCCCAGGCCGAGGTGGTGCAGCGCCCGGCCGTGCGTGGCGTCGTCGGCCTCGGCCGCGGCGAGGCCGGCGGCGGACACCGCCCCGAGGTCGAGCCAGGCGGCCGTGCCCGCCAGGTACCCCCGCAACCGGGCCGCCAGCCGCCAGGCGAGACCGTCCAGGCCGGACTCGCGTGCGACGTCGACCGCCCGCAGCAGGTTGCCGCGCTCCGTCGCGAGCCAGGACCGCGGGTCGCCCGGGTCGACTCGGGGCGGTCGGGCCGCGACGGCGCTCGCGAGCAGCGGCTCGGCCTCGGGATAGAGCCGGCGGCCGGCCGCGTCGAGGCCGTCCAGGAACCAGTCGAGCGTCGCGGCCGCCGCCGCCCGCCGGGCGTCCGGCGCATCGTCGGCGAGCAGCTCGACGCCGAACGCCCGGGGCAGGTCGTGCAGCACCAGCCGCCCGGGCGCTGGCTCCTCGACGAGGTGGACGGCGCGCAGCCGCTCGATGTCGGCGCTCGACGCGAACTCGGCGACGGCCGCCACCGGCAGGGCGTCGAACGGCAGGCCGGCGAGCAACCGGAAGGCCCGCTGGGCCTGCTCCGGCAGCCCGGCATAGGTCGAGCCCAGCACCGACCGCACTCCGGCTGCCATGTCACCCGGGTTGTCCAGGGCCGTCAGCCGCTGGGCGCGCAGCGCCCCGACCTGGGCGTCGAGCCGCTGGGCGGGGGCGTCGGCGAGGTTGGCGGCGACGATCCGGATCGCCAGCGGCAGCCCGCCGCACAGCTCGACCAGGTCCGCCGCCGCGGCCGGCTCGGCCGCGACGCGCGCGGCGCCGACCACGCGGGTGAGCACGTCGAGCCCGTCGCGCGGCCGGAGCGTCCGCAGGCGCACGCGGTCGGTCGCGTGGCTGGCCCGCAGGCCCGGCAGGGTGTCGCGGCTCGTCACCAACACGAAGCTCGCGCCGCCGCCCGGCAGCAGGTCGCGCACCTGGGCCGCGGATCGGGCGTTGTCGAGCACGACCAGGCAGCCCTTGGCGGCGGTGCGGGCCCGGAACGAGGCGGCTGCCTCGTCCACATCGGACGGCAGCTCCGCGCGCGGCACGCCGAGGGCGACCAGCAGGCGGTGCAGCGCGGCCAATGGCGCCAACGGCTGCTCGTGGGCGTCGTAGCCCCGCAGGTCGACGAACAGCGTGCCACCGGGGAAGCGGGCGGCGTGCCGGTGCCCGAACCGCACGGCGAGCGCGGTCTTCCCGACCCCGGCGATGCCGGTGACCAGGGCGATCCGCGGCCCGGCGAGGTCGTCGGCGAGCGCGGCGAGGGCGGCCAGCTCGCTGTCGCGCCCGCTCAGCAGGGGCACGTCGAGGGGGAGCTGGTTGACCGGCGTCGCGGGCGGGGCGGGCGGTGGCGAGGGTGGTGGCGCGGCCGGCAGCCCGCCCTCGTGCAGCACCGGATCGTCGCGCAGGATCCGCCGCTCGAGCTCCGCCACCAACCAGGCCGGGTCCAGCCCGTGCCGGTCGCGCAGCAGCCGCCGCACGTCCCGGACCACCGCGAGAGCGTCCATCCGCCGGCCGGCGCGGAACAACGCCAGCATCAGCAGCGCCACTGCCCGGTCCCGTTCGGGGTCGGTGTCGACGAGCTCGCGCAGCATCGCGATCGGCTCGTCGTGAGCGCCCAGCCGGATCCGCGCCTCGGCCAGCACCTCGATCGCATCAGCCCGTTGGGCGGCGAGCCGGTCCCGCACCGGCCCGGCGTACGGCGCCTCGACGTCGGCCAGGGCCGGACCGGTCCAGAGGCCCAAAGCCGTGCGGGCGGGGCGGACCACGGCCGTCCAGGCGCCCCGGCCGGCCGCGGCGGTCGCCCGGGCCAGGTGGCGCTGGAACACGCGCTCGTCGACGTCGGTCGGGTCGGTGGACAGCTCGTACCCGCCGCCGCGGGTCCCGATCGTGACCTGCGCGCCGGCCAGCTCCTTGCGCAGGGCGGCGACGTCGTTCTGCAGCTGGGTGCGGGCCGTGGCCGGCGGTGCGGCGCCCCAGATCGCGGCGCCGAGCTCCTTCGTGGACACCGCCCGGCTCCCGGCCTGCAGCAGGTAGGCGAAGACGGCCCGCCGCCGAGGCCGCTCCAGCCGCATCCAGCCGGCGCCGTCGCGCACCTGCACCGGCCCGAGCAGGCGGAACCGAACTTGATCACCCATGGCGCGACATCATACGGCTCCACTCGGTGTATACGCTCAGCGTATACATGTGGTGTATGGTCCTCGTCATGAGCGTCCCCCTGACCCTGCTCGGCCTGCTCGAGCGCGAGCCCAGCCACGGCTACGACCTCAAGCGCGACTACGACACGTTCTTCGGCCGGGGCAAGCCGCTCCCGTTCGGCCAGGTCTACGCGACCCTGGCCCGGCTGGCCCGCGACGGCAAGGTGGTGATCGCGGTCGAGCCCGGCGACGGTCCGGAGCGCAAGCGCTACGTCATCACCGAGACCGGCGCCTCCGAGGTCGACGCCTGGCTGGTCGAGCCGCTCGAGCCCGAGCCGCACCTGCAGACCGTGCTGTTCGCCAAGGTGGTGCTCGCGCTCATGCTCGGCCGCCCGGCGGAGGAATATCTCGACACGCAGCGCCGGGCACACCTGGCCCGGATGCGCGAGCTGACCGAGGTCAAGCGCTCCGGCAACCTGGTCGACGGGCTGCTGGCCGACCACGGCCTGTTCCACCTGGAGGCCGACCTGCGGTGGATCGACACGACGGTCGCCCGGCTCGGCGCCCTGGCGAAGGCGGTGGCCCGATGATCGAGGCGCGCGACGTCACGCTCTCCTTCGGGGAGACGCCGGCGCTGCGGGGCGCGAGCCTGGCGGTGGCCGAGGGCGAGATCCTCGCCGTCATGGGCCCGAGCGGCTCGGGCAAGTCGACACTGCTGCACTGCCTGGCCGGCATCCTGGTGCCCGACTCGGGCGAGATCCACTTCGCGGGCCGGCGGATCGACCGCCTCGACGAGGGCGCCCGCAGCGCCCTGCGCCGCGACCGGTTCGGCTTCGTCTTCCAGTTCGGCCAGCTCGTCCCCGAGCTGACCGCGGTCGAGAACGTGGCGTTGCCGCTGCTGCTGGCCGGCACGCGGCGGCGGGCGGCGGTGGCTGAGGCGAGCGCCTGGTTCGGCCGCCTCGACCTCGACGGCCTGCAGCAGCGCCGCTCCGGCGAGCTGTCCGGCGGCCAGGCGCAGCGGGTCGCGCTGGCCCGGGGGCTGGTGGCCCGGCCGCGGGTGCTGTTCGCCGACGAGCCGACCGGCTCCCTCGACTCGCTGACCGGCGAGCAGGTGATGGACCTGCTGGTCGGCTCGGCCCGCGAGCAGGGCACCACCGTCGTCGTGGTCACCCACGAGGCCCGGGTCGCCGCGTACGCCGATCGGGAGGTCATCGTCCGCGACGGTCGCGTGGCCGTGGGCCAGGCGGCGCTGTCGTGATCGGTCTCGGACTCCGGCTCGCGGTGGCCGGCGGGCGGGAGGCGGCCGTCCGGCTGGTCGTGCTGGCCGCCGCGGTCGCCCTCGGCACGGGCCTGCTGCTCGCCACCCTCGCCGGCATCAACGCGACCAAGACGCAGAACCTGCGCTACGCCTGGCTCAACACCGGCAGCGCCGAATCCACCACTGTGCAGCGTCCCGGGGTCGACCCGGTTTGGTGGCTCATCCGGGGCGACCAGTTCCGGGGTCGGGAGCTGGGCCGGATCGACGTCGCCCGGACCGGGCCGGCCGCCCCGGTGGCGCCTGGCCTCCCCACGCTGCCCGGGCCAGGGGAGTACTACGTCTCGCCGGCGCTGCACGACCTGCTCCGCACGACGCCGGCGGACGAGCTGGGCGACCGGTTCCCCGGCCGCGAGGTCGGAGTGCTCGGCGACGCGGCCCTGCCCTCGCCCGACAGCCTGCTGGCCGTCGTCGGGCACGCGCCGGAGACGTTGGCCACGCAGCCCTTCGCCAACCGCGTCAGCGCCGTGCTGACCACCGATCCGGCCGGCTGCAGCCGGTGCATCGTCGGGCTCGACAACACGATGTTCACCGTCTCGCTGTCGGTGATCGCGGCGGCGCTCATCTTCCCGGTGCTCATCTTCATCGGCACCGCGACCCGGCTGTCGGCCGCCCGGCGCGAGCAGCGGTTCGCCGCCATGCGGCTGATCGGCGCCACCCCGCGGCAGGTCTCGCTGCTGGCCACCATCGAGTCGACAGCCGCGGCCGCGGTCGGCGCGCTGCTCGGCTTCGGCGTCTTCTTCGCGGTCCGGCGCGGGCTGGCCGAGATCCCGTTCACCGGCGCGACCTTCTTCCCGAGCGACCTGGTGCTGCGCACCGTCGACGTGCTCGCGGTGGCGCTCGGCATCCCGCTGGGCGCCGCGGTCGCGGCCCGGCTCGCGCTGCGCCGGGTGCGGATCTCGCCGCTCGGCGTCACGCGCCGGGTGACGCCGAGGCCACCGCGCGCGTGGCGGCTGATCCCGCTCGTCGCCGGTGTCGCCGAGCTGGCGTACTTCGTCGGGCGCAAGCCGGAGACGACCGACGGGCAGACGTTGGCCTACCTGGTCGGCGCCGTGCTGATGGTGATCGGCCTGGTGCTCGCCGGGCCGTGGCTGACCATGCGCGCGGCCCGGTTGGTCGCCCGCCGGGCGCAGCGGCCCGCCGCGCTGATCGCCGGGCGGCGCCTGGCCGACGACCCGATGGCCGCGTTCCGTGCCGTGAGCGGCCTGGTGGTCGCCCTGTTCGTGATGACGGCCGCCAGCGGGGCGATCACCTCCTACGTCGCCGAGCGGGTCACCCCCGCGGGCGAGTCCGTGGCGGCCACCGCGCTGACGCAGGCGTTCTGGCCGGAGCGGCTGCCGCCGGGCGTACCGTCACCGACCACATCGGACATTCCCGCCGGGCTCTCGGCGATCCCGGGCGTCGAGGCGGTGCTCGTGGTGCGCGAGAACGACCCGGAGATCGTGCGGAACCTGCCCGGTCCGACCGGCTCGGGGCTGGTCTCCTGCGCCGACCTGGCCCGTGCGCCGGGCTTCGGCGTGTGCCCGCCGGGCGCGAGCGTGGTGTCCGTCTGGCACGACCTGATCGGCGTCCGCGAGCCCGGCGTGTCGCCGGAGCAGCGGGTCTGGCCGGCGGCCGAGGTGACCGACCTCGAGTCCAAGCGGATGCTCTCCGTGGTGGTGCAGACCGACGGGTCCGACGCCGCCAAGGAACGCGCCCGCACGATGCTCGCGACGATGGCCCCGTTCGCGGAGCCGGCCGCCACCGACGCGGAACACGAGACGGACTCGACGCGGACCCTGGTGCAGTTCCAGCGCCTGGCCGACGTGGTGATCCTGGCCAGCCTGCCGATCGCGGGCTGCAGCCTCGCGGTCAGCGTGATCGCCGGCCTGACCGACCGCAAGCGCCCGTTCAGCGTGCTGCGGCTGACCGGGGTCCGGATGCGGATGCTCCGCGCCGTGGTCGGTCTGGAGACGGTCGTGCCGATGCTGCTGGTGGCCGCCGTGGCGATCGGCGCCGGCTTCCTCGCCGCCGCGCTGTTCCTGCGGGCCCAGCTCGACTATCCGCTGCACGCCCCCGGCGCGGGCTACTACGCGCTGGTGGGCGGCGGTCTGGTCGCCTCGCTGGCCATCATCGCGGCCACCCTGCCGCTGCTGCGCCGCATCACCGGCCCGGAGACCGCCCGCAACGAGTAACCCCAGGCCCGGGCGGGCAGAATGGGCACCGTGATCATCCTGATGCACAGCTCGAAGACGATGCGCCGGCCGAGCACGGGCCACCGCCCGACCGGCGCACCGGCGCTGCTGGACCGGGCGCAGGAGCTCGTCGACGAGCTGCGGGCGCTGCCGGTGGCCCGGCTGGCGAAGATCATGGCCGTCTCGCCGGACCTCGCGGAGAAGACCCGCCAGCAGTACGCGGACTGGTCGACCGACCCTGACGCGCAGGCGCCGGCCGCGGAGTCGTTCGTGGGCGACATCTACAGCGGGCTCCAGGTCGACACGTTCACCGCCGCCCAGCGCCGCTACGCCGACACTCACCTGCGGATCCTGTCGGGCCTCTACGGGATCCTGCGCCCGTTCGACGGCATCGCGCCGTACCGCCTGGAGATGGGTTACAAGCTGCCGAGCGGCAACCTCTACGCGTTCTGGGGACAGGCGATCGCCGACCAGCTCCCGGCCCGCGGCCCGATCGTCAACCTGGCGGCGGTCGAATACAGCAGAACGGTGACGAAGTACGTCGACGCGGCGCGGGTGGTCACGCCGAAGTTCCTCACGGCCGACCCGAAGACCGGCAAGCCGAAGTTCGTCACCGTGCACGCGAAGATCGCCCGGGGCGCGTTCGCCCGGTGGCTGGTCACCTCCGGCGCCAAGGACCTGACCGCCTTCACCGACATCGGCTACCGCCACGAGCCGGAGCACGGCACCGACCGCGAGCCGGCCTTCGTCTGCACGGAGTTCGGTGGCAAAGGCCTGTCCATCCGGCTGACCTGACCATCGCCGCCGCGCACAGCGAAGGTTCAGAGGCCGACCTGGGTGCGCAGGTCGGCCACCTCGACCGAGGCGCCGCCCGCGCGGGCCGAGCGACGGACCGCCTCCATCAGGCAGAACGTCTCGATTCCCTCGACGAGATCGGGAGAGTGCGGCGTACCCGAGGTGAGGGCGTCGGCGAAGTGTTGGAGGTAGTTGGCGAACTCGCCGTAGTGCATCCCGTGCACCTCGTTGTTGAAGTGGAAGTGCCGGTACTCGTAGAGCATGTCCTCCACCACCTCCGTTCCGTCCGGGGCGGTGTGCAGGTAGCGCATGTCGTGGTACTGCGCCATCGACGTGCCGGCCGAGCCGTAGAGCAGGCATTCGATCGAGTTGCGGGCCCGCGGGAGCTCGTGCGTGCCGTAGTGGCCGAACACTCGACCCAACCGTCCGTCGGCCGTGGTCGCGTTGACCGAATAGATGTCGTACGACGCGCAGCCGTGCTCCCGTGCCAGCGCCGACCGGCTGCCCACCGCGGACACCGTGGCGACCGGACCGAGGTACCAGCGCAGCAGGTCCAGCGGGTGGCTGAGTCCGAGGTACACCCAGTCGGTGCCGTCGACGATCCACGGCGCGCGGTCGTAGTACCAGTCCATCCGGTGCGTGTAGTGGGCTTCCACCACTTCGACGTCTCCCACCTCGCCGCGTTCGAAGGCGGCCCGCTGCCGGCGGAACGACTCGAAGAAGCGGGTCGACTGCCCGACCAGCAGCCGCCGGCCGGTGCGCCGGGCCGCGGCCAGCACCGCGCGCGCGGCCGCGGCGTCGTTGACGATGGGCTTGGTGCAGACGACGTCCTTGCCGGCCTCGAAGGCCGCGACGATGTGCTCGGCGTGCAGGTGGTCCGGGGTGTAGACGCCGACGATCGCGACGTCGTCACGGGCCAGCAGGTCCGCGTACGACGCCGTCATCGCCACCTCCGGCGCCTCCGCCGCCACCGCGGCGCGGGTCGCGGCGTCGAGGTCGCAACCGGCCACCGGGCGGACGCCGCGGGTGCGGTACGCCGCCAGCAGCGCCGTTCGCCCCTCGTGCAGGCCCACCACGCCCAGGCCGAGCGGCGCCGGGTCCGAGTCGTCCCGCGGGTAGGAGTGCACTCCGCGGGCCACCCGGGGGAAGTAGCTCATGACGCCTCCTCGGTGCGGTGGACGGTGGCCCAGACCTCGCGGTGCGCGTCGAGGTCGCGGTCCTGCTTGCGGGCCTCGACCAGGTCGAGCACCACGGTGGTGATCTCGAACGGCCGCAGCGGCACGGACACCACGCCGTCCTCGACGGCGAGCGGCTCGCGCAGCTCGCCGAGCGTGCTGGCCCGCCACGCGGCCGCCACCGTGCCGGCCACCACGAGCGACGCCGCACCGCCCGTGCCGGCGAACTCGACCAGCCGCATCAGCACCGGCCGGTCGAGCGTCGCCGCGGCGTGCCCCGGCAGCCCTGTCCCGGCGTACGACGTCTCGCGGTAGACGGCGGTGATGGCCGCGCCGGGCACGCCGTCGAGCCGGGCCAGCGAGAAGGCCGTGGGTCCGTGGCCGGCCTCCGTCGGGCGGGCGACCAGCACCGGCCGGGTGAACTCCTGCGCGAGCCGCCACCGGGTGGCCGGATCGAGATCCCCGCCGTGCGGCACGACGCGCATCCGGGCGTGCAGCGCCGCCGAGAAATGCGACTCGTCCCAGGGGTCCCGCATGGACAGCACGTTCCAGAAGCCGGACTCGGCCCGCAGGAAACCCTGGCTGCCGTCGTGCAGCCAGAGCAGCCCGCTGCCGTCGGCGGTCACCAGGTCGACCAGTTGCAGGCCGGTGAACGGGTCGACGATCTCCTCGAACTCCTGCGGCGAGGTCATCCAGTCGCCGGTGGGGTACTTGCGTGGATAGCGGCCGCGACCGGTCACCGATGTCACCGCGTACGGGGTGTCGTGCAACACCGTCCGCACGTCGACGGCCGGCTCGACCAGGGTCATCAGGCTGGCGTGGTGTCGCCCGTCGGGTGGCGCCAAGGCGTCGGTGTCGAACGACAGGTCGACCGCGTCGAGCTCCGGCGCGAGCGCCACCGTCAGCCGCAGCTCGTCACCGGCCGGAGACGCCAGGCGCACGACCACCTGGTCGCCGGCGACGTCGACGGCGGCCGGCGTGTAGAGCTGCTTCATTCCGCCGCGCTCGCACCGCAGCCCGCCGAGGCCGGAGGGTCCACAGTCGACCCCACCGACCCGCGTCACCACCCCGCGCCGCCGGTCGACCGTCACGGCGAAGCCTCCCCGGCGCAGCGTGACCTCGACGCCGCTGACGTCGACCGCCACCGGCGGCACCGCCGGACCGGCGTCCGGACACACGGTCCAGCCCAGCGCAGGCACCTCGACCCGCCACCCGTCGACCACAGTGGACCGGCCCCAGCCGAGCGGGTTGAGCACCACGGTCCGGCCGGCCGGGCCGCCCACCCGGTCGGCCAGCGTCGCCACGGTCCGGTCCAGCACCGCCCGGCCCAGTGCGTGGCCGCGCTCGAGTCCCGCGTACCCGACGTGCCCGCACAGCCCTTCGCACTCGTCGTTGTCGTGGTGCTGGAAGGCCAGCAGCTCGCGCCAGCCTTCCTCCAGCTCCCAGACCGGATAGACGTCCCAGTGCGGATACGGTCGCCCCAACCGCCCGGCCAGCACGCTGAGCGCCTCGGCGGAGAGCAGCACCTGCTCGGTCTCGCGGCTGCGCCGGTGGCCGCGGTCGCCGTTCTTGCCGAGGCTCATGCCGTGGAAGACGTCGTCCATGGTGTAGCGCCGCACCGGAGCGTCCGACCCGACCGCGTCGAGCACCTCCGACAACGTGCCGAACCGGATGTCGACGCCCGGCATGGCCAGCAGCTCCGTCATCCCGTCGACCAGCAGCTCGGACCGGCACATCCAGTCCGGCGAGGGCAGCAGCTCCAGCCACTGCTGGACGACGGGAGCGGGCGAGTCGGTGAGCAACGGGTGGGAGCGCAGCGCGGCGAAGTCCTCCGGCCACTGGTGCAGGTTGAGTGGACCCCGGGGCGTGCTGAGGATCCGGGTGCCGTCGAGGCCCTCCCACCGGATGGCCGGCGCGTCCTCGACCGGGACGTGCGGCGTGTGCCAGGTCCACTGGAAGAACAGCGACGCGTAGCGGTAGCCGGTGTCGGCCAGGAGCTGCGGCAGCTGCGGGTAGAAGGAGAACTCCTCCTCCCAGAAGCTGACCGGCCGGACCCCGAGCAGGCGGGTCACGGCCCGGATCCCGTACGTCAGCTGGCGCACCGCCGACTCGCCGTGGTGGAACAGCGGGTACGGCTGACCGTAGCTGGCGCCGACGACCTCCACCGTGCCGTCGGTCACCGCGGCCCGCAGCGCGTCGAGGGCCGCCGGCTCCTCCGCCGCCATCCGCTCGAACCCCACACCGTCGACGTTCAGGTTGCCCCGGGCGCCGGTGGCCGCGCTGAACGCCAGCATGTCCCGCACGGACGCGCCGAGCACGCCGTACCCCCACAGCCACTGCATGTCGACCCAGTGGAAGTGGTTGCCGAACGTGTACCAGACCGGCCGGCTCACCGGTCGGCCAGCGGCACGAACACCCGCATCGCGCCGGGCTCCCGGTTGGCCCAGGCGTAGTAGGGGATGGCGGTGACCCGCGCGGCCGTGCCCGGCGCGGGAGCGGCGGCGAGCGGCCGGTACAGCGGGCCGTCGTCAGGCGCGACGGCCGACCCGTCGGCGGTCAGCGTGGTGACGCCGCCGAGCAGATCCGGCCGGTGGTCGGCCGTCCACGCCTCCGCGCCCGTCAGCCGCAGGTCGTCGACCGGCACGTCGTGGT
This sequence comes from Asanoa sp. WMMD1127, assembly GCF_029626225.1. NCBI lineage: Bacteria > Bacillati > Actinomycetota > Actinomycetes > Micromonosporales > Micromonosporaceae > Asanoa > Asanoa sp. WMMD1127. Next base: position 5,892,713 of record NZ_JARUBP010000001.1, read on the forward strand.
CGGCCTGCTCGACGCAGTAGACGAGGGGCCCGCGGGCCAGCGCCACCCGGTGGTGGGTGGCCGCCACCCGCGGGTGCGCGACCAGCGCCCGCACCGGCGTGCCGAAGGTCAGCTCCACGACGTCGCCGGGGGCCCAGGTCCGCCGCAGCGACACCCATGGCCCGGAGACGGTTACCGGCGCGCCGTTGACCACGACCGTCACGTCGTCACCGGCCCAGCCCGGCAGGGGCAGGAAGAGCGTGAACTCGCTGGGAGCGGCCGGCGACACGGTCACCCGCACGGCGCCGTCCCACGGCAGCGAGGTGTCCAGCGCGACGGACACCGGCGTGCCGTCCGCCAGCCGCAGCGCGGCCTCGTTGCCGATGTAGAGCTGCGCCCACAGCCCTTCCTCGCTGGTCGTCCACAGGTAACCGGGCAGCGAGGCCAGCAGCCGCGCGATGTTGGGTGGGCAGCAGGCGCAGTCGAACCACGGCTCCCGGCGATGCCGGCCGGCGTCCGCGAGCGGGTTCTGGTAGAAGAACTCCGTCCCCGACTGCGACAGCCCGGGCAGCACGCCGTTGTGCAGTGCGGTCTCCACGACGTCGCGGTACTGCGGCTCGCCGGTGAGCAGCAGCAGCCGCCAGGCCAGGAAGATGTGCGCGATCGAGGCACAGGTCTCGTTGTAGGCACGGTCCGGCAGCTCGTACGCGTCGCCGAACGCTTCGCCGTCCCATCGCGCGCCGACTCCCCCGGTGACCGCGGTCTTGCCCCCGGCCAGGTCGGCCCAGAGCCGTTCCAGCGCCGCCCGCAACGAGGCGTCGCCGGTCTCCAGCACCACGTCCGCCATCCCGGCGTAAAGGTAGAGCGCCCGCACCGCGTGCCCCGTCACCCGGTCCTGCGCGCGCACCGGCTGGTGGTCGATCAGGTACTCGCTGCCGTCCAGCACTCCCCGACCGCGCGAGTCCAGCTGCCAGGTGGCCAGCCTCAGCCAGCGCTCGTCGCCGGTGGTCCGGTAGAGCTCGACCAGCGCCATCTCGAGGCCGGGGTGACCGCACGTGCCCGGCGCCTCGCCGGGGGCGAAGCGGGTGGCGATGTGGGTGCAAGCCGCCACCGCGACGTCGAGCAGGTCGGTTCGCCCAGTGGCCCGCATGTGCGCGACAGCCGCCGCCACCAGGTGCCCGATGCAGTACATCTCGTGCCGCACCACCAGGTCGGTCCAGCGCTCGCCGACCCGGTCGACCGAGAAGTACGTGTTGAGATAGCCGTCGGCGTCCTGCGCCCCGGCCACCAGCTTGATCACCGCGTCGAGCCGGTCGGCGAGCTCCGGGGACGGGTCGGTGGCAAGGGTCCACGAGGCCGCCTCGATCCATTTGTACACGTCGGAGTCGGAGTAGTAGCGGCCGCTGAAGCCGCCGCCGACGCTGCCGGCCGCTCGGGCGAAGTTGCGCAGCGCGCCGGTCGTCTCGCACTGCTGGTGCTGCGCCGGGATGGTCACCTCACGGTTGCGCCGCAGCCGGGGCGCCCAGAAGTCGTCGGTGATCCGGACGTCCCGTGGCGCGACCGGCCGGAGCCGGGCGTGCCCGCTGGCGGTGGTGTCGACGACGGGGCCGGGGCGGTGCTCAGACATGCGGAACTCCCATGCGGTCGTGCGGGGGCGCCGCGCCCGGCGGCCGGGCACGGTGCGCGATGGTGAGAGGGTCAGGCGTCGGGTACGAGCGGTGAGTCGTCCAGCCATTCGGTGCTGTCGGTGATCGGGGCCGGGCAGGACGCGCGGACTGCGAGCGAGCAGGGCAGCTTCTGGATGCCGGGTTCGGGTGCGCCGTCGATGGCCCGCAGCAGGCTCTCGGCGGCCAGCCGGCCCAGCCGGTAGAGGTTCATGTCGACCGAGCAGAGCGCCGGCCGGGTGGCCGCGGCGATCAGCGTCCAGTTGTCGAAGCCGACCAGAGCCACGTCGTCGGGGATCCGCACGCCCAGGCCGCCGAGCGCGTCCGCGACACCCCGGCCGATCTGGTCGCTGCCGCAGAAGATGCCGTCGACCTGCCGCTCGGCCAGCAGCTTCTGCGCGGCCTGGAAGCCGGTGCGCTCGGTGAACGGCCCGTACGTGATCAGGTCGTCGGGCAGCTCCAGGTCGGCCTCGGCCAGCGCCCGCCGGGCCCCGGCGATCCGCTCCCGGACGGCGAGCACCGACGCGGGCCCGGTGATGTGCGCGATCCGCCGGCAACCTTGGCGCAGCAGCTGCCGGGCCGCCAGCCAACCACCATGCTCGTCGTCGACCGTGAGGCTGCTGTCGGCGGGATCGCGCGACGTGGTGTACGCGTAGACGACCGGGAACGGCAGGCTGCGGGGCAACGGTGGGGCGGGGTCGGTGGCCCGACCCGTGATGATCAGCCCGTCCACCCGGCGGGCGGCCAGCACGTCGAGGTAGTGCCGCTCCCGCACCGCGTCGCGGCGGGCGTCACAGAGCAGCAGGCTCGCCGTGTCGACCGACAGTGCGTCCTCGACCCCGCCCAGCAACGGTGGCGTGAATCGGCCGTAACCGTCGCGGGTCAGCAGGCCGACCGTGTAGGTGCGGCCCGTGGTCAGCGAGCTCGCGTTGCGGTTGGGCCGGAACTCCAGCTCCCGCGCGACGTCGAGGATCCGTTGCCGGGTCTCCGGCCGCATCCGTCCCTTGCCGTTGAGGCCCTTGGAGGCGGTGGCCACGGAGACGCCGGCAGCACGGGCGATGTCGCGGATCGTGGACGCCACTGCCACCCCTTCAGGCCAGGTTGAGAAAACGCTTGCGCGGTTTCGGGAAGCTTGCGGGCCGAGCTCGCGATGCGGCTCAGGCTCGGATGGCTACCGAACGTAGACGGGCGCGGCGGTGAACGCCAGAGGTCGAGCGCGGTTCATGTTGGGAAACTGGTTTCCCTGAGCTTGACCATTGACGCCGTTTCCCTGGCGTGGTTACGGTCCCAGCCAAGTTTCCGGCGGAACGTTCCCTGGCGACAGCGAGGTGTCGGCCCTCGCTCCGCCCTCGTGTCTGCATCCCGGCGTCCGTGCCGGGCCCACGTCCCACCCCCCACGGCAGGAGCGAGATGAACGACAACGACATGCGCGGCGGCTCGACGAGCCGCCGGACCTTGTTGCGCTGGGGATTCGGCGCCGCGGCGGCCGTGACCGCCGGCCCGCTGCTGGCCGCCTGTGGATCAGGCGACGACGAAGCGTCGGCCGACGGCGAGGTCACGCTCAAGGTGGTCGGCTTCCAGGTGCCGCCCGAGGAGAAGGGCTCCGACCTCGACAAGGCGTACCAGAAGTTCCTCGGCGACTTCCAGGCGGCGAACCCGAAGATCAAGATCGACTCGATCCAGGCGCCGCCGAACTTCGACACGCAGATCATCGTCGACCTGGCCTCCGGCAGCGCCCCCGACCTGTGGTCGCAGGACGCCTCCAGCCTGGCTCCGCTGATCCAGCGCAAGCTGCTGCTCGACATGCGGAAGATCACCGAGGCGCTGCCGGCGCTGGACACCGGCCGGTTCTTCCCCCAGGTGCTGGAGATCCACAAGGGCGAGGACGGTGGCATCTACGGCCTGCCGAACGACTTCACCCCGATGGTCGTCTACTACAACCCGACGCTGTTCACCAAGGCCGGCATCACGCCGCCGCAGCGCGGCTGGACCTGGGACGACCAGCTCGCCGCCGCGCAGAAGCTGACGCTCGACAACAAGGGCCGCAACCGGCTCGACCCCGCGTTCGACGAGAACAACGTGGTGCAGTGGGGCTACCGGCTCAGCCAGTACGCGTACCAGTGGGTCTACCGAATCTGGCAGAACGGCGGCGACGTGGTCTCGCCCGACCACAAGACAGCCACCGGTTTCCTGGACGCGCCGGCCGCGGTCGAGGCGATCCAGTGGTACGCCGACCTGGTGCTCAAGCACAAGGTGGCGCCGCCACCGTCCACGTTGGAGAAGATGACGAACGCCTCGGACGCCAACGCGCTGTTCCTCGACGGCAAGTTCGGCATGTACGACAGCGGCCACTGGGCGCTGGTCGGCCTGACCGGGGCCAAGGGCTACTCGCCGGACAAGGTGGGCGTGGTGCCGCAGCCGAAGCGGGCGACCGAGGCGACCGCGCTCTACGAGTCGAGCTTCGTGCTCCGGCACGACCTGCCCAAGGCCAAGCACAAGGCGGCCGCGCAGTTCATCGAGGCGGCGACGAACCGCGGCTACCAGGACACCAAAGCGATCACCGGTATCGCGATCTCGGCCAATGCGCAGGCGGCCGACGCGTCGCTGTCGAGCGACGCCGCCAAGTTCGCGACGCTGGACAAGGTGTTCGTGGACGCGACGACGGCCGGGCGACCCCCGTACGGCTCCAAGATCGGCGCTTACCCGACGATCGAGAAGGCCCTCGACGGCATGATGGAGAAGATCCTCCGGGGCGAGCCGGTGCAGGCCCAGATAGCCGCGACGATCACCGCGATCAACCGTGAGCTAGGCAAGTGACCAGCGCCGTCGAGGCCGGCGCCGGGCCGGACGCACCCGCCACGAGCGGTGACCGTCCGGCCCGGCGCCGCCGGCGCCGGCGCTCCGAGCGGGCCGGCTACCTGTTCATCCTGCCGGCCACCGCCCACCTCGTGCTGTTCGCGCTGGTGCCGATCCTGTTCAGCCTCTACCTGTCGTTCCACGAGTGGACCTCGCCGAGCTTCCTTGAGGCGCCGTTCGTCGGCTTCGACAACTACGTCTCGCTGATGAGCGACGATCCGTTCTGGCACGCGATGTGGAACACCGCCTACTACACGGTGCTGTCGGTGCCGATCGGGATGGCGGTCAGCCTCGCGCTCGCGGTCGTGGTCAACACGAAGCTGCGCGGCGTCAACGTGTTCCGCGCGGTCTTCTTCCTACCCGTGATCACCTCTTGGGTGGCCGTGTCGGTCATCTGGATCACGCTGCTGTCCCCGGACGCCGGCCTGCTCAACTACCTGTTCCGCCTGGCGCATCTGCCCGAGCAGAACTGGCTGGACGACCCGCACTTCGCGATGTTCGCCATCGTGCTGATCAACACCTGGAAGACCGCCGGCTTCAGCATGGTGATCTGGCTGGCCGGGCTGCAGGCCGTGCCGCGCGAGCTGCTGGAGGCCGCCTCGATCGACGGCGCCGGCCGCTGGCGGCAGTTCTGGCACGTGACGCTGCCGCTGCTCGCGCCCACGACCATCTTCCTCGTCATCACTGGCGTGATCGGCGGGTTCCAGGTCTTCACGCCGATGTACGTGATCACCGAGGGCGGGCCGCTGGGCGCCACCGACGTCGCGGTCTACCACATCTACCAGCGGGCCTTCGAGGAGTTCTCGATGGGCTACGCGTCCGCGCAGGCCTGGGTGCTGTTCGCGGTGATCTTCGTAGTGACCCTGGTGCAGCTGTGGTTCATCCGCCGGCGCGGCGAGTCGAACCTGATCTGACGGAGAGCCTGATGTCCCGACGCAAGACCCTGCTCGGCGCGCTGCGCGCGGTGCCGCTGTACGCGATCCTGGCGCTGGTCGGCGCCTTCATGCTCGTGCCGTTCCTGTGGATGGTCACGACGTCGCTGAAGCCGTCCGGCACGACGTTCTCGTACCCGCCCGACCTGATCCCGGACACATTCGACTTCGGCAACTACGTCAACCTGTTCACTCTCGCGCCGTTCGCCACCTACGTGCTGAACAGCGTGGTGGTCACGACGGTGACGGTGGTCGGGCAGGTGGCGTTCTGCGCGAGCGCGGCCTACGGGTTCGCCCGGCTGAACTTCGCCGGGTCGAAGTCCATCTTCGTGCTGTTCCTGGCCACGATGATGATCCCGTTCCAGGTCACGATGATCCCGCTGTTCCTGATCGTCTTCAAGCTGAACTGGGTCAACACGTACCAGGGGCTGATCGTGCCCGGCGTCTCCAGCGCCTTCGCCATCTTCCTGCTGCGCCAGGCGTTCCTGACGATCCCGCGGGACTACCAGGACGCGGCCCGCATCGACGGCGCGAGCGAGTTCACGGTCTTCTTCCGGATCTTCCTGCCGCTGGTGAAGCCGGCCCTGGCGACCGTGGCCGTGTTCGCGTTCATGGGCACCTGGAACGACCTGCTCTGGCCGCTGCTGATCGCCCGCGACGAGAACATGCGCACCGTCGAGCTCGGGCTGGCCTACTTCAACGTGACCTCCTCGGCGTACGAGCAGCCGAACTGGCCGTTGATGATGGCCGCCTCGGTGGTTTCGCTTGCGCCGGTCGTGTTGGTCTACCTGTTCGCGCAGCGCTACTTCGTGGCCGGCATCTCGCTGTCCGGCGTGAAGGGTTGAACCCGTGGTCTTCCCGCTCGACGACTACACCCCGCACGGCTACCTCGACATCCCGGCGCACACGCGGCGACTCAGCCCGCACGGCGTGGTCCGCTCGCACGACGTCGGTTTCCGCTGGCACTTTCCGGCGTACGCCCGTAACTACGGCGGCCGCCGCGAGGTCTACCGGGCCGGCGTGCGGATCGTGGCCGACGGGGTGACCGGCGCCGAGAGCGCGCCCTACCACTCCAAGGACCGCGTCGAGTTCCGGGCCGGCCCGGTCACGGCCGAGTTCCACCTCGCCGGCCCCGACGTGCTGGTGGCCCGGGTGCGCGGCCGGGTCGGCGCGCGCCTGACCGTGCGGGCCGACTACACCCGGCAGATCGGCGCGGACCTCGGCTGGGGTGAGTCGGGCCTCGTGGGGCGGCAGGACGGCGACACCGTGGTCCTGCAAGGTTTCGAGGACGGCGAGGCGTTCGCGCTCTGGGTCTCGGAGCCCGGCGGCGCCGTCGCGGTCACCACCGACGCCGGCGCGGCCGACGGCTGGACGACGGACGGGTTGCCCGCCGCCGCGGCCGGTCCGGTCACGGCGCTGGGGGAGCGGGGCGAGCGCGTCGACCTGGCCGCGGTGGTGGAGTTCGCGGGCGCCCGGGACCACGACCTCGTGGTGCTGCTCGCTCGCGGCGGAACCGCGAGCCAGGCGCGGGAGCGACTGGCCGATGCCCGTGGGACGCACTCGGCCGTGCGCGCGGCGCTGGTCGAGGAGGACCGGCGGTTCTGGTCGACCGCGCCCGTTCTCGCGGGCGACTGGCCGGCCCACTGGCGTCGCGGACTGGTCTACGACCTCGAAACGCTGCGGATGATGGTGAAACCACCCGTCGGCGTCTACTCGCTGCCCTGGGACGCCATGCAGATCCAGGCGCCGCGGGTCGTCCTCGGCGAGGCGGCCATCGACGCCCTGTTGCTCGGCTACGCCGACCCGGCGCTGGCCCAGCGCCTGCTGCTCGGGACGTTCCTGGACGCGGCCGAGCCCAACGTCCCGTGCTCGCGCGAGGACGGCAGCTACAACATGGTGGCCGCCGACGGCAGCGCGTGCGGTACGGGTCCACAGTGGGGATATCCGTGGCTGGTCCTCGGCCACCTCTGGGACGCCAACCCGGACCGCGACTGGCTGGAGCGGATCTACCCGGCGTTGGCGTCCTATCTGGACTGGTGGCTCGCACACCGGTCCGACGGCGAGGGTTGGCTCGGGCACGCCTGCAGCTGGGAGTCCGGCCAGGACCTGTCCCCGCGGTTCGGCGACCAGCCGCTCGGCGGCGGCCACCCGACCCGCCACCTGCGCCCGGTCGACCTGCACGCCTCCGTCGCCCACGCCGCCCGGACCATGTCCCGCTTCGCCGGGATCCTCGGCCGGGACCGGGACGTCACCGGCTGGGCCACCGTGGCGGACCGCTACGCCGCGGCCACCGCGAAGCTGTTCACCGGCGACCGCTACGCCGACGTGGACGCCCGGACCGGCGCGCCGACCGATGTCGACGACGTGATGCTGTGGTCGCCGCTGGCGCTCGGGCTGGCCGGCCCGGACCAGGCGGACGCCCTGCGGGCCGCGATCCGCGCCGTCGACCCGGCCGACCTGGTCTGGCCGATGTTCGTCTGGACCGTCGTCGACGCCGCCCGGGCGGCCGGTGAGCACGGGACCGCGGCCGCCGTGGCCGCCGACATCGTGGACCGGGCCTACACATTCTGGGACGCCCGCACCACCGACGACGAGCGGACGCTGCCCGGCATCGCCTGCGAGTACTGGCCGCTGTCCGGCCGGTGCGGCGGCGAGGGCTACGGCTGGGGCGCCTTCGGCGTGCACCTGCTGCTCGGCGTCCTGGTCGGTGCCCGGTTCGCCGGTGACCGGCTGCTGGTGCGCCCGAACCTGCCGGCCGTGCTGCGCACGCCGGGAGGCCGTTACGAGGCGCGGCTGAGCCACCACGGGCGGCCGGTGCCGGTGACGCTGCGGCCCACCACCGACGGCTGCGACGTGACGGTGGCGGGCCGGTCCACCGTGCTCGCCTGGGGCGAGGAAGGCAGTTGGGAACTGTGACGACCCTGGTCGAGGGGTGGGAATGCCGGCTGGCGGGTGAGCCGGAGTGGCGGCCGGTGCCCGTGCCGGGCTCCTGGGAGCAGGTCGGGATCCCGTTGGACCACCCGGGGCCGGTCGAGTACCGCGCCACCCTGGACGTGCCGGCGTCCGCCGTGGGCCGGCGGGTCCGGCTGCGGTTCGGCGCCGTCAGCTACGCCTGCGAGGTGCTGGTCGACGGGCGCGAGGTCGCGCGGCACGTCGGCATGTGGGACCCGTTCGAGGTGGACCTCACTGGCGTTGTGACCCCGGGCCGGCCGGCCGCGCTGCTGATCCGCGTCGAGAAGCCCGCCAGCCTGACCGGCGGCCCGGACGCGCCGCCGGTGCCCGGCCGCTACCCGGCGCGGGAGACCCTGGCGGGCTTCCTGCCATACGTCTGGGGTCACTCGCACGGCGGCGTCTGGCAGCCAGTGTGGTTGCTCGTGACCGGCGACTGCGCCCTCGGCGACGTGGACGTCTCCGGCGGGGCCGAGGGCCGGCTCTCGGTCGCCGCCACGCTGCTGGCCCCCGGCGAGCTCACCGTCGAGGTGCACGATCCGGACGGCAAGCCGGTCGCCGAGGCGCGGCAGCGCGGCGACGGCCGTATCACGGTGGTGCTCACCATCCCCGACCCGCGTCCCTGGTCGCCGCACGAACCGGCGAGGTACGCCGTCACGCTGCGCACCTCGGACGGCGACGAGCGAACCGTCCACACCGGACTGCGTACGTTCGCCGCCGACGGTTCGCTGCTGCGACTCAACGGCGACCCGGTCTATCCGCGGATGATCCTGTCGTGGGGCTGGTACCCGGACCGGCTGCACCCGGATCCCGGCCCCGAGCGGGTCCGGGCCGATCTGCTCGAGCTGCGCCGGCTCGGCTTCAACGGCGTCAAGCTGTGCCTGTGGTTCCCGCCCGACTACTACTTCGACCTGGCCGACGAGCTGGGCATGCTGCTCTGGGTCGAGCTGCCGATGTGGCTGCCGCATCCAACCGCGCACTTCCGGCAGCAGCTGTTCGCCGAGTCGGAGCGGCTGGTCCGCGCTGCCGCCAACCATCCGTCGGTGGTGCTGCTCACGCTCGGCTGCGAACTGTCCGCGGCCGTCGGGGCGGACGTGCTCGGGCCGCTCTACGACCTGGTGAAGCGGCTCGCGCCCGGCACGCTGGTCCGCGACAACAGCGGCTCCGGCGAAGCGTACGGCGGCCTGCTGGACGAGTTCGCCGACTTCGACGACCACCACTTCTACTGCGAGCCGGCCTGGTTCCGGGCCACCCTCGATCACTTCGCGCCGCGCTGGCGGGCGCCTCGGCCGTGGCTGTTCGGCGAGTTCTGCGACCTCGACACGTTCCGTGACCTGCGCCGGTTCGGCGCCGACCGGCCCTGGTGGACCAGCGCCGACCCGGAGGTCAACCCGCAGGGCGCGCGCTGGCAGTACGACGTGCAGCGGCACGAGGAGACGTTGCGGGGCAACGGCTTCTGGGACCGCGGCGCCGAGCTGGAACGGATCTCGGTGCGGCAGGCCGTGTTGCACCGCAAGGTGACCCTGGAGGCCGTCCGGGCCCGCGCCGACACCAGCGGTTACGTCATCACGGGTGAGCGGGACACCCCGATCAGCACGGCCGGCGTCTTCGACGACTTCGGCGCGCTCAAGGTGGCGCCGGACGACTTCGCGCGGTTCAATGCCGATCTGGTGGTGAGCCTCGACTGGGACCGCCGGCGCGCGTGGACCGCCGGAGGCGATCGGCCCGCGCCCTGGGACACCTGGTGCTACGTCGCGGGCGCCCCGGTCCGGCCTCATCTCGTGCTGGCCCACCACGGAATGGCCGGCGGGCGGGCCGACGTGCGCTGGCGGGTCGACCTCGCCGACGTGGGTCAGGTGGCGTCCGGCCGGCTGGCGGCGGACGTCGTGGCCGGGACGATCTCGGGGCTGGGCATCGCGGCGTTCACCGCGCCGGCGGTCGACCGGCCGCGGCGGGCGGTCCTCCGCGTCGAGGTCACGTGCGCCGGCCTGCGTACGGCCAACACCTGGTCGTTCTGGTTCCTGCCCGACGACGGCTGGTCCGGTGCCGGGCCGGTGTCCGTCGTCGACCCGGCCGGCCGCCTCACCGGTGTCGCCGCGCTCGCCCCGGAGACGGTCCCGGCCGACACGACCGACGCGGTGCTGCTGGCCAGCGCCTGGACCGAGGCCGCCCGCCGGCACGTACGGGCCGGCGGCACGGCGGTGCTGCTGGTCGACGCCGCGTGCGCGCAGCCGCCGTTGCCGGTCGTGGAGATGCCGTTCTGGCGCGAGGCGGTCAAGGTGGTCGAGCCGCACGAGGCGTGGGGCGACTTCCCGCACGACGGCTGGACCGACCTCCAGTTCGCCGGGATGTCGCCGGACCTCGCCCTCGACGTGTCGGCCGCACCGGTCGGCGCCCGGCCGCTGCTGCGCCGGGTCGACACCCGGACCTGCGCCGTGCACGACTACGCGGTCGAGGTGCCGCACGGCGCCGGCCGGCTGATCGTCACCTCGTTGCGGTTCGACGGCTCGCGCGGCGACCAGCCGTTGGGGTTGCGGCGCAACACGGGCGCCGCGTACCTGCTCGGACAGTGGGTCCGGGCCCTGGGCCAGGGTAGGCACTGATGCTGGGACCGTCGTTGCTGACGTCCGGGCGGAGCCGGTCGATCAGTCCGGAGAACCCGACCGGCGCGCCGGGCGCGGGCGGAGGCGCGACCACGGGGACCGGCGCGGCGGCGGCGCGCGACCTCGGCCCCGGCTGGAAGGTCTCGCCCAGCGTCGAGATCCCGGCGGGTGCCACCTACGTGCTCGGGGAGATCGGCGGGCCGGGCGTCATCCGGCACCTGTGGTGCACCACGCACCAGCGGCACTGGCGGTCGCTGGTCCTGCGCATCTACTGGGACGGCGCCGCCGAACCGGCCGTCGCGGTGCCCCTCGGCGACTTCTTCTGCTCCGGCTGGGGCGAATTCGCGCAGGTGAGCTCCGTGCCGGTGGCGGTCAACCCGCACGGTGGGTGCAACGCGTACTGGGAGATGCCGTTCCGGGGCGGCGCCCGGCTCACGGTCGAGAACCTCGGAGCCGATCCGGCGGTGCTGTACTACCAGGTCGACTACGAGCTCACCGATGTGCCGGACGGCGCGGCCTATCTGCACGCCGCCTGGCGGCGCAGCAACCCGCTCCCGGACCGACAGCCGCACACGATCCTGGACGGTGTGCCAGGGCCCGGCCACTATGTCGGCACCTATCTCGCCTGGGGCGTCAACAGCTCGGGCTGGTGGGGCGAGGGCGAGGTGAAGTTCTATCTGGACGGTGACGACGCGCTGCCGACCATTTGCGGCACGGGCACGGAGGACTACTTCGGCGGCGCGTGGAACTTCGACGTCCCAGGGCAGGGCTACACGCCCTTCACCACTCCTTATCTCGGCCTGCCGCAGGTGCTCCGACCCGACGGCCTCTACCGCAGCCAGCAGCGGTTCGGCATGTACCGCTGGCACCTGCCCGACCCGATCCGATTCGTGTCCGACCTGCGGGTCACCGTGCAGGCGCTGGGCTGGCGGTCGGGCGGCCGCTACCTGCCGCTGCGGGACGACATCGCCTCGACGGCCTGGTGGTATGCGGCCGCGCCGGACCACGGGCCGGTCGGCGCGTTCGACGTGGACCAGCTCGAGGTGGTCTGAGCGGCTCAGTCGCTGAACGCTACCGTGTCCACATCGAACAGTTGACCCCGGCCGCCGCGGAAGACCAGGTAGAGGTCGTGGAATCCGTTGGCGGCCCCGGGGCTGGTGTCGATCCAGGTCGTCGCCGTCACCCACCCGTCGCCGGGCGGGACCGTCACCTGCCCGACCACCTTTCCGCGGGGGCCGTCGACGCGGGCCTCGATGACGCCGCCGGCCCGTGGTGCGACCGTGGCGTGCAGGCGCAGCTCGCCCTTCTGGTCCGCGAAGCCGGCCGCCGAGCCGTCGGCGAAGTTCACATTGGCCCACCGGATGAAGCTGCCGTCGCGTACGCCGGTGATGATCGGTCCTCGTTCGTCGGTGCGGCGGACCCGCAGGCCGGGGGAGTGGCCGTCGTTCTCCTCGGCCAGGTAGGTCGAGAAGACGTCCTTGCGGTCCGGGAACGCGGGCTGCGCCGCCCGGGCCGGCACGAACGTGGTCACGCTCTGGCCCCGCAGCGTCGTGGTGAACGACCGGCCGCGTGTGTGGACGGCCGGCAGCTTCCGCATGTTCTCGCTGGCCGAGGTGCGGTAGGGCACGACCGCCTCGTGGCGGCCCAGGTCGACGTCGATCGTCACGTCGGCCGGGTTGTCGTTGACCACCACGATCGCGAAGTCGCGGCCGCGCTTGTAGGCCGTCAGCGTCAACCCTGGCGCCGGGTGCTTCGTCGCGCCGACCATGACGCTGCCCTGGTCGACGAACCGGCTGTACTGGCCGATCGTGTAGTAGCGCTTGAAGATGCGGTACTGGCCGTTCTCCGTGGGGTTGCCGCTCTGCGGCGTGCCGGTGTTGACGAGCCGGATCAGGTCGGAGCCGTCGGCGCCGTTGTTGGCGACGGGCCACCACCAGAAGTACGCGTTGAGCCGCGTCTCGTCGAACAGGTTGGCGATCAGCTTGGCGTAGCGAAGGCCGTCGCTGATCGTGTTGTTGACGAAGAGCCGGTCCCGGGGCGCGCCCTGGTTCATGTATTCCGTCTGCCAGATCGTCTTTCCCCGCGCCCGTGCGTTGGCGAAGGCGTCGGGCGCGGCGCGGGTCGCCTCGTCCACCAGGCCGGCGTAGCCGTGCGCGGCCACCACGTCGACGTAACGGTCGGCCGCCGGGTCCGTGATGGCGGGCAGCGCGAACCGCTCGTCGAACGCGACACCCTCGCCGAGCACGATCTTCGCCCGTACGCCCCGGCGCTCGAACGTCGGACCGAGGTGGTCGCGCACGAGCGTCCGCAGTTCCTCGGCCGTCCACTGGCTGCTCGAGTAGCCGGTGGTCACCTCGGGCTCGTTGGTCGGCGAGACGTGCGTGATGCGGATGCCGAACTCGCGCTCGTAGCCGAGCACATATTCCGCCAGGTAGTCGGCGAACGCCTGGAACATGTCCGGCCGGATCTTGTTGGGTGGGCCGTCCGGGCCGGACGACACGACGCTGTTGTTCTGCTTCATCCACGCCGGCGGGCTCCAGACGCTCGCCATGAACGTGGTGACGCCGCGCTCGCGGGCCTCGCGCATGAGCCAGATCTGGTGGGAGTCGAACGACGCCTTCTTCGCCGGCCAGTCCGGCTGGTCCCAGACGAAGACGCCCGGCTGCGGTTGGATCGTCTCGGTCGGGCCGTCGTAGAGCTGGTCGCCCCAGACACCGACGCCGCCGTCACCGACCATGACCCGCACGATGTCGAGCCCGATGCCCGTGCGGTCGTCGAAGACCATGTCGAGCAGCTGCGAGGTGAGCGGCTCGCCGAGGCGCTGGATCCCGCCGGCCTTGTGGAACGCGAAGGACCCGCCGAACCCGTCGATCGTCTGCCGCTCGTCGTGCCAGTCGACGACGGCCGTCGGCCGGGCCGGTGGATGGGCGGCGCCGCCGGTGGGCGCCAACAAGGTGCCGGCGGCGCCGACCACGACGGCCAACCCGATCGTCCACCCGCCGCGCCGTCGTCGCACCGCGCCACCTCCATCGATATCCGCAAATCAAGCTAGAAGCGGTGGAGCGCGGCGGCAAGAGTCCCAGCTTGTCCAACATTTCCGGAAATCAGACATCAGCGTACGCACCGGTACGTGAGCCGGGCGATCCCGTCGCCGACGGCGCGGGTCCCGACGAGGCGCAGGGGGCCGGCGGCCAGTCCGGTGTGGCCGAAGAGTCGCGGGCCGTCCCCGAGGACGAACGGGAACACCATCAGCCGCACCTCGTCGACGAGGCCGTGGTCGAACAGCGCCGGAATCAGCCCGTGGTTCGCGTAGACGACGATGTCACCATCCACAGTGGTCTTCAGCGTGGTGATCGCGTCGATCGGGTCGCCGTCGAGCACGGTGGAGTTGGCCCAGGTCGCGTCCAGCGGGCGGCTGGTGACGACGTGCTTCGGGAGGGCGCGCAGGCGGTCGGCCCAGGCCCCGGTGCGGACCGACCAACGGCCGGCGAACCAGTCATAGCTGCGCCGGCCCAGCAGCAACGCCGCCGCCGACTCGGCCTCCGCCGCCTCCGCCGCGGCCCAGGCCGCCCGATCGGCCTCAGCGACGCGCTGGAACCAGCCGCCGCGGTCGAACCCTTCGTCGCCGGTCGGGTCCTGCCCGACGCCGTCAATGGTGCTGTTCTCGCTGATGATGATGCGTCCCATGCCCAGGTAGACACCACACGACCGGCGAAGGGGGCGGCAGGATGGACGGTGTGACGGAGGACGTGGTCGCGCGGGCGCGGGCCGGGGACGATGGGGCGTTCCGCGAGCTGACCGCGCCGCACCACCGTGAGCTCCTGGTGCACTGCTACCGGATGCTCGGTTCGATACAGGACGCCGAGGACGTGCTGCAGGAGACGCTGCTGGCCGCCTGGCAGGGGCTCGACGGCTACGCGGGTCGCGCGTCCGTCCGCACCTGGCTCTACCGGATCGCGACCAACCGCTGCCTCAACGCGCTCCGCGCCACCGCCCGGCGACCGGCCAAGGCGTGGGACGTGCCCCAGGTCGACCCGCCCGAGCCGACCCGCCTCGGCGAGGTCCCCTGGCTCGAGCCGATCCCCGACCCGCTGCTCGACCCGGAGGCCCGGTGGGAGCGGCGGGAGTCCGTCTCGCTGGCGTTCGTGACCGTGCTGCAGTCGCTGCCGCCGCGCCAGGTCGCGGTGCTGTTGCTGCGCGACGTGTTGGACTTCCCGGCAGTCGAGGTGGCGGCGATGCTCGACACCACCGTCGACGCGGTGAAGAGCACGCTCAAGCGCGCCCGCGCCGGTGTGGCGCGGCGTGACCGGGCCGCCGCGCCGCCGGCCGACTCGGCTGCCGAGCGGGCGGTCGTGGCCCGGTTCGTCGACGCGTGGCAGTCGGCCGACGTCGCCGCCCTGGTCAACCTGCTGACCGACGACGTCTTCATGTCGATGCCGCCGATCCCGTTCGAGTACGTGGGCCGCGCCGCCGTCGCCCGCTTCTGCACGGCGATCTTCGCCGCCGGCCGCCGGTTCGACCTCGTGCCGACCCGGGCCAACGGCCAGCCGGCCTTCGGCGCCTACCTGCGCGGTGGCGGCGGTGTCGGGCTCTACGTGCTGACGCTGTCCGGCGACCGGATCAGCGCGCTGACCCGCTTCGAGAGCCACCTCCTGGGCCGCTTCGGCCTGCCGCCGGCGCGCTGACCGTCACGCCGCGCGGCCGGCGCTGTCGAGGGCCGCCAGGTGGCCGACGTGCTGCACGACGATGTCGACGTCGAGCGCCGACCCGACCGCCCGGGTGACGTCGTCGCGGAGCCGGGCCAGCGCCGTGTTGCCCAGGTCCCGCAGCCAGGCCCGGATCAGCAGCAGGCGGACCTCCGACCCGGCCAGCTCCGCGATCTCCAACCGGCCGGCCTCGTCGACGCGGGCCAGCAGGCGGTCCGCCAGCGCGTCGGGCGCCTCGATCTCGCGGCCCGTCAGGCTCAGCACCAGCCGGTGCTGCTCCATGCGGGCGGCGAGGGCGTCGGCGACCAGGACGACGCCGGTCGTGGCCCAGTGCCGCACGACCGGGTTGTGCCGGCACACCGCGGCCATCACCGGGCTCAGCCCGAGGTGGTCGGCCTCCCGACGCACTTCCAGAAGGTACGTCGTCGTCAGCGCCTGCAGCCGCCGCTGGGCGCGACTGACCGGGTCGAGGCCGGCGACCCGCTTGACGCCGCCCGACAGTGGCCGCAGCGACTGCAGCGCCCGCTTGGGGCTGTCCTCGAATGCGTCCACCACGGCCTCCTCGAGCTCCGCGCGTTCCTCCGCCGTGATCGCCTCGCCGGCCATGAACTCCGTGAACGCCACCACCTCGGCCAGGTGACCGCGGGTCAGGCTGAATCCCCGAGCCCGTGCGACGACCGTCCGGTGCGGCTCGGCCGGCGGGCCGGCGGTGACGATCCCGCCGGCGGGGAAGCCGCTGCGCCCTTCGAGCCAGTGCGCGGTGGCCAGCGGAGTGCCGGCCCAGCGGGCGGCGGCGTCGGCCTGGGCCTGCGCGGGGTCGTACACCGGATCTTTGACCTGAGTGGACATGGTGGCCTCCCGGGGCTCGCGTCGCGGATCGACGTCGGGCTTTCGTCGCGGACCGGCCCGGCGGTTCCCGGGAACCGCTCGGGCCCCACGCGGCGAACCCCAGCTGTCGTGACCTCAGCCGGGGGCGCGCGGGGGAAGGAGCCGGACGATGGCGTACGTCGGTATCGACACGCAGGGCGCGCGGAACCTGGGCCAGCAGCTCCGCGAGTCGGCGGCCAGGGCGGAGGCCGCGCGGCGGCAGACGGTCGGGGCGCTGGAGCTGGCCGACCTCACCAGCCAGGCCCCGCTGCAGCTGGCCCTGGTGCAGGACGGCTTCACCACCCTCGGCGCCGGGCTCGTCGAGAAGGCCGAGCTCGCCGAGCGTTTCGCGATCGACCCACGGCGCACCGCGGAGACCATGGGCACCGGGCAGGCCGAGCTCGGCAGCGCGCTGGCCGCGCTGCTCGGCTTCGCCGGCCCGCGCGACCTCCGCTCCGTCCTCATCGGACTGCCGCCGCGCGGACGCGACGCGCGCCTCGACGCCGCGCTGGACCGCCTCACACCGGCGCTGCTGCCCGCCCTGCTGGCTGGGCAGCGCCCGTCCGTGCCCGTCGAGCTCGCGCCCGACCTGCGCCTGCTCGCCGTGGCGCTCGGCATCGAGCACGCTGGGCCGCCGGCGTCGGCGGTGCCACAGGTCGTGGAGCGTGGTGGCGGGTTCCTCGGGCTGTTCCGCCGGAAGGTGGTGGAGACGCGTACGACCGAGGTGTTCTGGCAGGACTTCTGGTCCGGTGGCGGGACCGTCGCCGACGTGCTCACCGACCCGGACCGGCTGCTGGACTGGGTGGCCGGCACGTTCGAGCTGGACCAGCGGCTGTCGCGGGCAGCCGCCCCGCCCACCCTCGGCGACGTGCTGGCCACGCATGACTTCGCGACGGCCAACAGCGACCCGGCCCAGGTGGAAGCCATGATCGCGGCGGCCCGGCAGGAGTTCGCGGCGATCGAGGCGTATCTCCCGTCGCTGCTGGCCGGCCGGACCGCCGCGGCGCCGGACCCGACCCAGCTCGCGCAGACGCTGGCGTTCGGTGCCCGGGTGGGTTGGACGGATCCGGGCGCGGCGGTCGCCACGCCCGACGCGCGGTTCGCCGCGGCGGTCGCGTTCCTGCGCGCCAACCGGATGCTGCAGAGCGCGCTGCTGCCCGTCGGGTTCGAGGGCGACTCCGAGCCGCTCGCGTTCTTCAACGCGCCCGGCATCGCGCTGACGCTCCAACACGGGCTCACCTCGGGCGTGATCGACTCGTCCTATCTCAGCGGCCTGGCCGGGCTGGTCGACCGGGCGCTGGCGACGGTCGACGTGGACCTGACCGCGGCGACCGCCGCCCCGCTGACCGAGCCGGCACAACAGGTGCTCTTCGGGCTCGTGGCGAGCCAGATCCCGCGGTCCCTGGTGGAGTCTCCGGCGATCCAGGCGCAGTTCGTGGCGGCGCTGAGCCACCTGCGCGGCGCGACCAGCGGTCCGGAGCTGCGGGCGCGGATCGTCGAGGTCGTCGCGGCGTTCCGCACGCTGGCCGTGGCCGGCGCGCCGGCGCTCACCGAGCGCGAGCTGACCGCCGTGGTCGGCGCCAACGCGCTCGGCGTGCTGGGCCGCTCCCGCCTGCGGCTGCGCACACGCGCGGCGGTCGAGGGCAGTCCCGAGTTCCTCATCCTGGCGCGGCAGTTCGGGATACCGGGCAGTCGCAAGCAGAAGCTCGGCAAGTACACCTTCGGGTTCACGTTCGACGAGCTGGGCGTGTTGACGGACATCGCGCGGAAGAAGCAGAAGAAGAAGGGCCTGCTCGGGCGGATCGTCGACACGGTCAAAGGGATCGGCAAGGCGATCGCGGCCGCCTGGGACGACAACCCGTTCAAGGCCATCTTCCAGGTGGGCAAGATCGCGCTCGGCGTGGCCAGCCTCGTCGTGCCGGGTCTGCAGGTGGTCGGCCTGGCATCGTTGGCGGTCAACGCCGTCGAAGCGGTCTCACATGCCATCGACGGCAACTGGTTGGGCGCGATCGGCGCCGGCCTGGCGGCGGTCACGGGCGGCGCCGACATCCTGGGCACGGCGGCCGGCGCCGCCCTGATCACTGGCCAGAGCACAGTGCTCGGCGACCTCTTCGGCAACGGTGCGGCGCTCGAGGTGCTGCGCAACGCCAAGCGCGCGTTCGACATCGGCGCATCGGTGTTCCAGGCGACCCGGGCCGACTCGCTGGCCGGTGTGATCGGCGCCGGCCTGGGCGCGGCCGCCAGCGCGCTCGGCAACGGCGGCAAGCTGCTGGAGAGCATCGACGCGATCGACGAGAGCTTCGCCCGGGACCTGGCGCGGCTGGGCACCTCCGTACGCGACGTGTCCCGGTTGGTCACCCCGGCCGCCGGGTTCGTGGCGGCGCTCGAACGGGGCGACGCGCTCAACGCGTTCGCCAGCGGCCTGTCGGTGGTGTCGGCCGGAGCGGCGGCGCTCGGCAACCCGAACGGTGTGCTGGTGTCGGGTACGGCGTTCGACTTCACGGCGGGCGACCGGGCCACGCTGGCCTCGCTGGCGACCGGGAGCGGGATCGCCGCGAACCTCGCCCGGGCGGTCGCCGCCACCAACGCGGGCAGCCCGTTCGCGGCCGGCCAGGCGCTGGCGCAGGCGGCGCAACTGGCGAACGGTCTGCCGCGGGCCGGCACCGTCGACCAGGCCGAGGTGGCGAAGCGGGTCGCGGAGGTGGGCATCGTCCTGGAGGCGGTGTTCCGCGGCGCCGACCCGCGCCTCGCGGCGCCGGTGGTGCTGCAACGCCTCAACACGGCGATCGCGTCACTCCGGCCGGCGTCCGCGGCCCGGCCCACGGACCCGTTCGCACCGGTCCCGGTGGGTTCGGCGCCTGAGCCGGTCGACGGCGACACCGTGGTGACTCTCGGGTCGAGCACGCTGCTCTCGTCCGAGTCGGCCGACCTGCTGGTCGGCGGCAGCGGCGCCGACACGCTCGACGGCGGGGCATCGGGCGATCTGCTGCTGGCTCAGGCGCCGGGCGGTGGGGGCGACGGGCAGGTGCACATCCGGTTCCCCGACGGGACGGTCATCAGTCCGCAGGAGGGCATGTTCTTCGTGCCGCGGGGCGCCGAGGTGGTCACTCCGGACGGCCAGGTCTACGGCGGTCCGAACGGACTCGACCTGCTCGACCGTGGCCTGTTGACGGTGCCGGAGCGGGAGTCCATTCCCGGCGGCTCATTGGACATCCCGGGGTTCCCGAACCTTCAGCTGTTCTTCCCGGACGACGACGAGCGGATCCCGGTGTCCCAACTGGACCTGTTCGGCACCACGCTGTCCGGCGGCTCGGGCGATGACCTCCTCGTCGGCGGAGGCGACGACGACGAGATCGGCCGCATCGACCTGGGTGACGGGCTGCCGTTCGGCCTCGACCCCAACTTCTACGAGCGCGTGCCGGAGCGGGCGCCCCTGGACCCGCTGGAACTGATGTTCGCGGACCCGCCGACCGGCGAGCCGCCGTACGTGTGGGCCGCCGCCGACAACCTCGCCTTCGTGCCGAACCACGTGCTGGACGGCGGGCCGCGTACCAAGGAGTTCATCCTGCCGTTCCTCGGCTGGGGCGCCTCGGCGCGCGGGGCGTTCGAAGCGTCCGAGAGCGCGTACGTCGGTGCCAAGCTCGGCTACGCCCTGGTCGACAACGGGTCCTCGCCGGTCGACGGCGTGACCGTCGGCGCGACGGCCAGCGTCGGCGCGCAGTTCGGCACCAGCGGCGGGCTCATCCAGGGCGCCGGCGAGCTCAACCTCGGCCCGATGCTGGATCTGGAGCTGCCGACCGCCACCACGGACTACATCGCCGGCGGGAACTTCGCGCCGACCGACACGACGCTCGGCTTCCGGGCGACCAACGGCGAGACCCGCTGGCTGGAGTCGGGCGACTTCTCGGACGCCCGCTACGTCGGGCCGGCGGTGATGCTCGGCGTCAAGTATCCGATCTACGGCGACCTGGCCGTGCAACGGATCGCCGAGCTGGCCGAGGTCTCCGAGGACGACGTGCTGCTCGCCCAGCAGCTGCCGCCCGGCAGCCAGCTCGCGTTCGACGTGCGCGACGGGTTCGGGGCGCCGTTCGACCCGGGGTTCGCCGGCCTACCCGGTTTCCCGCCTCCGCTCGACGACGAGTTCTGGAGCCAGTTCGATGTGCCCATGGCCGACGATCCGGGCACGGCGCCGCTGATGGGCTCGGCGTTCGGCTCGGCGTGGGACGACAGCGCGCCGCCGTCCTTCGACGCGGAGCCGTCCTTCACCGACCTGTCCGTTCCGGACGGTTTCTCGCTGGACTACACGGCGCCGGACTTCGGTGGCGAGTTCGACAGCTTCGACAGCTACGACCTCGGCGGTGACGACGCCTGGTCGGAATGGTGAACGAGGGAACCAAACCGTTGCACCGCAACGAATGCAGATGACCGCGGCGACACACGGGTCGTCCGGGCAACAGATCGGGAGGAGCAGTCATGAACGTCGGAATGCTCGGTGGGGACGTCGCCCAGATCCAGGAGCAGGCCAGCCAGTACCGGGTTCTCGGCGAGAACCTCGTCGCCTGCGGCGGCAACGTCGTGTCGACCACGGACGCCGCCGTCGCCGGCCTGCAGGAGCAGATCAGTAGCGCGCAGACGGCGGTCGAGTCGGCGCTGCAGGCGGTCAGCCAGGAGTCCCGCTCCGTGACCGCCGGCTTCGGTGGCATCTCCTGGACCGGCGCCAACCGCGCCCAGGCCGAAGAGGTCGGCGTGGAGCTCGACGCGCGGGTCAGCGAGACGACGGCCCGGGTGCAGGAGATCTTCGAGACCTTCCGGGCCGACCTGGGCCGGCTCGGCGGCGAGCTGACCGACGTCGCCACGCAGTTCCAAGCCGTGACGGCCGCCGCGGGCGAGTCGGCGGGCTCGCTGAGCCAGGCGATGGACGCCCAGGCGCTGCAGCTCGACGAAGTGATGAACACCGGCATCACCCGGGCCTGACGGGTACGACGGTCGATGGCCGGGGCGGTTCGACCGCCCCGGCCGGCGCATGGAGGAGGACGGGCGATGCCATTCGCCGAGGACTACGAGGCCGCGGCCGCCGCCCTGGACAGTGCGGCGCAGACGACCGGCACCCTCATGGAGTCCGCCCGGGCGGCGATGGGCGCCGGCGTCATGGTCGGCGGCCAGGTCACCGCGGTCGTGACCGACGAGCTGGACGCCGGCGCCGCCGTCCTGGACCAGGTCACCACCGAGCTGACCCAGCTGGCCGCCACCTGCCGCGAACGCGCCGAGGCCTGTCGCCAGGCGCTCGGGGCCGAGCGGGACTACGCCACCGCGCACGCGGAATATCGCACCGAGCTGCGCCAGTGGCAGGACGACGCGGACGCCGGCGCCGCGGATCCGGGAGAGCCGCCCCGGCCGCCCGAGCCGCCGGCCACACCGCCGGAGTGGGCCAACCGCTGAGGAACAGAGGCCCCGCACCGAAATCCGGGTGCGGGGCCGCTCGCTGTCGTCAGCGGGTCAGGGACGCCGTCATGACGACCAGGCCCGACGGTGTCGGCGGGTCGCCCTCGGCCTGCAACGTCACGCTGAGGGTGGTGTAGTCGTCGACGTCGACGCCACTCCACAGCTCGATCGGCACACCGGTGCGCCGCTCGTGGAACGACCCGATCGGCACGGTCCCCTTAGGACCTTTCAACCAGGCGGCATAGTACGAGCCCGGCGCCGCGGCCGGCAGTCCCGCCGGCTCGAGCACGATGGAACTGCCCGACGGCGTGTCCACGACGGACACCTCGGCCGTCGCGCCGGGCGCCAGCCCGGTGCCGGTGGCCGCATAGACCTCGCCCCGCGGCGGGTCCGGCGCGAGCGCCCGGTCGACCGCCAGCACACCGGCCGTGAACACGGCGGCGGCGAGCGCTCCGACGGGGATGGCCCAGGTGAGCCGCCGGGCCCGCGGTCGCCAGCTACCCGGTCGCCACCACGCCGCCGCGGGCCGGTCCCGCTCCGGCCGGTGAACGGGCCGGTCGACCGGCTCCGGCGCGGCTTCCGGCTCCGGAAGGGGGTCAACCGCCTCCGGCTCCGCCGGCTCGGCCACCTCTGGCTCGGCCAGCTCAACCGGCTCCATCGGCTCGGCCGCCTCCGGCTTCGCAGGCGCCGCGGCCTCCCGCTCGGTCGCGATCGGTGACGGGGAGACGGCCTCGTCTGTCGCATCGCGGGTCTCGGTCCGGATCCGGGCCAGGATCATGTCGCGCAGGCCCGGTGGCGGGCCGCCCCACGTCGCTTCGGCGGAGAGCTGGTCGGTCACCGCGCCGAACAGCGCCTCCCGGCCGGCGTCGGCGTCACCGCCGGCGGCGGGCGCCAACGATCGCTCCGCGCGCTCGTCGAGGTGCGCGGTCAACAGGTCGGCGAACCGGTCGTCACGCTCGGTGCTCACCTGTCATCCCTCCCCTCTCTGCGCGATCCTCCGATTGGCATTCGCCCCGTCCCGCCCGGCTGGTTCCCGCTGTCGTCGAAATCGGGCACGTCGCGTAGGTGCGCCAGCAGCTCGGCCAGCCTGCGATGCGCCCGGTGCGAGCGCGACTTGACCGTACCGATGGGCAGGTCCATCCGCTCGGCTATCTGGGTGTGGGTCAGGTCGTCGAAGAAGGACAGGCGCACGATCTCACGCTCGTGGTCGGCCAGCTGGCGCAGGGCGCCCTGCACCGCCCAGGCCAACCACGCGTGGTCGATCTCCGGCGCCTCGACCACCGCGTCCTGCTCGGCCTCGTGCCCGCCGCGGGTCGGGCGCAGCTCACGCCGCAGCAGGTCGAGGGTGGTGTAGCGGGCGATGGTGAGCAGCCACGGACCCAGGTCGCGCCCCGGATCGTAGGTCGCCGCCGACTTCCACGCCCGGATGAACGTCTCCTGCACCGCCTCCTGCGCGAGGTGGTCCGCGTGGGTGACGGTCATCGCCAACGCCCAGACCGACCTGGCGTAACGGTCGTAGACCTCACCCAGCGCGTCGGCGTCACCGTCGCGGAAGCGCACCAGCACGGTTTGCGGCAGCTCGTCGCGACCGGCCCCCGTGGACGGTGGCGCCGGCGACGTCATGCTTTCGGCCACCGGCCCACCCTACGTGGTGGATCAGAACTTGTGGATCCGCCGATGTGGAACCGCTCACGGTCGCCGCGGCGAAACCCCTGCAGGAGCGGGCTTCGGGAGGATCGGATGAGAGTACGCCTCAGCGTCTGCGACCGGCGCGGGAACGGCGGGCAGATGATCGACGTGACGCTGGGCGCGGTCGCCGCCGACGCGACCGTCGCCGAGCTCCTGGCGCAGCTCACCGGCAGCAGGCCGACACCCTCGGACGAGGTCGACCTCGACGGCACACCGGTGGACTCCACCGACCGCCTGGTCGACCTGCCGTGGTGGGCCGGTTCGGTGCTCACGGTGCGGTCCACACACCTACTGATCGAGCGCCCGACGAGCGCCGACCGCCCGGTGGTCGACCTGGTCCGGGTCGCCGGCCCCGACACCGGCCTGGCCCTGCCGCTGACCAGCGGCACGTTCGCGGTCGGCCGGACCCGGACGAGCGGGCTGACGCACGGCCCGGTCGCCCGGCCGATCGCGACCCTGGAGATCGACCCGGACGGCGCCGTCCGGATCGCGGGAACCGGACGCGTGGACGGCCGCGAGGTCACCGGCGACGACCCGGTCGACGGCACCTTCCTGCGCGTCGCCGATGCCGCCTTCCGCCTGGCCCCGGCCACCGGGCGCCGCGCCGCCACCCTGGACGCGGCGCCCGACGAGGCCGGCCGCGAGCAGCTCATCCGCACGCCCCGGGTGGCCGGTGCGACCCCGCCGGCCCACGTGCCGGTCCCACCGCCGCCGGCGCCGGCCGCCGTACCCGCGCCGTTGTCGTGGCTCCTGCTCATCGCCCCGCTGCCGATCGGCATCGTGATGGCCTTCGTGTTCAGCCCGTTCTTCCTCGTCATGGTCGCGATGACGCCGATGATGGCGCTGGCCCGCTGGGTGGAGTCCAGGCACCGGGCCAAGAAGGACAAGGTCCGGATCGCGGTGGAGACGGCGGCGGCCGCGGAGCGCTTCGCGGCCGACCTCGACGCCATCCGCGCCCGGATCGCCGCCGCCGCCCGGCTGGCCCACCCCGACCTCGCCGACCTGGGCCGCCGGGCCGTCGACGGCCGCGGCCTGTGGGAGGTGCGCCCCGGCGACCCGGACGAGCTGCGCGTGCCGGTCGGCGTCGGCGCCAGGGGCTGGCTGCCCGAGCTGGGCCGGCGGGGCGGCGACGAGCTGGCCGGGCGTCCGGAGCTCGCCGAGGCGCTGGCCGGGCGGGCCTGGCTGGACGACGTGCCGCTCCACGTCGACCTGCGGGAGCGCACCGGCCTCGGTGCGGTGGGCCCGGACGCGCGGCGCGTCGTCGCCACCGTCGTGCTCGACCTGGTCATCCGGCACGGACCGGCCGACCTCGCGCTGGCGTTGGTCGTCGAGCCGGCCCACCTCGGTGAGTGGGACTGGCTCAAGTGGCTGCCCCACCTGGCCGGCGACGACGGCACGCTGCGGGTCGCGACCGAGCCCGCGGCCGCCGAGCACCTGTTGACCCGCGTGGTCGCGGACACGGCGCCGCCGGCCCGCGGCGCGGCCGCCCCCGCGCGGCCCACCGGAACCACGGTGGTCGTGGTGGACGGCGACGACCTGCTCACCGGCCGGGTGGCGGCGCTGCTGGGCCGGCTGGCCCGCGGGTCCGGCCGGGCGCTCGTCGTGGCGTCCACAAGGGACCGTCTGCCGTCCGTCTGTGGTGCCTTCCTCGAGCTGGGCCCGGACGGCACGGCGGAGCTGACGGACGCGATCACCGGCGAGCGTACGACCGGACTGCTCGCCGCCCGGGCCGCCGGCGCCGTCTGCCGCCGCACCGCCCGCGCGCTCGCCCGGTGGACCGACCCCGAGCAGGCCGCGGCGGCCGCGCTCCTGCCGACCCGGGCCCGGCTCGTCGAGCTGCTCAAGGCCGTCGTCGCCAGCCCGCAGGGCCTGGCCCGCCCGGTCGACGACCTCGACAGCACGGTGATCGAAGCCTGGTGGCGCCGTGACTCCCGCGGCCTCGAGGCGACGATCGGCGTGACCGAGCGGGGGCCGTTCACCCTCGACCTGCTCGCCGACGGCCCGCACGGCCTGGTGGTGGGCACGACCGGCGCCGGCAAGAGCGAGCTGCTGCGCACCGTGGTGGCGTCGCTGGCCTGCGCGTACTCGCCGGATGACCTGACCTTCCTGCTCGTCGACTTCAAGGGCGGCGGCGCCTTCGACGCCTGCGCCGGCCTGCCGCACACGGTCGGGCTCGTCACCGACCTCGACGAGCACCTGGCCGCCCGGGCCCTGCGCTGCCTGCGGGCCGAGGTGCGGCACCGGGAGCGGCGCCTGCGCGAGGCCGGCGTGAGCGACCTCGGCGACCTGGTGGCGCCGGACCGGCCGTTGCCGCGGCTGCTCATCGTCATCGACGAGTTCGCGACGCTCGCCGTCGAGCTGCCCGGTTTCCTCTCGGCGCTGGTCGACGTGGCGCAACGGGGCCGCAGCCTCGGCATCCACCTGCTGCTGGCCACCCAGCGCCCGCAGGGCGTGGTGGACGGCAAGATCCGGGCGAACACCAACCTGCGGGTCGCGCTGCGGGTGCAGGACGAGGCGGACTCCCGTGACGTGCTCGGCACGAAGCAGGCCGCCGACATCGACCGGCGCCGGCCCGGCCGGGCGTACGTGCGGCTCGGCGCGAGCGAGGTCGTCGGTGTCCAGACGGCCCTGGTCTCCGCGAGCACCCCGCAGGGCCAGCGGGACCGGATCGAGGTGACGCCGTTCGCACTGGTGTCCGAGCTGGAGCCGGCCCCGGCCGACGTCCCGGGCGTCCCCACCGACCTGGAGCGGCTCTCGGCCGCCATCGCGGAGGCGGCCCAACTGGGCGGCTACCAGCCGCCACGGGTGCCGTGGCCGCCACCGCTGGCGACCGAAGTGGACGCCTGGACCTTGCCGGCGGGCGGCGCCGACGACGCCGTCCCGATCGGCACTGTCGACCTCCCGGACGAACAGCGCTCCGACGTCTGGCGCTGGTCGCCGGACGCCGGCGGAACGCTGGTGTTGGCCGCCGACCCCGCGGCGGTGGGCGCTGCGCTGACCACCGCGGTGCTCGGGCTCGCCCGGTGCCGGCCGCCCGATCGGCAGCAGGTCTTCGTGCTGGCCGGCATCGACGCGGGCCTGCGGCCGCTGGCCGACCTGCCGCACGTGGTCGCCGTGGTGGGCGTCGACGAGCGGGAGCAACTGGGGCGCGTCCTGGACAGGGTGGAGCGGGAGATCGCGGCGCGCCGGGCCGGCGGGCCGCGCGGCGCGGACGTCCTGGTCGTGGTGGTCGGCTGGGACGCCTTGGTCGAGGGGGCCGAGCAGGCCGGCATCGTCGAGGCGGGCGCGCGGTTGGAGCGGTTCCTGCGCGACGGGGCGCCGGTCGGTGTCCGGTTGCTGGTCTCGGCCGCGCATGAGCGTGGCGTGCCGGGGCGGGTGCTCACCCAGCTGGCCACGAAGCTGTGCCTGCGGCTGGCGGACGCCGCGTCCTACACGGCCCTGGGGCTGCGCGCCCGCGACGTGCCGGAGCTGGCCGGGCTGCGCGCGATCGACCTCCAGACCCGGCACGAGCTGCAGATCGGCCGGTACGGCCCGGACGCGGTGGCCCGGATCGCGGCCGCCTATCCCGGTGCGGCGCCGACCGGCGGCGTGACGGTGCTGCCGGAGCTGGTGCCGGCCGGTGAGGTCCTGCCCGCGTCCACCGTGGTCGGTCAGACCTGGCGGCTCGGTGTCGGTCGCCACTACCGGGATCTGGCCGTGGCCACCATGGACCTGGGACCCGGCATGCACGCGGTGGTCGCCGGCCCGGCGGGCAGCGGCCGCACCAGCGCCCTGCGCCTGCTCGCCGCGGCCGCGCGCGCCGGCGATCCGGCGGCCACGGTGGCGGTGGTGACCGCCGACCCGGACGTCTGGGCCGGCGCCGCGGTGACCTGCGCCCGCGCCGTGGGCGACCTGCCGCCGTGGACCGCCGCCGGGCGCGGACTCCTGCTGGTCGACGGCATGGAGTCGCTGGGCCCCGATGCCGGGACGGCGCTGGACCGGCTGCTGCCGGGTCTGTCGCCAGGCGTGCACCTGGTCGTCGCCGGCCGGGCCGACACGTTCCGCGGCATGCAGCCGTGGCAACGCGCGGTCACCATGTCGCGGACCGGTCTGCTGCTGCGGCCGGCCGCCGACGACGGCGAGGTGCTGCGGATCCGCCTGCCCCGCGAGGCGCCGCCGCGGCCGCTGCCCGGCCGGGGCTATCTCGTCGAGGCCGGCGGGCTCGCCCAGGTCCAGGTCGCAATGTTGCCACTGCCGCCGGCACCGCTGACGCTGCCGGTCGGCGTCTTCGCCGGAGGTGCGCGATGAAGCCCGCGTACGCCGTCGGTGTCTGCCTCACCGCGACCGGCGCCGTGATCGCCGCCGTCCGGACCGACCCGCTCCGGCTGGCCGCGCTGGCGGAGGTGGCCACGCCGTCGGGCCTGTGGACGTCGGACGCGGGTGGTCGGCCGGCCGCGGCCGCGGGCCGGACGGTGGCGCGGGCCCGGCGACGGCTCGGCCTGTCCAGGTGGTGCCCCGTCACCGTCGTCGGTGGACCGTCGCTCGGCGCCGAGGTCGCGGCGGGGTCCACCGCCACGCTGCTCGCCCGGGCGGGCCTCGCCGTGGCCCGGGTGGTGGAGGCCGAGCGACTCGGCCTCCACACCGACGGCGTGGCGGTCGACGAACCGCTGCGGGCCGCGCTGGTCGACGCGGAACACGCGCTGGCGTTGGCCGCGGCCCTGTGCATGCTGGACGGACCCGGCCCGGCGGCCGACGATGACAGGTCAGGCATCGGTGACGGAGAATGGGACGCCGCTGCGGGATGGGCCGTCGAACGGATCGGTCCAGCCCGCGAACCGCTGGCGCCGACGACGACGAACTCCCGGTGAGCGGCTGTCCACGGCAGCCGGCGGTGGAACGGAGGACACCATGCCTGGCGTGAAGGTGATCAGGGCGAAGGGCGAACGGGGACGCCTGCGGTCGGTGGGCCGCTGGCTGGTCGTCGCCCTCTGCATGGTGGTGGCGTCGGCGGCCGTGCTGGTGGGCGCGCGGTTCGCGGCGAACGCCGGCACCGACGAGCAGGCGGCGCCGCCGGCCACGCCGGCCACCGCCCTCGACGCGCGGGCGGTGGAGTCGGCCGCCCGCGACGTGCCGGGGTCGGCGCGGCTGACCCCGGTCGGCCCCGAGCTTCTCCTGGACACCCGCGAGACCGAGCCGGTGCCGGCCGGCGCGGAAGTTACCGTGCCGGTGCCCGGCCTGCCGGCGGGCGTCGGCACGGTGCTCGTGGAGGTGACCATCCTGGCGGCCACGAAGGCCGGCGAGGTCACGGTGGGCTCGGGCGCCGAGGAGACCACGGTGCTCCGGGTGGCCAGGGCGCGGGCCCAGCAGTCGGCGACCGTGGTGGCCCGGCTCGAGGACGGCCGGCTGCGCTTCGGCGTCACCGGCGGGGGTGACCTGCTGATCCAGCTCGTCGGCGTGTTCGAGACCGCGCAGAGGTCCGGCGCCGGTCGGGTCGTGGCCGTGCCGGCCACCCGGGTCGTGCGCCTGGTGCCGCGGGTCGACCGGAAGAAGACCGCGTTCACGCTCGCCGACGTGCCCCAGCTGCGCAGGGCCGGGCCGATCGCGGCGGTGCTGCTGCGCGTGTCGGCGGACGTCGGCCGGCACGGCGGCTTCGTCAAGGCCGGTCCGGCACCGTCCAAATTGGAGCAGACCGTCTACTGGTCCGCGACCAGCGGCGCCGACCGCACCCGTGGCGGCCTGCTGTTCGTACCGGTGACCGGCGGTTCGGTGCACATGCGCTACGAGGCGGGCACCGAGATGCGGGCCGACCTCGTCGGCTACGTCACCGGTGATGGCGCCACGGAGGAGGTCGCGGGACTGGTGGTGCCGCTGCCGCCACGCGGGGCCGAGCCGGTCCGGGTGGCCGCGCGCGGCGGGGTCGACCTCGACCTGACGGCCACCGCCCGGCTCGCGGGCGTGCCGGCCGACCGGATCGCCGCCTCGTTGCTGACGGTGACCGCCCGCGGTGACGCCGTGGGCGGCGTCACCGTGCGCGGGCCGGGTGCGGCGAAGCCGAAGACCCCGACCCTGGTGGCACCGAAGAGCGGCGCCCGGCCGGAGCTGACCCTGGTGCCGGCCGCGTCCGGCAAGGTCCGGGTCGACAGCGCCGTCGGCGCCGACATCACCGTCACCCCGCTCGCGCTGGTCCTGACCGGTTAGGCCGGGGCCCGGCCCGGCGGGAAGCCGCCCGTGGCGATCGGGCCCCAGGAGTCGATGGTGATGCGAACGAGCGACTTGCCCTGGCGGCGCATCGCCTCGCGGTATTCCGCCCAGTCCGGGTGCTCGCCGGAGATGCAGCGGAAGTATTCGACCAGGGCGTCCTCGGTCTCGGGGGCCGGCATGTCGAGGACCTCGGCGGTGCCGTCGAGCTGGACGTACGGGTCGTTCCAGTCGTCGGAGTGGACCAGCACGCTGGCGGCCGGGTTGCGGCGGAGGTTGACCGCCTTCGCACGGTCCGGATAGGTGGAGATGACGATCCGGCCGTCGTTGTCGACGCCCCCGGTGACGGGGGAGAGCTGCGGCCGGCCGTCGCGGCGGAAGGTGACCAGGGTGAGCCGGTGGCGGGCGCGGACGAACTCGAGGAGCTCGGCGCGCCCGACCCGGTCGGCAGTGGCGATCTTGGGCACGGGCCCAGGCTACCCCCGTTCGCTGTCGAGCAGGTGAAGCTGCGCGTCCATGTAGCGGTTGCCGGCCGCGGCGCCGGCCGGGATCGCCGCCTCGATGCGGGCGAGCACCTCGGGGGTGAGGGTCAGCCCGGCCGCGCCCAGCGACTCGGTCAGCCGGTCGACCCGGCGGGCGCCGACGAGGGGCACGATGTCGGCGCCCTGGGCCGCGACCCAGGCGATCGCGACCTGGCCGGTGGTGGCGCCCAGCTCCGCGGCGACGCGGCCGAGCTCCTCGACGAGGCGCAGGTTGGCGGCCAGGTTGTCGCCGTTGAACCGGGGCAGGGCGGCGCGGAAGTCGTGGGCGCCGACCTCACGGTCGACCGACCAGTGGCCGCTGAGCAGACCGCGGGACAGCACGCCGTACGCCGTCAGGCCGATGCCCAGCTCGCGCAGCACCGGCAGGATCGCCTCCTCGGGGCCCCGCGACAGTAGCGAGTACTCGATCTGCACGTCGCTGATCGTGGCCACCGCGGCGGCCCGGCGGATGCTGTCGGCGCCCACTTCGGACAGTCCGATGTGGCGGATCCAGCCGGCCTCCTGCATCTCGCGCAACGCCCCGACGGTCTCCTCGATCGGGATCTCCGGGTTGAGGCGTGACGGCCGGTAGATGTCGATGTAGTCCGTGTCGAGCCGGCGCAGGGACTGGGCGAGCCGGTCGCGCACGGCGACGGCCGAGACGTCGTAGGGCGCCGGTTGGAACGAGCCGTCCGGGTTCTTGCGGCTGCCGAACTTCACGCTGAGCACGACGTCCTCGCGGCGCCGCTCGCGCAGGGCGCGGGCGATGAGCAGCTCGTTGTGGCCTGAGCCGTAGAAGTCGGCGGTGTCGATCAGGTTCATCCCCGCGTCGAGCGCGGCGTGGATGGTGGCGATGCTCTCGCGCTCGTCGGCCGAGCCGTAGAGGTCGGACATGCCCATGGCGCCGAGGCCGAGGGCGCCCACGACCGGTCCGGTCGTGCCGAGCTTGCGCGTGCCGATTGTCGTCATGCCCGCCACGTTAGCACCGCTCACGCAAGAACGTTATCGGTGCTAACATGTGGTGATGACGACACCTCGCGCGCGGATCCTCGACGCGGCGGCCCGGCTGCTCGCCGAGGGCGGCCGGGACGCCGTCTCGACCCGGGCGGTCAGCGCCGCCGCGGGTGTGCAGGCCCAGACCATCTACCGCCAGTTCGGCGACATGGCGGGCCTGTTCGCGGCGGTCGCCGACGAGGCCTGGGCCCGCTACCTGGGTCAGAAGAAGGCGGGCGAGCACCGCGCGGACCCCGTCGCCGACCTCGTCGCCGGGTGGGACCTGCACGTCGAGTTCGGGCTCACCAACCCCGCGCTCTACAAGCTGATCTACGGCGACCCGCGACCCGGCGACCCCTCGGCGGTCAGCGGCGAGGGCTTCGACCTGCTCACCGGCATCCTGCGCCGGGTCGCGGCCGCCGGGCGGTTGCGGCTGCCGGTGGAGGCGGCGGCCCCGATGGTCTACGCCGCCAGCGTCGGCGCCACCCTCGCGCTGATCGCCGCGCAGAGCGACGGCACGCTCGACGCGCATGCCGGCCTCTCCCGCAACCTGCGTGACGCCGTCATGGCCGCCGTGCTGACCGAGGCGGCGGCCGGCGGGGTCGCATCGCGCGCGCTGGCGTTGAAGGCCGCGCTGCCGGCGGTCGCCGACCGGTTCAGCGCCGCCGAGGAGGTGCTCCTCACGGAATGGCTCGACCGCATCGCCGCTGCGCCGCGGCCGACCTAGGCTGGGGATCATGGCTTCGATCGACATTCCGACCCGTACGCTCAACGACGGCCACGAGATGCCCTGGCTCGGCCTCGGCACCTATCCCGCGAAGGGCCGCCAGCTGGTCGAGGCGATCCTGGCCGCGGTCGAGTCGGGCTACCGCCTGCTGGACACCGCCTACAACTACGGCAACGAGGACGCGGTCGGCACCGCGATCCGGGAGAGCGGCCTGCCGCGCGAGGAGTTCTTCGTCACCAGCAAGCTGGCCGGGCGCCATCAGGGAAAGCCGTACGTGCGGGACGGTTTCTCAGCGTCGTTGGACCGGCTCGGACTGGACTATGTGGACCTCTACCTCATCCACTGGCCGCTGCCCAAGGTCGGTCGCTACGTCGAGTCCTACGAGGAGATGCTCGCCCTGCGGCAGGAAGGGCTGATCCGCTCGGTCGGCGTCTCCAACTTCCTCGACGAGCACATCCGGGCCGTGGTCGACGCGACCGGGGTGGTGCCCGCCGTCGACCAGCTCCAGGTCTCGCCCAACCACGCCCGGGTCGACGTCGTCGACGAGGTGGCCCGGCACGGCACGGTCGTGCAGGCGTGGAGCCCGCTGGAGCGCAACAGCGGCGTGCTCGAACACCCGACGGTCGTCGGAATCGCCGACCGGCTGCGGATCACCCCGTCGCAGGTCGTGCTGCGCTGGCTGGTCGACCGCGACATCACCGCCGTGCCGGCCTCCACCAACCCGGACCGCCAGCTGCTCAACGCCGACATCTTCGGCTTCGCCCTCGAACCCGACGACGTCGCGGCCGTCAACGCCATCGACGTCGGCGCGCCCGTGAAGCAGGACCCGCGTACGTGGGAGGAGTTCTAGCGGTTGAGGCTCGAGTGCCGGCGGCTGTAGGCGAAGTAGACGGCCAGGCCGAGCAGTAACCAGACGGCGAAGCGCAGCCAGGTGACCGGGCTCAGGTAGGTGATGAGCCAGATCGAGAAGGCGACGCCGATCAGCGGGACCACCGGCATGAGCGGCAGCCGGAAGGTGCGCGGCAGGTCGGGCCGGCGGTAGCGGAGCACCACGACCGCGACGCAGACGACGATGAAGGCCAGCAGGATGCCGATGTTGGTGAGCTCGGCGGCCTCCTCGATCGGCAGGAAGCCGGCGATGAGCCCGGAGCCGATGCCGACGATCCAGGTGACCCGGGTGGGCACCCTGCGCACCGGGTCCAGCTTGGCGAACCAGCGCGGCAGCAGGCCGTCGCGGCTCATCGAGAACCACACCCGGGTCACGCCGAGCATGAAGGTGAACATCACCGTCAGGATGCCGATGATCGCGCCGACCGCGATCACGCTGGCCAGGCCGGACAGCCCGACCGACTCGAACGCCGAGGAGAAGCCGCTCTGCGGGTCGACGTCGCGGTAGTTCTGCATGCCGGTCAGCACCAGCGTGGCCAGCACGTACAACACCATCGAGATGGCCAGTGAGTAGATGATGGCCTTCGGCATGTGCCGGCGCGCGTCGCGCGACTCCTCGGCCGCCGTGCTCATCGCGTCGTAGCCGAACACGGCGAAGAACACGGTCGCGGCGCCGGTGATCGCCCCGCCGACGCCGAACGGGAAGAACGGCGTGTAGTTGGCGGTCTTCACGTGGAAGAAGCCGACGACGATCACCAGCAGGACGACGGCCACCTTGAGGCCGACGACGAACGTCTCGAACCGCGCGGCGCTGCGGATGCCGAGGGTGAGCAGGTAGGCGATCAACAGGCAGAGCACGAGGGCGAACAGGTCGACCACGTGACCCTCGCCGGTGCCGGGCGCGCCGAGCATCCAGTCCGGCAGGTCGGCGCCGAGCTGGTTGACCAGGAAGCCGAAGTAGCCGGAGATGCCGATCGCCACGACGGCGACGATCGCGGTGTATTCGAGCAGGAGGTCCCAGCCGATGAACCAGGCCGCCAGCTCGCCCAGCACCGCGTAGCCGTAGGTGTAGGCGGACCCCGCCTGCGGGATGAGCCCCGCGAACTCGGCATAGGACAGCGCGGCGGCGGCGCTCGCCACGCCCGCGATCAGGAACGAGACCAGTACGGCCGGGCCGGCGGTCTCGTTGGCCACGGCGCCGGCGAGGGCGAAGATGCCCGCGCCGATGATGCCGCCGACGCCGATCGCGGTCAGCTGCCAGAGTCCCAGCGTCCGTGACAGGCCGGTGTCCGCGGTCTCCGCGGCCTCGACCGGCTTGCGCCGGAACAGTCCAGACTCGCGCACGGGTCGCTCCCTCCACACCGAGGACATCGACATATAGCAATCTAGTCGGCCTAAGAGCATTCGCAAGTCTGGATTAGATGAGCGTTAATTCGCGGTCGCTCCGCCGGCCGTCCGGCTACCTTGTTGGCGTGTCCGAGCCCAGCCACCGCGCCGTGGTCGTCCGCCGGCTGCTGCGGGCCGGCTTCATCGCGCTGGCCGTCGTGGTCGTGACCGTGCTGTTCTTCGCGCCGTCGGCCGAGGGGCGGGCCCGGCCGCCGGTCGCCGATCCGGGCGCGTGGCCGATGGTCTCCCTGGTCGCGCTGGCCGTGCTCGCGATCGTGGTGCCGGCCAGCCTCGTGGTGCTGGTGCTGCGCCGCCGGTACTAGCGTCTGTCGTGGGAGCTGCGTCACCGTACCGTCGCATGATCTTGGGTTTTGTGATGATGTTGCCGGTGTGATCGTGACCCGACGGGGGCTGGTCGGCAGCGCCGTGGCCGCGGCGGTGACCGGCGCGTTCGGCACCGCCGGCGCCGGCTACTACTTCTCGGGCGAGCTGCTCGGCGTCTCGCACACGCAGGAGCTCGCCGTGCGGGTGCTGGCGGTGGCGGGCGACGAGGTGCGGCTGCGCCGCGACGTCGACACCGTGAAGCCGATCGAGCTCGGGCTGATCTGGCCGGAGGGCGCGGCCCGGTTGACGCCTGCGGTGCGGCTGGCCGGCAACGCCGTCGTGCGCCGGGTCGCCGAGGTGGAGCTTGGTGCGCTGCGGCCGGGGCTGGCGGCGGCGGTGGACTACAACGTGTTCAGCACCGACCCGAAGGCGGCGTTCGGGCTGGACTTCGCGACCGTCGCGGTGCCCGGTGAGCTCGGCGAGCTGCCGGCCTGGCTGGTGCCGTCGCCCGGCGGCGCCGGGGTGTGGGCGATCGCGATGCACGGTCGGGGCGCGACCCGGCACGAGGCGCTGCGCGTGCTGCCGTCCGTGGTGGACGCCGGTCTGTCCACATTGGTGATCGGCTACCGCAACGACCCGGACGCGCCGGCGAGCCCGGACGGCTACTACCACCTCGGCGACACGGAGTGGCGGGACCTGGCCGCGGCGATCCGGTACGCCCGCGACGGCGGCGCCACCGGGGTCGTCCTGTTCGGCTGGTCGATGGGCGGCGGCGCGACGCTGACCGCGCTGCGCCGGCTGCCGGTGGCGGACGCGGCGCTGGTGCGCGGGCTGGTGCTCGACAGCCCGGTGCTGTCCTGGGACGCCGTGATCGACTACCAGGCGGAGTTGCGCCACCTGCCCGCGCCGATCACCTGGTCGGCGAAGCGCTTCACGGAGTGGCGGGGTTCGCTCTCGCTGGCGCGCCTCGACCAGCACCCGGGCGACCTGACCGTGCCGGCGCTGCTCTTCGTCGACGAGGCGGACCAGCTGGTGCGCACGGACCGGGCACACGCGTACGCGTCGGCCCGGCCGGACCTGGTGACGCTGGTGTCGACCCGCGACGGCGGCCATGTCGCGTCGTGGAACGTGGACCCCTCGGGGTACGCGGCCGCGGTGACCACGTTCCTCGAGCGCGTCGCTTCCGCCACGCGGGCGCGCTGACGACGTTCTTCGGCCCGCCGCGGCGGGCGTCTCAGCCGGTGGGTCGGCGTGCGGGTGCGGCGCGGTCAGGTGTGGGCCTTTGCCGGTGGGCCGGCGATCAAGGTGCGTAGGTCGGCGAACGACGCGCGGATGATGGCCGGCAGGTCCGGCTCGCCGGGGTCGCGGACCCAGCGCTCGAAGGCCACCCGGAACACCGCCATCGCGGCCTGGCTCGTCAGGCTGGCCGCCGGTTCAGGGATGCCGCGGTCGCGGAGGGCGGCCGCCAGCGTCGTGGCCAGCGTCGCCAGCTTGATCAACTCGCGTTCCTGCAGCTCAGGGGTCGCGTCGATGATGGCCTGACGCCGGCGGGAGTGGTCGTGGCGGCCGTCGAAGATCGCGCCCACGGATCCGAGGGCCGCGGTCACCAGGTCGATCGGCGCGGCGCCGGCGGGAGCGGCGGCGACCGGGCCGACCAGGGCCTCCGTCAGGGCCTCGAGCCGCCGAAGAGCCGCCGTGACCAGCGACCTGCTGCACTGGCACCCGACCCAGCCGGGCCTCGTCGACGACCTGGACAAGGGCCACTACTTCAGCGGCGTGCGCTGAGGGGCAGGGTCAGTCCCGAAGTCTTGACCCGGCTGCGGCGGCCCAGCCGACGCCTGGGCCTCGCCTCGCTGCGGCCACGACGTCGAGACAGAGGCTAGGGATAGCGCCAGTGGCTGTCGTCCAAGTGGTTCTCCGGGCGGAGTGGACGCTGGTCGGTCTCGTGGAGCTCGACCAGGTCCTCCGGTAGCACCCGGGCCGGCAGCTCGCCGAACCGGACATGCCGAAGGAAGGCGGCCTCCTCGTCGGTGAACAGCACGTGCTCGTCCTCGTCGGCCACGGCGCACCCCCTTGGGCTCATTGTGCGCCGCGGGGGCGGCCGTCCGCTCAGAAGATCGGGCGGAACGTGATGGTCAGTTCGAACGGTTCGGGATGCAGCACGGCCCACGGCGCCGGGCCGGGGCCGCAGGCGGCGGTGCCCAGGCCGTGGTGGCGGTGGTCGAGGTGCAGGTGGATGTCGGGGCCCGGCACGAGGTCGCTGGTGTGCCGGGCGGCGGTCAGCTGCGCCGTCGACCACCGGCGGGCCGTCAGCTCGACGGTCGGGTGTCCGAGGATCTCCAGCCCCGCGCCGGCCGGGTCGGTCAGCCGGGCCCACCGCACCCCGGTCCGGTTGCCGTTCTCCTGGGGCCGCACATAGGGGGTCTGCAGTCCATCAACGGTGGACCGATAATGGCCGATCAGCGCCGCCTGGCGAGAGTCCACATAAGCCTCGCCCGGCCCGCCGCCGAACCACTCGACGGAGCCGAGCAGGCCCGGGACCGCCATGGACACGCCGGCCCGGGGGAGCGGCACGTCCCAGTCGCCGGTCGGCTCCACCCGCAACGCCAGCGTCACCGCGTCGTCGTCGGCGGTCCACGTGTAGGTGGCCAGCAGCGCACGGTCCGTGCCGGCCGCCGCCACCCGGGTCGACACGACGAGCCCACCGGCGGTGCCCGCCACCGAGACCGTGCGGTGGGTCATCCGGTCGAGGCCCGCGGCCCGCCAGCGCTCGGCGACCGGGTCGGGCCCGAACACGTCGTTGTCGATCGGCGCCCGCCACACGTCGAGCCGGGGTCCGCGCACCGGAAGGTCGCCGATCGCCACGAGCGCGCCGTCGGAGCGGAACCGGGCGAGACCCGACCGCCGCGCGCCCCGGCGCGGAGCGCGCGCCTCCGCCGGCCGCAGGCAGGTCTGCCCCGCGCCGACCTCCTGCCCGTCGGCCAGCCGCGCGGTCACCGTCAACCAGGCCTCGCCGTCGCCGGGCGGCGCGACCGCCTCCGCCGGCAGCGGCACCGGGGCCGACGCGCCGGGCGACAGCGAGGGCGCCGGCACGGTGCCGGCCGCGACCGGCGCCCCCTCGACGGCCACGGTCCAGTCGAGCGTCACGCCGGCCAGGTCGCGATGGTCGTACCCGTTGCGGATCGTCCCGTCCGTGAACCGCACCGGCGCGAACACCGCGCCCAGCTCGGTCAGCCCCGGCGACGGCGTGCGGTCCGGGAACACCAGGCCGTCGATGACGAAGTTGCCGTCGTGCACCGGCTCGCCGAAGTCGCCGCCGTAGGCGAAGTGGTCGCCGACCCTGATGCCGTGGTCGAGCCACTCCCAGATGAAACCGCCCTGACAACGCGGATAGCGCTCGAACAGCTCCCGGTAGCTGGTGAGCAGGCCGGGTCCGTTGCCCATCGCGTGCGCGTACTCGCACAGGATGAACGGCAGCCCCGACTGCGCCGCGCCGATCTCCTCGACCTCGGAGGGCGTCGCGTACATCCGGCTGTGGACGTCCGTGTGCGCGCAGGACCGGTCGCCCTCGTAGTGCAGCGGCCGGTCGGGGTCGATCTCCCGGGCCGCGGCGGCCAGCGCGGCCAGGTTGCGGCCCACGCCCGCCTCGTTGCCCAGCGACCACATCACCACGCAGGGATGGTTCTTGTCGCGGTGGACGGTGCGGCGCATCCGGTCGACCAGCGCGTCCGTCCATCGTGGATCGTCGGTCGGGTTTCCGCGCCAGTCGTTCTGCTCGAAGCCGTGCGTCTCGAAGTCGTTCTCCACCACCACCCATAAGCCGAGCTCGTCGCAGAGGTCGAGCAGCGCGGCGTCCGGCGGGTAGTGGCTCGTGCGGATCGCGTTGACGTGGTGGGCCTTCATCAGCTCGAGCTCGGCCCGGACGACGTCCTGGGGCACCACCCGGCCGAGGTCGGGGTGGAACTCGTGCCGGTTGACGCCGCGGAAGAAGATCCGCCGGCCGTTGGCGGTGAGCAGACCGTCGACGACGGCCACGGTACGGAAGCCGATGCGCAGCGAGACGGTCTCCGCGGCAGTCGACACGGTGGCCGGGTAGAGCGCGGGAGTTTCCGGCGTCCACGGTGCGACGCCGTCCAGCACGTGGTCGGTGTTGACCGCCACGTCGCGCAGCCCCAGGTCGGGCACGGACAGCAGTGCCCCTGAAGGCGCGTCGACCCGCAGCGTGCCCCGCCCGGCCGAGAAGGCCGCGTGCACGAACACGTCGTCGAGCCCGCCCGCCGGCCGCACCGACAGGCTCACCCGCCGGAAGATGCCGGGCAGCCACCACATGTCCTGGTCTTCGAGATAGGAGCCGGCCGACCACTGCCGCACCCGCACGGCCACCACGTTCGCCGCGCCCGGCCGCAGGTGCGCCGTCACGTCGAACTCGTGGGTCAGCCGGCT
Organism: Asanoa sp. WMMD1127; assembly: GCF_029626225.1. NCBI lineage: Bacteria > Bacillati > Actinomycetota > Actinomycetes > Micromonosporales > Micromonosporaceae > Asanoa > Asanoa sp. WMMD1127. The sequence goes on from NZ_JARUBP010000001.1 coordinate 5,931,859, forward strand.
GCCCTGCGTCGACCCGACCTCGACCCCGTTGACCCACACCTGCCCGTACGAGTCGACGCCCTCGAAGCGCAGCAGCACGCGTTGCCCGGCCCAGTCGGCCGGCACGTCGAACACCCGCCGGTGGTCGCCGGTCGGGTTCTCGTCGGGCACGTAGGGCGGGTCGACCGGGAAGGGATAGGTGATGTTGGTGTACGCCGGCCGCCCGTACCCGTGCAGAGGCCAGCTCGACGGCACCGGCAGCACGTCCCAGCCGTGGTCGTCGTAACCGTCGGCCCAGAACTCGTCGTCCGGCGCGACGGCGGGGGAGAAGCGGAACCGCCAGACGCCGGACAGGTCGATCGACGGCGCGTCGGTGTGCAGCGCGGCCCGCGGCGCCACCGTGCCGTGCGGCCGACCGAAGTCGCCGATGTGGTCGGTCATCCGGCGAACCGGTAGTCGGCGAACCCGGTGACGCCCGGTCGCGCCCGGAACAACGCCCCGCTCGGCTCCGGGTCGTCCGGCCCTTGCCGCGACGTGGTGATGTAGAGCTCGTCCAGGGAAGGGCCGCCGAACGCGCACGCGGTCGGCCGGGCCACCGGCATGGGGATCACCGCGGCCAGCTCGCCGTCGGCGTCGTAGCGGTGCACCGCCGCGCCGTCCCACAACGCCACCCAGACCCCACCCTCGGCGTCGAGGCAGAGCCCGTCCGGCGTGCCGACCTCGGCCGGCACCGTCACGAACGGCCGCCGGTCGACCAGCTCGCCGGCGCCGTCCACGGTGAACAGGTCGATCCGCTGCGTCCCGGAGTCGACGTAGTAGGCCGTCCCGCCGTCCCGCGTCCAGGCCAGCCCGTTGGAGATCGACACACCCTCCAGCACGACGGTGACGGACAGGTCCGGATCGAGCCGGTAGAGCGCGCCTCCGCCGGGCCGCTCGTCGGTCGCCATCGAGCCGCAGTAGAACCGGCCGCGAGGGTCGCAGCCACCGTCGTTCATCCGGACCGTCTCGTCGGACCACACCTCGGGCAGGATCCGCGGCGCGCTCGACCCCGGGTCCAGCAGTGCGAACCCGCGTTCCACGGCGAGCACCAGACCACCGCCGCGCCGCGGTCGGATGGCGCAGACGACCGACGAGACGGGCGTACGCGTGACCGCGCCGTCGCCCGGCGCCAGTGAGAGCATGTCGCCGGCCATCATGTCGACCCAGTGCAGCCGCCCGGTCGCGGCGTCCCACGCCGGCCCTTCACCGTGCCCGGCCAGCCGGTCGGTGACCTGTTCAACGTCGATCTTCATTATCGGCTCATCCTGCCATGCGCCGCGCGACGCCGCCGAGGCCCGGAATAGGCTGCGATCATGGCCGACATCACCAGCCCGGCGATCAGCGACTACCTGCTCGCCCACTCCTCGCCCGCCGACGACCTGCTCCGCGAGCTCGCCGCCGAGACCACGCGGACGTTCCCGGACGCGGCCGGGATGCAGATCTCGCACGACGAGGGTGAGCTGCTCACCATGCTCGTCCAGCTGGTCGGCGCGACGAAGGCGGTCGAGGTCGGTGTGTTCACCGGCTACTCGTCGATCTGCATCGCCCGCGGCCTGGCGCCCGGCGGCTCGCTGCTGGCCTGCGACGTGAGTGACGACTGGACCTCGGTCGCCCGCCGCTACTGGGACCGGGCCGGCGTCGCCGACCGGATCGAGCTGCGGATCGCGCCGGCGATCGAGACGCTGCGGGCGCTGCCGACCGACGAGGACATCGACTTCGCGTTCGTCGACGCCGACAAGCCGGGCTACCCGGCCTACTACGCGGAGCTCGTGACGCGGCTGCGGCCCGGCGGCCTGATCGTGCTCGACAACGTGCTGCGCGGCGGCCGGGTGGTCGACCCGAACGCCGCGGGCGAGGGCGACGTCGCGATCCGTCAGGTCAACGAAGCGGTGGTCGCCGACCCGCGGGTCAGCGTGGTCATGCTGCCGGTGCGCGACGGCGTCACGCTCATCCGCAAGCGCTGATCGGCTGCTGCTCGTCCGGGCCCGGCCGGGTCGTGAGGTCGAGCGCCGCCCGGAGGCGTTCGGCGTCCGCGACGGCCAGCCGGAAGGACGCCCGGCAGAACACGCCGGACCAGAGCGAGAGCACCACCATGTCGCGGTCGGTGTGGACGCTGACCCGCATGGTCCGGCCGCCGTCGCGTACGTCGTCGAACGTGTCGCCGACCCCGGGGAACGGGTAGACCTCACCCATGGATCGAGGATGCCGGAAGCGGGCCCGGGAGGGAACCCTCGTTCGGTAACGTCGCATCCGTGGCATCCCAGGTCAAAGTGCCACCAAACATCTTCGGCATGCCGTTCGGACTGACCGGCCTGGCGCAGGTTTGGGCGATCGCGGAGTCGTTCGGCGTCACCCCGGCGGGGGTCACCGACGCGCTGCTCATCCTGGCCGCCGCCGTCTGGGTGCTCTGCTGCCTGCTCTACTTCAGCCGGCCGCGGGACGTGCGCGCGGACGCGCTCGACAACATCGGGGCGCCGTTCATCGCGCTGGCCTTCATCATCCCGATGCCGCTCGCCGCCCTCGGCCTGCAACCCCGGGCGCACACCGCCGCCGTGGTGGTGGTCGACGTCTTCCTGACCCTCACCGTCCTCTACGGAGGCTGGCTGACCGGCCAGTGGATCTACGGGCCGGTGGACGCGGCCAAGATCCATCCCGGCTACTTCCTGCCGACCGTCGCCGGTGGACTGGTCGCCTCCGCCGCCGCGACCGCCGTGGGGCAACGGCGGCTCGGCGAGTTCATGTTCGGGCTGGGCCTGATCTGCTGGCTGGTGTTCGGCTCGGTCATCATGAACCGGCTGTTCGTCAACCCGTGGTACCCGCCGCCGCTCGTGCCCACGCTGGCCATCGAGGTGGCGCCGGCGCCGGTGGCGAACCTGGCCTACTTCGCGCTCGACGGCCGGCGGATCGACGCGTTCGCCGCGGCCCTGGCCGGCTACGGCATGCTGCTCGTGCTCGCCCAGTTCCGCTTCCTGCCGGCGTACGCCCGCCTGAGGTTCGGTCCGCCGTTGTGGGCCTTCACCTTCGCCTATGCCGCCGTGGCGAGCGTCTTCCTGTTCTGGATCAACCTCGGGCGGCCGCCGGGGCAGCGCGCGCTGAGCTGGCTCGTGCTCGGCGCGATCACGCTGCTGGTCGGCGGCATCGCCGTGCGGACGGTGGTCGCGGTCGCGCGCGGCCGTTACTTTCCGCCACGGGCGACGCCGCCGCCGGCGGGCGTCATTGGAAAAGCTTGACCGCCGTGATCACGGTCTGCACCACCCCGTAGCCCAGGAGAACCGCCACCAAGGCCCAGGACACCACCAGTCGCGCAGTCATGCCGTCGCCCCCTTCACGGGCTCGGTCGGTTTCGCCTGGGCCGGCACGCTCGTGGGTTCGTCGTGACCGGTCTCGTGGTAGCGCTCCGGCACCGGCCGGATCAGCAGGTTGGCGACGAACCCGATCGCGAGGACGCCGACCATGGTGAACAGCGCCGGCCGGTACGCCTCGGCGGTCAGCGAGCCCGGCTTGCCCTGCGCGTCGAGGAACCCGTTGATGATCAGCGGGCCCGCGACGCCCGCCGCCGACCAGGCGGTCAGCAGCCGGCCGTGGATCGCGCCCACCTGGTAGGTGCCGAACAGGTCACGCAGGTAGGCCGGGACCGTGGCGAAACCGCCGCCGTAGAACGACAGGATCACGCCCGCGAGCAGCACGAACAGCGCGGTCGCGGAGTGGCCGAGCGAGGCCAGCAGCGCGTAGAGCACCATGCCGACGCCGAGGTAGACCATGTAGATCGGCTTGCGCCCGATCACGTCCGAGGTGGAGGACCAGGCGAACCGGCCGGCCATGTTGAACAGCGACAGCACGCCGACGAAGCCGGCCGCCGCGGCGACGCTGACGCTGGACGTCGTGCCGTCCCGGAAGAAGTCCTGGATCATCGGGCTCGCCTGTTCGAGGATGCCGATGCCGGCGGTCACGTTGCAGAACAGCACGATCCAGAGCAGCCAGAACGAGCGGGTCCTGATCGCGTTGGCGGCCGACACGCTCGCGGTGGTGACCAGCGGCTTGGCGGCCACGGTGGCCGGGTCGAAGCCCTCCGGTCGCCAGCCCTCGGCCGGCACCCGCACGTTGAAGACCCCGAACATCATGATCAGGAAGTACGCGATGCCGAGCGTCAGGAAGAGCGCCACCAGCGCCCCGCCCGAGGCGACCGAGGTGGCGACGTTGGGGTCGTACCCGGAGTCGTAGAACGACAGCAGCTGGCGCGAGGCCGGGCCGGCGATCAGCGCGCCGCCGCCGAAGCCCATGATGGCCAACCCCGTGGCCAGGCCGGGCCGGTCCGGGAACCACTTGATCAGGGTCGACACCGGGGAGATGTAGCCGATGCCGAGGCCGATGCCGCCGATCGCGCCGTACCCGAGGTAGACGAGCCAGAGCTGTTCGGTGGCGATGCCGAGCGCGCTGACGAGGAAGCCGGCCGCCCAGAACGAGGCGGAGACGAACATGGCCTTGCGCGGGCCGTTGTTCTCCACCCAGGTGCCGGCCACCGCCGCGGACAGGCCGAGCATCACGATCGCGATGCTGAAGATGATGCCGATCGCGGTCTGGCTGGTGCCGAAGTGCGCGACGAACGAGTTCTTGTAGACGCTGGTCGCGTACGCCTGGCCGATGCACAGGTGGACGGAGAGCGCCGCGGGGGGAATCAGCCACCTGCTGAACCCCGGTGGCGCGATGGTGTGCTCACGATCGAGAGCGGATAACAGGGCCATGGTGTGCCTCCTGCCGCATGAACCGTTTCGATGCTAAGACGATCATGGATGCTTCGCATTTCGGGGCGAGCGGGGTTACCCCCGCGGCGGGCGGTCATGCCGGCGCGTTGACCGGCGCGCCGTTGCTGGTCAGGATCGGCGGATGGACCGCTTCCCGCCCACGCCGATGTCCGACCTCGTCGACGAGCCGTGCCGCTACGACCTGGCCGAGAGCACGAGCCCGCCGCTGCGGCTGGGCACCCTGCTCACGCCGGCGGTCCGGGACGAGCTCGACCAGCTCGCCGTCGCCTACGGCACCACGCCCGGCGACGGGCCGCTCCGCGCGCTGATCGCGAAGGACCTCGACGTCGCGGCCGACCAGGTCCTGCTCACCCCGGGCGGCGTCGCCGGGATGTTCCTGCTGGCCCTCGTCAGCTGCGAGGCCGGCGACCACGCGGTGGTGGCCACGCCCTGCTTCCCGCCGGCCCGTTCGGTGCTGACCTCGTTGCGGGTCGAGGTCACCGACGTGCCGCTGCGCTTCGACGACGGCTACCGGCTCGACGTGCCGGCCGTCCTCGCCGCCGTGCGGCCCACGACCCGGCTGGTCTCCGTCGCCTCACCCCAGAACCCGTCGGGCGTACGCATGGCCGCGCGCGACCTGGCCGACCTCGTGGCCGGGGTGGCCGCCGTCGCACCGGACGCGGTGGTGCTGGTCGACGAGACCTACCGGGACGCGGCGTACGACGACGCGGTGCCACCGTCGGCCGCCACGCTCGGCCCGTCGGTGGTGACCTGCTCCTCGCTCTCCAAGGCCTACGGCGTGCCCGGCCTGCGGCTCGGCTGGCTGACGGCGACCGATCCCGCCCGCTACGAGCGACTCCGGCGGGCCAAGTTCACCACGCTGATCACCGGATCGGGCGTCGACGAGCTGCTGGCGGCCGAGGTGCTGCGGCAACGCCGGCGGATCCTCGGCGAACGGCGGACGGTGCTGCGCGACGGGCTGGCCACCCTGACCGACTGGGCCTCGTCGCGTCCCGAGGTCGAGCTGCTGCGGCCGGACGCCGGCGCCCTGTGCTGCGTGCGACTGCGCCCGTCGGTGTCGCCGGAGCGCTTCTACGCCGCCCTGCCCGCGCTGGACGTACGCGTGGCCAGGGGATCGTGGTTCTTCGAGTCGGATCGCGTGTTCCGGGTGGGCTTCGGGCACCTGCCGCCCGCCGACTTCGCCGCCGCGCTCGAGCGGCTCGGCGAGGCGCTCAGGCCTTGACCGTCCCGCCCGCCGCCCGGGCCGCGGCTGCGGTGGCCACGTCGGCGCGGTAGGTGCGCCGGGCCCGCACGAGCAGCAGGCCGTTGAGCAGCAGCGGCACCAGCATGAGGAGGAACGCGTCGCGCAGCCCCGCGCCGCGCCCGCCCGAGCCGCCGAACTCGTCGGCGACGAAGCCGAACGCGATCGGGCCCGCGGCCTCGGCGGCGAGCTGCAGCACGGTGCGGACGCTCTCGGCCCGGCCCCAGAGCGCGGCGGGGACGATGTCGAGCCGGGCGGCGCCCAACGGCGGGTTGGCGGCGGCGAGGAAGCCCGCGCCGAGCGTGAAGAAGCCGAGCGACACCCAGATGTCGGCCGCCACCAGGCCGGGCCGATCGTGAGCGCCAGCAGCCGGATCCGCGCGGTGCGGTCGGCGGGGACCGGCCCGCCGAGAGCCGCCGACAACCGGGCGGGCAGCCGGCCCCACACCGCTGCCGCATACCCGTCGGTCCGGCCCCGATGCGCTGGGGGACCGAAAACGTCGTACGCCGGCGGTAGCGTGCCCGCCATGGTCGACGTCCCCGCCTACCTGCGCCGGCTCGGGCTGCCGGCCGCGCCGCCCAGCGCCGCCGCGCTGGCCGCCATCCACCGCGCCCACGCCGAGCGCATCGCCTACACCACCTTCGACATCCACCTCGGCCGCACCACGACCGTCGACCCGGCCGAGTCCGCCGACCGGATCGCCCGGCTGGGCCGTGGCGGCTACTGCTACCACCTCAACGGCGGGCTGTCGGCGCTGCTGACCGCGCTCGGCTACGACGTGCGCTGGCACGTGGGCGGTGTGCAGGGCCACGGTGAGCCCGAGCCGGTCGGCGCCACCGCCAACCACCTCGTGCTGACCGTGCACGGTCTTCCGACGCCCGAGTGCCCGGCCGGCGTGTGGTTCGTCGACGTCGGTCTCGGCGACGGCCTGCACGAGCCGGTCCCGCTGGCGCCGGGCCCGATCCGCCAGGGCCCCTACGCGTTCGACCTCGACCGCTCGACGGTCGTGCCCGGCGGCTGGCGGCTGACCCACGACCCGGTCGGCGCCTTCGTGGGCATGGACTTCGCGGTCGGCGAAGCGGGGCCGGCCGACTTCGCCGCGATGCACACCGAGCTGTCCACCTCGCCGACGTCCGGCTTCGTGCGGGTGCTCACCGCACAGCGCCGCCACGCCGCCGGCGCCGACATCCTGCGCGGCCTGACGCTGACCACCGTCACCTCGACCGGCCCGGCCCGGCGCGAGGTGACCAACCGGGAGGAGTGGTGGGGCATGGTGACCGGCCTGTTCGGCGTGGGTGTCGACGACGTCACCCCGGCCGAACGCGCGGCGCTGTGGGACCGCGTCCGCTCGTCCCACGAGGCGTGGGTGGCCGCCGGCCGGGCCTGAGCCCGCGGTTTGGCACCGTCCACGATGGGTAGGCCGGGTTCCCATGCGAGTTCTCACGGCCAACATCTGGGCGCGCAGCGGCCCCTACGCCGTGCGCGAGCCGCTGCTCCGGCAGGAGCTGGCGTTGCTGGCCGCGGACGTCGTCGCGCTGCAGGAGGTCGCCGCCGGCGGCGCGGGCGGCAACCAGGCCGCCGAGCTGCTGGGTCCGCTGGGCTACGAGGTCGCCTACGAATACCGGGAGGGCGACAACGTCGGCGACCCCGGCATCGCCGTGGCGTCGCGCCATCCGATCGTCGACCGGCGGCTCATCGAGCTTCCGCACGGCGGCGCGGCCGTCGCCACCCGGATCCAGGCGCCGGAAGGCACGTTCTGGTTCTGCTCCGCCGCGCCCTCGGCCTGGCTGCCGGGCCAGGAAGGGCAGCGGGAGGACGACGTGCTCGCCCTCGACGAGGCGCTGACCGGCATCGCCGCCGGCGACGACCTGCCGCCGATCCTGGCCGGCGACTTCAACGCGACACCGGACTCGGCCGGCATCCGCTTCCTCTGCGGGCTGCAGAGCCTGCGCGGCCGCGACACCGCCTGGTACGACGCGTGGGCGCTGGCCGGCGACGGCGGCCCGGGGCACACGTGGACGTCCGACAACCTCTACGTGGCGCCGTTCGCGGCCGCGGTCTTCGCACAGCCGACGCACCATCGCCGCATCGACTACGTCTTCGTGGCGGCGCCGACCCGCTGGCGCCCGCGCGTCGTGGTGCGCTCGTGCCGGGTCGTACTGACCGGCACCACCCAGGCGGCGCCCTCCGACCACTTCGGCGTGCTGGCCGACCTCGACCTCGACGGCATCGCGCTCGGCGACGGCCGGGGCCTGGAGACCTGGCCCGCGACCGAGGCGACGCTCTGGCCCTGAACCACGCCGTTCCGGCCCGCGACCCGGCTGCTCCGTCGTCCGCTACGCCGTGCCGACGAGCTGATCCGCTGCCCGCACGGCCGTGCGGGCCCCGGTGGCCGATGCCACCGAGGCCCGCAGGCGTTCCTGAGGTGTCAGCAGATGACGCGGCTGCGGCCGGCGCGCTCGCGGTAGGTGCACGAGTCGAGCGTGCGACCCCGCGGTCCGCTCAGCGTGGCGGTGTCGCCGTTGTTGTTCCAGATGTAGCTGCGGCTGTCCCAGAACAGCTGGCGACCCTCGTCCTGGCCGAAGCCGGTGTGCACGACGAGGCGGCCGCCGTCGCCCTGGATCCAGACGTTGCCGAAGCGGTAGACGTGGTTCGCCCGGTCGCTGATCGTGTAGCCACGCAGGTTGACGGCCCGGCGGCCGTTGTTGACCAGCGAGATCCATTCGGCGTTGCGGCTCGCGTTGGTGCCGGTGTCACGGCCGGGGGAGTCGTACTGGATCGCCGCGATCTGGACGTTGGCGATCGGCCGCTGCGGGCCGCGGGGGCCACGGTCGCCCGGGTGGTGCGGGTCGGCCGAGGCCGCGCCCGCCGCGCCCGCGAGCACGGCGCCGAAAGCGATCAAGGACGCAGACGCGAGTCCGATAAATTTGCGCATGATTCCTGTTTCCTCCGGAGAAGTTCCGTGTGGTGCTGGATGTCCCAATCAAACAGGACAAACACGTCCCCGTCATCAGGAGAAACATGCCTCGGCGTCCGTTTCGTCTGATTCATCCGGTTGCGGTCGCCGGTGCGGGCAGGGCCGGCTGACCGGTCGGCGAGGGCCCTCGGCCGTTAGGGTGGCGCAGAGCCGGGGGAGGGCAGCGGATGGACTACGAGACCGCGCTGACGTCACTGTTCACGCCGGAGGGTCGCGACGATCCCTACCCGGCGTACGACGTGCTCCGCGCGCACGCGCCGGCGTTCCAGGCGCTCGACGGCCGCTGGTTCGTCACCACGCACGCGCTGACCAACCGCCTGTTGCGCGACCCCGGCCTGCGGGTCGCCGACGCCGCTGACTACGACCGGTTCTGGCCGACCTGGCGCGAGAACCGCGGCGTCGCGTCGATCGTGCAGTCCATGCTGATGACCAACGCGCCGGACCACACGCGGGTACGCCGTGCGGCCGCCGCCACCTTCACCGCCCGGCGTGTCGCGGCGATGCGGGACGTGATCGCCGGCCTGGTCGAGGAGCTCATCGACGCGATGCCGGCGCGGGCGGACTTCATGACCGCGTTCGCGTACCCGTTGCCGATCGGGGTCATCTGCGCGCTGCTCGGCGTGCCCGACGCCGACCGGCAGTGGTTCCGGCAGCGGGCGGCCGACCTGACCGTCGTGCTCGAGCCGATCAGCACGGAGGAGGAGATGCGGCTGGCCGACGTGGCCGGGCGCGAGCTCGAGGACTACTTCGTGGGCCTGATCGCCGAGCGCCGCCGGTCGCCGCAGGAGGATCTGACCACCGCCCTGGCCGACGCGGAGCTGACGGGCGCGGAGCTGCTGTCCAATGTGGTGCTGCTGCTGGTCGCCGGCTTCGAGACGACGACCAACCTGCTCGGCACGGGCCTGCGCGTGCTGCTGGACGAACCCGCGCAGGCGGCCCGCTTGCGCGCCGACGCGGACCTCGCGCCGGCCTTCGTCGAGGAGCTGCTGCGGTACGACTCACCGGTGCAGCTCACGTCCCGGTTCGCCGGCGCGGCGCTGGACCTGGACGGCCTCGCGCTGCCGGCCGGCGCGGAGCTGACGATGCTGCTCGGCTCGGCCAACCGCGACCAGGCCCGCTACCCGGACCCGCACCGCTTCGACCCCGACCGGCCCAACGTCCAGCCGGTCTCCTTCGGCGGCGGCGCCCACTACTGCCTCGGCGCGCCGCTGGCCCGGCTGGAGGCGCAGGTCGCCTTCCCGCTCCTGTTGACCCGGCTCCCCGCCCTGACCCTGGCCGGCGAACCCCGCCGCCGCGACCGCCTGGTCCTGCGCGGCTACGCCGAGCTGCCGGTCGCCACCGGTTAGGGCCTGTCCTGCCGATCAACGCGGCCTGCGACGGGCCCAGCTGCCGCCTGGCGGCGTCCCGGAATCACCCGGATACAACACCGGTATCCGGGTAATTCCGGGCCACCCCCAGACGACACCTGGACTCCGTCTCGGCTCACGTTGATCGGCAGGACAGGCCCTAGCCCAGACGGTCCCGCAGCGCGGCGAGGGGGCCGTCCCAGTCGCGGGCCAGGGCCGCCAGGAACTGTTGGGCGACCTTCATCGGCCCCGAGTCCAGGCGGTAGCGGACCCGCCGTCGTTCGCCGGGTTCCGCCGTCACCAGGCCCGCGTCGGCCAGCAGGCCGAGGTGCTTCGCGATGGCCTGGCGCGTGATCGGCAGCTGGGCGGCCAGGTCCGTCGCGGTGGCCGGGCCGCCGGACGCCAGCGCGGCCAGGATGGCGCGTCGGCTCGGGTCGGCGAGGGCGCTGAAGACCTCCTGCGCCACCGCCTCCAGGTCAGGCTCGGGCATCGAGGTAGGCCACCAGCTCGCCCAGTTCCCTCGTCCACCCGTCGTCGTTGCCGGGGAAGGCGGCGCGGTGCTCGGCGTCGGGCAGCTGGGCGAAACCGCTCTCGACCATCGTCAGCGTCGTGCCGCCGTCGCGGGGGGTCAGGGTGAACTCCACATAGGTCCGGCGCGGGTCGTCGTCCGGGAGCCCGTAGATGGGCCACGTGTAGCCGAACACCCTTGGCGGCTCCAGCCGCTCGATGGTCAGCACCGCGGTGTCGCCGCTGTCCCAGGTGAGCGTGGCGTGGCCGCCGACCCGCAGGTCGACCTCGGCCCGGTTGCCGAACCAGGTGCCGAGCCCGTCGGCGGTCGTCAGGGCGTCCCAGACCCGCTCCGGGGGTTGGGCCAGCTCGATCGTCCGCTCGATCTGGTCGGGGAATGCCATGTCCGCCTCCGTGTGGCAACCGTTCGGTTGCCACCAACGGTAGCGGTGCGGCCCGGGGCGCGCCATCGCGCCCCGGGCCGGGTGCGTGTCAGCCCTCGATCGGGTCGCGCATGCTGCGGCTTCCGACGCCGCAGCTCGGCGCCGACCAGAAGCGGCTCGGGCGGCCGTCGACGTGGGTGTGGTCGTTGTGGCCGGGGTAACCCGGGCCGAGGATGCCGGCGAAGCCGTGGTTGCGGGCGGCCTGGGCGAACGTGCAGAGCGAGTGCGGGCCGGCGCCGAGGTCGGCCGCGTCGCCGTAGAGGTGGCGGCTGCTGGTCGCGCCGCCGACCGCGGCGTTGCAGGACTGGCTGCGGAAGCCGCTGGTGACCCGGATCTGCTGGTCGCCCAGGGCGTGCCGCATCGCCTGCAGCTTCCACATGGTCACCAGGGCGTTGAACCGCGCGGTCGCGGCTGAGACGTTGCCGCCGGCCCAGGTGCTGTTGCAGGTGTTGAGCTCGGCGTAGGAGAAGTTCACCGGCGTGCAGTCGTTGTCCTGCAGCGCGTAGAGCCGGTTGAACGTGTTGGGGCCGGCGATGCCGTCGGCGGCCAGGCCGTACGCCTGCTGGAAGCGGATCACCGCGGACCGGGTCGCCGGGCCGAACGCGCCGTCGATGCCGAGAACGCCGCCGGTGCCGGGGTAGCCGGCGACCCGGATCTGGAGCTGGCGCACGTCTTCGCCGGACATGCCCTGGGACAGCTGGCGACCCCAGGTGTAGCAGCCGTCGGCCTGCGCGGCGCCGGTGGTGGTGACCAGGCCGACGGCCGTCGACGCGACGGCCAGTGCGAGCACCGCGAGAGTCTTGGTGAGAAATCGGCGCATGAAGCGCCTCCCGTCAAGTGGTGGGGGCAGCATTGACGGATGGAAGTATCTCTATGCTGAGTGGACTCGTCAATAATCGCCGGCTAACCTGGCCGGGACGGCGAAAAGCTACATCAGCGGAGCTTCGGGAGCTTCTGCCGGGCGAGCAGCACGTCGTGGAACGGGTCGCCCTCGGTGGCCAGCCGCTTGAGGATCGTGCGCACGGTGAACCTGTCGGGCTTGAGCTTCGGGTCGTCGAGCTCGTCCCAGTGGATCGGCGCGGACACCGGCGCGCCGGCGGCGGGGCGCGGGCTGTAGGGGGCGACGAGCGTCTTGCCGATGACGTTCTGGGTGTAGTCGAGCCGGGCCAGGCCCTGCCGCTCGTCCTTCTGCCACTTCCAGCTGACCAGCTCCGGCACCGCGGCCGCGACCGACTTGGACAGTTGCTCGACCCAGGAGCGCACGGCGGCGTACGACGGCCCGCGGGTGATCGGGATCCAGATCTGGATGCCGCGCTTGCCGGTCAGCTTGGCCCGCGCCACCAGGCCGAGGTGGTCCAGCGCCTCGCGGTGCAGCTTGGCCAGGGTAACCAGGTCGGCCCACGTGGTGTCGGCGCCCGGGTCCAGGTCGATCAGCGCGTACGTCGGCTTGTCGGGCTTGTCCACCTGGGACGTCCACGGGTGCCACTCCAGGCCGCCGAAGTTGGCCGCCCACAGCAGCGCGGCCGGCTCGTCGACGACCAGGTAGGTTTGCGACTCGCCGGGGTCGGCATCGGGGTTGTCCCACCGGGCCAGCCACTCGGGCGCGTGCGACGGCAGCTCCTTCTGCCAGAAGCCGCGCGTGCCGGCGCCGTCCGGATAGCGGTGCAGGTTGATCGGCCGCCGGGTCAGGTAGGGCAGGATCGTCGGCGCGATCTGCGCCGTGTAGCGCAGGAGGTCCCGCTTGGTGATCGGCTTCTGCCGCCCCTTGCCCGGGAACAGCTCCTTGTCGAGGTTGGTGACCCGCAGGTCGCGGCCGAAGACCTGCCAGGTGCCCTGGTTCTTGAGCTTGTCGAGGGCCTTCAGCTCGTCGGGATCCACCTCGTCGGCGGCGTCGGCCTTCAGCGCCAGGCTGGCCGTCGCGGCGGGCAGGTCCGACCGCCACAGCCGGTCCGGGTCGGCCTTCACCTCGTCGTTGGTGCGCCCCGACAGCACCGACTTCGGGTGCTTCTCAGGATCCCAACCGGGCTTCGCGTACGCGTCCTTCTTGTGCAGCAGGATCCAGTCGTCGGCCCGCGTGCGGACGAACACGAACCGGCCGTTGAGCTTCTCGCCGTGCAGGTCGGCGTGCAGCTCGCCATCGGCGATCGCCTTCGCCGGGTCCTCGCCCTCCGCCGGGTCCCAGGTGCCGGTGTCCCAGACGATCACGTCCCCGCCGCCGTACTCGCCCGCCGGGATGACGCCCTCGAAGTCGATGTACTCCATCGGGTGGTCCTCGACGTGGTACGCGCCGCGGCGCACCCCGGGCGCCAGCGTCGGCCCCTTCGGCACCGCCCAGCTCACCAGCACCCCGTCGACCTCGAGGCGCACGTCGTAGTGCAGGTTGCGGGCCCGGTGCCGCTGCACCACGAACCGCCGGTGCCCGTCGGCACCGGGCGTGGTCGCGCCGGACGGCTCGGGCGTCTTCCCGAAGTCCCGCTTGCGGCGGTACGGCGCCAGCTTCTGGCGCGGCGTCGTCGTCACCGTCGTCGCCAGCGCGGGCCGGCGTTGCGGCCCACCATCCAGGTCAGCGCGGCGAGCGCGGCGCAGACGCCGAGCGCGGCCACGCCGGGGCGGTCCCAGGTGATCAGGAGCAGCGGGACCAGGGCGAGCAACGCGACGACGATGACCATCGGCACCACCAGCCGCACCCACTGCCGGTTGCGCCCCCGCATCCGTCTGGCGAACCGTGGATCCTCGGCCGCCAGGTGGCGTTCGATCTCGGCCAAGCGCTGCCGGTCGCTCTGACTGAGCACGGCCATCGCCTCCGTACACACCGTCGTCGTGTCGTACACCGCGCCCATACCCATGCTTCGGGACGCTTATGCCGCCTGATTTAGGGTCGGACCGTGCCTTCTCTCGCTGCTCCCGCGGTGCCGCCCGGCACGCTGGCCGGAACGAAACAGCCCGTGATCGACGGTGCCGGTGTCCGGTTGCGGCCCTGGCGTCCGGATGACCACGAGGTGGTGCGCGCCGCCTACGCCGACCCCGCGGTGCAGCGCTGGCACGTCCGTTCGATGGACGCGCTGGAGGCGCAGGCGTGGGTCGCCGCGTGGTCCGGGCGGTGGAAGGGCGAGAGCGGCGCGGGGTGGGCCGTCGAGCGGGACGGCGCCGTCGCCGGGCAGATCAGCCTGCGCCGGATCGACCTCCACGACGGGCTGGCCGAGGTGTCCTACTGGGTGCTGCCCGCCGCCCGGGGCGCCGGGCTCGCCGGCCGGGCGCTCACCGCGCTGACCGCGTGGTCGTTCGGCACGCTCGGGCTGCACCGCATCGAGGTCGCCCACTCGACCGCCAACCCGGCCTCGTGCGCGGTCGCCGCGCGCGCCGGCTTCGCCCTGGAGGGCACCAAGCGCAGCGAGGCCCGGCACGCCGACGGCTGGCACGACATGCACCTGCACGCCCGCCTGGCCACCGACTAGCCGCGGGCGTAGCGGAGCAGGCGGTCCTGCATCACCTGGTACGGCGTGGCCGCGGGCGGTGGGGCGCCGTCGCGGACCGCGGTGGCGACCGCGACCGCGGCGTCGAGGGCGGCGCGGTAGGGCAGCGAGCCGGTGCTGACCCGCCGGATGCCGAGGTCGGCCAGGTGGGCCAGGGACAGCTCGGGGATCACCAGCACGTTGACGGGTACGGGCAGGTTGGCGGCCAGGTCGCGCAGCTCGGCGGGCTTCGTCGCGCCCGGCACGAAGACGCCGTCCGCCCCGGCCTCGACGTACGCCGCCGCCCGCTCCAGCGTGGCCGACAGGGTGGCGTCCTGGCCGAGCCAGTACGTGTCGGTGCGGGCGTTGACGTACACATCGGGGTTGCGGGCCTTGACCGCGGCCACCTTTGCGGCGTGCGCGGCCGGCTCGACCAGGCGGCCGCCCGTGCTGTCCTCGAGGTTGACGCCCGCGACACGCAGACCCGCGACGTAGTCGGCGACCTCCTCGGGCGATTCGGAGTAGCCGTCCTCGACGTCGACCGAGACGTGCGCGGGAAGGGCGGCGAGGGCGTGCGCCAGCGCGCGGGTCGCGTCGCGGGTGGCGCCCCGGCCGTCGGGCGCGCCGGCGCCGGCCGCCACGCCGAAGCTGGTGGTGCCGACGGCGGGGAAGCCGGCCTCGACGAACGCGATCGCCGAGGCGACGTCCCAGGCGTTGGGCAGCAGCAGGGGCAGCGCGCCGTCGTGCAGCTCGCGGAACGTCATGATCGGACGCTACCGGGCCGGACCCCGTCGCGCGGCGGCAATCAGAGCCAGCCATGCTCCCGCGCCCGGGTCAGCGCCTCGCCGCGGTTGCGGGCGCCGGTCTTGCCGATCGCCGCGGACAGGTAGTTGCGGACCGTGCTGGGTGACAGGTGCAGCCGGGCCGCCACGTCGCCGATCGTCGCGCCGCCCGCCGACGCGGCGAGCACCTCGCGCTCCCGGTCGGTCAGCGGGTTGGGCCGGGCGCTGAGCGCCTGCGCGGCCAACGCCGGGTCGACGACGATCTCACCGGCCAGCACCCGGCGGATGGCGGCCGCCAGGTCCTCGACGGGGTCGTCCTTGACCAGGAAGCCCCGGGCGCCGGCCTCGAGCGCGCGGCGCAGGTGGCCGGGTCGCCCGAAGGTGGTCACGATGACCACCCGGCAGCCGGGCCGGGCGGCGGACACCTCCGGCACCAGGTCGAGGCCGCTGCGACCGGGCAGCTCGATGTCGAGCAGCACCACGTCGGGCGCGCTGTCGCGGACCCGCGCGACGACCTCGTCGCCCCGTGCGACGGTGGCGACCACGGTCAGGTCGTCCTCCAGGTCGAGCAGCGTGGCCAGCGCCGAGCGCATCATGCCCTGGTCCTCGGCGATCAGCACGCGGGTGGTCATGCCGCCGGCACCCGCGCCGAGAGGGTGAAGCCGCCGGCCGTCGACGTCGTGGTGAGGGCGCCGCCGGCCGCCTCCAGGCGCTCGCGCAGGCCGCGCAGCCCGCTGCCGGGCGCGCCGCCCGGGTCGCCGTGGCCGTCGTCGGTGATCTCCACCCGGGCCACCTCGTCGTCGACCGACACGGCGATCCGGCAGGTACGCGCCTGCGCGTGCCGCAGCACGTTGGTGATGCCCTCGCGGACGACCCAGCCGAGCAGCGCGTCGACCTGGCCGGCCAGCGTGGCGGGCGCGGGGGAGACCTCGGCCCGCACGTTGCCGGCGGCCAGCGCGGTGCGGGCGTTGGCCAGCTCCTCGCCCAGGCTCATCGCCCGGTAGCCGCTGACGGTCTCGCGTACCTCCGTCAGCGCCTGCCGGCCGATCGCCTCGATGTCGCGGGCGTGCTCGGCGGCCGCCGGCGGGTCACGGTCGAACAGCCGGTGCACCGCCTGCGCCTTGACGACGATCACCGAGAGCGTGTGGCCGAGCAGGTCGTGCAGGTCGCGGGAGAAGCGCAGCCGCTCGGCGGCGACGGCGGCCACGGCCAGCCGCTCCCGGGTCTCGGTCAGCTCGGCCACGACGCCCACCAGGTAGCGGATCAGGAACGTGGCGACGCCGGCGACCAGCGTAGCGAAGCCCAGGAACAGGCCGGTGTCCAGCGAGCGGGCCTCGATGCCGGCGGCGACCGCGCCGCTGATCGTCACGGAGGTGACCAGTCCCAGCGCCCAACGCTGCCGCACGGCCAGCGCCGCCGCGATCGACAGCAGCGGGAAGACGAACTGCCGGTCGGTGTGCCAGAGCACGAGGTAGCCGGTGCACAGCGCGGTGAAGCCGACGAACGCCCAGGTGCCGCGGCGCAGGACGGCCAGCGTGAACGCGACCGCCAGCGCCACCAGGTAGCCCGCGCGGCCCGGCTGGCCGCCGGTGATCGCGTCGACCAGCGGCGCGATCAGCAGCACGGGCGCCCAGATCAGGCCGAACCACGGGCCCGGATGGCGGGCGAGCCAGTCCAGCGTGGGCTCGCGCTCGACCGTCATCGGATCATCGTAGGCGCGGGCCGGCGAGCCGACACCCAGGCCGCGAACGCCTCGATCCCGTCGATCACCGCCGCGTTGCGGACCGAGTGGAACAGGTCGAAGGCGTGCTGGCCGCCGCGCAGCTCGGCGTGGACGACCGGGTTGGCGGAGACCGCGCGCACGCCGGCGACGTAGTCGCGGGCCATGCTCGCCGGCACCTGCGAGTCCCGGTCGCCGTGCACCACGAACATCGGCGGCATCGCGGGGTTGGCGTAGTCCAGCGGGGCCGAGCGCACCGGCGGGTCGTCGTAGTAGCCGCCGAACCAGCCGTAGAGCGGGATGGCGGCCGCGATCGTGGTGTCGACGTCCTCGAAGCCGGGCTGGAATTCGGGGGCGTTCGGGGTGGCGGCGCAGATCGCGGCCAGGTGGCCGCCCGCCGAGCCGCCCGCCACGACGATCTGGTCGGGGTCGGCGCCGTACTCCGCCGCGTGCGCCCGGACCCAGGCCAGCACCTTCTTGGCATCGATCAGGTGGTCGGGCCAGCCGACCTCGGGCCGCAGCCGGTAGTTGGCGCTGACGCAGATCCAGCCCTGGCCCGCCAGCCGGTGCAGCAGCGGCTTGCCCTCGCGCCGCTTGTGGCCGCTGTAGTAGCCGCCGCTGTGGAAGTAGACCAGCACCGGCCCGGCGGCCGGGCGTGACCGGTGGCGGTAGACGTCGAGGGTGTTGCGCCGGTGGTCGCCGTAGCGGAGGTTGCCGACTCGCCGCACGTGGCGGCCGCCACGACCGGCCAGCGGGGCGAGCAGGATGCGGGCGAGGTGGTTGCGGCGTCGGGTCCGGATCCCGAGCGTGTCGGCCAGCGCGGCGTCGATCGTGGCCCGGGCGGTGCCGGCCCGCGCCACGAGGACGCCGAGCCCGGCCAGGGTGAGCGCGGCCAGGCCGGCCGCCAGGGCGCCGCCCGGGCCGGCCAGGTCGCCCTGGACGAGCGCGAGGACCGTCGAGGCGACCAGGCCGTACGCGAAGAGGAAGGGAAGCTCGTTGACCACGAGGCTGCCGATGTAGCCGACCCAGCGGACGGGGCGCGGGCGGCGGGGCGGCGCGAGCGCGGACAGCACACCGATGCCGAGGATCACGACGCCGGCGAGGTAACCGAACGGAACATCCATGACCCGACGCTATGGCCGGGCCCCCTGGCACCGGCAGATGTCGATGTCCTCGGTTCGGCAGGACGAATGTCCTAGCTCGGCTCGTCGGAGACCAGCTGTTGGGCGAGGGCGGGCTTGAGCGCACGGGCGTTGAGCACCACCACGAGCGGCCAGATTGCCTCGGCGGCGGCCAGGAAGCGCTCGGTGATGCCGATCTGGTCGCCGCGGTTGAACAGCTCGGTCGCGAACCAGAACATCAGCCCGATCATGATGGTGGTGGCGAGTATCGACGCGGTCGGGCGCAGCGACCAGGGCGCGGTCGGCTCGGTGCGGAACGCGAACGCCGGCCAGACCGCGAGCGCGATGAAGCCGGCGCCGGCCATCAGCCCGTGGACCAGGGAGGCGCCCTGGATCGGTTGGGGGAAGAAGACGGCGGTCATGGAGACGATGCCGCCGAAGATCAGGGCGAACCGGCCGGCCGGGTACGCCGGGCGCAGCCCGATTCCGGTCAGCGTGAAGCAGATGCCCATCCCGGTGAACGCGACCACCATGATCCAGCGATCGGTGGCGCCGAGGCCGGCCAGCGCGCTGATCGTGTCGCGGGTCGAGCTGTAGCTGGCGGACTGCCGGGCAGGGGACAGCACCAGTCCACCCAGGAGGAAGATCGGGGCCAGGATCGCCGAGACCACGGCCCACCCCGGCACAGCTCGCACCGCGCCAGTTTGGCATGATTTTTCGCTTTCGAGCGTGCCTTTGCCGATCACCGTGTGCGGCCGCATCGATAACCGCGAGTAAGCGGACCAATGCGGTCAATTGTGGATGGATAGCCTTGCCCAAACGTGAGCGCCGTCACCCAACGTGAAATTCGTTTCAGCATTCGTACGCGTGTCTGGGACCATGCTCTGGCCTCGATCGGGGCATGTCGATCCTGGGGGGATGATCGCGGATGACAACGCAGGCGGTGCCGTCGGCTGGCTCCGACAAGCTCGACAGCGGCGTGCTCAAGGTCGCTGGTGTGGTGGTGCTCGGCGCCATCATGTCGATCCTCGACATCACCGTGGTGAGCGTCGCGCTGCCGACGTTCCAGCGGGAGTTCAACGCCACCTACGCCACCGTCGCGTGGACGATGACGGCCTACACGCTGGCCCTCGCGACGGTCATCCCGATCACCGGTTGGGCCGCCGACCGGTTCGGCACCAAGCGGCTCTACCTGCTCTCGCTGGTGCTCTTCGTCGGCGGTTCGGCGCTGTGCAGCGTCGCCTGGGACATCGGCCCGCTGATCGTCTTCCGGGCGCTGCAGGGCCTGGGCGGCGGCATGTTGATGCCGCTCGGCATGACGATCATGACGCGGGCCGCGGGCCCCGACCGGGTCGGCCGCGTGATGGCCGTGCTCGGCGTGCCGATGCTGCTCGGTCCCATCGGCGGCCCGATCCTCGGCGGCTGGCTGATCGAGGCCGCGAGCTGGCACTGGATCTTCCTCATCAACGTGCCGATCGGCATCGTGGCCTTCGTGCTCTCGCTGCGGATCCTGCCCAAGGACCGGCCGCAGCCGTCGGAGTCGTTCGACTTCCTGGGCATGCTGCTGCTCTCGCCGGGCCTCGCGCTCTTCCTCTACGGCGTCTCGTCGATCCCCGGTGAGGGCAAGGTCGGCTCGGCCAAGGTCCTGATCCCCGCCCTGATCGGCCTGGCGCTGGTGATCGCGTTCGTGCTGCACGCCCTGCGCAAGCAGCACGCGCTGATCGACCTCGGCCTGTTCAAGAACCGCAACCTGACCGTCTCCACGGTCACGCTGACGCTGTTCACGGTCGCGTTCATGGGCGCGATGCTGCTGCTGCCGAGCTACTTCCTGCAGGTGCGGGGCCAGTCGACGCTCGACGCCGGCCTCCTGCTCGCGCCGCAGGGCCTCGGCGCCATGGTCACGATGCCCATCGCCGGCCGGCTGACCGACAAGATCGGGCCGGGCAAGCTGGTGCTGCCGGGCCTGCTGCTGATCGCGCTCGGCATGGCCACGTTCACGCAGGTGACGCCCGACTCGTCGTACCCGCTGCTGCTCGGCTCCCTGTTCGTCAGCGGCCTCGGCATGGGCATGACGATGATGCCGATCATGTCGGCCGCCCTGGCGTCGTTGACCCACCAGCAGGTGGCCCGCGGCTCGACGATGATGAACATCGTCCAGCAGACCGCCGGCTCGATCGGCACCGCGGTGATGTCCGTGATCCTCACCAACCGGGTGCTGGACAGCCAGGAGGCCACCGCCTACAGCGCGGTGACCCAGGGCCAGGTGCCCGCCTCGCAGGTGCCGCCGGAGGTCCTCACCGCCGGCCAGGCGTCCCTCGCCGACGCGTTCGGCCACACCTGGACGGTCGCGGTCGCGCTGCTCGTCCTCTGCCTGGTGCCGGCCCTGTTCCTGCCGCGCCGCCGGATCGAGAAGGCCCCGGACCCGTCCGGCGAGGCCGTCGCCGTCCCGGTGGCGATGCACTGACCCGGTACGACCCGATCGCGGCGTCCGCTGGCCTCGTCCGGCGGTCGCCGCGTCCCGGATCCGCGTTCCGGCTCGGCCGATGGTGGCGCGGTGGCCGCCCAATGCGGACGCCCTCCGCCCGGATTGACGCCGCACGCGGCCGCGCCTAGTCCGGATCGCCGGCGCCCGGGGCCGAGTGACCAACGCGGACGAACCGGGCGGACTACGCCCGGCGGCTGACCTCCGGCCTGGCGGGGGCGGCGTGGTTGCGGCAGGATCGGTCGCCGTGACCGGAGCATGGCAGCGGCGCTGGTGGTTGGTCGGCGGGGTGCTCGTCCTCGCCGCCGCGGTGACGGCCGTCTTCGCGCTGCGCGGGGCGGGCAGCGCCTGCGCGGCGGCGGCGACCAGCGGCAAGGCGACCTTCTACACCGACAGCGGTGGCAACTGCTCGTTCCCGAGCCCGCCCGACGACCGGCTGTTCGTCGCCCTCTCGCCCGACGAGTACGCCGACGGCGCCAAGTGCGGCGGCTACCTGGACGTGAAGGGGCCGGACGGCAGCGTGCGGGTCAAGGTCGTCGACCAGTGCCCGCCCTGCGAGTCCGGCCACATCGACCTGAGCCGCGAGGCGTTCGCGAAGATCGGCGACCCGGTCGACGGGATCATCCCGGTCACCTACACGACCGTGGCCAGCCCGCGCACGGACAACCTGACCTTCCGGATCAAGGAAGGCGCGTCCGCGTACTGGTTCGCCGTCCTGGTCGACAACACCGGCAACGCGCTGCGGTCGGTGCAGGCCAAGGGGCCCGGCGGCAGCTGGCGGTCGGCGCACCGCGAGCCCTACAACTACTGGCTGATCGACGGCGGCATCGGATCGGGCCCCTACAGCATCCGCGTGACCGACGTCCGCGGCCGCCAGGCCACCGCCACGGGCGTCAAGCTGTCGCCCGGCACGACCCAAACCTCCGGCGTACGCCTCGGCGGCGCCGGCACCGCCCCCGCGGTCAAGAAGTCGCCGACGAAGAAGCCGACCCCGAAGCCGACCGCGTCGCCGACCCCGACCGCCGTCGCGCCCACCACCCGACCGGCCGTCCCGCCCACCGAGGCCGCAGTCCTGGCCGGCGGCGAAGCGGGGTTGGGCAGCCGCTGCGACTGACCGGGGACCGGTGGCCCGCACCTGATGCCTGGGCGGACAGCCGCCGGCGCTACCCGGCCCGTGGGTGGGCCGGGTAGCGACGAGCGTCACCAGCCGACGGCCACCAGTAGCCACTGCGGGTTGCCGTGGGAGATGAACGAGGACTGTTCGGCGTAGTCGTCGTACGGGAAGCCGTACGACAGGTTGTTGATCGCGCGGTCGTGCCAGAACTTCGAGTAGTAGTTCGCCGGCGGGGCCTGGTAGAAGTTCGCCGGGTTCGACCACTGCGACTGCGGCAGGTGCGCCACGTGGCGGTTGAGCGCCGCGCAGCCCGCCGCGTTGTTGGCCAGCGGGCCGGCGCAGCCGAAGACGTCCGAGGTGGACGCCGGCAGGCCGTTCTGCGCCGCGTAGGTGGACATGTAGTTCTGGTAGACCCCACCGGCCCGGAACTGGGGTGAGTTGCCCGGCGACGGGATCCGGTACGGCGCCTGGATGGTGGCCAGGTGCTTGAACTCGGCGGGCATCGCGTCGGAGAAGCGCTGGAACGTGACCGCCCGGTCCTCCGCGAACGTCGCCTCCGTCTCGCCGACCGCCGCGTCGTAGCCGTCGCGGGCGTGCAGCCGCATGGCCAGCTTGAGGCCGAACGCGTCGACCCGGGTGGTGTTGCCGTTGAACACCGCCGGCCCGACCGTGAACTCGATGAAGTCGCTGTACTGGCTGTTCGGCGACCCGAGGTAGAAGTACATCCGGCCGGCGGTGTTGGCCGGCATGTCGAAGTAGGGCTGCTCGGCGATCGAGTGCGTCTGCCCGTTGTAGCTCCAGTAGACCTGGCTGTCCGGGTAGCGGCCGTTGGTCCGGTTCAGGATCTTGACCATGACGACGTTCTGGGCGGCGGGGATGGTCGACGTGTCACCCCAGAAGCCACCGGTCGGCGGCGGGTTCGTCGTGGGCGGCGGGGTCGGCCCGCCACCGGTGGTACGCACGACGAACTCCCAGAGCGAGTACCCGTACGCCGTGGCCCGCGCGGTCCCGTTCATCCGCACGTAGCGACCCGACCCGGAGACCGCGAGGGTCTGCGTGCCGCCCGTGCCGGTGGTCGTCGAGTAGACCGTCTGCCACGGACCGTCCGGCCCGGCGGAGACCTGGATCTGGAAGGCCCGGGCGTACGCGGGCTCCCACTGCAGCACCACCTGGCAGAGCGTCTGCGTGCTGCCGAGGTCGACGCGCAGCCACTGCGGGTCGCCGAACGCGCTCGACCAGCGGGTGGCCGCGTTGCCGTCGACGGCGGCCGAGGCCGGCATGGTGGCGTTCTCGACCGACGACGCGGCGGCCGGCCGGTTGAGCGCGGCGTTGCCGGAGCAGGTCTGACCGGTGTCGATCAGGCCGTAGACCTGGAACTCCCAGAGCGAGTAGCCGTAGGGCGTGCCCCGCGCGGTGCCGTTCATCCGCACGTAGCGGCCCGTGCCGGAGACGGTCAGCGCCTGGGTGCCGCCGGCGCCGGTGGTGGTCGACCAGATCGTCGTCCACGGCCCGCCGGCGGCCGCCGCGACCTGGATCTGGAAGGCGCGGGCGTACGCCGCCTCCCACTGCAGCACGACCTGCGCGACCTGGGTGGTGGCGCCGAGGTCGACCTGGATCCACTGCGGGTCGCCGAAGGCGCTGGACCAGCGGGTGCCGGCGTTGCCGTCGACGGCCGCGGAGGCGGGCGACGCGGCGTTCTCGGTCGACGAGGCCGTGGCCGGCTTGCCCTGGGAGACCAGGACGAGCGCGGCGTCGGCGGCCGACCGGGTGGTCACGACGAACAGTGCGGTGAGGAGGATGACCGCGGCGGCCACGGCGAGCGCGGCGCGGCGGCGGGACAGGGCATGGGGCATCGCGACTCCTGCGGGGACGGAAGCAGGGCGAGAGAGCGCTCTCAGGCGGAGACGTTCGTCCGGCCGGGCGCGCTTGTCAAGAGACCAGCACGAATATTTGCGCCCTTGACTGGAGCGCCCGTAGTCACGACTCTGTTGGAGAGCGCTCTCCAAACCGTCCGTCCCCGCATTGGAGTGCACATGCCAGCCCCGCCCCGCCGCCGGCTGCTCGTCGCCGGCGCGATCCTCACCCTGCTCGTCGCCGGGGCCCTGCGGGCCACCCCGGCCGCCGCCGCCGGCCCGCTGATCTCCCAGGGCAAGCCGGCCACCGCCTCGTCGGCCGAGAGCGCCGGCACGCCCGCCTCGGCCGCGGTCGACGGCAACACCGGCACCCGCTGGTCGAGCGCCTTCAGCGACCCACAGTGGATCCAGGTCGACCTCGGCGCCACGTACGCCGTCGACCAGGTTGAGCTCGTCTGGGAGGCCGCCGCCGCGCGGTCGTTCCAGATCCAGGTCGCGGCCGCGGCCGGCGGGCCCTGGACCACCGTCTACTCGACCACCACCGCGACCGGCGGCACGCAGACCCAGGCCGTCACCGGATCCGGGCGCTACGTCCGCATGTACGGCACCGCCCGGACCACCGGCTACGGCTACTCGCTCTGGGAGTTCCGGGTCTTCGGCACCACCGGCGGCGGCGGGCCGACCGACCCGCCACCGGCCGGCGGCACGCCGATCTCCGCCTTCAAGAACGTGGCCGCGTCGTCGCACGAGGGCGGCAACGCGCCCGCCGCCGCGGTCGACGGCCGCACCACCACCCGCTGGTCGAGCCAGTTCAGCGATCCACAGTGGATCAGCATCGACTTCGGCGGCACGGCCAGCATCACCCAGGTGGTGCTCAACTGGGAGGGCGCCTACGCGTCCGCGTACCGGCTGGAGACCTCCGCCGACGGCAGCTCCTGGACGCCGATCCACACGACCACCGCCGGGCGCGGCGGCGTCGAACGGCTCGCGGTCACCGGCACCGGGCGGTTCATCCGGATGTACGGCACCGCGCGCGCGACCGGCTACGGCTACTCGCTGTGGGAGTTCCAGGTCTTCGGCACGGTCGACACCAGCGCGTCCACGCCGCCGCTGCTGTCGGGCCCCACCCGGCCGCCGGGCACCACGGGCCAGTTCGCGCTCACCGCGCCCGGCGACGGCGCCATGGTCACCACCACCCGGCGCCCGACGCTGACCTGGGCCGCGGTCGGAGGTGCCACCCGCTACCAGGTGTGGATCAACGTCAGCCGCACCGACTACGACTTCGCGGCGTCCGGCAACCTCATCGACCTCTACACGCGGGTCGCCGACGTGACCGGCACCAGCTACACGCCGAGCTGGGACCTGGCCGACCGCTGGACCTACAAGTGGTACGTGACGGCCGGCAGCAGCACGTCGTCGATCCGCCGGTTCAGCGTCTACGTGCCGACGCTGGAGACCGTGGCCGACGGGGTCAACCTCGTGGCCGGCGCGCGTGACCTCGACCGCAACGGCACGATCGCGCCCTACGAGGACTGGCGCCAGCCGGTCGAGACCCGGGTCAACGACCTCCTGGGCCGGATGACGGCCGAGGAGAAGGCGTACCAGATGTTCTACAACGCCCAGGCGTTCCCGCGCGCGGGCTGGCACTTCGGCCCGGCCGGCGCGGCCGACCTGCACGCCGCGCTGCTGGGCTCCTCCGGCACGCGGCTCGGCATCCCGTTCATCTCGGCCGGCGACACGATCCACGGCTACCAGACCACCTATCCGACCCAGAGCGCGCTGGCCGCGGCCCGCAACTACCCGCTGCAGTACAAGCTCGGCGACATGCAGCGCCGCGAACAGCTCGAGGTCGGCACCCGCGGCGTGCTCGGCCCGCTGGCCGAGGTCGGCACGAAGGTGCTCTACCCGCGCATCCAGGAGGGCAACGGCGAGAACGCGACCGTCGCCGCCGCGCAGGTGCGAGCGCTGGTGGCCGGGCTGCAGGGCGGTCCGGAGCTCAACCCGCGCTCCGTGCTGGCCACGGTCAAGCACTGGCCGGGCGAGGGCGCGGGGGGCGAGGCGCTGATCGTCTACGACGGGGTCACGATCAAGTACCACATGATCCCGTTCCGGGCCGCGATGGAGGCCGGCGCGGTCAACATCATGCCCGGGTACGCCGGCTCGTCCTTCCTGGACCCGGGCGGCCCCGGCGCCGGGGACAGCGCGCCGATCCTCGCGTACCTCCGGCAGAACCTCGGCTACCAGGGCCTGATCACCACCGACTGGCTGCCCTGGGGCGCCTGGGTCGGCGCGGCGCGGGCCGGCTCCGACGTGATGGGCGGCGCCGACCCGGGCGCGGCCGGCTTCTCGATGGCGACGTTCACCGCCAGCGTGCCGGCGGCCCGGATCGACGACGCCGTGCGCCGGGTGCTGCGGATCAAGTTCCAGCTCGGCCTCTTCGAGAACCCGTACGGCGATCCCGTCAACGGGCCGTACCGCATGCACCAGCCCGCTTACACGGCGCTGGCCAACCAGGCGTCCCGCGAGGCGATGACGCTGCTGAAGAACGACGGCGCGGTGCTGCCCCTGCGGCTCGCGGCGGGTGACACGGTGGTCGTCGCCGGCCCACGCGCCACGGACACCTCGGCGTGCTGCATCTGGACCAGCTACTTCCACCAGGAGTACGGGTCGCTGACGATGCTGGACGCGATCCGGGCCCGCGGGCAGCAGGCCGGGGTCAACGTGGTGTCCGGTGACGCCCCGGCGCCGAAGCTGGTGATCGTGGCGGTCGGGGAGGGCTCCTACACACACGGGACACAGTGGGTGAAGGAGCAGCCGTACCTGCCGCCGGACCAGCTCGCGCTGATCCGCAACTTCCGTGCCCGGGGCATCCCGGTGGTGGTGGCGCTGGTGATGCCGCGGCCCTACGTGATCACGGACTGGCACAACGACGCGAACGCGATCGTGGTGACCTACCGCGGCGGCGAGGAGATGGGGCCGGCGCTGGCCAGCCTGCTGTTCGGTGACTACGCGCCGAGCGGCAAGCTGCCCTGGCAACTGCCGCGCAGCCTGGCCGACGTGCTCCGGCCGGGCGGCAGCGACGTGCTGGCCGACGCGACCGAGGCCTGGGACCTGCCCTACGACCTCGGCGCCACGGCCGCGCAGCGCACCACGCTGCGGTCGCAGATCGACGCGGGCCAACCGCCGACACCGACGGGCAACCCGCTCTACCAGTACGGCGCCGGGCGCACCGGCTTCTAGCGGTGAAAGGAACGGTCCGTTGTTAACGCTATGCGTTAACAACGGACCGTTCCTTTCACCTGACCTGGGTCAGGGCGAGGTTGTGGCCGTCGGGGTCACGGAAGAACGTCATCCACAGCTCGCCCTGCTCGTCGCGATGCACGGCATGCGGCTCGTCGAGGAACTGGA
The DNA here is from genome assembly GCF_029626225.1 of Asanoa sp. WMMD1127. Lineage (NCBI taxonomy): Bacteria > Bacillati > Actinomycetota > Actinomycetes > Micromonosporales > Micromonosporaceae > Asanoa > Asanoa sp. WMMD1127. Next base: position 5,959,085 of record NZ_JARUBP010000001.1, read on the forward strand.
CCCCCGCCTCGACGAGCCGCGCACGCTCGCCGTCGAGATCGTCGACACCGAAGTAGAGCGTCACCTTGCTGGCGAACGCCTCGGACTCGGGCACGCCGAGGTAGAGCCGCACGTCGCCGCTCTGGAAGAACGCCATCGACTGCCCGGGCACGGCGAAGAGGAACGGCACCCCGAGCACGTCGCGGTAGAACACCACGGACCGCTCGATGTCGCTGACACTGATGTGGATCTGCGAGACCGCACCGACCGCCATGCGCTCCACCTCACCAGCCCGCCGTGAGCGGCGCAACACGACGCGTCATCCGACCGACCAGTGGTCGCTGGTGACGGCCGCGAAACCCGGCGGATCCGCCGAAAACGTCACAGAATCATCTTATGGGCAGCGCGGGGGAGCTCGGCACCATCCGGACGAACGTGCCCGCGCGGCTCGACCGGCTGCCGTGGGCGCGGTGGCACTGGCTGATCGTGATCGGACTCGGGACCGTGTGGATCCTCGACGGGCTCGAGGTCACCATGGTCGGCAACCTGTCGGGCCAGCTGTCCAAGCCGGGCAGTGGCATCGACATCTCGCAGTCCCAGATCACCGGGCTCGGTGCCGCGCTCTACGTCGCCGGCGCGTGCACCGGCGCGCTGTTCTTCGGCTGGCTGACCGACCGGTTCGGCCGCAAGAAGCTCTTCATGATCACGCTCGTCGTCTACCTGGCCGCGACCGCGCTCACCGCGATCTCGGTCGAGGCCTGGATGTTCTTCCTGTTCCGGTTCCTGACGGGCTTCGGCATCGGCGGCGAGTACGCGGCGATCAACTCGGCCATCGACGAGCTGATCCCGTCGCGGCACCGCGGCCGGATCGACATCATCATCAACGGCACCTACTGGGCCGGGGCGGCGGCCGGCGCCCTGATCACGATCCCGCTGATCAACTTCCTGCCGGTCGACGTCGGCTGGCGGATCGCGTTCGGCGTCGGCGTGGTGCTCGGCCTGGTCATCCTGCTCGTGCGGCGCAACGTGCCGGAGAGCCCGCGCTGGCTGTTCATCCACGGTCGCGAGCGGGAGGCCGAGCGCCTCGTCGGCGGGATCGAGCAGGAGGTCGAGCGGGAGACCGGCAAGCGGCTCGACCAGCCGGACCGCTACATGACGATCCGCCAGCGGCACTCGATCGGGTTCGGGACGATCGCGAAGACCATGGTCCGCAGTTATCCGAAACGGACGGTGCTCGGCTTCTCGCTCTTCGTCGGCCAGGCGTTCCTCTACAACGCCATCACGTTCGGGTTCGCCCAGATCCTCGAGACCTTCTTCGACACGCCGTCAGGGAGCACCGGCTACTACTTCGCGGTGATCGCGGTCGGCAACCTGCTCGGCCCGCTGCTGCTCGGGCCGCTGTTCGACACCGTGGGGCGCAAGCCGATGATCGCCGGCACGTACCTCGTCTCCTCGGTCTCGTTGCTGGTCACCGCCTGGCTGTTCAACGAGGGCCACCTCAACGCCGTCACCATGACCGCGGCCTGGAGCTTCGTGCTGTTCTTCGCGTCCGCCGGGGCCAGCTCCGCGTACCTCACCGTCAGCGAGGTCTTCCCCATGGAGACCCGCGCGCTGGCGATCGCGTTCTTCTACGCGATCGGCACCGCCGCCGGCGGCATCACCGGCCCGCTGCTCTTCTCCAAGCTGGTCTCGACCGGCGTCGTCACCGACACGGCCTGGGCGTTCACGATCGGCGCCATCCTGATGGGCCTGGCCGGCATCGTGGCCGCGTTCCTCGGCGTCAAGGCCGAGCGCCGCGGTCTGGAGGACATCGCGAAACCGCTCACCGCGCAGGAGGCGTGACATGGCGTTCGGCGCCGAGACGACCGCGGCCGAGGTGCTGGCCGGCATCGACCTGGTCGGCCGGCGGGCGGTGGTCACCGGCGGCGGCTCCGGCATCGGCCTCGCCACCGCGCGCGCCCTCGCGGCCGCCGGCGCGGACGTCACGATCGCCGTGCGCGACCCCGCGCAGGGGCGGGCCTCGGGGCTGCGCTGGGAGCTGCTCGACCTGGCCGACATCGGCTCGGTGCGGGCGTTCGCCAACCGGTGGACCGGGCCGCTGCACATCCTGGTCAACAACGCCGGCGTCATGCGCACGCCGTTCGCCCACTCGGCGCAGGGCTGGGAGCTCCAGTTCGCGACCAACCACCTCGGCCACTTCGCGCTGGCCGTCGCGCTGCACCCCGTGCTGGCCAACCCCGACGGCGCCCGGGTCGTCGCGGTCACCTCCGCGTCGCACCTGCGGGCGCCGGTCGACTTCGACGACATCAACTTCGAGCGGCGGCCGTACGGTCCGACCATCGCGTACGACCAGTCCAAGACGGCCAACATCCTGTTCGCGGTCGAGGCCGCGCGGCGCTGGATGCACGACGGCGTCACGGTCAACGCGGTCAACCCCGGTGGGCTGCGGGGCAAGCTCCAGCGGCACCTGTCCGAGGCGGAACTGTCCGAGATGGACGCCCGGGCCGTGCGGGGGCCGGGCTGGAAGACGCCGGGGCAGGCGGCCGCGACGTCGGTCCACGTCGCCACGGCGCCGGGGCTGGCCGGGGTGTCGGGCCGTTACTTCGAGGACTGTCACGAGGTCGGCCTGCACCAGCCGGGCACGGCCACCGGCGTCGCCCCGTTCGCGGTCGACCCGGCCAACGCGGCCCGGCTGTGGGAGATCTCCCTGGAGGCGATCGGCGGGGCATAGCCGTACGCTGCCCGTCATGCACATCGTCCGCTACCGCCGGGAGCACGACGAGACCGCCCGGGTGGGCGTCCGGGTCGACGGGGTCGTCCGCGAGCTGCCCGTGCCGTCCGTCGCCGCCCTCCTCCGCGAGCCCGTCGCGGCCATCCGGACCCTGCTGGACTCGCCCGGCGACGAGGTCGGCGACGCCCGGCTGCTGGCGCCGGTCGACGGGGCCACCGAGGTCTGGGCCGCCGGGGTGACCTACCTGCGCTCCCGCGAGGCGCGGATGGAGGAGAGCAGCGAGGCCGACATCTACGGCCGGGTGTACGAGGCCCCGCGCCCCGAGCTGTTCTTCAAGTCCGCCGCCTGGCGGGTCGTGGTCGACGGCGACCCGGTCGCGATCCGCGCCGACTCCGGCCTCGACGTGCCCGAGCCCGAGCTGGCCCTGGTCGTCAACCGGCTCGGCGAGATCGCCGGCTACCTCGTCTGCAACGACATGAGCTCCCGCGCCATCGAGGGGGAGAACCCGCTCTACCTCCCACAGGCCAAGGTGTACGCCGGCGCGTGCGCCCTCTCGGCCGGCATCCGCCCCGCCTGGGAGGTGGACGGCGCCGACCTGCCCGTCGCGGTGCGGGTGACCCGCGAGGGCGTGGCCGTCTGGTCGGGCGCCACGTCGACCGCCCGGATCAAGCGGCCGCTCCAGGAGCTCGTCGACTGGCTGTTCCGGGCCGACAACTTCCCGGACGGCGCGGTCCTCTCCACCGGCACCGGACTCGCGCCGGCGATGGACTTCACCCTCCAGCCCGACGACGTCGTCACCATCACCATCGACGGCGTGGGCGAGCTGACCAACCCGGTCGTCGTGGGCAAGGAGCACTTCGCCTTCCAACACCCCTAATCCGCCGCTAGGGCGAGAACCCGGGGCCAGCTGTCGATGCGGGCCGCGGCGTTGGCGTCGCGGGTGCCGCCCATCATCCGGCCGCCGACGATCGTGCCGGCGGGGAGGTAAGGGAAGCTGCCGACGTGGTGGCCCGCTTCCGGGTAGATCAGGACCTGGTGCGCGGCGGTCACCTCGGCGTCGTCGAGGCGTCGCATGATGCGCTGCGCCTGCTCGGCGGAAGACCAGACCCGGTCATCGCCGCCGGCGATGGCGAGGACCGGGCCGCGCACGCGGGTGACCGGTATCGCGCTCTGCGGCACCGGTTCGCCGTCGATGGTCCACGCGTTGCCCCGCTTCGGATAGCCCGCCCAGACGGTGTCGCTGGGCGCGTACAGGATGGTGCCGTGGACGAGGTCGGGGTAGTGCTGTGCGAGCAGCAGCGCCGCCTCCGATCCGCGGGAGTAGCCGCTGACCACCACGTCGTCGGGGTCGGCCCCGGGCTGCCTCGTCAGCAGTCGCGCCGCCGTGGCGAAGTACTCCAGCGGTATGTCGTCGAGGTATTTGGGGAGACCGGGTGCGCCGAAGTAGCCCAGCGCCAGCGTCGGGTGGCCGCGCGACGCGAGCAGGGCAGCTTCGTACCTCCTCCCGATGCCACCTTCCGAGCCCCCGAAGAGCAGAACTCCGGTGCGGCGCTGCCCACCGGGAGCGGGCAGGAAAATGACACCGGCGAGTCCGTCGGCGCCAACCGTCAGAGTGCGGTGGGTCACGCCCGGCGCGACCCACCGCCGGGTCACCGTGCGGGCCGCGATCTCCCGACCGGCGGCTGACACGGTCAGCCGGACCTCGTACGCCCCCGCCTCCTCGGGATAGCCCAAGCGGAAGAGGGCCCACTCCGGATCACCGGTGGCTGGACGCATCGACCAGAACAGTCCCATCCCGTCGACTCCGCTGTAGGTGCCCGACGCGGGTGCGGAGCGGGCGAGGTCGACGACGCCGTGTCCATCCGCCTCGAATGTCGCGTCGGCGCTCCACCGCTGGCCGTCGCGATCGTCCACCTGCGACGCGACGGTTACGGTCTCACCGGCTCTCAGGCCCGACACCCGCACATGAATGGGCTGATCGGCCAAGGCGACAGCCGCGTCGAACTCGATCGTGGCATTTGTGGAAACGACTGCCGAACAACCAACGACGCCACCACCGGTCACGAGGACCGCGGCGACGCCGGCAAGCCATCGACGGACGCCCATGCTGGCCAAGATAGCGACCGCGACACACCCTAGTCGCTCAGGTCGGCCACCACGGCCGCGTGGTCGGTGGGCCAGACGCCGGCGACCGGGGCGGTGCCGGCGCGGTGGACGGCCTGGACCCGGCCGGCGCGGTGGGCGCTCTGCAGCACGTGGACGTAGTCGATCCGGCCGCTCGGCGCGACCCAGGCCGCCGCGTGCGGGTTGGCGCGGTCCCAGGTGAAGCCCGGATCGCCCGGGTCGGCGAACCACCACGCGTCGAGGAGCACCTGCTCCGGGACGTAGCCCGTGGTCAGCACCCCGGTGAAGCGGCGCAGCTCGTCGGAGTCCGGCATCGCGTTGAGGTCGCCGACGACCACCGGTGGGTGACCGTCGTGCGGCAGGCCGGCGACGTGCCGGGCCAGCCAGTCGAGCTGCGCCGAGCGGCCCGCCGAGCCGGACAGCACGCTCAGGTGGGTCGTCACGAACGGGATCGTCCCGTGTGGAGCGTCGACGAGCACGCTGAGCGCGGCCCGGCTCGGGTCGCCGGGCAGGTCGTACGCCTTCTCGGTGCGGATCGGCCAGCGGCTGAGCACCGCGACGCCGTTGCGCAGGCCGGGCCCCCCGCCGACCCGCACCCGCCAGGTCTCCTGGTCGCTGCCGCAGCCGAACGCCCAGTGCAGGCCCAGCTCGTCGGCCAGCCAGCCGGCCAGGTTCTCGTCGCCGTCGGCCCAGACCTCCTGCAGGCCGACGAGGTCGGGCCGCTGGTCGCGGAGCACGGCGAGGATCGCCGCCCGCCGCCGCTCCGGCTCGCCGAACCGCCACCACAGGTTCCACGTCATCACCCGCACGCCGATCACCGTCGCACATCCCCGCCCGGGGCCGCCGACCCCACTCCGCCGCGGCGGAGATCCGAGCCGGGTCCGATCACCGGCGTTACGATGCGGGCGTGGCGAACAACCCGCGGGCCGGGCAGCCGGCCGAGCCCGGTGACCTGATCGACGTCGACGCCGTGCTCGGCGCCTACCACGACCTGCACCCGGACCCGGCGGTGCCCGCGGAGCGGGTCGCCTTCGGCACATCGGGGCACCGCGGGTCGAGCCTGCGGAAGGCGTTCAACGAGGACCACATCGCGGCGACCAGCCAGGCCATCGTGGAATATCGGGCGCGGCAGGGCACCACCGGCCCGCTCTTCCTCGGCCGCGACACGCACGCGCTCTCGGAGCCCGCGACGCAGACCGCGCTCGAGGTGTTCGCCGCCAACGGCGTGCCGGTGCTGATCGACAGCCGCGACGGGTTCACGCCGACGCCGGCGGTGTCCCACGCGATCCTGACCTACAACAAGCGGGGCCCGGCCGCGCGCGCCGACGGTGTGGTGGTCACCCCGTCGCACAACCCGCCCGACGACGGCGGCTTCAAATACAACCCGCCGCACGGCGGGCCGGCCGACACCGACGCCACCAGCTGGATCCAGGACCGGGCCAACGAGCTGCTCCGGGCCAAGCTCGACGGCGTGCGCCGGATGCCGTACGGGCGGGCCCGGGCGGCCGAGACCACCCAGGAGTTCGACTTCACCGCGTCCTATGTGGACGACCTGCCCTCGGTCGTCGACCTGGCGGCCGTCCGCGACGCCGGTGTGCGCATCGGCGCCGACCCGCTCGGTGGGGCCAGCGTCGGCTACTGGGCCGAGATCGCCGAGAAGCACGGGCTCGAGCTCACCGTCGTCAATCCGGCCGTCGACCCCCGGTTCGCGTTCATGACGCTCGACTGGGACGGCAAGATCCGGATGGACTGCTCGTCGCCCTACGCGATGGCGTCCCTGATCGCCAAGCGCGACCAGTACCAGGTCGCCACCGGCAACGACGCCGACGCCGACCGCCACGGCATCGTCACGCCCGACGCCGGCCTGATGAACCCCAACCACTACCTGGCCGTGGCGATCGACTACCTGTTCCGCAACCGCGAGGGCTGGCCGGCCGACGCCGCCGTCGGCAAGACGCTGGTCTCCTCGTCCCTGATCGACCGGGTCGCCGCCGACCTCGGCCGCACGCTCCTCGAGGTGCCGGTCGGCTTCAAGTGGTTCGTGCCCGGGCTGCTCGACGGCACGGTCGGTTTCGGTGGCGAGGAGAGCGCCGGCGCGTCGTTCCTGCGCCGCGACGGTGGTGTGTGGACGACCGACAAGGACGGCATCATCCTCTGCCTGCTCGCGTCGGAGATCATCGCGAAGACCGGGCGCACGCCGTCGCAGCACCACGCGGCGCTGGTCGAGCGGTTCGGCAACCCGGCCTACGCCCGGGTCGACGCGCCCGCCACCCGCGAGCAGAAGGCGGTCCTCGGCAAGCTGTCGCCGTCGCAGGTGACCGCCACGTCGCTGGCGGGCGAGCCGATCACGGAGATCCTGACCGAGGCGCCCGGCAACGGCGCGGCGATCGGCGGCCTCAAGGTCAGCACCGAGAACGGCTGGTTCGCCGCCCGCCCGTCCGGCACGGAGGACGTCTACAAGATCTACGCGGAGTCGTTCCACGGCCCGGACCACCTGGCCCGCATCCAGGAAGAGGCGCGCGCGGTGGTCGGTGCGGCGCTGAAGGGCTAGGCCCTAGCGCAGCCGGGACAGCGTCGCGTCGTCCTCGGCGCCGCCGTAGAAGCGGTCGAGGACCGCGCGGAACACCGGCTCGTCCGGCGCCGCGTGTGCGAACAGGGTCATCGACGAGCGGAGCTTGAGCGCGTCGACCGGGCCGAAGATCCGCTCCGCGTCGCTGGCCGCGCCGTCGACCAGGGCGGTCGCGGACTCGCGCAGCCGCGGCCCGAGCACCGGGTGCGCCAGGTAGGCGCGGGCCTCGTCGAGCCCGGAGATCGCGTACGCCTGGGCCATGGAACTGCGCCCCAGGCCGGCGATCTGCGGGAAGACGAACCACATCCAGTGGCTGCGCTTCGCACCGGCGCGCAGCTCGGCCAGCGCCCGCTCGTGGACACCGTCCTGGGCGTCGACGAAGCGGCTCAACCGGTAGGGATCGTCGTCGGTCACCGCCCCAGCCTGGCCACCCCCGCCCGCGTCGGTCAAGGCGCCGCTCCGTGCCGGCTACCCTTGACGCATCATGACGTTCACTCTCGTTCCGTTCACCGCGGACCGGGCGGCGCTGGTCGCCGGCTGGGTCCGGTCCGCCGACGAGGCCGACATGTGGTGTTCCCGCGCCGAGCATCCGTTCCCCGCCGACGTCGTCGCCGGGTGGTCCACGCAGGACGACGTGGCCGCCTACCTGCTGCTCGACGGTGGCCGGGCGGTCGCGTACGGCGAGGTGTGGTCCGACGACGAGGAGGACGAGGCCGAGCTCGCCCGCCTGCTGGTCGACCCGGGGGAGCGGGGCCGGGGCGTCGGCAAGGCGCTGACCCGCGCGCTGGCCGACCGGGCCGGGTTCGACGACGTGTTCCTGCGGGTCCGGCCCGACAACGCCGCCGCGCTGGCGACCTATCGCGGCGCGGGGTTCGCCGACGTCGCGCCCGAGCTGCAGGAGGCGTGGAACGCGCCGCAGCCCCGCCCGTACGCCTGGCTGCGCTGGACCGGCAGGCCTTAAGCGGGGCCCAGTTCGGTGTCGAGCAGGGTCGCCGCCAGCGCGCGGCCCGAGCGGACCGCGGCCGCCGGGTCGCGGTCCATCCGCGTCGAGATCGCGACCCCGTCGTAGATCATGCGTAGCTGGTAGCCCAGCGCGTCCGGGTCGGCGGCGCCCGCCTGCGCGGCCAGGTCGGTGAACAGCCCGCGCACCCAGGCCCGGTAGTCGTCGGCCGCCGCGACCGCCGCCGTGCCGGTCGCGGCCGTCTCGGCGGTCGCGGAGACGAACGGGCAGCCACGGAAGTCCGGCTCGGCGAAGCGCGCGCCCTGGACGTCGAAGACGCCGAGGATCTTCTCGCGGGCGCTGGGGTAGGCGGCCAGTCCCTCGGTCACGCGCTTCTCGATCGCCCGGTGCCGACCCTGCAGATAGGCCCGGATCAGCTCGTCCTTGCTGCCGTAGGTGTTGTAGAGCGTGGCCTTGGCGACGCCGGCGTGCTCGATGACGCGGTCGATGCCGACCACGTGCACACCCTCGCGATAGAACAGCTCGTCCGCCGCCGCGAGGAGCCGCTCGCGGGCCGTCGGCCGGGTAGCCGTCGCCATGTCGGTCACCGCCTTTCCGCGCCCATCGTAGGTCAGCCCGCCGTCCGGATCCGGGGCGTGCCGCGGCGCAGCAGGCCGACCCCGGCGAGGGCGGCCAGCACGATCACGGCGACGCCGTACTCCCGGGCGGTGTCGAGGAGGCCGCCGGCGTGCACCACCAGGTAGCCGGCGACCACGGCGGGCAGGCCCAGGCCGAGGTACGAGACGACGTAGAGCAGCGACAGCACGCCGGCCCGCTCGTGGGCGGCGACCAGCGGCACCACGATCCGGATGGCGCCCTGGAAGCCACTGCCGAAGCCGATGCCCGCGACGCCCGTGGCGATCAGGAAGCCGACCGTCGAGCCGGCGGAGATGGCCACCAGCGTGCCGGCCACCCCGACGATGAGGCCGACGATGCCGACGCTGAGCGCGGTGCGGGCGGGTCGCTTGTCGATCGCCAGTACGGCCAGGGCGGCGACGGCGGCCAGCACGAACAGGCCGAGCCCGCCGTAGACCGCCGAGGTCGACGACGCGAGGTTGCGGACCAGGGCCGGGCCGAGCGAGGCGTAGAAGCCGGCCAGCGCCCAGACGGAGAAGAGCACGGGAGCGGCGATGGCCACGGGGCCGCGTACCTGGCGGGGCAGGCGGATCTCCGGGATCAGCGAGTGCCGGGCGCCGGGCGCGCGGGACACCGTCTCGGGCATCAGGGCCACGCCGACCGCCTGCGCCGCCAGCACGCCGAGCAGCACCAGGTAGATCAGGTGGGTGGGAGCGGGGAGGAACTGCACCACGAGGGCGGAGAGCAGGGCACCGCCGCCGGTGCCGATGCCGGGCGCGACCGCGTTGGCGGTGGTGCCGCGGACCCGGTCGATGTCGAGCATGCCGGCGCCGAGCGCCGCGAGGGCAGCGCCGGTGGCCAGGCCCTGGACGACGCGGGCGGCGAGCAGGGCGGGCACGCCGCCGGCGAACGCGAACACGACCAGCGCGGCGGCCTGGACCAGCAGGGCGACGAGGAGCACCGGGCGCCGGCCGACGTGGTCGGAGAGGCGGCCGAAGACGAGCAGCGACAGCAGCACGGCGACCGCGTACACCCCGAAGACGACCGTGGTGGTCATCGGCGAGAAGCCCCATTCCGCCTGGTAGGTGGCGTAGAGCGGGGTCGGCGCGCTCGACGCGGCCAGCAGCGAGACGACGATCGAGGCGAGCAGGACGAGGGAGCCGGTGCCGCCGAGGCGCCTGGTGCGTGGCGTGCGGGTCCCCGGCCGCTCGGCGAGGGTGACGGAGTGGCTCACGGGACTCCTTAGGTAGACCAGTCTGTCTAACGCGCAGCCAACGTTAGACAGACCTGTCTAGAAGAGTCAACGTGATCCAGGTCTTACGGCACCGCGCGGTGAGCGGCGGCCGCGGACCACTCGAGCAGCACGAGGGTGGCGTCGTCGCGGGGCGGGCCGTTCTGGTGGTCGATCACCGCGTGGGACAGCCGTCGCAGCGTCTCGGGCGCCGGCAGGTCGGTCTCGCCCACGCTCTCCACCAGGTCGACCAGGCGGTCGAGTCCGAACTGGACGCCGGCGGGGTCGCGGGCCTCGGTGACGCCGTCGGTGTAGAGGAGCAGGCGGTCGCCGGGCTCGAGGGTCGTCTCCGCGACGGTCGGCGGGTCGGCCGGCACGCCCAGCGGGGTGCGGTTGCCGTCGTCGAGGGTCCGCACCGCCCGGCCGGCGCGAAGGAGGACCGGTGGCGGGTGGCCGGCGTTGACGTAGCGCAACCGGCCGTCGTTCAGCGAGAGCTCGGCGAGCACGGCCGTGACGAAGCGGGAGTCGGTGAACTCGCCGAGGAGCATCCGGTCGACGGCGGCCGCCCGGGCGGCGAGGTCCGCGCCGGCGATCCGCTGGGCCCGGGACGTGCCGATCGCCGCCGCGGTGGTCAGCGCCGCCCGCATGCCCTTGCCGACGCCGTCGTAGATGGACAGCCGCGCCACGTCGCCGTCGACCGCGTAGTCGAACGCGTCGCCGCCCACGTCGTAACAGGGCTCCAAGGACGCGGTGATGACCATCCGCTGGTTGGCGAACGTCAGTGGCGGCAGCAGCCTCCACAGCAGATCGGCGGCCGGCGTCATCGGCCCCGACCGGCGGATCCGTTGGAGGTCGTCCCCGTAGTGGTTCTTCGCGGTGATGAGGTGTCCGGCCATGCCGGCGACCAGCCGGGCGCCGGCGAGCAGCGCATCCGGGTCAGCGCCGGCCGGCGGCGTCACCCGCAGGACGCCGAGCCGTTCGGTGCCGTTGACGACCGGCAGCCAGGCCGGTGGCCCCGCGACGGGGCGGCCGGCCGCGAAGGCATGTCCGGCGTCGCTGCCGTCCACCGGCTCGGGACCGCCGCGGCCGGGCGGCACGGGCCGCAGTGCCCGTTGCTCGTAGTCGACCAGGTAGAGCACCACCTCGGCGCCGGTCGGCGCGACCGCCTCGGCGAGCAGGTGGCCCAACTCGGCCGGGCCGGTGAGGTGCCCGGCTTCGACCAGCGTCGCGAGCGCGTCGCGCCACTGTGCCCGGCCGGTCGGGCCGGTCATGCCGGCGGGAGCCCCAGCAGCGGCGCCACCTGGGTGAGGCGGAGCACCTGGGCGACGATCGGCTGCGGATCGCGGACGGTGAGCCGGGCCTGGCGATCGAGGGCGACGTTGCGGGCGTGGATCAACGCGCGTACGCCGCTGGAGTCGAGAAACGGCACCTCGGAGAGGTCGACGACCACGGGATCCGCCCCGGCCTCGATCGCCGAGACGATGGCGGCTTCGACGTCGAGGTGCGAGTCGAGGTCGACGTCGCCCGTCAGGTGGATCACGGTCCCGCGGTCGGGCTGCTCTCCGGTCATCGGGTCAGCGTAGGTCACGCCCGGCCGGTCGGCCCTTGAGCCGCCGCCCGAACTCCCGCGCGATCTCCCGGTTGGCGTCGCGCTCGGCCAGGACCTGCCGTTTGTCGAAGGACCGCCGGCCGCGGCCGATGCCCAGCTCGACCTTGGCCCAGCCGTTGTCGAAGTAGAGCGCCAGCGGCACGAGGGTCAGCCCCGGCTCGCGGATCTTCGCCAGGATGCGGTCGATCTCGACCCGGTGCAGGAGCAGCTTGCGGGTGCGCCGGGGTCCGTGTGGCGACCAGCCGGCCAGGCCGTACTCCGCGATGTGGAGGCCGTAGAGCAGCAGCTCGCCGTCGCGTTCCTGGGCGAATGCCTCGGCCAGCGAGGCGTGCCCCAGCCGCAGCGACTTGACCTCGGTGCCGAGCAGCACGAGCCCGGCCTCGTAGGTCTTGAGGATCTCGTATTCGTGGCGGGCGCGCTTGTTGGTGGCGATCATCCGCCGCGGCGTCTCGCGCTCCCGGCTCATGACGGTCAAGTCTGCCGCACCGGCGCCGGTCGGCGCCGCCGCTTTATCAGCGCTCCCGGAACCCTTCGCGCATGCGGCGGAAGAAGCCGCCCTCGCGCGGCAGGGCCGGCGCCGGCGCGACCGGCCGCGCGGCCCGGCGGGCCACCGGCTGCTCGTAGTCGGTGTTGGCGATGGCGTCGACGACCTGCGTCTCCGAGAAGTCCTCGGAGCCCGCGATCGCGGGCACGAAGCCCACCAGCATGCCGTCGCGCATCACCTGCGCCTCGAGCCCGGCGGTGCCGTCGGTGTCCCAGAGCGCCTCGCGGTCGCCGGGGAGCACGACCCGGATGCCGGTCTGCGACCGGCCGGCGCTGGCCTGTGCCACGTGAGCCGGAACGCCGCGGTCACGCAGCGCGTCGACCACCCGGCGGGCGCGGTTCTCGTCCATGCCCAGGACGGTAGCGCCCGCCGTTGGGAATCGGCTGTACGTCGCCTGTCAGCGGCCTCGGCCGGTCTTGGCCTGCAGCTCCTCGATCAACTTGGCGGCATCGGCCTTGGTCAGCTCGGCCGGTGCCTCCTCGCCGGCCTCCCGCGCCAGCGTCTCGAGGTAGGACCGCTGCGCCGCGGTCGATGGCTCGTCGCCCGTGACCCACTCGTCCGGGTCCTTGATAGCCGCATTGTCCGGGTTCTGATCGCTCATGTGTTCGAACTACCCCGTCGACGGCGTCGCGAACCACCTGACGTTCTCGCGACTCGTCACGATTATGCGAAGCCTCGGCGCGGCCCTCGTCCTGCTCCTCGCCGGCTGCTCGACCGCGGCGCCGGCGCCGCCCACGATCGTCCCGTCCGGCGGCGCGACCGTGATGCGGCTCGCACGGGCCGCGCACACCGCCACCCCGCTGCCCGACGGCCGGGTGCTGCTGGTCGGCGGCTGCGCGACCGACGGCTGCGGCGGGACCACGGCCGAGTCGGAGATCTTCGCCGGCGGTCGGTTCGGCGCCGGGCCGCCGCTGGCCGAACCACGCTTCAACCACACGGCGACGGCGCTCGCCGACGGGCGGGTGCTGGTCGCCGGGGGCTTCCCGAGCGAGACCGCCGGGCCGAGCGGGACCGCGGAGATCTTCGCCGGCGGGCGCTTCGGTCCCGCCGTCCCGCTCACCGCGCCGCGGGCCAACCACACCGCGACCCGGTTGCGCGACGGCCGCGTCCTGTTGGCCGGCGGCGTCTCGGGCCGGTCCGCACTGGCGTCCGCGGAGGTGTTCGACGGCACCGGGTTCCGGGCGGTGGCGGCGATGCCGGACGCGCGCTCCCGGCACGGCGCCGCGCTGCTCGCCGATGGGCGTGTGCTGGTGGTCGGCGGCCAGGGCGGCACGGCGCACGGCGACCGGCTGCTGGACACGGCGCTGCTGTACGACCCGGCGCGGGACGTGTGGCAGGAGGTGCCGGGGCGCATGCCGGCGCCGGCCTACAAGCTCGCCGTGGCCGCGCTGCCGGACGGCCGAGCGCTGGTGGTCGGCGGGCAGACCGCCGACGACCCGGCCGCCCGGCTGTCCACCACGCTGCTCTTCGACCCGCGGACCGGCGGGTTCACCGCGGGCGCGCGGATGGCGGAGCCGCGCTACAAGATCTCCGACGCGGTGGTCGCCCTGCCCGGCGGGCGGGTCGCGGTCGCGGGCGGCTTCGGTGTCGAGGTGTACGCCGAGGGCCGCTTCCGCCCGGCCGCGCAGGACACGGTGGAGCGCCAGTATCCGGCCGTCGCGGTGCTGCCCGGCGGCGCGCTCCTCGTCACCGGTGGCTACGACGACCGCACCCGGGTCACCGCGACGGCGCTGGTGGTCGACGTCGCCTGAGCCCACGATGTCAGCGGCGCCCGGCCCTGGCGGGCCACGAGCGCCGGTTAAGCGGGCCGAAGGCGGGTATGGCCGCGCCATGCGCGTACTCGGGATCAACGCCATCTTCCACGACCCGGCGGCGGCCCTGGTGGTCGACGGGCGGGTGGTCGCCGCGGCCGAGGAGGAGCGGTTCAGCCGGCGTAAGCACGGCAAGCGGCCGGTGCCGTTCGCCGCCTGGGAGCTGCCCGACCTCGCCGCCGCGTGGTGCCTGGAGGCGGGCGGGCTGCGGCCGGCGGACCTCGACGCGGTCGCCTACTCGTTCGACCCCTCCCTGTGCCGCGACGCCGCCGATCTCGGCCTCGCGGACCCGTGGGACTGGCTGCGCGTCGAGTACGCCAAGCGCGCCCCCCAGTTCCTCGCCAGCGCGCTGCCCGGCCTGGACCCGGCGAAGGTGCGGTTCGTGCCCCACCACGTCGCCCACGCCGCCTCGGCCGCGCTAGCGATGCCCCGCGACGGCGATGCCGCCGTGCTCGTGCTCGACGGCCGGGGCGAGGTCGCCAGCCACCTGGCCGGCGTCTACCGCGGCGACGCGCTGACCCCACTGTTCACCCAGGAGCTGCCGCACTCGCTCGGCCTGCTCTACGAGGACCTCACGCGGCACCTCGGCTTCCTGCACTCCAGCGACGAGTACAAGGTCATGGCCCTGGCGTCGTACGGCAAACCGCGCCACCTCGCCGCCTTCCGCGACCTGGTCCGCGCCGCCGACGGCGGCTTCACGGTCGCGCCCGTCGACTGGGCCGGCTTCGCGCCGCGCCGCACCGGTGACGCCGAGCTGTCCGAGGACCACGCCGACCTGGCATCCACCGTGCAGACCCGCCTGGAGGAGGTCATCCTCGACCTCGGCCGGTGGCTGCACGACGCGGCCGGCGGCCCGACCACGATCGCCCTGGCCGGCGGTGTCGCGCTCAACTGCGTCGCCAACGCCCGGCTGGCCCACGAGGGCCCCTACGAGCGGGTCTGGATCCAGCCCGCCGCCGGCGACTCGGGCACCGCGCTCGGGGCCGCGCTGCACGTGGCCACGACCGGCGCCGACCCGCTCCAGCCGATGCCCGGCGTCGACCTCGGTCGCGGCTGGTCCGACGAGGAGATCGAGGCGGAGCTCCGCCGCGCCGCCCTGCCCTACGAGCGGCCGGACTCGATCGCCCACGCGGCCGCCCGCGTGCTGGCCGGCGACGGCGTGGTGGCCTGGTTCCAGGGCCGCAGCGAGTACGGACCCCGCGCGCTCGGCCACCGCTCGCTGCTGGCGCACCCGGGCCGGTCGGACACCACGGCGCGGATGAACGACATCAAGGGCCGCGAGCAGTTCCGCCCGATCGCGCCGATGGTGCGGGCCGAGCGGGCCGCCGAGGTGTTCGAGGGCGTGCTGCCCAGCCCCTACATGCTCTTCGTGCACGGCGTCCGTCCCCAGTGGCGCGACCGGATCCCGGCGGTGGTGCACGTCGACGGCACGGCCCGCGTGCAGACCGTCGACCCGGCCGACGAGCCGCTGGTGGCGGCGATGCTGGCCGAGTTCGACCGGCTCACCGGCATTCCGGTCGTGGTCAACACCTCGCTCAACACGGCCGGGCGGCCGATGGTCGACACGCCGCGCGAGGCGATGGAGCTGTTCGGCAGCGCGCCGGTCGACCTGCTGGCGATCGGCCCGTTCGCGGTGCACCGGCGGCGCCTGTGATCAGCCTCGTCGTGCCGACGCTCGGCCGGCCGTCGCTGCGCGTGCTGCTGGACGCGCTCGCCGCGCAGATCGGCGCCGATCCCGTCGAGATCATCCTGGTCGACGACCGGGCCGACGGGGCCGCGCTGGAGACCGGCTTCCGGGTGCTGCGCGGCGGCGGGAACGGCCCGGCGGCCGCCCGCAACGTCGGCTGGCGGGCCGCGCGCGGCGACTGGGTGGTTTTCGTCGACGACGACGTTGTGCCCGATCCCGGCTGGTGGGCGCGGTTGCGGTCCGACCTGAAGGTTCCTGGCGACGTGGGCGGTGTGCAGGCCCGGGTGAGCGTGCCGCTGCCGGCCGACCGCCGCCCCACCGACTGGGAGCGCAACACCGCCGGCCTCGCCGACGCGCCGTGGATCACCGCCGACATGGCGTACCGCCGGGCCGCCCTGGCCGAGGTCGGCGGCTTCGACGAGCGCTTCCCCCGCGCGTTCCGTGAGGACGCCGACCTGGCCTACCGCGTCCGCGCCGCCGGGTGGCGGCTGCGCCGGGGCGAGCGGAGCATCACCCACCCGGTGCGGCCCGCCGACCTGTGGGCCAGCGTGCGGGTGCAGGCCGGCAACGCCGACGACGCGCTGCTGCGTCGCCGCTACGGCGCAGACTGGCGGTCCCTGCTGGAGATTCCCCCCGGCCGGCGGCGGCGGCACGCGGTCGTCACCGGCGCCCTCGCGGTCGGCCTCGCCGCCGCGACCGCCGACCGGCTGCGCGGCGGAAGCGGGCCGCTGCGGGCCGTGGCCGCCGCGGGCGGGCTGGTCTGGGCGGTCGGCACCGCCGAGTTCGCCGCCCGGCGCGTCGCGGCCGGGCCGCGTACGCCCCGGGAGATCGCCGCCATGGCATTGACCAGTGTGGTCATCCCGCCGGTCGCGATCGGCCACTGGATCCGCGGTTGGATCCTGGCCGCGACCAGGGGAGAAGTCGTTGATGTTTACTTCTCTTCTCCCCGGGCAAGCGCTCCCGGTGACGGCAACCACTTCGATCAGTGCAGGTCAGAGGCTGTTTGACGCGGTCCTCTTCGACCGCGACGGCACTCTGGTCGAAGATGTGCCCTACAACGGCTCGCCGGACAAGGTGCGCCCGATGCCGGGTGCCCGGGAGGCTGTCGACCGGGCCCGCGCCGCGAATCTCCGGGTAGGAGTGGTCAGCAACCAGTCGGGGCTGGCACGCGGTTTGTTCAGCGCTGCGGACCTCGCCCGGGTGAATGCCCGGGTGTCCGAACTGCTCGGGCCGTTCGACACCTGGCAGATCTGTCCACACGGGCCGGGCGACGGCTGCGCCTGCCGCAAGCCCGCGCCGGGTCTGGTCCGCGCTGCCGCCGCCGACCTCGGCACCGTGCCCGAGCGGTGCGCCGTGATCGGCGACATCGGCGCGGACGTCGCGGCGGCCGAGGCCGCCGGCGCGACGCCGGTGCTGGTGCCCACGCCCGTCACCCGGCCGGAAGAGGTGGCCGCCGCCCCGGTGGTGGCCGCGACCCTCGGCGAGGCGGTGTCCCACCTGCTCGAGCGGCAGGACCGGGTGGCGCCCGCCGCGCCGCGGCGGGGCGGCCGGGTGCTGGTCGTGCGCACCGACTCCGCCGGCGACATGCTGGTCACCGGCCCGGCCATCCGGGCCGTGGCCGCGGGCGCCGAGTCCGTCGTGCTCCTCTGCGGGACCCGGGGCCAGGACTCGGCAGCGCTCCTGCCGGGCGTCGACGAGGTCGTCACCGCCGACCTGCCCTGGATCTCACCCGACCCCGCGCGCGTCGACCCGGGCGCGATGACCGGCCTGGTCGACCGGCTGGCCGCCCTGGCCGTCGACGAGGCGATCGTCTTCACCAGCTTCCACCAGTCCGCGCTGCCACTGGCCCTGCTGCTGCGGATGGCCGGCGTCGCCCGGGTCAGCGCGATCAGCGACGACTACCCGGGCAGCCTGCTCGACGTCCGGCACCGCGTGCCCTACGGCATCCCCGAGCCGGAACGGGCCCTGTCGCTCGCGGCCGCCGCTGGCTACGGACTGCCGGCCGACGACCAGCCGACGCTGCGGGTCGCGACGGGACCCCGCCCGGCGCGGCGGTCCTATGTGGTCGTCCACCCCGGCGCCTCCGCGCCCGCCCGCGCCTGTCCGCCCGACGTCTGCGCGGCCATCGTCGCCGCCCTCGCCGCGGCAGGCCGGCGGGTTTTGGTGACCGGTGGACCGGACGAGACCGACCTCACCGCGTACGTCGCCGCCAACCATGCCGTCGACCTCGGCGGCGCGCTGACCTGGGCCGAGCTGGCCGGCGTGCTGGCCGGCGCGGAGTGCCTCGTGGTCGGCAACACCGGCCCCGCCCACCTGGCGGCCGCGGTGGGCACGCCCGTGGTCAGCCTCTACGCGCCCACCGTGCGGTTCGGCGCCTGGGCGCCCTACCGCGTGCCCACCGTGCGGCTCGGCGATGCGGCGGCGCCGTGCCGGGACACCCGGGCGACCGCCTGCCCGGTGCCCGGCCACCCCTGCCTGTCCACACTCGACCCGGCCGCCGTCGCCGACGCGGTCCGCGTGCTCACCGGAGGTCCGGCGTGAACATCCTGGTCTGGCACGTGCACGGCTCCTGGATGACGGCGTTCGTCCAGGGCCGGCACCGCTACCTCGTCCCGGTCAACGCCGCCCGCGACCCGTGGGGCCTCGGCCGGGCCCGCACCTACGACTGGCCGTCGTCGGCGGTCGAGGTCACGCCGGAGGAGCTGGCGACGGCCGACATCGACGTGGTGATCGCGCAGCGGCCCGAGGAGATCGCCCTGGCCCGCCGGTGGACGGGCCGCCGGCTGCCGACCGTCTACGTCGAGCACAACACCCCCAAGGGCGACGTCCCGGCCACCAGGCACCCCGTGGCCGACCGCGACGACCTGCTGCTGGTCCACGTGACCGGGTTCAACCAGCTGTTCTGGGACGCCGGTGGCACCCGCTCAACGGTGGTGGAGCACGGGATCGTGCCGCCTCTCGCGTCGTACGAGGGTGATCTGCCTCGGCTGGCCGTGGTGACCAACGAGCCGGTCCGGCGCTGGCGGGTGACCGGCACGGACCTGATGCCGCGGTTCGCCGACGTGGCGCCGCTGGACGTCTTCGGCATGGGCGTCGCCGGGCTGCCGGCGCGGCTCGGCCTGCCGCCGCAGCGGCTCACGCCGCACGAGGACGTGCCGCAGGGCGCGCTGCATCCGGCGGTCGCGCGCCGCCGTGCGTACCTGCATCTGTGCCGCTGGACCTCCCTGGGCCTGAGCCTCATCGAGGCGATGGCGATGGGGATGCCGGTGGTGGTGCTGGCCAGCACCGAAGCGGTCGAGGCGGTGCCGTCCGGCGCGGGGGTCCTGTCCACCAAGGTCGACACGCTCGTCGAGGCGGCCCGTTGGCTGCTCGACGACCCGGCCGCCGCCGGGGAGCTCGGCGCCGCCGCTCGCAAGGCGGCCACCGCCCGCTACGGACTCGATCGGTTCCTGGCCGACTGGGACCACCTCTTGGAGGAGGAACGATGCGCATCGCGATGATCTCCGAACACGCCAGCCCGCTCGCGGCGCTCGGCGGCGAGGACGCCGGCGGCCAGAACACCCACGTCGCCGATCTGGCGTCGGCGCTGGCCGGGGAGGGACACGACGTGCGCGTCTACACGCGACGCGACGGCGACCTGCCCGAGTCCGTGCGGGTCCGCCCGGGCGTGACGGTGGTGCACGTGCCGGCCGGCCCGGCCGAGCCCATCCCGAAGGACACGATGTTGCCGCACATGGGCGCGTTCGGTGCCTGGCTGGCCGACGACTGGGCCCGCTGGCGGCCCGACGTGGCGCACGCCCACTTCTGGATGAGCGGGCTGGCCGCCCTGACCGCCCGGAAGCGCACCGGCGTGCCGGTCGCGCAGACCTACCACGCCCTCGGCACCGTCAAACGGCGGCATCAGGGCGACCGGGACACCAGCCCACCCGGCCGGATCGGCTTCGAACGCACGCTGGGTCGGCAGGCCGACGCGGTCGTCGCCCAGTGCCAGGACGAGGTCGACGAGCTGCTCCGGATGGGCGTGCCCCGCGCCACGATGAGCGTCATCCCGTCCGGAGTGGACAGTGAGCGGTTCACGCCCGACGGCCCGGTCGCACCGCGCACCGACCGGCCGCGGCTGCTCAGCATCGGGCGCCTCGTCGAGCGCAAGGGCGTGGCCGACGTGATCGCCGCGCTGCCCCGGATCGGCGACGCGGAGCTGGTCGTCGTCGGCGGCCCGCCCGTCGCCGAGCTCGACGCGGACCCGCTGGTGCGCGACCTGCGGGCGCAGGCCGTGCGGCTCGGCGTCGACGATCGGGTGCGGTTCGTCGGCGGGCAGTCCCGCGACGAGGTGCCCGCCTGGTACCGCTCGGCCGACATCATGGTGACGACACCCTGGTACGAGCCGTTCGGGCTCACCCCGTTGGAAGCCATGGCCTGTGGCGTGCCGGTGGTGGCGGCCGAGGTCGGCGGGCTCACCGACACGGTGGTCGACGGCGTCACCGGCGACTTCGTGCCGCCCCGGGACCCCGCGGCCCTGGCCGACACCGTGCGGCGGCTGCTCGCCGACCCGATGCGCCGGGTCGCGTACGCCGCGGCCGCGCTCGACCGGGCCCGGATGTCCTACAGCTGGAAGCGGGTGGCCGCCCAGGTCGGCGTCCTCTACGACGGGCTGGTGGTCGCATGACCAGCCTGGTCGACACCCACCTGAGCGGGCTCGCCGGGGCCCTGCCGGCGTTCGCCCGCGAGGCCGCCAAGCTGGCCCGCTGGGGGGCCGAGCTCGCGCACACGCTGTCCGGCGGCGGCCGGCTGCTGGTCGCGGGCAACGGTGGCAGCGCCGCCGAGGCCCAGCACCTGACCGCCGAGCTGGTCGGCAAGTTGCGCGACGACCGCACGCCGCTGTCGGCGATCGCGCTGTCGGCGGAGACCTCGTCGCTGACCGCGATCAGCAACGACTTCGGCTACGACACCGTGTTCGCCCGGCAGGTGCGGGCCCACGGCCGTCCCGACGACGTGCTCCTGCTGCTGTCCACGAGCGGTGCCAGCGCCAACCTGCTCGAGGCCGCGGCCGCCGGCCGGGACGCCGGGCTGCGCACCTGGGCGATGACCGGCCCGGCGCCGAACCCGCTCGCCGACGCGTGCAAGGAGGCGCTCGCGGTGCCGGCGCCGGACAGCCAGGTCGTCCAGGAGCTGCACCTGGTCTCGGTGCACCTGCTCTGCGAGTACGTGGACCTCGCCCTGGCCGGCGGGAGCGCGCGGTGACGGCGCACGTGGTGGTCGTCGGCGACGTGCTGCTCGACCGCGACGTCGACGGCACCACCACGCGACTGGTCCCGGACGGCCCGGGCGCCCCGGTGCTCGACGAGACGTCCTCGGTGGAGCGGGCCGGCGGGGCCGGGCTGGCGGCGTCGTTCGCGGCCGCCTCCGGCGCCCGGGTCAGCCTGGTCACCGCGCTCGCCGACGACGAGGCCGGCGCCCGGCTGGCCGGCCTGTTGACCGGCCTGGGCATCGAGCTGTTCCCGCTGCCGGTGACCGGCGGGACGACGGTGGAGAAGATCCGGCTGCGGGCCGGCGGACGGACCCTGCTGCGGCTGGACCGCGGTGGCGGCGCCACGCCGGCGGACCCGCCGGACGCCGTCACGGACCTCGTCGCCGGCGCCGACGCGGTGCTGGTGAGCTGCTACGGCAACGGTTTGCTCCGGGTGCCCGGGCTGCGCCACGCGCTCGCCGGCGCCGGGGGACCGGTCGTCTGGGACCCGCATCCCCGCGGGCCGATCGCCGTGCCGGGTGTCGCCCTGGCCACGCCCAACGAGGGCGAGCTGCGGGCGCTGACCGGCGACGACGGCGGCGGCCGGCGGTTGGCCGCCGCGACCCGCGGCGCGCAGCGACTGCGCCAGCACTGGCGGGCCTCCGCGGTGGCCGTCACGCTCGGTGCGGACGGCGCGCTGCTGTCCCATGCGGCGGCCGCTCCGCTGGTGCTGCCGCCGCCGCACGGGCTCGTGCCTCCCCCTGGCGCGGACCCGTGCGGCGCCGGCGACCGGTTCGCGGCCACCGCGGCCATCGCCCTGGCCGACGGCGCGTTGACCTCCGAGGCGGTGGCCGCGGCGGTCACCGAGGCCTCGCGGTACGTCGCCGAGGGTGGCGCCGCCACCCGGCGGCCGCGCGCGGAACCGCACGACGTGGTCGCGCACACGCGGGCCGCCGGCGGCACCGTGGTGGCCACCGGCGGCTGCTTCGACCTGCTGCACGCCGGCCACATCGCCACGCTGGAGGCGGCCCGCCGGCTCGGGGACTGCCTCGTCGTCTGCCTCAACTCCGACGCCAGCGTGGCCGGGCTCAAGGGCCCCGGCCGCCCACTGACGCCGCAGGCGGACCGCGAGCGGGTGCTGCGCGGATTGTCCTGTGTGGACGACGTCGTCGTGTTCGACGAGTCGACACCGGAAGCGGTGCTGTCCTGGCTGCGCCCCGACGTCTGGGTCAAGGGCGGCGACTACACGGGCGCCGAGCTGCCCGAGTCGGCCCTCGTGGAGCGGTGGGGCGGCCAGACCGTGGTCGTGCCCTACCTCGGCGGTCGGTCCACGACCGCCACCATCGCCGCCGTCCGCGACGGCGGTCGCCAACTGGAAGGAGCATCATGACGATCGACCCCTCCACCGGACGGGCGGTGCTGGTCACCGGCGGCGCCAGCGGACTCGGTGCGGCCGTGGTCGACGCGGTGGCCAAGGCCGGCGGCCGGCCCTTCGTGCTCGACCGGCAGCCCTCCGCGGCCGGAGTGCCCTGGGTCGAGTGCGACCTGGCCGACACCCGCGCCGCCGAGCGCGCCACCGTCACGCTGGCCGAGCAGGCCGGCGGCCTCGACGGTGTGGTCACCGCGGCGGGCACGGATCTCCCCGGTCGGCTCTCCGACATCCCCGGTGACCGGTGGGACATGGTGGTCACCGTCGACCTGCTGGCCACCGCCGCGGTCGTGCGGGCGGCGCTGCCCTACCTCGAACGGTCGCACGGCACGGTCGTCACCGTGGCCTCGACGCTGGGCCTCAAGGCGGTCAGCGACGCGACCGCCTACTGCGCGGCCAAGTTCGGCGTCGTGGGCTTCACCCGCGCGCTGGCGGCGGAGACGGCCGGCCAGATCGGCGTGACGCTGCTCATCCCCGGCGGCATGCGGACCGCGTTCTTCGACGGGCGGACCGAGCAGTACAAGCCCGGCCCGGACGCGGTGCTCAACGACCCGGCCCAGGTCGCCGCGGCGGTGCTGTTCGCCCTCGAACAGCCGCCCGGAAGCGCGATCCGGGAGATGGTTGTCTGCGCCGAGCAGGAGTCGTCCTACCCGTGATCCTCGTGCTGCGGGCGCTCGGCCTCGGCGACCTGGCGACCGCCGTGCCGGCCCTGCGGGGCCTGCGGGCCGCGTTCCCGGGCGAGGAGATCGCGCTCGCCGCGCCCGGCTGGCTGGCGCCGCTGGTGCCGCTGACGGGCGCGGTCGACCGGCACATCGCTGTGCCCGGCTTGAACCTGCCACAGTGGACGCTGCCGGAGCGGCCGGCGCTGTCGGTCAACCTGCACGGCCGTGGCCCGCAGTCGCACCGGCTGCTGGCCGTGGCCGGCGCGCCCCGCATGTGGGCGTGGGCGCTGCCGGGCGAGGATGGTCCCCTGTGGACGGCCGACGAGCACGAGGTCGACCGCTGGTGCCGGCTGCTGCGGGAGCACCGCGTCGAGACCGACCGGGACGACCTCGACCTGCTGCCGCCGCCCACCGCCGGGCCGCCCGGGCTGACCATCGTCCACCCGGGCGCGAAGGCGGCGGCCCGCCGGTGGCCCGTCGACCGCTTCGCCGCGGTCGCCCGTGAGCTGACGGCCCGCGGCCACACGGTCGTGGTGACCGGTTCGGCCGTCGAGCGGGGACTGGCGGAACGCGTGGCGGCCGGAGCGGGGCTGCCGCGGTCGGCGGTGCTGGCCGGCGACACCGACGTGGGCGACCTGGCGGCGCTGGTGTGCGGCGCGCGGCTGGTGGTCGCGGGGGACACCGGGATCGGTCACCTGGCGACCGCGTACCGGATCCCGTCGGTCCTGCTTTTCGGTCCGGTCGCGCCGCGGTTGTGGGGGCCGCCCGCCGACCGGCCCTGGCACCGGGCGCTGCATCCGCCGGCCACCGGCGATCCGGTGGACGGCGTCGACCCGCGCCTGGCCGCGGTCAGCGTGGCCGACGTGGTGCGGGCGGCCGAGCTGGCGCTGACGTGCGCACCTGACCGCCCAGTCCGGCGATGACCAGCGACCGGGCCACGGTGCGGCCCGGGTTGACCAGCACGAGCCGGACGCCGCGCCGCCACGCGAGCCGGTAGGCGTCGGCCAGTGCGCCGATCGCCGCCGCGTCGACGAACGGCACGTGCCGCAGGTCGACGGCCACGCCGGCCCGGGCGTTGCGGCAACAGAAGACGAGGGTGGGCCGCAGCTCGTCGACGTTGTCGTGGTCGATCTCGCCGCGGACAGCGATCCGGGCCACACCGCGGTCGTTGCTGACCGCGATCTCCAGGGTCCGCTCGTCGGGACCCTCGTCTCCCATGCCGGGGTAGGGGGCCGCGGTGTCCGTCAGCAGGCCCGCCCGCAGCCACTCCAGCGTGCGGGACAGCAACCGGGAGACGTGCATCTGCGAGATCCCCGTCGCGGCGGCGATCTCGGCCTGGCTCCGGTTGCCGTAGAACCGCAGCGCGAGGATCTCGCGTTCCCGCGCGGGCAACCGGGTGATCAGGCCGCGGACCGTCTGGACGTCGTCGACCTTCGCCAGATCGCGGTCCGGGGCGCCGATCAGGTCGCCGACCTCCTCTGACTGCTCGCCGGCGTCCTCGCTGGCGGCCGGGCGGTTGAGGGACCGGGCGCGGTAGGCCTGCCGGGCCTGCAGCGCCAGTTCGAGCTCGTCGGCCGGCACGTTCAGGCGCTCGCAGAGCTCCGACCGGGTCGGTTCGCGGGACAGCTCGTACGTCAGCTCCTCGATCGCGCGCGAGGTCTCCAGCATCAGCTCCTGGACGCCGCGCGGCACATGGGTGTCCCAGCAGGCGTCGCGGAAATAGCGGCGCAGCTCGCCGCGGACGGTGGTGGCGGCGTAGCCGGTGAAGGACCCGCGGTCCGGAGCCACGCCGTTGACGGCCTTGACCATCCCCAGCCGGGCGACCTGGCGCAGGTCGTCGATCGGCTCACCACGATGGGCGAACGAGCGGGCGAGCCGGTCGGCCATCGGCAGGGCCTGTTGCCACAGCAGCTCCTGCCGCTGGGCGACGTCCTGGCCGGTGCGCCGGGCCTCGGCGTACTCGCGCGCGATCGCGTCGAGCGGTGCTTCGGGGCCGGCTCCTTGTGTCAAGGGCATCTTGGGCATCTACCCACAACCCGGTGTGGTAGTCGTCCGTGGGCCGCTTTCATCCGGGAGATGTCACACCCGCAGGACCGCCCAGACGACCTTGCCGGCGTCCGTGGACAGCCAGCCCCAGCGGTGGCTGAGCGCTTCCACCAGGCCCAGGCCACGCCCGGGACCGCCGTCGTCGTGTGCGGGCATCGGCAGCCGTTCGGGCAGGCCGGCGCCGCCGTCCTCGACCGCGAGCAGGAGCCAGCGCCCGCGATGTGACAGTCGCAATGTCATGGTGGTGTCGGCGTGCCGGGTGGCATTGCTGATGAGCTCCGTCGCCACCGCGCACGCGGGACCGACCACGCCGGCGAATCCCCAGCTGAGGCAGCTTTCCGTGATCACCGCGCGGGCGTGTCGGGCGGCGCCGCGGATCGGGGGCAGAATCTCGCGTACGGTCGGTTGCGCCTCACCCTGGTCGATCGACTCGAGCGCCGCCGCCACCGTCGGACGCACCGGGACGGCGCGGGAAAATCCCAGCCGGTCGAGGTCGGTCAGGACGTCCCGCCGTGACTCGACGACCACGAACGGCACCGCCGGCCAGATGCTCGCCTGCCGCGCCACGGCCGACAGGACGGTCAGACACCCTCGCTCGGCCACCTCGATGCGGGTGAGGTCGAGGATCACGGCACTGGGCTGGTCGACGAGGCACTTGTGCAGCGTCGAGCGCAGCGCGCTGGACGTGCCCGCGCTCAGCGTCCCGTCCGCCGTGACGACGGACGCGCGTTCGTCGGACTCGACGGCGAACCGCAGCTGACTTTCCCGCATGGTACGTAAAGTCTGCCCCGCCGGGCCGTTCGCCGCCACTTGCCGGGGGGAGGCATGACCATGGTGCACAGGGGTATACCGGAAAGGTGACGCCACATGTGATCGTCGCCGGCGCCTCGGCCGGAGGCGTCGAGGCGCTGCGGGCCATGGTTGCCGGGTTGCCGGCCGACCTGCCGGCCGCGGTGCTGATCGTCCTGCACGTTCCGCGCACCTCGCCGAGCGCGCTGCCGGCGATCCTGAGCCGGGCCGGCAAGCTGCCGGCGCACACCGCGCGCGACGGCGAGACGCTGGAGCACGGACACATCTACGTCGCCCCGGCCGACCATCACCTGCTCGTGCTCGACCACCGCCTGCGGCTGTCCCGCGGACCGTCCGAGAACGGCCACCGCCCGGCCATCGACCCGCTCTTCCGGTCGGCCGCTCGGGCCCTCGGCCCACGGGTGGTCGGCGTCGTGCTGTCCGGCGCGCGCGACGACGGGGCCGCGGGCCTCGGGACGATCGCGCAGCGCGGCGGCCAGTGCGTGGTCCAGGAGCCCGACGACGCGCTCCACGCGTCCATGCCACGGGCCGCGATGGAGCGCGTGCGGGTCGACGCGGTCGCCTCCGCCGCCGCCATGGGCGAGGTGCTGACCAAGATGGTGAAGGCCGCCGCGGAGCGGCTCACCGCCGGGGACGATGAGTCCCGACCCCTGCTCGACGGAGAGATTGCCATGTCGGAGCTCGCCGACCTGACCAGTGAGGATCTGGCCCTCGAACCAGCCGGTTACGGATGTCCGTCGTGCGGGGGATCGCTGTTCGAGATCAGCGACCAGCCGGTGCCGCGCTACCGCTGCCGGGTGGGGCACGCCTGGTCGCCGCAGAGCCTGCTCGACGAGCAGGCCGTCGCGCTCGAGGGAGCGCTCTGGATGGCGCTGCGGGCCCTGGAGGACAAGGCCTCGCTGAGCCGGCGGATGGCCGAGAGCGGCCGCCGCCGCCACGTCGGCACCGAGGCCCAATACACGTCGAGCGCGGACGAGGCCGACCGGGCCGCCTCGCTGATCCGCGACCTGATCGGACGGATCGGCTCGACCGCCACCGAGGAGGCGGCGATCGTACCTGGGCTGATGCCGGGCGACCGCGACGAGTAACGTCAACCGGGCGAAGTCACCATCGACGACGAAGGCGCCCATGACGAGTCCCGACCCGCACTTCGAGTCGCTGCTGCTCTATCTCAAGGAGCAGCGCGGCTTCGACTTCACGGGCTACAAGCGGTCGAGCCTGATGCGGCGCGTCGGCCGGCGGATGGACCAGGTCGGCACCTCCGACTACGTCGAATACCTCGACTACCTGCAGGTCCATCCCGACGAGTTCACCGCGCTGTTCAACACGATCCTCATCAACGTCACCGGCTTCTTCCGCGATCCGGAGGCCTGGGACTACCTCTCCGACCAGGTGCTGCGCCCACTGATCGACGCGCTGCCACCGACGGCGCCGTTCCGCGTGTGGAGCGCCGGGTGCGCGTCCGGCGAGGAGGCCTACACGCTGGCGATCGTGCTCGCCGAGCTGATGGGCGTCGACGCGTTCCGCCAACGCGTCAAGATCTATGCCACCGACGTCGACGAGGAAGGGCTGGCGGAGGCCCGGCTGGCCACCTACGGCGAGCGCGAGATCAAGGGCCTGCCCGAGCGCTTCGTTAGCACCTACTTCGAACCCGTCGCCAACCGCTACGCATTCCGCAAGGACCTGCGCCGGTCGGTCATCTTCGGCCGCAACGACCTCGTCCAGGACGCCCCGATCTCCCGCATCGATCTGCTCGTGTGCCGCAACACGCTCATGTACCTCAACGCCGAGACGCAGGCGCGGATCCTCGGCCGCTTCCACTTCGCCCTCGGCGACAGCGGCGTGCTCTTCCTGGGCAAGGCGGAGATGCTGCTCAGCCACGGCCACATGTTCCTGCCGGTCGACCTCAAGCGCCGCATCTTCAAGAAGGTGCCGCGCAGCAACGGCGGCAACGGCTCGCTGTTCGCCACCATCAACGAGAGCGCGACGCGGCAGCAGCTGATCGGTCTCGACCAGCTGCGTGACCAGGCGTTCGTGGGCAGCCCCGTGGCGCAGATCGTCGTCACCACCGAGGGCCTCGTGGCGCTGACCAACCGCACCGCCGACGCGATGCTGGGCGTCTCGGCCCGCGACATCGGCCGGCCGTTCCGCGATCTGGAGATCTCCTACCGCCCGACCGAGCTGCGCAAATACATCGAACAGGCGCAGGTCGAGCGGCGCACCGTCCAGATCAACGACATCGAGCTCGAACCCCTCACGGGTGATCGGGTCCACCTCGAGATCCAGGTCAACCCGATCGTCGGCAGCGACTCGGGCCTGCTCGGCGTCTCGCTGTTCTTCCACGACGTCACGGCGACCCGGCGCATGCAGGACGAGCTCCGCGACGCCAACCGCCAGTTGGAGACCGCCTACGAGGAGCTGCAGTCCACCAACGAAGAGCTGGAGACCACCAACGAGGAGCTGCAGTCGACGGTCGAGGAACTGGAGACGACCAACGAGGAGCTCCAGTCGACCAACGAAGAGCTCGAGACCATGAACGAGGAGCTCCAGTCGACCAACGACGAGTTGCAGAGCATCAACGACCAACTGCGTGACAGCAGCATCGAGCTGGACTCCGCGCGTACCTTTCTCGAATCGGTCCTGTCCAGCCTCGAAGCGGGCGTCATCGTCGTGAGCCCCGACCTCCAGGTGCAGGCCTGGAACCGCGGCGCCGAGCAACTGTGGGGCCTGCGCCGCGAGGAGGTGGTGGGGCAGCACCTCCTCAACCTCGACATCGGACTGCCGATCGACGACGTCCGCCCCGCGCTGCGGCGGGCCCTGGCCGCCACCGACAACAGCCAGAACGCGCGCGAGGAGATCCGCGTCGGCGCGGTCAACCGGCGTGGTCGTCCGGTGACGCTGCGGCTCACCTGCGCGCCGCTGCTCGCCGGCGGGTCCGTGTCAGGGGCGATCATGGCGATGGAGCCCATCGAGGTCGCCCAACCCGGCTGACGGTGGGATCATCGCAGGTGTGACCGAACGACAGACGGCGCAGGGCCGGCCGTCGGAAAGCTTCGCGGCGGACCCGGCGGTCCTGGAGACCCTCGCCACCAAGTTGAGCGATCTGGCCCGTGCGCTCCAGGCGGAGAGCAGCCTCGGCGGGACGCTGGACGCGATCGTGGCGACGGCGATCGGCACCGTTCCGGGAGCGGACTTCGCGGGGATCTCCCAGGTGGAGAATCGACGTCGCGTCCGCACGACCACCGGCACCGACGACCTGGTCTTCGACGTGGATCAGTTCCAGTACGACCTCGGCGAGGGGCCGTGCCTCGACGCGCTCTACGAGCACCGCACGGTCCGGGTCGACGACATGGCGGTCGAGGGCCGGTGGCCGCGGTTCAGCGCCGCGGCGCACGAGCGCGGCATCGCCAGCATGCTGGCGTTCCAGCTCTACGTGGTGAGCGGCAACCTCGGCAGCCTCAACCTCTACTCCCGGCACGTCGGCGCGTTCGACGACGAGTCCGAGCGGATCGGCCTGCTGTTCGCGGCGCACGCGGGCGTGGCGCTGGCGGACGCGCAGCAGCTCAACCAGCTCTCCCGCGCCCTCGACGTCCGCGATCTGATCGGTCAGGCCAAGGGCATCCTGATGGAGCGGCACAAGCTGACCGGCGACCAGGCGTTCGCCCTGCTGGTGGCGGCGAGCCAGACCACCAACACCAAGCTGCTCGAGGTGGCGCGCTACCTGGTCGAGACCGGCGAGCTGGGCTGACTCAGTCGCCGGCCAGCTGCACGTCGAGGGTGTCGACCAGGCCGCACAACAGCAGCATCCGATAGATCAGCGGCTGCGGATTTCGCACCAGGAAGGTGAGGCCCGCGTCCTTCACCTGTTTGCGGCATCGCAGCAGCGCGCTGATCCCGCTCGCGTCCATGAACGTGACGCCGGTGAGGTCGACCTCCACCGTGGCGCCGGGACGAGCGGGCAGCACGCGCGCGAGCGCGTCTTCCAGCGGCTCGAGCACGTCCATGTCGACCTCACCGACCACGGTCACGACGGTGGTCAGCGGATGACGGCGCTCGAGGGAGACCTGGAGACCCGCGGGAACCGGTGTGGCAACGTATGTGCGGAATTGTCGCATTCGAGAAAGCCTTTAGGCCGCTAGTTTCAACCCTCGCTGCAGAAGGCGTGAACCCACCTAGAACCGTAACACCGATCACGGCGAACGGCCCGGCGCGGGGCGCCGGGCCGTTCGCGGACCACAATGGAGCGTCACTTCACCTCATAGGGCTCCGGGTTCTCCCGCCGCTCGTCGGTCTGCTCCTCGGTCTTGTCGGGCTCGCCCCAGTCGCGGCGGGACCACGGAAGGATGGCCCAGAACGAGACGAAGAAGAGCCCGGTGCACAGCGAGATGACCAGCGCGGCCGGCCATGGCAGCACGTAGTCGGTGATGAGCAGGACGGCGGAGACCATCGACACGAACATGAAGAACAGGCCGCCGGTGGCCACCTTGTGCGCGTACTTCACCAGTTCGGGTTTGCGACCCTGCCGGAACAGCGCCCGGTGGAAGGCGACCGGCGAGATGATCAGCGCGGTGGCGCAGGCGGCCGCGATCAGCGCGACGATGTAGACGTCCTTCTGGAACGGCGTGGTGCGCGGGAACCCGTTACTGAACGGCAGCGTCAGCAGGAACGCGAAGAGGATCTGCACGCCCGTCTGCGCGACGCGCAGCTCCTGCAGCAGGTCGCTGAAGTTGCGGTCCCACCTCTGCTTCTCGGTCTCTTTGACCATGCCGTCCCCTCCGCCAGGATGTGAAAGTCCGGGCACATTTCCCGATCGCGTTGCGGGCGAAACGTCGGGCGCCGCCGATCGGCCATCATGGTGCCGTGCTGCCCGACGAACCCGACCTGCCGATCCGCCGTGTGCTGCCGCAGGTGCGGGCGGCGTTGGACGGCCACGGGAGCGCGGTGCTGGTCGCGCCCCCCGGCACCGGCAAGACCACCCTCGTGCCGCTGGACCTCGCCGCGCACGGGCGGGTGCTGGTCGCCGAGCCCCGCAGGCTGGCGACCCGGGCGGCCGCGCGGCGGATGGCGGTGCTCGTCGGGTCCAGGGTCGGTGACGCGGTCGGGTACGCCGTGCGCGGTGACCGCCGCTCCGGTCCGGCGACCCGGGTCGAGGTGGTCACCACCGGGCTGCTGGTGCGCCGGCTGCAGCACGACCCCGCCCTGGACGGCGTCGACACCGTCATCCTCGACGAGTGCCACGAGCGGCACCTCGACTCCGACCTCGCGCTCGCGTTCTGCGTCGACGTGCGGGCCAACCTCCGGCCGGACCTGCGCCTGCTGGCCACCTCGGCGACGGCCGACACCGCCCGGCTCGCCGACCTGCTCGGGCCGACCGTCACCGCCGACGACGCGTTGCACCCCGTCGACGTCGTCTGGGCGCCACCACCGAAGGTCGACCCGCCGCACGGCCTGCGCGTCGACCCCCGGCTGCTCGACCACGTCGCCGCCGTCACCCGTCGCGCCTTCCACGAGCGCGACGGCGACATCCTGGTGTTCCTGCCGGGGGCCGGCGAGATCGCGGCGGTCGGCGAGCGGTTGCGGGACCTGCCGGTGCATTCGCTTCTGGGGCGGCAGGACGCGGCCGCGCAGGACGCCGTGCTGCGGCCGTCGGCGCGGCGCCGGGTCGTGCTGGCCACCGCGGTCGCGGAGAGCAGCCTGACCGTGCCCGGCGTACGGGTCGTCGTCGACGCCGGGCTGGCCCGGGTGCCCCGCACCGACCACGCGCGCGGGCTCGGCGCGCTGGTGACCGTGCCGGTGTCGAAGGCGGCGGCTGAGCAGCGCGCGGGCCGGGCGGGCCGCGAGGCGCCGGGCGCCGTCTACCGCTGCTGGTCGCAGGCCGCCCACGACCGGCTGCCGGCTCGGCCCGAGCCGGAGATCGCGGCCGCCGACCTCACCGGGTTCGCGCTCGACCTGGCGCTGTGGGGCGCGCCGGGCGGGTCGGGGCTGGCGTTGCCCGACCCGCCGCCGGCCGGGCCGCTGTCTGTGGCCACGGAGACGTTGCGGGCGTTGGGCGCTGTCGACGCCGCCGGGCGGGTGACCGAGCGCGGCCGGCGGATCGCGGGGGTCGGCACCCACCCGCGGCTGGCCCGGGCGCTGCTCGACGGGGCCGCGCTGGTCGGCGCCGAGCGGGCGGCGTCGGTGGTCGCGCTGCTCGACCGGGATCTCGCCGGCGCGGACCTGGTCGCGGGCTGGCGCCAGGTGCGGGGCGAGCCCGCGTTCAGGGAGGAGGCGCGCCGGCTGCGGAACGCGCTCGGGCCGGTGCGCGACGGGCCACGGGCTCCGGACGATCTGGCCGCCGGGCTTGTGGTGGGGCTCGCGTACCCGGAGCGGTTGGCGAAGGTTCGCACGGCGGGCGGGTCCGCGTACCTGATGACCGGTGGGACCGCGGCCGACCTGCCGCCGGGGTCCGGGCTGGCCGGCGCCGACTGGCTCGCCGTCGCGGCCGCCGACCGACCGCCGGGGCGGGCCTCCGCGCGGATCCGGGCGGCGGTGGCGATCGACGAGGCGACCGCGCGGGAGGCGGGCGCGGACCTGCTGACCACCGACGAGGAGGTGCGGTGGTCGGGCGGCGACGTGGTGGCCCGGCGGGTCGAACGGCTCGGCGCGGTGCCGCTTGTCGAACGTCCACTGTCGACGCCCGCGCCGGCGTTGGTCGCGGCGGCGCTGGCCGACGGGTTGCGCCGGGAGGGCCTGGGCCTGTTGCGGTGGGACCGGGCGGCCGTGGCGCTGCGGCAGCGGCTGGCGTTCGCGCGGCAGGCGCTGGGCGAGCCGTGGCCGGACGTGTCCGACGCGGCCCTGCTCGACCGGGCCGGCGAGTGGCTCGACCTCGGGGCGGCGCGGCGGCGGGCCGACCTCGGCCGGATCGACGTGGCCGCGGCCCTGCGCCGGCTGCTGCCATGGCAGCTCGCCGGCCGGCTGGACGCGGTCGCGCCGGAGCGGGTGGCCGGGCCGGGGGAGCGGCGGCTGCGGGTCGACTACAGCGATCCGGAGGCGCCGGTGGTCGCGCTGAAAGTGCAGGAGGCGTTCGGTTGGCTCACCACGCCGTTGGTCGCCGAGGGCCGCGTACCCGTGCTGCTCCATCTGTTGTCCCCCGCCGGGCGGCCGGTCGCCGTGACCCGTGACCTCGCGTCCTTTTGGGAGAACGGCTATCCGCGGGTACGGGCGGAGCTGCGCGGCCGGTACCCGCGGCACGCCTGGCCCGCCGATCCGACCGGCTGACTCGTTTTTGTCGGTGGGTGGTGCGAGGATCGGCTCGCCGCTCTCGACGAGGAGGACCGCCGTGCCGTCTGTCCTGTTGCGACGCGCCGCCGCCGCGGCCGTCGCCGCGCTGACCGCCCTCGCGGTCGCCACTCCGGCCGCCGCGGGCGGGTCCACGATCGGCTCGCCCGGCCTCGGCGACCCCTACTTTCCGCTCGCGGGCAACGGTGGCTACGACGTCCGGCACTACTCGCTCGACCTCGACTACCGCCGTGCCGGCAACCAGCTCGACGCGACCGCCGTGATCACCGCCCGGGCCACGCAAAACCTGACGCGGTTCGACCTCGACCTGCGCGGCTTCACCATCAGCTCGTTGCGGGTCGACGGCGCGCCGGCCTGGTTCACCCGCGACGGCCAGGAGCTGGTCGTCAGTCCGCGCCGGCTGCTGCGCGCCGGCCGCACGTTCACGGTGCGGGTCGACTACGCCGGCCAGCCCACCGAGGTGATCGACCCCGACGGCAGCAGCGAGGGCTGGGTGACCACACCCGACGGCGCGTTCGTGGTCAACGAGCCGCAGGGCTCGCCGGGGTGGTACCCGGCCAACGACAACCCGCGCGACAAGGCCACCTTCGACTTCGCGATCACGGTGCCCAAGGGGATCACCGCGATCGGCAACGGCCGGCTGGTCTCGGCGCGCTCCCACCAGGGCCGCACCACCTGGCGCTGGCGCGAGGACTCGCCGATGGCGCCCTACCTGGCGACGGCCACCAACGGTGTCTTCGAGCTGCGGGTCAGCCGGGCGGGGCAGATCCCGCTCTACCACGCGGTCGACCCGGCCGAGGTGCCCAACGGCGCGTTCGACCGGTTGGCCGCCGAGGCATCGGTGATCGAGTTCTTCTCGGAGCTCTACGGGCCCTACCCGTTCAGCAGCGGCGGCGGGGTGGTCGACCACGCTCCGGAGGTGGGCTACGCGCTCGAGTCGCAGACCAAGTCGCAATACGACCAGACGCCCGATCCGTCCACCGTGGTGCACGAGATCTCCCACCAGTGGTTCGGCAACAGCGTCAGCCTGACCGTCTGGCCCGACATCTGGCTCAACGAGGGCTTCGCGGCCTGGTCCGAGTGGATCTACGACGAGCGGCACGGTGGGCAGACGGCCCAGCAGGCCTTCGACGCGTCCTTCGCGCGGCCGGCGTCGGCCTCCTTCTGGCAGCGTCCGCCGGCCGACGTGGGCGGTCCGGAGGTCATGTTCAGCGGCCCGGTCTACGACCGCGGCGCGATGACGCTGCAGGCCCTGCGGGTGAAGATCGGTGACCGCGCGTTCTTCTCCCTGCTCCGCGACTGGTACCACCGCAACCGCGACGGCAACGTCACCACCGCCGACTTCATCCGGCTGGCCGAGAAGCACGGGCGGCAGCAGCTCGACACGTTCTTCGACGTCTGGCTCTACCAGCCGACGAAGCCGACCACCTGGTGACCGGCCCGCTTCCCGACCTGTCGCTGCCGGTCGTCGCGGCGCCGATGGCCGGCGGCCCGGGCGCGCCGTCGCTGGCGGCCGCCGCGGGCCGGGCCGGCACGCTGGGCTTCGTGGCCGGCGGATACCTGCCCGCCTCGGCGCTCGCGGCGGAGATCGCCACGGTGGCGTCGGCCGGTGTGCCGTTCGGGGTCAACCTGTTCGCGCCCAACCCGGTGCCGGTCGCTCTTCCCGCCTACGAGTCCTACGCGGCGTCGCTGGCGCGGGAGGCGGCGCGCTACGACGTGGCGCTGCCGGCGTCGCCGGTCTCCGACGACGACGCGTGGGCGGCCAAGATCGAGGTGCTGCGGGAGCGGCCGGTCCCGCTGGTCAGCTTCACGTTCGGCCTGCCGCCGGCCGCCGACGTGGCCCTGCTGCGGGCGACGGGGGCGGTGCTGGCGCAGACCGTGACGTCGGTCGCGGAGGCCCGCGCGGCGGCCTCGGCGGGCTTCGACGTGCTGGTGGTGCAGTCGGCGGCCGCGGGCGGCCATTCCGGCACGTTCACGCCGTCGTCGCCGGTGCCGGACGTGCCGCTGCCGGAGCTGGTCAGGGCCGTGCGTTCTGCCGTCCCGCTGCCGGTGATCGCGGCGGGCGGCGTGGGCACCGCCACCGACGTGGCGGGGGCGCTGGGCGCGGGGGCGTCGCTGGTCGCGGTCGGCACGGCCCTGCTGCGGTCGCCGGAGGCGGGGACGTCTTCGCCCTATCGGGCGGCGCTGGCCGACCCGAGCCGGATTGGCACGGCGGTGACGCGGGCGTTCACGGGGCGGCCGGCCCGCGGCCTGCGCAACGACTTCCTGGACCGCCACAGCGCGGCCGCGCCGCTCGGCTATCCGGCCGTGCACCACCTGACCCGCCCGATCCGCCGAGCGGCGGCCGCCGCCAACGACCCGGAACGCCTGAACCTCTGGGCCGGCACCGGCTTCCGCCATGCCACCGCCGACCCCGCGGCGACCACCCTCACCCGCCTGTCGGCGGCAGCCTGACCGCACCACTCCAGCCGGCGCGGCCGCCCTTGCGGACGCGGGCGGGTGCGATGTTCGCGTCGCGGTCGCGGTCGCGGTCGCGCAGGTGCCAGTGCCGGCGATGGCAGGCCGGACCTTGCCCCCGCATGGTCTGCGGAGTGGCCAAACGGACTACCAGAGGGTCCGCGCTTGCGTGCACTCCTGCCCGGCGCCGCCCTCGTCATGGCCGCGCTGGCCCGCGCAGTCGTGGTCCGCCGCCGCCCTCCACGCCGCCGATGATCGCCGCCGCGCCACGACACGGCGGGCGTCGTCGGCGGACACCACGACCCGCGCTGTACGTTGGCCGGGTGGGAGCGACATCGTGTTGAGGCGGCATCGGGGCGGGTCCGGAGAGGCGGACGACGAGCGCCGTGACAAGCCGTTACGCCTGTTCCGGCAGCTCGTCCGCTCGGGCCAGCTGCCCGTCTACCAGCCGGAGCTGTGCACGCACCTCGACGCGGCGCCGGCGCGGGACGTCGGCCGGCCGGACACGTGCGAGGACCACCTGCCGACCGACGAGCCGGTGGTGCACCTGCGGGTCTGCCTGACCTGCGGGCACGTGGCCTGTTGCGACTCGTCGCAGCCCCGGCACGCGACCAAGCACGCCCACGCCACCGGCCACCCGGTCATCCAGTCCGCCGAGGTCGGCGAGTCGTGGCGCTGGTGCTACCCCGACGAGCTGCTCGGCTGAGAGTTTCGATAACGGTTTCGCTTTCCCGACCAGCGGTGTACGGTGCCCGAACACCCCTGCGATCGAAGGTTTTCGAAATTTATGGCGGGCACCGGCCGACCGACCATGGCGGAGATCGCCAAAGAGGCCAACGTCGCGATCTCCACGGTGTCCAAAGTGCTCAACGGCCACACCGACGTGTCGGCCGCGACCCGCAGCCGGGTGGAGCGCCTGCTCGCGGAGCGGGGCTACCGCCGACCACGTGCCGTGCGCCGCGCCGGCCGGGGCAGTGACCTCGTCGACCTGGTGATCAACGACCTCGACAGCGTCTGGGGCCTGGAGATCCTCTCGGGCGTCGAGGAGGTTTTGGAGGCGGCCGGCCACGCCCTGGTCGTCTCGACCGTCCACAACCGCCAGTCACTGACCCGCCGCTGGGTCGAGTCGGCGCTGGCCCGCGGCTCCCTCGGCGCGATCCTCGTGCTCTCGGAGCTCACCGGCCGCCAACACGCCGACCTCGACCGGCGCGGCCTCCCGATCGTCGTGGTCGACGGCGTGAGCCAACCGCCACCCGAGGTGGCGTCGATCGGAGCGACCAACTTCGCCGGCGGGTACGCGGCCGCCGAGCACCTCATCAGCCTTGGCCACCGCCGGATCGGCGCGATCGGCGGCCCGGAGCGCCTGCAGTGCACCCGGGCCCGCATCGCCGGCTACCGCGCGGCCCTGGAATCCGCCGGCCTGCCCGTGGACCGCCAACTGGTCCGCTACGGCAACTTCATGCACGAGGGCGGCCTCCGCGGCGCCCAGGCGCTGCTGGCCCTGCCGGACCCGCCGACCGCCATCTTCGCGGGCAGCGACCAACAGGCGACCGGCGTCTACGAAGCGGTGCGCCGCGCCGGCCGGACCATCCCCGCCGACGTCAGCGTGGTCGGCTTCGACGACCTGAACTTCGCCGAATGGACCGCGCCACCGCTGACCACGGTCCGCCAGCCCCTGCACGAGATGGGCGTGGCCGCGGCCCGGACGCTACTCCGCATCGTCAACGGCGAACGCCTCGAATCCACCCGCATCGAACTGGCCACCCACCTGGTGGTCCGCGGCAGCACGGCCTGACCGCCGTCGGCCGAGCATTCGGGCCGATCCGCCGTTGCGGCCGGCCCCCGGCTGGGCGGCGGGCTGGGGCGTCGCCGATCCGACCGCGGTCGCGGCCGAGGAAGTTGAGGCCGGTGCCCGAAACGCCGTGTGGTTGGCCGGACGAGCTGCCCGGGCTGGCCTCCTCTGCGGCCCGACTCGGTGGGCCATGTGCGTACATGCGAAGCATGTCGGCTTCGGCAGCGACTCACCGCCCTTCGGTGACCCCTCCACGCAGGCTTTGCTCTGCAGCCAAATACGCAACGCCCGACGGAGAGGGTGTTGCGTATTTGGCTGCAGAGCAAAGCCTGCGTGCCGAGGATCGCCGCCCGCCCGCCGGCCGGCCGGCTCGGCTAGGCGGCGGCGGAGCGGACGGTCAGGTGGTCGACTTGCGGAGTGGGCCCGTGAGCCAGGCTCGGGCCTCGTCGCGGTCGCGCAGGCGCACCACCGGGAGGTCGGGGCGGTCCTGTGCGAGGTGCAGCACGCGGGCGGAGTTCGCGTGGTGGGTGCGCCACGCCCAGCGCAGGATGTGGTCGCGGTCCGTGAAGACCGTCCACAGCGGACTCTCCACGTTGCCGTTCCACAGCTCCTGCCGCCGGAAGCGGCGCACGAAGGTGCGGCGGGTCAGTTGGCGCATGACCACCCCGCGCGGCAGGTCGAGCCAGATCAGCAGGTCGGCGCGGGCGGCCAGGCGGGCGCGGACCGCGCTGTACTGCCACTCCGTCACCCACTCCGGCTGCGCCGCGAAGCGCTCCACGTCCGCCTCGAAGGTCGGGCGCGGCGTCCACCCCGGGCCGTGGAAGAGGGAGTCGATCTCGATGTGCGGTGCGCCGAGCGTCGTGGCCGTCTGCCGGGCGACCGTCGTCTTGCCCGAGCCTGAGGTGCCCGCCACCAGCACCCGGTGCGGTCGGGTCGGCAGCGGGTCCGCCGCCGTGAGCAGAGGCGGGCTCATTCCGCGTGTTGGGCGAGTTCGGTCGCCGCCGCTTCCAGGCGGGCGGGGAACGCCGCCGGTTCCACCAGGTGGGTGACCAGCAGGACGGCGTGGCGGGCGGAGACGTCGGGTTCGACCGGTGGGTCGTCCGGGTCCGGCTCGTGGACGCCCAGCGCGCCGGCCAGCAACAACAGGAACACCTGCGGGTCGAGATCGGTCTGCCATTGTCGGGCGTCCGTGACGACCGCCGTCAGGGTGTCGCGGATGTCGTCGCTGCCGAGACCGTCCGGATGGCCCGACTCGAGGGCGTGGCGCACCACCGTGCCGAGCAGCAGGCCCACCTGGGCCGGGTCGTACGTGCCCAGCCGCGCGACGGCCGACGCGAAGGACGGCGCGTCGAGGGCGCCGGCCGCGCTCACCGCCTCCTCCGCGGCGTCGGCGATCGGTCGCGCCACCGCCGGTACGGCACTCCACCTGCGTCCCACGAGAGCCCAGCCTACGGGGTGAAGATCACGCTGACGTTCTGGCCGCCGAAGCCGAACGAGTTGCTCAGCACCGGGCCCGGCCGGACGCGGCGGGTGTCGCCGGCGACCACGTCCAGGGTCACGTCCTTGTCCTTGGACTCGAGGTTGAGCGTGCGCGGGATCACGCCCTCGACCGCGGAGAGCAGCGCGACGATGCCCTCGACCGCGCCGGCCGCGCCCACCAGGTGGCCGATGCTCGACTTCGGCGCGGTGAGCACCGCGTCGGGGCCCAGGGCCGCCACCACCGCGGCCGACTCGCCGACGTCGCCGACCACCGTCGACGTGGCGTGGCAGTTGACGTGGACGATGTCGGTGGGCGACAGGCCGGCGTCGGCCAGCGCCTTGCGGATCGCGCGGATCTGGCCGGCGGCGGTCGGGTCGGGGCCGGTGATGTGGTAGCCGTCGGCGGTGATGCCGAAGCCGGCCAGGCGGCCCAGCACCCGGGCGCCGCGGGCGGCGGCGAAGTCGGCGCGTTCGAGCACCATCGCGCCGGCGCCCTCGCCGAGGACGAAGCCGTCGCGTTCGGTGTCGAACGGCCGGGACGCGGCCTGCGGGTCGTCGTTGCGCCGGCTCAGCGTGCGGGCCTGGGCGAAGCCGGCGATGGTCAGCGGGTTGATGGCCGCCTCGGCGCCGCCGGCGATCACCACGTCGGCCTCGCCGTCGCGGATCAGCCGGGCGCCCAGCGCCAGCGCCTCGGCGCCCGACGCGCACGCCGAGACCGGGGTGTAGACGCCGGCGCGGGCCCCGTACTCGATGCTGATCCAGGCCGCCGGGCCGTTGGGCATGAGCATCGGGACGGTCAGCGGCGAGACCTTGCCCGGGCCGCGGGCTTCGATGAGGTCGTCCTGGTCGAGCAGCGTGTTGACGCCGCCGATCCCGGTGCCCATCGCCACCGCCAGCCGCTCCGGCTCGACCCCGGGCGCGCCGGCCGCCGCCCAGGCCTCGGCGGCGGCGACGAACGCGGCCTGCTCGGCGCGGTCCATCCGGCGCGCCTGCACCCGGGTCAGCACGTCGGCGGGGGAGACCGCCATCGGCGCCGCGATCTTGGCGGGCAGGTCGTCGGCGAACGCGAACCCGGCGACCAGGTCGTCGATCCGGCGGACCCCGGAGCGGCCGGCGAGCATGCCCTGCCACAGGGCCTCGACGTCGCCGCCGAGCGGGGTCGTCGCACCCAATCCGGTGACGACGACGTCGGCTGGGGTGGTGGACATGCCATAGTTGTATCGCATACAACTTAAGAGTGTCCACCGCAGTGCCGCCGCGGCTGCGCGGGCGGCGCACCCGTGCGCTGATCCTCGAGCAGGCCGTCCACCTCTTCGCCGAACGCGGGTTCGACCAGGTCAACGTGGCCGAGATCGCCGCGGCGGCCGGGGCGCATCCCCACCAGATCACCTACTACTTCGGCTCCAAGGACGCGCTCTTCGTGCACGCGGCGTTCCTGATGCTGTTACGCGACGCGGCCCGCATCGAGCCGATCGGCCGCCGGCAGCGCACTCCGGCGGCCTTCCGGGCGGCGCTGGCGCGCACCGCGTTGGCTCTGCCGTCCGTGCCCGCCGTGGTCGAGGCCATGTCGATCACCCGGCGCCGGCCGGAGCTGCGGTCCCTGGCCGAGCAGAATCTGACCGTGCTGTTCCGCCAGGCCGAGCACTACCTGACCGCGATCCTGACCCGCCGCGGCTGGAGCGTCGACCGCGCGCCGGAGGTCGAGGCCCGCACCTTCTGGAGCGCCGTGCTGGGCGCCCGGCTGATCGCGGAGTCCGGCTACCCGGGCACGTCCGCCGACGTCGACGTCGCCGGCGTCCTGACCGTCCACGCGTGACGGACCCGACGCGGCCGCGCGCCGCGCCGGGTCCGGGCGTTAGGAACGGTCCGTTCCTATGCGGAAAGCGTTAGGAACGGACCGTTCCTTGCCCTTCAGGTGCCGCGGGGGCGGTTGTAGAGGGCGCGCGACCAGAAGAAGCCGACGATCGACAGGACCACGCACCAGCCGACCGCCCACAGTGCACTGTCGCCGATGCCCGACCCCATCAACAGGCCGCGGATCGTTTCGATGACCGGGGTGTACGGCTGGTGCTCGGCGAACCAGGCGACCCCGGCCGGCATGGAGTCCGTGGGCAGGAACGCGCTCGAGATCAGCGGCAGGAACTGGAGGATCAGCGAAAGGCTGTTGGCACCCGCCACCGTCTTGGTGAGCAGGCCGAACGCCACCGCCAGCCAGGTCAGCGCGAACGTCAGCATGGCGAAGACGCCCAGCGCCGCCAGATATTCCACCGGCGTCGCCGACGGCCGGAAACCCAGCGCCAGCGCCACCCCGACGACCAGCACGACGCTGAGGATCGTGCGGACGAGGCTGCCGACCACCTGGCCGGTCAGCACGGACATGCGGGCGATCGACATCGTCCGGAGCCGGGCGATGAGGCCCTCCTGCATGTCCTGGTTGATTTTGATCGCGGTGGCGGCGGTGCCGGTGCCGGCGGCCATCAGGATGATGCCGGGCGCGATGTAGTCGACGTAGCGGCCGCCGCCCTCCGGCAGGAAGTCCGCGCCCAGCGCGTCGCCGAACACGCCGACGAACAACAGCAGGAAGAAGGCCGCCGTGCCGATGCCGCTGATCGTCATCATCGGGAAGCGCAGCGCGTGCGTGATGTCGCGGCGGAACAGCGTCACGGAGTCGAGCATGGCGGTGGTCATCGGGCACCATCCTTGGTGGACAGAGCGGCGGGGGAGGCCGGCGCGGTGGCGGTCAGGGCGAGGAACACGTCGTCGAGGTCGGGGGTGTGCACGGCCAGGCCGTCGGGCTCGACCCGCTCGTAGGCGAGCCGGTCCAGCAGCGTGCGCAGCGAGGCCACGCCGCCGTCGCCGGGCACGTCGAGGGTGAGCGCGTCGTCGTCGCGCGTACCGTCGGCGAACCGGCCCGCCGCGTGGTCCAGCCGCGCCGGGTCGCTGAACTGCAGCCGGACGTGGCCGCCCGGCACCAGCCGCTTCAGCTCGGTCGGCGAGCCCTGCGCGACCAGCACGCCCCCGTTGAGCACCGCGATGCGGTCGGCGAGCTGATCGGCCTCCTCGAGATATTGCGTGGTGAGGAAGATGGTGGTGCCGGCGGCGACCAGCTCACGGATGCTCTGCCACATCGTGTGCCGGCTGCGCGGGTCGAGGCCGGTGGTCGGCTCGTCGAGGAAGATGATCCGCGGCGTGCCGACCAGCGTCATGGCCAGGTCGAGCCGGCGTCGCATGCCCCCGGAGTACGTGGACGCGGGCCGCCCAGCCGCGTCGACCAGGTCGAAGCGCTCCAGCAGGTCGCTCACCCGCTGCCGGCCGGCGCGCTTGCCGAGGTGGCGCAGGTCGGCCATCAGCTGCAGGTTCTCCCGGCCGGTGAGGATGTTGTCGACCGCCGAGAACTGGCCGGTCACGCCGATCGCACTGCGTACTCCCTCGGGATTCCTGGCCAGGTCGTGGCCGCCCACGACGATCCGGCCGGCGTCCGGGGCCTGCAGGGTGGTGAGGATCTCGACGGTGGTGGTCTTGCCGGCGCCGTTCGGGCCGAGCAGCGAGAACACCGACCCCTCGGCGACGTGCAGGTCGATGCCGTCGAGCACGGTGTGCTTGCCGTACGCCTTGCGCAGGCCGGACACCTCTATCGCGGTCATGGTGCGTCCTTTCCAGGGCAGCATTGGTAGCCATGGCAGCACTGCTGCCGCGGCGGTGGGCGGGATTGATCGGGGGAGGGTCAGGCGCGCTGGATCGAGATGTCTCCGAAGTACGTGCGGGCGCGGATCTCGACCTTCTCGTCGGTCTCGTCGGGACCCGTCGTGCCGGCGAGGTTGTTGCGCACCGCGCCGTTCTTGACGTCGAGGTCGAGCCAGGCCGCGGTGCCGGTGGGGATGCCGACCTCGATCGAGCCGGCCGCCGTGTCGAGCGTGACCTGGCCCCGCACGGCCTCCCGGACGCGCAGGCTGCCGTTGGCGGTCTTCAGCGTCGCGCCGCCGGTGACCCGGTCGACGTCGATGCTGCCGTTGGCGCCGTTGGCCCGCAGCGTCCCGACGGCCTCGCCGATCCAGGTCTCGCCGCTGGAGTTCTTGACCACGGAAGCGCCCTCGACCTTGCCGACGTGCACCCGGCCGGTGCCGGTGGTCACCTCGGCGTCGCCGGCGGCGCGGTCGACCGTGATGTCGCCCGCCCCGGTCTCGAGCCGCAGCCGGCCGGTCTCGCCCAGCCGCAGCGCGCCGAAGCCGGACTTGTAGCGGGTCTCACCGAGCGCGCCGACGACCCGCAGGTCACCCGCGTCGGTGCTGCCGGTGAGCCGGGAGCCGGCCGGGACGGCGATGTCGACCTCGATCCGGCCGCTCGAGCCGGCGAACCAGCGCGCGAGGCCCTTCGGGGTGCGCACGGTCAGCCGGCCGTCGGCGTAGGCGACCTGGGTCTCCTCGACCATCTTGCGCGACCTGGCGTTGTTGTTGCCGGGCCGCACCTCGACCTCGGTCGTGTCCCGTTCGCTGGCGGTGACCCGCACGTGGCCGACGATGATGCTGATCTCGACGTCGATGGGCGTCGGGGTGTCGAAGGTGGGCATGGTGGTCCCCTCGTGTGGTGGTGACGATCGGTGGCTAGCGGACCCAACCGGTGAAGCGCTGGCCGGCGCCGCCGTCGGGGGCGCTGGTCGCGGGGCGGTGGCGGTCGGCGTCGAGCGCGGCGGCCGCGGCCCGGACGAGCCAGGTGTTGACGGAGACGTGGCCACTGGCCGCGGCGGCCTCGACCCGCGACTTGAGCTCATCGGGCAGGCGCAGGTTGATCCGGGCCGAGGCGGCGCCCGCGGTGAGCGCCTCGTCGACGGCCGGCTCGGCCGGTGCCGGAGTTGGTGTCGCCGTGGTGCCACTTGGCACCACGGCGACGACGAACTGCGGGTCGCGCCCCCGCAGCCGCACGTCGACCGAGCCGGGCGCCAGCTCACGGGTGATCTCGTCGGCCGCGGCGGAGAGCGCCTCGAGGAAGGCCAGGCGGACGGCCGAATCCAGGGGAGCGGTCAGCCGCTCGGCGAGCGCGCGGGCCTCTTCGCCACCGGCCTCGGCGGCGACGGCCAGCTCCTCGCGAAGCTTGTCGACGTAGGGCGTCAGGTCCATGGCACTACTATGGCACCACGTGGCACCACGCGCAAGTGCTCAGTAGCTCGGGAGGTCGATCGCCGTCGCGGCCCGGTGGATCGGCTCGACGACCTTGGCCAGCATGCGCTCCTTGCCGGGCAACCGGTTGACCACGGCCAGCATGCGCATCGACATCCGCACCTGGCCCCGGCTGCGCAGCACCATGCGCTTGATGTTGGCCGGGCCGAGCTTCTGGTTGGCGGCGACGAACGGGCGCATCAGCCGCTCGTAGCGGGCCGGACCCTGGTCGAGGCCGGCCGCGGCCAGCTCGCCGGCCAGGACGTAGGCGCCGACCAGGGCGAGGCTGGTGCCCTGCCCGGACGCGGGGGAGGCGCAGTAGGCGGCGTCGCCGATCAGCGTGACCCGCCCACGGGACCAGCTGTCGAGGCGGGCCTGGCTGACCGTGTCGAAATAGAAGTCGGTGGCCCCGGGCAGCGCGTCGAGCAGGCGCGGCACCTCCCAGCCCTCACCGGCGTACGCACTGGTCAGGAACGCGTGTTGGGCCGCTCGCCCGCTGGGTCGCGGACCGCCGGGGTCGGTGAACAGGCACATCGCCTTGGCGTCGGCCTGGCCGGCGGTGCTGTAGACCAGCGCGGTCCGCCCCGGCCCGACATAGGTCAGCTCCTCGCGGTCGAGGCCGAGGTGGTTGGGCACCGACCAGATCGCGACGTAATGGCCGAGGTCGTGCACGCCGCCCCCGCCGAAGGCCAGCTCCCGGGTCCGCGAGCGCAGACCGTCGGCCCCCACCACCAGGTCGTACGCCGTGCGCTGCCCGCTCTCGAAGGTGACCTCGCCGCCGGCGGAGACGCCGGCCA
This sequence comes from Asanoa sp. WMMD1127, assembly GCF_029626225.1. Taxonomy (NCBI): domain Bacteria; kingdom Bacillati; phylum Actinomycetota; class Actinomycetes; order Micromonosporales; family Micromonosporaceae; genus Asanoa; species Asanoa sp. WMMD1127. The sequence goes on from NZ_JARUBP010000001.1 coordinate 6,004,076, forward strand.
CCGCATCGCCGAACCGGAAGTCGACGCCGGACGCGCCCTCGCGCAGCAGCCGGGCCAGGTCGCCGCGGAGGAGCTCGGCGTCGTCGTGCACCCGGCCGCCGAACGTGTCGGCGTCCATGCTGGCCACCCGCCGGCCGGTCGCGTCGACCACCGAGCCGGTGCGCACCCCGGTGCGGTGCGCCCGCACCGACTCCAGCAGCCCCATCCGCTCGACCACGGCCAGCGCCGCGCCGCGGATGTCGACCTTGTAGCCGCCGTCGCGCGGGGACTCGGCCCGCTCGACGACCGTCACCCGCGCCCCGCGCTCGGCCAGCCACCAGGCGAGCGCGGTGCCCGCGATGCCGGCGCCGCAGACCAGGATCTTCGCGTTCTCGATGCGTGTCATGCCGCAGATGGTACGCACGTCTGAGACATATGTGCAAGACGATTGTTTCACACATGGTGGGCGGATTGTGATGCGAGGCTCGCGGGTAGTACCGCCGGAAAGCGACGGGCGGCTGGCTGCGGAGGTGGTGGGGATGGCGCGTCCGATCTGGACCGGCGTGATCAGCTTCGGACTGGTGGCGGTCCCGGTGCGGATGTACTCGGCGACCCGCGAGCACGAGGTCTCGTTCCACCAGTTCGAGAAGGGCACCAGCGACCGGATCCGCTACCAGCGGGTCAACGAGCGCACCGGCAAGGAGGTCGACTACGCCGACATCGTGAAAGGCGCCGACGTCGGCGGCGGCCAGTACGTGATCCTCGACCCGGACGAGCTCGACGCCGTCGCGCCCGGCCGGTCGCGCAGCCTGGAGATCCACGCGTTCGTCGACCTGGAGGAGATCGACCCGATCTACTACCAGAAGACCTACTTCCTCGGGCCGGGCAGCGACGAGTCGACCCGTACCTACGCGCTGCTGCGGGACGCGATGGCCGACGCCGGCCGGGCCGCGATCGGCACGCTGGTGATGCGCGGCAAGGAGTACCTCACCGCGATCCGCAGCGACGGCGACCAGCTCGTGCTGCAGACCATGTTCTTCGCCGACGAGGTGCGCGACCCCGGCGACATCGCCGACATCCCCGGCAAGGTGAAGCTGAAGCCGGCCGAGCTGAGCATGGCCGCGCAGCTGCTCGACTCGATGACCTCCGCGTGGAAGCCCGAGGAGTACCGCGACACGTACACCGATCGGGTCAACGAGCTGATCGAGGCGAAGAAGTCCGGCGAGGAGATCACCGAGACCGAGGCGGCTCCCGAGGCGACCGGCGTCAGCGACCTGATGGAGGTGCTGCGGCGCAGCGTCGAGGACGCCCGGTCGCGGCGCGGTGGTGCCGGCCGTGCTTCCGGCGCCGCTTCGAAGAAGGCGGCGAAGAAGGCCCCGGCCAAGAAGAGCGCTGCCAAGAAGGTGCCGGCGAAGAAGAGCACCGCGAGGAAGACGCCGGCCAAGGCCGCGGCGAAGAAGAGCACGAAGTCGTCCACTGCCAAGAAGTCGTCCGCGGCGAAGAAGACGACGGCGAAGAAGGCAACCCGCAAGGCTGCGTAGCGGGTGGCGACGGGGGCGTCATGATCGGTGTGGGCATCATCGGCACGGGCTACATCGCGGCGGCGGCGCACGGGCCGGTGGTGATGGCGTCCCGGGACGCCCACCTGGCGGCGGTGCTGTCCCGTCAGGAGGCGGCGGGCCGGGAGTTCCTGGCCGGGCTGGGCGCCGACGACGCGCGGGCGTACGACGATCTGGGTGCGTTCCTCGGCGACCCACGGGTCGAGCTCGTCATCGTCGCCTCGCCGGACGGGCTGCACTTCCCGCAGGCCGAGGCGAGCCTGCGGGCCGGCAAGCACGTGCTGGTCGAGAAGCCGATGGCGTTGAGCGTGGCCGAGGCCCGGACCTTGGTCGACCTGGCCGCGACCCAGGACCGGGTGCTCGCCGCGAGTTACCACCTGCGCTGCCATCCCGGCCACGTGGCGCTGCGCGAGCGGGTCCGCGCCGGCGAGCTGGGCACGATCCGGCATCTCCGGCTGATCTGGGCGTACCCGATCCCGGAGTCGAACTGGCGCGCCCGCGGCGACGTCGGCCGCTGGTGGTCGATGTCGGCCACCGCCACGCACTGCCTGGACCTGGCCCGCTGGTTCGCCGGGGATGTGGCTGACTGGGCCCAGTACAAGGCGGTGCTGAGCACGGCGAGGTGGCACACCGGCCGCGACGAAACCGCGGCGATCGCGGGGCAGCTGGCCTCGGGCCCGACGGTCGAGGTGCTGAGCACGGTGCAGGTCGGCGAGTACACGCGGCTCGAGATCTTCGGTGACGGCGGGACCGCCTTCTGCGACGGCACGTTCGGCCCGGACGGCACCGGCGAGATCGTCCTCAATGGACGGCGGCTCGACTTCACGCCGGTCAGCCCGTTCGTGCCGCAGCTCGCCGCGCTCCTCGCCGCTGTCAAAGGCCAAGGCCCACCGCCCGCCGACGGCGCGGTCGGCCTGCGGGCGGTCGAGGATCTCGTGCTCGCCGACGACCGCTAGCGGGGCCGGGTCGCCCCGACGGCGGTTGGGTGGCGTCGCTCCCAGGACGTCGTTGAGTTCCAGGTGGTTGCGGCTACCGACCTGCTGGGTGAGCAGCCGTCCGTCCGGGCTCACGTGCTCCGGGGCCAGGCGCCCGTGCCAGCTGAGCACCAGGTCGAAGCCGCCGGCGACATCCTCTATCCGCGTCTCGAGCGCACGCCGAGTCGCTCGCGCGCCACCTCGATGTTGGGCGCCCAACTCTCGACGGCCACGGTGCGCCGGGGGAGCGGCCCGAGCCCGGCAAGGAACTCACCGCCGCCGGTGTCCACGTCGAGCAGCTACGCGGCCTCCCGCACCAACACCCGAGCCCCGCTCCCGGTAATCCCACGGCGGCTCCGTGCCCTCGACCCGCCCGGCCAGCCAGGAGAAGTCCCACCCCGCGCGCGGTACGGTCCAGGCCGCGGCGATCTTCAGCGTCACCGCGCAATCCTTCCATCCTGGCGCAGACTGCCTGCGTTCTCAGCGTGGCTGGGCGTCCAGGAAGCGCAGGAACGCGCGGACGCGGCGTCTCGGAGGAGGGTCGGGGACCGGGCAGCGCCCCGGTAGGAACCGTATGGTGCCTTCCATGCCCGAACTCGGCCAGTACGACCGTTACCAACGGGATGCCGCTGTGCTTGCCACCCTTGGAAAGAGCCTCCTAGTGGACATGCCCCGTATCGCGGTGCGCATTCCGGTCGAACTTGCGGACGCCGCGTCGGCCGCGTGGAGCCGTGACGAACTCGACGAGACGCGCGGCGAAACGCCCGAGCAGGAGAGGCTGCGCTCCCTCGCCGGCGACCTGGCGCTCGTCGGCCTCGCCATTGAAGAGCGGGGCCAGCGTTCGAAGGCGTGGGTGAACGTCACTCTTGATGCGGCAGTCTTCGCGTCCGCGATCCGCGCCTCCGAGGACACCTGAACCGGTTCTTAGGTCGGGCCGAACCGTCCCTGGACGACGACTTCGAGGTCTACCTGGAGGCCAAGAGCGCGGCCGACGCCGCGGTCCGCGGCACCGATCTGGAGTGGACCGCAGCAGCATCCCCCGCGCCGACGTCGCCGCGTCCCTGGCCGCCGTCGTCACGGGCAACCTGGCGGTCCGTCGCCAGTTCGAACTGACGGGCGGCGACACGCCGATCACCGAGGCGATCGCCGCGCTGTCGACCAGCGCTTAGCGACGCACCCTGAACCGCAGGTGCAGCACCCGCTCGCCCTGCACGACCACGTGGGGATCCTCGAGCAGGTGCTGGCCGTCGATGCGGCCGAAGTAGCGTTTGCCGGACCCGAACACCACGGGCACCACATCCATCGCCACCTCGTCCACGAGGCCGGCCGCGAGGATCTGGCTGCCCACCTCGCCGGCGTTCACCGCGATGGTCCGCTCCCCGGCCAACTCCTGGGCACGATCGATCGCGGCCCGCACGCTGCCGACGAAGTGGTACGACGCCTCGGGGTGCCAACCGTCAGGCTTGGGCCGGTGGGAGACGACCACCACGTGGTCTCCCGTCGGCGGGCTACCCTCCCAGCCGTTCACCAGGTCGAACAGGCGGCGGCCCTGAACGATCACGCCGATCGAGGCCCACATCGCCCGGACGTACTCCGCCGACGCCCGGGAGACCTTGAACCCGCTCCCCGACCCGGAGTGGTCGAACCGCTGGTCACCGTCCCCGGTGATCGGAGTGTTCCCGCTGAAGTACCAGTCGTGCAGCGGCCCGACGTCGTCGTTGTCGTCGGCGATGAAACCGTCCACCGACACACGTTGTGCATGATCACCGTGCCCACAGGCTCTCCTCGCAATCGCTTGCCGCATCAGCACCCGATCGTGCCGCCCGCGGCGGCGGGAGCGCATGTAAGAAATCAATCAACCGGCATGGGACCGTTGTCGGGTGGGAATCCCGGCTCGGCGGGGAACCGACGCCGCAAGGCCAGGTACTCCGTCGGAGTATGGCCGGTGAAGTCCCTGAACTCCCTGCCGAAGTAGGCCCGGTGGAAATAGCCCGCCGCGTGCCTTGAACAGCGTGGCCAGATGATTGCCACTCACGCCGACCGCACCAGCGAGAGCACCGACCTGCGCCGCGCCGTGCGACGCCGCCAAGCGTTGGCCAGTGTGCAGCACCAGGTCCAGTCCACGCGACGGTTCTTCGGCAAGTCGCGACCGCAGCTCCGCCTCCAGGACCCGCAAGGTTTCGGTGGCCGACGCGAGATCGCCGACCTGGTTGCGGATCCGGTCCGAACTCCGCCGCCAGACGGCGTCGGCCGACAACCATCGGTCCCCCAGTTCCGCGGCGGGCACGTCGACGAACGGCGACATGCCCCACGGCTTGAAATGCACACCGACCAGCCGCACGCGCGAGGGGTACTCCATGAGGAAGCGCCGGGTCCGGACGCCCATGAACCACGCATCGGTGAGCACTGCCGGCGGCGCCGAGGGGTCTCCGTCCCACATACGGACGGGATCGCCCAGGTTGATGAACAGTGGTCAGGCAGTAGATGTCGTCGGTGAACCGGTCCAGCGGCGGGGCGGGCACCCGGCTGACGTAATCCATGGACTCAGTGTGGCAAGGCGAGATACGTCGCGACGTAGGCCAGCGGTGCGTTCCAGCGGATGCAGATGTCGTTCGTCGTTTCCGATGTGGGCTCGTCGAGGTAGTGGGCCTGCGGCGGCAGGCCACGCAGGCGCGGGTCGCTCGGGAAGCCAGCAGTCTCGACCGAGTTGGCCCCGCCGGCCAGCGCGCCCGGTGGCGGGGGCGGCAGGGACGGGTCGAGGTCGTGGCCGAACTGCCGCGTTCGCAGGTGGGCGGTGGCGTCCGTGCCGTAGCCGGTGACGTAGCTCTGCCCGAGCGCGTTGCGGCCGAACAGGTAGTCGACGCCCGTCGCCACCGCGTCCCGGTAGCGCCGGTCGCCGGTGAGCTCGTGCGCCGTCGCCAGGACGACGAGGTTATTGAGGATGCGGCCGTTCGAGCCCCACTGCCAGCCCGTCGCCGGGGCGTAGGGCTGGCCCCACGGCTGCGCGCGTTGGAGGTCCAGCAGGCGCTCCGCGGCCGCGCGGACATCGTCGGACAGCCGGCCCGTCGCGGTCGCGACGTCCAGGGCCGCCGGTGCACCGACCCGGTCGTAGTCGAAACCGTCGAGGTCGAACTCCTGCGGCGGCACCGCGTACGGCGAACCGGTCGCCAGCCCCAACTCGGTGGCCGCCCACGCGAAATCGTCGGCCAGCCACGGATCGCCGTACGGCCCGCCGCCGTGCCGGCCCTCGTCGTCCGGCGCGATCAGGTCGGGATGGGCGCGGGCGGCGCGATACGCGGTGCGGGCGACGGCCAACAGCTTGTCGTCGTCTAACAGTCGAGCGCCCATAGCCGCGACCGCCGCCATGTGCAGGGTCGCCGCCGTGGACGGTCGGTGGAGGACCCGCGTCGTCGGATCCTCGTGCGCGAACCCTGGCATCGGCGACCACGTGCTGCCGTGCACCCGGTGGAACGCCATGCCCGCGTACGGCTGACCCGGCGGCACCTGCATGCGCACCAGCCAGTCGAGCTGCCAGCGGCACTCCTCGACGACCTCGGACTCGGTCACCAGTCCCGCCCGGGCGGCGGCCGGGTGACGGCGCAACAGCCGCAGCAGGTTCAGCAGCTGCCAGAGGGCGATGCTGCCGCTGACCACGTACTTGCCGTAGTCGCCCGCGTCGTACCAGCCGCCCGAGACGTCGAACGCTCCGCTCGGCCGCCAGCCGGGATACAGCTCGGCGCAGCAGGGAACCGCGACGTCGCCGAGATGCCCGGCCGGTCGCCCGTACCCCGGCGCTCGTTGCTCGTCGATCTCGCAGCCCGAACGCAGCAGGTAGAAGAGCCGGAACGCGTCCCGGCTCAAACGGTCGTAAAGGTCCGGGGCGATCCGGAACGGGTGGCTGCGATCCGCGCCGACCAGCAGCCGATAGCCGTCGCCGACCGTGTCGAGGGCGGTCAGGTCCAGGACGTGGACCGACACGCCGGACGTCGGCTCGGGTCGCGGCGACCACGGCGCAGAACGCCCCTGCAACGCGACCGCACCGCTCGAGGCCCGCACCGTGAACGGCGCGGGTTCGAGGGCGTCGGTGATCCAGGTCGCCCGCTTCGGCGCGCCCGGCCGGTAGCCCACCTGGTTGACGCGCACCCGCGGGCGCACGCGATCGGTCACTCGCGGCGCGGTGTCGCGTCGACGGACGACTCGACCGGTGGCGGGTTCGCCGGGTCGGCGGCCTCGGCCCGGTCCTCCACCCGGTCCTCCGCCTCCGCCTCGTCGTCGTCCGTCGGTTCCGTGCCCGGTGGCTCGCGGTCCGGTGTCGGTTCGCCGCTCGGATGGTCGGCCAGGTAGCGCACCGCCGTGTTGGCGACCGCCAGGATCGGCACGGCGACCAGGCCGCCGACGATGCCGCCGACCACGATGCCGGTGGCGATCGCCAGGATGACCGAGAGCGGGTGCAGCGCGACCGCCCGACCCATGATCAGCGGCTGCAGGACGTGCCCTTCGAGCTGTTGTACGCCGATGACGATGGCCAGCACGATCAGCGCGCTGATCGGCCCCTGGGTGACCAGCGCGACCAGCACGGCCACGGCGCCCGTGACGGTGGCGCCGACGACCGGGATGAACGCGCCGAGGAAGACCAGGGCGGCCAGCGGCAGCGCGAGCGGGATCCGGAGGATCGCCAGGCCGATGCCGATGCCGACCGCGTCGACGAAGGCGACCAGGACGGTGGCCCGCACGTACGAGACGAGGGTGTGCCACGAGTAGTGGCCGGCCCGGGCGACCGGGACGCGGGCGCCGCGGGGCAGCAGCCGGCACAGGAACGTCCAGATCTGCTCGCCGTCGCGCAGGTAGAAGAAGAGCGTGAACAGGGCCAGGAAGAAGCCGGTGGCGACCTCGCCGATGGTGGTCGCCGTGCTGAGCGCGCCGGTGAACAGGCTGTCCCGGTTGTCCATGAACTGCCGCTGCAGCTGCTCGATGCCGTCGCTGACCTGGGCCTGCGACAGGTGCAGCGGGCTGCGGGCGAGCCAGTCCTGCACCTCGTCGATGCCCTGCCCGACCTGGTCGGAGAGGTTGTCGAACTGTGAGATGAACGTCTGGATGATCAGGCTGAGCCCGCCGAAGACGACGATCAGGCCACCGATCAGCACCAGCGCCGCGGCCAGCGACTTGTTCATGCCCCGCCGTCGCATGGCGGCGGCGACCGGCTCGAGCAGCGCCGCGAGCAGGATCGCGACGACGACCGGGATGAGCACCACCCGGAGGAGCCCCATGACCCGCAGCAGGAGGTACGCGGCCGCGACGAACAGGATGATCCGCCACGCCCAGGCCCCGGCCAGGCGGATGCCGCGGGGTATGCCGTCGTCGACCGTCGGCGCCTTGTCGACCACCACGACGGGAGCGGCGCTGGGCGGCGGCGCCAAACGCTGGTTGGGGGTGAAGGGCGGCGGCGCGCCGCGCCGGCCCGCTGTGCTCAGGGTGGTGCGCGCCCGCTGGCGGACCGAGTCGACCCACGTCATGCCGCATGCGTTGCCCTGCGGAGGGTCGCCGGAAACCACGAAGGTGCGGTGGACCGCACCACGGTCGGGCGGCCGGCCCGGTCGATCAGGCCGCCACAGCCGGCGAGGCTGGTCGGCATGGATGACGCGCCGGTGGTGGCTGAGGGTCTGGGACGGCGGTACGGCGAGCGGTTGTGGGCGTTGCGGGACGTCTCGCTGGCCGTACCCTCGGGGCAGTTCGTGGCCGTGATGGGCGCGACCGGGTCGGGCAAGAGCACGCTGCTGCACTGCCTGGCGGGGCTCGACCGGCCGACCACGGGTCGGGTGCGGCTGGCCGGCCGCGACCTCACCCGGCTGCGCGAGGCGGCGGTGACCCGGCTGCGGCGGGACCGGGTCGGTTTCGTCTTCCAGTCCTACAACCTGCTCTCCACGCTCACCGTGGCCCGCAACGTCCTGCTCCCGGCCCGGCTCGGCGGCCCGAGGGCCAGCCGGGCCGACGTCGAGGCGATGCTCGAGGCGGTGGGGCTCGGCGGGCTCGGTGACCGGCCGGTCGGCGACCTGTCCGGCGGGCAGCGCCAGCGGGTAGCGGTGGCCCGGGCGTTGATCACCCGGCCGGCCGTCGTGTTCGCGGACGAGCCGATGGGCGCGCTCGACCCGACGACCGGCGGCCAGGTGCTGCGGCTGCTGCGGGCGGCCGTCGAGCGCGACGGCGTGACGGTGGTCATGGTCAGCCACGACCCGGTCGCGGCCGCGCACAGCGACCGGCTGCTGCTGTTGCGGGCCGGCCGGCTGGTCGCGGACACGCGTACGCCGGATGCTTCGACCATCGCCGAGCTGTTGCGCAACGTGACGGAGCCCGCGGCGGTGCCGGCGTGAGGGCGGGGATCGCGGCGCAGGCCCTGCGCGCCCACCGCTGGGCCTTCGCGGGCCCGGCCAGCACCCAGCTCGTCGCCGCGGTGGTCATGACCGCGACCCTGACGGTACGCGTGTCCGTGCCCGACGCGACCGGCGACCTGGCCGACGCGCTGACCGCCTTCGCGCTGATCGCGGTCTATCTCACGGTGCTGCTGGTCGGCGTCACGATGAACGCGGCGATCGCCCAGCAGGCCATGGACGTGGCGCTGCTCCGCGCGGTCGGCGCGACCCCGGCCCGGATCCGGCGCGCGGTCGCCCTGGAGGCCGCCGCGGTCGCCGTGCCGGCCGGGGTCGCCGGGTACCTGCGCGGCCTGCTGGCCGGCTGGGCCTGGCTCGGCCTGCTGGTCGACCACGGCATCGCGCCGCCGGACGCCCGCTTCGCGCCGGAACCGCTCCTGCTGCCACCCGTCGTCGCGGTGCTCGTGCTGACCTCGGCGCTCGGTGGGCTGATCGCCGCGATCCGCCCCTCCCGGGTCCGGCCCGCCGTGGCGCTCGCCGACGCGGCCACCCGGCGCGCTCGGTTCACCGCGGTCCGGGTCGGCCTCGGGCTGCTGCTGGTCGCCGGCGGCGGAACCCTTTCGGTGCTGATCGCCGGCCTGGCGGCGGACGCGGCCGACGACGCGGCGTTCTTCGTGATGCTCGCGCTGTGCACCGGCGTGGGCCTGCTCGGGCCGTTCGTGCTGCGGGCCACGATCGGGCTGGCCCGCCCACTGCTCCGGCTGGCCGGCGGGACCGGGCGGCTCGCCGCCGACAGCGTCGCCGTGCTGTCGCGGTCGCTGTCCGGCGCCCTGGTCCCGCTGGTGCTCGCGGTCGCGTTCGCCGGCGTCAAGGTCGCGGCGCACACCACCACGGCCCACGTGACCGGGTTCGCCGGGCCGGCCGCGGAGGTCTGGCTGGACTACTCGGGCACCGCGGTGTACTGCCTGTTCGCCGCCGTCGCCGCGGTCAACACGCTAATAACGGTCATGGTCGGGCGGCGCCGGGACCTCGCCCTGCTGGGCCTGGCCGGCGCCACCCGGCGGCACGTGCTGGCCGTGGTGATCTGCGAAGCTGGCATCGTGACGCTCACCGGGCTGGTCCTCGCCGCCGTGGTCGCGGCCGTGACGGTCACGCCGATCGTGCGCACGGCGCTGGGCGCGTGGCCCTACGTGCCGCCGGCCACGCTGGCCCTGGGCGTCCTCGCCACCGCCGCGGTGGTCGCCGCCGGCACGGTGCTGCCCGCCGCGCTGCTCACCCGGGGCCGCCCCGTCGAGGCCGTCGGTTGACGGCGGTCCTGCTCGCCCCGTTCACCGGCCGCACGTGGCGGATGGTCGGCTACGCGTACGCCAGCCTGCTCCTCGCCGCCCCCGCCGTGCTCGTGCCGGCGGCCCTGCTGGTCGCGGCCCCGCTGGCGCTGACCGTGATCGGGCTGCCGCTCCTGGTCGGATTGCTGCTGCTGGCCCGCCACCTGCCCGGCTGGTTCGGTGCGGTGGCCCGCCCGCTGCTCGGCTGGGACCTGCCGCCGCCACCGCCGCTGGAGGGCCGCACGGTGGTCGCCCGGGCGCGGGAGGTGCTGGTCGACGACCGGGCCTGGCGAGCCGCGGTGTACGCGTTCGTCAAGGCGCCGCTGGCCTTCGTCACCGCCTACCTGACCCTGCTCGGCACCGTCTTCGGCGTCGCGCTGCTGACCTCGCCGGCGTGGTGGTCAGCGGGCGAGCTCGCAGAGCTGGGTGTCGACCGGCGGCTCGACACGGCGTACGTGGTGGCGATCGGCGTGGCCGCCTTGTTCGTCTTCCCGTGGGTGCTGCGCGGCCTGGTCGCCGTCGACCGGAGCCTGGCCACCCTGCTGCTCGGCCGCGGGCGCGCCGCCGAGCGGATCGACGAGCTCGTCACCAGCCGGGCGGCGCTGACCGCCGACGCGGCCACCACCCTGCGCCGGCTGGAACGCGACCTGCACGACGGCACCCAGGCCCGGTTGGTGGCGCTGGGCATGACGCTCGGGCGGATCGAGAAGCGGCTGGGCCCCGCCGACGGGGAGGCGGCCGAGCTGGTCGACGGAGCACGCGCGGCGGTGACGGACGCGCTCGACGAGTTGCGGGAGATCGTCCGGGGCATCCACCCGCCGGCTCTGGACGCCGGGCTGCCGACCGCGCTGGGCACGCTCGCCGCCCGCAGCGGCCTGCCGGTGTCGGTGTCGGTCGCCCTGGACCGGCCACCACCGCCGGACGCGGCCGCCACCCTCTATTTCACGGCGGCCGAGCTGCTCAGCAACGCCACCCGGCACGCGGGCGCCAGCACGGTGCGGCTGTCGCTCACGTCCGCCGACGGTTGGATACGGTTGGTCGTGACCGACGACGGCCGCGGCGGCGCGGCACCCTCCACAATGGGCTCCGGCCTGCGCGGCCTGATCGCCCGCGCCCAGGCCCTCGACGGCCGCCTCGACGTGACCAGCCCCGACGGCGGCCCGACCACCGTCACGATGACCCTGCCGGCGGCCTGACATGCGGGTGGTGATCGCGGAGGACAACGCCCTGATGCGCGACGGCATGGCGGCCCTGCTGACCGACCACGAGGTCTCGGTGGTGGCCACGGTGGCGGACGCGGCCGGCCTGGTGGCCGCGGTCGATACGCACCGGCCGGACGTGGCCATCGTCGACGTGCGCATGCCGCCGACCTTCACGGACGAAGGCGTACGGGCCGCGATCGCCATCCGCGCCGCCCACCCGGCCGTCGGCGTGCTGGTGTTCTCACAGTGGGTCGAGACGGTGTACGCGCACCAACTGCTCCGCGACCACCCGGAGCGCGTGGGCTACCTGCTGAAGGACCGCATCGTCAGCACGGCCGCCTTCCTGGACGCCCTGCACCGCATAGCCGACGGCGGCGTGGCCCTGGACCCGGAGGTGATCCGGCAGCTGCTGTCGGCGCCCACTGTGGACGCCGGCCTGGCCCGACTCACGGCGCGGGAGCGGGAGATCCTGGCCCTGGTGGCGGAGGGCCGCTCCAACACGGCCATCGCCGCTGACCTGCACCTGGCGAGCCGCAGCGTCGAGAAGCACGTGACCGCCATCTTCACGAAACTCGACCTGCCGCCGACAACGGAGGACCACCGCCGCGTCCGCGCGGTCCTACGCTTCCTGGACGCCCAGCCACGCTGAGAAGCCGGTCCCGGTCGCTGATCGCGTCAACTTTGGAGCTGGGCTTACCGCGGTCTACCGGACTCGGCTCGTCAGATACCCGTTTCACCGCCCGCAGGTGCATCGCGTCGATACTGGCTCGCGACCAGTCGATCTGGTCTGCGGCGCCGACGGCCGGACCGGTCCGCCGTGGGGGGTGACCACGGTCGGGCAGAGTCGGCGAGTTGCCGCCCTGCCGCTGTGCGGGTTGACCAGGCCGGACCGTCGGCAGCCGTGATCGCGTAACATCGTCGGCTGTCCTACAGCGCCGCGATCGCCTCGGGGATCGGGGTGTCGCCGCCCGTCAGTTCGAACTGGCGACGGACCGCCAGGTTGCCCGTGACGACGGCGGCCAGGGACGCGGCGACGTCGGCGCGGGGGATGCTGCTGCGGGTCACCGTTTCGGCGACCGTCACCTTGCCCGTGCCGGGCTTGTCGGTGAAGCCGTCCGGGCGCAGGATCGTCCACTCCAGATCGGTGCCGCGGACCGCCGCGTCGGCCGCGCTCTTGGCCTCCAGGTAGACCTCGAAGTCGTCGTCCAGCGACGGGTCGAAGTCGTCGGCGCCGATCGCGGACAGCAGCACGTAGCGGCGTACGCCGGCCGTCTCCGCCGCGCGGGCCAGGAGGATCGCCGCGTCCCGGTCGACCGTCCACTTGCGGGCCGGGCCACTGCCCGGGCCCGCGCCCGCCGCGAAGACCACCGCGTCCGCGCCCATGAGGGCCGCGGCGACCTCGTCGCGGGTCGCCCGTTCCAGGTCGAGGACGACCGGCTCGGCGCCGGTGGCGACCACGTCGTCCGTCTGGGCGGCGTTGCGGAAGATGGCGACGGGGGTGTGCCCGGCGTCGGCGAGCTGCCGGCTGAGCAGCCGGGCCACCTGGCCGTGGCCGCCGGCGATGACGATCCTCATACCCGCGACGCTACGCCTGACCCGGCTGCGCGCGGGCGTAGCGGGCCGGTGGCTCGCCGACCACGGCGGTGAAGTCGCGGGTCAGGTGGGCCTGGTCGGCATAGCCGAGGCGGGCGGCCAGGGCGGCCACGTCGAGGCCGTCGCCCTGGGCCGAGGCGGCGGCCGCGGCCTCGTGCAGCCGGTAGCGGCGGATCACCCACTTCGGCCCGACGCCCACGTGCTCGGCGAAGAGGCGCTGCATCCGGCGGGCGCCGATGCCGAACGCGTCGACGAGATGGTCGACCCGGGTGATCGTCGAGTCGTCGGCGGCCCGGGCCATGATCGCCTCCACCGTCTCGGCGACCGGGTCGGGCGCGGTCGGGGCCTGCGCGACCAGGAAGCGGTCCAGCAGCGCGGTCGCGGCCGCGTCGTCAGCGGCGAGGATCTCCGCGGCAGGCACGCCGGCGCCGAACACCTCCTCGACCCGCAGCGACCGGTCCGTGATCGTCGCGACGGGGGCGCCGAGGAACGGCCGGAAGCCGGTCGCCCGGAACCGCGCGCCGAACACCCGGCCCACGCCCGACAGCACCTCGGTGAAGCGGCCGCGCGGCACACCGGTGACCCGGCACCGGCCGGGCAGGAACGTCATGTTCACCGCCGGGTACGGGAGCACCCGCTGCTCGTGCGGCGCCCGCCCCCGCAGGTCCCAGTGGATGACCCAGTAGTGCGCCACGAACGGCGCGAGCGCGGCGGCCGGCGGCCGGGTGCTGAACCGGAACGCCTGGTGCGCCCGCCCGGCGTGCAGGATTCCCGGCATCGGCCCAGCGTATGTCGCGTTTGTTCAAGCCTCCCCGGCACCCGGAGCCCTAGCGTGGGCCACATGCAGTTCGACACCGTGATCTCCCACGCCGCCCGGCAGACCGGGGCGGTCCTCCGCGACGTCCAGGCCGGTCAGCTCGCCGCGCCCACGCCCTGCGTCGACTGGGACGTCCGCACGCTGGTCAACCACGTGCTCCAGGTCGGGACGGCGCTGGCGCTGGCGGCCCGGGGCGGTCCGGTGCCCAGCGAGCTGTGGACCACGGAGCTCGTCGACGACAGCTTCGCCGAACGGTTCGCCGCGGACGCCGACGCCGCGGCGGCCGGCTGGGCGGTCGCCCCGGCGGCCCCGATCACCTTCGGCGCGTACGAGATGCCGCCCGCGACCGTCGCCTCGATGCTGGCCACCGACCTGACCATCCACGGCTGGGACCTGGCCCGCGCGACCGGCCAGGACTACCGGCCGGACCCGTCGGCGGTGGACCTGAGCACCCGGTTCATGACCGAGATGGGGGAGCAGGGGCGGGCGATGGGCGCGTTCGGCGGGCCGGTCCCGGTGGCGCCGGACGCCGGGGCGTTCGCGGCGGTCCTGGCGGCCAGCGGGCGCGACCCGGAGTGGCGGCCGGGTTCCGCTCCCTGAGAGCGCTCTCTCACGGGCTGAGAGGCCATTGACATCTGCCGCTGGGTTTGGTGACCTGCTCAGCAACAGAACGCCCCCGACCGTCCCCGGAGGCTCCATGAAACCGTTCTCTCGCCGGGCCCGTGCGTCCGCGGCCGTGCTGGCCGTGGCGCTCGTGAGCACCGTGCTCTCCTTCACCATGCTCGACCGGGCCGGCGCCGCACCCCTGGGCGCCGGCAGCTACGCCACCACCCGTCCGGCCGGCGCCGCGGCCCCCGTGGCCTGCGCCGGCGTGTCCGCCAACCCCCGCCTCTACGTCACCGCCAACGCCCCGGCCGGCGCGGTGCCGACCAACGACTGGTGGTCGTCGCTGCTCTACAAGCGCGACAACGTCGGCTGCCAGTACTCCGCGCCCCTGCACGCGCACCCGATGTCGTTCCAGCCGGGCGCCGACGGCCTCGGCGTCTCCTACACCACCACGCCGTCGATCTCCGGCACGCCGACGACCGTGGGGGAGTACCACTACTCGTACAGCCGGGAGTTCACCCTCGGTGTCGCCGGGCTCAGCTCGCCCGACGTGAAGGTGGACGGCTGGACCGACTGGACGGTCTCGCCCTACTGGTCCGGCAACGGGCGCACGCTGCGGGCCACCATCGGGCACGGGCTGCCGTTCGTGTACGCCCAGGTGACCGGCGGCAACGCCCAGCTCGGCTTCCCGGGCACGCCGGCGGTCTGGCTCAACTCCGGCAACCGGGTCGGCTTCACCATGCGCGGGCACGACTACGTCGCCTACGCGCCGGCCGGGGCCGCCTGGACCGTCAGCGGCACGACCATCACGTCCACATTGGCCGGTCGCGGCTACTACTCGGTGGCGCTGCTGCCCACCACGACCTCGACGCCGGCCGCCGAGCGCACCGCGCTGGCCGACAGCTGGGCCGCGTACGCACACCGGCACGTCACCGGCACCACGGTGAGCTGGGCCTACAACCAGTCCACCAGCACCGTCAACGCCACCTACGCGTTCACCACCACCGCGCGCGAGGGCGCCGGCGGTGGCACCGTGGTGAGCCTCTACCCGCACCAGTGGAAGAACCTGGCGTCCGGCACGCCGATCTCGCCGACCTACGTGTCGGCCCGCGGTCCGATGCGGACACTGGTCGGCGTCTCCTCGTTCACCACCGCCACGCGCTTCAACGGCGTGCTGCCCGAGGTCCCGGCCGTCGCCACGTCGACCGGCGGCGACCTGACCACCCTCGGCACGTTGCTGGACCAGGTGGCCAACGGCGACCCGATGGCCGGCGTCGGCAACGACACCTACTGGACCGGCAAGGGTCTCGGCCGGGCCGCGCGCCTCGCCGAGATCGCCGACCAGCTCGGCCGCACCGCGCAGCGCGACCGCATGCTGGCCGCCATCCGCACCCGGCTCACCGACTGGTTCACCGCCTCGCCGGGCAAGACCCAACGGGTCTTCGCGTACGACGGCGCCTGGGGCACGCTGGTCGGCTACCCGGCCTCGTACGGGTCGGACACCGAGCTCAACGACCACCACTTCCACTACGGCTACTTCATCGCGGCGGCCGCCACCCTGGCCCGGTTCGACCCCGGCTGGGCGGCCCAGTCGCAGTACGGCGCGATGGTCAACCTGTTGATCCGCGACGCCAACAGCTGGCAGCGGACCGACCCGATGTTCCCGTTCCTGCGCGACTTCGACATCTACGCCGGTCACGACTGGGCCTCCGGCCACGCCGCGTTCGGCGCCGGCAACAACCAGGAGTCGTCGTCGGAGGGGATGAACTTCGCCAACGCCCTGATCCAGTGGGGCATCGCGACGGGCCAGACCGCGATCCGCGACGCCGGCCTGTTCATCTACACCACCCAGGCCCAGGCCATCCAGGAGTACTGGTTCGACTCGTCCGACACCAACTACCCGGCCGCGTTCGGGCACAGCACCGTCGGCATGGTCTGGGGCGACGGCGGCGCGTACGCCACCTGGTTCAGCGGCGAGCCCGAGATGATCCAGGGCATCAACCTGCTGCCCATCACCGGCGGCTCGCTCTATCTGGGCCAGCGGCCGTCCTATGTGAACACCAACTGGGACGAGCTGGTCCGCAACAACGGCGGGCAACCGACGGTGTGGCAGGACGTGCTCTGGTCGTTCCGGGCACTCGGGGCCAACGGGGCCGGTGACGCCGCGCTGGCGGCGCTGCGGGCCAACCCCAACTACCCGCCGGAGGACGGCGAGACGCGGGCCCACACGTTCCACTGGGTGCGCAACGTCGCCGCGCTCGGCACCGTCGACACCACCGTCACCGCGGACACGCCGTTGCACGCGGTGTTCACCAAGAACGGCGCCCGCACCTATGTGGCGACCAACGTGTCGGCGAACCCGCTGACCGTCCGCTTCTCCGACGGCCGCACGCTGACCGTGCCGGCGGGGCGGACCGCCACCACCGGCGCGTTCACCTGGAGCGGCGGCGGCGGGGTGGCGAACCCACCCACCGGCGAGCCGAGCAACCCGCCGACCAGCAACCCACCGACCAGCAACCCACCGACCGGTGAGCCGAGTAACCCGCCGACCAGCAACCCGCCGGTGGGCTCCAACCGGCTGTTCGTGCGCTCCGGCGGCCTGCTCTCCACGTCGGCCGGCGGCGGCGCGGCCACCGTCACGCTGGCGGCGGCCAACGGCAACTGGGACGGCACACCGCACAACCCGGCGACGTTCAACCTGTGCGGGCTGCGCGGGCCGGTCAGCGGGGCCACGGCGTTCCAGCTGCACGTCGACGCCGGTGGCGCCGTCGCGCAGGGTGTCCAGGCCCGGGTCTCCTACGACCCCAACGGCACGGGGAGCTTCAGCCGGGTGGAGACCTACCACTACTTCGCCACGGATCCGGTGCCCGGCACCGAGTCCTACACGCAGGCGGTCGGGCTGCGCTCGTCGTCGGGCACGTTGGCCGCGATGAACGGCGGCTGCGTGCGGCTGGAGGTCTGGAACGCGATCGGCAACGCGTCGACGACGATCCGGGTCGACGCGACCAGCACCGAAGGGCGGCAGTCGACGGTCACGGCGCCGTTCACCGTCTCCTGAGGAGGGTCGGCCGCGGCGCTCACGGCAGCGCCGCGGCCACCGCCTCGTCGACCGGGATGTCGTCCCGCAGGGTGATGACGGCGACCACCGCGTGCAGCGGCATCGGCCCGTAGAGGTGCGGGAAGAGCGCGCCGCCGCGCGAGGGTTCCCAGCGCAGCTCGGAGCCGAGCACGTCCGGGTCGACGCTGAGCATCGTCAGGCCGGTCTGGCCCCCGAACACCCGGGCCGCCGTCTCCACCACCTGGTCGGCGGCGGAGAAGTGGATGAAGCCGTCGCCCTTGTCGAACTCGGAGCCCGCGTAGACGCCGGCGGCCTCGGCGGCGCGCCACTCCGCGGTGGTCAGCAGCTTGTAGATCACGCGGAGGAGCCTACCGGCGCGGTCGGCACCCAGAAGCGCAGCTTGCCGTCGCGCTCGTCCTCCAGCACACCGCCGTTGCGCTCGATGGCCTTGCGGGAGCCGACGTTGTCGACGTCGCAGGTGACCAGCGCCGCTTGGATGCCCAGCGCGCGGGCGACGGGCCGGGCCGCGGCCAGCATGGCGGTGGCGTGCCCGCGCAGCCGGGCCGACGGCCGCACGTCGTAGCCGATGTGGCCGCCGCGGTCCAGCAGCTGCTGGTTGAGCCGGTGCCGGATGGCGAGCCGGCCCAGGTAGTCCGCGCCGTCGAGCCACCACAGCGTGGTCGAGGGCACGAAGTGCGCGGGCCGGGGCGTCTCCTCCAGCGCTTCGGCCCGCAGCGCGGCGACGTACTCCGCGAACACGCCGGGGTCGGCCCAGCGGTCCGCGTACGTCCGGATCTCGCGGCCGATCATCGTGTCGTCGTCGGGGCCGCCGCGGCCCTCGGCCTGGAACTCGGCCATGGCGGCGAGGTAGGAGACGTGGACGTCGGTGGTGGGTGGCAGCAACGAAGGCACGCCCGATCCTGTCATCCGACCCGCTGGAGCGCGCGCTCGCGTCGGGCCGCCACCAGCGAGCCGGACTCCCGCCGGGCCATCCGGCGCAGCACCACCGGAGCCAGCAGCAGGCCGGCCACCGCCCAGGCCGACAGCACCCCGAGCGTCTCCAGGTGGCGCCACGAGTCGCCGATCTCGACCGCGACCGCGGTGTCCGGCAGCAGCGCCGCGCGCATGCCGAGCCCCAGCCAGTAGAACGGGAAGACCTGGGCGATCGCCTGCAGCCAGCCGGGCAGCGCGGCCAGCGGGTAGAAGATGCCGGAGATGCCGACCAGCGCCAGGATCGGCAGGGTGAGCAGCCCTTGCGCCCGGGCGGTGCCCAAGGCGGCGCCGAGCACGACGCCCAGCGGCAGGGTCGCGACCATGGCCAGGGCGAGCAGGGCCACGACGGTGAGCCAGGTGCCGGCGCCGCCGGTGACCAGACCCGGCACCAGCAGGGCGGCCGGCGCGAGGAAGACGGCCAGGTCGACCAGGAGACCGCCACCGACCAGGAGCAACGTGCCCAGGACGTACGCGGGCAGGCCGTGCGGGGTGGCTTTGGCCCGCAGCAGCGTGCCGTCCTCGCGGTCGGCGGTGAGCTGCTGGCTCAGCGAGACCATGCCGAGGGCGGCGTTCATGCCGAGGATGCTCGGGACGGCCAGGGCGCCGACCGAGAAGCCGCCGAAGTCCCGGCCCCGCAGGGCGACCGCGGCGCCGACCATCAGCAGCGGCCAGAAGAGGTGGGCGAACAGCTCGGCGCCGTTGGTGAACGACTGGCGGAGCAGGATCAGGCCCCGCTGCCAACCGTTGCGAAACGCGATCATGCCGTCGCTCCCGTGGTCTCGGCCCGGTGGACGAGCGCCAGGTAGGTCTGCTCCAGTGAGGCGCGGTGGACCTCGAGCTCCACGACGTCGGGGTCGGTGAGCAGGTCGCGTACGAACGCCGTGGAATCGCTCGTCGACCGGCGCAGCCGCTCGTCGCCGCGCCGCCAACGCACCTCGTCGGCACCGACGATCGCCCGGGCCAGCTCCGCCGCCGTCCCGTCGGCCACCACGCGACCGCCGTCGAGGATGACGATCCGGTCGGCGAGCCGCTCGGCCTCGTCGAGGTCGTGCGTGGTGAGCAGCACCGTGGTGTCGAGGCCGGTCACGAGGTCGTGGAACTCGCGGCGGGCGACCGGGTCGAAGCCGGCGGTCGGCTCGTCGAGGAACAGCACGTCGGGCCGGCCGACCACGCCGATCGCGACGTCGAGGCGGCGGCGCTGCCCACCGGAGAGCGTCCGGATCTTCTGACCGGCCTGGTCCGTGAGCCCCACCGCGGCCAGCAGCGCGTCGACCGGCCATGGGCGCGGGTAGTAGCCGGCCAGGTGCGCGAGCAGCTCGCCGACCCGCCACTTGGCGTGGTCGCGCCAGGACTGCAGCACGACGCCCACCCGGGCCCGCCACGCGTCGCCGCCGCGCATCGGATCGGCGCCGAGCACGGCGACCCGACCCGCCGTGCGCTGCCGGAAGCCCTCGAGGATCTCGATCGTCGTGGTCTTGCCGGCGCCGTTGGGGCCGAGCAGCGCGACCGTCTCGCCGGCCGCGACCTGGAATGTCACGTCGTGCAGCACCTCGGTCGCGCCGTAGCGCATCCGGACGCCGTCGACGTCGATGACCGTCGTCGTCATACCGGCGGACGGTAGGCTTCGTTTCCGGGGCCGTCAACGCTAGAGTCGTTGCCTGACAACGGAATCGGCCAATCATTGCAATGGCGCTGCGCGGAAACGCAACGGGCGTTGCAATGGGCTTCTGGTGAACGCAACGGAGGGCGCCATGCCCGGCGGCAGGCTCACGCACGACGAGCGGGTGGCGATCGCGGCCGGGCTGGCCGAGGGCTACGGCTACGCCGAGATCGCCCGCGGCCTCGACCGGCCGACCTCGACCGTGACCCGCGAGGTGGCCCGCAACGGCGGCGCGCGCGGCTACACCGCCGACCGGGCGCACCGGGCGACCGCCCGGCGGGCCCGGCGCCGACCGCCGGCCGGTCCACCGGCCACCACGGCCGCCGACCGGCAGGCGTTCGTCGAGGAGTTCGCGGTGATCCTGGCCGCGGCCGGCATGCCCCGCATGGTCGCCCGGGTGCTGTCGTGCCTCTACACCAGCGACGACGGCGCGCTCACCGCCGCGGAGCTCGTGGAGCGGCTGCGGGTCAGCCCGGCCGCGGTGTCCAAGGCGGTCGGCTACCTCGCCGGCCTCGACCTCGTGCGGCGCGAGCGGGCGGGGCGGCGGGACCGCTACGTCGTCGACGACGACGTCTGGCTGCGGGCGTGGGAGGGGAGCGCGCGTACCCACCTGGTCTGGGCTGAGGCCGCGGAGCGGGGCGCGGGGGTGTTCGGCCGGGACACGGCGGCCGGCGCGCGCCTGGCCGACCTGGCCGGTTTCTTCGGGCGCCTCGGCGACGACATGTCGGGTGGGCCGTCCGACGCCGCGGTCGCCGACGTGCTGACGGTCGCGGCGGCCCTGGTGCACGCCGGCGTGCCGGTGCGGCCCGCCGATCTGGCGGCCGGGCTCGGCTGGCCGCCGGCGCGCGTCCGTGACGCGATCCACGACGCCGTTCGCCGCCCCGATCTCACGGGACCGGTTCTGATTCGCCGTACGCGCTCGGGACTTTATCTGGCATTGCCCCGACTGACCGAAGCGGAACAGAAAGCATTGACTGCCGCCGTTCGGTCATCGTGACATCACCGTGCGGTTTCTGGCCGAACGTGGCATGGTCAATTGTCCCATCGGTAGGACATTGTTGATCTCACAACAAGCTGGCGGACGACGAAAGCGAATCATGGCGCACATCGACCAATTCGGGTACGGCTGGATTACCCCGACCTTGAGCTACGCGCTGTCGGTGCTGGGCTCGGTGCTCGGCCTGATCTGCGCCCAACGGGCCCGCGAGGCCCACGGCACCGCCCAGCGCGCCTGGTGGCTGATGCTCGCGGCCTGGGCCATCGGCGGCACCGCGATCTGGAGCATGCATTTCATGGCGATGCTCGGATTCTCGGTCACGGGCGCGCCGATCCGTTATGACATCGGCCTGACCGCCGCCAGCGCGCTGATCGCGATCGTGATGGTGCTCATCGGTCTGCTCATCGCCGGTCTCGGCCGCCCGATGCTGATCAAAGTGATCATCGGCGGCGTGGTGGCCGGCCTCGGCGTCGCGGCGATGCACTACACCGGCATGGCGGCCATGGAGCTCAACGCCGACGTCCACTACGACACCACCCGGGTCGGCCTGTCGATCGCCATCGCGGTCGTCGCGGCCGCCGTCGCGCTCTGGCTCGCGACCAACGTCCGGGGCACCCTGGCCGTCATCGCCTCCGCCCTCGTCATGGGTGTCGCCGTCAACGGCATGCACTTCACCGGCATGTACTCGATGTCCGCCACGCTCCACGAGGACCAGGGCACGCTCTCCGGCGCCACCGCCTCGGGCCTGCTCGTGCCGATCGTGCTCGCCGTGATCCTGGTCGTGATCGGCCTGGTCTACGCGGTACTGGCCGCGCCGACAGCCGACGACCGGGCCGGCGTCGAATACATCCAGGCCCGGATGGCCGACCGGCTCGACCGGCTGCCGACGAGCGCGGCCGAGCCCGACCCGCACGGCCTGGCCGCCCGCGTCGACCCGGCGCCACCGGCCAAGCCGGGCCCCGACCCCAACGGCCTGGCGTCCCGGTTCCAGAGCCGCCGCTGACCGCTTAGGTTTGGGCCCATGGAGTTCAACTGGGCCCGAAGCCACGAGTACGGCGCCGCGCGGCTGGCCCGCCCCTCGACCGTCGACGAGGCGCGCGAGCTGGTCGCCGGCGCCGATCGCGTGCGGGCGCTCGGCACCCGGCACTCGTTCACCGGCATCGCCGACACCACCGGCCTGCTGCTGGCCACCGGCGGCCTGCCGGCGGACCTCGTGCTCGACGAGTCCGACCGCAGCGTGACGGTCGGCGCCGGGGCCCGCTACGGCGAGGTCGCCGTCGAGCTGGACGCCCGCGGGTGGGCGCTGGCCACGATGGCGTCGTTGCCGCACATCTCGGTCGCCGGCGCGGTCGCGACGGGCACGCACGGCTCGGGGGACCGGACCGGTTCGCTCGCGGCGGGCGTACGCGCGCTCGAGGTGATCGGCCCCGACGGCGCGCTGCGCCGGGTGGCCCGCGGCGAGCCGGACTTCCCCGGCAGTGTGGTCGCGCTGGGCGCGCTCGGCGTGGTGACCCGGGTGACCCTCGACGTCGAACCGTCCTATGTGGTGCGCCAGGCGGTCTACCGCGACCTGCCGTGGTCGCTGGCGTCGACGTCGCTGGACGCGCTGACCGGGGCGGCCTACAGCGTGAGCCTGTTCCTCGACTGGGGCACTGACCGGATAGCCCAGGTCTGGTTGAAGAGCCGCGGCGAGCTGCCCGAGGCGCTCTTCGGTGTGGCGGCGGCCGACGAGCCGGTGCACATGCTGGCCGGCGCGACCACCGAGGCGGTGACCGGGCAGCAGGGCGTGCCGGGTCCCTGGCACGAGCGGCTGCCGCACTTCCGGCTGGCGTTCACGCCGAGCCGCGGCGAGGAGCTCCAGAGCGAATACCTCGTGCCGCGTGGCTCCGTGCAGGAGGCGTTCGCGTCGCTGCGGCCGCTCGGACCACGAATCTCGCGGGTGCTGCAGATCTCCGAGATCCGCACGGTCGCGGCCGACGACCTCTGGCTGAGCGGCGCCTACGGCACCGACGTGGTCGGGATCCACTTCACCTGGGTCAAGGACGCCGAGAGCGTGTACGCGCTGCTGCCCGACATCGAGGCCGCGCTGCTGCCGCTCGGGGCCCGGCCGCACTGGGGCAAGTGCTTTGCCACCACCGACGTGGCCGGCCTCTACCCGCGGATGGCCGACTTCCGCGCGCTGCGGGCCCGCGTGGACCCGACCGGCAAGTTCGGCAACTCGATGGTGGACCGGCTGCTCGGCGGTTAGCGCCAGCTCCGCAGCGCGCGGTCGAGGGCGGCGACCAGGTGGTCGAACGAGGCGTCCAGGCTCTGCGGCAGGCCGAAACCGCCGGCCGCGTCGATGGCCACGAAGCCGTGCAGGGCGCTGCGGGCCACCCGGGTGGCGTGGATGGCGCGGTCGCCCTCCAGGCCGTACCCCTTGAGGATGGCCAGGAAGACGGCGACCGCGCCCTCGGCCGCGGCCTGGTGGTCGACGTCGCCCGGGTCCGGCGCGCGCAGCGACGCCGCGTAGGGCCCCGGGTTGGCCAGCGCGTAGCCGCGGTAGGCCGCCGACACCGCCCGCAGGGCGTCGGGGCCGCTGAGCCCGACCGCCGCGTTGGCGGTGGCGGCGGTCAGCTCGCGGACGCCGCGCAGGGCCAGCAACCGGCGCAGCCCGTCGAGCCCGGCGACGTGCTTGTAGAGGCTGGGCAATGTCACACCGAGCTGGCTGGCCACCTTGGCGAGGGTCAACCGCTCCAGCCCGACCTCGTTGGCCAGCCGGGCCGCCTCGTCGACGACCACCGCCGGTGTCAGGCCCGCCCTAGGCACTGGGGAACGCCTTGCCGAGGAACGCCACCAGCGCCGGGTTGACCAGGTCGGGGCGCTCCGCCATCGGGTAGTGGCCCGCCCCCGGCACCAGCACGAGCTCCGCGCGCAGGGCGTCGGCGACGAACCGGGCCTCCTCCGTCGGGTCCGGCCAGTCCGGGTCCTTGTCGCCCATCACCACGAGCGCCGGCTGGTCGACGGAGGACAGCCGCTGCTCGGCGGGCGCGTGCGAGGTGCCGGCGGTGGCCCGGAAGGACGCCAGGTGGTCGCCGCCGCGCAGGCTCTCCTTGATGCGGCGCTGGTGGTCGGCCAGGTCCGCCGGCGGCCGGCCCGGGTAGTAGCGCTTGTAGTAGGACGCCCACGCGCCCGGCCCCCACGGCTTGCGGAGCAGCAGCGAGATCGACAGCTTGGCCGCCGCGCTCAGCTTGGGGTCGCGGACGAACGGGCCGAACAGGCCGAGGGCGGCGACGGCGTCGGGGCGCTCGGCGGCGGCGTAGACGGCGGCGCCGGCGCCCATGCTGTTGCCGAGCAGCGCCGCCGGCCCGCCGCCGAGGTGGTCGATCAACGCGAGCGTGTCGGTGGCCTGAGCCACGTCGTCGTAGGCGTCGAAGCCGTCGGAGCTGTCGCCGTGGCCGCGGGAGTCGAAGGTGGCGACCCGGTAGCCGGCCTCGACCAGCGCGGGGACGGTGAACCGGTAGACCGAGCGCAGGTCGCCCATGCCGTGCAGGCCGATCACCAGCGGGCCCTCGCCCTGGACGTCGTACGCGATGCGGCGGCCGGTGCCGCGCTCGAGGTAGTTAACTGCCATAGCCGCAAAGTTAATACAACTAGCCTGGATCGTCAAGCCCGGCCGGCCGCTTCGGCCAGACCCTCCTCGAGCCGGCGGGCCGCGTCGAGGTGGTCGGCGGTCCAGATCACCCGCACGGCGGTCGAGGTCGCCCCGCGGTCGCCGCCGCTCAGGTCGCGGCGGACGGCCTCGAGCAGCCGGCCGTCGGTCGCCAGGTCGGGCGGTGACGGCGCGGGCGTCCGCCGGTCGCCGGTGATGCTGCCGGCCAGGTCGGTGTACCAGCGTTCGACGGTGCGGCTCGTGCTCAGCAGCAGCGAGCGGGCCGCCGCCCGGTCACCCTCGGCCGGCTGGCCCCGCTGCCAGAGGTCGAGCACCGCGTCGGCCGCGATCCGCAGACCCGCGACGCCGTTGACCAGGCTGGTGATCTCGGCGAGCGGCATCGGCTTGGCGCCGCGCTCGGTCAGGTAGGTGCGGAAGGTGTCGTCGAGCCGGCGGGCCGCCGCCGCGGCCCGCTGCGCCTGCGCCGTCGGGGCCGGTGGGCGGGCGGTGCCGTCGCAGCAGAGCGCCGCGTACGCGACGGCGGCGTGCAGGTAGCGGGCGCTCTCGTCGTACGCGTCGGCCAAGGCTCGGCGCAGTTCCTGGCGCGCGCCGCGGGGCCACAGCAGCAGGCCCACCAGGATGCTGATCCCCACCCCGATCGCGATGTCCTCGATGCGGATGAGCCCGAGCTCCCACCCGGCCGGCTGGATGATGTTGAACAGGATCAGCAGCGTGACGGTGAACGCCGCCTGCCCGGCCGCGAACGAGATCAGCGCCGGCGCGATGCCGGCCATCAGCACGGCGATCGGCAGCAGCGCCCAGAGCACGTCGATGTCGGTGCCGATGCCGATGAGGATCACCGCGCCGATCACGAACCCGACGACGGTGCCGGCAATCGCCCGCACCGCGTTCTGCCCGGTCGACAGGGCGTTGGAGCGGAGCACGGCCAAGGCACCGAAGATCACCCAGAACGAATGTTGTACGCCGATGTAGTGCACGACCGCGACGGCCGCCGCCACGCCGACGGCGCCGCGGAGGCTGTTGTGCAGCCAGGTGGAGTGCCACTGGAGGTGGGCCAGCGCGCGCTCGCGGGCGGTGGCGAACGGCCCGGCCAGCCCGCCCGGCTGCTGCCCGAGGGCGCGCTGCAGCCAGGTCCGCCGCTCGGCCGCCACGCTGAGGGTGATGTTGCGGGCGACGAGCTGGATGGCGTACGCCACCTCCTGCACGCGGAAGCTCGGCTCGAGCGCGCTGATGAACTCGGCGGGCGGACTCTCCCGGGTGGCCATCGCCGCCTGACCCATGCGGGCGCGCGCGGAGTCGAGGCGGCGCTGGGCGGCGTGCACGAGGTCGGGGTCGGTGTCGGGGTGTTCGAGCAGGGTGGCGGCCGCGTCGAGCAGATCGGCGGCGGCGTCTTTGACTGTCGCCACGGCCTCGGAGGGGGTGTCGTGGGCGGCCGGGTGCCGCATGATGTCGCGAATCCAGGCGAGCTCGTCGATCAGGCGTACGCGGGTGCGGTCCGAGCTGGTGAGCCCGGCGGGCCTGGTGGGGGCGGCGAGGAACTGCTGATGGAGCGCGGTGACGGCGGCGGCGGCCTGCGTGGTGCGGTCGTCTGGTGTTTCGTCGCCGTGCTCGCTGCGGGCTTCTTCGGGTAGGGCTTCGGTGGGCGCCTGCTGCGTGCGCTCGTCTCTTCCTCCGTTGTCCCGCTCGCTGCGGGCCTTTTCGCGTAGGGCTTCGGCGGGCGTTTGGTGTGTGCGGTCGTCTCTTCCTTCGTTGCCGTGCGGGCGGTGGGCTTTTTCGCCCGAGGCCTCGGCGGGCGTTTGGTGTGTGCGGTCGTCTCTTCGTCCGTTGTACCGCTCGCTGCGGGCCTTTTCGCGTAGGGCTTCGGCGAGCGCCCGGCAGGCGGCGACCGTGGGTGGGCGGAGCGGGTCGCGGGCCGGGGCGGGCCAGAGGAAGCGGACGGCGAGGAGGGAGGCGCCCGCGGCCAGCCCCCAGCCGGCGAGACGGGGGATGACCTGGGCCGGTCCGGCCGGGAGGGAGACGGCCAGGATCACGGCGAGGAGCAGGGAGAGGCTGGCGCTGGCGAGCACGGAGCTGACCACGCCCGAGAAGAGGATCACGAACGCCACCAGCAGGATGAGCGGGGCCGCCAGCCAGACGTGCGGCGAGATCAACGTGCCGATCGCGATCAGCGTGCCGCCGGCGACGATCAGCGCCAGCTCCGCTTCGATCCGCTCCCGCATCGGGCCGACGAACTCGACGAGGAGCAGCAGACAGAAGACGCCGATCGCCGAGAAGGTGCCGATCTGGACGTCGCCGATGCCGAGGAGCCCGATCGCGAACACGCTGGGCATGACGACCGCGGCCCGGGCCGCCCGGCGGACGGCGCCGTCGTGCCAGAGCCGCTTCGCGAACCGGTTCGTGGCGCGCGTGGCCGTCGCGGGCCAGGCGGTGGCTTGATCGCGAGCTACGACCCGAGTCATCACCGGCCCCAATACCGACATAGCGGAAATACCGAACCTTTTTCCGAGGCTAACACCGCCTCGGGCCCCTCGCGCCCACGTCGATCTCCGTCCGGTCAGCCTCTTCCTGGCCCTGCGGTCGGGCCGGTCACGCTGATCGGGCCGGCACCCGGACCGGGGCTGAAGACCCGAGCGTCGGCGCGGTTCGTTCCTGGGCCGAAGGTCGGGCCGGATTGGTGTGGGGCGATCGAGCCGGTGGGCACCCACGGCCTATGCGGCGCAGCGCCGATGCCAGCTTGGTCATGTGCAGCCCATCAGCAGATCACGACCCGACACCCATGATCATGTGCACGTCGCTTGGAGCGCACTCGGCGTGTCGCCCAGACGACGCACACCTGATCAAGCAGGTGTCCCGTTTGGAACCAGATCCCGTGCACATGATCTGTGAGGCGCGTCCGCAGGACGGTGATGCCGCACCCTGCCACCAAACACTGGGTTTCCTTGTCCGCGGAAAGCGCGGACAGGGGAACCTCCTTCATGACGCAGCCCTTCCACGCAGGCGCGGTCCCGGAGTGCGCGGCGCGTGGTGCCGATCGCGCTCACCTGATCATGAAAACGAGGCGATCGCGTCGGTCCAGGCCGCCTGCACGACGGGGGCGTGCTCGACCGGGGCGATAGCCGCGTGCCGAGTCGTGGCCAGGCCCTCGGCGCCCGACTGCAGACCTGGCCTGAAATGCATGATCACGGGCGCCCTGGGAGGTCTCGCCGCCGCGGTGGCCGACCAACGTTCCGCCATCCGCGGTTGGCAGTCGCGCTTGTGGGTGTCGACGGCGGTGGGGGTCGCTGCCGCGGCGGTCGCGACCGATCGGATTCCCATCCGGCGCCGGCAGGTCGAGTTAGGTGGGAGCCGGCGGCGGCGCGGTCTCGCTGTCGCGGCGGCTGCGACCGATCGGTCCGCCATCCGGCGCCGGCAGGTCGTTGGTGGGTGCCGGCGGCGTGCTGCGGCGGTCGCGGTCGATCGGTTGTCATCTGGGGTCGGCAGGTCGTTGGTGGGTGCCGGCGGCGTGCTGCGGCGGTCGCGGTCGATCGGTTGTCATCTGGGGTCGGCAGGTCGAGTTGGTGGGTGCCGGCGGCGTGCTGCGGCGGTCGCGGTCGATCGGTTGTCATCTGGGGTCGGCAGGTCGTTGGTGGGTGCCGGCGGCGTGCTGCGGCGGTCGCGGTCGATCGGTTGTCATCTGGGGTCGGCAGGTCGCGTTAGTGGGTGCCGGCGGCGGTGCGGTGTTCGATGGCGTGGAGGACCGCGGCCATGTCGGCGGGGCCGTGGCCGAGGTCCTGGGTCTCGGCGTAGAGGGCGTGTGCCGCGTCCAGCAACGGTGAGGCCAGGCCGGCGGCGCGGGCGGCCTCGGCCACCAGGCGGTTGTTGTCGAGGACGTTGGTGATCGAGGCCTGGACGGCGAAGTCGCGGTCGACCAGCTTGCGGGCCTTGACGCGGGAGACGGCGCTGGCCATCGGGCCGGCGTCGAGCACCGTGACGAACTGCTCCAGGTCGAGGCCGTGCCGCGCCGCGAAGTGGACCGCCTCGGCCAGGCCCGTGACCAGCGTGATGAGGAACAGGTTGACGGCGAGCTTCATGGTCAGGGCGCCGGGCACCGGGCCGCAGTCGAAGGTGCCCCGGGACAGCGGGGCGAGCAGCGGTCCGACGGTGGCCACCGCGTCCGGGTCGCCCGCCAGCATGACCACGAGCTCGCCGGCTTCGGCGGGCTTGCGCGAGCCGGAGACCGGCGCTTCGACGTAGCGGCCGCCCCGGGTCCGCACCTCCTCCGCCAGGGCGCGTGAGTGCTGCGGTGACGTCGTGCCCATGTGGACGACGGTTTTGCCCGCCAGTGGGACGCCGGCGAGCGTCTTCTCGATCGCCTCGGCGTCCGCCAGCATCATCAGCAGCACGTCGACCGACGCGACCAGCTCGGCCGGGCTGCCGGCGACGCGCGCCCCCGCGGCCCGCAGCGGCGCCGTCCGTTCGGGCGTGCGGTTCCACACCACGAGCGGCACGCCCGCCCGCGCGAGGTTGAGCGCCATCGGCGCTCCCATCACTCCCAGCCCCGCGAACCCGATCCGCACGACCGCACCACCTTCCGCGTTATGACAGCTGTCATAGTAGGCCCACTATGACGGCTGTCATAGCCCTCGGAGAGCCGGTAAACTGCCGGCCGTGAACGGAGAGCGGGGTCCGCGGGAGCGGATGGTCTTCAGCGCGGCCCAACTGATCCGCCGCGACGGCGTCGCGGCGACCGGCGTCCGCGACGTGGTGTCGCACGCGGACGCGCCGCGCGGGTCGCTGCAGCACTACTTCCCGGGCGGCAAGGAGCAGCTGGTCATCGAAGCGGTCGAGTGGGGCGGCCGCTACGCGGCCAACCGCATCGACCGTTTTCTGGCCGGCATCAGCCGACCGACACCGGCCCGCCTCTTCGCCGCGATGGTGCGGCAGTGGACCGACGAGTTCCGCACGATCGGCTACGGCCAGGGCTGCCCGGTCGCCGCCGCGACGGTCGACGGCGGCAGCACGGACGCCACCCGGGCCGCGGCCGCTGCCGCCTTCGCGGCCTGGCGCGCCCCGATCGTCCGCGCACTGACCGACATGGGCGTCCCGGCCCGCCGCGCCCCGTCCGCCGCGATGCTGATGCTCAGCACGCTGGAAGGCGCGATCCTGATCGCGCGGGCCGAGCAGAACACCCGCGCCCTCACCACCGCCACCCGCGAGTTGGGTCCACTACTCGACAGCTTCGTCCCACCGCGCCCATAATCGCGGCGGCGCCACCGCGCCACCTGCGATGCACGACCCGCGGTGGCGGCGGGGGGATATCGGTCGTCGCTGTCGAGCCCCGCGAAGCGCGATTGGTGCGGGTGTCAGCCCTGGACACTGTTGTCGCCGCGTGCGAAGCGGTACTGGGTTGCGGGTGTCGGCCCTGGACGCCGTTGTCGTCGGGTGCGAAATGGGACTCGGCGCGGCTGCCGGCCCCGGACGCCATCGCAGCCGACTACGAAGCGCGACCTCCCGCGGCGCTGGGGACATCGGACCCTGCTGGCCGAGTCTGGCACCTTTTCTCAACGGCTTCGTGGCGCTGCGACGATGACCGTCACGACGCCGGGACGTCGCGGCGGGTCTCTCTCCAATGCGCAGTGCCAGCGGCCTGTCGAGGCAGCGGACCCGGCCAGCGGCAGGTCCGGTAGCCGGTCTGGGCTTCCGCTGTCCTACCTTCCGTTGCGCCGCAACGGACCATCCAGCGCCCCGTGCCGAAGCGCGCCGCCGGCGCTGACGGCCAAGGTCCGGGTCAGTCGGCGGACGTCAGCATCGCCGCGGCGCGTTCGGCGATGGCGTGGGCGGCCGCGTGGGTGTTGCCCGTGACGATCGACGGCACGACCGACGAGTCGGCGATCCGCAGGCCGTCGATCGCGTGCACGCGGAGCAGCGGATCGACCACCGCGGACCCGTCGTTCCCCATCCGGCACGTCCCCGCCGGATGCCGGCACGGCGTCACGGTGTCCCGCACGTACTGGGCCAGCACCGCGGAACTGTCCACACCAGGACCCGGAAACTCCTCATCGGAACGCACGCCGGCCAGAGACCCGATCTCCCGGGCCAACCGCAGACCGGCGACCATCCGGTCGACGTCGCCGTCATCCGTGAGCAGCGCGGGATCGATCAACGGCTCGGCGTACGGGTCCGGCCCGCGTAGGCGGACCGTTCCCCGACTCGCCGGCCGCGTCAGGGCGAACACCACCGAGTAGCCGGTCTCGTCACCCGGATCGCTGCGCGGATGGATCGGGCGGTCCTCAAGTCCGATATGGACGTCAGGTGGCTCGTCCGGATCCGTGCCCGCGACAACGTGCGCGGCGGTGGGTGGCAGCGACCGTTCGGCCGCGTACGCCACCTGTGATCGGGGATGGTCGTGCAGGTTGCCGCCGACGCCGGGCAGGTCCGCGACCACCTCGACGCCGACGTCGCGCAGGTGGTCGCCCGGGCCGATGCCCGAGAGCAGCAGCAGCCGCGGCGAGCCGATCGCGCCCGCGGTCAGCACCACCTCGCGGTCGGCCCAGGTGACGCCGGCGCGACCGTCGACGCGGTACGCGACGCCGCGGCACCGGCCGTGCGTGACCACCAGCCGCACCGCCTCGGCCTCGGTGAGCACCGTCAGGTTGCCGCCCGCCCCGGCCAACGACTCGTCGCCGCCGGGCAGGGCCGCGCCGTCCGGCCACGCGACCAGGCCCGCCCCGGCGGCCGCCGCCCCGAGCGGGTCGTCGCGGGACACGGCCGCGAGCGAATCGTCGCCCAGATACGGCAACAGCGACGCGTACGTCCAGCCCGCGGCCCCCGCCTCCGCCCACGCGTCGTAGCTGGCCGGGTCGCCGTGCCCCGGCATGAGGCCGTCCGCGCCGCTGGAGCCGCCGAGCCCACGGCCCAACGGGTAGGGCAACGCCTGGCGGTCCGCGTTCAGTTGCGGCACGGTCGCGTACCCCCAGGTGGCTCCCGAGCGGGGCGGAAACGCGGCGCCGGCCTCCAGCAGCAGCACCGAGGCGTCGACGGTGGCCAGACGGGCGGCGAGCGCGCAGCCGGCGGTGCCGGCGCCGACCACGATGAAGTCGTACGTGCGCATGGCGGGCCCCCTCTCCCGAAGAACCGGGCCCATCCGTCGAGCCTAGGCCGGTGCTCGGCTCGATTCGGGTGTTCGCCGGTCAGCCGGGTCGGGACGAGGCGGGACATCGCGGTCAGTGGTGGAGAGACGGGGACGTACCGTCGCCAGCGGCAGCAACGCGACCAGCTGGACCAGGCCGACCAGGAGCACCACGCCCCGCGGCGGCAGCCAACCGGTGACGGGCCCGGTCGCGGCGGCCCCGAGCGCGAACGCGCCCACCTTGATGCTGGCCGCCGTCGCGACGACCTGCCCGTACCGCCGGCCCGGTGCCGACTGCTGCCGCACCGCGAGCGTCGCCGCGAGCATCGGCCCGACCGCCACCCCACCGGCCGTCGCGGCGGCCAACGCCAGCGGAAGCGTCGGCGCCCCGGCGACGCCGGCCAACGCGACACCCAACCCGGCCAACGCGGCGCCGAGCACCGGGATCGGCCGGAACCGCGCCAGCAACCGGGCCGACGCGAGCGCGCCGCCGAGCGACCCGGCGCTCATCGCGGTCAGGAACCACGCGCCGTGCGCCGCCGGGTGTCCGAAGTGGATGGCCAGCAGGGGGAACGCGACCGGCAACAATCCTTGCGCCGCATAGCCGACTGTGGTGGCGAGCGTCGCGGCCCGCAGCGCCCGCGCCCGCCACAGCAGACCGAGGCCGTCCCGAAGGGCGGGGAGCAGAGGATCCTTGCCCGGGTCCGCGGTGGGCGCGACCGTCGCTCCCGCCGG
The DNA here is from genome assembly GCF_029626225.1 of Asanoa sp. WMMD1127. Taxonomy (NCBI): domain Bacteria; kingdom Bacillati; phylum Actinomycetota; class Actinomycetes; order Micromonosporales; family Micromonosporaceae; genus Asanoa; species Asanoa sp. WMMD1127. The sequence continues at coordinate 6,036,699 of NZ_JARUBP010000001.1, forward strand.
GGACCGCTCGCTCCGCTTCGCTGCCAGGTCCGCCGTGGGACCCGGCATCGGCGCCGCGGCTACCAGTACGAGCCCGGCCGCGCTCAGCGCGGCGGCCGCCGCCAACGCCGGCCCGGCGCCCGCCAGACTCGCGATCACCGCGACCAGCGCCGGCCCACCGAGCCCGGCGACGTCGTAGCTCGCCGCGTCGAGCGCGTTCGCCCGCGCCAGCCCGCCGGCGGGCACCGCGGTCGACGCATCATCCGCCGTGCCGGCGGCACCGCCCCTCACTGACGCCGCCCGGTCCCGGCGGCGCCGGAATAGCGGGGGGAGAAGGGCATGCGGTGCCCGGTCCGGGCGGGGCCGGAATAGCGGTGGGAGAAGGGTATGCGATGCCCGGTCCGGGCGGGCCCAAAATCGCGGGGGGCGAAGGGCATGCGATGCCCGGTCCGGCGGGCGCGCCGGGAATCGCGGAGGAGGAAGGGCATGCGATGCCCGGTCCGGCGGGCGCGCCGGAAATCGCGGGTGAGGCGGGGCAAGCGATGTCCGCTCTGGGCGAGGCGGGGTTCGCGGGTGGGGAGGGGCATAGGCCACGGCGCGCGGGACCAGGGCGCTGTAGCCGCCGGTCAGGATCGGTGCGGTCAGGCCCGCGACGAGGCCGAGGCCGACCAGCACCGCGCTCGGAGCGCGGCCGGCGAGCGCCAGGATGCCGGTCAACGCCCCGGCCAGCGCCACCTGGTTGGCCAGGAACAACCCGCGCGGCCGGCGCAACCGGTCGAGGAGAGCGCCCAGAACCGGCCCGGTGACCGGCGTCGGCAGCGCGAACGCCGCCACCACCAGGCCGGCCAGGCGGGCGTCGCCGGTGCGGGCGACCACGAGCAGCACCACCGCGACCGCCGCCGCCTCGTCGGCCAGCCGGGAGCCGGTCGCGGCGACCAGCAGCCGGCCCGGTGCGGTAACGGGTAACACGTCGAGTACCGTAACAGGGGTGACGGCGTTCGGATATGCGCGCTGGGCCGCGCTCGCGACCGCCCTGGTCAACACCGAGCCCGGCCGGCGGCACCCCGACCTGCTCACCGCGCCGGCCGACCTGGCCGCGCTGCTGCGCGCCCACGACGAGCCGGAGCCGGTGGACCCGGACGGGACCGACCTGCGCGACGCGCGCGAGGCCCGCAAGGCTTTCAGCGAGATCTTCGACGCGGCGCCAACTGAGGCGGCGCTGGCGACGAAGCTCAACGCGCTCCTCGCCCGCAGCGCCAGACCGCGACTGGTGACGCACGCCGGCGTACCCCTGCATCTGCACGTCGACGCCCCCGGCTCCTCGTGGGGCGGCTGGCTCGCGGCGTCCGGCGCGATGGGCCTCGCGCTGCTCGTCGCCGAACACGGCGCCGACGTGCTCGGTCGCTGCGCCGCGCCGGACTGCCGCGACGCCCTGGTGCGCACCGGCGGCGGCCCGGCACGGCGGTTCTGCTCGGCGACCTGCGCCAGCCGCGTACGCGTCGCCGCGCACCGGGCGGCCGCCCGCGCTCAGGGCCGGGGCGGCAATCCGGCGGCGGAATAGATCGCGTCGATCAGCGTCATCGTCCGCACCGAGTCGTCGGGCGGCGTCAGGTTGGTCGGCCGGCCACCGACGGCGTCGCGGAAGGCGCGCAGCTGGTGCACGTACGTCGGCTCCCCACCGAACCGCTCCCGGCGCCGCCGCCCGTCGACGGTCAGCGAGAACCGCGACGGCAGCTGCGGGGTGGCGTAATTGAACACCGACATCGTGCCGCGCGTGCCGACCACGCGGGCCCGGATGCGCAGCAGCGTCGACGACCACATCGACGCCTGGATCCGCCCGGTGCCGCCGCCCGGCAACACGAACTCCGCCGTCATCGCCCGGTCGATCCGCCGGTCGCGACGCAGCGTGCGGGCGCGCGCCCAGGTGACCGACGGCTCGCCGGGGCTCAGCATGCGCAGGCAGTGCACGGCATAGCAACCGGCGTCCATCAGCGCGCCGCCGGCCAGGTCCCACTGGTAGCGGATGTCGCCGAAGCGGGGGAGCGGGAAGCACATCGAGGTCTCCACGCGCTCGATCGCGCCGAGGTCGCCCTCCCGCACCACGCCGGCCATCCGCCGCGCCAGCGGGTGGTAGCGGTAGTGGAACGCCTCCATCACCACGAGCCCGGTCCCGGCCGCCGCGTCCCGCACGGAGACCGCCTGCGCCGCGTTGCTGGTGAATGGTTTCTCGCACAGCACGTGCTTCCCGGCCGCGACGGCGGCCAGCGTCCACCGGGCGTGCAACCCGTTGGGCAGCGGCACATAGACCGCGTCGAGGCTGGGATCGTCGACCAGGGCGGCGTACGAGTCGTGCACGGTCGCGATGCCATGCCGCCGGGCGAACGCCTCCGCCCGCCCGCGGTCCCGTGCCGCGATCGCCGCGACCTCGACCCCACCGACGACCGCCGCGGCCCGCACCAACGCCGCCGGAGCGATCCGCGCCGCACCGAGCACTCCGATCCGCACGGGCACGAGTCTAGGCCCGCAGCGCGGCCAGCGCGGCCGGCGTCAACTCCTGCGGGTCGACATCCGGCCGGAGCAGCAGCACCCGGGTGGTCGCCGCGGCGGTCAGGGCCGCCGTGAAGCTGCCGTCGGCGAACTGGGCCAGCGGGCCGCGCGGCGACGGTCCCAGCGCGACCGCGCGAGCGTCCACTTCGGACGCGTGTGCCGCCAGCACCCGGGCCGCGGCCGCGTGGTCGCCGACGCTGTGCAGCAGCTGGCCGCTGGCCGCGATGCCGAGCGAGCCCAGCCGATCGAGATGCGCGGCGAGGGCCGAGCGGGCCGACTCCTCCGACTCCGGGTCGATCGCCAGCTCCTCGACGACCACCGTCTCGCGGACGTGCACCACCTCCAGCGGCGCCCCGAGGCCGCGGGCGACCTCGGCGGCCGCGTCGACCGTCGACGTCGCGTCCGGGACCGCACCGACGGCCACCACCACGGGCGCCCCGGCCGACAACGCGCCGACCGGCTCGAGCGCGGGCGCCGGCGTGGCCAGGCTCCGCTCGGCCTCGCCGAGCAGCCGGTGGCCGGTCGCCAGCACCGCGATCGCCAGCACGAACGTCACGCCGCCCAGGTAGAACGGGACAGACAGTGACCACGCGTCGGCCAGCTTGCCCGCCACGAACGGGGCGAGGCCGCCGCCGATGAAGCGCACGAAGCCGTACGCCGACGACGCGACCGGGCGCTCGACCGGCGAGACCAGCATGACCGCCTGGGTGGTCAGCGTGTTGTTGATGCCGATGAACGCGCCGCTGACGATCACGGCGACGATCACCACGGTCGGCGTGGCGACCCCGAAGCCGATGACGGCCATCACCACGCCGAGCGCGGCCAGGTTCACGTACAACACCGGGGCCGTGCCGAAGCGGGCCTGCAGCCGGGGCGCGAAGACCACGCTGAACAGGGCGACCAGCAGCCCCCACCCGGTGAAGACCAGGCCGAGCTTGTGCGCGTCGAGCTCCATGGGATAGGGCGCGTAGCCCAGCATCGTGAAGAAGCCCCAGTTGTAGAGCAGCGCGGTGAGGCCCATCACCAGCAACCCGCGGTGGCGCAACGCCTTGAGGGGAGCGGCGACCGACGTCGGCGCGGCGGGCTTCGGCAGCGACGGCACGAACGCCAGCGTCGCGACCAGCGCGATGAACATCAGCGCCGAGACGCCGAAGAACGGGCCCTTCCAGCTGATGCTGCCGAGCTCCCCACCGAGCAGCGGGCCGACCGCGATGCCCAGGCCCAGCGCCGTCTCGTAGAGGATGATCGCGCCCGCGAAGCCGCCGCTGGCGGACGCCACGATGACGGCCAGGCTGGTCGCGATGAACAGCGCGTTGCCGAGGCCCCAGCCGGCGCGGAAGCCGACGATGCCGCCGATCGAGTCGGACGTGCCGGCCAGCGCGGCGAACACCACGATGACGGCGAGGCCGACGACCAGCGTGCGCTTGGCCCCGATCCGGCTCGAGACGGCGCCGACCAGCAGCATCGCGACCGCGGTGACCACCAGGTAGCTGGTGAACAGCAGCGACACCTGGCTCGGCGTGGCGTGCAGGTCGTCGGCGAGCGCCGGCAGGATCGGGTCGACCAGGCCGATGCCCATGAACGACACGACGCAGGCGAACGCCACGGCCCAGACCGCGCGCGGTTGCCGGAACGGGTTGGTGCGGGTTCGTGGTGCGGACAACGGGGGCTCCCAAGGCGTACGAGCGATAGCTGTACTATACACCTATTAGGCCGAGGACAAGGGCCCCCGGAGGGACCCTCGTCACTGCTCAGCCCAGGTCGACGGCGACGAGGCGGGCGGCCTCGGCCGTCTCGTCGTCGCTGGCCTCCTGCGCCTTGCGGTCGGCCTCGATGGCCTGCTCGTAGGCCGCCACCTCGCGGTCGACGTCGGCCTCCGTCCAACCCAGCACCGAGCCCATCAGCCGGGCCGCGTCCGGCGCCGCGCGCACGCCGCGCGAGAACGTCTCGAAGTACGCCCGGGTGCGCCGCGACAGCACGTCGTCGAGGTGCATCGCTCCCTCGTGGCTGGCGCCGTAGACGACCTCGGCCCGCAGGTAGTCGTCGGCGCCGTCGAGCGGTTCGGCCAGCCCACGGTCCTGCGCGATCAGCCGCAGCACCTCGAAGATCAACGAGCCGTAGCGGTTGAGCAGGTGCTCGATCCGGTGGACGTGCAGGCCCCAGACCTCGGCCAGCTCGTGCCGCTGGTTCCAGAGCGCCTTGTAGCCGTCGGCCCCGAGCAGCGGGATGTCCTTGGTCGGCGAGTCAGGCACGTTCTCCTGCTCGAGCCCGCGGACGGCCTCGTCCACAGTGTCCTCGGCCATCTTGCGATAGGTGGTGTACTTGCCGCCGGCCACCACCACCATCCCGGGGACCGGGCGGGCCACCGAGTGGTCGCGGGACAGCTTTGCGCTCGACTCGGCGGCTCCGGCGACCAGCGGCCGCAGGCCCACGTAGACGCCCTCGATGTCGGCCTCCGTCAGTGGGTTCACCAGCACCCGGTTGACGTGCTCCAGCAGATATTCGATGTCGGTGGCGGTGGCCGCCGGCCGCGCCTTGTCGAGCTCCCAGTCCGTGTCCGTCGTGCCGATCAGCCAGTGCCGGCCCCACGGGATGACGAACAGCACGCTCTTCTCCGTGCGCAGGATCAGCCCCGTGTCGAGCTGGATCCGGTCGCGCGGCACGGTGAAGTGCACACCCTTGGACGTACGCACGTGGAACTGGCCCTGCGTGTCGGCCAGCTGCTGCGTGTCGTCGGTCCAGACGCCGGTCGAGTTGATGACCTGCTTGGCCCGGATCCGGTGGGTGGCCCCCGTCATCAGGTCCTCGACCAGCGCGCCGACGACCTGGTCGCCCTCGCGCAGGTAGTCGACCACGCGCGCGCGGTTGGCCACCAGCGCGCCGTAGCTGGCCGCCGTGCGTACGACCATCATGGTGTGCCGTGCGTCGTCGACCTGGCCGTCGTAGTACTGCACGGCGCCGACGAGCGCCGACTTCTTGAGCCCCGGCGCCACCTTGAGCGCGCCGCGGCGGCTGAGGTGCTTGTGGTGCGGAAGGCCGCGGGCGGTGCCCGACGTGATGCCCATGGTGTCGTAGAGGATCAGGCCGCTGCCGACGTACGGGCGCTCCCAGATCCGGTGCTTGAGCGGGTAGAGGAACTGCACGGGGTGCACCAGGTGCGGCGCGATCCGTTGCAGGAGCAGCCCGCGCTCCCGCAGCGACTCGGCGACCAGGCCGAACTCGAACTGCTCCAGGTAGCGCAGCCCGCCGTGCATCAGCTTGCTGGACCGGCTCGACGTGCCCGACGCCCAGTCGCGGGCCTCGACCAGGCCGGTCGACAGGCCGCGGGTCACCGCGTCGAGGGCGCAGCCGGCGCCGACGACGCCGCCGCCCACCACCAGGATGTCGAGCTCGCGCTCCGCCATTCCGGCGAGGGCCCGGTTTCGTTGTGCTGCGGAAAGGGCCACGGCCTCCACGGCAACCTCCTGCTCTCATGCGATGGGGCGCCGCACGCGCGTACGCCTGCGACGCCCCGGTCGGTACCTCAGTCGACCTCGACCCAGCCCATCGTGCGGTCGACGGCCTTCTTCCACATCTTGTAACCCTCGTCGCGTTGCTGGTCGGACCACTCGGGCGTCCACCGCCGGTCCTCGTGCCAGTGCGCCCGCAGCTCCTCGACGGAGTTCCAGTACTTCACCGCCAGACCGGCCGCGTACGCGGCGCCCAGCGCGGTGGTCTCGGCGACCACCGGCCGGCTCACCGGCACGCCCAGGATGTCGGCCTGCATCTGCATCGCCAGGTCGTTGGCGGTGATGCCGCCGTCGACCTTGAGGATGTCCAGCGTGACCCCGGAGTCCTTCTGTGCCGCTTCCACCACGTCCTTGGACTGGTAGGAGATCGACTCCAGCGTCGCCCGGGCGAGGTGGCCGGCCGTGTTGAACCGCGACAGGCCGACGATCGCGCCACGCGCGTCGGACCTCCAATATGGAGCGAACAGGCCGGAGAACGCGGGTACGAAGTAGACACCCCCGTTGTCGCGGACACTGCGCGCCAGGGTCTCGCTCTCCGCGGCGTTGCGGATGATGCCGAGCTGGTCGCGCAGCCACTGCACGGCCGAGCCGGTCACGGCGATCGAGCCCTCCAGCGCGTACACCGGGTCCGTGTCGCCGAACTTGTAGCAGACCGTGGTGATCAGGCCGGCCTTCGACCGGACCACCTCGTTGCCGGTGTTGAGCAACAGGAAGTTGCCTGTGCCGTAGGTGTTCTTCGCCTCGCCGACGGCGAAGCAGACCTGGCCGACCGTGGCCGCCTGCTGGTCGCCGAGCGACGCGGGCAGCGCCACCTCGCCCCGGAACGGGCCGCTGGACTTCGTCATCCCGTAAAGGTTCGGGTCCGACGACGGTCGGATCTCGGGCAGCATCTGCCGCGGGATGTTGAAGAACGAGAGCAGCTCGTCGTCCCAGTCGAGCGTCTCGAGGTTCATCAGCATCGTCCGGCTGGCGTTGGTGACGTCGGTGATGTGCAGCCCGCCGTCACGCCCGCCGGTGAGGTTCCACAGCACCCATGCGTCGGTGTTGCCGAACATGGCCTCGCCGTTCTCCGCGGCCTCGCGGACCCCGTCGACGTTCTCCAGAATCCACTGGATCTTCCCGCCGGAGAAGTACGTCGCCGGCGGGAGACCGGCCTTGCGCCGGATCACGTCGCCCCGGCCGTCGCGGTCGAGCGCGGAGGCGATCCGGTCGGTACGGGTGTCCTGCCAGACGATCGCGTTGTAGTAGGGCCGCCCCGTTCGGCGGTTCCACACCACGGTCGTCTCGCGCTGGTTGGTGATGCCCACCGCGGCGAGGTCGCTGGCCGACAGGTTCTGCCGGGACATCGCCGTGGTGATCACCTCCTGGGTGCGCTGCCAGATCTCCAGCGGGTCGTGCTCGACCCAGCCGGCCTGCGGCAGGATCTGCTCGTGCTCCAGCTGGTGGCGCCCGACCTCGCGCCCCTCGTGGTCGAAAATCATGAACCGTGTGCTTGTCGTGCCTTGGTCGATAGCGCCTACGTAATCCGCCATCTCAGTGTTTCCTCCCGGGTTCGTGGGTCCGGTCGCCTACCGCAGTGGATCTGTGCCTGGCCCCGGATCCGTCGGTCCAGCACCCGGATCTCGCCCGGTACCCGGATCGATTCGTCCTGTGCCGGGATCGAAGCGCCGGCCGGTGCCGGTGTCTCTCCCTCCGGAACCGGGAATCGCGCCCCCGGAACCACGCTCGATCGGGCCGGACTCGCCGGTCGGCGTGCCGCCCCGGCCGCCACCGGCCTCGCTGCCACCGACGGCGTCGACCGGAACCTCTTCCACCCCGGCGCGGCCGGGAGGCGGAGCGGTCGTCTGCAGGAACGGCAGGACACGGCCGATGAACACCACGTAGATCAGGCCACCGATGAGGCCGCCGATGATCGGCGCGGCGATGGGTACCCACCAATAGAGCTGGTTGTACTGATCTCGCCACGCTGTTTCGTATCCGGTGATGTAGGACGCCAATCGAGGCCCGAAGTCACGGGCCGGGTTGATGGCGTAACCGGCGTTCGTGCCCCATGCCATGCCGATCGCGACCACGACCAGACCGACGATGAACGGCGTCAGGTTCGACAGCGGCGGGTCGTTGAGCCGGTCGGTCAGCACGAAGATCAGGAACACCAGGATCGCGGTGCCGATGACCTGGTCCAGGAAGCCGCCCCACAGGCTGACCGGCAACGTGCCGTTACCGGGCAGGGTGGAGAAGACGCCCTGGGACTTGGCCGTCAGCCCCGGGTCGAAGTTGTGCAGTACCGAGTTGTACGCCCAGCGCACGAGCAGCGCGCCGCAGAACGCGCCGAGGACCTGGGCGAAGATGAACGGCACCACACTCTTCCACGGGAACTTGCGGAACGCCGCCAACGCGATCGTCACCGCCGGGTTCAGGTGGGCACCACTGATCCGTGCCGCCGTATAGACACCCAGCACCACACCGAAGCCCCATGCCCACGAGATGCTGTCGTGGTCGCCGAGGGCGGAGCCACCAGCAACCACCTGGGCAACGACACCGATACCGAAGAGCAGCAGAATCATCGTGCCCAGGAACTCGGCGATCATCTGGACCACGATGTTCTGTCTGCTGAGAATTCCTCGAATTCCAGCCACAGCTTTCTAGCCCCCCAACAGCGTGCAACCTGGCGAATCGCTGATGGCAGTCACCGCTCGGAGCGCGCCTCAAGGCCAACAAAAGGATGAAGGCCCCAACCGGGGGATAGACACGTAACTAACGGCTATGTCTGAATATTCGGATTCGCCCTCTCTCACCGTCAGTCAAGCACGGGACCTCCGAAAGGGCTACGGCCAATCGCTTTAAACCCGAGAATCGCTCATTCTTTTGCCCGAATCTGGGGTACGTGCGAGGTCTCGGCCGGTTTCCGGCGGGCTCGGTGGCGGCCGGGCCGGATCACGTATGTCAGGCTAACCCGCCCGCCGTCGCCGGACGTCCGGATCGGCAGCATCCACAATGGTCCGTGACGCACGTGGCCCGTGGGTGGTCTTGTGTCCTCTGTGGTCACCGCCACAGCGCATCGACGAACGTAAGATTGTCACAGCTTTCTCTTAGCCCGCTCCCAGCCACTTTTGAGCATCGACCCGTAATAGATACGGTGTGCGGCCTCGTCTGACCCGGATGCCGCGGCGCTGGCGGCACTGGACCCTGCGGGCCCGGCTGGTGCTCGCGATCGCGACGCTGAGCGCGTTCGCCCTGCTCGTCGCCAACGCGATCGGGCTCGGCCTGCTGCGCCGCAACCTCACCGACCGGGTCGACGAGCAGCTGCGGGCGATGGGGCAGGCGGCGGTGGAGCGGCGCACGTGGGACGCGGTGGCGCCAACCTCGAACCCGATGTTCCCGCGTGGGCGGTTCGACGCCGACCGGGCCGTCGCGCTGGTCCCCACCGACGGCGGCACCCCGCTGCTGGTCGTGGCCGACGGAGTGCCGCCGCCCGCCCTGCCGGCGCGGCAGGAGCTCGTGGCCCGGGCCGGCGGCGAGCCGTTCACCGTGCGCTCGGTGGACGGCACGATGTCGTGGCGGCTGCTGGTGGTCGACCGCCGGGATGGCACGCTGGCCGTCTCGGGCGTCTCGCTCAAGGCCGTCGAGGGCACCGGTGACCTCCTGCTGGCCATCGACGTCGCGGTGATGCTGGTCGTGCTCGCGTTGCTGGCGGCGGTGGCCGCACTGGTGGTGCGGATGGGCCTGCGCCCGCTGACCCGGATGGAGCGCACGTCGGCCGCGATCACCGCCGGCGACCTGTCGCTGCGGGTGGGCGACGCCGACCCGCACACCGAGCCCGGCCGCCTGGGCATCGCGCTCAACTCGATGCTCGACCGGATCGAGGCCGAGGTGTCGGCGCGGACGACCTCGGAGCGCCGGCTGCGGCAGTTCGTCGCGGACGCCTCGCACGAGCTGCGTACGCCGCTCACCTCCATCCGCGGCTTCGCCGAGCTCTACCGGCGCGGGGGAGCGGCGCCCGGGCCGGTGCTCGACGAGATGATGGCGCGGATCGAGGCCGAGGCGGCCCGGATGGGGCTGTTGGTGGAGGACCTGCTGCTGCTGGCCCGGCTGGACCTGCAACGGACGCCCGAACGCCGGCCGGTGGACCTGCTGGCGATCGCGGCCGACACGATCCGCGACGCGTACGCCCGGGAGCCGGACCGTCCGGTGCGGCTGGCGGCGCTCGAGGGTGACGATGCGCCCTTCGAGCCCGTCACCGTGCTCGGCGACGGGCCCGGGTTGCGCCAGGTCGCCACCAACCTGGTGGCCAACGCGCTGCGGCACACCGGCGCGCCGGCCGAGGTGGTGGTGCGGGTGGGCCGGTGCGCCGCGGCGGCGTCCGCTGTCGCCGCCGTCGGTGAGGTGCCGACGGACCGGCCGCTGGCCGTGCTGGAGGTGGCCGACGGCGGGCCGGGCGTGCCGGCGGAGCACGCGGATCGGGTGTTCGAACGGCTCTACCGTGCCGATCCCAGCCGCAACCGGCGCAGCGGCGGCGCCGGACTCGGTCTGTCCATCGTGGCCGCGATCGTCACCGGCCACGGCGGGCGCGTCGAGCTGCACCCCACGCCGGGCGGCGGCGCGACGTTCCGGGTGCTGCTGCCCGAGGACGGCCGCGGGCCGGTCAGCTGAAGATCACCCATCCGGGTGACTGGAACGCCGGATGCCGGCGGGACCGCGTGGCCCGATGAGTAGGTTGACGGGTGAGCGTGCAGGAGCGGGTCGACGACGCCGTCAACGTGCTCGTGACGATCGTCGAGGCGGGTGGCGCGATCGTCATCGGCGCCGGCGCGCTGTACGCGTTCGGCCGTCTCCTGTGGCTCGCGGCGCGCGATCGCACCACGGCGTCGTTCGTGCTCGTTCGGCTCGACCTCGGCCGCTTTCTCGCGCTGGGACTGGAGTTCCAGCTCGCCGGCGACATCCTGCGCACCGCGGTCTCACCGTCGTTCAACGAGATCGGCCAGCTCGCGGCGATCGCGACGATCCGCACGGCGCTCAACTGGACGCTGCGGCGGGAGATCGAGGAGGAGCGCCGCCAGCTGACCGCCGGCCAGCACGACCGGCCGGCGGGCCCGTGACCCTGGGCGCGTTGACCGACGCCGCCGGCGCGGTCGTGGGAGCGATGGGCATCGTCGCGGCGGCGGCGACGCTGGCGAACGGCCGCCGCCCGCTGGCCGCGCTGGCGGTCCTGCTCGACTTCCTCACCGCCGCGGGCCTGCTGCACCTGGCCGCCGACCCGAGCTACCTGCGGGCGTTGTCGGCCGGCATCGTGCTGGTCATCCGGCACCTCGTCACGTGGACGCTGCAGACCGGCTCCCGCGACCTCCTCCCGCCGGCCCTCGGCCGCAGGAAGGGCTAGAGCGCCTTCTTCGCGTCCTCGTAGGTCCCCTGTGGCTGCTCGGCGGCCGGGCTGTAGAAGAGGTTCAGCACGCCGGTCTTGAAGGTGTCCGCGCGGTTGAGGGTGAGCGGGATCGGCTGCTCCCCGTCGGCGAACAGCTTCATGCCCGTGCCGACCACGATCGGGTGCACGAGCAGGTGCAGCTCGTCGAGCAGGCCGGCGGCGAGCAGCTGCCGGACGACCGAGACCGAGCCCGACATGCCGATGGCGCCGCCCGGCTCGTTCTTGAGCGCGGTGACGGCCTGGATCAGGTCGCCGCCGAGCAGCTCCGAGTTGCGCCAGGTGAACTCCAGCGGCTGCCGTGAGACCACGATCTTCCGGGTGTCGCCGAGGGTCTTCGCCATCTCGGCGTCCTCCTCGCCGGCCAGCTCGCGGTCGGGCCACGCCCCTGCGAAGCTGTCATAGGTCTTGCGCCCGATCAGGTACGTGTCGCAGGCGCTGAGCGTCTCGCCGACCGCCCGGCCCATCTCGTCGTTGAAGTAGGGGAAGTGCCACTGGTCGGGCGCCTCGACGACGCCGTCGAGCGAAATGAACAGCTGCGCGACGATTCTCCGCATAACGGCGACCCTAGCAGCGTTGACGTGAAAGCCTTATCCGGCACATGTGGCATCGGCGGATCGACATCCGCGCCCCCGGAAAGGAATCGTCGCGATGGTCCGTCCTGCCTTGGTCGCTGTGGTGACCGCGGCCGCGCTGGTGCTCGGCGCGGCCGGACCGGCCGCGGCCACCGGCCCCAACTCGTCGCTCGATTCGGCGTTCTCGGCCGCGTCCGCCCGCTACGGCGTGCCCCGGGACGTGTTGGTGGCGCTCGGTTGGGCGCAGTCCCGGTTGGACCAGCGGGCCGCCGGGCGCACCGGCGCTTGTGGAGTGATGCAGCTGACCGACGACGGCGCCACCCGCACGCTGCCCGAGGCGACGGCGCTGACCGGGCTGTCCCGGGCCGAGCTGTGCGGTGGCGCGGTGGCCAACGCGTCCGGCGCCGCCGCGGTGCTGCGCTCCTACGCCGACCAGGAAGGGCTCGACCGGGCGGCCCGGTCCGACGCCAACCGGTGGTACGTGGCGGTCGCCCGGTTCGCCGGCGCCGTCGACGACGGGATCGCCCGCCTCTACGCCGACACGGTCTTCGACCACCTGGCCGCCGGGTTCGCCGGGCCGCCCCGGCTGGCGCCCCGGGCGGTGGCGCCGGTGCGCGGGCGGCTCGCCGACGTGCCCGCCTGGGGCAGCGCCGGCCCGCGCAGTCCCGACCACCCTGAGGCGGTGTGGTCGCCGGCGCACAAGGACAACTTCGCGGTCGCGGACCGGGAGAAGAGCCACCCGATCGACTTCGTCGTCATCCACGTCACGCAGGGTGCGTACGCCGGGACCCTCGCCTGGTTCAAGAACCCGCGGTCGGAGGTGAGCGCCCACTACACGGTGCGCTCGACGGACGGCGCGCTGGCGCAGTCGGTGCGCGAGAAGGACATCGCCTGGCACGCCGGCAACAAGGACTACAACGCCCGGTCGATCGGCATCGAGCACGAGGGGTTCGTCGACAACCCGGCGTGGTTCACCGACGCCATGTACCGGGAGTCCGCCGCGCTGACCCGGGCGCTGACCCGGAAGTACAAGATCCCGCGGGACCGGGCGCACATCGTCGCCCACCGCGAGGTGCCCGGCGCCGACCACACCGACCCCGGGCCGCACTGGAACTGGACCTACTACCTGCAGCTGGTCAACGGGGTCTGGGGCAAGGGCACGGGCACGGCCGGTGCGCGGCTCAACGTGCGCGGCGGGCCCGGCACCGGCCACCCGGTGGTGGGCACGGTGGCCAAGGGCGCCAAGGCGACCATCTGGTGCCAGCGCGCCGGGAGCAGGGTGACCGGCACCTACGGCACGAGCACCGTCTGGGACCGGATCGGCACCAACCGGTGGGTGGCGCACAGCTACCTGAAGACCGGGCATCCGGGATTCATCCCGGGCGTGCCGCGCTGCTGAAGAAAACTTTCACTTCCTTAGGGCTTGGTGAATCTACTTTACATCGAAGTTCATCACCATGTACGGTTCGCGCATGGTCCGCCGTCCGTTGCTCTCGCTGGTGCTGGCCGTGGCCCTCGTCGCCGCCGCGCCGGCCGCTCCGTCCGCCGCCGCCGACCGCACGCCGTCCGCCGCCTTCACCGCCGCGGCCGCGCGCTACGACGTACCCCGTGATCTGCTGGTGTCGTTGGGTTATGCCCAGTCCAGGTTGGACGAACGGGCGGCCGGGCGGTCCGGCGGCCACGGCATGATGCAGCTCGCCGACAACGGGGTTTCGCGCACCCTGTCCGAGGCGTCCGCGCTGACCGGGCTGTCCCGGGCCGCGCTGCGCACCAGCTCACCGGCCAACGTCGCCGGCGCGGCCGCGGTGCTGCGCTCCTACGCCGACTCCGCCGGGCTCGACGCGGCCGCCCGGGCCGACCTCGACCGGTGGTATCCGGCCGTCGCACGGTTCGCCGGCGCGGTCGACGACACGGTGGCGCGGCTGTTCGCCGACACCGTCTACGACCAGCTGGCCACCGGGTTCGAGGGCCCGCTGAGCGTCTCGGCCCGGCCGGTGGCGCCGGACCGCGGCAAGCTCGCCCGGGTGCCGGCCTGGGGATCGGGCGACGTGGGGGTGCTCAGTGCCGACTACCCGCCGGCCGCGTGGGCGCCGGCCAACAGCGCCAACTTCACCGTCTCCAGCCGGGAGAGCAGCTACCCGATCGACTTCGTGGTCATCCACGTGACGCAGGGGTCGTACGCCGGGAGCATCTCCTGGTTCCAGAACCCCGCCTCGAAGGTCAGCGCGCACTACACGTTCCGGTCGTCCGACGGGGCGGTGACGCAGTCGGTGCGGGAGAAGGACATCGGCTGGCACGCCGGCAACTGGGACTACAACACACGGTCGATCGGCATCGAGCACGAGGGCTTCGTCGACAACCCGGCGTGGTTCACCGACGCGATGTACCGGGCGTCGGCCACGCTGACCCGCAACCTGACCACGAAATATGGCATTCCGCGCGACCGGGCGCACATCATCGCCCACCGCGAGGTGCCCGGCGCCACCCACACCGACCCCGGTCCACACTGGAACTGGACCTACTACATGCAGCTCGTCAACGGCGTCACCGGCACGGGCAGCGGGACGGTCGACACGGCGTCGACCAACCTGAACGTCCGGGGTGGACCGGGCACGGGCTACGCGGTGGTCGGCTCGGTGGCCGACGGGGCGCGGGTGACGGTCTGGTGCCAGGCGACCGGCACGACCGTGACCGGCACGTTCGGCACGAGCAACGTCTGGAACCGGATCGGCACGGGCCGCTGGGTCTCCGACACCTTCGTCAACACGGGTCACAACGGGTTCATCCCCGGCGTCCCACGCTGCTGAGCCGACGGCGCGGCGCGGTGCTGCCGTGGGGTGGCGCCGCGCACGCGTTTGAACGCCACGCTCAGCGCGAACGCGTTGGCGTAGCCGACCTCGCGGGCGATCGCGCTGACCGTCGCGTCGGTGTTGCGCAGCGCCTCGGCCGCCAGGTCCAGGCGCCAGTGCGTCAGATAGGTCATCGGCGGCTGCCCGACGAGCGCGGTGAACCGGCGCGCGAACGCCGCCCGGGACGCGCCCGTGGCGGCGGCCAGCGTCGCCACCGTCCAGGGCCGGGCCGGATCGTCGTGGATCACCCGCAGCGCCGGTCCGACGAGCGGATCGCCGTGGGCCTTGTACCACCCGGGCGGGTCGGCGCCGGGCCGGGCGAACCAGGCGCGCAGCGTGGCGACGAGGGCGAGGTCCAGCAGCCGGTCGAGGACCACCTGCTGGCCCGGCTCGTCGCGGCTCACCTCGGCCGCCAGCAGGTCCAGCACCGGCTCGGACCGCACGTCCTCCCGGGGGACCCGCAGCACGGTGGGCAGCGTGTCGAGCAGCCGCCGGTTGACATGGGCCGAGACCTGGTAGGTGCCGCTGGCGACGACCGATTGGGTGTGCGGCGCGCGGGCGGCCGGGCCGGCGCGGGGACCGAGCGCGCTGGTGTTCGTGCTGAGGCGGAACGCCGCGGTGACGTCCTGACCGTCCTCGTCGGTCAGCCGGTTGTCCGGGTGGACCACAAGGGACGGACGGGTGTCGGGCCGGTCGGCCACGGTGTAGGGCTCGGGCCCGCGCACGATCACGACGTCGCCGGTGTGGACAAGGGTCGGCTCGGCGCCGTCGGGGACGACCCAGGCGTGCCCGCGCAGGGGCGTGGCCAGGGCGAGCGGCGCGCGGTCGGCGATCCGGAGCGCCCACGGCGGCTCCAGGACGGCCTGGCAGAACGCGGCGCTGCGGGCCCGGACGCCGTCGAGCAGGTCTCCCAGCGGGTCCATGCCCTGACAGCGTAGACGGTCTGACAGGCGAACGAGCCGGACAAACATGGATCGTCTCGCCGGCCGGCCGTTCACTGAAGGCATGTATGCGATCACTGGTATCACGGGACATGTCGGGGGAGCGACCGTCCGCGCGCTGCGGGCCGTCGGGGAGCGGGTGCGCGCCGTGACCAGAGGCCCGGGCGGCGCGGATTTCATGGACCGGCGCGCGTTGGCGGCCGCCTTCGCGGGCTGCGACGGCGCATTCGTCCTGCTGCCGACGGATCCGGCGTTGGACGACGCGGGGCATCGGCGGATGGCGGACTCCATCGCGGCGGCGGTCGAGGCCAGTGGGGTGCCGCATGTGGTGGCGCTCTCGTCGGTCGGCGCCGACCAGCCCGACGGGACCGGCCCGATCCGCTGGCTGCACCATCTGGAGAACGGGCTGCGGGCGACCGGCGCACGGGTGACCGCGCTGCGCTCGCCGCACTTCCAGGAGAAGGTCTCGGCCGTCCTCGGCGCGGCGGCCGGCGGGATCTATCCCGTGTTCGGGTCCGCCGACGTGCCGACGCCGATGGTGGCGACGCGCGACGTCGGTGCTGTTGTCGCACGGGCCCTCGTGTCGCCACCGGCGGCGAGCGAGGTCGTCGACCTGGCGGCGCCGCGTTATACCGAGCGCGAGGTGGCGGCGGCGCTGGGCGCGGTGCTCGGCCGGGCCCTGTCGTTGGTCACCGTGCCGCGGGCCGGCTGGGCCGATGCGCTGCGCGGGGCGGGTGTGCCGCCGACGCTCGTCGGTGAGCTGGTCGCCCTCTACGACGCCGAGGAACGCGGATCGCTGCGGCCCTGCGGCGACCGGATGGTGTCGTGCGCGACACCCCTCGCGGAGACGTTGCGCACCGTGGTCGGGGTGCCGGCATGAGCGGGTGGGATGCCGGGGACGTGCCGGACCAGCGTGGGCGGACGGTGGTCGTCACCGGGGCCAACGGCGGTCTCGGGCTGGAGGTCACTCGCGTCCTGGCCGGCGCCGGCGCGACGGTGGTGATGGCGTGCCGCGACGTCGCGAAGGCACGTTCGGTCGCGTCCGGGATCGACGGCCGGACCGTGGTGCGGGCGCTCGACCTGAGCGACCTTTCGTCCGTGCGGTCGTTCGCCGGCGGGCTCGGGCCGGTCGACGTGCTGGTCAACAACGCGGGGGTGCTGGCCGTGCCGTGGGGCGTGACGGCGGACGGGTTCGAGCGGCACATCGGCGTCAACCACCTCGGGCCGTTCCTGCTCACCGGGCTGCTGATCAACCGGGTACGCGACCGCGTCGTCACCGTGACCAGCGGCCTGCACGTGCTCGGCCGGATCGACGACGACCTGCAGTGGCAGCGGCGGCGCTACCGGCGGTGGTCCGCGTACGCCCAGTCCAAGCTGGCCAATCTGCTCTTCGCCTATGAGCTCCAGCGGCGGCTGGTCGCGGCCGGTCGACGGACGATGTCGGTGGCGGCGCATCCGGGTGTCGCCGCCACCGAGGGGCAGCGGCGGGACACGTCGCTGTCGGGCCGGATCCTGGCCGGCGGGCCGGCGCAGAGCCCGCGGATGGGCGCGCTGCCAATCCTGTACGCGGCGACGGTCGCCGACGTGCCGGGTGGCGGGTGTGTGGGGCCGGACGGGTTGTTCGGTCGCACAGGCCATCCCACGGTGGTGCGGACGAGCCGGAGGTCCCGTTCCCCGGTGGCTGCGGCGCGGCTGTGGTCGCGGTCGGAGGAGCTGGTCGGCGCGCGCTACGACATCGTCCCGCTGACGGCCGCGCCGGCCTGAACCGCGCCGGCGCGGCCACGGTCGTCGTGGCCGTCAGCCTGCTCGGATGTCATGCGGCGCGGGTGCCCCAGGCGCGGCTCCGGACCTGCCGCGGCGTGGCCGGAAACGGTCATATCGCTGCTCTGCGGGCACAAGGATGGGAACCATGACGACGTCCGAGTTTCTCGCCTCGACCACGTTCGAGGTGCCGGGGTACCGCGTCGAGCGCACGCTCGGCATAGCTTGGGGAATCATCGTGCGCAGCGTCGGTGTGGTCCGCGGGGTGACCGGCGGGCTCAAGGCGCTGCGGCAGGGCGAGGTCTCCGAATATACGTCGGTGGTCGACGCGGCCCGGCACACCGCTTTCGAGCGGCTGGTGGCGCACGCCCACGAAGTCGGTGGCAACGCGGTGGTCGGGGTGCGGTTCGACTCGTCCGACATCGGCAACGGGCTGTCCGAGATCGTGGCCTACGGCACAGCCGCGGTCGTCACGCCGGCCTAGTTTCCGCAGCTCAGGGCGTGGCGTCGGTCACGCGCCGCGCGGCCCTCCGGTCGGCCTCCGCTCAAGATCGGTTAGTGTCGCAGCCGCTCAGGTGTCCCACTATTTAGGAGCGGTAATGCGGCGCGGTCTCGCCACGGTGGTCATGCTCGGACTCGTCGGCCTTGGCGCCGCCGCGTGCGGCTCGGACGGCGACGGTGCCGCGGTGGATCCGTCGGGCGCGGCCGCCTCGGCGCCGGTCGACGACGTGGAGGTCACGACGGTGGCGGCCTGCGACGCGGCGATCGCGGACAGCGAGGCCCGCCGCAAGGAGGTCGACGACTCGCTGGCGAAGCTGGCCACCGCGGGCGGCGCCGAGGCCGCGCCGGTCGAGAAGGCGGTGGACGACACGATGACGTGGTGGGCGTACCAGCTCACGGTCCTGGCCGCCAAGGACATCGACAGCGACGTGCGAACGGTGCTGACCGAGGCCGCCGCCACCATCGAGAAGCTGAACACGCCGAGCCTGGCGCAGAACGTCTCCGCCCTCGACAGCATCCCGACGAAGATCAAGAACGTCTGCGCGTAGTCGTCAAGATCAGATAGCATGCGGCGCTCACCCCCCCTTTATCGAGGAGCAAGCATGCGGCGAAGTATCGCCACTGTCGTTCTGGTTTCGGTCGTCGCCCTGGGCGCGGCGGCCTGCGGATCGTCCGACGGGGACACCGCCGCCGGCGGCGCGTCGCCGTCGGCGGCCGCCACCACCGCCGGCGCGTCGGCCGCGACCCAGGCCGCCTGCCAGGAAGCGATCGCGGCCAGCGAGTCGGGCGCGAAGGCGTTCGGCAGCGGCATGGAGGAGATGCAGAAGCTGATCCTCGAGTACACGAAGAACCCTGACGACAAGGCCATGGAGGCCAAGGGCACCGAGCTCGAAACCAAGATGCGCGGCGATCTGAAGGCGTGGGGCGAGAAGCTCACCGCGCTGGCGGGCCAGGACGTCGACGCCACGGTGAAGACCGCCCTGACCGACGCGGCCAAGACCGTCACCGACATGAACGCCGACGACAACGAGGCGACCGGTCCGGAGGCCCAGGCCGCCCTGGACGGCGTCGTAACGAAGATCAAGACCGCCTGCGCGTAGCTTCGGCGCCAACTGAAGACCGCCTCCCGCCTTCGCCGCGAGAGGCGGTCTTGCTTGTGGTCTTTCGCGACAGCGGCTTCGGTCGGTCGAGGTTCGGATCGGCTCAGGGGTTGTCGCGGTTGCCGAAGGGCAGTGCCGTGCGGATCAGGGCGACCCAGTCGAGCGCGGCGCGGGCGGCGGGGGCGCCCGGGCGGTGGCGGGGGACCCGGACCCGCAGGGCGGCCGGGCGGATGCGGCACCGCAGCGGTGCCGGCAGGAGCAGGGCTTCGCCGTCGACGCCGACCGGGACCTCGGCCGCGTCGGCCGAGACGACGGCCTCGCGGGCGGTCAGCAGGGTCACCGACGCCGAGTCGCGGCCCCGCAGCAGGCGCACCGCGTCGAGGGTCGAGTCGACCGTCAGCGCGAGGACGCCGAGCTTCCCCCGGTCCAGCCGCGGGCGGTGGCCGAGGCCCGCCACATCGTCCACCGTGTACGGGTTGTTGCTCACCAGGATCGCCTGCGGCGCCGGGCAGACCGTGTCGCCGACGCGGAGGCACAACCGCGGACCCGAGTGCGCGGCCAGCAGGTCGGGCAGGAGGGCGAGGGCGGTGCCGGCCTTGTCGGCCCGGTACGCGTCGCTCTGCACGATGGCCGCGTACACGCCGAACGAGGCGTTGTTGACGAAGGTTCGGCCGCCGATCGCGCCCAGGTCGACGCGGACCTCGACGCCGTCGGTCAGCGCGTCGAGGCACGTGGCCGGGTCGTCGCGGTCGAGGCCGAGGTCGAGCGCGAAGTGGTTGCGGGTGCCGGCCGAAATGACCAGGAACGGCAGGTCGTACGCGGCCGCGACGCCGGCCACGATCGCCTGCGTGCCGTCGCCCCCCGCCACGCCGAGCAGGTCCGCACCGCGTCGGACGGCATCGCGGGCCAGCGCCTCGACGTCGACCGCGCTGCCGTCGAGCACCGCCACCTCGGCGCCCAGGGCCTCGGCCCGTCGCACGAGGTCGAAGCGGCCGACCTTGCCGCCGCCCGAGCGTGGATTCATGATCAGGAACGGTCGTCTTGGCGGTGGCACGAGGAACTCGCGGGGGGCCCGCGTCGCTCGGGTCAGTGCGCGCCGGCCCAAGCCGCCGGCCAGCATCAGTAGCCCCGCCGACACGGCGGCGACCCAGACGAGCCGATGCGACGCGAAGACCACCAGCACCGCGGCCGGCGCGCCGAGCAGCAGGACCGCGGCGAGCCAGCGCAGCACGCCGGCGTTGGTGAGGAACCACCAGATCGCCGCGACGGTGGCGACCAGGCAGCCCACCGTGATCAGCAGCATCGCGACGCTGCCACGCAGCCCCGCGACGAGCACGGGCACCGCGAACGCGGCGGCGACCGCCACGAACGCGGCGCGGGCGAGCCACCGATACGACAGCGACGACCCGGAGCGCCCTGGGCCTGTCGACTCCATGCGCATATCTACCGATTTTACCGCTGACGAAGTCCAGCAGTACGGGTGTGGCCGGCCGACCACTGCGCGCCGGCGGACCGTTCCTTCGGCGGTACGGGCCGGGATACTGACGGGATGCGACAGGTGCTCTGCCCGGTGCTGGTGGGGCGGGACGCGGAGGTCGACGTCCTGCATGCCGGTCTTCGCGCCGCGGCCGACGGCCACGGCGGCGCCTTCTTCGTGATGGGCGAGCCCGGCGTCGGCAAGTCGCGGCTGGCACGCGAGGCTGCCCGGCTCGCCCGGTCGAGCGGCCTGACCGTCCTGTCCGGACGGTCCGTGGCGGGTGGAGTCCCGCCGGCCTTGCGGCCACTGGCCGAGGCGGTGCTGGGCGCGCTGCGCGGGCGTGGCGAGATCGACGCCGGCGACCTGCACGGGTTCCGCCCGGTGCTGGGCCGGTTGGTGCCGCAGTGGCTCCCCGCCGATCCCGCACCGGAAACCGCCTCGCCGGTGCTGCTCGGCGAAGGGCTGCTGCGCCTGATCCGCGCGCTCGGCGGCGGCGGGCGGGGTTGCCTGCTCGTCCTCGAGGACCTGCACTGGGCGGACGCGGAGTCGCTGGCGGTGCTGGAGTACCTGGCCGACAACGTCGCCGACGAGCGGACCGTCTGTCTGGGCACCCTGCGTCCGGAGAGCGCCGGCGCCGGTCGCGAGCTGGTGGACAGGCTGGTCGACCGGCGGGCGGCGACGGTGATCGAGCTCGGCGGGTTGCCCGCGGCGGCGGTCGCCGAGCTGGCCCGGACAGCTCTCGCCGCCGCGGCGCTGCCCGCCGAGGTGACCGAGTTCCTGGTCGAGCGGGCCGACGGCCTGCCCTTCCTGGTCGAGGAGCTGCTGGCCGGCCTGGTCGGGGCCGGCGTCCTGGTCGAGCGGGACGGGTGCTGGGTGATGACCGGCCGGCCGGGCGGCGGCCCGCCCCGGAGCTTCGCCGACGGCGTGCGGCGCCGGGTCGCCGGTCTGGCGACCCCGGCCGGCGAGGTGCTGCGTGCCGCCGCCGTGCTCGGACGCGAGGTCGACTGGTCACTGCTGCCCGCCCTCACCGGCCGGCCCGCCGCCGAGGTCGCGGCCCTCCTGCGCCCGGCCGTCGCCGCGCAGTTGGTGACGGCGGACGGTGGCGCTTTCCGGTTTCGGCACGCGTTGACCCGCGACGCGGTGCTCGCCGACCTGTTGCCACCCGAGCGCGCGACCCTGGCCGCACAGGCGCTGGCCACCCTCCTGCGGATCGATCCCGAGCTGACCGGCTTCCGGTGCGAGCTGGCCGCCGAGCTGGCCGAGGCCGCCGGCGACCGACCGAGGGCGGCGGAGCTGCTGGTCGAGGTCGGCCGCCGGGCGGTCGCCGCGGGGGCGTTGGCCTCGGCCGAGGCGACGCTGCGCCGGGCCGGTGAGCTGGTCGACGACCCGACGACGCGGATACCGGTCGACGACGCCCTGACCGAGGTGTTCGCCCTGACCGGCCAGGTCGACCTGGCCCTCGACCTCGGCCAGCGCCTGCTGGCCCGCCTGGACGTGCGGTCCGGCCCGCGCGTCGCCGCGCTGCATCTGCGGCTGGCGCGTGCGGGCGTGGCCGCGGGTCGTTGGCCGCTGGCGGTCGAGCACCTCGCCGCGGCGCGCGGCCTCGCGGGCGTGGAGCCCCACCTGGCGGCCCGCGTCGATGCCCTCGAGGCGCAGGTCGCCCTGGGCCAGGGCCGCCTCGACGACGCCGGCCGGCTGGCCGCGACCGCCCTGGCGGTGGCCGAAAGAGCTGGGCTGGCCGAGCTCGCCTGCGAGGCGCTGGAGGTCGTCGGGCGGGTCGCCCGCCAGCGTGACCTGCGCGGGGCCGAGGCGGCGTTCGCCCGCGAGCTCGCCGTGGCCACGGCACACGGCCTGCGGCTGTGGCGGTTGCGCGCCCTGCACGAGCTCGGCACCGTGGCGCAGCTGCGCACCGAGAGCGTCGACGAGCTCCTGGCGGCTCGCGGCCTGGCAGTCGAGGTCGGCGCCCTGGCCTTGGTCGCGACCCTGGACCTGCAGATCGCGGCGGGCCTGGTCAAACAGTTCCGCGCCGACGAAGGGCTGGCCGCCGCCAGCCGCAGCGTCGACGCGTCCCGGTCGTTGCGCCTGGCGACCCTGCCGATGGCGCTGGTGCAGGCGGCCGCCGCCCACGCGCAGCGCGGCCGCGCCGACGAGATGGCGGCGTGCCTGGCTGAGGCGTCGGCCCTGGCGCCAGACGATCTCGACGTGCGGGGGAGCGCCTGGGGCCATTGCCGGGCGACCGCCTCGTTGCTGGCGGAGGACCGCGGGCGGGCGCTGGCCGAGATGACCACCGGCGCCCGGCTCCTGCGCAGCTCTCCGGCGACGGTGGCGCCGCCGTTCCTGGGGCTGCGGATCCTGCTGCTGGCGGTGGATGGCGACGCGGCGACCGCCCGGATGGAGGCGGACACCGCCCGCGCGTCGGCGGCCATCCGCCACCAGCTCGTCGCCAGCCTCCTCGGTTACGCCGAGGCGGTGCTCCTGGGCCGGTCGGGTCACGCCGCGCGGGCCGAGACCGCGTTCCACGCCGCCGACGCGGAGATGGGACCACTGGTGGAGTGGCACAGGCAGTACGCGCGCCGGTTGGCGGCCGAGGCGGCGCTGGCCGACGGTTGGGGGGCGCCGGTGCGCTGGCTGCGCGAGGCGGCGGCGTTCTTCGCGGCCGCCGGACACGGGAACGTCGCGGCCGGCTGCCGGGCCCTGCTGCGCGGCGCCGGCGCGCCGGTACCGCGTACCGCCCGCACCGCTGGCGCCGTGCCCGCCGACCTGCGCGCGTTAGGGGTGACGGCCCGGGAGGCCGACGTACTGGCGCTGGTCGTCGAGGGCCTCACCAACCGCGAGCTGGCGGCGCGACTGCACCTGTCACCGCGCACGGTCGAGAAACACGTGGCCAGCCTGCTCGCCAAGACCGGCAGCCGGCGGCGGGCCCAACTGGCTGGGTATTCGGCGAGGTTGAGCGGGTAGGTCCGCGTCCGCGGGGCGGGTGTTCCTACCGAAGCGGACGGGGCGCGACCGCGGTGACGATCGACGGCGAACCATTCGCCTCGACACACGGGAGCCACCCGATGACCTCGTTTCCCGCCGCGTTCCACCACGTCGCGCTCACTGTCACGGACCTCGACGCCAGCCGGGACTGGTACCGCCTGTTGCTGGGCGCCGACCCGGTGCTGGACGAGGACGTGCCGGCGCTGCCCGGCCACCACCAGGGCTTCCACCACACAGTCTTCGCGTTGCCGAGCGGCGCCGTCCTGGCGTTGCACGCGCATCGGGGCACCGACTCCGGCGCGCGCTTCGACGAGCTGCGTCCCGGTCTCGACCACATCGGGTTCGCCTGCGCCGACCGCGCCGAGCTGAGCGGGCTCCGGACGCGGCTGGACGAGCTGGGCATACCGCACGGCGGCATCGCGGACGACGCTCTGGGCCACGGCCTGTCCTTCCGCGATCCGGACAACGTCGCACTCGAGTTCTGGGCACGCCGGTCATGAGCCGGCGCGTCGATGCGGCGTTGCGCGCGGCCGTCGACGGCGGCGCGGCGCCCATGGTCGTCGGGATCGCGGCCGATTACGACGGCGTCGTCTACGAAGGGGCGGCCGGACCGCGCACGGTGGGGTCGGACGAGCCGGTCAGCGTCGACAGCGTCTTCCGGATCGCGTCCATGACCAAGATCGTCTGTACCGTCGCGGCCCTCGCGTTGCGAGACAGCGGCGGTCTCGATTTCGCCGCGCCGGTCGACACCTACTGCCCCGACTTCGCCGACCTCCTCGTGCTCGACGGCTTCGCCGACGACCGGCCGATCCTGCGTCCGCCGGCGACCCGGGCGACCGTACGCCAGCTGGTCACCCACACGGCCGGGTTGGCCTACGGGTTCTGGAACGCCGATCTGCGGCGCTGGGCGGGGGCCGGGCACGGTGGCCTCTTCACCACGCCGTTGGTCGCGGATCCCGGCCGTAGGTTCGAGTACGGCATCGCGACCGACTGGTTGGGCCGGGTCGTGCAGGCGGCCAGCGGTCAGTCGCTGGACGACCACCTGGCCGCGCGCGTCTTCGCCCCGCTCGGCATGACGGCGACGGCGTTCCGGCTGAATGGTGAGCAGCGGGCCCGTTGCGTGCCCGTGCACGTCCGGGACGGCGGCGGCGGATGGACGGCCACGGACTTCGACTGGGATCCGCGCCCGGACCACTGGCCGGCGGGACACGGCCTGTACTCCACGCCGCGGGACTTCCTGCGGTTCCAGCGCATGCTGCTGGACGGCGGCGCGCCGATCCTGCGCGTGTCCACGGTGCGGGAGGCGTTCACCAACCAGATCGGCCCGATGTCGTTCCCGGCCCGGATCCACACCGCCGACCCGGCCTGGAGCAGCGACTTCCTGGCCGGCCCGGGCCACACCTGGGGTTGGGGCCTGTTCCTGCGCGCCCACGGCCGGCCCGCGATGCGCCGGGCCGGCAGCGGCGGGTGGGCCGGGGCGTTCAACACCTACTTCTGGGTGGACCCCGCCGCCCGCCTCACCGCCGCGTTCTACACCCAGTGCCTGCCGTTCGTGGACCCACCCGTGGTGCGGGCCTGCGACGAGTTCGAGCGGGCGCTCTACGCCGACCGATGACCGGGAAGGAGACCAGCCGATGGGATCAGCGAAGGAGCAGGGACGGTTGTGGGGCGCGGCGGTCGACGACTGGGCCGCGGTCTGCGAACCGTGGTCGAGGCCGTTGTACGCGGCGACGCTCGCGGCGGTGTCGTCGCTGGCCGGCATGGACCTGCTCGACGCCGGCTGCGGCAGCGGCCTGGCGCTGAAGCTGGCCGCCGACCGCGGCGCGCGGGTGGCCGGCCTGGACGCGGCCGCGGCCATGGTCGAGCGGGCCGCGGATCGGGTTCCCGGCGCCGACCTTCGGGTCGGCGACATCGCCGACCTGCCGTTCGAGGACGGCGTGTTCGACGTGGTCACCGCGTTCAACTCGGTGCAGTACGCCGCCGACCCGGCCGCCGCGGTGGCCGACCTGGTCCGGGTGACACGTCCGGGCGGCCGGGTCGCGCTCGGCGTCTGGGGCGACCCGGAGCGGTGCGAGACGGAGATCCTCTTCCGGCGCATCCGCGACCTCGCCCCGTCGTCCGCGGCCCCGCTGGCGATCTCGGCGCCGGGCGTGGTGGAGGGACTGCTGGCCGGGGCCGGTCTGGCCGTGGCCACGGTCGGTGAGGTCGAGTGCCCGTTCACCTTCCCGGACCGGGAAACCGGATGGCGTGGACAGTCAGCCATCGGGCCGCTGCGGGCCGCGATCGACGCCGCGGGGGAGTCCGCGGTCAGGGCGGCGTACGCCGACGCGGTGGACCGCTTCCGGCAGCCCGACGGCAGCTACCGCCAGCGCAACGTCTTCCGGTACGTCGTCGGCCGCAAGCCCGCCCAGGTCGAGTCGTCAGCCGCGACGTGAGTCAGCCGGCCGGCGCCCGTGCAGAGCGGGCAGTAGGTCCTCGGTCGGCGGTAGGCCGCCGGCGCTCGCGGTGGTGGTGGTCGCCGACAGCGTGAGCTGCCGTTCGCCGTCCGCGCTGTGCCAACTGCGCGCCTGGAAGCCGAAGAAGCCGCCGTTGTAGCCGTACACCGGCCCGTCCGGAGTCTCGAGCCGGCCGAGCCCGAGCCCGCCGGCCCGCATCGCGTCGAGAGCGGCCGGCGGCAACAGGTCCTCGGCCAGCAGCGCACGGAAGAACCGGTTGACGTCGGCCAGCGTGGAGACGACGACGCCGGCCGCGCCGGCCTGGCTCGGGTCGAAGTCGGTCACGTCGACGGGCCGGCCGTCGACGGTGAGGTAGCCGTGCGCGTGCGGCGCCGGCAGCCGGACCGCCCCGGTGTGGGTGCCGGTCAGGCCGAGCGGCTCGACGAGCGACGCGGTGACCTCCTCGGCCCACGAACGGCCTGAAACCCTTTCGATCACCAGGCCGAGCAGCAGGTAGCCGGTGTTGCAGTAGGAACGGCCGGCGCCCGGCGCGAAGTGCCGGGGCCGGTCCAGCGCGGGCCGCACCAGATCCCACGCGTTCCAGGCGGTGTGCCGGCCGGCGACCACCGCGGCCAGGTCACCGAAGTCGTCGGTGTAGTTGTGCAGTCCACTGCGGTGGGTGAGCAGGTGGCGCAGCGTGATCCGGTCGTCGCCGATGGGCAGCCAGCGGGTCACCGGCCGGTCGATCTCGCGGTGGAGCCGCTGCAGGACAAGGGCGGCGGTGTACGGCTTGGTCACGCTGCCAAGACGGAAATATCCGTTTACGTCCGGCGAAGCCGCACCCTCGGACAGCACCACCCGCCCCGCGGCGGCAGTCTCCACCGTGGCACCATGACGCCGCGCGGCGATGACTCCGACGGCGCCGGCCGCCACGAACCGGTGGGCGAGGGCATCGAGCACGGTGTCACTCTAGGTGCCCGCCGGGCCCGTTGCCTGTTAGCGCTCACAGCTCCCACCAGCGCCGCTGCCTTGTTACGAGACCGTGACCACCAGATTACGACGTGAAGGCTTGACGCGTTTGTTGTTAGCGCTAACACTGTGGCATCTGCAACCCCGGAACGTTGATGGCACCACACCCCGGAGGGGGGACAGCTAGTGAACAAGCGACTTCTGGCCGCTCTGGGCGCCGCGGCGGTGGCGCTGAGCATGGCGGCATGCAGCGGTGAGGGCGCCGGCAGCGGCACCGACACCGCCAACCAGGCCCCGACCGAGCTGACGATCGGCGTCTCGATGCCGACCCAGACCTCGGAGCGCTGGATCGCCGACGGCAACTCCGTCAAGGAGAAGCTGGAGGCCAAGGGCTACAAGGTGGACCTGCAGTACGCGAACGACGACATCCCCACGCAGTCGCAGCAGGTCGACCAGATGATCACCCAGGGCGCGAACGTGCTGGTCATCGCGGCCATCGACGGCACCGCGCTCAGCGGTCAGCTCCAGGCCGCCGCCGACAAGAAGATCCCGGTCATCTCCTACGACCGGCTGATCCGCGACAGCAAGAACGTCGACTTCTACGTCAGCTTCGACAACTACAAGGTCGGCGTCGCGCAGGCGACGGCGCTCCTCGTGGGTCTCGGCGTGCTCAACAAGGACGGTTCGCCGGGCAGCGCCAAGGGGCCGTTCAACATCGAGCTGTTCGCCGGCTCGCTGGACGACAACAACGCGCACTTCTTCTTCGACGGCGCGATGGACACGCTCAAGTCGCACATCGACAAGGGCACGCTCGTCGTGAAGTCGAAGCAGACCTCCATCGAGCAGGCGGCGATCCTGCGGTGGCAGCAGGAGACTGCGCAGAAGCGGATGGAGGACCTGCTGACCTCGAGCTACAACGACGGCGCCAAGGTGGCCGGCGTGCTCTCCCCGTACGACGGGCTGTCCCGCGGCATCATCACCGCGCTGCAGAACGCCGGATACAGCGGCAAGATGCCGGTCGTGACGGGTCAGGACGCGGAGATCGCGTCGGTCAAGCTGATCAACGACGGCGTGCAGAGCTCGACCATCTTCAAGGACACCCGACTGCTGGCCGAGCAGGCCGTCATCGCGGCCGAGGCGTTCCTGAAGAAGCAGACGCCGGAGGCCAACGACACCAAGACGTACGACAACGGCGTCAAGGTCGTGCCGTCGTACCTGCTGCCCGTCGAGACGGTCTACAAGGACGACATCCAGAAGTCCCTGATCGACTCGGGCTACTGGACGGCCGACGAGGTCAAGGCCGGCCAGGCCAAGTGACCGACCGGCAGGCCCGGTGACCGAGCGAGGTCGCCGGGCCTGCCGCCCGCACGCACGCAGAAGGAGGACGGATGGCCGACGTGCTGCTGGAGATGCGCGACATCACCAAGACTTTCCCCGGCGTGAAGGCGCTCGAGGACGTGTCGATCACCGTCCGGCGCGGTGAGATCCACGCGATCTGCGGCGAGAACGGCGCCGGCAAGTCGACCCTGATGAAGGTGCTCTCCGGGGTCTATCCGGCCGGTTCCTACACGGGGGAGATCCTCTTCGACGGCGAGCCCGTGCACTTCAACGGGATCCGCGACAGCGAGGCCAAGGGCATCGTCATCATCCACCAGGAGCTGGCGCTGGTGCCCTACCTCTCGATCGCCGAGAACATCTTCCTGGGCAACGAGCGGCGCGGCACCGGCGGCCTGATCGACTGGAACCTCGCCAACGCCGAGGCGGCGAAGCTGCTCGCGCAGGTCGGCCTCGACGAGAACCCGGTCGCCCCGGTCATCCAGCTCGGCGTGGGCAAGCAGCAGCTCGTCGAGATCGCCAAGGCCCTGTCCAAAGAGGTCAAGCTGCTGATCCTGGACGAGCCGACCGCGGCGCTCAACGACGTCGACTCGGCCCACCTGCTCGACCTGCTCCGGCGCCTGCGCGACCGGGGCATCACGTGCATCATGATCTCGCACAAGCTCAACGAGATCACCGCGATCGCCGACTCGACGACGGTCATCCGCGACGGCCGCACCGTCGAGACGCTCGACATGACCGACGCGGACGCCACGCAGGCCCGGATCATCCGCGGCATGGTCGGCCGCGACCTCGACAGCTTCTACCCCGACCGCGAGTCGGCGCCGGGCGAGGAGGTCCTCCGCATCGAGGACTGGACCGCCTGGCACCCCACCCAGGACCGCAAGGTGGTCGACGGCGCCAGCCTCAACGTCCGCGCCGGCGAGGTGGTCGGCATCGCCGGCCTGATGGGCGCCGGCCGCACGGAGCTCGCGATGAGCGTGTTCGGCCGCTCCTACGGCCGCGACATCAGCGGCCGGCTCTTCATGCACGGCAAGGAGGTACGCGCCCGCACGGTCGCCGAGGCGATCCGCAACGGCATCGCGTACGCCACCGAGGACCGCAAGCGCTACGGGCTCAACCTGATCGCCGACGTCTGCCGCAACATCTCCGCCGCCGCCCTCGGCAAGCTGTCCCGCCGCGGCTGGGTCAACGGCAACGAGGAGATCAAGGTCGCCGAGCAGAGCCGGCGTGACATGAACATCAAGACGTCCACCGTGATGGCCACGGTCGGCACGCTCTCCGGCGGCAACCAGCAGAAGGTCGTGCTGTCGAAGTGGCTGTTCACCGACCCGGACGTGCTGATCCTGGACGAGCCGACGCGGGGCATCGACGTCGGCGCGAAATACGAGATCTACACGATCATCAACAAGCTGGTGGCGCAGGGCAAGGCGGTCATCGTCATCTCCTCCGAGCTGCCCGAGCTGCTCGGGATCTGCGACCGCGTCTACACCCTCTCGGCCGGCCGCATCACCGGTGAGCTGCCGGTGCACGAGGCCACCCAGGAAAGCCTCATGGCGCTCATGACCAAGGAGAAGGAGCTCGCCGGATGACCAGCACGAAGCCGCCCGAGACGCGGGAGTCCGGCACCGCCCCGGCGGCGGCCCTGCACACCGGGACCAGCGACCCGCGTACGTTGATCATGCGTAACCTGCGGCAGAGCGGCATCTACGTCGCGTTCGTCGTCATCGTGGCGCTGTTCGCGATCCTGACCGACGGTGTGTCGCTCAGCCCGGGCAACATCACGAACATCGTGCTGCAGTACTCGTACATCCTGGTCCTCGCGATCGGCATGGTCATCCTGATCATCGGTGGCCACATCGACCTGTCGGTCGGCTCGGTGGTGGCGCTGACCGGCGCCGTCTCCGCCGTGCTGGTCATCCAGCAGGGCCTGCCGTGGTGGGTCGGCGTGGTCGCCGCGATCGCCGTCGGCCTCGTGGTGGGCGCGTGGCACGGCTTCTGGGTCGCGTACGTCGGGATGCCGGCGTTCATCGTGACGCTGGCCGGCATGCTGCTGTTCCGCGGCCTGACGCTGCAGGTGCTCGACAACATCTCGCTGTCGCCGTTCCCGTCCGAGTACCAGAAGGTCGCCAACGGCTTCCTCAACGGCCTGCTCGGCGGCCAGGGCTACGACGCGTTCACGCTGCTGATCGGCGGGCTCGCGGTCGCCGGGATCGCGGTCAGCAGCTATCGCACGCGTCTGGCCCGCGTCCGCTACCAGCAGTCCGTCGAGTCGTTCCCGCTGTTCGTGCTGCGGATCCTGCTGGTCGGCGCGGTGATCATGTATTTCGCCTGGCAGCTCGCCCACGCCCGCGGCCTGCCGATCGTGCTGATCATCCTGGCCGCCCTGGTGCTCGTCTACGGCATGGTCACCCGCCGCACGGTCTTCGGGCGCCAGGTGTACGCGATCGGCGGCAACCTGTCCGCGGCGCTGATGTCCGGCGTGAAGGTGAAGTCGGTCAACTTCTGGATGTTCGTCAACATGGGCTTCCTGGCCGGCGTCGCGGGTGTCATCTACTCGTCGCGCTCCAACGGCGCCCAGCCGGCGGCCGGCAACATGTTCGAGCTCGACGCGATCGCCGCGGCGTTCATCGGCGGCGCGGCCGTGGCCGGCGGCGTGGGCACCGTGGTCGGGGCGATGGTCGGTGGTCTGATCATGGCTGTGATGAGCAACGGCATGCAGCTGATGGGCATCGACCAGTCGGTCCAGTCGGTGATCAAGGGCCTGGTGCTGCTGTTCGCCGTGGCGTTCGACATCTACAACAAGCGGCGCGTCGGCGCCAACCGCTAGCCGTCATGGACACACCGATCCCAGACTCCGCGCCGACGCGGCCACTGGCCATGTCGGACGTCGCCGCCCGGGCCGGCGTGTCCCACCAGACCGTGTCGCGGGTGATCAACCGCCATCCCCACGTGGCGGTGGCCACCCGCGCACGGGTCCTGGCCGCCATCGAGGAGCTGGGTTACCGGCCCAACGGCGCGGCCCGCGCGCTGGCCACCGGCGAGACCCGCACGATCGGTCTGGCCACCGCCAACATCAGCCAGTACGGGCCGGCGCAGACGATGGTCGGCCTGGAGCACGCGGCCCGGGCGGCCGGCTACTCGCTGACCGTGCAGGTGCTCGACGACACCACCGCCCGCACGATGACCGCCGCGATCGACCGGCTGGCGACGCAATCGCTGGCGGCGATCATCGCGCTGAGCACCTACGACGAGACGGTGCGGGCTGTCCGCCAGGCGCAGAGCGCGGTGCCGCTGATCGCCGTGCAGGCGCGCGAGGCCGGCCACGGCCCGGCGGTCTGGGTCGACCAGACGGCGGGCGCCGCGCTGGCCACCCGGCACCTGCTCGACCTCGGCCATCGCACCGTCCACCACGTCACCGGGCCGGCCGGCTCGATCGAGGCGACCGCCCGTCGCCGGAGCTGGCGGGCCGAGCTCGAGGCGGCCGGCGCGCCGGTGCCCTCGGTGCTGCGCGGCGACTGGTGGCCGGCGTCGGGGCACGCCGCCGGCCGGGAGCTGGTCGCCCGCCGGCGTGGCGGCGAGTCGGTCACGGCGGTGTTCGTCGCCAACGACCAGATGGCCTTCGGGCTGCTCAACGCGTTCTACGAGGCCGGGCTGCGGGTGCCCGAGGACGTCAGCGTGGTGGGCTTCGACAACGTGCCGGAGGCGCCGTACTCGATCCCGCCGCTGACCACGGTCCGGCAGGACTTCGCCGAGCTGGGGCGGCGCGGCGTGCAGCTCGTGCTCGAGCTGCTCCGTGGTGAACAGGCGCGGCCGCGACCGGTCGCGCCACAGTTGCTGGTGCGGGCCACCACCGCACCGCCGGCTCGCGGCCCGGGCCGCGGGGAAGGGTGAGCCATGTACGTCGTCGGGGTCGACTTCGGCACGCTGTCCGGTCGGGCGGTCGTCGTCCGGGTCGCGGACGGGGCCGAGCTGGGCAGCGCCGTCTCGGTGTACGCGCACGCCGTGGTCGAGAACCGGCTGCCGGCCACCGGTGAGCAGCTGCCGCCGGACTGGGCGTTGCAGATGCCGGAGGACTGGCTGGCGGTGCTGCGCGACGCGGTGCCGGCGGCGGTGCGGGCCAGCGGCGTCGATCCCGCCGAGGTGGTCGGCATCGGCACCGACTTCACCGCCTGCACGGTGCTGCCGACCACCACGGACGGCACGCCGCTGTGCGAGCGCGACGGGTTCCGGGCGCGGCGGCACGCGTACCCGAAGCTGTGGAAGCACCACTCCGCCCAGCCGCACGCCGACCGGATCAACGCGCTGGCCGCCGCCCGGGGCGAGCCCTGGCTGGCCCGCTACGGCGGGAAGATCTCCAGCGAGTGGGAGTTCGCCAAGGCGCTGCAGGTGCTGGAGGACGACCCCGAGGTGTACGCGGCGATGGACCGCTGGGTCGAAGCCGCGGACTGGATCGTCTGGCGGCTCTGCGGCCGCTACCTGCGCAACGCCTGCACGGCCGGCTACAAGGGGATCTACCAGGACGGCGCCTACCCGTCGGCCGACTACCTGGCCGCCCTCAACCCCGCTTTCGCCTCCTTCGTCACGGACAAGCTGGAGCACGAGATCGGGCAGCTGGGCGCGCTGGCCGGGGGCCTGACCGCGGAGGCGGCGGGCTGGACCGGGCTCCCGGAGGGCATCGCGGTCTGTGTGGGCAATGTGGACGCCCACGTGACCGCGCCGGCCGCCAAGGCCACCGAGCCCGGCCAGATGCTGATGGTGATGGGCACGTCGACCTGCCACGTGATGAACAGCGACCGGCTCGGCGAGGTGCCGGGCATGTGCGGTGTGGTCGACGGCGGGATCGTGCCGGGCCTCTACGGCTACGAGGCGGGGCAGAGCGGCGTCGGTGACATCTTCGCCTGGCACGTCGACAACTTCGTGCCGCCGTCCTATGTGGAAGCCGCCGCCGCGGCGGGTGTCGGGGTGCACGAGCACCTGACCGCGCTGGCCGCCGCGCAGGAGGTCGGCCAGCACGGGTTGGTCGCGCTCGACTGGCACGGCGGCAACCGGTCCGTGCTGGTCGACCACGAGCTGTCCGGCGTGCTGGTCGGCACGACGCTGGCCACCCGGGCCGAGGACGTCTACCGGGCGCTGCTGGAGGCGACCGCGTTCGGCACCCGGACCATCGTCGAGGCGTTCGAGAGCAACGGCGTCGCGGTGTCCGAGCTCGTCGTGGCCGGCGGGCTGCTGCGCAACGCGTTCCTCATGCAGCTGTACGCCGACGTCTGCCGCCGTCCGCTGTCGGTGATCGACTCGGAGCAGGGGCCGGCGCTCGGATCGGCCATCCACGCCGCGGTGGCCGCGGGCGCCTACCCCGACGTGCACGCGGCGGCGGAGGCGATGGGCAAGCTCCGCCGGGCGGTCTACGTGCCGGACGACGAGCGGGCGGCCGCCTACGACGCGCTCTACGCCGAGTACCGGCTGCTGCACGACCACTTCGGCCGGGGCGGCAACGACGTGCTGCACCGGCTGCGGGACATCCGCCGCACCGCGATGACCGGGTCCAAGGAGGACGCGTGACCGTTCCGGCTCAGCGCACCGAGCAGGGCTCGCACCGGGAGCAGCGGGCCCACGTGGCCGCGTTGCACGGCGAGCTCGTCCGCTACGCCCTGGTCACCTGGACCGCGGGCAACGTCTCCGAGCGGGTGCCGGGGGAGGACCTGTTCGTCATCAAGGGCAGCGGCGTCTCCTACGACGGGCTCTCCTGGGAGGGCATCACCGTCTGCAACCTCGACGGGGCGGTGGTCGACGGGGTGCGGGCGCCGTCCAGCGACACCGCCGCGCACGCCTACGTCTACCGCCACCGGCCCGACGTCAACGGCGTCGTGCACACCCACAGCCCGTACGCCACCGCCTGGTCCGCCCGGGGTGAGGCGATCCCGTGCGTGCTGACCGCGATGGCGGACGAGTTCGGCGGCCCGATCCCGGTCGGCCCGTTCGCGCTGATCGGCGACGACTCCATCGGCGCGGGCATCGTGTCCACACTGGCCGGTCAGCGCTCGCCGGCCGTGCTGATGCGCAACCACGGTGTCTTCACCATCGGCGACAGCGCGCGGTCGGCGGTCAAGGCGGCGGTGATGTGCGAGGACGTCGCTCGCACCGTCCACCTGTCGCGGCAGCTCGGCGAGCCGCTGCCGATCGCGCCGGCCGACATCGACTCCCTCTACGAGCGGTACCAGAACGTCTACGGGCAGCGTTGAAAGGACACATCGTGATCGACGATCCCTTCGCCAGGCGGGAAGTGTGGTTCCTGACCGGAAGCCAGGGCCTGTACGGCGAGGACACCCTGCGCCAGGTGGCCGACCAGTCCCAGCGCGTGGCGGCCATGGTCGACGCGGCCGCCGACGTCCCGGTCCGCGTCGTCTGGCAGCCGGTGCTGACCAGCTCCACGGCCATCCGCGAGGTGATCGGCCGGGCCAACGAGACCCCGTCGTGCGTCGGCGTGATCGCGTGGATGCACACGTTCTCGCCGGCCAAGATGTGGATCGCCGGCCTCGACGCGCTGCGGCGCCCGCTGCTGCACCTGCACACCCAGGCCGACGCCGCCCTGCCGTGGGCGACGATCGACATGGACTTCATGAACCTCAACCAGGCCGCGCACGGCGACCGGGAGTTCGGCTACGCGCTGACCCGGCTGCGGGTGCCGCGTACGACGGTCGCCGGTCATGTCAGTGACCCGTCCGTGGCCGCGCGGATCGGGTCCTGGGCCCGCGCCGCGACGGGCGTGGCCGAGGCGCGGTCGCTGCGGCTGGCTCGGTTCGGCGACAACATGCGGGACGTCGCGGTCACCGAGGGCGACAAGGTCGAGGCCGAGCTGCGGGTGGGCGTGTCCGTCTCGACGTGGGGCGTCAACGACCTGGTGTCGGTGGTGGACGGTGTCGCCGACTCGGCGGTGGACGCGCTGGTCGACGAGTACCTCGACAGCTTCGAGCTGGCCGACGACGTGAAGCCGGGCGGCGACCGGCACGAGAACGTCCGCTACCAGGCGCGGCTGGAGGCCGGTCTGCGGTCGTTCCTGACCGACGGCGGGCAGCGGGCGTTCACGACCAACTTCGAGGACCTGGGCGGCCTGCGGCAGCTGCCGGGGCTCGCGGTGCAGCGGCTGATGGCCGACGGCTACGGCTTCGGCGGCGAGGGCGACTGGAAGACCTCGGCGCTGCTGCGCATCCTCAAGGTGGTCGGCGCCGGCCGGCCGGGCGGCACGTCGTTCATGGAGGACTACACGTACCACCTCGGTCCGGGCACGCCCAAGATCCTCGGCGCGCACATGCTGGAGGTCTGCCCGTCGATCGCCGGCGAACGGCCGCGGATCGAGGTGCACCCGCTGTCGATCGGCGACCGCGCCGATCCCGCCCGCCTCGTCTTCAACGCCGCCACCGGCCGGGGCGTGGTGGTCGGCTGGGCCGACCTCGGTGACCGGTTCCGGTGGGTGGCCAACGACATCGACCTGGTCCCGCCGGACGAGCCGCTGCCCCGCCTGCCCGTGGCGCGCGCGGTCTGGACGCCGCGGCCGGACTTCTCGACGGCGACGGAGGGCTGGCTGACCGCGGGCGGCCCGCACCACACGGTCCTGTCGACCGCGGTGACGGCCGACGAGATCGGCATCCTCGCCGACCACCTGGGCATCGAACTGGTGCACATCGACGCCGACACGACCCGTCGGGGGCTGGCCAAGGAGCTCCGCTGGAGCGCCGCGTACCACCGGCTGGCACAGGGCATCTGACGGGCCCGACCGCGGCCGGGACACCCTGCTCCCGGCCGCGGTCGCCGGCGTCAGCCGACCGCCGGCCGCCGGGCGGCGGTAGGTTCGGACTGTGACACCCGATCTTCGGCAGTTCCGGTACTTCGTGGCCGTCGCCGAGGAGTCCAGCTTCACCCGCGCCGCGAGCCAGCTGATGATCACCCAGCAGTCGCTGTCGCAGCAGATCAGCGCGATGGAGCGGATTCTCGGTGCGAAGCTGTTCGAGCGGGACAGCCGCGGCACCAAGCTGACCGGCACGGGGGCGCTGCTGCTGCCAGGGGCGCGCGAGGTGCTGGCCCGGGCCGACGACGCGGTGGCGCTCGTCCGGCGGGCCGTCCGCGGCGAGACCGGCGAGCTGCGCCTGGCCTTCCTCACCAGCACGGCCAACCACCTGCTGCCGCCGATCGTCAGAGTGGCCCGTGACCGCCTGCCCGACCTGCGGGTCACCACCGCGGAGACCGCCATCGGGCCGCTGGTCGACGGCGTACGCGACGGGGACTACGACCTCGCCTTCACCCGCCCGCCCCGCGTGCCGGGCCTAGGCCTGGCCGAACGCGTGGTGGCCACCGAGCGGGTGTGTGCGGTGCTGCCCGTGGGCCACCGGCTGGCCGACCGGGTCGAGCTCGAACTGGCCGAGCTGGCCGGCGAGCGGTGGGTGATGAGCCCGCGTAGCTCGTGGGAGCCCTGGCACCGCGCCTTCG
Source organism: Asanoa sp. WMMD1127 (assembly GCF_029626225.1). Lineage (NCBI taxonomy): Bacteria > Bacillati > Actinomycetota > Actinomycetes > Micromonosporales > Micromonosporaceae > Asanoa > Asanoa sp. WMMD1127. The sequence goes on from NZ_JARUBP010000001.1 coordinate 6,073,556, forward strand.
ACAAGCGATTCCGGCAGGCCGGTTTCACGCCGGACGTCGTCGCGGAGGACGCGAGCGCGCAGGGGCTGCTCGGCCTCGTCGCGGCCGGCGTCGGGATCAGCCGGCTGGGCTGGTCAGCCCGGCACCTGCGGCGCACGGGCGTCGTCTTCGTGCCGCTCGCCGGCGAGGAGGCGCCGACCGAGATGGTATGGCGGCCGGACAACGACAATCCGGCGTTGCCGCGGCTGGTGGACGTGGTCACCGAGCTGGCCGCCAGCACGGACCTGACCGCGGCGGGGTGACACAGGCCCGACCTGTCGGCGTGTCAGGCATTCTGTGTTGGTCGGGCTGCGCGGGGCCCGGCCACGATCGTCGGTATGAATGAGCACGATGACCGCCAGGCCCTGCGGGACCTTGTCGACGCCTACGCCCGGCTCGCCGACCGGCGGGACGGGGCAGGGCAGTCCGCCCTGTTCACGCCCGCGGGCCGGGTCGTGGTCGAGGCGGGCGCGACCCGGCAGGTTCTCGAGGGCCGGGCCGCGCTGGCAGCGGCGTTCGAGGAAGGGCTGCGGCCGTACGCCCGGACCACGCATTTCAACGGGCAGAGCACCGTGGCGCTCGACGGCGACCGGGCGACGGGGGAGACCTACTGCCTGGCGCACCACCTCTGGACCGAGGGCGCGGAGCGGACCCTGATGGTCATGTCGATCCGCTACCTCGACAGTTTCGTCCGCTCGGAGGGGCGTTGGTTGATCGCGGAGCGCCGGTTGATCGTGGACTGGGTCGACCGCCGGCCGTCGGCGGCGTGAGCGGTGTTGCCTTGACGCCGGTGGCAAGGTCTAGCGTCGGTTCCATGCTGATCGGGGAGTTGGCCGAGCGGGCCGGCACGAGCACCCGGGCGCTGCGCTACTACGAGACCCACGGGCTGTTGCGGGCCGGGCGCTCGGCGAACGGCTACCGCGTCTACGACGACGCGGAGCTGCGGGTGGTGCGGGAGATCCGGGCCCTGCTCGCGGTCGGGTTCGGGCTCGACGACATCAAGCCGTTCGTCGCCTGCCTGCGCGCCGGGCACCCGTCCGGCGACGTGTGCCCGGACTCGGTGGCGGTGCTCCGCCGCCGGATCGCCGAGGTCGACGCCGGCATCGAGCGGATGCGGGAGGTCCGCGACCGGCTCCACGCTCAGCTCACCGTCGCCATCGAGAGCCGGGAGACCACATGCTCCGGCAGGACCTGCTAGTCACCGTCACCGACGACACCTTCGCGGCCGAGGTGCTGGCCGCACCGACCCCCGTGGTGGTCGACGTCTGGGCCGAATGGTGCCCGCCCTGCCACGCGATCTCCCGCAGCCTGGGTGAGCTGGCCGAGGAGCTCGCCGGCCGCCTGGTGGTCGCCACCCTCGACGCCGACGAGAACCCGGCCACGACGCGGGCCTACCAGGTCCGCTCGCTGCCCACCCTGCTGATCTTCCGCGCCGGCGAACTGGTCAGCGCCACGGTCGGCGCCCGCCCGAAGTCCGCCCTGCGCACCCTCCTCACCGAGCACTGTTAGGGTCTGTCTCGAAGTCCTGACCGGGCTGCGGCGGACCCAGGCGCCGCCTGGAACCGCGCCGGTCACGACCGGATACAACACCGGTATCCGGCCGCGCCCGGCGCGGCCCCAGCCGGCGCCTGGGCCTCGCCTCGCTCCGGCCATGACTTCGAGACAGACCCTAGCTCCGCCACTCCTCGATCGTCTCGATCGCCAGGCGGGCGAACAGCCGGAGGTCCGCCGGGTCGCTCGGGAAGTCCTCCCAGCCGTCGACCGTCACCACTGTCACGACGTCGCCGACGCGGACGATCACGGCGCGGAGGTCCCACTGCCGTTGGCCCTGCTTGACCACCTCCAGCACCTGGATCGCCTCGTCGCCGTAGGACGGTGGCGGCTCGGACGTGATCGTGGTGGTCAGGCCCTCCGCTGTGCGCGTGTCGCAGCTGTCCAGGTCCGCGCGCACGCGGCGCATCAGGTCGTCGGCGCCGCCGGGACGGTAGGCGATGATGGTCTGCGTGACCACGCCGGCCGGGACCGTGCCCTCGTCCTCCTCGTTCGCACCCTTGTAGATCTGGTTGAACGAGCGGCGCGCCGTCGACGCGGCGTCGTCCCGCAGCGGGTTGTCACACAGCATGGGCGCCTCGAGACCGGCGGGCGACGGCGACCGGGAATTGCCCTCCTTGGTCATGTCGCGCGGCAGGTCGAAGAACGCCCGCTCCGGGATCGACCTGATCACCGGGCGCGCCGAGGTGACCGACGGTGACGACGGCGACGCCGGCGACGCCGGCGACGCCGGCGGAGTGGTGGGCGCGGTCGTCGGCGGCGCCGAGGTGGCCGCGGGCAACGGCGTCGGCGTGGGCATCGCCGGGGCGGTCGGGCGCGGTGGCTCGGGCGGCGTCGTCGCCGGGCCGCCCAGCAGGGCCACGCCGCCGCCGGCGGTCAGGGCCGTGACGACCGCGCCGCCGACCACCGAGGCGCGGCGGCGGGCGTGCCGGTCGGCGGCCCGGCGCAGGTCGCCGGCGCTGGGCAGGCCGCTGCCGTCCACATCGGACGCGAGTGCCGCGTACCAGGTCTCCAGGTCACGCATCCCGCACCTCCAGGTCGGTGTCCGCCGTGCCGAGTTGGGCCGCGAGGCGTTCGCGGCCGCGGGAGAGCCAGGACTTCACCGTGCCGGGCGGCGCGCCGGTCTCGGCCGCGATGTCCTCGATCGACATGTCGCAGAGGTAGTGCAGGGCCAGTGCCCGGCGGAGGTTGACCGGCAGGGCCCGGAGCGCGGTGACCAGCACGACCGTGTTCTCGCCCGGTGGTGGCGCGGGTGGCGGCGGGCCCGTGCGGCGCAGGAGCGCCGCCACCCCGCCGAGCCGGCGCCAGCGGTCGTTGGCCAGCCGGCTCACGACGAGTCGCACCCACGCCTCCGGCGCCGGGTGCGCCGCGACGGCCTCCCACCGCCGCCACGCCCGGGCGTACGCCTCCTGGACCGCGTCCTGCGCCTCCGTGGCGTCGCCGACGACGGCCACGGCGTAACGCAAGGTGCGGACGGCCGTCGTCCGGTAGAACTCGTCGAAACTTCCCGCGTCCCGCACAGAAGAGCTCCTCCCCGTTTCGTAATCCTCTTACGGGCCGCGGGCCGGTCAGGTTGCGGGGCGCTCTGTCGTAAATCCGTTGCGACGGCCCCGCAGCCCGTGATGGGCTGGCCGAAACACCGACAGAAAGGAAATCTCCGAGATGCGTGCAGCTCGCGTGTTCGTTCCGATGGCCTATATCCACGCCTTCGTAAAGGACCGCTCGCTTGCGTACGCTCAATCTCGGGATTCTCGCTCATGTCGACGCCGGTAAGACCAGCCTGACCGAGCGGCTCCTGCATGCCGCCGGCGTCATCGAAGCGCCCGGCAGTGTCGACGACGGCAGCACGCAGACCGACTCGCTCGCCCTCGAACGGCAGCGCGGCATCACCATCAAGTCCGCGGTGGTGTCGTTCCCGATCGACGGCGTCACCGTCAACCTGATCGACACGCCCGGCCACCCGGACTTCATCGCCGAGGTGGAGCGGGTGCTCGCCGTGCTCGACGGCGCCGTGCTGGTCGTCTCGGCCGTCGAGGGCGTGCAGCCGCAGACCCGGGTGCTGACCCGGGCGCTGCGCCGGCTCGGCATCCCGCTGCTCGTCTTCGTCAACAAGGTCGACCGCGCCGGCGCCCGGCCCGACGCGGTGGTCGCCGACCTCGCGCGCCGGCTCGGCCTGACCCCGCAACCCATGGGGACCGTCCGTGGCGCCGGCGCCCGCGACGCCACCTTCCACGACGGCGCGGCGGGGCTGGTCGACCTGCTGGCGCAGCGGTCCGACGCGGTGCTGCGGACGTTCGTCGACCACGGCCGTGTCGCCGCCGAGCGGCTCCGCGCCGAGCTCGCCGCCCAGACCGCCCAGGGCTGGATCCACCCGGTGTACGCCGGTTCCGCCATCACCGGCGCCGGCGTCGCCGAGCTGATGACGGGCATCCGCGACCTGCTGCCCACGGCGACAGGCGACCCGGCCGCCCCACCGTCCGGCGCCGTGTTCAAGGTGGAGCGCGGCGCGGCCGGCGAGCGACTCGCCTACGTGCGCATGTTCGACGGCACCCTCACCGTCCGCGACAAGGTCCAAACAGGACAGGCGGAGGCCAAGGTCACGGGGATCGACGTGTTCGACGGCGGCGCCCGGGTGACCCGGCCGGCCGTGTCGGCGGGCCGGATCGCGGTGGTGCGCGGCCTCACCGGCGTCCGCGTCGGCGACCCGGTCGGCACGCCGCGTCCCGGCGCCCGCCGACACTTCCCGCCGCCGTCGCTGGAGACGGTGGTGGTCCCGGACCGGCCGGGCCGGGCCGGCGCGCTGCACGCCGCCCTCACCGAGCTCGCCGAGCAGGACCCGCTGATCAACCTGCGCCGCGACGACGTACGCGACGAGACCTCGGTGTCGCTCTACGGCGAGGTGCAGAAGGAGGTCATCGAGGCCACGCTGGCCGACGAGTACGGCCTGGCCGTCACGTTCCGCGAGTCCACCACCATCTGCGTGGAACGGGTCCAGGGCACCGGCGCGGCGCACGAGCTCAAGCACGAGGCGCCGTTCCTCGCCACCGTCGGCCTGCGCGTCGAGCCCGGCCCGGTCGACTCGGGCATCGCGTTCCGGCTCGGTGTCGAGCTCGGCTCGATGCCCCCGGCCTTCTTCGCCGCGGTCGAGGAGACCGTGCACGAGGTGCTGCGCGCCGGCCCGCACGGCTGGCAGGTCGTCGACTGTGTGGTGACCATGACGCACTCGGGCTACTACGCGCGCCAGAGCCACGCCCACGGCACCTTCGACAAGAGCATGTCGAGCACGGCCGGCGACTTCCGCAACCTCACGCCGCTCGTGCTGATGGCGGCGCTGCGCCAGGCCCGGACGGCGGTGCACGAGCCGGTGCACGCGTTCCGCCTGGAGCTGCCGGCCGACCTGCTCGGCGCCGTCCTCCCGGTGCTGGCCAAGCACGGCGCGCTGCCCACCGGCACGCAGACGACCGGGGCGACCGCGGTCGTCGAGGGCGACATCCCGGCGGCCCGGGTGCACGCCCTGGAGACCCGCCTGCCGTCACTGACCCGCGGCGAGGGCGTGCTGGAGTCGGCGTTCGACCACTACCGCCCGGCCCCGTGCCCGTGGCCGGAACGCCCGCGCACCGACCACAACCCGCTGGACCGCCGCGAGTACCTGCTGCACGTACAGCGCCGTGTCTAGGGTCGAGTCAGCTCCGGTGGGACGGGCAGGTCGACCTTGCGCAGGACGGCGGCGATGGCCTCTTCGACCTGCGTGCCGTGGGCGACCAGGTCCGGGATCGCGTAGCCGCCGAACAGGTCGCACGGCTTGTCGAAGGTCAGCGTCGAGTCGCCGCCGGGCTGCTCGGAGATGGTCAGCCGGACCGGCAGATATTCGATCACCGCCGGGTCGTGTTTGTAGAGGCCCTCTTCGATGACCAGGTTGTCGGCCAGGTAGGTGACCGCGCGGAGCTGGTGGCCGGCGAGCCGCATCACCGGGCTCGGATCGAACGTCGAGATGTTCACCAGGCCGTCGCCGGCTGTGCGGTCCGAGAGGTTCTCCAGCGCCGGCCAGCCGCCGCCGCCCTTCGCCTCGGCCACCGCCGTGCCCCAGGACCAGGCCGGCACGGCCCGCTCCCACTGCTTGCGGAACTGGTCGTAGGACCGCCCGGTGTTGATCACGAAACGCCGGACCGGCCGGTTGAGCACCGACACTGCTGGTGAGCTCATCTCTCTCGCCTCTCCCCGTCGCCGCGGCCCCGTCCGATGCGGGGCCGCGGCTGGAGGCCGCGCCTAGGCGTCGACCTCCCGCTTGTCCTCGGCCCACATCGTGTGGAAGGAGCCGTCGCGGTCGACGCGCTGGTAGGTGTGCGCGCCGAAGTTGTCCCGCAGGCCCTGGATCAGCGCGGCGGGGAGCCGGGGGCGGCGCAGCGCGTCCAGGTAGGCCAGCGAGGAGGAGAAGACGGGGGTGGGCACGCCGCCGCGGATCGCGGTGACCAGCACGCGGCGCCAGCTGTCGAAGCCGTTGGCGACGGCCTCGGCGAAGTAGGGAGCGACGAGCAGGCTCTCGAGGTCGGCGTTCTCGGCGTAGACCTCGCGGATCCGGTCGAGGAACTTGGCCCGGATGATGCAGCCGCCGCGCCAGATCGTCGCCATGGCGCCGGGGTCGATGCCCCAGTCGTTGTCCTTGCTGCCGGCCCGGATGTGGTCGAAGCCCTGCGCGTACGCCACGATCTTGGAGGCGTAGAGCGCGTTGCGGACGTCCTCGACGAACTGCTTGCGGTCCTCGACGAGCCCGGCGATGTCGGTGTCGGCCGCGCGACCCGCGTAGGTCTCCTGCGCCGCCGCCCGCTGCTCGACGTGCCCCGACAGCGACCGCGCGAAGGTGGCCTCGGCGATGCCGGTGATCGGCACGCCCAGGTCGAGCGCGCTCTGCACGGTCCAGCGCCCGGTGCCCTTCTGCTCGGCGCGGTCGGCGACCACGTCGATGAAGGGCTGGTCGGTCTTGCCGTCGGTGTGCGCGAGCACCTCGGCGGTGATCTGGATCAGGAAGGAGTCGAGGTCGCCGCTGTTCCACTCGCGGAAGATCTCGGCGATCTCCGCCGGCGAGGCGCCGAGACCGGCCCGGAGCAGGTCGTAGGCCTCGGCGATGAGCTGCATGTCGGCGTATTCGATGCCGTTGTGCACCATCTTGACGAAGTGGCCGGCCGCCCCCGGACCGACGTGGACGCAGCACGGCGTGCCGTCGACCTGGGCCGCGATCTTCTCGAAGATCGGGCCGAGCTTGCGGTAGGACTCGGCGGACCCGCCGGGCATGATGCTCGGGCCGAGCAGCGCGCCCTCCTCGCCGCCGGAGACGCCGGTGCCGACGAAGTGCAGGCCCTTGGCGGCGAGGTCACGCTCCCGCCGGGCGGTGTCGACGAAGTGGGCGTTGCCGGCGTCGATGACGATGTCGTCCTTCTCGAGCAGCGGCACGAGCTCGTCGATCACGGCGTCGGTGGCCTTGCCGGCCTTGACCATGATGATGACCGCGCGCGGCCGCTGCAGCGAGGCGACGAAGTCGGCCATCGACTCGCTCGGGATGAAGTCGCCCTCGTCGCCGTGGTCCGCGACCAGGCTGCGGGTGCGGGCGACGCTGCGGTTGTGCAGGGCCACGCTGAACCCGTTGCGGGCCAGGTTGCGGGCGAGGTTTCGCCCCATCACCGACAGACCGGTCACGCCGATCTCGGCCCGGGCTTCAGTGCTCATCTACCCCTCCGTGCTCTTCTGTCACGGCCCGCGGCGCCAGGACCAACGCTGGTCGATGGGCCGCCGTCCGTATTGACGCGGGTGCCCCGGTGGGGCAATAGCAAACCCTGTTTGCCCGATTAATCCCGCCTGCGCCGTGGCCGCGCGGCGGCCAACAGACGCGCGATGTCGCGTACTCCCGGATGGTCCTGGATCTCCTCCCGTGGGAGCGGCAGCGGCAGCCGCCAGTTGGGGTACTGGTCGGTCGTGCCCGGCAGGTTGGGCTGGCGGGTCTCGCCGAGGACATCGTAGAGCGAAGCGGCGATCAACCGGGCCGGGCTGGCCGCGAGCGCGGCGTGCAAGGCTGTGACGATCGCGTCATCGTCCGTAGTGGACAGTAGGCCGGCCTGCCGCAACATGTCGGTCAGCGCGGCGCGGTCGGCCCGCGCCCGCTCCCGTTCGGCGCTCTCGCCGGTGGCCAGCAGGCCCAGCCGCGCCCGGACGTCGACGTGCTCCTCGGTGAGAAAGCCCTTGGCGGTCGGCAGGTCGTGGGTCGAGACCGAGGCCAGCGCGGTCCGCGGCCACTTCCGCGGCGGGATGAACGTGTCGCCGTCGCGGGTGAACCAGAGCACCGTCGAGCCCAGCATGTTGCGGCCGCGCAGGGCCCGGGTCACCGACGGTTGCACGGTGCCGAGATCCTCGCCGACGACCACCGCGCCGGCCCGCTCCGCCTCCAGCGCGAGGATGCCGAACATCGCGTCGGCGTCGTAGCGGACATAGGTGCCCTCGGCCGCGCCCGCGCCCGGCGGGATCCACCACAGCCGGGACAGGCCGGCGACGTGGTCGACCCGCAGGCCGCCGCCGTGCCGGAGCAGGGCCCGGAGCATGTCGCGGTAGGCGGCGTAACCGGTCGCGGCCAGCCGGTCCGGGCGCCACGCGGCCAGGCCCCAGTCCTGGCCGAGCTGGTTGAACGCGTCCGGCGGGGCGCCCACCCGCACGCCCTGGGCCAGCACGTCGCCGAGCTGCCAGCCGTCGGCGCCGCCCGGGTCCACGCCGACGGCCAGGTCGTGGACGATCCCGACCGGCATGGCCCCGGCGGCTTCGGCGGCGGCCGCGAGCTGCTCGTCGCAGAGCCGCTGGAGCCAGGCGTAGAAGCCGACCCGGGCCGGGTCCGCGGTGGCCCGGGCCGGGTCGCGCAGCTCCGCCGGCCACTGCCGCCAGTCGGTGCCGTGCTCCTCGGCCAGCACGCAGTAGGTGGCGAAGGCGGCCAGGTCGGGGTCGACGTCCGCCGCCGGGCCCGGATAGAGCAGCTCCAGCGCCGTCCGCTTGGCCCGCCACACCGCGTCGTAGTCGATCAGCTCGCCGCCGTCGGGCCGCAGCGCGTCGACCTTGGCCCGGACGGCCGCGTCGGCCGCCGCGTATTCGGCCGTGTCGGTGACCCGGATGTAGAGCGGGTTGGCGAACCGCCGGCTGGAGGGGGAGTACGGCGAGGCCTGCACCGGATGGTTGGGGCCGATCGCGTGCAGCGGGTTGAGCAGCACCAGGCCGGCGCCGGTGCCGGCGGCCCAGCCGGCGAAGGCCCGCAGGTCGCCGAGGTCGCCCATGCCCCACGAGTCGCGGGACCGCAGCGAGTAGAGCTGGAGCATCCAGCCCCAGGCCGGTGGTGGCGGCGGCAGCCGGCGGGGAGCGACGACCAGCGTCACCTCCTGGTCGCCGCAGGCCAGCCGGTGCCAGCCGAGCGGCAGCCCGTGCAGCTCCGGCCCGACGCCCCGCGTGCTGCCGTCCTCGAGGGTGACCGTGCCCGGGCCGGGCAGGGTGCGGCGGTCGCCTTCGCGCAGCACCACGGTGGGCGGCAGCCGGTCGCCGGCCTTGGCCGCCTCGGCGGTGGCCAGCGCGTCGCGGACGGCGGCCGGGCTGCTCGCGTCGACGTCGAGGAGGCCGAGGACGCGTACGACGGTGTCCCGGTCGACCTGGGCGCGGCGACCGTCGGCCGCGTCGTAGGCGGTGACCACTCCGTGTGCCGCGGCGAGGCGGCGCAGGTCGCGTTCCATCAGCCGCTGACCTTGTCGAGGTACTGCAACAGGTCGTGGGCGGCCAGCTCGACCTCCTTGTGCCGGAAGGACGAGGCGCGGTAGACCACCGCGATCAGCCCGCTGCGGTGCAGCCGGCGCAGGTCGCCGTAGACGAAGGCGTAGCGGGCCTTGGTCTCGTCGGCGGCGCCCTCGGTCAGCCCGAGGTGCCACTCCGACAGCTCGGCCCACGAATGCCGCTCGAGGTAGGAGTTCTCGTCGTCGGCCCGCGGTTGCGCGGCGCCCCAGTCGCTGTTGAGCACGTACTGCCTGTTGTCGATCAGCTGCCGGGCCTTCTTGACGGCAACCGGGTTGACCGCGTACCTCGCCATGCGGCCATGTTCCCGCAACCAGGGTGCGCCATGCCTGCCCCACGCCGGGTCCGACTATTCCGTCTCGTGGTGGTTTAGCAGCAACGATTACGGTAAGTCAGGTGTCATTGCACAACCTGTCGTCAATCCTCACGAACGGGACGTAGTGATGACGCAGACTGCCAGCAGGACCGCCCAGACCACCGACCCGCAGCAGCACCTACGCGGCGGTGGTCAGGACGGCGGGAAGATCACCGTCGCGGACGGTGTCGTTCAGAAGATCGCCGGGATGGCCGCGCGCGAGGTCTCCGGTGTGTACGCCATGGGCTCCGGCGCGGCGCGGACCGTCGGTGCCATAAAGGAACGGATTCCGGGCAGCACCGGGGCCAGCGTGTCGCAGGGTGTCGGGGTCGAGGTCGGTGAGAACGAGGCCGCGGTCGACCTGGACATCGTGGTCGAGTACGGCGTGTCCGCCAACGAGCTCGGCCGGGGCATCCAGCGCAACGTGCGGTCGTCGATCGAGCGCATGACCGGGCTCGACGTCGTCGAGGTGAACGTCAACATCAACGACGTGCACCTGCCGGACGATGGTGACGGCGCGAGCGGCGGCTCCGCCACCAGCACCGGCGAGTCGCGGGTGTCATGACGGCGCAGCCGATGACGGACGCCGACACGACGGTCGACGGCGTCGACGTCGAGCAGCTGGCGGCCGCCGTCGAGGACTGCCCGGCCGTCGACGCGCTGGTCGAAGGGCCGCCCGCGATGGCCGCCACGTACCTGCCCCGGCGCCGGATCACCGGGATCCGGATCGACGGTGACGTGGTGACCGCCCAGGTGCGCCTGCGCTTCGGGTCGACGGTCGGGCAACTCGCCCGGCAGGTCTGGCGGGCGGCGACGCCGCTGGCCGGGCCGCGCCGGGTGGACATCGTGGTGGCGGACATCTCGGAGCCACCCACGGGGGGTGCAGGGCAATGACAATGGTGAGGACCATCTTCGGTACGGCGGTCGGCATCGCGCTCGGGTTCGCGGTGGCGTTCGGGAACTTCGGCGACATGGCCATCGTGGGCGCGTTCGCCATCGTCGGCTACGGCATCAGCAAGGTGGTCGGCGGTCAGGTCGACGTCGGCGCCACGCTGCAGCCGCTGCGCCGCTCGCAGCGGAGTCAGCAGTGACGCAGGACCGGCCGGTCGGCACGGCGCATCCGACGACGACGCCGCGGGCGGAACGGCACCTCGCCGAGGCCGCCCCGGCGCCGCCGCCGGCACCGCCGGACCCGGACTGGCTCGGCGAGGTGAACATCTCGCCGCAGGTCGTGGCCAAGCTGGCGGCGCAGGCGGTCTACGAGCACCCGGTGGCCGGCGCGGCCGCGCCGCGGATGTTCGGCAGCACCCTGCCCGGCGCCGGCCACCTGGGCATCCGGGGCACCGACCTGACCTCGCGGCCCAAGGTCAGCGCGTGGATCGACGGGTCGGTGGCCTACGTCGACATGTCGATCAGCGTCCGCTGGGCCGAGTCGCTCGGCGAGGTGACCGAGCGGATCCGCAACACGGTGGAAGACCGGATCAAGGCGTGGACGGGGCTGACCGTGGCCCGCGTACGCATTTCGGTGACCGACCTCGTCGTCGACGGAGCGTCCTGATGAAACAAGTCAACCGGCTGTTGGCGATCCCCATCTCACTGGGCTTCGTCTTCCTGGCCGTGCTGGTCGTGGTCGAGCTGATCGCGGAGCGGGCCGGCGCCGGCCCCGTGATCGTCAACTGGCACGGCATGTACGACTGGATGGGCAGCCGCACCTGGGACTCCACCAGCGTGCGGATCATCGGCGGGCTGTGCGCGCTCGGCGGGCTGTTGCTGCTCGCGCTCCAGTTCATCCCACGCAAGCCCGAGCGCCTGCGGGTACGTGACGCCGGCGACGGCATCGACGCCGCGATCGACCGGCGCAGCGTCGTGCGCACGGTGCAGCAGGCCGTCGGCGACCTCGACGGGATCAGCCGCGCCCGGGTCGCGCTGCGGGGCAACAAGGTCACCGTGGACGCCCGCCGTCGGGCCGAGGCCGCCGAGGGGATCACCACCCAGACCGTGGCGGACGCCACCCACCGGGCGGTCGACGACCTGCACCTGCGCCGGCCACCCCGGATCACCGTCAAGCTCGACACGGCCAAGGAGCGGTGATGTTGCGCGGACACGCTGACCGGATCACCCGGACCGTTCTGATCATCCTGGGCTTCTGCTTCGTCGCGATCGGCGGCGCCATCATCGCCGCCAACACCGGCGTCTTCGCGAGTGGCTTCCCCTCGCGGACGCTGCTGGAGAACCCGGCCGTCGCCTGGATCGGCGGCCACAGCACCTGGTTCTGGCCGATCGCCGCGGCCGCGCTGACGCTGATCGGCGTGTTCTCGCTGTTCTGGTTCTTCGCGGTGCTGCGCCCGCCGCGCAAGTCCCGCGACATCTCGATCGACGGCACGGCCCGCACGACCCTCGGCTCCGCCGCCCTGCGGGACGCGCTGACCAACGAGATCCAGAGCTACCGGGGCGTGGAGAACGCCAAGGTCCGGGTGTACGGCGACCCGGTCGAGCCGCGGCTCGGCGTGCGGGTCAACCTCACCCACGACGCCCGTGTCGCCGAGGTGCGCGACCGCATCGAGCACCAGGCGCTGGCCCACGCCCGCGAGGCGCTGGACGCGCCCGAGCTGCCCGTCATCCTGGACCTGGGCGTGACCGGCAAGAGCGGGGCCCGCGTCGAGTGACCGCCTGGTCCGATTCCCGGTACGGTGCCGGGTATGACCGGCGAGCTCGCGTACGCCAGTGGACCGTCCGACATCCCGCTGCTGGCCGACACCATCGGGCGGAACCTGGCCCGCAGCGCCGCTGCCTTTCCTGACCGGGAGGCCCTCGTCGACGTGCCGAGCGGTCGCCGGTGGATTTACCGGTCGTTGGCGGCCGACGTCGACTCGCTGGCGCGGGCGCTGCTCGCCCTGGGCGTGGCGAAAGGCGACCGGGTCGGGATCTGGGCGCCGAACCGGCCCGAGTGGGTGCTGGTGCAGTACGCGACCGCGGCCGTCGGGGCCATCATGGTCAACATCAATCCGGCGTACCGGCGGCACGAGGTCGGTTTCGTGCTCCGGCAGTCCGGGGTCTCGGTGCTCGTGTCCGCGTTGGCGCACAAGGGCAGCGACTACCGGGCGATGGTGGAGTCCGTGGCGGGGGAGTGCCCCGGGCTGCGTACCGTCGCGTATCTGGACGATCCGAGCTGGACCGCTCTGGTGGCCCACGGCGCCGATGTCACCTCGGCCGATCTGGAGTCGCGCGCGGCCACGTTGACCAGTGACGACCCGATCAACATCCAGTACACCTCGGGTACGACCGGGTTCCCGAAGGGCGCGACGCTGTCGCACCACAACATCCTCAACAACGGGTACTTCGTCGGCGAGTTGCTGGGCTACACCGAGGCCGACCGGATCTGCATCCCCGTGCCGTTCTACCACTGCTTCGGCATGGTGATGGGCAACCTGGCGGCGACGTCGCACGGGGCGTGCATGGTCATCCCGGCGCCGTCGTTCGAGCCGGCCGCGACGCTCGCGGCGGTGGCGACGGAGCGGTGCACGTCGCTCTACGGGGTGCCGACGATGTTCATCGCCGAGCTCGACCTGCCGGACTTCGCCGACTACGACCTGAGCAGCCTGCGTACGGGCATCGTGGCCGGCTCGCCCTGCCCGGTCGAGGTGATGAGGAAGGTCGTCGACCGGATGCACATGTCCGAGGTGTCGATCTGCTACGGCATGACCGAGACGTCGCCGGTGTCGACGCAGACCCGGGTCGACGACGACCTCGACCGGCGCACCGGCACGGTCGGGCGGGTGCTGCCGTTCCTGGAGGTCAAGATCATTGATCCGGCGACCGGGGTGACCGTGCGGCGGGGCACGCCGGGGGAGCTGTGCACGCGGGGCTATTCCGTGATGCTGGGCTACTGGGACGAGCCGGAGAAGACCGCGGAGGTGCTCGACGCGGCGCGGTGGATGCACACGGGCGACCTCGCGTCGATGCGGGACGACGGCTACGTCAACATCGTGGGTCGGATCAAGGACCTGATCATCCGCGGTGGCGAGAACGTCTATCCGCGCGAGGTCGAGGAGTTCCTCTACCGGCACCCGAAGATCTCGGACGTGCAGGTGATCGGGGTGCCCGACGACCGTTACGGCGAGGAGATCATGGCCTGCGTGATCCTGCGTGCGCCGGACGACTCGTTGACCGTCGAGGAGGTCCGCGAGTTCTGCCAGGGGCAGCTGGCGCACTACAAGATCCCGCGGTACGTGCGCGCGGTCGAGTCGTTCCCCATGACCGTCAGCGGCAAGGTCCGAAAGGTCGAGATGCGCGAGTGGGCGGTCCGGGAGCTCGGCCTCTCGGGTGTGGCGACCGCCTGAGCACCGCCCGCGTCCGTTTCGATTCGGCGAGCGGCCGCGGCGCGGGCTGGCCGGATTTGGCGCGGGGGCGGCCCGCACCGGGCCGCCCCCGCCGATCCGGTCACTCGCCGCCGAAGTCTCCGAAGTCGCCGCCGTCGTCCTCGAAGGCCTCTTCGATCATCTCGCCGGCGATCATGCCGCCGGCGACGCCCAGGGCCGCGCCCGCGACGACGCCGCCCATCCCGCCGCCGCGGTGGCCGTGCCCGCCGTAGCCGTGACCGCCCGGACCGTGGCCGCCGGGAAACCCGCCGCGGCTCGCGAAGAAGGCCTGCCGACCGTCGAGGGCCTGGCGGACCCAGCCGTCGACGACCTGGCCCCAGTCGGCGCTGTCGGCGTGCGAGTGCGGCACCGTGTAGCGCCCGTAGGCGTCGTGGCCGCCGACGAACAGGCCGCCGCGCTTGTCGAACTCGAGCACCACCTCGACCGTGTGGGGGTTGGCCACGAAGGTGAGCTCGACCTCGTTGATGCCGTGCCCGTATTGCGGCGCCGGCCAGAACTCGATCTCCTGGAAGAAGGGGAGGGTCTGGTGCACGCCGTGGATGCGGCCGTATTCCAGGTCGGCGTGCTTGAAGCGGAAGCCGAGGCGGGCGAACGCCTCGAGGATGCGCTCCTGCACCGGCAGCGGGTGCACCGCGACCGGGTCGAGGTCGCCCTTGTCGACGGCGCGGTCGATGGCGACCTCGGTGCGCAGGCCCATCGTCATGCCGCGCAGGCGCTGACCGTAGACGTCGGTGACCGGGGTCTCCCACGGCATGTCGACCTGGAACGGGATGGACAGCTGCTGGCCGGCGGCGAGCTTGGTGCGGCCGGCGACCGCGGTGCGGTGGAACTCGCCGACGGCGCCGTGGTCGCCGTGGCCGGTCTCGACCTCGATGCGGGTGACCAGGCCGAGCGTGATGTGCGCGAGATCCACGTCGCTGGTGCCACCGGTCAGGTTGACCTGGCCGGTCAGCGGGAGGCCCGGGCGGGTGTTGGGATTGGACAGCACCGTGTCGACGCTGGGCCCGCCGACCCCGAGGGCGCCCAACATCTTCTTGAAAACCACGTCGTTCTCCTGGTGTCGACATCCGGGTCCGCCACGACTCTCCACATCGGAGAGTGCGCGCCGTCGGAGGAACGTACCAGGCGAATCTGACAGTTCGCTGAGAGTGACCGGTGCGTCAGTAGCGGTCGAGCTCGCTGGCCGGCGCCATCACGATGCGTGGCTTGGCCGCCGGGTCGAGCCAGCGGAGCACCTTGACGAGGTCGGACTCGGAGATCGCGACGCAGCCCGCGGTCGAGCGGCCGACGGACACGTGCAGGAAGATGCCGCTGCCGCGCGGCGGGTCGTCCTTGACCACCGGGATGTTGTAGTTGATCACCGCGAAGTAGTGGTATTGCGGCGCGATCTCCCAGAGAGCCTCGCTGGCGCCGCCAGGGTCGGCGCCGTGGAAGAACGTGTTGTAGCCGGCGGTGTCCGGGTTCTCGTTCCACCAGTCGTTCTCGACCAGCTTGTGGTAGCCGTAGCGGACGCCGGGGTTCGTCCTGATGCCGTACATCGTGGTGCCGATGCTGTAGACGCCCGTGGGTGTGCCCACGTCGCCTTCGGTCTTGTTGTCGGTGAAGCCGTTGCCGCCCAGCCGGGCCGGCATCAGGTCGAACGCGGGAGTCCACCCGCCGGAGCGCTTGCTGAACGCCTGCAACGTGCCCGTGCTGGTGTCGAAGCCGTTGGCCTTGACCACGATCACCTGGGTGGTGTCGGCGGGCAGCGTGCGCAACCGGGACGCGTCGTTGGCCGGCAGATGGACGTCGTTGCCGCCGGGGCGGGCGCCGCTCGGCCAGCTGGTCGGCTTGGGCTTCGACCTCGGTGTCGCGGTCGGGGTGGCGCCGGGCGTGGCCAGCAGCTCGGCGCGCCGGGCGAGCTGGTCGCGGGCGGCCTGGGGAGCATCGGCGGCGTTGCCGCCGGGCTTACCCGGTCGCTGCTCGGCGCCGGTGCGCTCGGCCGGCACGGCGCCGCACGCCGTCAGCGCGAACAACAGCAGGACTGCCAGCGTCGACCGCCGCAGTGTGCTCACTCCGGACCCCGATCCGTATCGTATGGACGATGGCGCGCTGGAAACCCTACCGGCTGGCGGCGCTGGCCGTGGTCCTGGTCGTCGCGGGCTGCGGAGCACGACCGGCTGAACCCGCGGTGTGGTCGCCCGCGCCGGTTTCGCCCTCCCCGTCGCTGTCGCCCTCCGCGCCGGCGGCCCGCGCGGCGCCGACGGCGGTGTTCGCGGCCGCGTCCACCCGCGTCACCGCCGCTGACCTGGGCAAGAGCTGGCGCGCGGGCTGCCCCGTCGGGCCGGCGAGCCTGCGGCTGGTGCGGCTGACCTACTGGGGTTTCGACGGCCAGCCCCACGTCGGCGGGATCGTCGTGCACAAGGACGTGGCGGCCGACGTGACCACGGTGTTCGGGACGCTGTTCGCCAAGCGGTTCCCGATCCGCCGGCTCGAGCCGGTCAGCGAGTACGGCGGCAGCGACGACAGGTCGATGGCGGCCGACAACACGTCGGCGTTCAACTGCCGCAACGCGGTCTCCTCGGGGGCGCCGTCGTGGTCGGTGCACGCGTACGGCAAGGCGATCGACGTCAACCCGGTCGAGAACCCGTACCTGTTCGGTGACGAGGTGTTGCCGCCCGAGGGGCGTGCCTTCGTCGACCGCTCCCGCTATCGCCCCGGCATGGCGGTCAAGGACGGCGTCCTGGTCAAGGCGTTCGCGGCGGTGGGCTGGAAGTGGAACGTCGGCGGCGACAACCCCGACTACCAGCACTTCAGCACGAGCGGCCGGTGACGCGCTTCATCGAGACGTAGTGCGTGAACCCGGCGCGGCCGGCGAAGCGCACCCGGCGGCGGCGGTACTCCGCGAAGCCTAGCTTGCGGTAGAGGGACAGGGCGGGCTCGTTGGTGTCCTTGATGTCCTCGAGCACGAACTCCCGGTGGCCCGGCAGCGCGAGCAGGTGGCGCAGCAGCGCGGTGGCGACACCGCGGCCCTGGTGGGCCGGCGCGGTCGCGACGAAACCGATCTCCGTCGGGAAGTCCGGCGGCCGCGGTCGCATGAACTGGGTACGGATGATCTGGTGCGTCACCGTGCCGCGGACGAGGCCCAGGTGGCGGCGGATGTCGGACGCCGACGGCGCGAAGATCTGCTCGCCGGGGCTCGTCAGCGTCGCGACGCCGGCCGGCTCGCCGTCGACCCGCGCCACGTGGAAGCGCTCGAGGATCAGCATCGGGGCGAAGACGTCGGTGAGTGTCGTCTCGTCGCGGGAGAAGGAGGCGAAGTCGTCGGCGAACCCGCTGACCAGGACCTCGGCGACCCGGCGGCGGAAGGGCTCACCGAGCGCGTCCGCGCGGGTGACCTCGATCATCAATGCCTCCGGTCTCCGATCGTACGCCCGCCGTGGCACGATCCGTTGGTGGACATCCGCCGGCTCGCCGCGGTCGACATGCACGGGTCGGCCGGCGCCTCGTGGCGGCGGTGGGTCATCCTGGCCGAGTTCCTGCTCGGGGTGGTCGGCGGGCTGGCGCTCGGCTTCTTCGTCATCCTCTCGGCCGACGGCGGCCCGGGCCGGACCGTCTTCGGCGCATGGCTGCTCGGGGTCGCGCTCAACTACGCGCCGCTGGCGGCGCACGCGCTGTCGCTCATCCGGCCGGGCGCGCTCGAGCGGGAGCTGGCCGGCGTCGACGTGCCCGCCGCGTTGCGTCACTACACGACCCGGCAGTTCGCCGTGCTCGTGCCGTTGTTGTTCGTGGTGTGGGAGGTCAGGCGGCGGCTGTGACCATTGTGGAGCTTCGGCAGTACACGCTCGTGCCCGGCGGCCGCGACACCCTCGTGGCGCTCTTCGACCGGCATTTCGTCGACTCGCAGGAGGCGGCCGGGATGCGGATCGTCGGCCAGTTCCGTGACCTCGACCGGGCGGACCGGTTCGTGTGGGTCCGCTCCTTCCCGTCGATGGCGCAGCGGCACGCGGCCCTGACCGCGTTCTACTCTGGGCCGGTCTGGGCGGAGCACCGCGACGCCGCCAACGCCACGATGCTCGACGTCGACGACGTGCTGCTGATGCGCGCGATCCAGCCGTTCGGCGGCGGCGGCGCCGGCCTCGTCGTGGCGGGCCTCTGCCCCCTCGCCCGCGTGGACTACGCGGACCACTTCGAACAGAAGGTACGGCCGTCCCTCGGCGAGGTGATCGCGACCTGCCAGACGATCCACGAGCCGAACACCTATCCCGCGCTGCCGGTGCGCGAGGGCGAGGACGTCTTCGTGTGGTTCGCCAGCGTCGAACCCGCCGCCGTCGACGACTTCGCGGCGCGGGTGGCCGCGCTCGACGGCGACGGGTTGAGCGGGCCGGTGCGGCTGCTGCGGCTGGCGCCGACTCCCGGATCCAGGCTCCGCTGACAGCTCGGCCGTCAGGCGTCCCGGAGGCGGAGGAGCAGGCCGCCCAACAGGAGCGACGCGACGGACCACAGGGCCAGCACGCCCAGGCCCGGCCAGGGACCGACGGGCAGGCTCGGCAGGTCGACGGTGTGTTGGATCGACAGGCCGGCGCTGCTCGGGGTGATCTGCTGCAGGCGGCGTTGCCAGTCCGGATCGCTGACCACCGAGGCGAGGATCGGGCCCAGGTAGAGCACCGCGAGCACGACGCCGACGCCGGTGGGCGCGTCGCGTACCGCCGCCGCCAGACCCAGGCTCAGCAGCGCGACCAGGGTCAGGTAGAGCACCGAACCGGTCACCGCCCGCAGCGTCGCGCCGTTGGTCAGCGACAGCTGGGCCGCGGTGAAGCCGTGGTCCGGCATGATCAACCGGCCGGCGAGCCAGGCGCCGAGGACGCCGGGCACCGCGGCGGCCAGCGTCGCCCCCGCCACCACCACGGACTTGGCCGCCAGCACCCGCGCGCGGGACGGCATCGCGGCCAGGGTCGTGCGGATCACGCCGGTGCGGTACTCGTCGCCGACCACCATCACCGCCAGCACCGCGACCACGGCCTGGCCCAGTTGCACGCCGGTCAGGGCGATCCGAGGGCCGTCCAGGGTGCAGGCCGGCGCCGGGCAGGTCACCGCAGCCGCGGTGGCGGCGCTCAGGGCCGCGGTCAGGACCGCGGCCGCGACGACCAGCCAGGCCGGGCCCGCCACCGTGCGCAGCTTGGTCCATTCGGCGTGCAACGCGGCGGTCATGCGTCCCTCCGGCGCAGCAGCACCGCGGCCAGCGCCAGCGCCGCGGCGGTCCAGCCGCACAGCACCGCGAAGCCGCCCCACAGGGGGAGGGGGAAGTAGCCGAACGCCGGGGTGTACGCCTGGTGCACCTGCGGCCAGACCGGCACCGTCTGCTGGATGGCGAACGCCGCCGCCGGGGTCAACCGCAGCACCCACTGCGCCGGCACGACGGGCAGCACCGCCGCCACCGAAAGGATGTAGGGCAACGTGGTGAGCACGACCACCGCCGCCACCGCGCCGGCCCCGCGCCGCAGGATCGTGCCGATCGCCAGGGCGAACACCGCCGCCACGGCCAGCAGGGCGGCCGTGCCGGCGACGAGCCGCAGCTGCGTCGCCCAGCCGACCGGATAGTGGTCGCCGCCCCGGAACGCCGAGCCGACGAACAGCGCCGCCGTGGTCGCGACCAGGCCGACGGCGAACGTGATCCCGCCGAGCACCACCGCCTTCGCGGCCAGCACCCGCACCCGGCCGGGCGTCGTGGCGAACGTGGTGCGGACCAGCCCGCGCCGGTACTCGGTCGTGACGAACAGGACTCCGAGCACCGCGAGCACCGTCAGCGCCGCGAAGCCGCCGACCAGCGTCTGCTCCAGCTTGGGCCCCGCGCCGCCGCCGGCCGGCGCGACGTCGCCGGCCGCGTTGACGGTGACGGTGTCGCCGGAGCGGCTCGACCCGAGCCCGTCAGGGTCATCGCGATCGTCACCCAGTGTCAGCGTGCGCCAGTCGCCGCCGGCGCCGGCCACCGTCAGGTTGTCGAACGTGCCGGTCGCGATGACCTTCCCCCCGATGCTGCTCGTGCCGCCCAGGAACTGGTCGAACTCCTCGTGCGGCGGCGTCGCGACGAAGATGCCGGCGGTCGCCGCGCCGGTGGGCACGGCCGCCGACCCGACCCGGGTCCAGGCGCTGCCGTCGACGGACGCGTACGCCGTGACCGTCCCACCGGCCCGAACGAGCCGCAGCCAGCGGGCGTCGCGCGGCCCGGCGAGGTCGTGCACGAAGTCGTGCTGCAGGCGTACGCCGTGTGCTCCGGTCACCATCACCGCCGCGTAGGGCGACCCGGGCGCGGTGCCGGACTTGACGATCAGGCCGGCCTTGGCCCACGGCTCGGCCGCGGCACCCGGCGAGGCGGGCGGCGCGGCGCCGTCCGGACCCGGCAACGAGAGCCCGCTGCCGGTCAACGACGCCACCCGCACCGTCAGCGTGCCGTCGCCGGCGAGACCCTGCGCGAACAGCGTCGGGCCGTCGATCACCGGCGTGCCGTCGGGACCCTTCGGGGGCTCGCCACCACCGCGCGGCCCGCCGGTGTCGCTGGTGCCCGCCCCGGCCAGCATGGCGAAGAACACCATCAGCACGACCGCGACCCCGCACCCGACGAGCCACCCGCGAACGGACCGGAACTTGGTCAACTCGGCCCGGACGAGCCACCCGAAGCCGCTCATCCCGCCACCTCCGAAGCCCGGAACTCGACGGCGTCGCGGGTCAGCTCCATGTAGGCCTCCTCGAGGGTCGCCCGGTGCGCGGAGATCTCCGAGAACGGCACGCCCGCCTCGCTCAGCAGCGTCACCACGCGGTCGGCCGGCAGACCTTCGACGGTGAGCACGTCCCGGTCGGTGGCCGCGACCGTGGCCCCGGCCCGGGCCAGCGCGGTCATCGCCTCGGCGCGGGCGCTCGTACGCAGCGTGACCCGGTCCTGCGACGCCGCGGCGATCAGCTCGGCGACGCTGGTGTCGGCGACGACCGTGCCCCGGCCGACGACGACCAGGTGGCCGGCGGTGTCCTGGAGCTCGCTCATCAGGTGGCTGGAGACGAGCACGGCCCGGCCCTCGGCGGCCAGCGCGCGCAGGAAGCCGCGCATCCACCGGATCCCCTCCGGGTCGAGCCCGTTGAACGGCTCGTCGAGCATCAGCACCGGCGGGTCGCCGAGCAGCGCGCCGGCCACGCCGAGCCGCTGCCGCATGCCGAGCGAGTAGCCGCCGGCCCGGCGCCGGCCGACGTCGGCCAGACCGGTCAGCCGCAGCACCTCGTCGACCCGCGTCCCGCGCAGGCCCTGCGAGTGGGCCTGCCAGAGCAGGTGGTCGCGGCCGCTGCGGGCCGGGTGGAGGGCCGACGCGTCGAGCAGCGCGCCGACGTGCCGCAGCGGTGTGCGCAGGCTGCGGTACGGGCGCCCCCCGACGAGGGCCGTGCCGCGGTCGACCCGGTCCAGCCCGAGCACGACCCGCATGGTGGTGGACTTGCCGGCGCCGTTGGGCCCGACGAACGCGGTGACCCGCCCCGGCGTGACGGTGAACGTCATCCCGTCCAGCGCGACGGTCGACCCGTACCTCTTGTGCAGGCCGTCGACCTCGATGGTGGCTTCCATGACCGCAGACGCTACGAACCGCGGCGGCCGTGGTCGTCCCGCGTGGGAGCCATCTTCGGCGTCACCGACAGGAGGGGTGCGCGCGTCCCTGGCACGAGGGACGACCTCGGCGCGAGCAGCGGACAGAATGGCAGCGTGCGGAACCTGCAGGCGGCCACGCTGGCGCTCACGGTCGCCGCCGTCGTCGAGGCGCTGGTCCGCACGGCGCCGGCCGACCCGCCGTTCCTGGTGCTCGTCGGCGCGCTGGCGATGGCGTCGACGGCGCCGCTGGCCCTGCGCAACGCGACCGTCGCCGCGGCGGTCGTCACCGTCGCCATGACCGTCTCGATCGCCGGGTTCCGGCTCGCCACCGTGGCCGGCGTGCTGGCGCAGCTCGTCGCGGCCTACCTCGCCGGCCGCCGCGGCGCCCTCGCGATCGCCGTGCCGCTCGGCCTGCCGTTCCTGGTGCTGGCCTTCGGCCACCCGGTCGCGGTGGTGCTCGCCGGGCTCGTGCCGGCGTGCGCGCTGGCCGGCGCCGCCCGCCGGGTCAGCCGGGCCGACGCCGCGCACCTGGCCGCCCGCGACGCGTACGCCGGGACGCTCGTCGAACACACCGCCCGCGGCGAGCGGGCAAGGATCGCCCGCGAGCTGCACGACGTGGTCGCGCACCACATCTCGATGATCTCCGTGCAGGCCGAGAACGCGCGGTTCACGACACCCGGGCTGCCGGCGGCCGGCGCGGAGCGGTTCGCCGCGATCGGCGGCACGGCGCGGGCGGCGCTGACCGAGATGCGCCGGCTGCTGGGCGTGCTGCGCGCCGACGCCGCGCCGGTGACGCCGGAACGGCGGCCGCAGCCGGGCCTGCGCGAGCTGGCCGCGCTGCTCGACGAGGCGCGCGACGCCGCGGGCAGCGGGGCGCGGCTGATCCTGCGCGGGCCGCCGGTGCCGTTGGACCCGGGAGTGGAGCTCGCGGCATACCGCATCGTGCAGGAGGCCCTGACCAACGCCCGCCGGCACGCGCCCGGCGCCGCCGTCGACGTCGAGATCACCTATCGTGCCGACGGGCTCGGCCTCCGGATCCGCGACAACGGTCCGGGGCCCGAGGGGGCCGCCGCCGGGCACGGCCTGTCGGGGATGCGCGAACGGGCCGTGGCGGTCGGCGGCCGGCTGCGCACGGGCGTGGCCGGGCCGGCCGGCGGGTTCGTCGTGGAGGCCACGCTGCCGATCCGGGAGGACACATGATCCGCGTAGTGGTGGCCGACGACCACGAGGTGGTGCGGGGCGGTTTCGCCGGCCTGCTCGCCACGCAGCCCGACATCGAGGTGGTCGGCACGGCCGCCGACGGCGCTGAGGCGGTGCGGGTCTGCGCGACGGCGGCGCCGGACGTGGTGCTGATGGACGTCCGCATGCCCGGCGTCGACGGCATCGAGGCGACCCGGCGGCTGACCGCGTCGGCGGCCCACCCGCGGGTGCTCATCCTGACGACCTTCGACCTGGACGAGTACGTCTACGACGCGATCCGGGCCGGCGCCAGCGGCTTCCTGCTCAAGGACGTCCGGGCCGAGGCGCTCTTCGACGCGGTCCGGGTGATCGCCGCCGGCGAGGCCCTGCTCGCCCCGACCGTGACCCGCCGCCTCATCAGCGAGTTCGCCCGCGCCCACCGCCCGTCGGCACCGTCACCGGTGGCGCTGTCGGCGCTGACGCCCCGCGAGACGCAGGTGCTGCGCCTGGTCGCGGAAGGCCTGTCGAACCCGGAGATCGCCGCCCGCCTGGTGGTCACCGAGGAGACGGTCAAGACCCACGTCAGCCGCATGCTCACGAAACTGGGCCTCCGCGACCGCACCCAGGCCGTGGTCGCCGCCTACGAAACCGGCCTCGTCATCCCCGGCGCCCGCGACTAGGGCGCGTCAAGGATCAGGCGCGCGGCGTACGGACGGCGTCAAGGGCCTGTTCCTCCCCACCGCGGGCGGCGCACGATCGGTGGCATGAGCGGAGAGGTCGAGGCGGTCGTCCTGGTGTGGCTCAACCGGGCTCAGGACGCGCCGTGTCTGGAGGCCCACCTGGCCGGGCGGCCGGAGGTGGTCGACGCCGTCTGGGTGGCGGCCGACTCCGATGCCGTCGTGCGGGTGCGGTGCGCCGACATGGCGGCCCTCGACGACCTGGTCCGCGGGCTCCGGCACCACGCCGGAGCCGGGCGCACGCTGACCCACCTCGTGCTGCGTCCTTTCGATCCGCACCACACAAGGAGCAGGCATGAGCCTCTCGGATCTCATCCCGTCCCTGCGGACCTCGCTGCCACCGCAGCGGCTCTGCGCTGAGATCTGGCCGGCGTCGACCCGCCACACCGGGCACGGCGCGATCAGCGTCGGCGGGGTCGACCTCGCGACGCTGGCGGAGGAGCACGGCACACCGGCGTACGTCATCGACGAAGGCGAAGTGCGTGACCACTGCCGGGAGTACGGCGCGGCGTTCGGGCCGGGGCGGGTCGTCTACGCGGCGAAGGCGTTGACGAGTCGGGCCGTGCTGCGGTGGGTCCGCGAGGAAGGGCTGGGGCTGTCGGTCTGGTCCGAGGGGCAGCTGTCGGTCGCCGCGGCGGTCGGCTTCCCGGCGGAGCGGATCGTGCTGCACGGCGACGCCAAGACGCCGGCCGACCTGCGGGCGGCGTTGGACTACGGCGTCGGGCGGGTGGTGATCGAGTCGGCGTCGGAGGTGACCCGGCTCGCCGCCCTCGCCGAGCGGCGGCAGGAGGTGCTGATCCGGGTGTTGCCGCCCCACGACGAGCTGTTCGACGGTGGCGCCGGGATTCCCGCGGCCCGGGACGCCGACCGGTTCGGCGTGTGCGCGCCCGGCGCGGCGTTCGACGACCTCGTGCGGCGGATCGTGGCCCAGCCGAAGCTCGCGCTGGTCGGGCTGGACTGTTACGTCGGCTCGCAGATCAGCCGGTTCGGCGGCTACGAGCGGGCGATCCAGCGGCTGGTCGCGGTGGCGGGGCACCTCGCGCGTACCCACGGGATCCTGGTCCGGGAGATCAACATCGGTGGGGGTCAGGCCGCCCCCGCTGTCGACGGCGAGTCCCCCTTCGCCGTCGCCGCGTTCGCAGGCCGGGCCCGGGCGGTCCTGGGTCTGGCCTGCGAACGCGCCCACGTGCCGGAGCCTGACCTGGTGGTCACCCCGGGGCGGGCGGTCGTGGCGCGGGCCGGGGTGGCCCTGTACCGGGTCGTGGCGGTTCGCCGCGAGCCGGAGGGTGCCCAGCTCGTCGCCGTCGACGGTGGGCTGAGCGACAACCCCCGGCCGGCCCTCTACGGCGCCCGCTACACGGCCGTCCTGCTCGGCCGGGCCGGCGCCGGCCCCGCGGTGTCGAGCACGATCGTCGGCCGGCACGACGAGGCCGGCGACGTGCTCGCCCGGTCGGTGCCGCTCCCGGCCGACCTGCGGCCCGGTGACCTGCTGGCGGCGCCGGGGGCGGGGGCCTACCAGCTGCCGCTCGCGTCGAACTACAACCTGGTCGGGCGGCCGCCGCTGATCGCGGTGCGGGACGGTGTCGCGCGGGTCATCGTGCGCCGGGAGACCATCGACGACGTGCTGAGCCGCGATCTGGCGTAAATCCGCTGGCTTGGCGGCGGTGCTGCCGGCGATGATGGATCGCCATGGACGTGTCGCTGTTGCTCGCCTTCGTCGTGGCGTGCGCCCTGTTGTCCCTGGCGCCCGGGCCCGACCTGCTGTTCGTCGTGGCCAACGGGGTGGCCGGCGGGCGCCGGGCCGGGGTGCTGGCCGCCCTCGGCATGTCCACCGGCCTGGCCATCCACACGGTCGCGGCGGCGTTCGGGTTGGGCGCGCTGATCCAGGCGGCCCCACAAGCCTTGACCGTCGTACGCCTCGCCGGCGCCGTGTTCCTCCTCTACCTGGCCGTGGCGACGTGGCGGGCCAGCCGCGCGGCGGCCGAACCGACCGCGGTGGTGCCCCGTCGTTCGCTGCGCCGCACCTACCTCATGGCGACGCTGACCAACCTGGCCAACCCCAAGGTGATCCTGTTCTACCTGGCCTTCGTCCCGCAGTTCCTGGGCACCGGGCCAGGCGCCTGGCCGGTCACCGCGCAGCTGATGACGCTCGGGCTGGTGTTCATCGTGATCGGGCTGGCCGTCGACGGCACCGCGGGGCTGCTGTCCGGCGCGCTCGCCGAGAAGATCGCCGCGCGGCCGGGCTTCCGCCGTGGCATGGAGCGACTGTCGGCCGCCGTATTCGCCGGCCTGGCCGCCCGCCTGGTGCTCGACTCCCGCTAGGGTCGCTGTCCGACCTCGCCCTTCGGCGGCTCGTAGACGACCGCCCACGGCTGGGCCCGGGACGTCCCGGCGACCGGACGGATCGGCTCGGGGCCCGCGAGGATGGCGGCCGCGACCGCGCCGAACGTCGGCGCCGCCGGATGGGGGGAGCGGTCCGGCCAGACCGCCGAGGTGCGGCGTTCCAACCCCTCGCCGGCGAGGGGGCGCCACGCGACGCGGGGCTCGCGCCGGGCGGTGGTTTCCGGTTCGAAGGCCACGCACTGCCGGCCCAGCACCAGGCCGAGCAGGAAGTCGGGGTTGCGGGCGTGCCGGATCCGGCCCGGGGTGAAACCGTGGTGGCGGCAGGCGTCGAGGATGGCGTCGTACCACTCGGGCGCCGTGGCCCGCGGGAAGACCGCCAGGTCGTGCCCGGCCAGGTCGGCCAGGTCGAGCTCGCGGAGGCGGGCCAGCGGTGACGTGCGCGGCAGCACCACCCCGAGGCGGGCGCCGACCACCGGGCCGGCCCGCAGGCCGTCAGCCAGGTCGACCGGGTGGTGCACCAGCCCCACGTCGAGCCGCGCCTCGGCGAGCATCCGGAGCTGCTCGGCGCTGGTCAGCTCGTGCAGGTCGACGTCGAGCCCGGGCGCGCGCTCGGCCATGCCGGCCAGCAGGGCCTGCAGGGTCGCGGCGGGCAGCTCCGGCGGCACGCCCGCCCGCAGCGTGCCGATCTCGCCGTCGCCGGCCTTGCGCATGACCAGCCGGAGCCGCTCCTCGGCGGCGAGCAGCGCCGGCGCCTCGGCGGTGAGCAGGCGGCCGGCGCCGGTCAGCGCCACCTGCCGCCGCGACCGGTCGAACAGCGCGACGCCCAGCTCCCGCTCCAGGCGCGCGATGGCCTGGCTCAGCGGCGGCTGGGCGATCCGCAGCCGTTGCGCGGCCCGCCCGAAGTGCAGCTCCTCGGCCACGACGAGGAACTGCCGCAACTGCCGGCCCAGGTTCACCGCCCGAGGATATGCGTTCGCATATCGGTGGCGAGGGGGCGGTAGCGTCGGTCGACGTGTCAGTGGAGGACCGGATCACCAAAATCTTCGACGCGGCCGGGGTCGACGCGCGGTTGCATGCCGTCGACGTCGATCGGGGCGGCGAGGTCGCCCTCGGGGCCGACGAACCGGTCGTGCTCGCCTCGATCTTCAAGGTCATGCTGGTGCTCGAGTTCGCACGGCAGGCCGCGGCCGGGCAGCTGGACCCGACCGAGCGGGTGGTCGTCCGGGCCGCGGACCGCCTCGGCGGGTGGGGCACCTCGGGCTGCGCCGACGACGTGGAGGTCTCGCTGCGGGACCTCGCGTACTTCGCCATGTCCGTCACCGACAACACGGCCGCCGACCTGCTGTTGCGGCGCGTCGGGCCGGACGTGCTGCCGCTGCTGCCGGCCGAGCTCGGCCTGGAGCGCACCCGGATCGTCGGCGGGCCCCGGGAGCTCCTCGCCTCCATGTACGCCGACGTCGGCGCGGGCGGCGACGACGAGTTCGTGGCCCGGTTCCCGACCCTGTCACCCGACCGGATCCGCGCCATGCGGGTCTTCGACCCCGAGCGGACCACCTCCAGCACTCCCCGCGAGGTCACCCGGCTGCTGGAGCTCATCTGGCGCGACGAGGCCGGCCCGCCCGCCGCGACCGCCATGGTGCGCGCGCTGATGGGCCGCCAGATCTTCTGGACCCGGATCGCCTCCGGTTTCCCGCCGGGGGTGCGGGTGGCCGCCAAGACGGGCACGCTGCCGGGCCTGCACATGGAGGCCGGCGTGGTCGAATACCCGGACGGCGGCCGCTACGCCCTGGCCGTCTTCGCGCAGACCCGGTCGCTCGAGTTCCGCCGCATCGACGTCGACCTGGCGATCGGGGAGGCCGCCCGGGCCGCCGTCGACGCGCTGCGCGCGGCGTGAGCCAGATCTCGCCGACGCCGAGCATCAACCACCAGGACCAGGCCCGATATGCGTACGCGTATGAGTCGTTATCGATCTTGGTCTTGGACCCCGCCGCCGCGCCGCTGGTTGGGTGCATCCCATGACGAATCACCACCTCGACCGCCGTGGCCTGCTGCGCACCGCGGCCGCCGCGACCGGCCTGGCCGCCACGGGGGCGGCCGGACTGACCACCGCGACCCCGGCCGCCGCGTCCCCGCGGCGCGCGTGGCGGCCCGGCGCCGCCACGTTCCGCTGGTTCGGCACCGCCGGCTGGCGCATCGACATCGGTGACCGCACGGTCCTGGTCGACCCGTACCTGAGCCGCTACCACACCGGCCTCTTCGACGGCGGCATGAACCCGGAGACGCTGTTGAAGGTCGCGACCGACACCGTCGACACCCACGTCGGCCGGCCCGAGACCGTGCTGGTGACGCACTCGCACTGGGACCACTTCAACGACGTGCCGCACATCGCCACCACCACCGGCGCCCGGGTGCTGGGCACTCTGACCACCTACCAGCTCGGGCTCGCGATGGGCATCCCGTCGGGTCAGCTCGGCCCGGTCAAGGGCGGCGAGGTGCTCGACTTCGGCGCCTACACCGTCGAGGTGGTGGCGTCGTTGCACAGCCGCAACGCCGCGTACTCGATCGGCATCCCCGGCGTGCGCCCGAACCAGCCGGACCGGCGGCCCGCCACGGTGGCCGACCTGCCGGAGGGCGACACGCTCGCGTTCCTGCTGTCCGTCCACGATGGACCGAGCGTGTTCTTCATGGGCGCCAGCGACTTCGTCGCCCGTAACGTCGACGGGATGCGGCCCGACATCGCGATGGTGGCGATGGCATCGGCCACCACCACCCACGAGTACGTCCCCCGCCTGCTGGAGGCCCTCGGCAAGCCGCGGGTCGTGGTGCCGGTGCACTGGGACAACTTCGAGAAGCCCCTCGAGAACCCGCCGCCCGCGGTGCCCGACGACCGCGCGAAACTGGAGACCATGATCGCCACCATCCGCCGGGTCGCCCCGCGCACCAGGATCGTCGTGCCCGACTATCTGACGCCCTACACGTTCGCGTGAGAACCGCCAGGCGCGCCGGCGCGTCGCTCGTCGTGGGCATCCTGCTCGCGGCGTGCGACGCGCCGAACCCGGCGCCGGTGCCCGTGCCCGTCCCGCCGGCCCCGGCCCCGTCGCTGACCGCCACGGCCGCGTGCGCCGACGGCTTCCGGATCACCGCCACCGACGTCGAGGCCGCGATGGGCCTGCGCGCGATGGGCCTGGTGCTGGAGAACTGCGGCGCCCGCCCGTACGAGCTGAACGGTTTCCCGGTCATCCGCCTCCTCGACGACCGACACGCCACGCTGGGTGTGACCGTCGGCAACGGCTCCCAGCCGGTCAGCGCCCCCGACGCCTGGGACGCCCCCGCGAAACCCGTGACCGTGCCACCCGGGGAAACGGCCCGCGCCCGCGTGCTCTGGCGCAACACGGTGACCGACGGCGAGGCGGTGACCGCCACCCACCTCGCGGTGACGCCGGCCCCGGACGCGCCGGAACAGCTGGTCACCCCCGACGGCGGCATCGACCTCGGCACCACCGCGCGGCTCGCCGTCAACGCGTGGGTACTGTCGAAGGAATGAGCTGGACCGCGTACGGATCGTTCGTCGTGTTCGCGATCGTCCTCATCGCCATCCCGGGCGCCGACTTCGCGGTGACGGTGCGCAGCACCCTCGTCGGCGGCCGGCGCCAGGGCCGATGGAGCGCCGCCGGCATCGCCTCGTCCAACGTGGTCCAGGGCCTGCTCGCGGTGGCGGGCCTCGGCGCCGTCGTCGTGCACGTCGAGCCGCTCTTCCAGGCGATCAAGTGGGCGGGCATCGGCTACCTGCTCTACCTGGCGGCGCAGTCGTTCCGCTCCGCCTGGCGCGGCGACTACGCCTCCCTCGACGCCGCTGCCGGCGACCGCACCGGCACGGCCTGGACCGGTTGGCGGCAGGGCTTCCTGTCCAACATCACCAACCCGAAGGTCCTGGTCTTCTACCTGGCGGTGCTGCCGCAGTTCCTGGGCCCGGGCACACCGGTCGCGGTGCTGGTGCTGTTCGCCCTGACCCACGCGGCTCTCGGCCTGCTCTGGTCGCTGCTCGTCGTGGCCGCCCTGCACCGGGTGCGCCGCGTTCTCCGCCGCCGCACGGTCCGCCGCACGCTCGACGCCGCCACCGGCACGGCCCTGACCGCCTTCGGCGCCCGCCTCGCAGCCGAGAGCGCCTGACGTCCTTAGTGGACACTCAGCCACCCGCGTAAGGTGCGGGGAGCGTCCTATGTGCGTACCGCCGGATGCTTGTGATCAGGAACCGCCCTACTTTTGCTGCCATAGATAAAAGTCTGCTCAAGCTGATCGAAAGCTGTGGACATGTTGAAGATCAGCGATTAGGGTCGGTCGCACACCACGTTGTTTCGTCGATGTAAACGGCTCGCGAGCGGTGCACCTCGCGCGTCGTTTCACACGCCCACGTCCCCGACCCCCAGGCATCGCCGACCCGTTCCACCAGGGTCAGCGAGGTCTGCCTTGCCATGTCATCCGTCGGTCGACTTGCGGAAGGTATGCCGGACATGCCCATTGTTTCCAGGCGAAGGCGCCTGCTCTCGAGACTCGGACACGGCCGGTTCGCCCGGCCCACGTCCGCGTTCGCGGCCGTCACCGTCATGCTGGCCAGCGTCGTGCTGGCCGGGGTCCTGTCGGGCACGCGCCCGGCCGGGGCCGAGCCACCGGCGGACGGCGGCGCCGCCGCCCCGCAGCAGCTACAGGCCCAGGTGCTCACCTGGACGGCCGGGGACAGCTTCACCGCGTACGCCTCGGTGCCCGGCTCCGCCGTCGCGGGCCCGACCACCATCGTCTTCGAGAACAGCGCCGCCACCGGCAACACCACCGGGATGCAGCACACGCTGACCTTCGACACCGGCGACCCGCGCTACAACAACGACGTCAACGTCAACATCATCGCCGACCCCAACGACGCCAACGGGGGCCGGCACACCGTCGACGTGACGCTGACGCCGGGCACCTACCGCTTCTTCTGCGCGATCCCCGGGCACGGCCAGATGACCGGCCTGCTCACCGTCACCGGCGGCGAGGGCGACACCACCGCCCCCGAGGTGACCGCGCAGGTCGCGGGCGAGCGCGACGGCGACGGCAACTACGTCGGCGCGGCCACCGTCACCCTGAACGCGACCGACGCCGGCTCGGGCGTCGCGCGCGTCGAGTACGCCCTGGACGGGGGCCCGTTCGGCACCTACTCGGCGCCCGTCACCGTCAACGGCCCGGGCGCGCACACCGTGCAATATCGCGCGACCGACGTCGCCGGCAACACCTCGGAGATCGGGTCCACGCAGTTCACGGTCGTCGAAGGCCAGGAGGAGGACACCACCGCGCCGACCGTCACGGCCGCGGTCGGCGGCGACCAGGACGAGAACGGCGCCTACGTCGGCGCGGCCACCGTCACGGTGACCGCCACCGACACCGAGTCGGGCGTCGCCAGCGTGGAGTATTCGCTGGACGGCGGGGCCTACGCGGCCTACACCGCGCCGGTCACCGTCAACGAGGCCGGCGCGCACACCGTCACCTTCCGCGCGACCGACGGGGCCGGCAACACGTCCAACCCGCAGTCGGTCGCCTTCACGGTGGTCGACGCCGCGGACCCCGACGAGACCGCGCCCGAGGTGACCGCCACGGTCGCCGGCGAGCAGAACGAGCAGGGCGCCTACGTCGGCACGGCCACCGTCACGGTGGCCGCCACCGACGCCGACTCCGGCGTGGCCACGGTGGAGTACTCGCTCGACGGCGCTCCGTACGCCGCCTACAGCGACCCGGTCGCGGTCACCCAGCCCGGCGCGCACACGTTCAGCGCCCGCGCCACCGACGAGGCCGGCAACACCTCCGAGCCCGAGACGGTGCAGTTCACCGTCGCCGACGCCGGTGGCGGCGACACCACCGCGCCGACCGTCACCGCGGCGGTCGACGGCGACCAGAACGAGCAGGGCGCCTACCTGGGCAGCGCGACCGTCACCGTCACCGCGACCGACACGGAGTCGGGTGTGGAGACGGTGGAGTACGCGGTCGACGGTGGGGCGTGGGTCGCCTACACCGCGCCGGTCACGGTCAACACGACCGGCGCGCACACGGTCACCTTCCGGGCGACCGACGAGGCGGGCAACACCTCCGAGCCGGGCAGCGCGCAGTTCACGGTCGTGGACGCGCCCGACCCCGACAACACCGCGCCGACCGCGACCGCCACGGTGGCCGGCAACCGCGACAACGCCGGCGCGTACGTCGGGGCCGCCACGGTCACCGTCAGCGCCACCGACGCCGACTCGGGCGTGGCCACGGTCGAGTACTCGATCGACGGCGCCCCGTACGCGGCCTACACCGCACCGGTCACCGTCAACCAGCCGGGCGCCCACACGGTGAGCTACCGGGCGACGGACAACGCCGGCAACACCTCGGCGCCGGGGACCGTGCAGTTCACCGTGGTCGCGGCCAACGACGACACCACGCCGCCAACCGTCAACGCCGCCATCAGCGGCCAGCTCAACAGCGGCTGGGCGTACGTCGGCAGCGCGACCGTCACGCTCACCGCGAGCGACAGCGGCTCCGGCCTGATGCGCGTCGAGTACGCCCTGGACGGCCGCGGCTACCTGGTCTACACCGGGCCGGTCACGGTCAACACCCCGGGCGCGCACACGTTCACCTACCGGGCCACCGACCGGGCCGGCAACGTCAGCACCACCGCCTCGACCACGTTCACCGTGGTGGAGAGCGCGCCGCCGGCGCCGACCTGCGAGGTCGCCGACAACCGGGTCACGGTCTGGATGGGCACCCACGACACGGGCGTGGCCAACCGGGTGATCGAGGGCGGCTGCAGCATCAACGACCTGGTGCTCGACGAGTCGCCGTGGCCCAGCGCCGCCGACTTCGTCGCGCACGTCACGGCGCTGGCCGACCGCTGGCACCAGCGCTCGCTGATCCCGCTGAAGGATCGCAACGGCCTGGTCCGCGGCGCCCGCGAGTCCAATGTGGGCAGGGCCGAGTCCGTGCAGGGCTACGCGCCGCTGCTGGACGCCAAGGCCGCCTCGTTCCGGCTCTGGGAGCAGGTCGGCGCCGGCGGTTTCCGCCGCAACGCCGACGGCTCGATCACCAGCAGGCCGGAGGACGGCCTCGGCATGCTCTGGTTCCCGGTCCGCACCTACGGCGACTTCTCGCTCAAGCTCCAGTGGCGCGACGACGCCCCGGGTGAGGCGCGGGTCAACAGCGGTGTCTTCGTCCGCTTCCCGCAGGTGCACCAGCACCCGCAGGAGCCGCGGCCGGAGTGGGTGGCCATCAAATACGGCCACGAGCTGCA
Organism: Asanoa sp. WMMD1127; assembly: GCF_029626225.1. NCBI lineage: Bacteria > Bacillati > Actinomycetota > Actinomycetes > Micromonosporales > Micromonosporaceae > Asanoa > Asanoa sp. WMMD1127. The sequence goes on from NZ_JARUBP010000001.1 coordinate 6,106,827, forward strand.
GATCTTCGACAGCCCGACCGGCGACCAGTACAAGAGCGGCTCGGTCTACGGCTTCGACCGGGTCGACCTGGCCGACGCCGGCGTGCGGGACAAGGGCGTCTGGAACGACTACGAGATCCGCGTGGTCGGCCAGCACTACTCGATCTTCCGCAACGGCAAGCTGATCAACCAGTTCACCAACGCGCCCGGCCTCACGTTCGACCCGCCGCGGGCCGACGACCCGGGCACCGACGGGCGGCAGCACGCCGAGGGCTACATCGGCCTGCAGAACCACGGCGCCACGGACACGGTCAGCTTCCGCAACATCCGCATCGCCCCGCTGACCCCGTAAGCAAAGGACAGACCAGTGGAGAAGGAAACCTCACGCCTGGGATCGGCGGGCGGGCCGCGCATGCTGGCCATCGCGATCCTCGCCGTGACCCTGGTCGGTGCGGGAGTCCTCCGGTTCGGCGGCCAGCAGGCCGCCGCGCCGGGGGCGCCCGCCGAGGCCCCGGCCGTGGCCGCCGAGAAGGCGGCGCTCGCGGCCCTGGCGCCGGGCGACCGCCCGGAGGGTTGCATCCAGCCGGACCGACGGATCCAGCTGTACGCGGTCGAGCTGCCCAAGGACGGCACGCAGGTCCGGCTCGGCTACGGCCTGACGCCGGAGACGGCCTCGTACCCGGGTCCCCTGATCGAGATGATCGAGGGGGAGTGCCTGGCGATCACGCTGCACAACCAGATCCCGGAAGCGACGCTCGCCGCGCTGCGGACCGAGCCGAACCATCCGCTGGGCGTGTCGCTGCACACCCACGGCGTGAAATACACGCCGACCTCCGACGGCACCGTCCACACCGACTCGTGGGTTCCGCCGGGCGGCCAGCGCACCTACATCTGGTTCGCCAAGCCCCGCAACGCGACCACCGGGGCCCAGGGCACGGCCGGCTACTGGTGGTACCACGACCACATGGTCGGCGGCGCCCACGGCACGCGCGGTCAGGGCGCCGGCCTCTTCGGCGGGCTGGTCGTGCGGCGCCAGGGGGACCTGCGGCCGCACCGCACCTATGTCACGGCCTTCGGTGACCTCCAGTCGATCAACCTGCGCCGCGGCGCGGCCACCGACACCTGTGACCCGGCCAACCCGGTGCCCGGCCCGACCTGCCTGGTCGCCAAGCCCGGCGAGCGGGTCGAGTTCGTGGTCATCGGCATGGGCAACGACATGCACACCTTCCATTTGCACGGCCACTCCTGGGCGGACACCCGCACCGGGACGGTCGACGGCACCAACCGGGCGCTCGTCGACTCGGTGCCGGTCATCGACAACAAGACCCTCGGCCCCGGCGACTCGTTCGGTGTGACGGTCGTCGCCGGCGACTCGGTCGGCCCCGGCAACTGGATGCTGCACTGCCACATGCAGTTCCACTCCGACCTGGGCATGGCCACGATGCTGCACGTCCTCAACCCCGACGGCACGCTTCCGTCGCACGCCCACGACCACGCGCCGGCGGCGGCCGCGGGCGCGCCGGCGGCACACGCCGGCCACCAGGCGAGCTCGAAGTGACCACCCGAGAGCCCCACGAAGGAGCAGGAATGGCACACCGAAAGCGGCCGACGCTACGCCGCGCGATCGCGCTGGCGTCGGCGGCCGTGCTCACGCTCGGCATCATGACCGGCCCGGGATCGCCGCCGGCCTCCGCCGCGGCGCCGACCTGGGGCGCCAACGCGGTCAACGTGCTCGTCTTCCACGGCCCGGTGGACCAGCAGAGCGACCCGGTCACCAAGGCCGTGGCCGCGGTGCGCAGGCTCGGCACGGAGAACGGCTTCACCGTGCGGGTGTCCAGCAACCCGGCCGACTTCAACCGCGACAACCTCGCCAGGTACCGCGGCGTGGTCTTCCTGTCGGCCAACGGCGTCACGCTCGACGACGCACAGGAGGCCGCGTTCCAGGCGTACGTCAAGGGTGGTGGCGGGTTCGTCGGCGTCCACGACGCGGCCCGCGCGCAGCCCACCTCGGAGTGGTTCACCGGGCTGGTCGGCAGCCGGCCGGCGCCGAGCCTGCCCAACGCCGAGAAGGTCGTCGAGTCGGCGGCCAGCGGCCAGAACCCGCCCAACGAGACCGTCGCCAACCTGTTCGACGGCCGCACCGGCACCAAGTGGCTCACGTTCGCCACCACCGGCTGGGCCCAGGGCAAGCTCGCCGCCCCGACGGTGATCAACCGGTACGCGCTGACCTCGGCCAACGACTTCGCCGGCCGGGACCCCAAGAACTGGAAGCTGCAGGGCTCGGCCGACGGGCAGAGCTGGACCGATCTGGACACCCGCACCAACGAGGTGTTCCAGCAGCGCTTCCAGACCCGGCAGTTCTCGTTCGAGAACACCACCGCCTACCAGTACTACCGGCTCGACGTCTCCGCGAACAGCGGTGAGCCGATCATCCAGCTCGCCGAGCTGTTCCTGATCGGCCCGGACGCCGGCCCGCCGCCGGAGGCCAACGTGCAGCGGGCGACCGTCAGTGTCGTCGACCGGCAGCACCCGGCCAACGACGGCCTGCCGCTGACCTGGACCCGGGAAGACCAGTGGATCAACTGGGACCCGAACCCGATCGGCAACGTGCACACCGTCGCCCAGGTGCAGGAGCACACCTACAACGCGGGCCTGTCCGGCAACGGCGCGTTCCACCCGATCTCGTGGTGCCGCGACTACGACGGCGGCCGCTCCTTCTACACGGGCATGGGGCGCACCGACGCCAGCTACACCACCGACACGAAGTTCCTCGGCCACCTGCTCGGCGCGATCAAGTGGACCGCCGGCCTCGTCCGTGGTGACTGCCAGGCGACGATCGCGTCGAACTACAAGGTCGAGCGGCTGACCGCGGTCAACCAGCCCGGCCAGCTCGACCAGATCGGTGAGCCGCACGGCCTGACCATCGCCCCCGACGGCACCGTGTTCTACATCGGCAAGGCGGCCTGCCCGTCCGGTCCGATCGTGGACTGGAACGACCCCAACGTCGGCAAGGGCTGCGGCACGATCCATTCCTTCGACCCGCGTACGAAGCAGGTCAAGCTCCTCACCACGCTCGAGGTGATGGGCAACCGGGGCAGCGGCAGCGAGCTCGTCAAGAACGAGGAAGGTCTGGTCGGTCTCACGCTCGACCCGAACTTCGCCGAGAACGGCTGGGTCTACGCCTACTGGATGCCGCACGCGTCGATCGACCGCGAGAAGCGGATCGGCCAGCGCACCGTGTCGCGGTTCACCTACGACAAGGCCGCCCAGACGATCGACCAGGCCACCCGCAAGGACCTGCTGCACTGGGACACCCAGATCCACAGCTGCTGCCACGCCGGCGGCGGCATGACCTTCGACGAGTCCGGCAACCTCTACATCGGATCCGGCGACAGCAACTCGTCCGGCGGCTCCGACGGCTACTCCGGCAACAACTGGACCCAGGAGTACGCCGGCACGTCGTTCCAGGACGCGCGGCGCACCGCCGGTAACACCAACGACCTGAACGGCAAGATCATCCGGATCCACCCCGAGGCGGACGGCACCTACACGATCCCCGAGGGCAACCTGTTCACCGGCCAGGAGGGCGGTGGCGGCAAGGCCCGCCCGGAGATCTACGTGATGGGCGTGCGCAACATCGCCCGCATCGCCTGGGACCCGGTCAACGACTGGCTCACCGCCGCGTGGGTCGGCCCGGACGCCGGCGCGCCCAGCCCGGAGCTCGGCCCGGCCAAGTACGAGACGGCGACCATCATCACGCAGGCCGGCAACCACGGCTGGCCGTACTGCATGGGCAACCGGCAGCCGTACCGGGACCGCAGCAACACCGACGCGACCCAGCTCACCGGGTGGTACGACTGCGACAACCCGAAGAACGAGTCGCCCCGCAACACCGGTCTGGTCAACCTGCCGCCGGTCCGCGACAACATGATCTGGTACTCGCCCCAGGGCGGTGGCCCGGTCTTCCCGAAGCGGGCGGACGGCAGCGGGATCCCGACCTACGTGCAGTCGGAGACCACCTACACCCAGCCCTACCTCAGCGGCGGCGGTCAGGCCATCATGGACGGTCCGACCTACCACCGGAAGAACGTCGACGTGAACAGCGGCGTGGCGTGGCCGGCGTACTGGGACAACAAGTGGTTCATCGGTGACCAGTCCAACGCCAACAACCGCGTGGCCATCACGGTCAACCCGGAGACGGCGCGGGAGGCCGGCGCCCCGGCGTTCGCCGAGGACCTCCGCCGGATCATCCCCGGCGGCACCAACCCGCAGACCCAGCTGCAGTCCTGGATGGACGCCAAGTTCGGCCCGGACGGCGCGCTCTACATGCTGGACTACGCGGGCGGCTTCTTCAGCCTGCACAACAACCAGAAGCTGATCCGGATCACCTACAACGGTGGCCAGGCGACCCCGAACCCGGGTCTGGCCACGGCGGTCTCGGCGACCCCGACGACGCCGCGCACCATCGAGTTCTCCAGCAACCGGGTCGGCGGCGTCGCCTGGCAGTGGGACTTCGGCGACGGCACCGCGGGCTCCACCGCGCCGCACCCGAAGCACACCTACCGGCGCTACGGCACGTTCACCGCGAAACTGAAGGTGACGTACGCCGACGGTGAGGTCGTCGAGTCGTCGATCCCGGTCACCGCCGGGTGTGTGGCGGCCGACGCCCGGCCCACGGTCTATTTCCTCGAGACCGACAGCGGGGTGGCCAACCGGCAGGTGGGCGGCGGCTGCACGATCAACGACCTGATCGACGACGAGACGACCTGGCCCAACCGCGGCGCCTTCGCCGACCACCTCGAGACGGTGATCGCGGAGCTCACGGCGGCCCACGTCATCGACAACCGGGAGGCCGGCACGCTGCGGCGCACCGGCACCCAGTCGCCGATCGGCGCCACCAACGGCTACCAGACGATCTTCAACGGCTCGGCGTACTCGCTGGCCGGCTGGCGTCAGGCGCCCGGTGGCTCCTTCGGGCTGCGGCCCGACGGGTCGATCCGCAGCAGCGGCGGCCTGGGCATGCTGTGGTACGCCGACCAGGAGTTCGCGGACTACTCGATCAAGCTGCAGTTCAAGGACATCTCACCGGACGCCGTCCGGGCCAACAGCGGTGTGTTCGTGCGGTTCCCGGACCCGCGTACCCCGCTGGAGCAGCGTCCGCCGGGCAGCTGCGGCACGGTCGGGTCGGCGCGTTCCTCGCAGGCCTGGGTCGCGATCTTCTGCGGACACGAGATCCAGATCTACGACGGTGAGACGGGCGAGCCCCAGAAGACCGGGTCGGTCTACAACTTCGACCCGAACAACCTCGCCCAGTCCGGCGCCACGGCCAAGGGCGTCTGGAACGACTACGAGATCCGCGTGGTCGGCCAGCACTACACGATGATCCGCAACGGCGTGGTGATCAACGAGTTCGACAACACGCCGGGCAAGCAGTCGTCGCGCGCGGGCGACCCGCCGACCGACCTGCGGCAGTTCATCAGCGGTTTCGTCGGGTTGCAGAACCACGGCAACAACGACGTGATCGAGATCCGCAACGTGCGGGTCCGCACCTACTGATCCAACCCGATGACCGGGTACGGGCGGCGCCCGTACCCGGTCATTCCATTGTCAGCCGGCGCGGCAGCGTGGCCAGCGGGGTCGGGAGCCGCAGCGCCTCGGCGCCCGGGGTGATCGCGCCGACCACCCGCGGCCCGCGGGCCCCGGTGGCGGCCGGCACCGCGCCGGGCAGGCCGTGCCAGGTGAGCCAGCCGATCAGCGCGAACAGCACCGCCTCCTTGGCGTCGGCGGGCAGCCCGACCTCCTCGGAGCGGACGAGCGTGACACCGGGCGCGTGGGCGGCGAGCCGGGCGAGCAGCGTGCGGTTGTGCACGCCGCCGCCGGAGAGCAACAGGTGGTCGAGGCGGTGCCGGCGCACCTCGTCGGCCACCGTCACCGCGGTCAGCTCGGTCAGCGTGGCCAGCAGGTCGGCCGGGGGATAGCCGCCGGCCCCCTCGAGGTAGGCCGCCGAGAACAGCTCCTTGCCCGTCGACTTCGGCGGCGTACGCGCGTAGTAGGGCTCGACCAGCAACCGGTCCAGCAACTCGGTCCGGACCGTGCCGCCGGCCGCCAGCGCGCCGCCGCGGTCGTAGGGCTCCCCGGTCACCGCCAGCGCGGCGGCGTCGACCAGCGCGTTGCCCGGCCCGGTGTCGTAGGCGCACACCTCGCCCGGCACCGCGACCGTCAGGTTGGCGATGCCGCCCAGGTTGACCGCGCCCCACCGCCCCGCGCGGCCGGCGAGCAGCATCAGGTCGAGCACGGGCACCAGCGGCGCGCCCTGCCCGCCGGCGGCGACGTCGCGGATCCGGACGTCGGCGACCACCGGCAGCCCGGTCCGCTCCGCGATCCAGGCCGGCTGCCCGAGCTGGAGGGTGCCGTCGGTGGCGGCGTGGAACAGCGTCTGCCCGTGCGAGCAGACCAGGTCGGCGGCCCCGGCCGCGTCCAGCGCCGCGGTCGCCGCGCCGGCGAACGCCTGACCGAGCCGCGTGTCCAGCGCGCACACGTCGCCGAGCCGGACCTTCCCGGGCGGCAGCGCCTTGCGGATGGCGGCGCGCACCGCCGGCTCGTACGCCGTGGTGGCGTGGTGCAGCAGCCGCGCCCGCAGCTCGTCGCCGCCGGGCGTCGCGGTGAACGACACCAGGGCCGCGTCGATGCCGTCGTGCGAGGTGCCGGAGCTCAGGCCGAGGACGCGCATCGATCCACCCTGGGCCAGTCGTGGGCTGCGCGTCAATGCGTGGGCGGCGCAGAATGACGCCATGACCGAGACGCAGCGGTACGCGCTGGCCGGCATGTCCGTCGTCGAGCGCGACCTGGTGGCGAGAGCCGACGCGCGGCAGCTCCGCCGGGTGGCCCGCGGCCGGGTGCTCGAGCAGCAGCCGGCCGGCACGCCGCCCGCGGGCGAGGCCGGGCAACGCCGGCTGGCCCGGTTGCGCGAGTTCCACGGCGGCACGGTCGAACGGGCCCGGGCGCCCCGCCCGGCGCCGGTCGCGCTCGGCACCGTGGCGACGCCGCCCTACGAGTTCGAGTGGACGTGGAGCCACGCGGTCAACGACACGCGCGTCGACGCGCTGACGGCCGCCCGGGCCGACGGCGCCTGCGAGCTGACCGGCATCGCGACCGGCGAGACCGGCGACGCCACGCTGAGCCTGCGGGCGGCCGTGGGCCTGGCCGTGCGGCCGGGCGTCGACGGGCTGCTGACCCTGGCCGCGGCGCCGGCGCTGAGCTGGCGCTGGATGACCCTGGTCAACCTGCAGGACGGCGCGAGCGCCGGGTTCACCGGTTTCGTCGTGCAGCGGTTCCGGGTCGCCGACAACGCCTTCGAGGGCACCGAGGTCCAGCAGATCGGGCCCTACCTGTGGAGCGAGAACTCCTGGTGGGGCGGGGCCAACGGGGAGGCGACGACCGACGCGCACCCGCTCGCCGCGACGATCCCGGTCAGTGCCGCACACTGGTACGCGGTCTGGGTCTGGTGCGGCACGATCGCCGACGCGGGTCACGACTTCGGCATCTTCTGGTGGGCCAGCGCCCGCTCGTCGCTCGCGCTGCGCCTGCCCTATGTGGCCTGGAACGTCGCCTGAGGCGGTGGCGGCACCTCGTCCGGCGCCTCCGCCGGCGTGGCGGCGCGCGGCGGCAGCTCGACCCGGGCGAGCCGACCGCGGTCGACGTCGGGCCGGCGCAACGCGACCCGCCAGCTGAACGGCAGCGTGTTGCGCCCGCCGCGCAGCTCGCGCACCTCGAAGCCGCCCGGCGTCCGCTCGCCGATCCGCAGCCCCTCGGTCTCGCCCTCCGGCGTCAGGAAGACGTGGTAGTCGTCGCCCGGGCGCGCCACCGCCGCGAGGTCGTCGTCGAGCGGCACCCAGGCCCGTCCCTCGACGAGCTCGGCCCGGCCGAAGTCCTCCCACCAGCTCAGTGGGCTCTCCACCGCGTAGAGCGCCCGGTCGGTGCCGTCCGGGTGGCGCACCACCGCGGACTTGGCGCCGAGCACGAGCAAATCCCGCCAGACGGTGGCGTCCTCCTCGATCAGCACGCTGCCGCGGAACGCGCCGGCCCACGGCCGCAAGCCCGGGCGGCCCTTGCCGGGTACGCCCTCGACGCCGATGCCGCCGTCACCCTCGATCGTCAGGCCGACCCCGCGCACGCCCACCGTGTTGCCCGAGCCGCGCACGCCGACGCCGGCGCCGCGGAAGCTCTCGCCGACGACCCCGGTGGCGCCCTTGTCGGCGCGCCCGTAGACGCCGGCGTCGCCGCGCAGCACGGAGGTGGTCAGGCCGACGACGCCCTGGCCGACCGGGCCGCGGGCGTCGCCGATCACGCCGATACCGCGATGGCTGGCCCCCACGACGCCGGTGCCGACGTCACCGGTGCTCGGCGTGCCGGCCGCGCCGGGCACGCCGGCGGTGAAGGCGCCGGCCACGTTCGGCAGGGCGATCAGGGCCTCCGTGAGCTGGTGGTCGGCGCCCTGGCGGACCTGCACGTTGCGGACCTCCACACAGGACGGATAGGACTCCGCCGCCGGGTTGACCGCGCCACCCGGCAGGTACTGATCCTCCGTGCTGCGCTTGGTCAGCGTCAGCATCGGGCCCGGTCCGGCCGGGATGCCCTCGGTCGCCGCCCGCACCAGGTCCGCCGCCCAGCTGGTCGGCGCGCTGGAGCAGTTGACGTTGGGGTGCGCCGTGTCGGCGCCGGTCAGCAGGGGATCGCCGTTCGCCATCGCACCAGCGTCGCCCCGACGCCCGCCGCGGCACAACGCGCCTGCCGCGCACCCGACACGGCGTGCCGCCGGGCCGCGCGCATGGCAGGCTCGCCGTCAGGAACGACGTGGGGAGAGTGACGTCATCGCACACATCGACCTGGGGTTCGACGAGAAGGAGTGGCCCGGGATCACCGGGCTGATGCGCTACCGGCCCGAGACCGCCGGGCCGTTGCAGGCGCTGGCCGACGCGCTGCTGCGGGCGCCGAACTCGTTGCCGGCGGGGGAGCGGGAGCTGATCGCCGCGTACGTGTCGGCGCTCAACGACTGCGCGTTCTGCCGCGACTCCCATTCCGCGGTGGCCGCGGCCCGGCTCGAGCCCGGCATGGCGCTGGTCGAGCAGGTCCGGGCCGACCCCGAGACCGCGCCGATCCCGCCAAAGCTGCGCGCCCTCCTGCGGATCGCCGCCGCCGTGCGCGAGGACGGCCGCGCCGTCACGCCGGCGCTGGTCGAGGCCGCCCGCGCGGCGGGCGCCACCGACGTCGAGGTGCACGACACCGTGCTGATCGCGGCGGCGTTCGCGATGTTCAACCGCTACGTCGACGGCCTCGGCACGCACGCCCCCGACGACCCGGCCGCCCACGCGGCGTCGGCGCGGCGGATCATCGAGTTCGGCTACGCCGGCCGGCGTCCGTGAGACTGGCGCTTATGCGGGTGAGCGTCTGAGCCATTCAGAAGCGCGTCGGACCGGGCTGTACTCGATGCATGACATCCAACGAGCAGATTCTCGTCATCGGCGGCACGGGCAAGACGGGGCGGCGGGTCGCCGATCGGCTGCGCGGGCGCGGCATCCCGGTCCGCGTCGGGTCGCGCGCCGGCACGCCCCGGTTCGACTGGGCCGACCGGACGACGTGGGCGCCGGCGTTGGCCGGCGCGCGGGCCGCGTACGTCTCCTTCTATCCGGACCTCGCCGTGCCCGGCAGCCCGGCGCTGATCGGCGAGCTGGCCCGGGTCGCCGCCGACGCGGGCGTCGGCCACCTCGTGCTGCTCTCCGGCCGCGGCGAGGAGGAGGCACAGGCCAGCGAGGCGGCCCTGGCCGCGGCGGTCGACGGCACCGGCACGGCGTGGACGGTGGTCCGGGCGAGCTGGTTCATGCAGAACTTCAGCGAGGCCTTCATGGCCGACGGCGTCCGCGAGGGCACCGTGGTGCTGCCGGCCGGCGACGTGCCGGAGCCGTTCGTCGACTGCGACGACGTCGCCGACGTGGCGGTGGCCGCGCTGACCGGCGAGACGCCGTCGGGCCGGGTCTACGAGGTGACGGGGCCGCGGGCGCTGACGTTCGCGGAGGCGGTCCAGGAGATCGCCAAGGCGGCCGGCCGCGAGATCGCGTTCGTGCCGGTGCCGCTGGACGCGTACGCCGCGGAGCTGCCCGCGTACGGGCTGGGGGAGGAGGAGATCGCCCTGATCACGTACCTGTTCGGCGAGGTCCTCGACGGCCGCAACGTGGCCACGACCACCGGGGTCCGCGAGGCGCTGGGCCGCGAGCCCCGCGACTTCGCCGACTACGCCCGCGACACGACCTGGGGTTAAGGCCGATCCGGTGGATCATGCCGGCGCTCCGGCGGGCCCAGACGACGACCGACCGCACGTGGGGAGGGGCCGGATACGACACCGGTATCCGACCCCTCCCCACGCACGCCCGGACGCCGTCTGGACCTCGCCGGAGCACCACCCTGATCCACCGGATCGGCCTTAGGACGCGTCCGCGATCGCCGTGAGGAGCTCGGCGCCCGCGCGCATGCGGGCGGCGGCGTCCGAGCGGCCGGCCAGCTCGTAGTGGGCGGCGGCGGCCAGTCGGTCCGCGGCCTCGGCGCGGACGATGCGCTGGACCTCCGCGCCGTCCAGCGGGCGGCGGGCCACCTCGGCCGCGCCCACGCCCGGCACCCCGAGCGGCTCGGTGCCGAACCGGTCCGGGCCGGCGTCGACCGCTTCGGCGTTGTCGATCGCGGCGATCGCGGACCGCAGCGCGCCGGCGGCCACGGCGTCACGGGCCCGGAGAGCGTCACGCAGCGTACGGCGCAGCCGGTCGCGCAACCCGCACGGTTCGGTCGGAGGCACGGCGGTAACGCTAAGCCACGGGACCCCGTTGTGCCATAAGCCGAGCGAGGGCCGGGGCAACACTGCCCCGGCCCCCGCGACACCGCGTCAGCGGAGCTCGACCACCTCGACGTACGCGATGGCCGGGTTCGGCAGGTCCACCGTCACCTCGACCACGCCGCCGGCCGCGGCGACGGTGGTCGCCGGCCCCGACTCCGGCAGCCGGTCCTCGGCCGCCAGCGTCGACCACTGGTCGTCGGTCGGCCAGTCGCCGCCGCCCATCGACTGCCATCGCGCCGCGACGTTGCCGTGCGCCGCGTCGACCCGCCACTGGCGCACCTCGTAGCGGGCGCCCGGCAGGCCCTCGAACCGCACCGTGACGCAGCGGTCGAGCGCCTTGTCGCCGTCGCGCTTGGCGTGGTCGAGCGTGCCGTTCCAGACCAGCGCGCCCACCGTGCCGTCGGCGTGGCGGGCCGTCCACGTCTCGACCAGGCTGCTGGCCCCGTCGCCGGCGATCCGGGCCGGGATCGCCGTGTCGCCGAGGCGCTGCGCCAGCCACAGGGCCCAGAATTTCGGCTTGGCCAGGTTGCCGACCGTGAGCAGCCCGAAGCCGCCGTGCAGGAAGCGCGGCGGCCGGCCCAGCTCCTCGAAGTGGTCCGAGGCGACCCACGGCGCGAGCGACTCGATCCGCCCGGCCGCCGAGCGCATCCCGCGCAGCAGGAACGTGGCGGCGAAGACCGTGTCGTTGATCTCGTTGCCGTGGGTCGCGGTCACGCCCCACTCGGTCCACCACAGCGGCAGGTCGGCCCGGATGCCGCGCAGGTCGAGCGGCGGGCTGCCGTAGATGTGGGTCGACAGGAAGTCGACCGGCGCGTCCACGGCGAGCTGCTCGGAGATCCACCCGACCGCCGCGGTCGCCGGCCCACCGACCCGCAGGCCCGGGTCGACGTCCTTGACGGCCCGGGCGGTGACCTCGTAGAGCCGCCAGTACTCGGCCGGCGTGCCCGACCAGAACACCGACAGGTTCGCCTCGTTCCACACCTCGAACGCCCACCGGTCGCGCACCTCGGCCAGGCCGTAGCGCTCCACCAGATGGGCCACGAGGGAACGAACGAGATCGGCCCACCGGTCCCAGTCCTTCGGCGGCGAGATGATCCCGCGGTACGTGAAAACGGTGCGCGCAGGATCACTGGCGAGATCGCGGGGCATGAAACCCAGCTCCACGATCGGCCGCATGCCCAGCTCGCGCACCGTGTCGTAGACCCGGTCGACGCCGGCCCAGTCGTGCACCGGCTCGCCGTCGACCTCGCGGTAGACGCCGAGGTCGTCGCAGAGAATCCCGTGCGCCCGGACCGTCTCGACGCCGAGCTCGCCGTGCACCCGGGCCAGCGCCGCCCGCAGCTCCGGCCCGATCTCCCGGCCGCCGGTGCGATCGGTCTCGAGCAGGTGCGACAGGTGCTCGGAGCCCACCATGAACCGCCACGGCCGGTGCAGCGGTCCGTCGTCGCCGGCGGCGTCGACGGTCAGCAGCAACGGCGTCACGGTGTCGGACGGGCCGAACGCGGCGCCCCGCACCGGCGGACACAGTGGACCCATCGCGGTCACGGTGGCCAGCGGGGCGACCGCGTACCAGTATTCGCGTTCCGGCTCGACGGTGGTGTCCGCGTAGGGGCCGTGCGGCACGGCGAGGACGTCGCCCCCGCCGTGGTCGACGACGGCGAAGGGACCCGTGGCGCTGGTGGCGCGGTGCACGGCGTACCCGATGGCGCCCTCGACCGGATCCCAGCGGAGGGTGACCTGGCCGCGGCCCCCGACCGCGACGAGCCCCGTCGGCGCGGGCAGGTCGGCCGTGTCGGGCTCACCCGGAGCGCGGTCCTGCGCCCCGCCGCTGCCCATCATCGCGACCCACTGTGCCCGCGCCTGCGCGGCGATGTCGCCGACCGTCATGCGCCCGCTCCCCGCAGCTGGGGCAGGTCCTGGTCGGCCGGCACGTTGAACGTCTCCTGCCCGATCAGCGGCCGGATCCGCTGCTCGAACCGCTTGTCGACGAACGCGCGCCGGATCACGTCGTGGGACAGCTCGTTGCCGAGCGCGCCCATGATCATCGCCTGGTCGAGCGACAGGTAGCGCTTGGCCACGGTGCCGCTGCCGACCGCGACCGCGTCGTAGAAGCCACCCGGCCCGTACGAGTCGAAGTCGGCCTTCAGGCGCGCCAGGTTGTCGACGACCGGACCCTTGGCGTACGGCAGCGCGAGGAACGCCGCGTGCGGTGTCACCACGCCGTTGCCGTAGTCGGGCGCCGGACCGGCCGGGCGGCAGTCACCGAAGCCGGCGTCGTACTTGGAGGCCTCCACATCGGAGGGATAACCGTCGGTGTCCATGCCCATCGCGTCGACGCCGTAGACCCCGTAACCGCCGTTGGGGTTGCTGGCGGGGGAGAAGCCCCAGTAGCCGTAGCCGGCGTCGTGGAGGCCGTGCTCGATCTGGCCGGCGACGGTCGCCTTGTGGTTGCGGCCCCAGCTGTTGGGCGCCCAGCGCTCCTCGGGCACGAAGAGGTCGGGCATCAGCGCCTCGAACATGTCGCCGCCCCAGCTCGGCACGAACTGGATGCCGCGGTAGCGGTACGCGCCCTCGTAGACCGGCACGCCCAGGTAGCTGGTGTCGAACCCGACCGGCTGCATCTCGTGCCAGCTCCAGTCACAGGTGGCCGGCAGTGTCCGCATGGTGTTGTAGTAGGCCTCGGCCGGGATCTGGCCCGCGCCGATGCCGAGGTAGGTCGCGATCCGCGGCTCGGTCACCGTGATGTCGTAGTGGTTGCAGGTGAACCAGACGCCGTCGCGCTGCTGGGAGCAGCCGGGCGGCGCCTCGTCCCAGAAACCGCCCGCGATCAGCCCGCTGGCGCCGAACGGCGTGGTGGCCGCGGGGTTGTAGTAGAACCCGAAGTCCATCGTGGACAGGATCCGGTCGGCCTTGCCGCGCAGCTCCGGCACTGCGCCCTTGACCACCCGCAGCGCCGCGGCCAGCCAGCCGTTGTCGACGCTGGACATGAACGGATAGACGGTGCTGCCGTCGTCGGGCCAGACCCGGACGACCGAGCCGTCCCGCGGGTCGTACCAGTTGTAGTACATGCCGGACGCCTCGTGGTGGTCCAGGCGCGACAGCGTGTCGAGCGTCTTCCCGATCCGCTCGCGGGCCTCCTTGCGGGAGATGAACCCGAGGTCGCGGGCGACCACCGCCGACCACATGTAGCCGCCGATGTTGGTCGGCGAGGTGTAGGTCGAGGGGGTCTTCAGGTCACCGGTGATGTTGTCGGCCACCAGCCCGGTGCGCGGGTCGGTCATGGCGACCATGGACCGCCAGGTGTCCTTCGCGTAGGCGGTCAGGGCTCGGTCGGCTCCGCGCGTGTCCGGCGCCGCGACGGCGGCCGAGCCGCCGACGAACACCAGCGCGAGCGCGACGACAGGGGCGAGGATGCGTCGCATGAGTCTCCTTACTTGAGTCCGGTGGTCGCGATACCGCGCATGAAGTGCCGCTGGAGGAGCAGGAACACGATCAGCACCGGCAGGACGACCACGACCGCGCCGGCCAGCAGCAGGCCGAAGTCGGTGCGGTTCTGCCCGATGCTGTAGAGCGCCAGGGCGACCGGCAGCGTGTACTTGTCCTCCGTGCTGGCGACCACGAGGGGCCAGAGGAAGTTGTTCCAGGACGCGAGGAACGTCAGGATCCCGAGTGTGGCCAGCGCCGGCCGGCACAGCGGCAGCACCACCCGCCAGAAGATCCGGAACTCGCCGGCGCCGTCGACCCGGGCGGCCTCGATGAGGTCGTCGGGGATCGACTGGAGGAACTGGCGCATCAGGAACACGCCGAACGGGCCGACGAGGAACGGCAGGATCAGGCCCGCGTACGTGTTGGTCAGGCCCATGTTGCTGACCAGCACGAACTGCGGGACGAACGTCACCATGCCGGGCACCATCAGCATGCCGAGCACGGCCAGGAACAGCACCCGCTTGCCGGGGTAGCGCAGCTTGGCCAGCGCGTACCCGACCAGCGAGCAGAACAGCAGGTTGCCCGCCGTCACCGCGAGCGCGACGAAGGCGGAGTTGAAGAAGAACAGCGGGAAGTCGAGGCGAGAGAACAGCTCGCGGAAGTTGTCGAGCGTCCACACGTCCGGCAGCCAGGTCGGCGGGACCGAACGGATCTCGCCCTCGGGCTTGAGCGACGAGAGCGCCATCCACAGGAACGGGCCGACCACGACCAGCATCCCGACGCTCAGGATCGCATAGAGCACCGCCTTGGCGACGCGGTCGCGGCCGCGTACCGCCCGATTGTCGACTGTGGTCATTTGCGCTCTCCCAGCAGGCGGAACTGGAGCACCGACAGCGCCACGATCGCCACGAACAGCACGTAGCTGGCGGCGGCCGCGTAGCCGTAGTTGCCGAACCCGAACTGGTTGTAGATGTGGTAGCTCACAGACAGGGTCGACGAGAGCGGTCCGCCCTGGGTCATCACGAACGGCTCCTCGAAGAACTGGAGGTAGCCGATGCCGGTGACCACGCCGCCGAAGAGCAGCGTCGGGCGCAGCAGGGGCAGCGTGACGTTGCGGAACTGCTGCCACCGGCTCGCGCCGTCGAGCGTGGCCGCCTCGTAGAGGTCGCCCGGGATGGCCTGCAGGCCGGCCAGGAAGATCACCATGAGGAAGCCGAAGTTGCGCCAGGCCGCCATCAGGATCAGCGAGGGCAGCGCCAGCTTGGTGTCGAACAGCCAGCTCGGCCCGTCGATGCCGACGACCCGCAGCAGGTTGTTGACCAGGCCCACCTCGGGGTCGAGCAGGAACCGCCAGACCACCGCGACGGCCACGATGCTGGTGACCACCGGCAGGTAGAAGCCGACGCGGAACAGCGCCCGGAACCGGATCAGGCCCGAGTTGAGCGCCGTGGCGGCGGCCAGCGCCAGCACGATGGTCAGCGGCACGCCGATCACCACGAACACGAGCGTGTTGACCGCCGACCGCAGGAACAGGTCGTCGCCGAACAGCCGGGTGTAGTTGTCGAGACCGATGAAGTTGACGGCGAACGGGTTGCGCAGGTCGGTCGAGCGCAGGTCGGTGAAGCTCATCACCAGCGACACGACCACCGGCACGAGCATGAAGACCAGGAACAGCACGGTGTACGGCGCGGAGAAGGCCCAGCCGGTCAGCGCCCGCCGCAGGCGCTGCCGCCGCCGGATCGACCCGGCGGGCCGGTCGGGGGTGTCCCCGGCCGGCCGCGCCGGTGCCGTCGCCACGGGGGCGCTCGTCACCTCAGGCCCCGGTTCCGATGGCGCTGGCCTTGTCCTGGATGGCCTTGGCGGCCGCCGCCGGGTCCACATTCGACTTGCAGAGCTTCTCGACCTCGAGGTCGAACGAGGCCGCGATCTGCTCCCAGGTCGGGATCGCCGGCGGCGCCTTGGCGTCCTCGAGCTGCTTGCCGAACACCGCCAGGTACGGGTCGCTGGAGAGCGTGCTGTCGTCCCAGGCCGACTGCACGGCCGGCAGGTCCTTGACGGCCTGGTACCACTTGACCTGGACGTCGGGCTTGCTCAGCCACTGCACGAACTTCCATCCGGCGTCCCGGTTCTTGGCGTCCTTGAACACCGCCAGGTTGCTGCCGCCGATGAACGAGGTGGCCGACTTCTTCATCGGCATCTGCGCGACGGCGAACTTCTCGCTGAAGCCCGCGCCGCCCTTCTCCTCGAGCAGGCCGATGTGCCACGGCCCGGAGATGAACGCGCCGATCTTGCCGCTGACGAAGTCCGGCTCCAGCGCGCCCTCGGGCAGGTCGGTGCCCGACAGCCCCTCCTTGAAGAACGACTGGTAGTAGGCCAGCGCCTCGGTCATCTCGGGGGAGTCGAAGGAGAGCTTGTCCTCGGTGAGGCCCTCGGCGCCGTTGGACCAGGCGAACGGCATCACGGACTGCCAACTGCCGGTCTTGCCGGGCTGCAGGTGGAAGCCCTCGCGGACCCCCTTGTCCTTCATGCCCTTGGCCATCGCCTTCAGGTCGTCCCACGTCTTCGGGCCGTCCGGGAAGCCGGCCTGCGCGGCCAGGTCCTTGCGGTAGAAGATGCCGCGGGTCTCCACGTACCAGGGCACGCCGTAGGAGGTGCCGTCGACCATCGTGGTGTCCCAGGCGCCCGGGAAGAAGTCGTCCTTCTTGATCAGGTCCGGCGGGGTGGGGTCGAGCGCGCCGGTCTTGGCGAACTCGCCCTGCCAGGTCGTGCCGATCATCGACACGTCCGGGGTCTGCTTGGCCGCGATCGCGCTGGCGATCTTCTGGTGCGCCGCGTCCCACGGCACCGCGGTCACGTTGACCTTGGCGTCCGGGTTCTCGGTCATGAACTCCTTGGCGAACTCGCCGAGCTTCTCGCCCTCGGTGCCCATCGCCCAGACCGTGATCTCGCCGCTGGCCTTGCCTTCGGCCACGGACTGGGCCTCGTCGTTGCCGCCGCCCGAGTCGCGACCACAGGCCGTCAGGGCCACCGTGGCGGCCAGTGCGACCGCTGCGGCCGCGAACCTGCTCCTTCTCATGCCGTACCTCCGAGGGGATCGGTGTTTTCCACGGGGTGTGCGCCGCAGCTGCGCCGGACGACGAGCTGCGTAGGTAGGACCCGGCGCCGCGGGGTGGCGCGCTCCGGGCCCGCGTTGCGTTCGCCGATGCGCTGGTCGAGCCAGCGCGCCGCGGTGGCGCCCAGCTCACGCATCGGCTGCGAGACGGTGGTCAGGCCGGCGAACCGGGCAGCGAGCACGTCGTCCCATCCGGTCACGGCCAGGTCATCGGGTACGGAGCGGCCGGCGGCCTCGGCGGCCAGGTGCACACCGAGGGCGACCTCGTCGTTGGCGCAGACCACGGCGTCCGGCGGGTCGGCCATCAGCGCGGCGCCGACCCGCTCGCCCGCTTCGACGTCGTAGGAGCACGGGCGGCACTCCGGCCGGGGCAGGCCGCAGGCCCGCAGGGCCTTGGCCAGGCCGGCGTAGCGGCCCGCCATGTCGGGCGCGGCCTCGGGGTCGCCGACGAACACCATCCGCCGGTGCCCGTGCGCGACGAGGTGGTCGGCGAGTGCGGTGGCGGTGCGCTCGTTGCGGGTGCGGATCGTGTCGATCCCGTCGACCGGAGGCCGGGCCAGCAGCACCAGCGGCACGCCGGTGGCCGCGATCGCCCGCACGGTGTCGTCGCCGACCGTGTTGCCCATGACGGCCAGCCCGTCGACCCGGCCGGCCAGGTCGAGCACCGCTGCCTCGGCGTCGCGCCGGCCGTGCGTCGTCAGGATCAGCACGCTGCGGCCCAGCTCGGAGGCGGCTTCCTCGTAGCCGAGGACGACCTCGGCGTAGTAGGGACCGGTCAGGTCGGGGAAGACGATGCCGTTGGCCGCGTGCCGGCCCTCGGCCAGCGACCGGCCCAGCTGGTTGGGCGTGTAGTTGAGCGCTTCGACGGCGGCGCGCACCCGGGCGCGGGTCGCCTCGGTGACGAGATCCGAGTCGCGCAGGGCGCGCGAGACGGTGGCTATCGACACGCCGGCGTGCCGGGCCACTTCGTAGATCGTCGCAGCCTTCGACTTTGAAAGCGCTTTCATCGCCACGGCGCCGAAGCTACCCGTGGTGAACGTTCACAAAACTTCGCGTTCGCTATGTGCGCCTAGCGACAAATCAGGCAAGGTGCACGGTAGCTCAGCTGAAACTGAAGCCCGCCAGCACGGCCCGGTGGTCGGTCGCGGGCGTGCGCACCACAGTGGACATCGTGGCGGTGAGGCCCCGATAGAAGATCTGGTCGGGGCGGATGACCGGCAGGCTGGCGGGCCAGGTGGCGCCCGGGCCGCGGCCGGCGTCGGCCTGCGCGTCGCGGACGAGGTCGCGCAGCGGGGCCATCACCCGGTCGGTGACGGCGGTGTTGAGGTCGCCGAGCACCACGAGCCGGTCGGCCGGGTCGGCGGCCACCGCGTCGGCCAGCGCGCGCAGCGAACGGTCGCGGGTGGCGGTCACGCCGGGGCGGGCCGAGCCGAGGTGCACGGCGTACACGGTGAGCCGGCCCTGTGGCGTCTCGACCACCGCGCGCAGCGCGCGCTCCCACCCCAGTGCCGTGTCGACCGGCGCGTAGTCGACGATCGGGTAGCGGCTCCACAGCTCCACCGTGGACACCCGCACGTGGTGCGCGTAGCGCGCGGCCATGGTGTCGGCGGTCGGCTCCCGCAGGCCCTCGGCCACCTCGACGAGCGCGACCAGGTCGGCCTCGGTGTCGGCCACCGCGCCGGCCGTGGCCGCCGGGTCGGGGTTGGCGGCGTTGACGTTCTGGCTGGCCACCCGCAGCTGGGTGGCGGCCGGGTCGCCCTTGGGCAGCCAGGCGCCGCCGAACATGAGCCCCCAGACCAGCAGGGGCGCGAGCACGGCCGCGACGGCCAGCTTGGTGCGGGCGACCACGGCGCCGAGGACGAGCACGGGCACCGCGAGCAGCAGCAGGGGCGCGGCGGTGTCGAGCGCGCTGCCGAACCCGGCCACGTTGGGCACCGACCGGTGGAAGGCGAGCGCGGCCGTCACGACGACCGCGAGCAGGACCATTACGGCGGTGACGAGTCGGCGGCGCAGGGAGAGCACCGCATGACGTTACCCGGCGCGGTCACGCCGCGTCGGCGCTTGTGCACCGTGTCGTCACGGCGAGTGTGCACGCTGGAGGTTAGGTTGACCTGAGCAGAAGATAGGCTAGCCTAACCCCGTGTCTGAGGGGGAACTTCGCGGCGCGTCACTCGACCTCGCCTACCACGGTGAGCCGGTCGTCCACGGCGCGTCGATCACGCTGCGTCCGGGCCAGGTGACCGCGCTGGTCGGGCCGAACGGCAGCGGCAAGTCGACGCTGCTGCGCGCCCTGGCCCGGCTGCACAAACCGGTCAATGGCGACGTGCTGCTCGGCGACGAGTCCGCGCTGGCGCTGTCGCCGCGCGACTTCGCCCGCCGGGTCACGCTGCTCGCCCAGAGCCGCCCGGTGCCCGCGGGTGTGAGCGTCCACGACGTCGTCGGCTACGGCCGCCACCCGTACCGGGGCCGTTGGCGCGCCGACGACCCGGACGGGCCACGGGCGATCGCCTGGGCGATGGAGGTCACCGGCGTGACCGGCATGGCCGACCGTGCCGTCGACGAGCTGTCCGGCGGCGAGCGGCAGCGGGTCTGGCTGGCCACCTGTCTCGCCCAGGACACCGGCGTGCTGCTGCTCGACGAGCCGACCACGTTCCTCGACCTGCGCTACCAGGTGGAGATCCTCGACCTGGTCCGCGACCTGGCCGACGACCACGGCGTGGCGGTCGGCGTCGTGCTGCACGACCTCGACCAGGCCGCTGCCGTCGCCGACCAGGTCGTGCTGCTCTCCGGCGGGCGCGTCGTCGGCGCCGGCGACCCGCGGGACGTGTTCACCGAGCCGGCGCTGACGGACACCTACGGCATTCCGGTCGAGGTCCTCGTGGACCCGGAGACCGGCCACCTCTCCACCCGACCCGTCGGCCGGCACCACAGCCGGTCGCGCACCGAAAGAGAAACCGTATGAAGCGATATTCCCTGCTCGCCCTCGCCGCGGTCGCGGCCCTGGCGGTCGGCGCCTGCGGCACCACCGAGGAGGCCGGCGCGCCCGCGGCCGGCGCCACGTCCGAGGCCGCGGCCGGTCCGGTCACCGTCAAGGACGGCCGGGGCAAGGAGATCACGCTGCCCAAGCCGGCGACCCGCGTCGTCAGCCTCGAGTGGGGCGAGACCGAGATCCTCACCAGCCTCGGTGTGACCCCGGTCGGCAGCGCCGACAACAAGGGCTACGCCGTCTGGAACACCGCCGCGCCGCTCGACCCGTCGGTCAAGGACGTCGGCACCCGCGGCGAGCCCAGCGTCGACTCGGTCGTCGCCCTGCAGCCCGACCTGGTCGTCATGGAGGCCGAGCGGGGCGCGCCGATCGTCGCCCAGCTCGAGAAGTACGTGCCGGTGCTGGTCACCATCGGCAGCGACGCCAAGCGCAACCTCGACCGGCTGCGCGAGGACGTCACGATGATCGCCACCGCGGTCGGCAAGCAGACCGAGGGCGAGAAGCTGCTCTCCGACCTCGACGCCCGCATCGCCTCCGCCAAGACCGAGCTCGGCGCGGCCACCGGCAAGCAGTTCGCGATGGCCGACGGCTGGAAGGAAGGCAGCACCGTCTCCATCCGGATGTTCGGCCAGGGCGCGCTCGTCTCCGACCTCGCTACCGCGATCGGGCTGCAGAACGCCTGGACCGCGGCCGGCGATCCACAGTGGGGACTCGGCCAGACCGACGTCGAGGGCATGAAGGCGCTCGACGGCAAGGACCTGCGGTTCTTCTACAACGCCTCGGACGGCGTCGACGTGTTCGCCGACGGCCTGAAGGGCAACGCCATCTGGGACAACCTCCAGTTCGTCAAGGACGGCAAGGTCACCAAGCTGCCCAACGGCATCTGGACCTTCGGCGGGCCGAAGTCGTGCATCCAGTGGATCGACGCGGTCGTCGCGGCGTACAAGGCCTGATGAGCCTCTCCACAGTGGAGTCGGCGGCGCCGGCGGAGACGCCGGTCGCCGCCGCGCTCCCGGCGCCGAAGCGGGTGCGGGTGGCGGCGGCCTTCGTGGTCGCCGTCGCCCTCGCCGCGCTGCTGGCGCTGGTGCACCTCACCCAGGGCACCTCGGCGGTCGGCGCGACGGATCTCGTCAAGCTGCTCTTCGGCGCCGGCGACACCGGTGCGGCCGACGTGCTTCTGGCGTCCCGCCTGCCCCGGCTGCTCGCCGCCGTGGTGATCGGGCTGGCGCTCGGCGTGGCCGGCGCCGGCCTGCAGTCGCTGGCCCGCAACCCGCTCGCCGCACCGGACACCCTCGCCGTCAACGGCGGCGCCTACCTCGCCGTCGTCGCGGTGTCCGCGTTCGGGGTCAGCCTCGGCGTGCTGCCCTCGGGCGGCATCGCGTTCGTCGGCGGCCTGCTCGCCGCCGGCCTCGTGCTGGCCCTCTCGTCGGGCGGCCGGTCCGGCCCGACCCGGCTGATCCTCGCCGGCACCGCGGTCGCGCTCGCCCTCAACTCGCTGACCATGCTGCTCCTGCTGCTGTTCGAGCAGAACACCATCGGCCTCTACGCGTGGGGCAACGGCTCGCTGGTGCAGAGCGACCTGCAGGCCGTCACCCGCCTGGCGCCCGTCGTCGCGCTCGGCGTGGCCGGCCTGCTGGTGGCCGCCCGCCGCCTCGACATCCTCATGCTCGGCGACGACCCGGCCACCTCGCTCGGCGTCGACGTGCGACGCACGCGGGTCGTCGTGGTGGTGCTGACCGTGCTGCTCGCCGCGGCCGCGGTCACCCTCGTCGGCCCCGTCGGCTTCGTCGGCCTGTGCGCGCCGGTCATCGTCCGGCTGCTGGCCCGGGTCGTGCCCGGCGTCCAGCGGCACCTGGTGCTGCTGCCGCTCTCGGGCATCGTCGGCCTGCTCGTCGTCGTCGGCTCCGACGTGCTGCTGCGCGCCGTGGTCGGCGCCCAGGCCGGCGTCGAGGTGCCGACCGGCGTCGTCACCTCCATCTTCGGCGCGGCGTTGCTGGTCTGGCTGGCCCGCCGGCACCGCGACGCGGGCAGCACTCCACAGTCGACCTCGGGCCGCATGCGCTCCCGCGCCGCCTTCCTCGTCGTGCTGACCCTGAGCGCGGTGCTGACGGTGGCCGCGGTCGTGCTCGGCATGCTGGCCGGCGACACCTGGGTGCTGCTCGGCGACGTGGTGAACTGGCTGTCCGACAAGACCGGGCCGGCGTACACCTTCGTGCTGGACCAGCGCTATCCCCGTGTGTTCGCGGCGCTGCTGGCCGGGGCGGCGCTGGCCGTGGCCGGCACCACCGTGCAGGCCGTCTGCCGCAACCCGCTGGCCGAGCCGGGCCTGCTCGGCATCTCCGCCGGCGCGGGCGTCGGCGCCGTCATCCTCATCTCGATCGCGCCGCTGGCCTCGGTGTGGCTGATGTCGGGCGTGGCCGGCGCGGGCGCGCTGGTGGCCTTCGCGATCGTCTACGGGCTGTCCTGGCGGGGCGGCCTGAGCTCCGACCGGCTCGTGCTCGTCGGCGTCGGCATGCAGACGGGCCTGTTCGCGTTGATCACGATGATCATCATCGCTACCGACCCGTGGAACACCGGCAAGGCGCTGACCTGGCTGTCCGGCTCCACCTACGGCCGCACGGCCGGCCAGGTCGTGCCGGTCCTGGTGGCACTGGCGATCACGGTGCCCCTCCTGGCGTACGCCCGGCGTGATCTGGATCTGCTCGCGCTCGACGAGGACACGCCGCGAGTGCTCGGGGTGCGGCTCGAACGCACGCGCATGATCGCCCTGGTCGCCGCCGCGCTGCTCACCTCGACCGCGGTGTCGGCCGTCGGCGTGATCAGCTTCGTCGGCCTCGTCGCGCCGCACGCGGCCCGGGCCCTGGTCGGCGGCCGGCACGCCCGGGTGCTGCCGGTGGCCGCGCTGCTCGGCGCGCTGATGGTCAGCGTCGCCGACACCCTCGGCCGCACCGTGATCGCGCCGGCCCAGATCCCCGCCGGGCTGGTGACGGCGCTGATCGGCACGCCCTACTTCATCTGGTTGCTGTGGCGGTCGCGTACCGCGTCTGGAGGCATGTCATGACCGCTTACCGCTTCTTCGACGTGACCGTCGGGTCGGTGCGGCGGTTGAGCCCGTCGTTCGTCCGCGTCACGTTCGTCGGCGACTGCCTCAAGTCCTTCGCCGACAACGGGTACGACCAGCGCATCAAGCTGTGCCTCCCGGTGCCGGAGCACGGCTTCGCCCACCTGCCCCTGCACGAGGACTGGTGGTCGCAGTGGCGGGCGCTGCCGGACGAGCACCGCAACCCGATCCGCACCTACACGGCGGCGGCCGTCCGGCCCGACGCGGGCGAGGTCGACGTCGACATGGTCCTGCACGGCGACGGCGGGCCGGCCTCCACCTGGGCGCTGGCGGCGGCGGTCGGCGACCAGCTGGTGCTGATGGGCCCCAACGCCGACCACGACGGTGACCACGGCGGCCTCGAGTTCCGCCCGCCGGCCGGGGCGCGGCTGCTGATCGCCGGCGACGAGACCGCGGTGCCGGCCATGGCGGCGATCCTGGCCCGCCTGCCGCAGGACGCCCGCGGCGAGGTGGTGCTGGAGGTGCCGTTCGCCGACGACGTGGTGCCGTTGGCGGCGCCGGAAGGCATGCGGGTGTCGTGGGTGTCGCGGGACGGGGAGCACGACTACGGGGCCCGGCTGGTGGCCGCGGTCCGGCACGTCGTGGCCGGGGCCCGCACCCCGGTGCCGGCCGGAGTGCGGGCGCAGGTCGACTATCTCGAGCCCGACGGTGACATCTGGGAGGTGCCGGAGGACGGCGCCGCGGGTGACCGTTACGCGTGGCTGGCGGGGGAGTCAGCGGCGATCACGACGCTGCGCCGGCACCTCGTCAAGGAGCTGGGCTGGGACCGGAAGTCGGTGGCCTTCATGGGCTACTGGCGCCTGGGGCGCGCGGAGTCCTGACCCTTGTCGCGGCGGCCGCCGGGAGACCCCGGCGGCCGCCGCCGCCTCACCCGCCGAGCAGGCGGCGCTCGTCCTCGGCCGAGAGCGGTTCGCGACCGTTGCGCGGGCCCCGGTCGCCGGCCAGCACGGCGTCGATCGTCTCGGCGACCGGTCGGGTCGTCAGCCCGGCCGCGCGGGCGCGGCTGCCGTCGACCAGATTCGCCGCCCGCCACCGCGGGTCGCCGATCCACAGCGGCACGCCCATCCAGGGATCCACGCCGGCCGCCAGAAGGTCCATCGTGGACACCCACCGGATCTCGTGGTCGCCGCCGGTGGCCGCGCGGCAGGCGGCGAGCAGGTCGGCCATCGGCATCGGCGACCCGACCACGTTGTGCGCGCCGTCCGCCGTGGCGCCGACGAGGAACGCGGCCAGGTCGCGCACGTCGACGAACTGGGCGGGATCGGCCGGGTCGCCGGGCGCGAGCACCGGACCCGGCCGCCGGAACCGGCGGGGCCAGTAGGCGAACCGGTCGGTCCAGTCGTGCGGACCGACGATGAGGCCGGGGCGGGCGATCAGCGCACGGTCGCCGTAGCAGTGCTGGACGACCTGCTCGCAGGCCGCTTTCCGGCCACCGTAGGAGTCGTCGTCGAGCACCGCGGCGCCTTCGACGGGGGGAACGCTCTGGTCGGCGTAGACGGAGACCGACGAGACGAACACGTAGCGGTCGACGCTGTCGCGCAGCGCGTCGGCCGAGATGGCGACGACGCCGGGGCCGTAACCGGCGCAGTCGACTACGAGATCGAACCGCCGACCCGCGAGCGCGTCGACGTCGACGGTTCGGTCGCCGATGACGGTTTCCAGCTGCGGATAGAGACCCGGGGCGGACTGCCCGCGGTTGAACAGGGTGACCTCGACGCCGAGCGCGAGGGCGTGGTCGACGACGGCACGACCGACGAAGCGGGTGCCGCCAAGCACCAACAGACGCATGGTGGGAAGAATCCTTCTCAGGCAGTGATGGTCAGGGCATGCGAAAAGAGGCTCTGCACCCGCATGGCCTCACCCCGACGACTCACTGCCCGCCCCTCACCCGGAGGCGGCGCTCGCGGGTCAGCTTAGCGCGGCACCCGCAGCCGGTCGAACGCCTTCGGGCTCTCGAGGCTGTCGAGCGCGGCGGCGATCGCCTTCGCGCAGTCGGCGGGGCTGGTGTCCGTCGTGTCGACGGTGAGGTCGGGGTCGCCGTGGGCGTAGACGGCGGTCTGCGAGCGGGCGAGCCCCACCGGCCGGTCGCCCCGCTCCCGTTCACGGCGCTCGAGCACGTCGGGGGAGCAGCGGACGTCGACGAGCGTCACGTCGTAGCCGTCGAGGGTCGCCAGCAGGTCGGCCAGGCGCCACGGCTCGCTGAGCGGATAGTCCATGATCACGTCGTTGCCCGCGGACGCGAGCGCGGCGACCGCGCGGTGGTAGCCGAGCCGGGTCCGGCGGAGCATCACGTCGATCTCGGCGTCGTCGAGGACGCGGGTGTGCACCGTGGAGCGCATGGCGCCGATGGCATCGGCCGGCACGAAGAACCACGGATCGGGCAGCAGCGGCAGCAACGCCCGACCGACGCTGGTCTTGCCTGAGCTGGACGTGCCGTTGAGCAGAATGACCCGACCAAGCCGCGATGACGTCACGCGGGCACCCTAACGACCGGTCGGTCAGGCCGTCGGTGAGGTCCGACAAATACGCCTACGTCCCCGACGCTGAGGGCAACCGGTCCGGTCAAGCGCCGAAACCGGCACCTCTTCGTGCTCGCGTCGTCAGTTCGGCATCTGGTGGGCGAAAGCTCCGGTCAGCGCGCGCGACCCTGCGGGCAGCACACTGAGCGAGCCCGCGAGGCTCCCTTCCCACGCCCGCACGCCATCGGGATCCGCGCCCACCACGTAGAACCGGCGCCACGAGCCCGGATCCGCGAGCCGCAGGTCGGCTTCGACCCGGTGCTCGCCCGTCTCCGGCGGGACCCGTCCCTTGAGTTGGTACCCGGTGTTGTGGTGCACGACCAGCAGGTACTCGGTGCCCTCCGATGGCGGCCCGGACACGCGAACGGTGGCGTCGACAACGCCGGGACGGTCCGCCAGCTGGAGGATCCTGACGACGTCGCGGGCGTCGGCCTGGCCGCCAGCCGAGGTCGCGCTGCCGGACGGAGATCGCGGCGTCGCGGATCCAGGGCTTTCGGGCGACCCTGTCGACGGCTTGTCGGCCGACTGCTCGGCCTGCACGCCGAAGAACACGGTCGCCCCCAACGCCAGCAGCGCCACGACGAGATCGGGCATCCGCACCGCGGCTTGGGCGTCCGTGCGGCGGACGTACCGGACGACGCCGAGGACAACGACGACGGCGGCCACCACCGCGGCCGCAGCCATCGCGAAGGGCCACACCGACTCCATACAGGGACCGTACGGTCGTGGCTCGGCTCGGATCAGTGCCTGAACGAGTGACGCCGTGCGTCACCCGGCTCGACACCGCCGGCGCCGGCCCGTCGCCACATACGACCGCGCCGGAGGCGACCGGTGGGGGATCGGCTCCGGCGCGGAGTGGGCCAGGTCAGCCAGCCGGGGGGAACGGGTCGTCCTGGTACGTGAACTCGGTTTCGATCTTGCCGTCGGTGTTGTGGACGACCAGCTGGCTCGGCTGGTTGCCCTTGGCCACCTTGCGGCCGGCGGCGATGGCTTCGTCCTTCGTGGCGTGTGTGCTGTCCGAAGACGAGCCGTGCTCGACCTTCCAGCCGCCGCCGTCCGGAACAACGTGGTACTGGCTACGCGAAGTCATGGCACCTCTCCACTATTCGGGATCTGCCGTCTTCCCTACCCAGTTCGGCGCGGGAGGAACCCGAACCGCCAGACCACTCGTGCGCAGCAGCGGCGGCGCCAGCACGAACAGGGCGACCGCGAGCGCCGCGACCGCCACCATCGCGCCGCGCAGGCCGGTCGCGTCCGCCCACAGTCCGACGTAGACCGGGCCCACGACGAAGCCGAGGTACGAGACCGCGGTGACCACCGAGATCGCCCGGCCCCGGTGTGCCTCGTCCACGTCGCGTGAGGCGACGCCGACCAGGGTCGGGAACAGCACCGCCGTGCCCACCGCGGCCAGCGCCAGGCCCACGCCGGCGACGAGCAGCGTCGGCGCCACCGCGATCACCAGCGCGCCGGCCGCGGCCACGGTGGCGCCGGTCAGCAGGATGGCGCGCGCGTGGTCGACGCCGAGACCGCCGGCGGCGAAGCGGGTGATCGCGACCGTGCCCGCGAACACCGCCGGGGGGACCGCGCTGAGCCCGCCGCCCGCCCCGAGCTCGTCGGTGGCGAAGACGGCGCTCCAGCTCTGGTGCGCGTTCTCGCTCGCGAAGGCCAGCGAGCCCAGCACCCCGACCAGCACGAACGGCGCCACCCGCCACCCGCCGGCCGAACGGGCCGCGGCCGGGGCGCGCGGGGCGGCGCCGGCCGGCAGGTCCCGCACCATGGCGACGCCCACGGCCACCGACAGCACGGCGACGACGACGAACGGCACCGCGAGCGGCCACCCCGCCGCCGACACGAGCCCGGTGGCCAGGCTGCCGAGCACCACGTGCAGCGAGAACATCCCGTGCGCCCGGGTGATGACGGGCCGGTCGGCGACCTTCTCGGCCCGCCCCGCGACCGCGTTCTCGGCCACGTCCGCCGCGCCGCTCGTCGCGCCGACCAGGGCCAGCCCGACACACAGCGCCGGCAGCGAGCGGGCGGTCAGCGCCAGACCGGCGCCGGCCACGCCGAGCGCACCGATGGTCAGCGGCGCGACCCGCAGGCCCCAGCGGTCGAGCGCCCGGCCGACCAGCAGCATCGCGGGCAGCGCGCCGGCGCCGACGAAGAGCAGCGCGACGCCGAGCTCGCCGGCATCGACGCCCGCCTGTCGTTGCACCCGCGGCACGGACGCGCCCCAGACACCCCAGAACGCGCCGAACACAGCGAAGGCGGCGTACGCCGAGCGAACCATGGAACGTCCGATACCTCTCTGGCGCGGCGGCAAACCCTCCGTATCATCGCCGCATGGCAGCCAAGCCGGGTCTGCGCCGGCGCACCCTGCTCCTCGCCGCCGGCGGTCTGCTGGTGGGCTGTGACGCCGAACCCGCGACCGGCCCCGTCCACCTGCGGCTGGCGACCGGCCCGGCCGGCGCCGTCTACCGGCGGATCGGCGGCGCGCTGGCCGCCCACATCAGCGAGCAGGTGCCCGGCGCCACGGTCACCACCGTGCCGAGCGGGGCCTCCACCGACAACATCCGGATGCTCCGCGCCGGTGTCGTCCACCTCGGACTGTCGAGTTTGGACGCGACGATCACCGAGGACGGCAGCGCGCCCGAGGGGATATCGGCCCTGTGCCGGCTCTACGACAGCCACCTGCACCTGGTCGTGCTGGCGGGGTCGGCGATCGACGAGTTCGGCGACCTGCGGGGCAGACGGGTCTCCCTCGGCGCCCACGACTCGGGCACCGAGTTCACCGCGCTGCGCGTGCTGCGGCTGCACAAGGTCGACCACGACGGCCGCTACCTCAGCCAGGCGGAGTCGGCGGCCGCGCTGCGGGACGGCGCGATCGACGCGATGTTCTCGCTGACCGGGGTGCCGACGCCGGCCATCACGGAGCTGGCGCAGCGGCAGCCGGTGCGGCTGATCCCGCTCGACGCGCAGGCCGACGCGCTCGTCACCGCCTACCCGGGTCCCTACGCGCCGGCACGGATACCGGCGACCGCGTACGCCGGTGTCTCCGCCACCAGCACCGTCGCCGTGCCCAACGTGCTGCTGGCCCGCAACGACCTGCCCGAGGACCTGGTCTACGCGATCACCGACACGATCTTCACCCACACCGGCGGGATCACCGCGGCCGGCCGGGACGGTGCCGAGGCGCTGCCGGAGGCCTGGCAGATCAACGTGCGCACGGGCATCTCCACGTCGTCGATCCCGCTGCATCCCGGCGCGGCCGCCTGGTTCCGCGACCGCAAGCGTTAGGCGTCGACCACCGGCAGCGCCACCACGGCCGCGAAGCCGTGGCCCGAGCCGTCCGGCCGCGGCAGACCGTCCTCCAGCCGCAGCTGGCCGCCGGCCGCACCGACCAGGTCCGCGCAGATCGCCAACCCCAGCCCGGTGCCCGGGACGTTCTGGTGCCGGGGCGATCGCCAGAACCGCCGCAGCGCCTTCGTCCGTTCGTCGACCGACAGCCCCTGACCGTCGTCGCGCACCGCGATCGCGACAACGTCGGTCGCGGCCGTCGCCGACACCGCGACCGCGCCCGCCCCGGACAACCGCAACGCGTTGCTGATCAGCTCGTCCAGCACGCTGCCCAACCCACCCGGCGGTTCCAGCAACCGCAGGCCGGGCGGCACGTCGACCGCGAGCGTCTGGCCGGCGGACGCGGTCAGCGCCCGCCACCGCTCGACCCGGGTGGCCAGCACCTCGTCGAGGTCCACCGGGGACGCCGTGCGCATGCTCTCCATCCGCGCGCTGGCCTGCAGCGAGTTGAGCATGCGCTGCATCGCCTTGAGCTCGTCGACGGCGACGTCGAAGACCGGGCGGCCGCCGGGCGACAGGTGCGGCGCGAGGCTCTCCACCGCGAGCCGCAGGCTGGTCAACGGGTTGCGCAGCTGGTGCGAGGCGTCGGAGACGAACGCGCGCTGGCGCTGCACGGCGTTCTCCACCGCGTCCATCATCGTGTTGAACGAGGCGGCGAGCCGGCGCAGCTCGACCGGGCCGGCCTCGGCGTCGGCCCGGGTGGTCAGGTCGCCCTCGGAGATCCTCGACGTCGCCGCGTCGAGCTCCCGCACGGGCCGCAGCACCCACGCCGACACCGGCCAGGCGACCGCGGCCAGCGCCAGCAGCGGCAGCAGGCCGAGGCCGGCGAGCCGGGCCCAGCGCACCAGGATCCGCGACCGGGTCTCCGACAGGTCGGAGATCGCCACCACCGCGCCGACGACCTCGCTGTCGCGGCCGACCGGCTCGGCCACCACCAGCGCCGAGTCGGCCCACGGGGCCCACTCGCCGGACGGCTCCGAGCGGGCACCGGCGAGCGCCGCCGTGACGATCCGCACCAGCGCGGGCTCGGTGCGGGCGGCCTCCTCGTACGGGCCGGCCGGCCCGAGCAGCACCGCTCCCGAGGTGTCGATCAGCGCGACGGGTATCCCGTACAACTCGTGGTAGCGGGTCAGCTCCTGGTGCAGTGCCTCGGTGCGACCGGTGGACAGGGCGGTCTCGGCCAGCGAGGCGAACCGGCCGACGTCGTTGAGCCGGTCGACGTAGGTCTCCTGCATCTCCCGCTCGGCGACCGTGACGCTGAGCGGCACCCCGAGCGCGGCGACCAGCAGCACGGCCAGGGGCACGAGGACGACCAGCAGGCGACGGTGCACGGCGGGTCAGCCCGGCCCGATCAGCTCCGGCTGGTCGGCCAGCAGCCGGTAGCCGACCCCGTGGATCGTGCGGATGGCGACCTCGGCGCCGAGCTTGTGCCGCAGCGCCGCGATGTGCGTGTCGAGCGTGCGGCTCGACGACTCCCAGGTGGCGCCCCAGATCTGGTCGAGGATCGCGTCGCGGCTCACCACGTTGGGCGCCCGCCGGGCCAGCAGCAGGAGCAGCTCGAACTCCTTGCGGGTCAACGTGACCGAGGTGCCGCCGACGGTCACCTCGCGGGTGCCGGCGGCGATCCGCAGCGGGCCGATCACCAGCGGGGCGTCGGGGTTGCGCTGCGCCCGGGCCGCCCGGGTGCGGCGCAGCACGGCCTCGATCCGGGCCAGCAGCTCCGGCACCCCGAACGGCTTGACGATGTAGTCGTCGGCGCCGGCGCGCAGGCCGCGTACCCGGTCATCCTCCTCGGACCGGGCCGTCACCGCGATCACCGCGGTCTCGGGCCGGTCGCGCAGCCTGCGGATCAGCTCGAGGCCGTCGCCGTCGGGCAGCCCGAGGTCGACGAGCACCACATCGGACGGATCGGCCCGCACCGCCTCGGCCGCCGTGGCCACGCGGTGCACCTCGAAGCCGGCCTGCGCCAGCACGGTCACCAGCCCGCGCGCGACCCGGTCGTCGTCCTCGATGACCGTGACCCGCATACCGGCGGATTGTACGGGCCGGCGCACCCCGACCCCAGCCATCGACTTCTTGGGATTCCTCTGACACCATGCGCCGCGCCGCGGCCCGAAACTGGTGCAGCGCATCCATCGACATGAAGGAGGGCCGCGATATGAGTACGACCGGCAGCCACCGGGTTGCCGCACGGATGATCGCCGTGGCCGGCGCCGTCTCGCTGCTCGTCGCCTGCTCCGACAACGGCGGCGGCGGCAGTGGCACCGGCGGCGACGCCGCGGGCTACCCGCAGCAGAACATCACGTTCGTCGTGCCGTTCAGCGCCGGCGGACCGACCGACACCGTCACCCGCATGATCGCCGACCCGATGGCCAAGAAGCTCGGCGGCAAGATAGTCGTGCAGAACGTCGAGGGCGCGGGCGGCACCGTCGGCGCCGGCGAGGTCGCCCGGGCCGAGCCCGACGGCTACACCGTGCTGATGCACCACATCGGCATGTCGACCGCGCCGGCGCTCTACGCGGACCTGGGCTACAAGCCGCTCGAGGACTTCGAGATGGTCGGGCTCGTCACCGAGGTGCCGATGACGGTGGTGGCCCGCAAGGACTTCGAGCCGGCCACGTTGCAGGACCTGGTCACCTATGTGAAGGCCAACTCGGGCAAGGTGACGCTGGCCAACGCCGGCATCGGGGCGGCGTCGCACCTGTGCGGCCTGCTGTTCCAGTCGGCGGCGGGCGTCAAGCTGCAGGAGGTGCCCTACGAGGGGACCGGGCCGGCGCTGACCGACCTCGTCGGCGGCCAGGTCGACTTCATGTGCGACCAGACGACCAACACCAGCGGTCAGATCTCCGCGGGCAAGGTCAAGGCGTACGCCGTGACCACGCCCGAGCGGGTGAAGAGCCTGCCCGACCTGCCGACCACGGCCGAGTCCGGCATGCCGCAGCTGCAGGTGAGCGTCTGGCACGGGCTCTACGTGCCGAAGGGGACGCCGCCGGAGATCGTCACCAAGCTGACCGACGCGCTCAAGGCCGCGCTGGCCGACCAGGGCGTGATCGACCAGATGGCCAAGCTCGGCACCGCCCCGGTCCCGGCGGAGGACGCGACGCCGGACGCCCACCGGGCCAAGCTCGACGAGCAGATCCAGACCTGGGGCAAGATCATTGCCGACGCCGGGGTCAAGGCATCCTGACGTGGAGCGCCAACGGTCCTTTCCGGACGTCCTCGCGGGAGGACTCTTCGTCCTGATCGGGGCCGCCTTCGTGGTGGGGTCGCTCGGCTACTCGCTGGGCACCCCACTGCGGATGGGCCCGGGCTACTTCCCGCTGCTGATGGGCGCCATCCTGGCCGCGTTGGGCCTGGCGGTGGTCGTCAAGGGCCTGATCGCCGGCGAGGTGATCGAGTTCGGGGCGGTCCCGTGGCGGGCGGTCGTCGCCATCGTGCTCGCGATCGTGTTCTTCGGGTTCACGGTGCGCCGCCTGGGTTTCGTACCCACGTCGCTCGTGACCGCGTTCCTCACCACCATGGCCAGCACCCGGGTGCGGCTGCTGACGGCGCTGGCCGTTGCCGCCGGGCTGACCCTGGCCAGCACGCTCATCTTCGTCGTCGGCCTGCAACTGCGGATCCCGTTGTGGGGCCCGTGGCTCGGCCTGTGACGCGCACTGCGGATTGAGGCATGGAACTTCTCGACAACCTCGCGCTGGGCTTCTCGACCGCGTTCCTGGTCCAGAACGTCCTGTACTGCTTCGTCGGCGTGCTGCTCGGCACCGCCGTCGGCGTGCTGCCCGGCATCGGGCCCACGGCGACGGTGGCGATGCTGCTGCCGATCACGTTCAACTTCGAGCCGGTGACGGCGCTGATCATGCTGGCGGGCATCTACTACGGCGCCCAGTACGGCGGCTCGACGACGGCCATCCTGATCAACCTGCCGGGCGAGTCGTCGGCGGCGGTGACGGCCCTGGACGGGCACGAGATGGCCCGGCAGGGGCGGGCCGGCCCGGCGCTGGCGGCGGCCGCGATCGGGTCGTTCGTCGCGGGCACGGTGGCGACGGTCGCGTTGGCGGTGGCGGCGCCGCCGTTGGCCGACGTCGCCCTGCGCTTCGGCCCGGCCGAGTACTTCTCCCTGGTGCTGCTCGGCCTGATCGTCTCGATCGCGCTGGCCCGGGGCTCCGCGCTGAAGGCGCTGGCGATGATCGCCCTGGGCGTGCTGTTCGGGACGGTGGGACAGGACATCTACACGGGTACGCCGCGGTTCGTCTTCGAGCAGCGGGAGCTCTACGGCGGGATCGACTTCGTGTCGGTCGCGGTCGGCCTGTTCGGCGTGGCGGAGATCCTGCGCAACCTCGAAAACGAGGACTCGCGGGCGGCCATGGTCAGCAAGGTCAAGAACCTCTGGCCGACGCGGGAGGACCGGCGGCGGATCGTGGGGCCGATCCTGCGGGGGACCGGCCTGGGTTCGGCGTTGGGCGTGCTGCCCGGCGGTGGCCACGTGCTGGCGTCGTTCACCTCCTACGCGGTCGAGAAGCGGATCTCGAAACGGCGCGAGGAGTTCGGCCGGGGCGCCATCGAGGGGGTCGCGGGCCCGGAGTCGGCCAACAACGCGGCCGCGCAGACGTCGTTCATCCCGCTGCTGACGCTCGGACTGCCGGCCCACCCGGTGATGGCGCTGATGGTGGGCGCCTTCATCGTGCACGGCATCACGCCGGGCCCCAACGTCATCACGGACGAGCCGGCCCTGTTCTGGGGCCTGATCGCCTCGATGTGGATCGGCAACGTGCTGCTGGTGCTGCTCAACCTGCCGTTGATCGGCATGTGGGTACGCATGCTCCGCATCCCGTACGGCGTCCTGTTCCCGATGATCATCCTGTTCGCCGCCATCGGCACGTACTCGTTGAGCTTTAACGCGTTCGACGTCTACGCGATCGTGTTCTTCGGACTGCTGGGCTACATCCTGATCAAATGCGGCTGCGAGCCGGCGCCGCTGCTGCTGGGGTTCGTGCTGGGGCCGCTGCTGGAGGAGAACCTGCGGCGCGCCCTGATCATCTCCCGCGGCGACGCGACGGTGTTCTTCACCCGCCCGATCTCGGCGGCGCTGCTCGCGGTGGCGGTGGCGGCTCTGGTGATCTCGGTCCTGCCCGCGATCAGCAGGCGCCGCGAGAAGGTCTTCGTCGAGGAGGAGGGTTGACCGCACCCGGCTCGAGTCGCTCGCGTCCGCCTTCTCGTTGCGCTGGGGCGACGGGCGTCTCGAACTCGGCATCGTGGGATAGATGGCGATAGCACAGGTAGATGGCAATGCGTCTGGCCATGGCGACGTCGATTCCACGGAAGTACTGGATCCGCTTCTCTTCGTCCGAGAGCGACAGTGCGACGAAGTACAAAAGCGAGAAGAGGGCGAGGAACGCGGAGACGCGAAGCCACGGACTCGCCCACAACGAGCGGTCCATGGCGATCACGACCAGCTCCGACGCTCTTGCCGACTGGCCGTCGCCGAAAATCCACTCTGCCGCAACAGCCGATGGAACCGCCAGTAGCACCAATCCGAGAAACGCGACGAACAGCGTCAACACCACCGCTCCCAGCGTGAACGACTGGTAGACCAACAGCACCAGTAGCGCGTTCAGCCAGGCCATCGCACGTAGACGCCGAGCCGAAGGCCGGCCGCAGGGACGAGTGCGGAGAAGATGTGCAAGGCGGTGCGGCAGATCGCCGTACTCGTTCCGATCGCACCCATCGAGCACCGCTTCGACGTCCGTCCAGTGGGCGAAACGCAGGTTTTCGATCAGCGCGACCGACCAGCCGATGACGAGCATCGTGGTCAGCCCTAATAGCACCGCCAACAGGGCGAGGAGTTGGGCAATCGGGAGGTTGGCCGCTATCTGCCAGGTCTCCGCAGTCAACGCGAAAAAGATCACAAAGATCAGGAGAAGAGGAGTTGCTCCCGCCATACGCTTGAGCGTGTCCCCGCGTTTACGCCACGCTTCGATCGCCGCCCAGCTCGATACCCGATCAAGGCCGAAGCCGACGAGGAACCAGACGACCAGCACGTAGGCGCCGTTGAAGCCGATGAGGACGGTCACTTCCACGAACGCGTTTACGTCGTTGCCGAACATGACGCTGCTCTCCAAGCCCGTGCTCGTCCGGTTGAGCCAAGCCTGAATCGCGGCAAACAGTGGGTAGGCCAAGATGAAGATCGGTATCCAGTAGCGCAGCTGGGGTTCGTCTATCAACTTTCGTACCCTTTCGCCCGCGTCCACACCCGCCTCCTTGACGACCACCCGCCAGCCGCGGACGGACGCAGCCAGCCGATATGCCGCCCAGCCGACCAGCAACGCGCTGAGGACCTGGTTGACGACGAACACCACCTCGAAGAAATACGCCAGGAGCCCGTGCGTGAGGCCGAAGACGGCGACGAGGATGGCGCTCGGCGTCCGGGGTCCGTACAGCGGTCGACCCGGGTCCACCGACGAAAGCCGCTGGGCGCGCAAAGCCAGACACAACATGCCCGCTGCGACGAGAAGAGAAAAGATTGAGGCGTGCCACAGGATGCCGTCGCCTTGGAACCAGATCGGGTACAGGGCACCGTTGGCGAAATGGCTGACCGCAGCCAGTAGCAGGATGATCCACAAAAGCCGGCGGACCCGAGCGGACGCAGGTCGCGAAGAAGTGAGGAGCAGGATCGCGGCGGTGTAAAGCGACACGAGGATGACGGCGGCGTCACTCCAGATCGGCGGCCAGGACCACATCGGGTCGGCACTTCGAAGTGGGATCAAGGTCATGCGTACGATGAAAAAAGTTCCTGCCGGAACGACGGCGATAACAAGTAGCCCCCACCGATACTTGTTCCGCTCGATGCCAAGAGCGCTCGCCGAGATTGACCGAGTGAGAAATGCGGCGAGGGCGACCGGGAACGCGGCGATGATCAGCGTCGTCATCGGTATGTCCGCGGACACCGCTGTCGCGACTCCAAGCTCGAAGGCCAACATCCATAACAATGGGATGATGCGGCCGTGGTTCCATGTCGGCCCATTGCTGGCGAAAGCCGGGACGCCGAGGCGTCGAACGTCCGCTTCGCTCGTTGTCTTCAGGCCAGAGCGCTGCGATGATCGCGGGAGATGTTCGCCGAGAGCTTCTCGGGTATTCGTGTCCATCGCCAACACCGCCTCGCGTGTCGGCACCATGCTAAGCCAGACGCGTAGAGGATCGACACGCGTTTACAAGCGTAAATGGGTGATGCGCCCGATCGAGTGAGACCGGCGGCGCATGAGTCCCGGTGTTGATTCACTGGCGCGACGCGCTGGTGGGCGAAGGCACGGTTGGTGCTCGACGGCCATGAGCTGGATGGGTTACCCACGCAGTCCCTCGGCGGCGGTCAGTCGAAGCGGTCGCCCATCGTGGCGAGCATTTCGTCGATCTCGTCGCTCAGGGACGAGCCTTCGCCGCGGCGTTCGAGCCAGATGTCCGTGCCCACGCGCAGGCAGGCCGTGAAGGCCGCCGCCATCAGACGGGCGCGGAGGAGGCTGACCGCGCGGTGGGTCAGTTCCTCGGCGATGTCCGCCTCGAAGGCGGTGTGGCGGGCCAGCTGCTGGCCGATCAGCGACGGGTGGCGGCGGATCAGGCGGCTCTGGACCACCCACTCCGGGTCGGGCTCGCCCTCGGCGTCGAAGAGGGCGCGGGTGCTGGCGCGGATCGCCTGCCAGGCCGACTCGGTCCCGGGTCGTGCGCGCAGGGCGCGGACCATCCGGTCGAGGCGTTCGCGTTCGCCGTGGAGGAGGGCGTCCTCCTTGTTGGCGAAGTAGTTCGAGAACGTCCGCCGGCTGACCTCCGCCGCCTCGACGATGGCCTCGACCGTCACCTCGGTGAGACCGCGGTCGATCGCCAGCTCCATCGCCGCGCGATGGAGAGCGTCGGCGGTCGCCGCCTTCTTGCGCTCGCGAAGGGTCTGGGCCTCCGCCGTCGCCGTCTCCACGCCTTGCACGATATCGCGAAGCGTGGCACTTGCCCAATGAGCAACTTTGCGCACTAGGAAATCTGATGGCAAGCTGGACGCGTGCGCCGCTCGTGTCCGGCTGCCGCGTGGTGGCGGGGTGCCTGGTTGGCGGCAAGGATGGGACGGGGCGAACCCGAAAGGATCGAAGCGGGATGGGCACCTCGGTGGCGCGGCATCCGGACGAGGAGCACTACGGTCCGGCCGTACGCCCGATGAAGTTCGAACGCGGCACGGACGGTCCGCGAGTCGTCATGGTGGGCGTCGACGGCACCGAGACCTCGCTGCGCGCGGCGGCGTCGGCGTTCGGCGTCGCGCGGCGCCAGGGCTGCGGCCTGACCATGGTCTTCGTGGCGGCGCCCGGGCTGCTGGCCTCGCTGGCGCCGCAGGTCGGCTACGCCCAGCAGGAGGCCTTCGACGAGGTCGCCGCCGAGCTCAAGCGCGAGGCACACCGGGCGGCGGAGGAGTACGGCGTCCCCGTCACCCTCGTCACCCGCCGCGGCGACGCCTTCTCGGAACTGGCCGCGGTCGCCGACTCGATCAAGGCCGACTTCGTCTTCGTCGGCGCCTCGGCCCAGGCCGGCCACAAGTTCGTCGGCTCGATCGCCACCCGCCTGGTCCGCCTCGGCCACTGGCCCGTCGTCGTCGTTCCCTAGCGGCTATCCGGCGCGGGCCTGGTCGTACGCACCCCGCGCCTCGAACACGTCGTCGAGGCGGGCCTCGACCCAGCGCGCCAGCGACGAGATCCGCTCGGCGACCTCGCGGCCCATCGGCGTCAGGGAGTAGTCGACGCGTGGCGGGATGACCGGTTTCGCGTCGCGGTGGACGAAGCCGTCGCGTTCCAGGGTCTGCAGCGTCTGGGCCAGCATCTTCTCGCTCACCCCGCCGATCTCGCGGCGCAGCTCGCTGAACCGGTGCGGCCGGTCGAGCAGCACCCCCAGCACGAGCACGCCCCAGCGGCTCGTGACGTGTTCCAGCACCGCCCGCGAGGGGCAGTCGGCCCGGTAGACGTCGGGCGTGCGGATCTCACTTACGGCCACGCCAGTACCTTACGTGAAGGTTGGTACTTACGGCTAGGACAGTACAAGACGTAGCGTTAGCCGCGACCAGCCGTCAAGAACACCGAGGACCACACACCATGAGCATCGTCGTCACCGGCGCCACCGGCCAGCTCGGCCGGCTCGTCATCGGAGACCTCCAGACCCGCGGCGTGCCGGCCGCGGAGATCACCGCGGTCGTGCGCAGCGCGGAGAAGGGCGCCGACCTGGCGGCCCAGGGGGTACGCCTGCACGTCGCCGACTACGACCAGCCGGAAACCCTCGACGGGGCGTTCGCCGCCGCTGACCGGGTGCTGCTGATCTCGGCCAGCGACGCCGGCCGGCGCGTCCCGCAGCACAAGGCCGTGATCGACGCGGCCGCGGCCGCCGGGGTGGCCCAGCTCGCCTACACCGGCGTGTTCGGCGGCCCGGACGCCTGGTTCGCCCTCGCCGCCGACCACCACGGCACCGAGGACCTGATCACCGGGTCCGGCCTGCCCTACACGTTCCTGCGCAACAACTGGTACGCGGAGATGTACACCGGCGACCTCGCCGGCATCATCGCCCGCGGCACGGTGGCCAACGCCGTCACCGCCGAGGGTCGCATCGCCACCGCGCCGCGCAAGGACTTCGCCGCCGCCGCGGCCGCCGTGCTCACCGAGGAGGGTCACCTCAACCGGGCGTACGAGCTCGGGGGCGACACGGCCTGGTCGTTCGGCGAGTACGCGGCCGAGGTGAGCCGCCAGAGCGGTAGGCCGGTCACCCACACCACCGTCGCCCCCGCCGAGCTGAAGGCGATCCTCGTCGGCGCCGGCCTGCCGGACGGGTTCGCCGACATCCTCGTCGAGGTCGACGACGCCATCAGCAAGGGGGCGCTGGCCGCCACCCCGGGCGACCTGAGCCGCCTGATCGGCCGCCCGACCACCCCGATCGCCGACACGATCGCCGAAGAGCTGGCGAAGCTGGGCTAACCCCGGCGGAGCCGCAACGTGACGATCTGGAACGGCCGCAGCCGCAGCGTCAGATCGGATCCGCCCGTCTCCCGTTCCAGCAGGTCCGTCTCGACCGCGCCGGCCACGGGGAAGGACGCCGCCAGCGTCGCGGTGGCCCGGCCGCCGAGCGACTCGTAGAGCCGGACCACCACGTCGCCGCTGCGGTCGTCGGCCAGCTTCACCGCCTCGATCACCACCGACTCGGGTGGCGACGAGGCAACCGAGACCAACGGCGCCACGGCCGGGCCACGCCCGACCCGCGACGGCAGGTTGATCTCGTAGCCGGCCCGCACGGCGTCGGCGACCGCGGCGCCGGGCGCCAGCGCGTACGACATCGTGTGCCGCCCCTGATCGGTCTCCGGGTCGGGGAAGCGGGGCGCGCGCAGCAACGACAGCCGCACCACGCTCGACGTCGAGCCGGCGGGAAGCGCCACCCGCCGCACGTCGTGCCCGTAGGTCGAGTCGTTGACGAGCGCGACCCCGTACCCCGGCTCGGCGACCCGGACCCACCGGTGCGCGCACACCTCGAACCGGGCCGCGTCCCACGAGGTGTTGTCGTGGGTGGGCCGGGTGACGTGCCCGTACTGCGTCTCGTACTCCGCCCGGTCGGTGTGCACGTCCAGCGGGAACGCGACCTTGAGGAACTTCTCCCGCTCGTGCCAGTCGACCTCGACCCGGAAGTCGACCCGGCGCGCGCCGGCCGCCAGGGTGATCTCCTGCAGCACCGTCGAGGCCCCGAACGCCCGCGAGACCCGCACCGTCGAGTCCGACAGCGTCAGCTCGACCACACCGTCCACAGCGGACACCACGTCGCGGTAGAAGGGGTCCACGTCCCAGGCGTCCCACTGGTTGGGCTCGTCGCGGTGGAGCTGCAGCAGGTTGGCCGGCCCGGCCAGCACCTCCCGCCCGGCGAGGAGGTCGAGCACCGAGACGACCAGGCCCCGCTCGTCGACCTCGACCCGCAGCAGCCCGTTGTCGAGGAACCAGCCGCCGCCGTCGCGCGACTCGGTCCGCACCAGGCCGGCGACGGCCGCCGGGGGAGCGGCGCCCAGCGCGGGCACGCCGTCGCGCGCGAACGGGGACGCGTTGAAGAGGACCTCGTGCCCGCCGCCACCGAGCTGGGCGAGCGCGGACGAGATCAAGGACGACAGCCACGAGGCCACGGCGGCGTACGTCGTGCGCGCCTCCCGGTGCACCCAGGCGATCGACGACCCGGGCAGGATGTCGTGGAACTGGTGCAGCAGCACGGTCTTCCACAACCGGTCGAGCTCGTCATACGGGTACGCGGCCCCCGCCCGCACGGTCGCCGTCGCGCACCACAGCTCCGCCTCCCGCAGCAGGTGCTCGGCCCGCCGGTTGCCCTGCTTGGTCGCCGCCTGCGATGTGTAGGTGCCGCGGTGCAGCTCCAGGTAGAGCTCGCCGACCCAGACCGGCGCCCGGGACCCGTACTCCTCCTCGGCGGCGGCGAAGAACGCGGCCGGCGCCTCGATCGCGACCCGGGGCGAGCCCTCGAGGTCGGCGACCCGGCGCGCCCGAGCGAGCATCTCCCGCGTCGGCCCGCCACCACCGTCGCCGTGCCCGAACGGCAGCAGGGACCGCGTCGCGTCGCCCTTGTCGCGGAAGTTGCGCACCGCGTGGGCCAGCTCCGCCGCGGTCAGCTCGCCGTTGTAGGTGTCCGCCGGCGGGAAGTGGGTGAACACCCGCGTGCCGTCGATGCCCTCCCACCAGAACGTGTGGTGCGGAAACCGGTTCGTCTGGTTCCACGAGATCTTCTGGGTGAGGAACCAGCGCGTCCCGCTCAGCGCGACGATCTGCGGCAGCGCCGCCGAGTAGCCGAACGAGTCGGGCAGCCACGCCTCCCGCGTCTCGATGCCGAACTTCTCCAGGAACCACCGCTTCCCGTGTACGAACTGGCGCGCCATCGCCTCGGAGCCGGGCATGTTGGTGTCGGACTCGACCCACATCCCGCCCACCGGCACGAACCGTCCACTGCGGACGTGCGCGGCGATCCGGGCGAACACCTCCGGCCGGTGCTCCTCCAACCAGGCGAACTGCTGGGCGGACGACATCGCGTAGACGAGGTCCGGATCGCTGTCGAGCAGGTCCGCGACGTTGGCGGCGGTACGCGCGACCTTGCGCACCGTCTCCCGCTGCGGCCAGAGCCAGGCGGTGTCGATGTGGGCATGCCCGACGGCGCTGATCCGGTGGGCGCTGGCGTGCGCCGGCCGGCCGAGCACCTCGGCCAGCGTGGCCCGGGCGGCGGCGGCCGTGCCGGACAGGTCGCCGGGGTCGAGCGCGTCCATCGCCCGCGCCAGCGCCCGCAGGATCTCGTGGCCGCGCGGCTCGCCCTCCGGCAGCTCCGCCCGCAGCCCGGCGAGCACCTCGAGGTCGTCGGCCAGCGCGGCCAGCTCCTCGTCGCGCACGGTGACGTCGGCCCGGACCAGCCGGTAGATCGGCGTGGCGCCGGCGGTGGCCAGGTCGCCCAAGGCCGTGGGGCGGAAGGAGGTCAGCACCGTCGGGTTGGCGGCGGCCTCCACGAACAGGTCCACCGCCGGCCCCGACACCGGCACCCAGTCGTTGCGCGGATGAAGTCCCTTGTGGACCGACCCGTCGGGCCGGTAGACGAGACCCTCGGCCTGGAAGCCGGGGGAGGTGGCGTTCCAGCCGAGGTCGACGACCACCTCGACGCGGGCGCCGGCCGGCAGGTCGCCGGGCACCGTGCCGGTCAGCCGGAACCAGGTCGTGCCCCACGGCGGGCCCCACGGGTCACCGACGGCGAACGGCGCGAACTCACCCTCGGCCAGCGCGACGGCCGGCGGGACGGGCTCGCCCGGGACGGCCCAGGCGGTGACGTCGAGGCCGGCGACCACGCGGTGCACCGCGGGCCGGAGCCGCTCCGTCAGCAGCCGCGCGAGCCGAGCTTCGACAACGGTCCGGTCGTCATGCACGCGCGTAGCCTATCGATCATCGATTTGCCGGCTATGTCGGAAAGGCGAGCCTAGCGTCGGAACCGTGCAAGTGTGGAACACGCCGGCGGACCGGCTCGGGCTCGAGTGGCGGATCGAGGTGCGCGACGCGGGCCGGGTCAGGGTCTTCCGCCGGACCGGCCGGCGCGTCGGTCATGCGCCGCTGCGGCATCCGAAGGATCTCCATGAACTGGGTGAGTGGTTGGTCGAGCGGGGTATCGACCCGGAGCGCCTGAGGGCGGCGTGACTCGTTTCTCAGTGGGAAAAGTTGCCCACAGCGCAAGATCAGGAGGATGCTGAAGGGGATCGAACAGATTCCGGTTCCGGAGGATCCCCCTGCGATGAGTGCCACCACCACCACGGCCCGGCCGCCGACCGAGGCCAGCCAGATGAGCCACCGGCAGACCCTGGAGGCGCTCAGCGGGCTGCTCCTCGTGCTGTTCGTCGCCCTGATCAGCAGCACGGTCGTGTCCACCGCGCTCCCGCGGATCATCGGGGCGCTCAACGGCTCGCAGACCCAGTACACGTGGGTGGTCACGGCGACCCTGCTCTCCGCGACCGCGACCACGCCGATCTGGGGCAAGCTGGCCGACCTCTTCAACAAGAAGCAGCTGATCCAGCTCTCGATCGTGATCTTCGTGATCGGCTCCGCGATCGCCGGCATCAGCCAGAACGCCGGCCAGCTGATCGCCGCCCGGGCGTTCCAGGGCATCGGCGTCGGCGGC
The DNA here is from genome assembly GCF_029626225.1 of Asanoa sp. WMMD1127. NCBI lineage: Bacteria > Bacillati > Actinomycetota > Actinomycetes > Micromonosporales > Micromonosporaceae > Asanoa > Asanoa sp. WMMD1127. Next base: position 6,149,904 of record NZ_JARUBP010000001.1, read on the forward strand.
CTGCAGGCGCTGGTCCAGGTCGCGATCGCCGCGATGATCCCGCCGCGCGAGCGCGGCCGCTACAACGGCTACCTCGGCGGCGTCATGGCGGTGGCCACGGTCGGCGGCCCGCTGCTCGGCGGCCTGATCGTCGACACCTCCTGGCTCGGCTGGCGCTGGTGCTTCTTCGTCGGCGTGCCGATCGCGGTCATCGCGCTGGTGCTGCTCCAGGCCACCCTGCGGCTGCCCACCGTCCGCCGCGACAACGTGAAGATCGACTACCTGGGCGCGACGCTGATCGCCGCCGGCGTCAGCCTGCTGCTGATCTGGATCTCGTTCGTCGACGGTTCGTTCGCCTGGCTGTCCTGGCAGACCTTCGTGATGGTGGCCGGCTCGGTGGTGCTGCTGGGCCTCGCCGTGCTGGTCGAGGCCCGGGCCAAGGAGCCCGTCGTGCCGCTGGGCATCATCAAGCAGCGCACCACCGCCCTGTCGATCCTCGGCAGCCTCGCGGTCGGCATGGCGATGTTCGGCGGCGCCGTCTTCCTCGGCCAGTACTTCCAGATCGGCCGCGGCTACTCGCCGACCGAGGCGGGCCTGCTGACCATCCCCATGATGGCCGGCGTGCTGCTCTCCTCGATCATCGCCGGCCGGCTGATCACCAAGACGGGCAAGATCAAGCCATACATCGTTGTCGGCGCGATCGTGCTGGTGGCCGGCTTCGCCATGCTCGGCACCATCGACCACGCCACGTCGCTCGTGTTCGTCGGGGCCGGCATGCTGCTCGTGGGCATCGGCGTCGGCATGACCATGCAGAACCTGGTGCTGGCCGTGCAGAACACGGTGCCGCTGCGGGACATCGGCGCGGCCAGTGCGTCGGTCGCGTTCTTCCGCTCGCTCGGCGGCACGATCGGCGTCTCGGTGCTCGGCGCGGTGCTGGCCCGCCGGGTCACCGACCAGATCACCCACGACCTGACGGCCGCGGGCGTGCCGGCCGGCGGGACGTCGTCGGGCACCAGCGCGCTCAACCTCAACGCCCTGCCGGACGCCGTGCAGCACATCGTCCGGGCCGCCTACGGCGACGCGACCGGCCACATCTTCCTGATCTCGGCCGCGATCGCGGTGGTCGGCGTGATCGCCGCCCTGCTGCTGCGCCCGGTCACCCTCCGGTCGAGCCTGGACCTGGCCGACACGGAGAAGTCGGTCTCCACCGCCGCCGGCGCCATCGACGGCATGCCGGAAGCGGAGCCCGCCGTCACCTCCCCGAACGGCGGTCGCCCGAGCGGCCGCTGACGCGTCAGGCCGCGGCCGGCGCCCGCGTGGCGCCGGCCGTGCTGCCGGGCGGTGGCTGGCGTGCCCGGTCCACGGCCCGCGCCGGCCGCGCTGCTCGTGGGTGACCGGCGCGTCCGGTCCGCGGCCCGCGCCGGCCGCGCTGCTCGTGGGTGACCGGCGCGTCCGGTCCGCGGCCCGCGCCGGCCGCCAGAACGACCGCGGCCGGCGCCTGAGCGCCGGCCGCGCGCGATCAGGGGCAGGCGGGGAACAGGCGGCGGGTGCCGGTGGTGTAGGCCGCGCGGTCGCTGAAGCGGCAGCCGTAGTCGGGTGCCGCCACCGAGCGCGGGTCGAGCCGGTCGCCGGCCGGGCGCCGGTCGTGGCGTACCCACGTCACGAGGTCGTCCCAGGCCGCACCGACCTCGGCCGGGCTGAACTCGCAGTGCTCGACCGCCCGGATCGCCCGCTGCACCACCAGCCGGCCGCGACCGTTGCGGTCCACGTCGGCCTTGTATTGCAGCTCGTTGGAGAACGGCACGAACAGGTCGCCCAGGTCGTGCAGCGACAGCACCGGCACCCGCGGCCGGCCCTCGATCCGCGGCACCTGGGTCAGCCAGGGTGACAGCCGCTGCCAGGGTTCCTCGGGCGCGACCCGCCGCACCTCCCGGTTGACGTCGACCGGGGCGTTGGGCGTGTAGCGGGTGAACAGGTTCGTCGCGATCAGCCCCGGGTCCTGCGCCGGCGTGTCCGACGACGCCGACGGGGCGCCCAGGCCGAACACGAAGTCCTTCCAGTAGGCGAACGCCGCCGCCGCGCCCGGCCGGGGCCCGCCGGTCAGGTTGACGGTGATGTCGCGGAACTGCCTGCCCCGCGCGTTGGCCGGCTCCGGCGCCAGCGGCGTCAGGCCCGCGATGCCGAGTTCCTGCTGGACCGCCGGCACCACCGCGGTCAGGTAGTCCGCGCCCGGCGGGTAGGACTTCACGCCGCTGAGTGTCTCGGCGGTGAGCTGGTAGTCGAGGAAGTAGTCGATCAGCCGCTGGTCGCCCATGACGCCGCAGAGCGGCAGACCGCCGGCGTAGAGGCCCGGGTATTCCTCCAGCGAGCGGCCGATGACGTAGCCGCCCATGGAGACGCCCGCGATGTAGACCCGGTGCGGCCGGCGGACGGACGCCGCGAACCGTTCGACGAGCTGCTTCGTGCTGACCACGCCGGCGCGGATGTCGAAACCGTTGCCGGAGTACGAGGACGCCGCCCACGCGTACCCCTGGCCGAGCAGTTTCTGCCGCAGGCCGTAGCTGGGCGGGTCGACGGTGAGCGTCATGCCCTGGCCGCGGTAGCCGTGCGCCCACATCACGAGGTCGCCGTTCCAGCGGGGAGGCACTTCGATGATGTACGCGGCGTGCTCGTGCGTGCCCTGGCGCACCGTGGTCGGCCGACCGTCCACGGTGGCCGGCGCGAGCGGCGGGTTGACGATCGTGTAGCCGGGCAGCGGTTGGTTGCCGGGTGTGCCGCCGGCGGACGCCGCCGTCGGGAGGGCGGTCACGGCGGTGACGGCGACCACCGTGGACACCAGGACGCGGAACAGGAGGGTACGGCGCATCGTCGCGCTCCTCCCAGACGGGGCGGGGGACATCGACGTTAGGCAGCCGGTGCGACAGGTGTCAATACTGCACTGCCAGTGCGCAAACCCCGGGGCATCGAAAGGCTTGACCGGCCCGGGTCCGCCTGGCTAGCGTCCGAGACCGACGTTGGTCGATTCTCACGGGGAGGCTTCACCATGCGCGCACGCACTTCTGTCGTCCGGCTCGCCGTCGTCGGGGCGGTCGCCGCCGCGGTCACCGCGATCGCCGCCGCGCCCGCCCAGGCCGGGATCTACACCTGGAAGCACGCGGGCAGCTACGCCAGCAACGCCGACTGCGTGGCCGCCGGCACCGCCGAGGTCCGGATCGGCGAGGCCGACACCTACCGCTGCAGCGGCACGGGCGGCACCGAGCTGTATCTCGGTTACATCTGGTAGGTCCCGGGCGGTAGCTTCTCCGCCGTGACCGACTACCGCACCGTCAACCGCGCCAACTGGGACGAGCGCGCCCCCGCGCACGCCGCCTCGCCGGACTACGGCCTGGACAGGTTCGCGGCGGATCCCGCCTACCTGCACCCGGTGGTGCGGTTCGACCTGCCGCGGCTCGGCGACGTGCGCGGGCTGCGCGGCGTCCACCTGCAGTGCCACATCGGCACCGACACGATCTCGCTGTCGCGCCTCGGCGCCCGCATGACCGGCCTGGACTTCTCGCCGGCGGCGATCGCCGAGGCCCGCCGGCTCGCGGAGCGGCTCGACGACCCGACCGAGTTCGTCGAGTCCGACGTCTACGGCGCCGCCGACGTGCTGCCCAACGAGTCCTACGACCTGGTGTTCACCGGGATCGGGGCGCTCTGCTGGCTGCCTTCGGTCGACCGCTGGGCGGCGGTGGTGGCGCGGCTGCTCAAGCCGGGCGGCCGGCTGTTCATCCGCGAGGGCCACCCGATGCTGTGGACCCTCGACGACGCCCGGCCGGACCTGCTCGTGGTGCGCTACCCCTATTTCGAGACGGCCGAGCCGATGGTGTTCGAGGACGGCGGCACCTACGTCAACACCGACGCCGTGTTCACCCAGAACGTCACCCACGAGTGGAACCACGGCCTCGGCGAGATCGTCACCGCGCTGCTGGCCCACGGGCTGCGGCTGACGGCGCTGGAGGAGCACGACAGCGCGCCCTGGGAGGCGCTGCCGGGCCGGATGACGCTGGGCGACGACGACGAGTGGCGGCTGGTCGAGGGGCGTGCGCGGGTTCCGCTCACCTACACGCTCCAAGCGGTCAAGATGGACGGGTGAGCGATCTCCCGGAGGCGATGACCGCCTGGCAGGTGGTCGATCCCGGCCCGCTGGACACCCATCCGCTGCGCCGGGCGACGCTGCCCGTGCCGGTGCCCGAGCCCGACGAGGTGCTGGTCCGGGTCGAGGCGTGCGCGGTCTGCCGCACCGACCTGCACGTCGCCGAGGGCGACCTGCCGCCGCACCGCAGCCCGGTGGTGCCCGGTCACCAGATCGTCGGCCGGGTCGTCGGTCGGGGCGCCCAGGCGACCGCCTACGCGCCCGGCGACCGGGTCGGCGTCGCCTGGCTGCGGCACACCGACGACACCTGCGTCTGGTGCCGGCGAGGGAGCGAGAACCTCTGCCCGGCCTCCCGCTACACCGGCTGGGACGCCGACGGCGGTTACGCCGAGTACGCGGCCGCCCCGGAGGCGTACGTCTATCCGCTGCCGGGGGACCGCGACGCGCGCGAGCTCGCACCGCTGCTCTGCGCCGGGATCATCGGCTACCGCGCGTTGCTCCGGGCCGAACTCCCGCCCGGGGGGACGCTGGGCATCTACGGGTTCGGCGCCTCGGCCCACCTGACCGCGCAGATCGCCATCGCGCAGGGTGCGACCGTACACGTGATGACCCGGTCCACCGTCGCGCAGCGACTGGCCCTCGAGCTCGGCGCGGCCTCGGCGGGCGGCGCGGCGGACCGGCCGCCGGACAAGCTGGACTCGGCGATCCTGTTCGCGCCGGTCGGCACGCTGGTGCCCGTGGCCCTCGCGGCGCTCGACCGGGGCGGGACGCTCGCCGTCGCGGGCATCCACCTGACCGACATCCCCGCGCTCAACTACGAGAAGCACCTGTTCGAGGAGCGCACGCTGCGCAGCGTCACCGCGAACACCCGCGCCGACGGGCGGGCCTACCTCGAGGCGGCGCGGGCCCATCCGCCGGTCGTGCACCGCCAAGAGTACGCGCTGGCCGACGCCGACCGGGCCCTGGCGGACCTGGCCGGCGACCGGGTCGACGGCGTGGCCGTGCTGGTGCCTCAGGCGATGACCTCGCGGTAGACGGCCATCGTGCGCTCGGCGATCGACGCCCAGGAGAAGTGGTCGACCGCGCGCTCGCGGCCGGCGGCGCCCATGCGCTGGGCCCGGGCCGGGTCGGCGAGCAGCGTGTTGACGGCGGCCGCGAGGTCGGCGACGAAGCGGTCCGGGTCCAGCGGGGTGCCGGTGCCGTCGCTCGCCTGGTCGATCGGCACCAGCAGGCCGGTCACGCCGTCGTCGACCACCTCCGGGATGCCGCCGGTCGCGGTCGCGACCACGGCCGTCTCGCAGGCCATCGCCTCCAGGTTGACGATGCCCATCGGCTCGTAGATCGACGGGCAGACGAACACCGTGCTGTGCGTGAGCAGCTGGATCACGTCTGGCTTGGGCAGCATCTCCGGCACCCAGAAGATCCGCTCGTGGCTTTTGCGCAGCTCGTCGACCAGCTCGGTGACCTCGGCCGCGATCTCGGGCGTGTCGGGCGCGCCCGCCAGCAGCACCAACTGCGCCTCGGCCGGCAGCTCCCGGGCGGCCCGCAGCAAATAGGGCAGGCCCTTCTGGCGGGTGATCCGGCCGACGAAGATCACCGTGGGGCGGGCCGGGTCGGCGCCGATGCGCTCCCAGACGCCGGTGCCGCGGTCCGGCGCGTACTGCGTGGTGTCGATGCCGTTGTGCACCACGCGGACCCGGTCCGGGTTGACGGCCGGGTAGGCGGTGAGCACGTCGCGGCGCATGCCCTCGGAGACCGCGACGACAGCGTCGGCAGCCTCGATCGCGGTGCGCTCGGCCCACGACGAGAGCCGGTAGCCGCCGCCCAGCTGCTCGGCCTTCCAGGGGCGCAGCGGCTCCAGGCTGTGCGTGGTGACGACGTGGGGCACGCCGTGCAGCAGCTTGGCGGTGTGGCCGGCCAGGTTCGCGTACCACGTGTGGCTGTGCACCACGTCCGTGCCCGCCGCGCCGGCGGCCATCTCCAGATCGATGCCGAGCGTACGCAGGGCCGGGTTGGCGTCTGTCAGCCCCGGTGGGTCGGGATAGGCGGTCACGCCCGGCTCGGTGCGCGGCGCGCCGAAGCAGTGCACCCGGACATCGGCGAGCCGCCGCAGGTCACGGGCCAGATATTCCAGGTGTACGCCGGCGCCGCCGTACACCTCCGGGGGGTACTCGCGGGTGAGGAGATCGACTCGAATCCGGTCCACAGCGGAAACCTTAGACGGCTCGGGCCGACCAGCCGCCCCCTCCGCTGGTGTACGGGCCGCGAGGTGGTTAGCGTCTGCTCATGGCACCCAAGGTCCTCGCGATGGTTCTCGCCGGCGGTGAGGGCAAGCGCCTGATGCCGCTGACCGCCGACCGCGCCAAGCCCGGCGTCCCGTTCGGCGGCATCTACCGGATGATCGACTTCGTTCTGTCGAACCTGGCCAACGCCGGCTATCTCAAGATGGTCGTGCTGACCCAGTACAAGTCGCATTCGTTGGACCGGCACATCACCAAGACCTGGCGGATGTCGAACCTGCTCGGCAACTACGTGACCCCGGTGCCGGCGCAGCAGCGCCTCGGCCCGCGCTGGTTCGCGGGGTCGGCCGACGCGATCTACCAGAGCCTCAACCTGGTGCACGACGAGAAGCCCGACTACGTGATCGTCTTCGGCGCCGACCACATCTACCGCATGGACCCGGCGCAGATGGTCAGGCAGCACATCGACTCGGGCGCCGACGTGACCGTGGCCGGGATCCGGCAGCCGATCTCCATGGCCGACCAGTTCGGCGTGATCGAGGTGGCCGGCGACGGCAAGCGGATCCAGGCGTTCCGCGAGAAGCCCACGGACGCCCGCGGCCTGCCGGACGCGCCCGACGAGATCTTCGCCTCGATGGGCAACTACGTGTTCACCGCCGAGGCGCTGATCGACGCGGTGACCCGCGACGCGCAGAACCCGTCGAGCAAGCACGACATGGGCGGCAACATCATTCCCATGCTGGTCGAGAAGCAGGCGGCCAACGTCTACGACTTCGCCGACAACGCGGTGCCGGGCAGCACCGAACGCGACCGCGGCTACTGGCGCGACGTGGGGACGCTGGACTCGTTTTACGACGCCCACATGGACCTGATCTCGATCCATCCGGTGTTCAACCTCTACAACTTCGAGTGGCCGATCTACACCGACTACATGCCGTGGCCGCCGGCGAAGTTCGTGCACGGCTGGCAGGAGCGCGTCGGCCGGGCGGTCGGCTCGATGGTCTCGCCCGGCGCGGTGATCTCCGGGTCGCTCGTCGAGAACTCCGTCGTCTCGCCCAACGTCAAGGTCCACTCGTGGGCACACGTGTCCGGTTCGGTGCTCATGGAAGGCGTCGACATCGGCCGACACGCCGTGGTCCGCAACGCGATCCTCGACAAGAACGTCGTGGTCCCCGAGGGCGCCGAGATCGGCGTGGATCTGGAGCGCGACCGCCGCCGCTTCACGGTCTCCGACAACGGGATCGTGGTGATCGGCAAGGGCCAGCGGGTCGAGGGCTGAGGGGGCCGCCCCGAGCGAAACAGACAAGGGCCACAGGGCGAACATTCCTCGTCCTCGACGCGACGCGGGCCGACGACCCGACTACGGTGGAGATCATGGCTGAGGTCGATCCCGCGCCGACGACGAACCCTGCCGCCGGGGCTTCCCGGCCGCCGGCCGAGAGCGCCCGCCCGGCGCCCAAACCGGGCCCACCCGGCGCCAGACCGGCCGCCCCGAAGCCCGGCCCGCCCGCGGACGCCAAGCCCGCGCCACCTGCGGCGAAGCCCGGCCCGCCCCCGGACGCCAAGCCCGCTCCGGCCGCGGCCAAGCCCGCTCCGGCCGCGGCCAAGCCCGCTCCGGCCGCGGCCAAGCCCGGTCCGCACGCCGCCAAGCCCGCGGCGCCCGCGCCGAAGCCGGGTCCGCCGGCGGCCAAGCCGGCGTTGATCTACAGCAGCTCCACCCCCGCGGAGCCGGCCAAGCCTGGGTCGGCGACGCCGGCCTCGCCGAAGCCGGGGCCGGCGGCGGCGAAGCCGGAAGGCTCCGAGCCCGCGCCGGGCTCGGCGAAGCCGGCCGACCCGGCGGCCGAGGCGCCCTCCGCGGACACCACCGCGGCGCCCGCGCCCGCTCCGCCGGCCGCCCCTCCGCCGGCGCCTGCGGCCGAGTCGCCGGCCGCTACTTCTGCGGCCGAGTCGCCGGCCGCCGCTCCCGCGACTCCGACTCCTTCGGCGGCTCCCTCGGCATCGCCGGCCGCTGTTCCCGCGACTCCCGCAGCTGCGCCGGTTCCTGCTGGTTCGCCTGCCGACGCTGCGGCGGCGCCTGCGGCGACCGCGGCTGACCCGGCTCCTGCGGGGCCCGCGACTTCAACGGCTCCTGCCGCTTCGCCTCCTGCGGCTCCTGCTCCTGTCGCGTCGCCCGCCCCCGCCTCGACGGCGACGGCGACCGCGGCGCCCGCTGACGCGGACTTCGCGGACGCGCCGGCGGAGGCGCCGCGCTCCGGCAGGCAGGCGCCGGTCGAGCCCGACCCGGCCGACGGCCGGATCCCGATCGACGAGGTCGGCCCGTCGGTGAGCTGCGGCAAGTACCCGGCCAAGGCGGTCGTCGGCGAGATCGTCCCGGTCTCGGCCACCGTGTTCCGCGAAGGTCACGACGCCGTCGGCTGCAACGTGGTGTGGCGGGATCCGAGCGGCGCTGAGGGGCCGTTCACCCGGATGACCCCCGGCGCCACCGGCACCGACCGCTGGCACGCCGCCTTCACCCCCGACTCCGTCGGCGAGGGCAGCTTCGTGATCGAGGCGTTCAGCGACCCGTACCTCAGCTGGCGCAGCGCCGTCGACAAGAAGATCGCCGCCGGGCAGGACGTCACCGACCTAGCCAACGACCTCGTCGAGGGCGCGGCTCTGCTCGACCGGGCCGCGGAGGGCGTGCCCGACGACCAGCGCTCGCGCGTCACCAAGGCGGCCGAGGCGCTGCGGGCCGACGACCTGCCCCTCGGCGTGCGGGTGTCCCCGGCGCTCGGCCTGCAGGACCTGCTCTGGCAGCACCCCGTCCGTGAGCTCGTCACCGCGAGTGACGCGTACCCCGTCTGGGTCGATCGCAAGAAGGCCCTGTTCTCGGCCTGGTACGAGTTCTTCCCACGCTCCGAGGGCGCGGTCGTGGGCGACGGGCACAGCCGGCACGGCACGTTCACGACCGCTCAGAACCGCCTGCCGGGTGTGGCGAAGATGGGCTTCGACGTGCTCTACCTGCCGCCGATCCACCCGATCGGCCGCGTCAACCGCAAGGGGAAGAACAACGCGCTGGTCGCGGAGGAGGGTGACGTCGGCTCGCCGTGGGCGATCGGGGCCGAGGAGGGCGGGCACGACGCGATCCACCCGGCGCTGGGCACGCTCGACGACTTCCGGGCGTTCATCGCGAAGGCCGCCGAGCACGGGCTCGAGGTCGCGATGGACCTCGCCCTGCAGTGCGCGCCCGACCACCCGTGGGTCACCGAGCATCCGGAGTGGTTCACGACCAGGGCCGACGGCACCATCGCGTACGCCGAGAACCCGCCGAAGAAGTACCAGGACATCTACCCGTTGAACTTCGACAACGACCCCGAGGGGATCAAGCAGGAGATCCGGCGGGTCGTCCTGCACTGGGTCGAACAAGGCGTCAAGATCTTCAGGGTGGACAATCCGCACACCAAGCCGGTCAACTTCTGGCACTGGTTGATCGCGGAGGTCAAGGACGTCGATCCGGACGTGTTGTTCCTCGCGGAGGCGTTCACCCGCCCGGCGATGATGAACGGGCTGGGCAAGATCGGCTTCAGCCAGTCGTACACCTATTTCACCTGGCGGACGACCGCCTGGGAGATGCGCGAGTACTGCGAGCAGCTGGTCGCGGCGGCCGACCACATGCGACCGAACTTCTGGCCGAACACGCCCGACATCCTGCACGAGAGCCTGCAGCACGGTGGTCCGCCGATGTTCAAGATCCGCGCGGTGCTGGCCAGCATGCTGATGCCGTCGTGGGGCGTCTACGCCGGCTACGAGCTGTTCGAGCACGTCGCGCGGCCCGGGGCGGAGGAATATCTCGACAACGAGAAGTTCCAGCTGCGGCCCCGGGACTGGGCCGGCGCCGAGGCCGCGGGCCGTTCCCTGGCCGGCTTCCTGGGCCGGCTCAACGCGGTCCGGCGCGCCAACCCGGCCCTGCACTGGCTGCGCAACCTGCGCTTCCACGAGATCGACAACCCGGCTCTGCTCTGCTGGTCCAAACGGGATCCGCGGGTCGACAACACCATCCTGGTCATCTGCTCGTTCGACTCGGGCGGGGTGCAGTGGGGAAACACCACGCTGGACATGCCGGCGCTCGGGATGGACTGGCACGAACGGTTCGTTGTTACGGACCAGCTGACCGGGGGCACGTACGACTGGGGCCAGCGCAACGCGGTCCGGCTCGACCCGTTCCTCGAGCCGGCGCACATTCTCTCGGTGCGTCCGCGTCGGTGACACAGACCGCGCCGAAGGGCGTGGGGTGAGGTAGGGACTGACCAGATGATGGACGAGCTGATCTCGGGCGCGACGCACGACCCGCACGCCACTCTCGGCGCGCATCCACGCGACGGGCGCACCACCATCCGGACGCTGCGCCGGGGCGCCGGCACGGTCACCGTCGTGGTCGGCGACGAACGGCACACCGCGTCGCGCGTACACCCGGATGGGGTTTTCGAGGTCGAGGTGCCGGGTGAGGTCGTCGACTACCGGATCGACGTCGACGGCCGGCTGGTCGACGACCCCTACCGGCACGGCCCGACGATCGGCGAGCTCGATCTGCACCTGATCAACGAGGGCCGGCACGAGAAGCTCTGGGACGCGCTCGGCTCGCACGCCCGCGACGGCGGCGTCTCGTTCACCGTGTGGGCGCCGAGCGCGCGCGGCGTGCGGGTGGTCGGCGACTTCACCGGCTGGGGCCCCTACGAGGGCTGGCCGATGCGCTCGATGGGCAGCAGCGGCGTCTGGGAGGTGTTCGTGCCGGGCGCGGCGGTCGGCGACCGCTACAAGTACCGGATCCTCGGCCGCGACGGCGTCTGGCGCGAGAAGGCCGACCCGATGGCCCGGCGCACCGAGATCCCGCCACGCACGGCCTCGGTCGTCGACGAGTCGTCGTACGACTGGAAGGACGCCGAGTGGATGTCGCGCCGCTCGTCGGCGAAGCCGCACCAGGAGGCGATGAGCGTCTACGAGGTGCACCTCGGCTCGTGGCGGCCCGGCCTGGGCTACCGGGAGCTGGCCGACCAGCTCACCGAATACGTCGCGGAGATGGGCTTCACCCACGTCGAGTTCCTGCCGGTGATGGAGCACCCGTTCGGCGGCTCGTGGGGCTACCAGGTGACCGGCTACTTCGCGCCGACGGCGCGGTTCGGCGACCCCGACGACTTCCGCTACCTCGTCGACCGGCTGCACCAGTCGGGCATCGGCGTGCTGCTCGACTGGGTGCCGGCGCACTTCCCGCGCGACGAGTGGGCGCTGGCCCGGTTCGACGGGACGCCGCTCTATGAGCACGGCGACTGGCGGCGCGGCGAGCACCCCGACTGGGGCACCTACATCTTCGACTACGGGCGGCGCGAGGTGCGCAATTTCCTCGTCGCCAACGCGCTCTACTGGTGCGCGGAGTTCCACGTCGACGGGCTGCGGGTCGACGCGGTCGCCTCGATGCTCTACCTCGACTACTCGCGCGAGGAAGGGCAGTGGGAACCGAACCAGTACGGCGGCCGCGAGAACCTCGACGCGATCGGCTTCCTGCAGGAGACCAACGCGACCGTCTACAAGCACCACCCGGGCGTCGTGATGATCGCCGAGGAGTCGACAGCCTATCCGGGCGTCACCTGGCCCACGTCCGGTGGCGGGCTCGGGTTCGGCTTCAAGTGGAACATGGGCTGGATGCACGACACGCTGCTCTACACCTCGAAGGAGCCGGTGCACCGGCAGTACCACCACAACCAGGTGACCTTCTCGATGGTGTACGCGTGGTCCGAGAACTACGTGCTGCCCATCTCGCACGACGAGGTCGTACACGGGAAGCGGTCGTTGCTGTCCAAGATGCCCGGTGACCTGTGGCAGCGCCTGGCCAACGTGCGGGCCCTGCTGGCGTTCATGTGGGCCCATCCGGGCAAGCAGCTGCTGTTCATGGGCTGCGAGCTCGGCGACGACGAGGAGTGGAACGAGGAGCGGGGGCTCAACTGGGGCCTCACCTCGGATCCGCAGCGCTCCGGGCTGCAGCGGCTCGTGCGCGACATCAACCTCGTCTACCGCGAGGCGCCGGAGCTGTGGTCGCAGGACACGACGCCGGCCGGGTTCCGCTGGATCGTGTCCGACGACGCGGCCAACAACACGCTGGCGTTCATCCGGCTGGCGCCGGACGGTTCGCCGCTGGTCTGCGTGGTCAACTTCGCGGCCGTGCCGCACGAGGACTACCGGATCGGCCTGCCGCGGGCCGGGGCGTGGGTCGAGGTGCTCAACACGGACGCGGCCGACTACGGCGGCTCAGGGGTGGGCAACATGGGCACCGTGACGACCGACGAGGTGCACTGGCACGGGATGCCGGTGTCGGCGAAGCTGCGGGTGCCGCCGCTTGGCGCGCTCTGGTTGCGACCCGCGTGATGTGTCAGTGGGGCCCCCGGATGCTTCCGGGGGCCCCTTGCTGTCACCAGTTGAAGCCGGCGGCGTAGCTCACCTGGGCCAGGGCCGTCTGGCCGGCCGCGTTGGGGTGGAAGTAGTCCCAGCCGGAGACCTGGCTGAAGGCGAACGGGTAGTTGAAGACCGCGTTGCCGTCCCAGTCGCAGTTCGGGCCGTAGGCCGCGCAGGCCTGGGCGAGCTGGGTGTTGAAGTCGATCACCCGCTGGCGTACGCGGTCGCGCCGGGCGGTGTCGGCCGCGGCCGTCGAGGTCGGGTTGGCCAGCATCGACCTGCAGATGCCGAAAAGCGACCAGGCTGTGCGGGCGCTGCCACTGGTCCGGCCGACCTCCCAGAGCCGCTTGATGTCGGGGATGCTGATCACGGCGACCTTGGCGTTGGGCAGGCCGGCCTTGAGCGTGGCGAGGGCGGTGTCGATGTGGCCGCGGAACGTGCTCACCGCGGTCATCGAGCTCTCGGAGCTCGTGCAGGCGTCGTTGGCGCCGATCAGGATCGTGACGTACTGCGGCGCGCGGCCGACCGTCGCCGTGGCCTGCGCCGGCATGTCGTCGGCCTTGGCGCCGGACTCGGCCTGGTTGTAGTTGCGCCCGTTGATCGCGCTGTTCTTCGCGCGGATCCGCAGGTAGTGGCTGTTGATGCCGGACTCGGAGCCGGTGCTGAACGACCGCGACGTGCAGTCGAACTAACATCTGGTGCCTGACCTGGACAAACGTAGCCCTTAAACGGTTACCGAGAGTGCCTCATACCGAGTGCAAACCGGGGCAGACCTGGACATGCTTAGGTTGGGAGCGATGGGGGTCCGTGACCGCATCGTGACCCGATGTCTGGCCGAAAGGATGATTGGGGCCGCGTGTCCGAATCTGTGGTTGAGTACGCTGGACATAGCTTCAACCGTGAGTCACAATCTAAGCATCACCCACCGCGAGGGTGCCCACGAAGGAGTTTCAACGATGCCTGCCCGTAGGGTTCTGCCGGACAACAGTGTCCTTGTGCAGCTCCGCCACGACGGATGGCAATACTCGGACATAGCAGCGCACTACGGGACGACGGAGAACGCGGTCTACCTCCGTCTCCGCCAGGCGAACGCGGTCAAGCCGCGCGCCCGGCACGATGACTTCATTCCCTGGCGAGTGGCCAAGGAGCACACGTACGCACACCCGGCCCTGATGCTGCGTTACCTAGCTCAGCGCGAAGCCGGCGAGAGCCCCCTACCCCCGGCGAAGTCGAGGATGGTCGATAAGTGGCTACGGGGCATCCGGGAGAACGGGCTAGTCCTGTGCTACGACCGGGAGCAGCCACCGAACGACGCCTCCCCGAAGACGGGTGGCTTCTTCTACATGCGGCGTAGGCCAGAGGATGGCGACAACCTGATCAGACCCCCTGAGTTGGTCGAGGAGATCCGCGCAAGCGCCGGCCGCCACCGGGGCCGCGGGTAGCGCGACCGACAGCGAGAGCCCTTCCGGGAGCCACCCGGGAGGGCTTTTCGCTGGTCAGGGCCAGTGTCACGGCTCACTAGTGCCAAGTGTCGTACCCTCAAGCTATAGTTGGGAACGTAAGAGCGAAGGGGTCAGGCCCGCTACGGCGGGCCTTCCAAAGCCCCCGAAGCTTAGATTGGGAAACTCAGGAGGTGGCCGGTGTCAGACGGTAGCCCGTGCGAACGCAACCCGGAGCTTTGGTTCGCCAGTCGCGGTAAGGACGTTGAGGCCGCGAAAGCCGGGTGCGAGGAGTGCCCCCTGAGCCGGTACAACGCGTGCCGCGAAGAGGGCTGGAAGCATGAGTTCGGCGTCTTCGGTGGGCTGTCCCACGTCGACCGCCAGGCCATCGACCCTAAGCGTTGGAACGACATTCGGCTTGCCAACCGTCGCGACTCGAACGCCCGTGACGAGATGATCCGGGCTTCGGAAAACCTGGCCCGACTGGCGGGTGAACTTTCGGAGGATCAGCGCGGCGTGGCCCGTGGGATTCTTGCGACGGAACGGGATCGAGTTACCGCCGGGCAGCGAATGATGTCCGAGTTGGGAATGAACGCGTCCCAAGTCGCTTCTCTGTTCGGTGTTACCCGTGACTCGGTTTATCGGTGGGTGACGTGGGAGCGCCGCGGGGCGCGTGCGGCCTAGCCGATCGGATGATGTGCGTTTCCGCACGTCAGCCCTAGTGTCTGCCTCACGTGTCAGCAAGGTTTCAGCCCGAACGGAGTACGGCCGAAAGTGAACACCGAAGCACGCCTTGAACTGCCTACCGTCGACCTCACTTTGCCGTTTGTCCGGCTCGATGCCGGCGACGTGACGGAGCTTCGTGAGCTTGATGTCCTGATCGACCTCCCTAACGTTCTCTCCCTCGTCCGCTTCCATTTCCGGAGCGGAACGGGGTTCGAGATGATCTCATCCGGCATGTGCGACGGTGAGGACTACAACGCCGCCGTAACCGCCATGGAGGGCGCAAAGCTGATCGCGGTCAACTCCCACGGAGTGAACGGCTTCGGCGAGCCCATGAACCGCTCTTGGTATTGGGCCGACACCGGCACCCCCGATCACATCCGCGTGATGCGGCAGCAGCTCCGCCCGTACTGACACTTGAGGGAGGCCCCCGACCGGGGCCTTTCTTTAAGCCCTCAAGCTTAGATTGGGAACCTTGGGAGGTAGATGGACGAGACCAAGAAGCACCGAAGGAGCGTCAGCCAATGGTCGAGCTTCGTGAAGTGCTCAGAGGGCTACCGGTTGGAGAAGATCGCGAAGGCCCCCGCGCGACCCGCAGCGTGGTTCGCGCAAGGGATCGCGGTGCACAGCGCGTGCGAGTTCTGGGAAGAGGGCTTCCGCCAGGCGCACCCTGACGACGTTGTCGACCTGTACGAGACGGAGTTTGACCGCCTCATCGCGGAAGCGACGGAGACGGAGCCGGATCTCGGTCGGTGGCTAACCGGGGGACGCGTCAGGGCCTCCGACGACATAGGTAGGCGTAGGACCAGAGGGGCCGAACAGGTACTTGGGTACCTCCGGTATGCCTCCGAAGCTCAAGAGCGGGTTTGGCTAATCGGTGGCCAAGAACCGGCCCTCGAAGTCGAGTTCGAACTAGACCTTGATGGCGTAACGGTGAAGGGCTTCATCGATCAGATCATCGAGTGGCCAACCGGGCAGATTGGCCCTAGGGACGTCAAGACCGGTAGCAAGCGCCCGGACTGGCCCTTTCAGCTAGGCGTGTACCGCCTGGCCATCGAACAGGACTACGGCTACTTGCCGACGTGGGGCGATTTCTACATGGCCAAGGACAACCGGCCGGATGCCCCCGTGGATCTCAGCGCGTTTACACGCTCTCGTGTCACTCGCTGGTTTCACGACATGGATAGGTCTGTGAACGCGGGCCTCTTCCTACCCAACCCCGGAGATCACTGCCGCACGTGTGGCGTCTCCGACTTCTGTTCCGCGGTCGGCTCACGTGCCGACGAATACCCACCCAAGGAGGAAACACAGCTTGACTGACACTCGCGATGACTTCGTGGTGAGCTTCAAGCCGCACCCCGGCTACGACGCTCCGCTGTTCGTGATCAAGGGCAGCACTGCCGCGGAGATCGCTGACAAGATCGCCTCGGTTGAGGCAACGGGCCTGTTCGCAACCGTGGGCAACGCCGACAAGACCTTTAAGGGGTTCTTCCTCGTCGGTAGCGAGCTTGGCGGACAGCCGGTCGAGCACCCGTCAACCGTTCAGGCCAACGGCTACACGCCGCCGGCTACGCCGCCCCCGGCAGCTCCCGCCGGCACTCCGCCCGGCATGACTGCCCCCACGTGCCCCCACGGCACGAAGGTCTTTAAGACGGGCCAGGGCAAGCGCGGGGAGTGGAAGGCGTGGATGTGCCCGGCTCGCCAGGGTGACCCGTCACAGTGCAAGCCGGAATGGCTCTGAGCCTCTGACCGCGTACGCCTGGCCGGCACCGACGACCGGCCGGGCCTCCGGAAGGGGGCCGAATGCTCACGCTCACTAGGGCCAAGCTTTCCCGGGGCAGTGCGGGTGAACCACTCCCGACCGTCTTCAAAAGCCTGGCCGGGGAAGGCGTTCACATCCGCCGTGGACAGCTAACGCTGATCGCCGCGGCTCCGGGTGTGGGTAAGTCCGTCAAGGCTCTTACGGTCGCTCTCAGGTCCGGGGCACCCGGGTATTACGCCTCCGCTGACACGGATGCATTCACGATGTATCTCCGGGCCGGTGCGATGTTCACGGGTTGGTCAACCCACGACATCGAAAACGCCGTGATGGCAGAGAACACCGCACAGGTAGACGCGCTTCTTGAGGCCAAGAGCAACGTCCGAATGGACTTCGCGGGCCGCATCGAGCTTGATTACCTCGAACAGGATCTCTACGCCTACGCGGCAACCTACGGGGAGTGGCCGCACTTCATCGTGATTGACAACATCTCGAACCTTGAAAGCGAAGGGGAGGGATACCAAGCGCTTGAGGCTTCCTGCGACTACCTACACGAGCTAGGACGCAAGACCGGAGCCGCAATCATCGCGCTTCATCACGTGACCGGCGAGTTTGACGACGGGATCAAACCCGTTCCGCTCTCCGGACTCCGCGGGAAGATCAGCAAGGTTCCTGAGCTGATCCTGACGCTTTACCGGAACGCCGAATCAACCCGGCTGTTCGTGTGCCCGGTGAAGAACCGGACCGGGCGCAACGACAGCTCCGCCCAATGGCAAGTGCCGCTTGCGTACGACCCTTCGCGGATGCGGCTCGCAGACATCAGCACAGAATCGGAGGCCACCCCTTATGGCTAAGGTCAAGGTCGAGAAGAACCCCGTTATCACTCTCACGATGACGGGCCAGGAGGCGCGGGCCTTGTTCCTCTCGATCAAGCCGGACAACGTCCGCACGTTCGCGAACATGGCGAACCGGGCTGGTCTTGAGTCGGACGCACGGGCCATCGAGAACAAGCTTGGTGACATCCTGGCCGATCTCGGTATCCGTATTGCCGACTAGGGAGTGCGTCGTATGCGGGGGCGCGCTATCTGGCTCGCAACGGCTGTACGACAAACCCGAGTGTGCCAAGCGGAAGGCACGTGCCGATTGGGTCCTGAAAACCTACGGGATCACCCTCGAAGAGTGGGACCTGATCTGGAAGCACCAAGGCGAATGCTGCGCGATATGCAAGCGGAAGCCGCGGGATGGGGAGACGTTCCATCTCGACCATGAGCACGCGTTTAAACAGGCTGGCCCTGTGCGGGGCATCCTCTGCCCCTATTGCAATACGCGGTTGGTCGGACGCCTTAAGAGCGCCGACCGTGCCCAAGCCCTAGCCGACTACCTCAAGAACCGGCCCGCTGTTCAAGCTCTCGGCCGGGAGGTCATCGCGCCCGGAAGGCCACCGCGGAGAAGGGTCCGCCGGCGTACCCGATGAAAAGGAGGTTCCCGAGTGACTGAGAAGCCACCGATTGACGCCGTTCTAGAACACTACGGGGCCGCCTTCGTGCCGCTAGCGCCGAGATGGCGACGCATGAAATGCCCATTCCATGAGGACCGTACGGCTTCGGCATCGGTTCACGGGGAGCTTCAACGGTTCCGCTGTTTCGCTTGCGACGTAAACGAAGACGCCTACGGGCTAGTCATTTGGAAGGGGGATGCAAGAGATTTCCCTGGTAGTAAGCAATTCTTGGAAGACCTTCTTGGGCGAAGCTACGGAGACGTATCACAAGGCTCTGATGGCAAACCCGGCAAGTCCCGCCGTCGAGTATTTGAAGGAGACCCGGGGCCTGTCAGGGGCCAACGCTCAATTCTTCAAGCTGGGTCTCGTAGAAAGCCCCTTGCCGGGGCATGAGCAATACGAGGGAAAGCTAGCAATCCCCTACCTGACCCGCTCCGGAGTCGTGAGTATGCGGTTCCGGGCCATCCCTCCCGGCGACGCTACCGGCCCGAAATACCTTTCGGTCCCTGGCGACATCCCGCGGCTATTCAACCCCGCAGACCTCGATAGGCGAGAGCACTTCGTGTGTATCTGCGAAGGGGAGTTCGACGCGATGACCGCGCACCAAGCGGGATTGCCGGCAGTCGGAATCCCCGGAGTCAACGGCTGGAAAGAGTATTACAGCCATTGCTTCAAGGGATACGAGAACGTGTTCATCCTGGCGGACAACGACGACAAGGGCCAGGGGGAGACGTTCGCGGAGAAGGTCGCTAGCCAAGTGGCCAACGCTCGAATCGTGTTGATGCCATCCGGTCATGACGTCAACTCTTTTGTCTTGGCCGAAGGGCCGGACGCACTCACCAAACGATTGGAGGTCAAGAGTGCCTGACTTCGAAACCAAGGATTCCGGGGTGCGCTGGTCCTACCCAACCGGGATGGTGCGGGACACCCAAGACGGTAAGCCGCGGTTCGATCTGCTCATTCCGAAAGGCATCCCGTACGACGAACAGATGATTACCCGGTTCGCGGCCCTGCTAGCCCGCGGAGCCGTGAAGTACGGGGATCGGAATTGGGAGAAGGCCACCACCCAAGAGGAGCTTGACCGCTTCCACGCATCCGCCTTCCGGCACTTCATGCAGTGGCTAGCCGGCGAGACGGACGAGGATCACGCCGCCGCAGTCACCTACAACGTGTGGGCCGCCGAGAAAGTCAAATACGAAATGAGGAACCTTGCTGAGACTGTTTAAACGCCGCCGAACCGTCCAGGCCGAAGAGGTCGAGGTTCCCATGGTCCGCCTGTTCGAGGAGCCGATTCAAGAGGACATCCCGGAAGCGTTCGACTTCGAGCTTGAGATGTCGGTCGGGCCTCGGAAGATCGCGGCAATCTTCATGGATCAGGGTTGGCAGCTTGCCGTTGGCGACACCATCGGTATCCCACTCCCGTACGGGATCGCGCAATTCATCGCGGAACAGTCCGCGGCCCTGCTCGAATCCCCGGAAGCGGCAGCTTACGCGCCTATCGGCCGAATGCTGTTCCTGAAAGACGACGTTGACTTTCCGGATTCCGTCGACATCTACCTACACCTCGGTAC
Source organism: Asanoa sp. WMMD1127 (assembly GCF_029626225.1). NCBI lineage: Bacteria > Bacillati > Actinomycetota > Actinomycetes > Micromonosporales > Micromonosporaceae > Asanoa > Asanoa sp. WMMD1127. Next base: position 6,169,671 of record NZ_JARUBP010000001.1, read on the forward strand.
CGCGGCCCGCGTGCACACCGACGAAACGGAGGAGACCCTTTGAGCGACTACCCGAGTTGGCCGAAGATCCCGCGACTCAGCAAAGACGCTGTGATCACGGAGAAGATCGACGGGACGAACGGACTTGTCTCGATCACCCGGGAGACGTTCGGAACGGGCGTCGATCGGCCAGACGGTGTAAACGTCGTGTTGGACTACACCACCATTGACGAAGAGGGCATTCCCCAATGGGAGTGGCACATTCGAGCCGGCTCCCGGAACCGATGGCTTACCCGGCAGCAGGACAACGCGGGCTTCGCCGCATGGGTCGAGCGGAACGCGGGAGCGCTGGTCCAGCTTGGCCAGGGCAACCACTACGGGGAATGGTTCGGCTCCGGTATTCAGCGCAACTACGGACTTGCCGAGAAGCGGTTCGCTCTGTTCAACGCTGGCCGTTGGTACGACCCGCGGGACGAGGAAGCGAACGACTTCGTACGCGAATACTTCCCGAAGGTTCAGCCGTGCCCCGACGTGTGCACCGTGGTCCCGATCCTTTGGGTTGGCTCCGGTGCCGAGATGGGGAATGCGATCGACTTCCTTCGCGACGCGATGAAGGGCCGCATGTCGATTGCGGTTCCCGGATTCGAGCACCCGGAAGGGCTGATCGTCTACCACACCGGGGCGAGTAACTACTTCAAGGTTCTGTTCGATGGCGACACCCCGAAGGGAGCGACTAAGTGATTGCGATTTTCAAGATTCAAATGGACCCGGCGATGGTTCCCCCGGGGCAGACAACCCCGCGGCTGGTCGAGGGAGAGGATCAGTTGACTACCACGCTGACCATGCTCCGCAACCGATGGGGCCAGACCGTCATTCAGAGCATCACCCTTATTGCTGCTGAGCCCATCGACGTTACGGCTTCGTACCCGGGTGAGTGACCCGCGCATCGCCGTACTCGACATCGAGACGGCACCCTTGATTGCCCAAGTGTGGGGCACCTTCGATCAGAACATTGGCCTAGGCCAGATCGAACGTGATTGGTCCATCCTTTCCTTCGGTTGGAAATGGCTCGGTAACCCGCGGTTCGTGTACCGCGATCAGAGCGAAGCCGACGACATCGAAGACGACACCGCGCTTCTCGAAGCCGTGTGGAATCTCCTCGATGAAGCCGACATCGTGATTGCGCACAACGGGCGGAAGTTCGACTTCAAGAAGCTGAACGCGCGGTTCATCCTTGCCGGGATGTCTCCGCCGGCTCCGTATCGAGTCATCGACACGTTGGTTGAGGTCCGTCGCGTTGCCGCGTTCACGAGCAACAAGCTTGCCTACCTGACTGACAAGCTGACGGACACGAAGAAGGGCAGTCACGCCCGTTACCCCGGTCACGCGCTTTGGAAGGCGTGCCTTAAGGGTGACCCTGCCGCTTGGCGGGAGATGAAGAAGTACAACCGGTTGGACGTGCTTTCGCTTGAGGAGCTGTACCTAAAGCTCCGGCCGTGGATGCTGTCGCATCCCAACGTCGCGACGTTCTCTCTTAGCGACGACCCGAACGAATTCACGTGCACCCGGTGCGGCTCGAAGGACATGCAGAGCCGCGGACACCGCATCACCCAAGCGGGCCGCTACCGGCGCTTTCAGTGCCAGGACTGCGGAGGTTGGTCGAACGGCCGACTCATGGAGAAGGACAACCGAGAAGGGCTGTTGACTAACTGATGACTGAGTTTGACGTTTCCCCGCTACTGCCGATCATCGAGAAGGCCGCACGGGATGTGCACTACACGCACGGCATCGAGGAAGACGAAGCGTTCAGCGTGCTTTCGCTCGAAGCGGTCGAGCACGCGCGTAACTATCTGATCCTCTTCCGGGAGGGTCAGACGGGTCTGATCGAGACCCGCCTTAAGAACGTGGCCCGGGTGTACGCGCGGAAGGAACGCGTACAGCGGATGTCGGACGCGGACCAGTATTTCTATGACCCGGAGTACGTCCGCCTGTTCCTGCCGTTCTTCTTCGACTACGAGGATTGGACGAACGGGCCGACCCCGGAAGACGTGTCCGCGAAGTGGGTTACCGGCGAGGCAATCGACACCGCGCTAGACATCAAGGCCGCTTGGCCGCGGCTCCGCGACTGGCAGGCAACCGTCATTCAGGAGCGCCACCTTGGCGCACCGAACGAGGATGGCGGACCGGATTGGGACCGGATCGCCGGGGCGATGGGCCGGAAGTCCGCGGACTCTGCCCGGAACGCGTACGGGCAGGCAACCCGTGAGCTGACCGTCGAAATGAACGTGTCGCGTGCCGCTCGCATCGACAACCACGAGGGGCCGGGTGCCCGCCACGCAATCAGCAACGCCGCCGCCGGCTTGGCCATCAAGGGGGACATGTGACCGAACCGAAATGGGGGCCTACGGGCGAGACCGTTTACACGCGGACCTACCAGCGACCCAACCCGGACGGCACCCGGGAGACGTGGGCCGACACCGTGAACCGGGTAGTGACCGGCAACCTCGGGTTGGTGTACGGGGAGCCTGACACGTGGTCGGCTGAGGTCCAGGCGGAGGCGGAGCAGCTCCGCGCGCACATGGGCGACTTCCGGATCATCCCGGCCGGTCGCCACCTTTGGGCGAGCGGCGTACCCGGTCGGCAATACCTGTTCAACTGCCACGTGTCCGGCTGGTCCGCGGAGCGTCTGTCGACGCACTTCGAATTCAGCTTCATGCGCCTCATGGAGGGTGGGGGAGTAGGGGCGAACTACAGCTCCCGCTTCTTGGAGCCGTACGGGCGTGTACGCCGTGCCCTTACCGTGCACGTGGTCTGCGACCCTGCCCACCCCGACTACACCCGGATGCGGGATGCGGGCCTTCTGAGCAATGCCTACAGCCACGAATGGACGGGTGCGTTCGCTGTCGAGGATTCGCGGGAGGGTTGGGCCGCCGCCCTTGTCGACCTGATCGACACGTACATGAGCGACACCGACCCGAAGCACGTCGACCGGGTGTACGACGTGAGCCGGGTACGGGCGGAAGGTCAGCCGCTCCGCACCTTCGGCGGTACCGCGTCCGGGCCGGGCCCGTTCGCTCGCATGATGAACAACATCGGTCGAGTCCTCAACAGCTCCCGCGTCAGCTCCAAGCACATCACGCCGCTTGAGGCCATGGAGATTGACCACGAGATCGGGGCGTGTGTCGTTGCGGGTGGTGTCCGGAGGTCCGCCCGGATGTCGATGGTTCATTGGGCCGACCCGCACGTGTTCGACTTCATCGATTCGAAGTCGGACCCGGCGAAGCATTGGACAACCAACATTTCGGTCGAGATCGATGAGCACTTCATCCGGCACCTTCGCCAGGCCGCGAAGGGTGCGCCGGCTGTCGGCAAGCGGAAGCTTGCGCTCGACGTTCACCGGGCCGTGGTTACCGGGATGCTCGCCAACGGTGAGCCGGGGTATTGGAACAAGACCCTCTCAAACGAGGGTGAGCCAACCGAGGTAGTCACCACCAACCCGTGTGGCGAGATCGCGCTGACCGAGTGGGAAAACTGCAACCTCGGACACGTCAACCTGGACGCGTTCGCAGGCACCCCGGACGAGATATACGACATCGACGGGATGGCGGAGGCTCACCGGCTGATGACCCGCTTCCTGATCCGGGCCACCTTCGGGGACGTGACAGACCCGAAGCAGGCGGACCGGTTGGCCGCACAGCGGCGAATCGGGGTTGGTCACTTCGGGGTTCAGGGCTTCCTTGCCAAGCGGGGAATCCCGTTCACCCAAGCTCCGCTTGGGATGGGCTCGATCCCGAACATGCTCCGCTACCTCCGCCAGGCGGTACGGGATGAGGCACGGGCGTACGCGTTCGCTCTCCGCATCCCGGAACCCGTCAAGGTCACCACCGTTGCCCCCACGGGCAGCATCGCGAAGATGCCGGGCCGGACCGAAGGAATCCATCCGGTCTACGCGCGGTACTTCATCCGGCGAGTCCGCTTCTCGTCCGTCGACCCGGTTCAGTGGGCGAAGGTCATGGAGTACGCCGCGGAGGGCTACACGGTTGAGCCGTGCCAGTACGCCGCGAACACATGGGTTGTCGAGTTCCCCACGAAGGAAAGCCTTGTGGAGGAAGTCGAAGCGTTGGGCCTTGACCCGAACGCCGTTGTCCAGTCGGCAGACGAGATCCCGCTTGGCTCGATGCTGGCCTTCCAAGCCATGTATCAGGAGCACTACGCGGACAACGCCGTGAGCTTCACGGCCAACGTGCCCGAAGGCGTTTACACGGTCGATGGCGTGATGGAGCTGTTGACCGAGTGGCTTCCCAACTTGAAGGGAACCACGATCATGCCGGACGGCACCCGGCCGCAGGCACCCTATGAGCGGCTGACGCTCGCACAGTGGCGGGAGATCACAGCGCCAACGGTCGTCGCGGACAGCGTCGATGAGGAGTGCTCCAACGGAGCCTGCCCCATCCGTTAGGGCCTTTCGTCGTACCTCGAAGCTATGATTGGGAACGTTGGGAGGCCCGGTAGGGACCGGGCCTCCCGCCCCTAGGGAAGGAGCTACAACCCTTTGCGCGTAACGCCTATCGCTCACACGCTGGTTGATTGGGAAGCCGTCCGCGGCGTCCTCGGTGGGACCGCCTTTGCGGACCAAGCCGGCGAAGAGTTCGACGTGACCGACGCCGATCACCTGGCGGAGCTTGCCGGCCGTGCCTGCTACAAGGCTTGGGGCCGGAAGCGGCCAGCGACAGCGACAACCGCCGGCTACCTGGACAACATCCTTGATCAGGGTCACTACAGCGTGCTTGAGCACTCTTCGGTGACGTTCTATGTCGAGGGCGTCTCCCGTGCCCTGCTCGTCGAGCTTGAGCGACACCGGTTCCTGTCGTTCTCCGTCGAGTCACAGCGGTACGTCGACCAAGAGGTTTCGCACCCGGTGCCGACCCTGCCGCCCCTGTTCGATGCGCTCCCGGAGCGCACCCTCTGGGAAGCCCTGGAAGGCCACTACCAGCGCTCCCTAGACCTGTACCGGGCCGCGGTTGCCGAGACCGCCAGGCACGGCTACAGCGTGAAGGAGAGCCGGGAAGCGGCCCGTTCCTTCCTGCCCAACTCGACGCCCGTCGACCTGATCGTTACGGGCAACCTCCGGGCCTGGCGGGATGTGCTCGCCAAGCGCTACCACTCCGCGGCTGACGCGGAGATCCGCGGCTTCGCCGCGATCGTCCTTGGCCACCTCCGGGAGCTAGCTCCCTTCTCTGTTCAGGACTTCCCGACTACCCCGATTGCGGAGGCTGCTCATGCCTAAGGCTGTTACCACCATCGTTGCCAACGACCCGAAGAAGGGCCTCACGGCCGGGGAGATCCGGACCGCTCTGCGGTTCGTCAAGCCTGAGTCGACCGTCAAGGTTCAGCCCGGTTTCGGTGGCCAGATCAAGGCCCTGACCGTGGTCGAGGATCACGGTTGATCGGGAAGCATCGCGCCGCGGAGCCGGCGACAGAGCGGGACGTGATCGAGGAGTGGGTTACGTCCCTGCGGTCCGCGGATTGGGTCGCTCCGTTCACTGAGCCGACCACGGAGCACCCGCTAGCGCGCAGCGTTTACACGGCCGGATTCTCGAGTTCGAGAACAAACCGGACATGGCGGGATCGCGTCGACCAGCTCCGGGAGCGGGTCGGTATCGCGGTCGGTTCGTGGATCGCGGGTTACCGGCTTGACCTCGATTGAGCCGGACCCGCGGGAGGAACGGCTACCGAAGTGGGCGCGGGATCGGATGGCCTACTACCGCCGGCTAGCCACTACCGCGGAGGCCCGTGTAAACGCCGCGAAGGCGTACGCCGAAGGGGCCAGGGACGGAACGAAGCCGGGGGAGACCGACACCGTTCTTGACCCGTACGACCCGCACCCGATCGGACTCAAGCCGGGAACGCGGGTGCGTTTCAAGGTTGACCTCGGGTTGCCGCCCAAGATGGCGGACCGAATCGGCTACGTCGACATAACCGCCAGGGGCGGACACGTCGAACTGATGGCGGGTGGCCCGATGACTCTTCACCCGCAGGTTTCCAACGTCCTTCACGTAAAGCTAAGGGGGCACTGAGTGCGCGCAATCATGATCGGTGGCCCTAAGAACGGTCAGCTAGTCGAGCTTCGGACCGGTGACGAATCCGTGATGATGATCGACTCTTCTCGCCTTCGCGCAATCAGCTTCCGCGATTGGGACGACATGTCCTATCGGTATCCGGAGGCTCTTGAGGTTCCTAGCCTTCGCTGCGACGTGATCCGGATGCGGCTTGGTGGGCGAACCGTGTACGGCATCCACCACCCGGAAATCAGCCGGGATACCGCGGAGCGCTATCTCGGGGATCTCGTGGCGAACGCGTGGGAGCAGACGCTTAAGGACCGCCGGTAGTGGTGAGAGTCCTTGTCACGGGTAGCCGTGACTGGCAGGAGCGGGGCCGCATCCGCGCGGCCCTGCTCCGCCTGGACGGGCCGGGGCGTCTCCTCGTGTCGGGTGCCTGCCCGACCGGAGCGGACCGGATGGCAGAGGAAGAGGCAGAGCTACTCGGTTGGGGTGTCGAGCGTCACCCGGCCGATTGGGAGCGCTTCGGCAAGCGAGCCGGCTTCATCAGAAACGCCGAGATGGTGAAGTTAGGTGCGGATATCTGCATAGCTTTCATTCTCAACAACTCCCGCGGAGCAACCATGACCGCGGGTCTAGCTCAAGCGGCAGGCATCATGACCGTCATAGACCGGATGGTCTGTTGACCGCTCAAGAAGAATCGCGGCCCGATTGGGATGAGTATTTCTTGGGGATTGCGAGGTCTGTTGCCGCACGCGCGGATTGCTCACGGCGCAAGGTTGGTGCGGTTGTGGTCCGTGATAACCGGATCATCTCAACGGGCTACAACGGGAGCCCACCAGGTAGACCGTCCTGTCTAGCCGGCCGTTGCCCCCGGGCAACCTCCGGAGTCCTACCCGGCAGTAGTTACGACACGGGGGCCGGCTCGTGCATCGCGGTACACGCTGAGGCAAACGCCGTGATCTACGCCGGACGTGACGGATGCGAAGGAAGCACGCTGTATATCACTGATCCACCCTGCCAGGGGTGCGAACGGCTGATCGAGGCCGCGGGAGTGCGTCGAATCGTGTACCCGTGAGCGCTTGCGTGCTAGCGTTCGACGCGGGTAACCCCCCGGGGACGGTCTTCTCTGGCCTCTTTCGGTGTTGTGCCTTGCTGACACTTGGAAACAACGAAGGGGTTCCCGGAGGTCCCCCGGCTTCGGCCGGGGGGCCTTCCTTCGTTTAGGGCCAGGCCGCGGAGCCGGCCGCCGGGGTACACCGCCGTACCGGCGCACCTCTCCCATTGTACCCAATCTAAGCTTCGCGCCGCTCCGAGTCAACGTTTAAACGGTGTGGCATACCGCACTTGAAGCTTTGGTTGGGAAGCTTGACTTCGTTTAAACGGTGCCGTAAAGTTCTTCATGTCAGCAAGGAACACAGCACAACGAGAAAGGCACCGACATGGAGACCAACGTTAAGGACACCCGCGAGGCTTGGCTTCACCGCGCAGTCGAAATCTTCCGCGCGAAGTTCATCGAGATTGGCACTCCGCTTCCGGAGACCATTCACGTGTCGGTTGGATTCGCGGCCGGTGCCCGCGCCGAGAACGGCAAGATCCTTGGCTGCACCTACAAGCGCGAGCTTTCCGAGGATGGCAACTCGCACGTGTTCATCTCCCCGGAGTCGGGCGACACGGTCGAGGTTCTTGAGACCCTGCTTCACGAACTGATCCACGTTGCCGACAACTGCGAGAGCGGCCACAAGAAGTTCTTCGCGGAAGCCGCCACCCGGCTTGGCTTCCTTGGCCCGGCGACGATGACCCCGGCTAGCCCGACCCTGATGGCGGAGCTGGTCCTGATCATTGACTCTCTCGGCCACTACCCGCACTCGGCGATGACGCTCCCGACGCGGGTTACCGCGGCGAACATCCCGGGTGTTCTGGTCGGCGCTTCGGGTGGCCCGATCAAGTGGAGCAGCGGCCCGGCGAAGCAGGGTACGCGGATGCTCAAGATGGTCTGCGACAACAGCGAGTGCCCCGCGCACGGGTACACGGTCCGCCTGTCGGCTAAGTGGATCGCGATCGGTGCCCCGCGGTGCCCGATGGGTCACGAGATGACCGCGGCCTAAGCGGAAAGGAAAGGGAGGCCCCTCCGGGGGTCTCCCTTTTTTGTGGCCTAAGCCACTCGTTTAAACGGGCCGTGAAGCTTGTGTTGGGAACCTGTGGTGCGCTAATCTATTCATGTCAGCAAGACACAACTCCACAGAGAAAGGCCAGTCCATGGACTACGACCTTCGCCGCGCGCTTGAGGCAATCGAGCGGTGCGATCCGGACGGGGGAGAGATCGAGCCGACTGAGACCGCGTACGCGGTTCACAAGGCTTGGGCGATCGACCGCTACGGGGAAGCCGTTTGGAAGACCTACGTGCGGGGCGGTTGGGGAGATTACGGCCTGGACATCGTCTGACAGGAAGGGCCTCCGCTACGGGGGAGGCCCTTTCCCTTTCTCTCGGAGCCACACCGAAAGGGAACAGCAATGGAACCGAGTTACCCGATGACCGCGGAGACGTTGAGCGATCACGGTTTCTGCGTCTGCTCGGACTGCTTGGAGTCCTGGCGGAAGGCGGGTCTCCTCATCGAGGAAGACGAAAGCTAGCCGCTAAACGGGAGGCCCCTCCGGGGGCCTCCCTACCCGCGTTTGACGAAGCTCCCGCGCCCGTGGGTGGTCTCGATCAGGCCAGCGTCTCTAAGGACCGCTACAGCCTTCCTAGCCGTCTCCCTGGCTACGCCGTAGGTCTGCGTAAGGGTCGTCTCTGACGGGATGCGTACGCCCGGCTGTAGCCGGCCCTCCTCGATGTCCTCACGGAGGTAGTCGGCTAGTTGCCGGTAGACCGGTCGAGGGTCGTCTTCCCGGATCTCCCGCTCTGCCATCCGCCCATCGTGGCGGAGCCGGGGGAGTGGTGTCAGCCGCTCTCGTCTGCCCATGTCTACAGACAACTGGAGTGGACTAGATCACACGAACCAAGCTTGTGTTGGGGAAGCTGTGGTTGGTAATGTTTGGTGTGTCAGCAGGGAACACCAACACCCAACAGAGGGAGCCCCAAATGTTCGGCATCACGGAGACCCGCTCGGCCGCCTTCACCGTCGAGACGACCACGGACGCCGTTCGCACGGTCGTCACGGAGGTTGTCCTTCGGACGGAGGTCCGGGTTCCGGTGATCGAGGAAACCCCGTGGGGTTTCTACCGGGCGGAGGAGATCGAGCCGGGCGCGGTCATTCAGGACCGCGACGGTAACCGGTTCCTCGTGACCGGGACTCTCTTCGGTGCCGGTGCGGGCCTTGACCTGGCCGTGCTGGACCTTCTCGACCTCTACACGGGCGAGGTGTACGCGGGTGACCGCGGCTGGCGTGGCGAGACCAGCTCCTACGTCCGCGCGGAGCGGACCCGCCTCCCCTAAGCGGGTCGGAAGGGGCCTCCTTCCCCGAGGCCCCTTCCTTCCCCTCTCTCGCCTCAGATTCGCTCTCAGCCCGTTTAAACGCACCCGGAGGAAACCGTGTCCCGCTCGATCAAAGGCACCGACCGTCGCGCCATCAAGTCCGTTCGCAAGGCGGAGCAGCAGACCCGCCGTATCCGTCAGGAGATCAGCCGTGCGCAAGGCCGCTAAAGACCTGTGGAGCCGCATTGAGCGGCGGGTGGTGTTCGCCTCCCTGGCCCTGTTCTGTGTCGCCTTTTGGATTGTCGCAATCTTCGGCGTTACCGGTCTTGCCGGTCGAAGCTTTGGTTGGTAAGCTTAGGTTGTCAGCAAGGCACAGCGGCTAAGAAAGGGCCGAACCAATGAAGACGCTAGACAAGATGGTCGGGCGCGCAGTTGTCACGCTCGCCTTCGGAGCCTTCGTGTTGAGCTTCGAGAAGCTGTTTCACGTGGCTATCAACTCCGGGATTCACCCGAAGCTAGCGTGGATTTACCCCCTGATCGTTGAGGGCTTCACGACGGTTTCGACCTTGGCCGCATTCCTGCGACGCGGACAGTCCGGCGCTTGGTACCCTTGGGCCGCGGGCCTGATGGCCTTCGGGTACTCGCTTTGGGCGAACGCACTCCCGGAGAGCGTTCCCGGTTCGGTTGTCCGGGCTGTCCCCGTGATCTGTATCCCGCTTATGGTTCACATGTACGTAATCATCAAGGGCCACGCTGACGCGGTTGAGACCGCAACGGTTCAGGCCGCGGTTGTGGCAGCTACTATGCCGCCGGTTCAGCCGGCTACGGTTGCGACTCCCGCGACTCCCGCGGCCCCTGTGGTAAAGCCGGCTCCGCCGGTTACTTCGAAGGCTGCACGGACGTTCCTCGATCAGGCGAAGCACGCACCGTCCCCGGCCGCACGGAAGTTCTGGCTCGACAAAGCGGCTGAGGCCGCAGGTATGACCCCCGCAACTGCCTAGGAGGCAAGGCAATGGCTAAGCAGATCATCCACCGGGTTACCGATGACCTGGACGGTTCGGATGCTGAGCACTCGATCGAATTCGCTCTCGATGGTGTGGCGTACTCGATCGACCTCAACGACAAGAACGCCACGGAGTTCCGGGAGATCATGTCCCGCTACGTCGGGGTAGGGGAGCGGCTTGGACGGGTCAAGGTCATGCGGGTGACGCACCTTCCGACCGCCGGCCCCTCGAAGTCGACCAAGATGCGGAACGACGCGATCCGGGCATGGGCGAAGAAGCAGGGTAAGGAGATCAGCGACCGGGGACGCATCCCGGCCGCGATCGAGGAGGAGTACGACCGGGCGCACTGAGCTTGTTCTTGCTGACACGGGGAGGCCCCTTCGGGGGCCTCCCCTCTTTTGTGCTCTCGGAAACTCGGCCCGTTTAAACCTTGTGTTGGGAACCTAGGGTTTGCTACTGTTCTCTTGTCAGCAAGGACAACGGAAAGGGAAGCCCGATGATCGCCTTGGAAATCCACATCTGCGACCAGCGCCGGTCCTACACCGCCCGGTTCGCTACCGAGGATCAGGCCCTGACCTTCCTCACCGTCCGGGGCATGACTCACGCCTTTCACGAGATCAAGGCGGAGCCGGTTGATTGGGCCGCTTTCCCGCGGCTGTACGACTACCTCTACCCGGAGTGCGAGCACGGGATGCGCGGGGACTGCTACGGGCCTCAGCACTACTACATGACGGATGATGAACGGCGTCACGCGGGTTGGTGACCAGCTCGACCGAATGGGGCACCCTCCGGGGTGCCCCTTCTTTGTGGCCTACCGCACACCGTTTAAACGGCTCCGAATGATGCTTAGGTTGGGAATCTCTGGTAACGTATCTCTTGTCAGCGAGGGAACAACACAGGGAGCCGAAATGCTGTACTTCACCAGCGCGCGGGGCGGGAACCAGATCCACGAGAGCACCGCGACCGAGACCGACGAATACCAGGTGTTCGGGGCGTTCGCGAAGTGCACCAAGCGGAAGATGACCGGCTACGTTTCCGCCCACGCTAACGATGAGCTGTTCAAGCGCTGCCCGAAGTGCTTCCCCGCTAACTGAACGGGAACGGACCGAGGCCCCTCCGGGGGCCTCTTTCCTTTTGTGCGGTACGCCACACGTGTAAACGGTCTCCAAGGTTGTGTTGGGAACGTGTGGTCAGGTAGAGTTCTCCTTGTCAGCAAGACACATTGAAAACTCCAAAGGGGAAACGAGATGGCGACCACCGTTTACAACCGGACTCCGGAATTCCTCCGCGCCGCGGAGGGCCTGATTTCCTACGACACGGACATGGTCAAGCGGTTCCGGATCTACTTCGCCGGGTTGGTCGAGAAGGGGATTGCCCTTCCTGACACGCTCGATGCGATCGACAGCACGCTTGAGCTTCGCGAGTGGCTGACCCTCCGGGCGGACGCCGCGGACATCAACCAGCTTGCCGCGGAGTACGCGGGGCGGGACCTGGACGAGATCGAGGATGAATACGGCCGGATCTGCGGACCGACCGCCTAGCAGCAGGGGAGGCCCCTCCGGGGGCCTCCCTCCTAGCGGGCCTCGGTTCCGGAAGGGGAGGATGACGGCATGTCCGATGCGTTCTATGAAGACGACGAACCGGCCGCGGACGTCAAGTCCGCGTTCGAGCGGGGAGAGAAGGGCTCAACCGGTCGGATGATCACCTACACCGTTTACTACGGAGACCCGCGCCGAGACAACACCCCGGGCAAAGCAAGTCACACGCTGCACAAGCCGGGTTGCTCCCACACGCGAGACGCCGACCGGGGCGTCATGCCCATCGAAGCGCCGGACCTAGAAACGGCTATCCGCCTGGCGGAGCACCAAGGCGAAGACACCAACGACGAAGCGATGTTCATTGGGGACGTCGACCCGGCACCCTGCCTCAAGTAGCCAAGCAACACGATTCGAGGAGGCCCCTTCGGGGGCCTCCTTTTTCGTGCCCGTCGATCGGCACCAGCTCCCGCCGGCGAACCACGGGGAGTAGCGCGAGCTCTTACCGTCCGTGACGCTGTTTCCGCAGGTCAGACCCGTTTAAACGTGATCATGGATAGCCGTTCGGACGATGGCAGACGACCGTAGACAACTGCACTCTTGAGCGGCCAGCAAGGAACAACACGCGCGGACGCGAAGGAGAACCAACCTTGAAGCTTGGAATGAAGATCGGCCTCGGTATCGGGGGCCTGGCCCTGCTCGGTTGCTGCGGGATCGGCGGGTGCACCGCCGTTCTCTCCGGGGGAGACGACGCAACCACGGGCACGGGGGCCGCGGTTGCTACTGCCGCCGCGGAGGGTGCGAAGGCGGGAGCCGCGGTCGGCACCGGTACGCCTACTCCGGTCGCGACGGTCGAGGGGGCCGCCGCTACCACCAAGCCGCCGGCTCCGCCGAAGCCGGCTACGCCGACCATCGAGGATGGGACCTGGACGGTTGGGGACGACATCCCGGCCGGTACGTACAAAGTGCGGGAGCCGATCTCCGATGGCCTCTGCTACTGGTCGATCACGAAGACCGGCAGCAACGGAGCCGACATCGTTCAGAACGACTTGGGCGGGAAGGGTCGCCCGTCCGTGGTCCTCAAGAAGGGCCAGGACTTCGAGACCGCCCGTTGCGGCACGTGGGTCAAGACCAAGTGATCCGAGGTCGCTAGCATTAGCTCAGAGACACGAGAAACCCCCGGCCCTACCTCGGTAGGGGTCCGGGGGTTTCGTCGTTTAAACGGGTTAGGGGGCGGGCCTCCGGGAGCCTGGCGACCCGCCCCCACCCGACCGCCGGCACGGTCGAGCTTGGGGCAACGAACCGTGAGGGATGGATGCCGACGACCGGGAGCTAGGTGGGGGCGGGCCGTGTGCCGTCGATCGACCCGCCCCCGGTGCTCCGCCCTCTTACAGACCGGCTACGGGCCTAGCGTCGGTCAGGGGCGGAGTGGTCACCTTGCGGGACGCGATCACGGCCGTTCGCACGTCGACCGTCACGCGATCGAGAGAGCGGGTGTTGTTGAACAGGCTCACCTTGCGACCCGTGATCCCGATCCACTCGACCGCCGGGTGGTCGATCAGGGGGCCGAAGGACTCGACTTCGAGGAGAAGCGGCCCGGACCCGTACATGTAGTCCTCTAGCCGCAGGGACAGCACTTCCCCGGCTCTCAGTCGCCGAGACTCCGTGATCGGGTCCATGTTGCCCGGGTGCAAGTAGCTTCCCCGCTTCACCGTCGCACCATCCTTCGCTGCCATCGATGACCGCGGACCTCGAACAGCCCGCAGTGAGGGCACCGGTAGTCACGGACCTTGGGCAGCACCCACCCGAGCAGGGCACCGACGATCAACGCGGCGACGATCACTAACACGGGTCACCTCCGTTGCACTCCGTTGCGTCCTGTATCATGCTGCGCCATCACATGATGCGGCGCAACCCCCGCCGCGCAGAAACCGAGAATCAAGAGTATTCCCAGCTAGGAGGGCCGCCGTCACATGAGGGAAGATCCCAGCGTGCCCAGATTCAGCCCACCAACCCCGCGATCGAAGCGTCTCGGTCGCGAGCTTCGAAGGCTCCGCGAAGCCGCCGGCATGACCGGCGAACAGGTGGCGGACCGGATCTCAAGCTCAGCTAGCCGGCTGTCCCGCATCGAGTCGGGGCACATCAAGCCGTCATCCGGCGGAGTGATGGAACTACTCGATCTCTATGCGGTCACCTGGAAGGACGGACCGGGGAAGGCACTCGTCGACCTGGCCCGTACGCTCAAAGAAACCGGTTGGTGGGCGAGGCTTGGCACCCTCTCAAACCAGTACGCGACTTACATTGCGTACGAGGAAGAGGCGTTGGCCCTGCTCAACTATGAGCCGACGATCATTCCCGGGTTGCTACAGACGAGGGACTACGCACTAGCCGTCAGTGCCGTAGGAAGGGAGACGGATGCAGCAGGGATCAAGCAGCGAGTAGACGCGCGGATGACGCGTCAAGAGGTGTTGACCAAGAGGGAGAAGCCGCTCCGGTTGCACGCGATCGTCAGCGAGGCAGCGTTGCGGACCGAGGTAGGCGGACCGGACCTCTTGGCGGACCAGCTCCGCCACGTGGTCAAGATGGCCGCCAGGCCGAACGTCACCGTTCAGGTACTCCGGTTCGCCGCGGGAGCACACCTAGCCGACCGGGGCGGATTCGCGGTCCTCACGTTCGACACAGACGAGAGCCCGTTGGGCTACGTCGAGACGCCTGCCGGGGAGTTGTTCCTTGAAGGGCCACGAGAGATCGCCCGGCTAACCGGGGTGTTCGACAACCTCCGCGAACTGGCGATGTCGCCCGCGGAGAGCATCAAATGGATCAAGGGGATGGCTGATGGACAAGAACCGTTGGATCACGTCTAGCCGTAGCGGCAGCAACGGCCAGTGCGTAGAGGTCATGGACACCGGGGAAGGCTTCCGTGTCCGCGACAGCAAGGACCGGAGCGGACCCGTCCTCAAGTTCACCCGCGCCGAGTGGGACGCGTTCACGGGTGGCGTCAAGGATGGCGAGTTCGACGCCTGAGCACAGCCTCAGAGACACGAAAAGCCCCCGGTCCCTACCAGAGGTAGGGCCGGGGGTTTCGTCTGTGCAGAGGCAAGGAGAGCGGGACGTTTAAACGCCCGTCCTCGAGTTTTCCAAAGTGGACCGGTCAGCCTGCCAGGACCGCGGCAACCTCCGGAAGGCACTCAACCCCGGAGCCCGTGTAAACGGTCTTGCCCTCCGCGTCGACCAGCCGGACCGAAGGGACGGAGCGCACGCCGTGCAGCTCCGCCACCGCCGGCTCAGAGTCAACGTCGACCACGGTCACGGGAACCCCGTGCCGGGCCGCCAGGGCGTCAAGGAGCGGCCCTGCGGTCTTACAGGGCCGACACCAAGAAGCCGTGAAGCGGAGCAGGATCAACGGACAGTCGGGATGAACGAAGTCTCGTCCGGCTCCGCGCGGTGCCGACCACCGGTAGCGACGTCGACCGCCTCCGCCACAACCTCATCAACCCGGCCGTTCGGCGTGACAGCCGACCGGGTGATGAACGACAGCACGGCCACAACGGCACCCGCGATCAGGACATCGAGGCCCGGGGGGACCGGGATACCGAACAGGATCAGGGCCGCAAGGACGTACTTGAGAAGGTCGAGCAGCAGAACCGGGTTGTCCTTGATGAAACGAACGTACGACATTGTTTCCTTCCCTTACTTAGTGATGAGTGCAGTCCAGGTGTTCCGGCCGATCTCGCCATCCGCCGAGAGCTTCCGGGCACGCTGAAACGCCTTAGTGGCGGTATCGGTCGCCGGGCCAAAATCGCCATCGATGGTGATCCGGTAGCCGTGCGAGTTCAGAAGGGCCTGCGCGTTCCGGACAAGCTGTCCCTTAGAACCGCGCTTCAAAGTGGCGAGAGCCATGATGAGAGAAACCGTCCAATCGGTCGGGGTGGCGGGAGGCTTAGGAGTGGTCGGAGGCTTCGGAGCCGCGGGAGGCTTCGGCGGAGCCGGGGGAGTGGGAGTGCCCATCGCGGCCTTGACCCGCTCGATCAGGTACGACTCCGGGAAATTGGGGCCAGGGTCCGTGTGGGTCGTGCCGCCCCATGCCTGCCGCATGTCGTCGTGGGTGACGAAACCGCCAACGTTCTTCGCCTTCGCCTGAGCAACGGAAAGGTTCTGAACGGGGATGCCGTGCGCCTTGCACACCTTCGCGATGACCGGGGCCACTCGGTCAATGACCTTGCGCCAGTACGCTTCCGAGGAACCGTTGGTGCCGACCAGCTCGAACGCGATAGCGCGCTGGTTGCCCCACGAGGAGCCGGCGTGCCAGGCGTCATAGTTGGTGTCGAGCGACTGAATGACCGTAGAAGCGTCCGCGTAGAAGTGGCTCGAAACGCTGTCCGTCCGGCGCTTCGCGTAGCTCGCTTCGTTCTTCGGCGGAGCGTCGTTGCTCGTGTTGTGAATGGCAATGTAGAGCTTCTTCGCTCCCGAGTTGCCGTAACCGCGGGGCGGACCGTCATAGGCCACGCCGTCAAACTTGGGCATTACTTCCCCTCTTCTAGGGACCGGATGAGAGTGGCCAGGCCGGCGAAGCCGTCCGTGATAGCGGCCCGAAGGTCCGCCATTTCCTGGCGTGAGTCGTGGAGTTGCCGCAACATGACGTTCTCTGCTTCGAGGTGACCGACCCGCTTCTCAAGCGACGCGAACGCGGCCTCAAGCCGCTCCGCTTTCGACTTCCACGCTTGCGCCTCCTCTTTCCAGAGGGCCGCGGTAGTCTCGTCAGCCGCGGTACGGAACCGCGCCCAAAACACGCCGCCGAGAGCGACCAAGCCAAGAAAGCCGGCGAGACTCGCAATGACCGTTCCGGCGATAGCGAGTGCGCTCACTTCGAAACCCACTCCATCATCAGGAATGAGCCCGCCAAGCCGTCCGGGCCACCGGTCGGACAGTTGTTGCAAGCGACGCTGGTTTCAGAGTTCACGGAAAGCGTTTCATTGACACTGAATCGAGCCGTACAAGTCCATTGCACCGTTGTGACGTTTGCCGGGGTGGCAGGAACCTTGGGGGCCACCCAAGGACCGGAGCTGTTCCTGTAGAGGTTGATTCCCCGATGGCCGCCGCTAGCGTTCGCGTATGTCACCTGTGCGGTAACGCGGTATAGGCCCGCAGTCCGAACGATCACCCGGCCGCCCGTCTGGCCGACCGTCATTGAGTCCGTGTCGTCAATGAGGTCATCCATCGGAACGGCCAGGTTGCCGACACCGGCATTAAAGGTGTTTAGGTTCGCAATGTGAACAAAGGGCTTGTAGTGAACGGCAGCCTCGATCGCACCCTTAGTGTGCTCATTGAGCTTCGCCGCACGGACCTTCTCGCCCACAAGGAAGCCGACGAGATCAGGAATTGCCAACGGTGGCCATCCTTTCGGGCACACGAAAAGGGAGGCCCCCTCGTGGGGAGCCTCCCGGATCGTTTAAACGGTCAGTAGGAAAGGACGCAATGGGAGTCATCGAGGATGCCGGAAAGGTCATCCTCCAAAACCCAAGCGTCGGAGTTGGTTGCCGGGGCAATCTGCAATGTCGTCACGACATCGAGCACGCCGCCCACAAGCTGAACCTTCCGAGTAATGCCCTCAACGAAGAAGTCACCCTCATCGAAGGGGGCAGTGTCCGGGAGGTCTGTCAACCTGATCCGGTCACCGATCGCTACTCGGGTAGCGAGTGGAAGCAGCGCGAGCGAAGCTCCCGCGTCAACCTCGATCGTGTCGCACCAGGGGGCCAGCGTCCCGTACCGGTGAGCAACCCACCCGGCAGCCTGTAGCACCTCTTCGTCATCGGCCACCTCCCGCTTCACGGTGGCTTCCTTCGCGCCGTAGCGCTCCACCGATTCCTCGTTGGTGACAGTGCGACTGAGGCCCGTCGACCGCTCCGCGGTCACGACGTTGAACAGCCGGCTATCGTCCAGGAAGAAGCGAAGGCCCGGGGTGACATCGGAGATCGTCCAACGCACCTTTGCCGAGAGCCGCCTATCCCGGTTCTGATAGATCAGCTCCCGCGCGGGACTGGCGAGGAACTGACCGGAGGCAGACTCCGCGCCTTCGTTCAGGATGTCGAGTGCGGGAGTGCCCGCCTCCCACCGGGGCGACAGCAGCTCCGATCGCGCGTCATCCTGCAAGACCGGGCCAACCCAACCGATCGCATCGAGCACCCGTGAAATGCGGGCCGACTCATTTTCAGGCGTACTCACGCCTAGCGCGTACAGCTCGTCAAGGTCCGTCTTGGTGAGCGAACCGCCGATCAGTAGCGCGGCGTGACCTATCGAGCCGCGGAACGGTCCCGCCGGCGTAACCCCTTCGACCGCGTATCCGCCAAACATCGTGTTAGCCGGGGTGACGTGAGCAGGGGCCAACGCGAAGGTACTCACGAACGGAGTCCGGTTGTTCACTTGCAAACGAAGCTCAGTCCTAAGCGGGACCCCAACCGCCGCTTCCACCGTCACCTGAATTAGCGTCGGAGTGTTGATCGGGAACGACGCGTTATCAGTAGTGGTGAGCACACCCGTAAGCGGCTGGCCGCCGAATTCGCCATAGGGGAAGTTGTAAACCGCTTTGATCTGGCCACCGCCATACGACACCGTAAGGATTGGTGCGTTCTTCGCGTTCGCCGTCCGGAATAGGATCATAGGGTTAGCGGTAGTCGCCGCGGATGTGGCCTTGAACCACATCAGTACAGAGAATTTGTTTTGGCCCCTCGTGTCGACCATGGGCCGGCTTCGTGCGTTCAGCCGCATAACCGCAATCTCAGTGCCAACGTCACCATCACCGAGTGCGACTTGGAATGCGCTCGAACCCATTCCGTCCGCGTGCACCATCACAGGATCTCCGCCCAAGCCGGCGTAGCCGGAAGGAACAGGGTTGCCCGTGTACAGGTTCAGGGGCAGACTCCCAACGGTGGGGGCCGCGGTCTTATTCTCCGATGGGTCCGTGAGCGGCCAATAGAACTTCGTTCCCGGAAGCTTCGAGAGCTTGCCGAGCAGAGCAGCGCTGTACGCGGAAGGCGTTGGCGTATCCGATAGCAGCGCCAACCCGTCGACACACTCAACCCGGGCAACCGGAAAGGTTCCGTCGTATTCGACGTGCCACTGTTCGACCGTGCCATAGAACATCGGGGCGACCCCGGAAGCGTCGCTATCGACCGTCTCGGAACCGATACCGTTTAAACGGAGCTTGACGTCAGTCATCCGGAATTCCGCGCCCGGCTCCAAGTAGATCCACACCGCACCCGCCTTCGCGGCGGTATGCGTAATGGTCCTGGTAGCCCATCCGGTCGGAGCCGTGAATAGATCAGAGGTCTCGACCGAGGTCCCGTCAAAGTTGCGCTGAAAGAGCCCTAGGAAAATCTGGGCTCCGTCACAGCGGTACTGAAACGACAGGGTTACGGTGTCCCCGGCTTCGACCTGAAACGAATCCGTATACCCGCCAACGCCGAACACGATTTGGTTAAACGTGTTCGAGAATCCCGGGTCAGAGAAGAAGAACACCTCATCGTTGAGGGTGTTGTCCCACTCCGTGTAGATGCTCCGGGTGGTCGGCTCCCACGGGAATTGGTCAGCCTCCCGGAAGAAGCGGAGCTTCTGCCTGTCGGACTGCTCCGGGCAGACGTTCTCGGCCCGAAGGTGGTTGTCGTCGTAGCGTGTAAACGCCCGGACCCGCTTACGCGGTTCGAGCTTCCCGAAGTACGGGGCAGGGATCTCCAGTCGCACGCGGGCAAACGTGGCAGTGAACGTGCCCGCCTGGCCGCCGTTGTGCCAGAGCTGTGCAACGGGGCGAGCGAACGCCGCACCAGCCGGAACCGTGAACGTCGCGCGGGCCTTAACGAACACGTCGTTCGAGTTGGTACCCGGGCCGTTCTGGTTGGATACCTGCTGCCCCGCCGCATCGTGGAAGACGACAACGGGAATGACGTTGGCGGAGCCGCCGTTGGCGGAGTCCTTCGCCTTCGCGTAAACCTCGATGGTCACCTGATCGCCAGGTTTGACCGCGGCCATCTTGTTCGAGGGGGCGAACGCAAGCTCACCGAAGCCACCCGCTGGGTTGTCCGTGAAGACAGCGCGGAGACCCCCGCCGGCTACGGGGGTCACGCTCTTACTCGCGCCGTTGTGGTTCGTGAACCAACGGCCGGTGTCCGCGGTAAAGCTCATGTCCGGGTAGATCGGCCCCATGGAAGAGAACCGCTCCGAGAAGATCCGGACCGTGTCCCTTCCAGGGGTGAACCGACCATCACCGTTGTCTAGCTCGAACTGGCAGCTACCGGCTTCCATTCGGTCAAGCTCGAAAGAGCGACCCTGCTTGGTGGTGACCTCATTTACGAATGAGGAAACGTCATCCCATTTGACTAGCTGGTCATCATCGAACAGCGTTGACATGGGTCCGTTGAACAGAGCGTCAAACGCAATCTGTACCCGGAAATCACCGCGTACCGCCAAGGCCCGAACCCCCGTTCCTCTTTCCGTTGCGCGCGATCTCGTCTCGCACGCTGACCGCAATAGCCTTCGCCAAATCACGCTCTGCGGTTACGTGACCGCGAACGTTAACCTCGACCTTTACGCCGCCCGATCGCGACGGAGCGGTAAGCGCACCCGTCGAAACATTGGAACCGGTACGGGCGATATCCCACGTCACGCGGTTGAACGTCTTCTTGACGTTCGGCGATTCGTCATCGACACCGCGGATAAGGCCACCCATGATTGCCTTACCGGCGGGACGCAAAAGGACCTTGTCCTTATCGAGCGGTCCCTTCCAATCGGGAATCAGGTTCGTTACCGAATTGAACTTCTCTTTCAGACTCCCGATCATGTCAGAGACGCCTTGAATCAGGCCGCGAATGATCGACTTGCCGGCTTCCTTTAGCCACGTGCCCGCACTCTTAAAGAATCCGAGCACCTTGTCTTTAATTCCGGTCACCTTGTCGACCGCGCCTTTTATCGCGCCAGTCACGGCATTCTTTATGCCGGTCGCGATATTGACTACGCCGTTCTTCGCACCGTTAAACAATGCGACGCTTCGGTCTTTGATCCACCCCCAAGCAGCAGGGATCTTGACCTTTAGCCAGTTGATCGCGGCCATCACGCCGCCCTTTACCGCATTCCAAACCGCAATCACGATCTTGCGGAATTTCTCGGAATGGGTCCATGCATACGCGATACCGGCAGCAAGGGCGATCAACGCCAAAATGATAATGCCTATTGGGTTAGCGTTGAGCGCTACGTTCAATAGCCATTGGTACGCGGTGTAAACCTTAGTCGCAATCGCAACGACACCAAGTGCCGCACCGATAGCGAGAAGGCCAACCGCGATAGGCATAATCCATTCCTTGTTACGGCTGAACCATTGCCCAAACGAAATGATGATTGGCAGAGCAGCGCTTACCTTTTCGACAATCGCCTGTTGCACACTCCGTTTGAACTTTTGGAGAGCGGCCCCCGGAGTGTCCATAGCCTTGCCTGCCTTCTCGGCAGCGCCGGACACATCTCCCATTGCGGTAGTCGCCTTAGACGGATCGAGCTTGAGAAGGGCTTCGCCCAAGTCCTCAGCCTGAGTGCCGAACAGCGCAACCGCGGCTTGGTTCTGCTTTACGGGGTCCTTGATCCCACGGAGCTTGTCAAGAACGGTGTCGAGCCCCTTCGAGGCATCGTCACCACCCTTACCGATTTGCTTCGCCATCTTGCCCGCATCAAGACCAAGCATCTTGAAGCCTTCGGCCGTCAGCTTCGAACCATCGACAGCGCGAATGCTGAATTCCTTCAAGCTGTCCGCCACAATGTCCGCGTCTCGCGCACCGCCCTTAAGGCCCTGCTGAATGAGACCCATTGCGGTAGTGCCGTCAAGGCCAAGCTTACGGAATTGCGTGCTGTACTCGGAAACGGTGTCGAGCAGGTCACCGGCGTTGTCGCCGGTCTGCTGAAAGCCGCGGGTAAGGATGTCGAATGCCTCGTCAGCATCCTTAGCGAGACCCGTACGGACCATTTGACCGGCAGCCCTAGCGGACTGTGCCACGTCCTGGCCGAAGACCTTGGAAAGCGTCTGAGCCTTAGCCGTAATCCGCTCAATGTCAGCGTTGGACGCATCCTCCGAAAGGAGGCCCGTACTCATGACCCGCCGGATAGCGTTCATGTTGTCTTCGACCGACTCACCGAAGTTGCTCGTGTAGAGCTTGCCGGCTACGTCTCCAAGCTCCGCGGCATAACCCGCGTCGCCCATTTGGGCCGCGAATTTGCCCTTCACGGCATCGAGGTTCATTGCCTCAGCGAAGGCCACACTCAAGCCGCCGGCCGCGGCGACAAGGCCAGCGAAAGCCAAGCCCGCCTTGTCAGCCATACCGGTAATGGAAGTCCCGAGACCCTTAACGCCTTTGCTCGCTTGCTGAGCTTCCCGGTCCGCCTTGTCAAGGCCAGTGCCAAGAACCTTAAGCGCCTGCCGTGCACTCTTCGCGTCACCCGCGATTACGACTTTAAGTTGACGCGTCTCCGACATGCCCCTTAGCCCTTACTGGCTTGCGCCTGGTTGTATTCGTTCATCCAAGACACGAAAGCCCGGTATTCGAGTACGGTCAGAGAACGCATCTCCCCGGGGGTCATGCCGTAGAAGTGACAGAACGCGGCTTGGTCCCTAAGCCGCTTTAGCCTTTTTCCTGGCCGTCCTGCGGAGCCTCGGAAAGGGTCAGCGAAGTAACCCGCACGTTCCGCGCGTCAGCCACGGTGAAGTCAGGATTCGACTTCCGGACCACGATCCACACAAGGCAAACCAGCGTCTTCGCGCTGACCTCCGTAGTCGTGATCGGTCGGCCCTTCTCGTCAAAGAGCCGTTCCCCGGTCTCGTCATCGAAGACGGGAACCGTCTTGAACGCCTTATCGATCGTGGTCCCGGTGTGAGCCTCGAAGTCTTCGAGGTCACCAAGCGTCAGCTCATCCGGGTTCAAGTTCAGGTCAAGGGCAGTCACGTTTAAACGCTCCGTTCTATTGCGGAAAGGCTTGGGCGGTTAGAGCGTCGATACGCTCCATGTAGGCATCGATTAGCTGTTTGGCATCACGCCGAATGGTTGGGTGCAGGAAGTAGCCGGGGCCGCCTTCCCAACCTCCCCATTGGTTGCCGCGCCAACTCTTGAGCTGATCGCGGCCTTGTCCTTGGTATTGCCGCCGCGCGTACCAACCGGACCGCCGGTCCTGGCCAAACTCCGCGGCGAAGAAGTACGGATAGCGGGGGCCGCCACCGGCAATCACTGACTGATTGGTCGAGCGGTACGACTTGAGCGAACGAGCAGCCTTAGCGTGAAAGCGGCCCTCTTGGGCCGCCATCGTCCGGGCACGGTCGATTAGCTCGCCCGCAAGGTCATAGTTGGCATCCCGAAGCGACTTCGGATACTCGTCATTCACAGACTTGAGGGCCTTCGCGAAAGCGCGAAGACCCTCAATCTGGACCGCGTTAGAGCTGTTCGTTATTGCCCGCGAACGGGCAGCCATTACGGAGTAGCGTCCTTGGACTTGTAAGCGACCGAGACCGGCGAAGCCGACCCGTCCCAAAGGGCCATACCCGAAAGCGCGTGGTCGATCAGCTTCGCGCCATCGAAGTTCACAGCGCCCGCATCGAAACGGCCAACCGGGATCGTCAGCTTAAGCTCGCCACCCTGCGGACTCGCCCACGTGCAATCAACCGCAGCGATCGTGCCCGAAGCGAGAAGGGCCGCTACACGCTGCGCGTGCGCGAGTCCTTCGAATTCGCCCTTAAGCTCGAAGCTGTATTCGCGAAGGCCCTCTTCGACCGGCTCTCGCTTACCGACCGTCGACCACCGGTCATCCTTAAGCTTGTTCTCACCCTTAATCGAGATGTCAGAGACACCGAAAGGTGCGCCGGCGATGTTCACGACACCGCCAACGAAGGTGAACAACTGAGCCGTAGTGCTGTACGTCGGAGTAGCCGGGGCAAGAGGCCCGGCACCCGCACCGATGTTCTCCTTAGCGGAGTCCAGGTCGAACGACAGGTTCATTACCCCGTCGACCGCGTTGGACAGCTCCCAACCCTTCACCTTGCAACCGGTGTAGGTAAACGGGTGCAGCACACCCGCGTTATCCACGCGGCCAACCTGGACCGTCAGGGACTTACCGCGGAGATCCCCCACGGTCGCGGTGTGAGTGGTGAAGCCGCCAGTCGGAGCACCCGAGGAGATCGAGCCGAGAGCGTGCTTCAACAGCAGGCCAAGCCCGGAGTCCATTCCCTCAAGCTTGATCGAGCCTTCCGCACCCTTCGGGTTGGGCTGGAAGCGGTCCTTGTGAAGGACACGCTGACCCGCCCGGAAAGCCTCGGAGTCGATTCGCTCGTACTTGCCCTTAAGGTCTTCCCCGGTCATCTCAAGGAAGCGAGCAACCGCAACGGCAGTGCCATAGGTAACTTCCTCGACCATGCCAAGGTATGAGTCGTGAACGGCAGCCATTACTCCGCCCCCTCCTTCTCTACGATCCGGAACGCGGAACCAAGCGACTCCGCCAGGTCCGCGGGAACCTCGACCGGCTCACCGCGGACAAAAAGAAAGCCCCCGCCCTCTACGGCGGAGGCGTGACCCTCGTAAATCACACTCGACACGTAACGCTGACCTCTGTTTCAAACTGACACTCGTAGGTGTCGCGGTCCGAAGGGAACGCACGCATACTCCGCGGCTGGAAGCCGGAAGTGATCGCGAGCCCGCCAAGCGATGGATCAGCCATCAGTGCGGCCAGGAAATCCCGCGACATCAGTACCGCGTACGCCTCAACTTCTTTGGCCGTAGCGCCGGACATCTGCACATCGAAAATCACCTGAACCGAGAAGGCTTCGTTGCGGCTCCGGTTCGTCGCCCACTCGGACGACTCCCAACGGATCTCGCCAACGGCAATCCATTTCTTCTCGGGAGCACGCATCGGGAATCCGTACGTGACCTGAACCTGATCGGTAGGGACAACCGGCATTCCCGCGGCCACCGTTTCGAGGTAGCTCTTGACCTCAACCGCCTTGGTCACAAGAACACCGAATCCACTACGTCAAAGGTGTAGTCATCAAGGACCGCATCAACATCGGGAATGCCCGTGTGGTAGCCGGCTCGCCCGGCTGTCGCCAGGGTGTACGTGCCGCCGTCGACCGGCTGATACGAAGTCGCCCGGTCCGGGATCGCGGAGCGATCCTCGGTCAGCACCCACCGAAGCCGGACCAGCCCAACCCGCCGGATGTCCTCGGGAACCTCGGTGAACCCGTACTCGATCTCAACCCCGGCCGTGCCGTGCGGCAGCTCCGGTACGTACGCGAACGGTCCGACCCGATCGAGCGTCAGCGAAACCGGCCCGTCCGGGGTGCCTAGCGCTACCACAGACCGCACATCGCGCACGGGTAGGAGATCCGTACACCCGCCAAGGTCCGAGGCTTCTACGTAGAGCGTGCGGGGCGTGAAGCTCCGCCCGGTGATGCGCTCGAACTCGCGCTCGACGACATCGCGCGCCTGGCGGACCTCGGCCGCCGGGTACCGGGTGGCCGGCAGCTCAAGCGCCGGCTTCCGAACCTCCGGGATGCCGAACAGGAAGCCGCCCACGACTTCGATACGTAGCGTGTCCGTCACGGCAGAACTCGAGAATCGGACCGTGTAAACACCCTGCGGGAGCAGGCCCGCGGAGAACGTGTAAACGGTCCCGTCCCGGGTGGCTGGCCCCTCCGCGGTAGGCGTACTAGCGCCGTCCCGAGTGACCGTCACGGTCACGTCATCCGGGGTAAGCGCATCCTCGTCATCGAGGAAGGTGTGTGTGAGCGTGACCGCCCGACCGCTAAGGAACCGCACCCGTCAGCCCTCCTTGCGGGGACGACCGGGGCCGCGCCGCGGAGCAGCGTCGGCAGTCTCGCGACGTTCGGCCGGGGTAGCGCGACCAACGGCAGCAGGGCCGATCATCTCGGCGTAGCCGTCTTCCATGAGGGAGACCGCCGTAGTCGGCTCTACCTCGATCTCGTCACCGGGGACGAGGATGCGACCCAACAGCAGGCCGGGAACGGGGAACAGGATTCGAATGCGCAACTTGCCTCCTTCCCGCGCACAGAAAAGGGGGCCGCCCGAAGGCGACCCCCTATCCCGATGGATCAGGCAGTGACGGTCAGGGCCTTGACGCTGTTCAGGTCGAACAGGTCACCCGAGCCACGCCACGACACCTTGAACGCGATCACGTCACGGTCAAAGCCGTACTCGTCCGACCGCGTAACCCGCAGGCTGTTGACCTGACGGATCATGTACTTCGACGGGTCACCGAACAGGACCGTCTTCGCGGCAGCACCGGCAATCGCCATGTTGGGATCGGTCAGAACCGCCTTGCCCCAAATGGTGTCCGGCTCGCCAGCCTGGACCGAAGGACGCCACACGTAGTTGCCCGTGCCATCCACGATCTTCGACAGCACCGGAACCGCAGCGTCGTTGAACATGTAAGCGCCGTTGCGCCGGTACGGAGCGGTAACCGCGTACTGGAGATCGAGCAGGTTCTGGAAGGTGATACCCGCCAGGTTCGCCGCGTTGACGCCCGAAGTCGTCGCGCGAGTGACCCAACCCCACGGCTTGTTCGTGCCGTTACCGAGCAGCAGGTCAGCCACGATCGCATCCGCGACAGTCTCACCCGCGTCCGCGGCCAGCATCGACAGGATCGGCAGAGCCGAGTCCGCGACGATTTCCTGAGTGGCCTCAACGATGACGCCGTACTTGTAGGCACCGATGTTCGTCTTGGTCCAAGACGTGTTCGCCTTGTTGTACGCCGTGTTCTCAGCCTTGAGGATGGTGCCGCTCTCAAGCGTCACCGGGGGAGTGGCCGGGTTCAGAGCGTTCTTGATCGGGAACTCCATGACCTCACCACCGGAAGTGGTGAGCAGGCGAGCCCGGCCGAAGAACTGGCTCCGGTTCCGCATGGCCTCAAGCACCTGAGCGGCAAACGTGGTCGGCTTGGTGTTGCCGCCCTTCGTCTGGTCCGCGTTGGTGGACTCCGCGGTACGAAGGTCGAACTCGACCGCCTCCCGGCGACCAAGCGCCAGGTCCCGAAGCTCCTGAGCTTCGTCGCGGACCTCGGTCCGACGCTCGACACCCCGGCCGCCGGAAAGCTTCGCGGCACGCTCGTTGATCGAGCGCACCTCCGCCTCAGCCTCAGCCGCGCGAACGTGACCGTCCGCCTCCTTGGCAAGCTCCGCCATGTGCGCGTGAATGGCCTCGACCCGCTGACGCTTGTCAGCCTCGGTCAGGGTCGCGTCCTCAAGAACCGCCTTGCGCTGCTCGTCCGCACGGGCACGCTTCGCCAGGGCCGCGTTAGCGGCCTCGATGTAATCCACTGTTAGTGAACCTCTTTCAATGCTTGGGCTAAGAGCCCGAAATTGGGAATGAAAAAGGCCCGCACCCCCGAAGGGGCCGGGCCTATCTGCTCTGGGCCTTAGCCGCGCAGAGAAAGGGCCGCAAGTCGCGACCGGATGGCGAACGCCTCAACGTCAAAGTCGGGAGCCGCCGGGGGAGTCCAAAGCTCGCTACCGAAGGAAGCCGCCATGTCGAGTGCGCGCTTCGCAACCTGCGAATCGGACGTCAGGTAAGCCGGGTAAGTCACAGGGCTTACGTCGAACAGCCGCAAGCTCGAAACCGAGCGAAGCGGGAAGTCGTCTTCATCGCGGGTCCAAGCCTCACCCTGCGGGTTGACCTGGAAACCGAAAGACGACTGAGAAACGTCACCGCGCTCAAGCGCGATCAGAAGGTCACGCACGTAGCTAATTCGCTCGTCCGCGTCGATCTCGTAATGCAGACCGTTGGAGTCCTCCGCAACCCGAAGCGTCTCCGCCCGGTTGCGACCAAGGATCAGGTTCGGATCGTGGTTCATGAGAGCCCGGATGTCGTCAGCCTTGACGCTCTCCGCGCCGGCCCCTTCAAGGATGGTCTCCTTGAAGCCGCCCAAGTTCTGACTCCGCGCATTGAACCGGTACGCGTAACCGACAATCGTGTGTCGGTTCTCGCCAGCCGATCGAACCTCAACCTCGGAGAGGAACACCCGACGCTCAATCTCCGCCATCAGTGCTCTCTTCCTCTTTATCCTCGGCCGCGGGATCATCCGCCGGCTTTGGTTCCGGTTCAGGCTTGGGAGCGGGAGCCGGCTCCGGCTTGACCCCCAATTCCTGTAGGTTCATGGGGATGTAGTGCTTGCTGCCCTTGCCGCCCGGGATTGGCTCCATGTCCTCAAGCGCTCGAACCTCATCGAGCGTGAAGAAGCCATTCGTGACCGCGTACACGTACGCCTGGAATCGCTCCATCGTCTTAGCGCGGAGCTTCGCGGCAACGTTGAACTTGATGTACTGGCCATTCACCAACAGCCGGGAGAAAGCCTGCTCAAGTCGAGTCAGCCACGGAACAAGGGTGTACTCAACGAAGAACGAATTCTGTTCCTCGACACCGGAGCCCCACGACGATTGCACCGAAGGGTCAATCATGTGCGGAGGCACCCGGTAGATTTGCGCAATCTGGATGTTCTGAAAGCGCCGCGTTTCGAGGAACTGAGCCTGTTCGGGCGTGATGGAAATCGACTTCCACGTTGCCCCGCCCGTGAGGATGCCGACCGCGTGACTGTTCTTGAGTCCCGCGTGACTCTTCCGGAGCATCTTCCCGAGAATCGCGACTTCGCCAGGCTTCGGCGTACCCGGGTGTTCGACAACACCCGCCATCGTCGTGCCCTGCGAGAAGAACCGTGCGCCGAACTCTTCGGCCGCCAGGCCAAGCCCGATCGCTTCCTTCGCGTGGTCAATCGGGGAGATTCCGCGACGCTGGCCCGGCACAGTGAAAGCCGGGATGTGCAGGATGTCTTTAGCGCCGTAGGTCTTGCCGTTGTACGTGTACCGCGGCTCCGCCGAATCCTCGTCAACGACAACCTGAGTGGGATCGAGCACCCAAAGGGAAACAACCTGGCCCTTGTCATCCCGCGGAGTCAGGATGAACGCGTTTCCATCCTCACCCAACAGCGAGATCATGACTTTGTGCCAGAACGTGTAAGGCGTATCGAACGGGTTGGGCTCGATCAGCCACCGCGGGGAATCGACCGAAGACTTCCGGCCCTTAGCCTTCTCCCGCCGGTACGTGTCGACCGGCAGCGAAGCCACACCGTCAGCCACGAGGGACTGAGCCGCCCACACGGACACAAGCTGTCGAGCCCGGTCCGGGTTCACCTTGACGCCGCTCGCTGTCGGAGCTGCTGTCTCAACGTCCCGCGCCCAATCGGAAGCAGGGCCGCCCACGGAGGCCATCCGCTTCTCGACCCGTTTAAACAGGCTCACTCGTCAACCGCCCAACCGATCAGGCAGAGGAAGCCGCCGGCTAGGAACAGCCCAAGCCACAACCCGAGAGCGAAACCGCCGGCAGCGAACACGGCCAGGCCCGCAATCTGTAGCGCGCTAGCGCGGGTCGAACGATCTCCAATCGTCTTCCTGATCGCCGTCATTCCACGCTTCCATGAACTCATCAAGCGCGTCTCGTTCCTCATCCGTCAACACCTCCTCTTCTTCTTCTAAGCCGAATTGCATAAAGGTCACGTCCGCGTCACCCTCGAATGGGATCGCAGCGACAAACAGCGCGGAGACGAGAGCGGCGATACCGTCGATCTTTTCGCCGGACTTCTTCCGGGAAGGCTTCATCAAGCCGTCTCCCGTGATCTCCAATTCCACGTTGTCAGCCATCCACCGAAGGATCGGATTCGAACCGTGGTGAAGCTGACGTTCGGCAAGCGCACTCTCAAGCGCTTTGCACGGATCGTTTAAACGCGGAGCCGTCTGAGGCACCTTTACCGTTGCCTGCCCGCGTTCCTCAATCAGGCTGATTAGGTGCGTTGCGTTCCATGGGTCGTAGCCGACCAAATGAATCCGGAACCACTCCGCGTCTAGTGAGACGTGGTTAAGGATCACGTCGTAATCGGTCGTCTTCCCTTCGGTGACGGTTAGCCAACCGTCCCGCTCCCACGTCTCCATTTGGTCCCGCATATTTGACCGCGCTTCAAGCGCCGGACGGGGCAGGAAGAAGTGGGGGAGAACCGTAAAGCCGGGATCGTCCGCCGAAGTCGGAGAGCCGCGGAACAGCAGCACCCAAGCCGTGAAGTCCTGAGTTGACGCCAGGTCGAGCGCACCAACGCACTCCCGGCCCTTAAGCGCTTCCCGGGTGATCTCGGCCGTACCGTTCTCATCCCAAAGCGCCATGTCCAACCAGCGCTCCGCCTGGCTCACCCATTGGTTGAGGCGGAACACGCGGAACGCGTTCTGAGCGGACGGCTTCTCCCGCGCCTCCTTGGCTTCCGCCCGGAGGTTGTTGATGTTCAGGAAGTCACCCAAAGCCGGGTTAGCGAAATACCAACCCGTACCCTTCGGATGTTCGGCGGAAGGAGGTTCCCCTTCATCCCGCCAGTCCCAATCGCGGGGCACGTTCCGGCGGAACACGAACCGAGCAGGGTCCGTTTCCGGCTTCTTCTCGATCAGCTCCCCGTACTCATGCTCCGCAAGCGCGAACGCCGCGGTTGTGTACGCCGCGGTAGTAGCGGCCAACAGCAGAGGCTCTTTACGGGTACCGAAGCCCTGGCGTAGCGAGTCCCAAAGGTGCCGGTCCTTCTGCGTCAGCACCTCATCGAAGAGGACCGCTGACGGGTTGGTGCCGAGAGCGCCGGCAGCGTCACCGGGTAGCACCTGATAGAAGCTGTTCGTCTTCGCGTACACGAGACGCTTCTTGCTGTCGATGATCTCGACAACCTTGGAGAGAGCCGGCGACAGCTCGACCATGCGCTTAGCCGTGTTGTAGACCAAGGACGCTTGGTCCTTGTCAGCCGCTACGGAGTAAACCTCCGCGGACTCTTCACCATCCGCGACCAAGTGATACAGCGCCAGGGCCGACAAGACTTCACTCTTGCCGTTCTTCCGGGCCATCTCCATCCACGCGATCCGGTACTGCCTGACCCATTCGTCGTACTGATCGTCATAGGCAACGGTCGCGTACAGCGGACGAATGATCTCGTCCTTCTGCCAAGCGGCCAGCAAGAACGGAGCCCGTGCGTGCCTACCTTTGGTGTGCACGATGAAGCGTTCAATGAAGTTGATTACGCGTTGAGCCCGCTTCTCGTCGTAACGAAAAAGGCCCGCCTCCGGGGAGGTCGGGCCGTGTGGGGCGAGAGGGTATTCCAATCCCGCCCCCTTCCGTTTACGAGATCGCGAAGTTGAACCCCGGAGGAGGGTCGGTTGTGTCGACTGACGTTCCGGTGATCGCTGTCTGATTCGCTCCGCCCCCGGTGATGTCGGGTACGGGCGTACTGATGTCGGCTTGGTTGAACAGCCACATGGCGTTAGGCCCGCGGGTCAGCCATGCCGCCGCACTGAGATGCATCCCTGATGCCTCAATGGCCGCGTCGCCCGCGGTGTCCGCCGCGAACGGCAGAGCGTTCGACCAAGCGGCCCGTACCGCGACCTTCGCCAACGGGAAGTCAGAGCCGGCCGCCGACATCTTGATTGAGCCGCCGACCCCCGCGGGAGTCCAGGCCGCGCGAGCGTTCGCACCGTTGACGTGCTGCCAGGTTCCGCCCGTGTAGTCGTAGGAGCTGAACCGTGGAGTAGACGTGCCCGCCGGCTTCCTGGCGACCACGAAGAACCAACGGTTGTTCGTGAGCGCTCCACCGATGGACGCTGCCCCGCTATACCACTGCCAGGCGTTACCCGTGCTGGTCCCAACCTCGCCGCGGAACGTGCCGTCCGAAGAGTGCGGGGCGAACATGGCCTCGACCGCACCGGAGCCGGTTCGCTTCATGATGAACGCGACCGTTCCGTGCGTCATGGCGGACAGCGCACCGACACCGGTCACGATCTCGTCATCGATGCCATCGAACGCCCGGACGTACGGGAGAGCCGGCTCCGGGGAGCCGCCGGCTAGCGTGATCCACTGGCCGTTTAAACGCACCTTGCGGACAGCCGGGAACCAAGCTCCGCCAACGCGGGCCTTACGCATCCGTGTCATCCCAAACGGAGCCGTCAGGGACAGCTCCGGGGTCCTGCGGTCCCGGGTAGTAGCCCGCTCCGGTAGCCGGTACATAGGCTGTGCCGTCCCAACGGAACGCGGCCAGTAGGGCAGTGTGGGTGTGGCCCGTATCGGCTTTCCCTGTAAGGGAAGCAGCGAGCCCGATCACGTCAGACTGAGCGTGCGAATGCGTCGCCGCGGCCTTGCCAGCAAGGGCCGCATCGAGCCCGCTTACGTCCGCCGTCGAGTGCCCGTGAACCGCGGGAGCGTAGGTGCCAGCGTGGGTGTGGGTGGTGTCGCTCTTGCCCGCCAGGGCCGCCGTAAGGCCGGTCACGTCCGCCAGGGCGTGACTGTGCACCGCGGGGGCGTAAACGCCCGCGTGCGTGTGAGCTAGGGCCGCGTAGCGGTCCGCCAGGGTTACGACGCCAGTCCGGCCGTCGACCGATGACACCGCGCCGTCTCCGCCCCCACCCACCGGGTATAGCGGGTCCGGGCCAACCGGAGCCGTGACGAGGATCGAGCGGACGTCGAACGGGCCGGGGGAGCCGGACGGAACCGCGACCGTGTAAACGGTCCGCGCGGACGGCCCGCGATCCTCCGTGATCCGGTAGTGCGTGTTGGTCGGAAGGATGTCTTCGTTCGGGACCAGCTCGACCGACCAAGCTCCGTCAGCTCCGGTCGTGAACCGGCGGACGCCGCCGATCGTGCCGCCGGCTACGAAGCCGGGAAGGTCCCGCCCGGAGACGAGAGCCACGGAGACCTCCGCACCCCGTACCGGGTTGCCGTCCGGCCCCCGGACGATGTTGGTAACGGTGGCCACCTTCTAGGCTCCCTTCATGGCTGACTACTGCGAGGTTTTCGAGGGCGTGCTTGCGGAAGCGCGAGCCGCGCACCCGGCTTCCTCCCGGGTGTCGTTTGACCACGCGATCGGAACCGGCGACGAAGCCGCCGAGAAGCTGTTGAGCGAAGCCATCGACCGGGCCGCGAACCGCGGCCTACCGCCCGTCGACCGGGTGATGCGGATACAGCGGCACACGTGGCTACGTCGGCAGCTTGAGCCGGACCTACGCGCTTACCGTGTGGCGTGTAAACGCCTTGCCGGCAGACCGCCGGCTGAGTAGGTGGACCTACGGGGATTCGAACCCCGCTCCGCCCGGGGTCCGCGTGCGGCTTTCCCGAGCGTCGAAACCAGATAGGCCCTCACCGACCGCACCGGAGCCGGACTAAACCGTCCGGTCTTACCAACGGTGGGTATCGGCTGTACGCGCGCCCCCGGGGGAGTCCTCACCGTCCCGCCCAAGTGACGGGGACTCGACCTCCGGGGGCAAGTGCTACCCGGAGTGGGGATCAACCCGCCTCCGGTGTCTTAGAGGCCCGCAAGCTCCTTCTCGAAGGAGTCGCCTTCGCCAGGGTCGGAAGTGATCCCGAGGTTCTGACGATCGCGCGGCGTGAAGCCGAACTTGGAGCCGTAGTTGAGCATGATCGCGGCAGAGTCCTTCATGATCTGAGCCGCGGGGTTCTTGACCAAGAGTCCGTCTCGACCCTCGACCAACGTCCCGTACTTCGCTAGCGCCTGGCGAGCGTCGTTGAACGCCGCCCATGATGCGCAGTAGACGACTAGCGCCGCGTGGTCGATGCTCTCGATCCGTCCCGCCTTATCGAGGAACGAGACGATCCGAGACCACTCAGCGAAGGCTTCGCCTTCCAGATCCGCGGGAGGCAACGGCCGACCAGTGAGCGACTTCGCCTTACCGCCTTGGGGGCGGTTGCCGGGATTGCCGTGGAGGTAATGAACCTCCGCGGCTTTTCTGTCTGCCATGTGTTACCCTCCCTCCGTTGGGATCAAGAGCGATTGCGCGCTATCGCGCTTCGCCTACGCTGAATCAGATCCGCCTTCCCCTCGATTCCCACCAACCTAGGGAAATGTGCAGCCGCGCCAACGGAGCTAAGGCGTGGGTCTTAGGGGGAGTTGCCGGAAAGTTTCTGGTCCCCCCTCCATGGGGGAAAGTCAAGAGTGAGCAGGCACTTTGTGATTTTTCCTGTGTGCTCTTGACTAAGACTTTATTTGAGTCGCAAAGGCCGATTGCCTTTGCTTGTGTTGCATCTCTTGTGGGCTGGCTTGAGATTAGAGAGGCGGTTACTACCGCCTCTTGATAGGGGTATTACATGGTCTGCTGTATCAGCACCATAGCCACCACATAACCAACAGACCGTACTCTTACTGAGTACGATCCTACGATTGGTTAGGTATTCCCTATCGTATCCTCGTTGTGTACTGGATAGGGTATGTTTAGGCCGGTGCTCTGTGCACCGGCTTTCCCCTAGGGGTATTAGGCGTTTGCATTTAGTGCAGCTACTAAAGCTCACTGCTAAACCCCTTATTAAGGGCAGCCTTTGAGGGCTGCCCGTTATAGAACCCCTATCTAGGAGGCCCCTTGAGGGGGCCTCTACTAGTAGTAGGTAGGCCGCTCGGTCGTCGGGAGGTCCGCCTTCGGCTCCCCTCCCTCCTCCCTCACTACCTATAACTAGGTTCACCGTGGGACGGGTGAACATGGGATGTGACCCACTTCACTCGCTAGGGCTGTCTGTCGTACCTCCGCTCTAATGTTCAGCCCAACAGGGAAGCTGTGGTTGGGAACGTTAAAGGAGGTCACGATGGCAAAGGCGCACAACCGGCCGGGCCGCAGGATCGGCCACGTGGGGCAGGCGTACTTGGAGGCCCGTGCAGCACAGACGGAGCGCACCAAGCAGGCCCTTCGGAAGATCGCGGAGGCCAAGTGAGCAACCCGACTGACCTCATCGAGCCCTACCGCGCACACCGGCTCTACGGAGCCGCTTACGGCGCTATCAAGATGGCGGAGGCCCAAGAAGGCGAGTTCGCAGCGTTGTTCCTTGCGAACCGCATCCGGATCGAGTTCGAAGAGGTCACCCTTCGGGAAACGGCCAATCGGATTCGCCTGACGATGGAAGAAGCGCCGGAATCAACGAAAGGGGATTGCGAGTGACCGCACTCGCACTCTTCCTCTACTGCGTATCCGAAATCGGCCCTTTCTGGGCCGCCCATTGGTTCGGGAGGTTCAGGGATGGCTTCATTCTGGGCCGGGGTCGCCTTCGTAGCCCTGCTGACGCTCAACATCGTGATTCGGAGGCTCCGTGACTGAGATTATCGCGAACGCGATCCTAACCGCGTTGGCCTTGGGAGTGTTCGCCTTCGTTGTCGGCTCGATCTTCACGGATGGCGACTCTGAGAATCACGATTGAGGCTCCGGAGCTAGCCCGTGTCCTTGGGAACGCGTTGGCGTTCATTCCAGCGGCTTCGAAGATCCAACACGCGATGATCGAGGTAACCCCGGAGACGGTTTACGCCGTAGGGACCGATGGATACGCCGCGGGAACCGATTGGGCCTCCGTCAACGATCACGAAGGCGAGAAAGAGACCCGCCGGCTAGTGATCACGAAATCGGGGTTGGCGGACCTCGAAAAGTCCGCCCGGATGGCCAAGAAGACCGTAGCCGAGATCAAGGTCTTTCCTGACTTCCTGCTGTTGAGCGTGGAGGAAGGCGAAGGCGTAACCGTGCCCCTCGTCAAGGGCCACAACCACCAACCGGCCCTCGAAGCGATCCCGGCGATGATCGGGGAGGCGGAGAAGCGCCCGGAGACGATCCCTGGACTCATCATGCTCGACCCGTCTCTGTTGAGCCGCTTTTCGAAGGTCAAGGCAGACAAGGGCGACCGGAGGGCCGATTTCCTGTTCGGTCACGAAGGTGAGCCTGTTCTAATCAAGGTAGGCCCGTTCTTTAAGGGCCTGATCATGCCGATTGACCGGGAAGTGCATTCGGAGAACGTCGGCCCGGAAGGTCTGTGGTGAAGCGTTTAAACGTGTCCGCACCAATCGGCAGAGACGGGAGACCGTACGGCACGAAGTGTGCCGCCGGCTGTCCCAAGGCGAAGGGCCTCGAAGCCCATTGCACCGTCTGTCACAACCACTTCTCCGGTGTGACGTACTTCGACGCTCACCGGAGCGACGGCTACTGCCACAACCCCGCATCACTCGGTCTACGGCTCGAAGACGGCTTGTGGGCTACCCCGGAGGGTCATGAGTCCCGCCGGGCCGCATCTGAACGCATGGCGATTGCCCGCGCAGGCCGCGGGAAAGACAAGGAGGCTGACCAGTGATCGAGTCTGTTAAAGAGCAGTGGCTGACCGCGCTTCGGTCCGGCGAGTACGAGCAGGCGCAAGGCACCCTCTACGAGGATGGCGGTTACTGCTGCCTCGGTGTCCTGTGCGACATCGCGGTCAAGAACGACGCGATCCCGGAGCCGACAGACTTCCCCTACCCAAGGTGGGATGGCGTCATCCGAACCGATGTCACCCGCCGCGCCTACATGGCCGAAAAGATGGTTCTTCCGGCCGCGGTGGCGGAGTGGGCTGGCCTCACTGACGTTGACCCGATGGTGAACGTCCCGGAAGAGGACTACGACACTGAGCTTGTCGTCAGCGTCGAAAAGCACCTGTCGGAGCTGAACGACGACGGCTCAACGTTCGCTGAGCTTGCGGACCTGATCGAAGCACAGCTCTAACCGAGAGCGTTTAAACGGAAGAAGCCCCCGGCATCTGCCGGGGGCCTCTTCGTGTTTGTGGAGGGTGTTGGACTCTCCGCCTACCAAGCTATCAGTCGATGGGCACCATTCGGTGTCCGTGTCGCTCCCTGGCCTGAGGCTCCATCGGTTCTTCCGGGGGTCCGGCGGACAGTTGGTCCCAAAGCTTCTGTAGCGGCTTCATGTGGGTTTCGCAGAGGACCGCACCCTTGATCTCGGTCCCGATGTTGATCGTCACGGGAGGGGCCGTCTCCGCGGCCTTGCCGCAGATCGAGCACCGGCGAGGAGCCGCCATCGTCATGCCACCTTCCATCGGTCGATGGGAACCACGTTACCGCTGGCCTGGCCGCGGGAGATGAACGGCTTCCCGCGTAGGGCCGCATCGACGTTGCGCCGTTCGTGGTCGAGCCCAAGGTAAAGCTCTGTCGTCTTCACGCTCGCATGGTCAAGGAACGCCTGAGTCATCCGGAGCGCCGCATCCCACCCGTCTTCGAGGCAGTCATTGAAGAACAGGCGAGCCGCGGACCGCCGTAGGGTGTGCCACCCGTCACCCGGCTCAAGCTCGATCCCTGCCCGCTCCGCCAACGGTTGGATGATCTCCCGGGCCGCCGTGATCCTCGCATCCGGCCGGTAGCCCTCCGGTTGGAACGGGTCACGCGGACCGCGGAAGCGGGCCTTGTGTCGAGCAGGGAACAGCCGGTACCCCTTCTCAAGCGGCCCGTCGACCGAGGCCGCGTAGTGGGTCAGCCACACCCGAAGCTCTGCGTCCAGGTCCGACGTGATCGGGAACGTCTGCACCCGCTCCGTCTTGAAGCGGGTCAGGTACATCTCCTCACGGTCTAGCCGAAGGTCCCCGATCGTCATCCCGACCGCCTCAGAGATCCGGCACGCTGTGTTGGCCGTGAACGCCACAAGCGCGCGGTCCCGCGGGTCGGTGGCCGCTTCCATGAGATCGAGGATCTGAGGCCGGTTCAGGCGGAACCGGTCGCGGTTCGGAGTCATCCGCTTCTCACGGATGCCGGCTAGCAGGAAGTCCCCCGTGTGCGGAGTCCAACCGCGTCGGTGGCAGAAGTCTAGGAAGCCCTTCAACGTCGAGCGGTAGTTCGCAAGGGTCGTCTTGGCTACCGGCTTGCCGTACTTGCCCCCGGAGAGCCCACCCTTGCCGTAGAAGAACCGTTCGAGGTGCGCCGGCTCAAGCGAGCCGACGTGACAGTCACGGGAGAACCTGACGAACCGTTCGAGGATCGATCGGTGGCTGTACCGCGACTGCTGCGACCCGTTCCCGGATGCTTCCCGGATGTCGCGATACTCCGCCGCAGCGATGCTTAGGTTGGGTGTCTGCTTCCGTGCCACGTGCCCCTCCGGGGTGTCCCTGCCTGCTGACGGAGGCGAGCGTACGGCACGTAACCCCTGCTTGGGAACACTGAGTGACGTAGGAAGCTTGGGTTGAAACTGTGTTTGGGAAGCTCATACCCAACTAAAGCTTCAGTCGAAGTAGAAGCCGCACGCGTTGAAGCCGCGGGTGATGGAGTCACCCATGCTGGCCATCGACGAGGGCGGCGGGCCGGGGTCGGCCTGGGCGGGGGAGCTGAGCGCTGCGGTGCTGACGGTGGCGCTGAGCGCGGCGGCGGCCAGCACGGCGATCAGCCGGCGGGGGGATCTGACAGGACTCACGCGACCTCCCATGGGTGCACGAGTTACCGCCGGGTAACGGCGAGTGCACGCACGTTAACTCGCTGTAAGATCGATATCAATGGCTGTGTACGAGGTTTCGCCCCAGCCGCAAGGATCAGCATTCCTGGTTGGCGGCGTGTGGGCGGTGCGCCACGCCGGCTCGTTTGTGCTGGTCAGCGCGCGTTCTGGAAGAACGCCTCGAGGTCCTGGGCGAGCAGGTGCGGCTGTTCGGTGGCGAGAAAGTGGCCGCCGCGGTCGAGGCGGGTCCAGCGGCGCAGGTCGGCGTAGGCGCGCTCGGCCCAGGTCCGTGGGGCGTCGAAGTTCGGCGTTCTGATGACGGCCGTCGGCGGGGTGATCCTTTTCGGTAGGGGCCGGCCGTCGGCGCCGGGCGGGGCGTCGGGGTAGAGGTCGGCGGCCGGAGGGACGGCGGCGGTGGCCAGGCCCAGGTCGGCGTACGCGTGGCAGGACGACAGGGCCGTGCCGGTCAGCCAGTAGAGGGTGACGGTGGTGAGCAGGTCGTCGGCGTCGGGCTCGTCGTCGCTCCACCTTCGCCACTTGTCGGCGATCCAGGCGGCCAGGGCGACGGGGGAGTCGTGCAGGGCGTACCCGATGGTGGTCGGGTCGGAGCGCTGCAGGTGCGCGTACGCCTGGTCGCGTTCGTGGTTCCTGGCTCGGCGCTCGAGGTATTCGCGTTCTTCGTCGGTGAGCGGTGCCGACGTGGTGTCGGGCTCGGCGACGGCGGTGACGTGGATGCCGATCAGCGGCTCGGGGAAGTCGAGGGCCATGCGGTTGGTGACGTAGGCGCCGATGTCGGTGCCGTGCGCGCCGAAGCGGTCGTAGCCGAGGACGTCCCGCATGAGCGTCGTCCATAGGCGTGGCGTTTCGCGGATCAGGTGGCGGCCGGGCGGGCCGGGGGTGAAACCGAAGCCGGGCAGCGACGGGACGACGACGTCGAAGGTGTCGGTGAGGAGGGGGAGGAGGGGCAGGAACTCGGCGTACGAGCTGGGCCAGCCGTGGGTGAGCAGGAGCGGAATCGGGTTCGTTGCTCGGCTTCGCAGGTGTACGAAGTGGACGGTGTGGCCGTCGACGTCGGCGGTGAACTGGTCTGGTTGGTTGAGGCGGCGTTCCTGTGTGGGCCAGTCGAAGTCGGTGCGCCAGTGTTCGATAAGCTCGCGCAGGCCGGCGGTGTCGGTCGGTGGCCAGCGGGTCGTGGCGAGGCGCTCGCGGAGGTCGTCGAGATCTTTCTGCGGCGCATGGAATCGGAACGGTCTCACCGGCATCGTCGGTCGCCCATCGGGTGGTCGGCCCGTGTGCCTACCCGCGGGCCGGGCGGGCCAAACGACGGGCCCCTCCTTCTGCGGCTGTAGCCCTCCGCCAGTCGGCGTGGCGCCACCGCGAATCCGTCGGCGGACGCTCCGACCAGGCCGCCGCGCGGCGGAGCTGCGCCTCGTCGCGCCGCTGGGCACGGCTGCCGGGGCTCAGGCCGGTGTGGGGTGGCGGTCCAGCCAGGAGACGACGGCGTCGCCGGGCATGGCGGGCGCGTATAGGTAGCCCTGGGCCAGGTCGCAGCCGGCTTCGGCGAGGAGGCGGGCCGTGTAGTGGTTCTCGACGCCCTCCGCGACCACCCGCAGGCCGAGCGCGCGGGCCAGGTCCACTGTCGACCGGACGATGACGGCGTCGTCGGCGTTGTGGGCGATGCCGGCGACGAACGAGCGGTCGATCTTGATCTCGCGTAGCGGTAGCCGGCGGAGGTGCTGCAGCGACGAGTAGCCCGTACCGAAGTCGTCCAGGGAGATCGCGACGCCGGCGTCTGCGAGGCGCTCGATGGTGGCGCGCAGCTGGCCCAGGTCGGCGGTCAGCGCGCTCTCGGTGACCTCGACCT
Organism: Asanoa sp. WMMD1127; assembly: GCF_029626225.1. Lineage (NCBI taxonomy): Bacteria > Bacillati > Actinomycetota > Actinomycetes > Micromonosporales > Micromonosporaceae > Asanoa > Asanoa sp. WMMD1127. The sequence goes on from NZ_JARUBP010000001.1 coordinate 6,209,844, forward strand.
GGATGAGGTCGGCGGGCACGTTGTGCTCGGCCAGGCGGGCGGTGAGCTGGGTGAGGATCTCCTCGCCGTGCAGGTCCCGGATGCTGACGTTGAGCGAGCTGCGCAGCTTGACGCCGGCGGCGAGCCAGCGGCCCTGCTGGGCCACGACCTCGTCGATCACCCGCTGGGTGATCATGCGCATGACCGGGGTGTGCTCGGCGATCCGGAGAAGATCGCCGGGCGGGATGGCGCCGCGGGTCGGGTGCTCCCAGCGCAGCAGCGCCTCGAAGCCGACGACCCGGCCGGTGGCGAGGTCGATCTGCGGCTGGTGGTGCAGGGCGACCGAGCCGTCGCCGCTCTCCAGCGCCTGCCGGAAATCGGTGAGCAGCCCCAGCCGTTCCGGGGAGTTGTGGTCGTCCTCGGCCCGGTAGGTCTGGATCGGCCGGCCGCGCTGCTTGGCCAGGTACATGGCGACGTCGGCGTGCCGCATCACCGTCGCGAAGTCGTCGCCGTCGCGCGGGGCGAGGGCGACGCCGATCGAGCCGGTGATGTCGACCTGCAGACCGTCGAGCACGACCGGCGTGGCCATCGCCTCGGTGACCGACTCGGCCAGCCGGCGGGCCTGGCACTCGTTGTTGGCCGGGGCGACGACCGCGAACTCGTCGCCGCCGAGTCGGGCCGCGACGGCGCCGGCGGGCAGCGCGGCCCGCAGTCGCTGGCCGACCGCGATCAGCAGGCGGTCGCCGACCTCGTGGCCGAGCGCGTCGTTGACGTACTTGAAGCGGTTGAGATCGAGCAGCAGCATCGCGAGGGGTTGGCCCTGGTTCGGATGCAGCCCGTTGGGCCGGAGCCGACCGAACGCGGCGCGCAGGCCGGTGCGGTTGGCGAGGTCGGTCAGCGGGTCGACCCGGGCGGTGCGGTCGCGTTCGGCGGAGAGCCGGGCCATCCGCTCGAACGCGTAGAGCGGCACGAAGACCAGCGGTACGAACGCGGCGCTGACGTGGGCGGAGACGGCGAGCAACGGGCTGAGCAGGAGGAGCGCGGCGATCGACAGCAGCTCGTAGGCGGGTGCCGGGCGGAGCATCTGCACGCCCGTGCGCCGGCGGGAGGCGACCCGCGCGAGCGTGCGCAGGAGCTGGTAGGCGATCAGCCAGACCGCGGCGGCCGCGACGACGGAGACCGCGTCACGGACGGCGTCGACGGTGCCGATCGAGTTGAACGGGTCGGGGCGGCCGATGACGAGCACCCCGAACGCCGCGGCCGTCGCCACCGAGAACTGGCCGGCCATCAGCGCGGCGCGGGCCGGTGGGTAGCGCATCCGCCAGGCGACCACGGCCGCGGCCGCGGCCTGGACGAGGATCGCCGGTCCCAGCCCCCAGCAGAGCAGGATCGCGAACGTGAAGCAGAGCGACGGGCAGATCATCACGGGTTTGCCGTGGCGCCCGAGCGCGATGAACGCACGCGCGTCGGCGAGCAGGGCCAGCGACGCCATCAGCCAGAACTCGGGATGCGAGAAGCCCGCGGCCAGCTCGCCGGAGATCGTGGACAGAGTGAGGCCGACCACACCGAGCAGCACCACGCCGATGCCGTAGGCGGCGAGGAGGGAGAAGCGCTGGCGGCGGACGGACCCCTTGACGGCCTGGCCGACACGCGGGGTCAGGGGTGCCGGGGGTGCCTCGACCCTGAACATCCCGTAAACCGTAACGGATGATATCCGGATAAGTAACCATCTGAGACGACTTTTCTTGGTTGATCGGAGGCACGTCCGAGTATCGAAAGGTGTTGACGTCCTGCTGGGCGTCGCCGCACGATGGGAGCGCTTCCATAGATGTAGCTCCGCGGATGGGCGTCCGTGGCGGGCTCCGTGGTCCTCCGGGCGGGCACGGCGCGCGAGCGGGCACCCGGCGGTCGTCCGTGGCGCGCTGCCGCCTGTAACCCATCGCAAGGAGGAACCGTTCCCATGATCACCCTTGCCCGCGGCGCCCGCCCGGCGCGGACGGCCGTCATCGCCGTCGCCGCGGCGCTCGCGGTACCGCTCGTCGTGGCGCCCCCCGCCGCGGCTGACGCACCGCTGCGCGTGCACGCCGCCGCGCGCGGCAAGTTCATCGGCTACGCGGCCGCCACCAGCCCGCTCGCCAACGAGGCCGCCTACCGCACGATCGCGGCGTCCGAGTTCAACCAGGTCACCGCCGAGAACGCGATGAAGTGGGAGTCGACCGAGCCGTCGGACGGCAACTACACCTTCGCCGGCGCCGACCAGGTGGTCGCGTTCGCGACCGCCAACGACCAGCAGGTGCACGGCCACACGCTGGTCTGGCACAGCCAGACGCCCGGCTGGGTGCAGAACCTGTCGGCCACGGCGATGCGGACCGCGATGCAGGACCACATCGCGACCGTGGTCGGCCGCTACGCCGACAACCCGGCAGTCGTGTCGTGGGACGTCGTCAACGAGGTGTTCGAGGAGAACGGCAGCATGCGGCCGAGCTTCTGGTACAACACCCTCGGCACGTCGTTCATCGCCGACGCCTTCCGTTATGCCCGCGCCGCCGACAGCAACGCGCGGCTGTGCATCAACGACTACAACGTCGAGGGCATCAACGCGAAGAGCACCGCGATGTACAACCTGGTGCGCCAGCTCCGCGCCGACGGCGTGCCGGTGGACTGTGTCGGTTTTCAAGGTCACCTCGCTATCCAGTACGGGTTCCCGTCGTCGCTGCGCGAGAACATGGAGCGCTTCGCCGCGCTCGGTGTGCAGGTGCGGGTCACCGAGCTCGACGTGCGGATGCAGATGCCGCGCGACGCCACCAAGGACACGACCCAGGCGACCTACTACCGCAACGTCGTGCAGGCCTGCCTTGCCGTGACCGCGTGCGCGGGCATCACGATCTGGGGCTTCACCGACAAGTACTCGTGGGTGCCAGACACGTTCAGCGGCGAGGGTGCGGCGCTGCCGTGGGACGCCAATTACTCGCCGAAGCCGGCGTACACCGCGATCCACGACGCCCTCGACGACGGCTCGGGCCCTGGTCCGGACCCGGACACGACGCCACCGACCACGCCGGGTACGCCGGTCGCCTCGGGGGTGACCTCGTCCGGTGTCTCGTTGTCATGGACGGCCTCCACGGATGCTGTCGGTGTCGCGGGTTATGACGTGTTGCGGGCGACCGGCGCGAGCGGCGGCACGTTCGCGGTGGTCGGCACGCCGTCGGCGGCGTCCTTCGTGGACAGTGGCCTGACGGCCTCGACCACCTACCGCTACCAGGTGCGCGCCCGCGACGCCGCCGGCAACGTGTCGGCGCTGTCGCCGGTCGTCTCGGTGACCACGACCACCGGTGGCGGCGGTCCTGGTCCTGGTCCGTCGTCCTGCCGGGTGGCCTACACGATCAGCCCCTGGGGCGGCTCGTCCGGCTTCACGGCGAGCGTCGTGCTCACCAACACGGGTACCTCCTCGCTCTCGGGTTGGACACTGGCGTTCGCTCTGCCGAGCGGTCAGCGGATCACTCCGCCGGGCTGGTCGGCGACGTGGACGCAGTCCGGCCAGGCGGTGACCGCGGCACCCCTGTCGTGGAACGCCACGCTCGCGCCGGGCGGCTCCACGACGATCGGCTTCAACGGCACGCACACCGGCGGAACCGGGGAGCCGACCACGTTCACTGTGGGCGGTAGCTCCTGCACTGTCGTCTGATCCATCGTTGTTCGCGGTGGGCGGCCCGTTCTGGCGGCGGGCCGCCCACCGTTCGCGTTTCACCCCCTTTCCGGGCTCGGCACACCCGCCCGACACGTAGCCCGCGGCGGCACCTCGCGGCGTGTCAGCGGTGTGCGATCTGTCGACTTGCCTGCGCGCCGACGGCCGGCGGTGGCCACGTGCGCGCGGCAAGCCGCGGTGTTGCCGGTAGTGGTGCGGTTGGTGGCGGCTCTCCACGGTGCGGTTGGTGGTGGCTCCCAGCGGTGCGATGGCCGGCGGGTTTCCACGGTGCGGTTGGCGGCGGCTCCCAGCGGTGCGATGGCCGGCGGGTCTCCACGGTGCGGTTGGTGGTGGTTCACAGCGGTGCGATGGGCGGCGGGTCTCCACGGTGCGGTTGGTGCGGCTCTCAAGTTGCGGTGGCCGGCGGGTCTCGATGGTGCGGTTGGCGGCGGTTCGCGAGGTGTGGTTGGCGGCGGCTCCCGAAGGTGGCGACCGGCGGCGCTGTTGCTGGTTGCCGACCGTGCTGCCCGGCTGGGCACACGGTGGCTGTAGTTGGATGAAGGGGCAGGGCTGGCGTACCGCGGCGAAGCATGGCCGTTGCTCCAGCGCTGAGCTTTGCGTCGGACGGAACCGCCTGCAGAACGGTGTCCGGTAGGGCTGTTGGTGGTGCGCCGCCGTGATCGAACGTACCCATGGCTGTCGGGCGGCGGTAGCGGCGTTTTTCGAGCCAGCGCACGGTTTCCCGGGCAATCGCGCGTCGCTATATCGATTCGTGACGTGCGGCGACGCCGGCGGCGGGGCGCGGGCGGTGCGCGTGTCGGTGGGGCGCGCGATGATGTGCCCGTGACTGAACCGAGCGGCGTGATCTTCCCGCCCACCACCAGCGGCACCGGCCTGACCTCGTCGTTGGGGCGGGCGGTGGTGGGCGACGCGCTGCGGGCTGTCGACCCGATCGGCGCGGCGGCGGCGCAGCGCGAGACCGACTGGCGACGGGGCTACCTGGTGCATTTCCGCCGCCTGGTCGAGGCCGGGCTGGGTGACGGCTCGGCGGCGCGGCGGATCGCGGCCGAAGGGCTGGCATCGGTCAACGAGCGCATGCGGTTCCGCACCGCCGACGGCGCCGTGAAGCCGCTGGCGGACGCGTTCGCGGGGCCGGTCGAGCCGCCGACGACGGCGACGGTGGGGGGCCAGGGGCGGGTCGACAAGGAGCTGACGTTGCCCTACCGTGGCGAGCGGCTACGTGGCGACGGCATCAAGCGGCGGCTCGATGCCTGGCTGGCGGCGGGCATCATCGAGCCGTCCTGTGCGGAGGCGGTCCGCACGGTGCAGGCCAACCCCGACTGGCTCGACCTCGGCGGCACGACGGTCGTGGCGCTGGGCGCCGGCGCCGAGATGGGTCCCGTCCCGTCGCTCCTGCGGTGGGGCAATCCGGTCGTGGCGGTCGACCTGGCGCGGCCGGCACTGTGGTCGCGGTTGATCGACACGGCGTCCAAATACGGCGGCCGCCTGCACGTCCCGGCCCTGAAAGGCGACGGTGACCTCGCCGAGCGGGCCGGCGCCGACCTGCTCCACGGCGTCGCAACCGTCGCCGCCTGGCTCGACGGCTTCGACGGCCGGTTGGTGCTGGGCAACTACGTCTACGCCGACGGTGCGATCAACGTGCGGCTCAGCACCGCGGTCGACGCGCTGACCGGGCACGTGCGGCAGTCCCGGCCCGACACGGCCCTGGCGTTCCTGGCGACGCCGACCGACGTCTTCGCGGTGCCGGGCGATGCGGTGGCGCACGCCGAGCGCGCCTACGGATCGCCGCAGGGGGTGGCCCGACTACGCCGGCCGCTACGGCTGCTGTCGGGCGGACGGATGCTGCGGCGGAACTACGCTCCGGGCGACGACCCGGGGATTTGCGATTCCCTGGTCGCGCAACAGGGCCCGAACTACGCCCTGTCCAAACGGATCCACCGTTGGCGGGCGACGGTGGCCCGCGCGGAGGGCGCGACGGTCAGCATGAACGTCGCGCCGCCGACCCGCACCCGGTCGGTGGTCAAGAACCGCGCGCTGGCGGCGGCCTACGCGGGCGCACACCGCTTCGGCGTCGAGGTCTTCGAGCCGGCCACGAGCAACACCCTGATGGCGGCGCTGCTGGTGCACGACCTGCGCAACCCACCTCGCCCGGCGGCCGAGGTGTGGCACGAGGAGGCGGAGTACGCGGCCCACGGCGGCCTGTGGCGCTGCGCCTACGCGCCTCGGAGCGCCCTGGGCATCGCCGCCCTGCTCGGCCTGGGAGCGGCCCGCGGCTGACTGCGCCGGCCGGGCCGCCGGCTCTGTCGGAAGGCTCGGCGGCGTGCGGGGACGGCCAGGGCGGACGGCGGCTTCGGTTAGAACGCGGCGGCAAGGCTGGGGTGGGACGGCAAACGGCGGACGGCGGCTTCGGTCAGAACGCGGCGGCAAGGCTGGGGTGGGACGGCAAACGGCGGACGGCGGCTTCGGTCAGAACGCGGCGGCAAGGTTGGGGCGGGACGGCAAACGGCGGCGGGCGTCTTGCGTGAGATAGCGGGGCGGACGGCGGCTTCGGTCAGAACACGGCGGCAAGGCTGGGGCCGGACCGCATGCGGGCATGGCGTTGCACCCTGTGAAACGCCATGCCCGCGAAGCGCCGCCGACCCGGCGGCACTTGCATGCGCATCAGCCAGTCGAGCTAGACGGCGCGTCTCCTAAACGAGCGGCGGTCTGGGCGGCGCGCGCTACCAGCCGGAACCATCATCCTAGGACGGTCTAGAGGGTGTGCGAGGTGGCATGGAAGGAGAGGGAGGTTCTTGATCTCTGCGACCGCGACACAGACACTTGCGGCGTGCAGGCGATCGAGACCGCGTTGATCGTGCCCGTGCCCGAGGCCGAAGAGGTGGTCGGGGAGCATCGGGCGCGGTTCGACACGGCCGCGCGCTGGGGAGTGCCGGCTCATGTGACCGTGCTCTACCCGTTCGTCGCGCCGGACGAGGTGACCGACGACGTGCTGGCTGCCGTCGCCGAGACGGTCGCCGCCCACCCACGGTTCGACGTCGAGTTCGCGCGCGTGAGCTGGTTCGGCGATCACGTCGCCTGGCTGGCGCCGCGCCCCGACCAGCCGTTCCGGGCGCTGACCGCCGCGCTGTGGGAGCGGTTTCCGCAGCACCCGCCGTACCGTGGGGAGTTCGACGACGTCGTGCCCCATCTGACGATCGGGCACGACGTGCCGGTCGATGACCTGCGGGCGGCGGCCGACGCGGTCAGCGCGAGCCTCCCACTACGGGCGAGAGCGCGCGAGGTCTGGCTCATGGTGGGCGCGCCGGAACCGGACGCCTGGCGCACCGCGGCACGCTTCACGTTGGGCGACACGTAGCGATCCCGTCAAGATCGGCCGCTGCGGCGCCGCGACGCGCGAATATGGAACGCGATGGCTCGTGGACAGTTGCGGATCTACCTCGGCGCCGCGCCCGGTGTCGGGAAGACGTTCGCCATGCTCGAGGAGGCGCAGCGGCGGGCCGGGCGGGGCACCGATCTGGTGATCGGGTTCGTCGAGACGCACGGGCGGCCGCACACGGCGGAGCTGCTCGACGATCTCGAGGCGATGCCGCGCCGGGAGATGGCGTACCGCGGCGCGCGGTTCACCGAGATGGACGTCGACGCGATCCTGCGCCGCAACCCGCAGGTCGCCGTCGTCGACGAGCTCGCGCACACCAACGTGCCCGGCTCCCGCAACGCGAAGCGCTGGCAGGACATCCAGGAGCTGCTCGACGCCGGGATCACCGTGCTGTCGACGGTCAACATCCAGCACCTCGAGTCGCTCAACGACGTCGTCGAGCAGATCACCGGGGTGGTGCAGAGAGAAACCGTTCCGGACTCGGTCGTACGCGGCGCGGACCAGGTCGAGCTCGTCGACATGACGCCCGAGGCGCTGCGGCGGCGGATGGCGCACGGCAACGTGTACCCGCCGGAGAAGGTCGACGCGGCGCTGGCCAACTACTTCCGCGTCGGCAACCTGACCGCGCTCCGGGAGCTCGCGCTGCTCTGGCTGGCGGACAAGGTCGACGAGCAGCTCGACCGCTACCGCGAGCAGCACGGCATCGGCACCACCTGGGAGGCCCGCGAACGCGTCGTGGTCGCGTTGACCGGCGGGCGCGAGGGGGAGACGCTGATCCGCCGCGCCGCCCGGATCGCCGCCCGCAGCAAGGGCGCCGACCTGCTGGCCGTGCACGTGTCGCGCAGCGACGGCCTCGTCGACGCCGACCCGGCCCTGCTGTCCCGGCAGCGGCTGCTGGTGGAGAGCCTCGGCGGCACGTACCACCAGGTCGTCGGCGCCGACGTGCCGCGCGCATTGCTCGACTTCGCCCGCGGTGTCAACGCCACGCAGCTCGTGCTCGGCGCCAGCCGGCGCGGCCGCGTCCAGCAGATCCTCTCCGCCGGCGTCGGCGTGACCACGACGGCGCTGTCCGGCGCGATCGACGTGCACCTGGTCACCCATGAGGAGGTCGGGGCCGGCCGGCGGCGGTGGCGCAGCGGCGGCGCGGCGCTGTCGCGGAGCCGGCGCGTCGCCGGGTACCTGGTCGCGCTCATCGGCCTGCCGGCGCTGACCGCGATCCTGGTGCCGTTCGTCGACGAGCTGTCGCTGGCCAGCGACATGATGCTCTTCCTGCTGTGGGTGATCGTGGTCGCGCTGATCGGCGGACGCCTGCCCGCTATCGCCGCCGCGGTGGCCGGGTTCCTGCTGCTCAACTACTTCTTCACGCCGCCGCTGCGACGCTTCACGATCAACGAGACGGAGAACGTGCTGGCGCTGATCGTGTTCGTCGCGGTGGCGATAGCGGTCAGTGCCGTCGTCGACACCGCCGCCACGCGGACCCGGGAGGCGGCGGCCGCGAGCGCCGACGCACAGACCCTGGCAACCGTGGCAGGAAGCGTGCTGCGCGGCGTACGCCCGCTGGAAGCCCTGTTGCGCCAACTGCGCGACATGTTCGGTCTGGAGTCGGTGGCGCTGCTGGAACGCGCGCCCGGCGCGGTCGACGTGCCGGACCTCCGTCGCGACCCGGCCGCGTGGCGCGTCGCCGCCGTCGACGGGGCAGAGCCGAGCCGAGCCCCGGCGGAGGGTACGAGCGACGTGCCGATCGGCGACGACCTCGCCCTCGTGCTGCGGGGGAGCACCCTGGAGGCCAGCGACCGCCGGATCGTCGAGGCGTTCGCGGCCCAGGCGGCGGTCGCGTTGCGCCAGGAGCGCCTGGCCGAGCAGGCGGCCGAGGCGCTCCCGCTGGCCGAGGCCGACCGGATGCGCACGGCGCTGCTCGCGGCGGTGAGCCACGACCTGCGTACGCCGCTCGCGTCCGCCAAGGCGGCGGTGACCAGTTTGCGCAGCGACGAGGTGGAGTTCTCGCCCGAGGACCGCGACGAGCTGCTGGCCACCGCCGACGAGTCGCTGGACCGGCTCGGACGGCTGGTCGCGAACCTGCTCGACATGAGTCGCCTGCAGGCCGGCGCGCTCGGGGTGGTGCCGGCGTCGCTGGGTTTGGAGGAGGCGGTGCCGCGGGCGCTGGACGAGATCGGCGCGGCCGCCGCCCCGGTGGTCCTGCGGATGCCGGACGACCTGCCGCTGGTGGTCGCGGACCCGGGCCTGCTGGAGCGGATCCTGGTCAACGTGATCGGCAACGCGATCCGGTTCAGCCCCGACGACCGGCCACCGAAGATCACGGCGAGCGACCACGCCGGCTGGGTCGAGCTGCGGGTGATCGACCGCGGCCCCGGCATCCCGGACACGGACCGCGACCGGGTGTTCCAGCCGTTCCAGCGGCTCGGCGACCGCACCAACCACGCGGGCGTCGGCCTCGGCCTGGCGCTGTCGCGCGGTTTGGCGGAGGCGATGGGTGGCTCGCTGGTGCCGGAGACGACACCGGGCGGCGGGCTGACGATGGTGCTGACCCTGCCGTCGACCGAGGCGTCGGTGGAACCGACGGAGACCCGCGCGACGGAGATCGCCGACCAGGCGATCCGGGAACGCCTACGGCGCTGGCCGCGCGACCCGCAGCCGATCCCGCGGCTCGGCCCGTCGGACCTGGAGCTTCGCGGACCTGGACCGGTCGACGGCGCCCCGGTGCCGGAACCGGTCCATCCGTCGCGGCTCGCAGACAGCGCCGCTGTCGACCGGAAGGGGCGCGACCCGGTCAACGGCGGCTCGCCGCCTCGGCTCACGGAAGACGACTCGGCCAACCGCCGGCCGCGTGACGCCGCCGCGACCACGGGCCAGGGCGCGCCGGGCAGTCACGTTCAAGGACGTGACCGGCCCCGGCGCGGCCACGGCGTCCGGCACGGCGGCGGTGGCGCGGGCGGCGCCGAGAGCGACCCGCGGAAGGCGGAAGGTGAACACATGAGCGAGGGCGACGAGCAGCCGCCGAACGGTGGTGTGCGGTGACGCGGATCCTGGTCGTCGACGACGAGCCGCAGATCCTGCGGGCCATGCGGATCAATCTGCGGGCCCGCGACTACGACGTGGACGTCGCCGCCGATGGTGGGACGGCGTTGAAGGCCGCCGCGGCCCGGCCGCCCGATCTCGTCGTGCTCGATCTCGGCCTTCCCGACATGGAGGGCACCGATGTGATCCGCGGGCTCCGCGGGTGGACCGCCGTGCCGATCATCGTGCTGTCCGGCCGCGCGGACAGTGCCGACAAGGTGGCCGCGCTCGACGCCGGGGCGGACGACTACGTGACCAAGCCGTTCGGGGTCGACGAGCTGCTCGCCCGGATCCGGGCCGTCACCCGGCGGATGGGCGCCACCAGTGACGCCGCGCCGGTGATCAAGGTGGGTGCGTTCACCGTCGACCTGGCGGCGCGGACCGTCGACCCGCCCGACGGGGCCGGCGAGGTGCGGCTCACCCCGACCGAGTGGCATCTGCTGGAGATCCTCCTGCGCAACCCCGGCAAGCTGGTCAGCCAGCGCCAGCTGCTCCAGGACGTCTGGGGGCCGCAGTACCAGACCGAGACCAACTACCTCCGCCAGTACATGGCTCAGCTCCGGCGCAAGCTCGAGGTCGACCCCGGCCACCCGCGGCACCTGCTGACCGAACCGGGGATGGGTTACCGCTTCCAACCCTGAGCTGCGGCAGGGTCACCGCAGGGATTTGACCAGCATCGTGATCGTCTCGGGGACCCAGCGCTTGACGCCGTCCCTGCCGACCCAGTCGTACCCCGTCGAGATCAGGCCGTGGGGCCACTCGCCGTAGCCGAGCCGCTCGTACAGCCGTCGCGCGCCTGGGTTGTCGACCGCCACGCCGAGCGCGATCCTCGCGTGCTCGCGGGAGCGGGCCAGCGACTCGGCCGCCCCGATGAGCGACGTGCCGAACCCGCGGTTGCGCAGCACCGACACCACCTCGAGGTGGACCAGCACCGGCACCCCGCCGAGGTGCTCATTGACCTCGCGCTCCGGCACCGGCGACAACGCCACCCACACGTCGGCGACCGGCGAGCCGTCGAGGCACCCGACGAGCAGCACCCCCTCGCCGCGGGACTGCGCGGCGAGCTTGGCGGCGAAGAACTCCCGTTGCCCGAGCAGCGCGACCAGACCGTCCACATGGGACGCGGCACCACGGGCGACGGTGAACATCAGTACTCGTCGTGCAGGCGCCACCAGGAGTACGGCTCCGTCTGCGGCCAGCCCAGCGGCGAGTCCTCCCAGCTCTCCTGCCGCCCGTACGGCGTGAGGTCGAGGATGTTGAAGTCGAAGCGCAGCCGGTCGACGCCGCGGTCGCTGGTGAGGTAGGTCTGGTAAGCGTCGACGCCGTCGGTGACGAACACGGCCAGCGCGAAGCCCCGCCCGGCCCCGATGTCGGCGCTGAACGTGGTGCCGCGCGACGAGTAGACCGGCACCGTCCACTCCATCCGCGTCCGCACCGACCGGAGCTGGTCCAACGGCATGTCGGAGACGACGGCGTACGAGGTGCCGCGCGCGTGCAGGTGCTCGAGCCGCCCGACGTTGTCGGTGAAGCTGGCGCAGCCGGAGCAGATGTCGTCGGGGCCGTTGTCCATGAACTGGTAGACGACGAGCTGGTCGCGACCCTCGAACAGGTCCCGCAAACTCGCTTTCCCGTCGGGCCCGTCGAACGCATAATCGGCCGGCATCCGCACCATCGGCAGCCGTCGTCGCTGGGCGGCCAGGTCGTCCAGCGCCCGGGTCGCCTCCTTCTCCTTGACCAGGAGCGCGTCACGGGCGGTCTGCCACTGTGCGCGGGACACGACTTCGGGGAGCGCCATCGCCTCGTCCTCTCGTCACCGACAGTGATCGTCTCCAGCCTAACCCGGGAGGGGCGCATGGGGTTCACACCCGGCATCGACGTCAGTCGCAGGTTGTACGCGGAGCTGGTAGCGCCGGCCCTGACCGCCCTGCCGCACGCGGCCGGCCGCGTCGACAGCGGCTCGGACGTGCTCGGCTTCGACACGGAGCGTTCCATGGACCACGACTGGGGCCCGCGCCTGCAGGTCTTCGTCGCCGACCGGGCCGCCCGGGTGATCGCAGAGAACGCCATCGTCCTGCCGCCCACCTTCCACGGCATCCCCACCTCCGGCGGCGGCGAGCAGATCGGCGTCAAGGTCGAGATCCTCGCCGACTACCTGGTGCCGCTGCGCACGGAGAGCGCCGGCGACTGGCTCGCCCTGCCGACCCAGCGCCTGGCCGAGTTCACCGGCGGCGCCGTCTTCCACGACGACCTGGGCCTCGACGCGGCCCGGCGACGCCTGCGCTGGTACCCGGACGACGTCTGGCGGCACGTCCTGGCGGCCCAGTGGACCCGGATCGACCAGGAGGAGCCGTTCGTCGGCCGCTGCGGGGAGCTGGGTGACGACCTGGGCAGCCGGATCGTCGCCGCCCGCCTCGCCCGCGACCTGATGCGGCTGTTCCTGCTCCTGGAGCGCCGCTATCCGCCGTACGCCAAATGGATCGGCACCGCCTTCGCCCGCCTCGAGAACGGCCCGCACGAGGCGCTCGCCGGCGCCCTGGCCGCGGCCGACTGGCGCGACCGCGAGCGCCACCTGGTCGCCGCCGCCAGCGCGGCGGGGGAGCGCACCAACGAGGTCTTCGGGACGACCGTCGACCCCGCCCCGCGCCCGTTCCACGACCGGCCGATCATGGTGGTCGGCGGGGCCCGGTTCGCCGAAGCGCTCGTCGCCACCATCGCCGATCCGGCGCTGCGGGCCCGGCCCTTGACGGGCGCCGTGGACCAGTGGGTCGACAGCACGGACGTGTTGTCGCATGTCGGACGCGCCCGGGCCGCGGCGCGCGGGCTCGACGGGGCCGAAAGCCGCCCGAACGACCGTTAAGCTAGGGGCGTGCTCAGTGCGGAGCTCTACCCACCCGAGCGGCTCGTGGCCGCCCAGCGCGCGACGGCCGCGGTCGGCCTCGACGCGCTGCTCGTCACACCGGGCTCCGACCTGCGCTACCTCACCGGCTACGACGCCCACGCCCAGGAGCGGTTGACCTGCCTGGTGCTGCCCGCCCGCGGCGAGCCCACCCTGATCGTCCCGACGCTGGAACGCCCGGCCGCCGAGACGGCGACGACGAACGTGCGGATCGTCGACCACCCCGACGGCGCCGACCCGTTCCCGCTGGTGGCGCGGGCCCTCGACGGCGACCCCAGCGTGGTGGCGCTCAGCGATCGGATGTGGGCCGCGCACGTGCTCGGCCTGCGGGCCGCCCTCCCCGGCGCCGAGCAGCGGCTGGCCGGCGACGTGCTCGGTGAGCTGCGGATGCGCAAGTCACCGGCCGAGGTCGAGGCGCTGCGGGCGGCCGGCGCCGCCATCGACGCGGTGCACGCCCGGATGGGCGAGTGGCTGCGCCCGGGCCGCACCGAGCGCGAGGTCGGCGTCGACATCGCCGACGCGATCCTGGCCGCCGGCCACGCCACCGTCGACTTCGTCATCGTCGCGTCCGGGCCCAACGGGGCGAGCCCGCACCACGCCACCGCCGACCGGGTGATCGGGCCCGGTGACCCGGTGGTGGTCGACATCGGCGGCACGATGCCGTCCGGCTACTGCTCCGACTCGACCCGCACCTATGTGGTCGGTCGCCCGGCGCCCGACATGGCCGAGCTCTACGCGGTGCTGCACACCGCCCAGCGCGCCGCCGTCGAGGCCGTGCGGCCGGGTGTGACGTGCGCGCAGGTCGACGCCGCGGCCCGGGAGGTGATCGCCGACGCCGGCTACGGTCCGGCGTTCCTGCACCGCACCGGGCACGGGATCGGTCTAGACGGCCACGAGGAGCCCTACATCGTGGCGGGCAACGATCGTCCCCTGGAGCCCGGCATGGCGTTCTCGATCGAGCCGGGCATCTACCTCGCGGGCCGCCACGGCGCCCGCATCGAAGACATCGTCGTCTGCACCGACGGGGGCGCGGACGTCCTCAACACCACACCCACGGAGCTGGCCGAACTATGACCATCGACCGCGTCCTGCCCACCGAAGAGGCCGGAGACCTCCTCGACCTCGCCACCGAGATCGCCGACCGCGAGCTCGCGCCGAAGGCCGCCGACTACGAGGCCCGCCGCGAGTTCCCGCGCGAGCTGGTCCGCACCATCGGCCGGGCCGGGCTGCTCGGCCTGCCCTACCCCGAGGAGATGGGGGGCGGCGGGCAGCCGTACGAGGTCTATCTGCAGGTCCTGGAGATCCTCGCCTCCCGCTGGCTGGTCGCCGCCGAGGCGGTCAGCGTGCACACCCTGGCCTGCTACCCGGTGGCCTCCGCCGGCAGCGAGCAGCTGCGCAAGCTGCTGCCCGACATGCTCGGCGGCGAGCTGCTGGGTGGCTACTGCCTCTCGGAGCCGCAGGGTGGCTCCGACGCGGCGGCGATGACCACGCGGGCGCGGCGCGACGGCGACGCCTACGTCATCGAAGGCACCAAGGCGTGGATCACCCACGCCCACGACGCCGACTTCTTCAACGTGTTCGCCCGCACCGGCGGCCCCGGCGCCCGGGGCATCTCGTGCCTGCTCGTCGACGCGAGCACGCCCGGCATCGTGCCGCAGGCCCCGGAGCGCACGATGGGCCTGCACGCCTCGCCGATCTCCCAGATCGCGTTCGACGGCGCGCGCGTGTCCGCGGACCGGCTCGTCGGCGACGAGGGCACCGGCTTCGGCATCGCGATGCGGGCCCTCGACTCCGGCCGGCTCGGCATCGCCGCCTGCGCCGTCGGCCTGGCCCAGGCGGCCCTCGACTACGCGGCCGGCTACGCCCGGGAGCGGGAGCAGTTCGGCACGCCGATCATCGACTTCCAGGGCCTGGGCTTCATGCTGGCCGACATGGCCACCCAGGTCTCCGCCGCCCGCGCGCTGACCCTGTCGGCGGCCCGGCTGCGGGACCACGGCCGCCCCTACTCGGTCGAGGCGGCCAAGGCCAAGCTGTTCGCCACCGACGTCGCGATGAAGGTGACCACCGACGCCGTCCAGGTGCTCGGCGGCTACGGCTACGTCGCCGACCACCCGGTGGAGCGCTACATGCGCGAGGCCAAGGTGCTGCAGATCGTCGAGGGCACCAACCAGATCCAGCGCCTGGTCATCTCCCGGTCACTGGCGAAGGGCTGAGAAGAAGGCGACGATGTCGGCCGCGTGCGCGGCCGGCTGCTCCATCGCCACGAAGTGGTTGCCGGGGTTCCCCTGCGGCCAGTGCGTGATCGTGTTGTCCCGCTCGGCGAGCCTGCGCATGAGTGGGGAGCCGCCCCCGTAAACGCCCGACGGGACCGCCTTCTGCCCCTGCGGCCAAGCGAAACCGCCACCCGGCGCGAGCGTCAGCAGGTCGTACATCGGCCACGACGACGTGCCCGCCGTGCCGGTGAACCACCACAGGCTGGCGTTGGTCAGCATCAGGTCGCGGTCGATCACCTGGTCGGGGGTCTCGGCCATGAACGCGAACTCCTTGAACTTGTGCGTCAGCCAGGCCAGCAGGCCGACGGGGGAGTCGGTCCAGGCGTACGCGAACGTCTGCGGCGCCGCCCGCAGCAGCGCGTGATGGTCGACGCCGCCGGCCATCCACTCCTGCATCTGTTCCCACTCGACCCGCTCCGGCTCCGTCATCGAGGGCACGTCGGCCTCGGTCGGGAAGCCGAACCCGCCGTCGATGTGCACGCCGACCACGTGGTCCGGCGCGACCCGGGCCACCGCCGGCGCGACGTAGGCGCCGAGGTCGCCGCCCTGCGTGCCGTAGCGGTCGTAGCCGAGCCGGCGCATCAGCTCCGCCCACATCCGCCCGACCCGCTCCACGGTGAACCCGGTCTCCGCCGGCGCGGCCGAGAAGCCGAACCCGGGCACCGACGGCACGACCACGTGGAAGCCCGCGCCGGTGAGCCGCCCGATCAGGTCGGTGAACTCCACGAACGAGTTGGGCCACCCATGGGTCAGCAGCAGCGGCAACCCGTCGGAGGCCGCTTCGGAGCGCGCGTGCAGGAAGTGCACCGTGAGCCCGTCGATCTCCGTCACGAACTGCGGGAACTCGTTGAGCCGGGCCTCGTGGGCGCGCCAGTCGTACGTCGTCGCCCAGTGATCCGCGAGGCCGCGCAGGTAGTCGACCGGCACGCCGCGGCTCCACCCGTCGCCGGGCAGCTGCCGCGGCCAGCGGGTCCGGGTGAGCCGGTCGCGCAGGTCGTCGAGGTCGGCTTGCGGGATGTCGATCCGGAAAGGCGTCATGCGGGCCACGCTACGGACCCAGTAGGTCAGTTCCTGTCACATATGGCTGGCATTCTGGCGGACATGGCGAACACCCCGGCGCGGCTGCTGACCCTGCTGTCGCTGTTGCAGACCCCGCGCGAGTGGCCCGGCGGCGAGCTCGCCGACCGGCTGGGCGTCAGCCTGCGCACCGTCCGCCGCGACGTCGACCGGCTGCGTGAGCTCGGTTACCCGGTGCGGGCGACGATGGGCGCGGTCGGCGGCTACCGCCTCGTCTCGGGCAAGGCGATGCCGCCGCTGCTGCTCGACGACGAGGAGGCGGTGGCGATCGCCGTGGGCCTGCGCAGCGCCGCCTCGCACGCGGTCACCGGCATCGACGAGGCCGCGGTGCGCGCCCTGGCCAAGCTCGAGCAGGTGCTCCCGGCCCGGCTGCGACACCGGGTCGGCGCGCTCGGCCGGGCCACCGAGCCACTGCTGGCCTGGTCCCCGCCGACGGTCGACCCGGCCCGGCTGAGCGACCTCGCGGCGGCCATCGGCGGCGGCGACCGGCTGCGGTTCACCTATCGCCGCCACGACGGCGCCGACGCGGAACGCCACGCCGACCCGCACAAGCTCGTCTCGGCCGGGCGGCGCTGGTACCTGGTCGCCTACGACCTCGACCGCGCCGACTGGCGGGTCTTCCGCGTCGACCGGATCACCGACGTCAACCCCACCGGGTCCCGGGCCACGCCGCGCGAGCTGCCGGCGGCCGACGCGGCCGCGTACGTCACCGGCAAGCTCACCGAGTTCACCCCCGTCCACCGGGCCGTGGCGACGCTGCACGCCCCGATCGAGCGGCTGGCCGGCCGCGTCGGCGACTCGCCCGCCGACCTGACCGCGATCGACGCCGACACCTGCCTGCTGCGCGGCCACTCCGACACCCTCGAATACCTGGCCTGGCGGCTGCTCACCCTCGGCTGCGCGTTCGAGGTGCACGAGCCGCCGGAGCTGATCGCCTACCTGGCCGAGATCGGCGACCGGGCCACCCACGCGGCCGGCCGGGCGGTCTAGCCTCGGAGCGTGGTCGACGCAGCCGGCGCCCTGGACGCGGTCTGGCGGACCGACGCGCCCGGGATGCGGGCGGTGCTGGCCCGCCGCCTCGGCGACCTCGACCGGGCGGAGGAGGCCCTGCAGGACGCGGTGTCGGAGGCGCTGCGGCGCTGGCCGGCCGAGGGCGTCCCCGACCGGCCCGCCGGCTGGCTGGTCACCACCGCCTGGCGCAAGGCCCTCGACGCGCTGCGCCGCGAGGCCACCGGCCGTGCGAAGGCCGCCCAGCTGGCCCTGGAACCGCCGGCCGAGCCGACCGGCGACGACCGCCTGGCCATGATCTTCGCGTGCTGCCATCCGGCGCTGAGCGAGCCGTCGCAGGTGGCGCTGACCCTGTCGGCCGTCAGCGGCCTGGCCACCGAGGAGATCGCCGCCGCCTACCTCGTGCCGACCTCGACGATGGCCCAGCGCCTCGTGCGGGCCAAGCGCGCCCTGCGCGGCGCGACCTTCGAAGCGCGCCCGGATCGGCTGTCGGCCGTGCTCGCCACGGTCTACCTCGTCTTCAACCAGGGCTACGACGCGGCCCGGCGCGACCTCGCCCGCGAAGGGCTCGACCTGGCCCGGCAGCTCGCCGACCTGCTCCCCGCCGAGCCCGAGGCGGCCGGCCTGGCCGCGCTGCTGACCCTGCACGAGGCCCGGGCCGCGACCCGCGTCGACGACGCCGGCCGCCTGGTGCTGCTGCCCGACCAGGACCGGTCCCGGTGGGACCGCGCCATGATCGCCGACGGGGTACGCCGCCTCGGCCGCGCCGCCGCCCTCGACGCACCGGGCCCCTACCAGCTGCAGGCCGCCATCGCCGCCCAGCACGCCCTCGCGCCGTCCTGGGCGGCGACCGACTGGACCGCCGTCCGCGGCCTCTACGACCGGCTGCTCACCCTGACCCCGTCGCCGGTGGTGGCGCTGTCCCGGGCGGTCGCCACGGGCTTCGTCGAGGGCCCCGGAGCCGCCCTGGCCGAGGTCGACGGCCTGGCCGAGCGGCTCGCCGGCTACCGCATGTGGCCCGCCACCCGGGCCGACCTGCTGGTCAAGCTCGGCCGGCGCGACGAGGCGGCGCAGGCCACCCGGCGCGCGCTGGCGCTGGCCACCAACGACGCCGAGCGCGACCTGCTGCGCCGCCGCCTCGCCGACCTGACCTGACCTGACCTGACCGGCTAGCGCCCCGTGGTGGGCCGGACCTCGACCTGGTCGCCGACCGCCTCGATGCCCGGCCAGGTCGCGGCGCAGGCGACGGCCTCGTCCATCGAGTCGGCCTCCAGCAGCATGAAGCCGCCGACCACGTCCTTGAGCTCGATGTAGGGCCCGTCGGTGACCATGGCCTTGCCGTCGGCGCCCCGGCGGACCGTCTTCGCGGTGGCCACGGGCTGCAGCTCCGCGCCGCCCTGGATGACCACGCCCGCGGCGTGCCACTTCTCCCACCACGCGCCGACGGTCGCCATCAGCTCCTCGACGTGCTCGCCCTCCCAGTTCGACTCGGGGCCGCAGATCATCATCACGTACCGCATGTGTTCACCTTTCCTGCCTCGTACGGCGTTGTCGTGGGGATGACGAACGGCGCCGTGTCGGGATCGACATCGCCGCGCCGCCGGCCGACCGGTATTTTCACTGCCGTGGAGGACATCGACCGCGCCATCGTCGCAGCCCTGACCGCCGACGGCCGGCTGTCCTACACCGACCTCGCCGAACGGGTGGGGCTCTCGGTGTCGGCGGTGCACCAGCGGGTCCGCCGGCTCGAGCAGCGGGGAGTGATCCACGGTTACACGGCCAAGGTCGCCTACGACGCGATCGACCTGCCCCTGGCCGCATTCGTGGCGATCCGGCCGTTCGACCCGTCACAGCCCGACGACGCCCCCGAGCGGCTGGCGCACATCCCGGAGATCGAGTCGTGCTACTCGGTCGCCGGCGACGACTTCTACCTGCTGCTGGTACGCGTGGCCGGGCCGGCCGACCTCGAACGGGTGCTGCAGGAGATCCGGACCGCGGCCAACGTCACGCACCGCACGACGGTGGTGCTGTCGACGCCGTACGAGGGACGCCCCCCGAAGGTGTCGCTCAGCGACCCGAGTTCCACTGCAGGATGACCCGCGTGCCGTGCTCGAAGCCGAGCACGGAGATCGTGGCGGTGTCGAGCTTGAGCAGCCCGCCGCCCTCGGGGCCGAGCCCGATCCAGCGTGCGCCGACCACGCGCAGGGTGTGGCCGTGGCCGACCAGCGCCACGTCGCCCTGGTCGAGCAGCTTGGCGGCCTTGGCGAGGACCCGGTCGACGCGCGCGCCGACCTGGGGCGGGGTCTCGCCCTCGGGCGCGCCGTCGGTCCACAGCGACCACGTCGGGTCGTACCTCTCGTGGATCTCCTTCGAGGTGATGCCCTCGTAGCGGCCGTAGTTCCACTCCGCGAGGTCGTCGTCGATCTCGGTGATCCGCAGGCCGGCGAGCTCCGCGGTGCGCACGGCCCGTTCCCGCGGTGAGCTGATCACCGCCGCGAACGCGCGGTCCTCGAGCCGGGCGCCGAGCTCGGCGGCCTGCCGTTCGCCGGTCGGGGTCAGCTCGATGTCGCTGTAGGAGGTGTGCTGCCCGCTGGCGCTCCACTCGGTCTGCCCGTGCCGCACGAGGACGATCTCCGCCATGCGTCCATCCAACCGGTTCCGCTCCGCTCCCGCTGGACGAACCATCATCCTAGGACGGCTTAGGGGGTGTGCGCCGGGCCGAAGATCGACCGGCGGCGGGGGATAGGGTTCGGCCCATGACCGTTCGCCCGATCCGGATCATCGGAGACGCGGTGCTGCGCGCCGAGTGCGACCCCGTCCGCGCGTTCGACGCCGAGCTGCGGGCGCTGGTCACGGACCTGATGGACACGCTGCTGGGCGTGCCGGGGCGCGCGGGCGTCGCCGCCAACCAGATCGGCGTCGCGGCTCAGGTCTTCGTCTACGACGCCGAGGGCCGGCGCGGGCATGTGGTCAATCCGTCGATCACGGTGTCGGAGGAGCTCCAGGAGGGCGACGAGGGCTGTCTGTCCATCCCGGAGCTGTACTTCGCGACCCCACGCGCCATGCACGCGACGGTGACCGGCTTCGACCAGCACGGCGAGCCGCTCACGGTGTCGGGCAGCGGCTTCCTGGCGCGGGCGCTGCAGCACGAGACGGACCATCTGGCGGGCAAGCTGTTCGTCGACGGGTTACGCGGCCAGACGCGCCGCGAGGCGCTACGCGAGATCCGCTCCGCGCCCTGGGCGCGCCGCGCTACCTGACGCGCGGACCACACCGCACCCTGACGGCGCAGATCTCCCCGCCGCGGACCTCGCTACCGCGGCTGAGCCGCTGGGCGCGGCCGGAGGCGTGGTGCTCCCTGATCGGGTGACGGACGGGCCGGGAAGCGAGCCCGGCTGCTTCACCCTCTCTCTGTCATGTCCGGTTTGAGCACGAGCGATCGGTTGGCGCTGGTCGGGATTCTCGTCGCCGCGGCGGCGATCGTCACCGGGATGTACGCGACCCGGCGCTGGGGCACCCGCCGGCGGACGATCACGCTGGACTGCGTCAGCACGCCGTTGATCTCGTCGCAGCTCGGGGCGATGGGGCGGGACCTGCTCAAGGTCACCTACCGCGACATCGAGGTGATGGACCCGCATCTCGTGCAGATCCGGATCAGGAACGTGGGGCCCAGCGACGTGGCGAGCGCCCATTTCGACGGGGAGACGCCGCTGACCGTCGAGCTGAGCTGCCGCGTGCTCGGCGTGACGAATCCGGGGCCGGTGCCGGCGGGTGTGACGTCGATGGGGGCGCAGGGGCACATCACGTTCCGGCCGGGGCTGTTGCGCCGCAACGAGGAGTGGGTCCTCGGCGTGCTGGTCGAGGGCAACCCGCGGCCCGAGATGGTCAGCTCGCTGATCGACACCGACGTGATCGTGCGGGCGGGTGGTCGCTGACGGAGCGGCGCCTCAGGTGGTGGTCCACTGTGCGCCGACGTGGGTGCGGGTCGCCGTCTCGCCGGGCGTCAGGTCGAGCACGTCGAGCAGCGTCGGGTCGGCGTCGAGGGCGTGGTAGAGGTGGCCGATCTTGCCGGTGCTGGCGGCCGCGTCGGTGGTGCCGATGAGCTGCCACAGCTCGTCGTCGGCGTCGTGGGTGACGAGCAGGACCGGTTCGCGGCGTTCGAACACCTCGAGCGTCTGGATGCAGTTGGTGCCGAGCACCCAGTGCCGCATCCACCAGGCGCGGCGGTCGCGTTCCATGACGCGGTCGACGACGAACCAGATGAACGGCAGGTCCTCGTGGGCGCGGGCCTCGTCAGCGGTGAGGTCGGGGCCGCCTTCAGGCACGCTCTCGAAGGGCTCGTCGGTCAGGGCGTACGCGATCTGTCCGCCGTTGTCGAACACCCGCGCGTGGAACGTGCCGCCGCCCGGGTTGCCCGCGCCGATGCCGACGGTCAGCCAGCCGGCGTGCGGGTCGGCGCCGGTGGTCCAGCCGAACGCGTAGGACGCGAGCTCGCCCTGGGGTCCGACGAACTCACCGAACGCGCGCCGGTCCATGCCGGTGGCCGCGGCGTCGGGTCCCTCGAGGAGCCGGCCTTCCACCACTTGGATCTTCACGCGGCCCACCCTAGGGTCTGCCCGGCCGATACGCTGCCCGGGGTGACGATCATTCGCGTTCCGTTCCATCAGGACGAGCGGCTGCCCGACGACAGTGTCCCGGTGGGCGGTGAGACGGTCGAGCCGGCGCTGCCGGACGGCGCCATCTGGGAGCGGCTGACCGCGTTGCACGACGCGGTCGCCGACCGTGTGGCGCGGCAGATCCGGGCCGGCGCGGTGCCGACGGTGGTGTCGGGCGACTGCCTGGTCGCGCTGGGCACGGTGGCCGGCGTGCAGCGGGCCGGCGTCGACCCGGGCCTGGTGTGGTTCGACGCGCACGGCGACGTCCACACGCTCGACACGACGACGTCGGGCTACCTCGGCGGCCTGTCGCTGCGGTTGGCCCTGGGGGCGCACCCGGACCTGGTGGCCGGACCGCTCGGCCTGCGGCCCGTCGAGCGCGCCCTCCTGGTCGGCGCCCGGGACCTGGACCCGGCGGAGGTCGCCTACCTGTCCGGCGACACCGCGCCCGCGGTGCGTGCTGTCGACGACCTGGGCGCCCGGCCGCGAGACCGGGAGGCTGCGGCGCCCATCGTGGACGACCTCGGCGCGTTGCCGCGACGCTCGGACGGCGATGTCCCGGCGGCGCCGATCGTGGACGACCTGGGCGCGTTGCCGCGAGGCTCGGACGGGGATGTCCCGGCGGCGCCCGTCGTGGCCGACCTGGGCGCGTTGCCGGATGGTCCGTTGGTGTTGCACGTCGACGACCTGGGCGCGTTGCCGCGAGGCTCGGACGGGGATGTCCCGGCGGCGCCCGTCGTGGCCGACCTGGGCGCGTTGCCGGATGGTCCGTTGGTGTTGCACGTCGACGTCGACGTGATTGACGACGCCGAGCTGCCCGGCCTGCTCTTCCCGGCTCCCGACGGCCCGTCGGCGGCCGCGGTGCACGAGGCGATGCGGCGCATCCTGGCTACCGGCCGGGTCGTCGCCCTCGACATCGCCTGCCCGTGGCATCCCGCCCCGACGGCCGAGATCCAGGCCGCCCGCCGAGACCTCCTCGCCACCCTTACGTCCTAGGACGCTTTACGGAGTGTGCTGCCGGTCGCGATGACAAGCCAGGCCCCGACAAACAGCAGGGGTGCCTTAAATCTGTTATCCGGCGGTCGCCCCGGTCGTCTCCTGTGCGCCACGATGAGGCGGCTTCGAGGAGAGGTGCGATGCGCGAAGGGTAC
This sequence comes from Asanoa sp. WMMD1127, assembly GCF_029626225.1. Lineage (NCBI taxonomy): Bacteria > Bacillati > Actinomycetota > Actinomycetes > Micromonosporales > Micromonosporaceae > Asanoa > Asanoa sp. WMMD1127. The sequence goes on from NZ_JARUBP010000001.1 coordinate 6,233,040, forward strand.
GAGCAGGCGTTGGTGTCCGCTGCTCGCGACGGTGATCCGCGGGCGGTCGACCGGCTGGTGGCGGAGTACCTGCCGCTGGTCTACAACGTCGTCGGTCGCGCGCTCGACGGGCACGCCGACGTCGACGACGTCGTGCAGGAGACGATGCTGCGCTGTGTCACCGGTCTGCGTCAGCTGCGCGACCCGGCGCGGTTCCGGGCGTGGCTGGTCGCGATCGCGGTGCGGCAGGTGCGCGACCGCCAGGCGGACCCCTACCGGGCGCGGCAGGCCGGCCACCTCGGCTACCCCGGCGACCATGACGTCAGCGACCCGGGCGCGGACTTCGCCGACCTGACGATCCTGCGGCTGGAGCTGTCCGGGCAGCGGCGCGAGGTGGCCGAGGCGACCCGCTGGCTTGACGCGGACGACCGCGAGCTGCTGTCGCTGTGGTGGCTCGAGGCGTCCGGCGAGCTGACCCGCGACGACCTGGCGCAGTCGCTGGGGCTGTCGAACCAACACGCGGCGGTACGCGTCCAGCGCATGAAGGCCACCCTCGACACCGCCCGGATCGTGGTGCGGGCCCTGGCTGCCCGGCCACGCTGCGCGGAGCTGGCCGACGTGCTCGCCGGCTGGTCGGGCCGGCCGGACGCGTTGTGGCGCAAGCGGCTGGCCCGGCACGTCCGCGAGTGCCCGCACTGTGGTGTGGCGGTGGGGCAGCTGGTGGCAGCGGAGCGGCTGCTCGCCGGCATCGGCCTGGTCGCTCCGGCGGCGGGGCTGGTGGCGGCGATGGTCAGCGCCGCTGGTGGCGCGATCGCCGGAGGAGCGGTCGGCAGCGCGGCGGGCGCCGCCTGGAACGGTGCGACCGGCTCGGCCACGGGCGCCTGGAGCACCACGACGGCCGTGCCAGGCGCCGGAACCGCTCAGCTCGGCGGGGTGGCGGCCACGGGAGCCGGCGGGCCCGGGAGCGTGGGCACCGCGGCCAAGGGTGCGGCGTGGGTGTTGAAGGGTGTCGCGATCAGCAAGCCGGTCGCGGCCGCGGTCGCCACGGTGGCGGTCGCCGCCGCGGCCGTGGTCACGTTCGGTGTCGTGCGGAGCGGGGACCCGGTTCCGGCCGCGGCGGTGTTGCCTCCTGCGGCCTCGAGCGCCCCGCCGCGCGTATCCCCTGATGCGACGCCGCCGCCGACGGCGTCGCCGTCGGCGGCGGTCTCGCCCACCGCGAAGCCGTCCCCGAAGAAGAAGCCCGTGGCGCCGTTGCCGCCGACGCGTAAGACGGCGAAGAAGGGCGCGGCGGTGTGGGACTTCCCGGCGGTGAACGCGGGTCTGAAGGCGGTCGGGGCGTCCTGGTACTACAACTGGGGGGCCGACAACGACCGGATGCCGGCGTCGGGGGTCGAGTTCGTGCCGATGATCTGGGGCACGGCGAACGTCACGGACGCGACCCTCGCCAAGGCGAAGCGGGAGGGTGACACGCTGCTCGGGTTCAACGAGCCCGACATGGCGGAGCAGTCCAACATGACGCCGGGCAAGGCGCTGGAGCTGTGGCCGCGGCTGCAGGCGACGGGGATGCGGTTGGGCAGCCCGTCGGTGGCGTTCGGGGCGGCGGACAGCGGGAAGTGGCTGGACCAGTTCATGGCGGGCGCGAAGCAGAGGGGCTACCGGGTCGACTTCATCACGCTGCACTGGTACGGCGGTGACTTCTCGTCGGCGGCGGTCGGGCACCTGAAGGGCTACCTGCAGCAGGTGTACGCGAAGTACAAGCTGCCGATCTGGTTGACGGAGTTCGCGTTGATCCGGTTCGACGGTTCGGGGGCGTCGTATCCGAGTGACGCGCAGCAGGCGGCGTTCATCGAAGGTGCGACGGACATGCTGCAGGGCCTGTCGTACGTGGAGCGTTATTCGTGGTTCGGTCTGCCGTCGGCGGGTGACAGCCGGACGGGTCTCTACAAGGAGAACGGCACGTTGACGCCGATGGGCAGCGCCTACCGGGCGGCGGGCTGATCGGCGAGCAGGTGTTCGTAGGGGAAGCCGTCGACGAGCTCGGCGCGGTGGGCTGACAGGTCGCGGAGCCGGGCCTCGATGTGGGCGAGGTCGACGAGGTCCGGTGCGGCGCTGTGGCGCAGTTTGAGGCGTTGGCCGATGGCGGCGCCGGCGAGGTCCTCGGCGAGGCGGTCGGCGGGTACGCCGCAGGTGGTGCGGTGTTCGGCGAGGCGGACGCGTTCGAAGACGTAGCCGCCTTCGCGGAGTTGGAGCCAGGCCCAGCCTTCGGCGGGTCCGCCGGTCCAGCGGACGCGGATGCCGCGGATGATGGGGTCGAAGAGCTGGCGGGCGGCGTACGCGTCGACGGCGGCGGCGCGGGCGACGGAGGAGAGGTCGTTGACGTAGCCGGTGCGGCCGTCGGGGAGGCGGCCGACGATGTCGCGGTAGCCGCCGGTGCCGTCGTCGGCGCCGAACGCGCGGGCGTCGAGGATGTAGTGCAGGATCTGCGCGCCGTGGTCGGCGGCGGTCAGGGTGGGTGAGGTGACGCGCAGGAACGGCAGGCCGACGGCGTCGCAGACGGCGGCGGTCATCCGGGCGGCGCGCTGGTTGGCGGTGTCGTCGGTGATGAACAGCGCGAAGTCGGGCTGGTCGGTGGCGGCGTCGGTGACGAGGTGGTCGACGACGACGGCGCTGGCGGTGTTCCACTGGCCGGCGGTGACGCCGGTGGGTTTGCGGCCGATCACCTGGCCGAGGCGGCGTCCGGTGTGGACGCGGCGGCCGCCGCGCAGGTTGGATGGCGTCACGGGCCGACGCTAACCCACGGCGGGCAGGACGGTCACTTCCGGGTACGGGTGACGGAGGAAGTCGTGGTGGGAGATGTCCCACCCGTAGGCGCCGGTGCGGGCGTAGACGAGCACGTCGCCGACGCGGAGCCGGTCGACGTGCTGGCCGCGGGTGAGGACGTCGCGTGGGGTGCAGAGCTCGCCGGTGGCGTCGACGGGGACGTCGGTTACCTCCGGACGGGGGAACGGGTGGGGCCAGTCGTCGACGGCGTGGATCGTGAACGGGTGGCTGTAGCCCCAGGCGGCGGGTAGCCGGAAGTGGTGGGTGCCGCCGCGCAGGACGGCGAACCAGCGGCCGTGGTTGCGTTTGAGGTCGATGACTTCGGCGGCGTACCAGCCGGCGTCGGCGGTGATCCACCGTCCGGGTTCGACGGTGACCGGTGTGCGGATCGTGCGCAGGGCGGTGAGGTCGAACCGCTGGTCGCCGGTGTAGTCGATGCCGAGGCCGCCGCCGACGTTGACGTAGGTGAGGTCGATGCCCAGTCGCGCGGCGGCGGCGGTCGACCAGCGCACGGCGTCGTCGATGAAGGCGGCGTGGGCGGCGGCGTCGAGGTTGTTGGAGACGGCGTGCAGGTGGAAGCCGCTGATCGGCAGGTCGCGGGGCAGGGTGTCGAGGTCGTCCTCGGCGATGCCGAACGGGGTGGGTGTGCCGGTCATGCGGTGGCTGCCGCTGGGGGTGTCGGCGGCCCGGTTGACGCGCAGGGCGACCCTGGTGGGCCGGCCGGCGGCGAGGTGGGTGAGGCGGCGCAGCTCGTGGGCGCTCTCGACGTGGATCATCGCGCCGGCGGTGACGGCGGCGGCGAGCTCGTCGTCGGTCTTGGCGGGGCCGGCGAACGCGATGGTCCTGGCGCCGGCGGCTTGGGCGAGGGCGAGCTCGCCGCCGGAGGCGACCTCGAGGCCGTCGGCGTGGGCGGCGATGGCGCGCAGCAGGTCGGGGTTGCCGTTGGCCTTGACGGCGTAGAGGACCTGGGTGCCGGCAGGCAGCGCGGCGCGCAGGGCTGCGATGCGGTCGATGGCGACGGTGGGGTCGTAGACGTAGGCGCAGACCGGGCGGCGGGCGGCGCGCAGGGCGGCGGCGACCGGTTCAGGGACCATGGAGCGGATTCTGCACGGCGACGTAGCGGTCGCCGTCGCCGGCCAGCCGCATCCGGACCAGAGCCTTGTGCGGGACGGTACGGGCGGTCAGGGCGGCGTGGTCGGCCCGGGCGGCGGCGCTGGTGGCGGGGTCGCGCAGGAGTGGCTCGTACGCCTCGTCCAGGGCTTCGCGGATCTCCTGCCAGGCGCGGTCCTCGTCGAGGTCGTGGGAGCGGGTGAGGCGCACGACGATCTCACCGAGGTGGGCCTGCAGGGCGGTGTAGCCGAGCTTGGCCCGCATGACGTCGACGTCGGTGGTGGCGACGACGGAGCCGGGCCAGAGGGTCGGCGGGTCGGCCAGCCGCGGCAGGTGCAGGCGCAGGCCGGCGAAGTCGCGGAAGACGATGCGGTGCGGGCGACCGGCGACGAAGGTGGGCAGGCAGTTCTGCAGGTGGGCTTCGAGGGCGATGCCGTGCCGGGCGGCGAGGGTGACCAGGGGCGGCAGGAGCAGCCGGGCGTACGCGGAGACGAAGCGGAGGGCGTTGTCCGGTCCCGCGGGGACGAGGTGGTCGAGGGTGTCGCCGGCGGTGAGGCCGCCGCCGGGTATCGCGGTCTCCCCGTCGCTGAGGTGGCGGTCGAGGCCGTCGCGCAGGATCGCGGACCCGTCGCGGCCCTGTCCGGCGGTGAGCGCCGCCCCGTGGGTCTCGGCCAGGAGGACCACGGTCGGCTGGTCGGCGAGGAGCCGGTGCAGCAGGGTCGAGATGGCGGGGCCGTTGCGGGTGCTGGCGGTGGAGATGCTGCGCCGGGTCGAGGTGACCTGGATGTCGAGGGAGAGCTTGAGGTAGCGGCGGTGGCCGTCGCGGGCGGGTGGGAGCAGCAGGGTGCGCACGGCGGCGGTGGGCGCGGCGTCGAGGGCGCCGTCGAGGTCCCGGAGGCGGCCGTCCGCGTAGAGGTCGGCGTAGCGGGTGCGCAGGACGGTGTCGCGCTGCCACCGGTGGACGGGCACGACGGCGTGGCCGGCCGGTGTGTCGTAGAGGTCGGCGAGGGTCGCGCCGAGGTCGTCGCCGACGTGCAGGTCGGGGTGCACGGCGACGAACACGACGGTGGTGGCGCCGGCCTCGACGTCGTGGTGGAGGGTGTCGGCGGTGTCCCAGCCCAGGCGGGTGCGGCCGCACGGGTGCAGGTTGTGCCCGTCGACGGCGAGCCGCTCGTACGCCAGGGCAAGCCCGTCCGGATCGTCGCCGGCATCGGGTGGTGGCTGCCGGCGGGCGTACGCGAGGGCGAGGTTGACCGTCGCGTCGGTGAGCTCCTCGGCGAGCTGGCGTCCGCCGGGCAGGCCGGGCGGCAGCAGCTCGGCGGGGCCGGTGGGCGGCTCGTCGAGCTTGTCGACCTCGAGCCGGTCGAAGCCGTGGCGGCGGCCGCGGCCCGCGAACCGTTCCCGGGCGTCGCCGATGTTCTCCCGGTAGAGGGCGCCGGCGAGGCGGCGACCGACGGTGGTGGCGGCGCGCGGCAGGGCGGCCCGGAACGGCGCGACCAGTTCGGGCGCGACGCGGTTGAGGCGGCCGGCGGTGTGCCGGGCGGCGGTGTCGAGGTCTGTGCTCACCGGTGCTCCGTCAGCGGGTTCGGTACGTGGGCCCAGCGCGGTTCGAGCGGGTCGTCGGCGAGGCGCATGGTGGTGGTGGCCTTGATCGGCAGGGTGTCGCGGCGGGTGAGCTGTTCCCCCGCGGTCGTGGCGGCCGCCGCCCACAGCTCGGTGGGCGGGGTGGCGGTGCAGTCGGCGAGGGTGGCGACGAGTTGGCCGAGGACGACGGTGAGAGCCGCGAGCACGGTCGTCTCCGGCTCGTCAGGGGTGGCGGCGGCGATGTCGCCGTGCAGGGGCGGCGCGTCGGTGAGCCGGCGGGGGTCGATGCGGATGCCGCCGACGTCGCGGTAGAAGAGGGTGGCCGGGCGGCCGTGGTCGAGGGTGACGAGGGTGTTCTGGCCGTGCGCTTCGAGGCCGACGCCCCGCTGCAGCAGGCGCATCGGGCCGGTGACGAGCAACCGGGTCAGGTCGGCGAGGAACGGTCTCGGGTCGCCGCGGTAGGCGAGGCGGACCGCTTCCCGGGCGATCGGGGCGCCGTCGGCCGGTGATGGCGCGGACAGGGCGGCGACCGGGATGGCGCGCGGCGGCGGGGCCTGGCGGTGGACGACGGCGAGGCGGCGGTCCGGGCGGCCGTCGGTGCGGACGGCGCCGGCGGCGTGCTCCCGCAGGATCACCATGTCGTCGGTGAGGTCGGCGAGGAATGCGGTCAGGGTCGGTCCGTTTTCGACGGCGGCCGCGGAGACGGTGCGCACGGCGCTGGTCAGCTGCGCGTCGACGGCGGTTTTCAGGTGCAGGGCGGGTTGGTCGAGCGGGGCGAGGGTGCGCAGCGACATCAGCGGGCGGGCGCGGGTGGTGCCGGTCGGGCGCAGGTCCTGTCGTTCGTCGAGGACCCTTCGCGCCTGCCAGGGATGGAGGTGGAGCACGGGTGGGAGGCCCTTGCCGGTGGTGTGCCAGCGGTCGGCGGGCACGGCCACCTCGACGAGATCGACGACCGGGCGGTGCTCTGGCGCGTAGGCGAGGACGTCTTGCGTGTCCATGCCTGAGCGGGTGCGGCAGCCGGGGTGCAGGGGGTGGCCGTCGACGACGAGCTGCTCCCAGTGCGGCGGGCGCGGGCGGGTGATGACGGGTGGGCCCCCGTCGGGGCGGGGCTGGGTGGCGTGGGCCAGGGCGAGGTTGGCGACGCTGTTGTCGACCTCGGCGGCGAACCGGTCGTGGCCCATGGCGCGCAGCAGGGCGGCCGGGTCGGCGTACCCCTTGGGCGCGTGGAGGTTTTCGCGGTCGATGCCGGTGGTGAGGCGGCGCATGACGGCCGCGCGGGCCGCGGGGAGCTCACGCTGGAACGCGGGATGCAGGTCGGGGCGGTGGCGTGCGAGCCATCGCGCGGTTGCCGACGGGTCGGGCCCGCCGAGGGGCGCCGCCGTCGTGCCACTCACGGAGCCCAGCCTACTAAGGGAAGCCTTACCTAGCCCGTGGGGGCCGTGGCGTGTCGCCCGGTTCAGCGGTCGCGCGACCGTCGCACGTAGATGCCCGCCATCCCGATCAGGATGAACACGAGCGCGGCGCAGACCAGGACCTTGAAGATCACGCGGCCACCCTGCCACAAGAACCCGTAGGGTGCATAGGTGCGGTTGGCGACCTTCAACGTGCTACATGGCCGGTCCATCGACGACGGGATCGTCGACCGGCAACGGTTCGCCGAGTCGGTGGCGAAGATCGACGCGGACGTGCTCGCCCTGCAGGAGGTGGACCGGCTGCAGCCGCGGTCGGGCTCACTGGACCTGACCGCCGTCGCCGCCGAGGCCGCCGGCGCGGTCGCGTGGCGGTTCGTGGCGGCGGTCGTGGGCACGCCGGGGGAGACCTACCGACCCCTGGCGTACGACGACGACGGCGCCGCCGAGCCCAACTACGGCATCGGCCTGGTCAGCCGCTATCCGGTGCGGTCGTGGCGGACGGTGCGGCTGTCGGCGTCGCCGGTGCCCGGGCCGATCTACGCGATGGGTCCCGGCGGCCGCGGCCGGCCGATGCTGCTGCGCGACGAGCCGCGCGCCCTCGTCATGGCGGTCCTGGACACGCCGTGGGGCCCGGTCTCGGTCGGTGCGACGCATCTGTCGTTCGTGCCGGGCTGGAACGTGTGGCAGCTGCGCCAGGTCGTCCGGGCCATGCGCACCCTGCCGGCGCCGCGGCTGCTGCTGGGTGACCTGAATCTGCCGGCGGGGGCGGCCGCGGTCGGGTCGGGGTGGCGTCCGCTGGGCCGACTGCCGACGTTCCCGTCGTCGGAGCCGCGGGTGCAGCTCGATCACGTGCTGGCGGACCCGCGGGGCTGGGGGAGCTGGCCGTCGTCGGCGGAGGCGTCGACGCCGGCCCTCACGGTCTCGGACCACCGCCCCTTGGTCGTCGACCTCCCCTTGAACGGATCATGAACGCGCCTTCGCTGAGTGGATCATGGGTGGGGCAGGGGAGAGGGAACACTTGCTGCGCTGTGGTCCGGACGCGAGAGCCCGCCGCGCACACGGCCGCTGGAGGACCACCGCGATGAGCGACCTCGACGACCTGGAGCGGCGGACAGCTGCGATCGAGGATCGGCTTGGGGTGGAATCCAAGCTGCGTACACGGCCGCTGGAGGACCACCGCGATGAGCAACCTCGAGGACCTGGAGCGGCGGATCGCTGCGATCGAGGATCGGCTTGGCGTGGAATCCGGGCTGCGTGCCAGCGGCGGCGACCGTGCGGCCCTCGAGCACCGCGGCGAGGGCGCGCCCGGTCCGCCGGGCGGTGGTCGGGTCGAGGGCCGTGGTCGCGACCTCGCCGACATGGCTCAGACGCTGCGCGCCCAGCAGCACACCATCCAGGCGCTGGCCATCGCGCAGTCGCAGCACAACGAGAAGCTCGACCGACACGAGGATTCGCTGACCGCCGCGCACGGCAGGCTGGACCGCGTCATCGCCATGCTCGACCGACTGCTCGACCCGGACGGCCGCTAGGCCGGGGCTCCCAGGTCCCTTCCGGCCGATCTTCCAGATCCGCAACCCTTTCACGTCCAGTTCGCAGGTTTACATAATGCGCATTATCGAACAACCGAGAATCGGGTGGGTGTCCTGACATGTTCCGTGCGGCGGGTCCGGGCGATCTGGAGGCGATCCTCGGCCTCTACCGGCAGCTACATCCGTCCGATCCGCCTCCGACCGACGCCGCAGGCACCTTCGAGCGGATCTTGGACTCACCCGGGCTGCACCTCTTCGTCCTGGACCGCGACGGCGCCGTCGTCGCCACCACCTACCTCAACGTGATCCCGAACCTGACCCGCACTGGCGCGCCGTACGCCGTCATCGAGAACGTCGTCGTCGACCAGTCCCACCGCGGCACCGGACTCGGGCGCGAGATCATGGCCGCCACGCTCCAGGCCGCGTGGGACGCCGGCTGCTACAAGGCGATGCTGCAGACCGGCTCGCGCACCCCGGCCACGCACGCCTTCTACCGCGCCTGCGGCTTCTCACCCGACGCGAAGCAGGCCTACCTCGCCAGGCCACCGGCTGTCACAAATCCCTGATTTCGGACACAGTGGACAGGATGTCGGCCACGGTCGCCGGGCGGTCCGCAGGCTGGTCAAGCCAGAGGTCCGACAGGACGACGAGCCGGAGCGCCAGGTCGTCGGTCCGCTCGTCCGACTCCGCGAGTCCGCACAGCAACGCGGCGATGTCCTCCGCGGCGTTCGGCGGCGCGGCCCGCCGCGTGAACAACCGGTCGGCGATGTCCCGGATCCGGGCCCACGCCACCGCATCCTTCGACCGCGGTGGATGCCCGAGTTCCGCCATCGCGCGCTCGAACAGCTCGGCCGCCTCCCGCACATCGCTTCGCCCGAGCCCGGCCAGCTCCCGCAACGCCGGCGAGTCGACACCCCGCGCCAACGCCTCCGCGGCCACCATCGGCAGCTCCTCGCTCCGCCCGCGCCCCAGCACACGGTCGTCAGCCACCCGGACAAGGCGCTCCACCATGATCTCCCGCACTGCGAACGCGAGTCCCGCCGACGCCGGCCAGGGCCGACCGTCGACAAGTGAATCATCAGTCCACCCGGACCGCCCAAACGGGCCCGGGTGGGGCCCGACCTGGGGTCCGGCGACGAAGCGGGCGAAGCGGCGGCCCGACCTGGGCCGGTCCGCTGCCCACAATCGGCGCCCCGGGCGGTCAACCAACATGGCCCAGTCCTGCTGTGCGGTCCGTTCGTCGCCCGCGAGCCGCGACCTGCGGCCTCCACCGCAGACCGAAAAACCCGGAACGCACGCCGGCAGGCAGATGCCGCTCCACCCCGATGGCGGCCCATCTGGTCGCATCCACCGTTCCCCACCTCTCCCCCGCCCCGGGCCATGATCAACAGCCGGTGACACCGCCGCCCCGGCTTCGGTGCACAGGTGAGCGGGAGCGGGCGCGTGCCCGTACCCTGTGGGCACTTTCAGCGGAGGTGCGCATGGGTGGCAGGGCCCTGGTGTGTGGCGGTGGCGGGGTCACCGGGATCGCGTGGGAGATCGGCATGCTGGCCGGGCTCGCGGACGCCGGTGTGGACCTCTCGGCCGCCGACGTCGTGATCGGCACGTCGGCGGGGTCGTTCGTCGGCACGGGCGTGGCGGCCGGCGTACCCCTGAGCGATCTTTACGAGTCCCAGCTCGCGCCGCCGGAGACCGGGACGCCGGCGAAGCTCGGGTGGGGGTCCGTGGCGTCGTGGGTGTGGGCGTCGGCGACGTCGCGGGACCCGGTGCGGGCGGCGGCGCGGGTCGGCGCGATGGCGTTGCGGGCGCCGACGATGCCGGAGGAACGGCGGCGGGCCGCGATCGCCTCGCGGCTGCCGGCGTTGGAGTGGCCCGAGCGCGAGCTGCGGATCGTGGCGGTCGACGCGGTCAGCGGCGAGACGTCGGTGTTCACCCGCGAGTCCGGCGTCGAGGTCGTCGACGCGGTCGGTGCGAGCTGCGCGGTCCCCGGGGTGTGGCCGCCGGTGACGATCAACGGCCGGCGGTACGTCGACGGCGGCGTGCGCTCCACCACCAACGTCGACCTGGCGGCGGGGTGTGACCGGGTGGTGCTGCTGGCGCCGATCCCGCGCTCGTTGGGCCGGCACGGCCGGTTGGACCGGCAGCTGACGACGCTGCGCCGGGCCGGGGCCGAGGTGGTCGTGGTGGCGCCGGACGCGGCGGCGCGGCGGGCGATCGGCCGCAACGTGCTGGATCCCGCGGCGCGGGCGCCGTCGGCGCGGGCCGGGCGGGCGCAGGCGGCGGCCGAGGCGGAGCGGGTCGCGGCGGTCTGGTCGGCCTGAGGCGGCGCGCCGCGTTCATTTTTGTCGCAGCCGCCTGGTAAGAAGAGCCTGCACAAAATCAAACATGTGTACGGATGAGAGGGGTTCCCCGATGGCCGCCGCGCGCACCGCTGTCCGCGGTCTGTCCACCGACGAGTTGTCGTCGATCCGCGACAGTCTCGCCGCCGGTCGCAAGCCCAAGGTGGTGTTCACCGCGTCGGCGGGCCAGATCGAGGGCCAGACCGGCCAGGTGGTCGAGCTGACCGACCCGGACGTCTCCGACGAGTTCGTGGTGGTCCGGTTCGGCCGCGACGAGTTGCCGTTCTCCCCCACCGACCTGGCGGTCGCGCCGCGTGGCGCCGGCCGGGCCGCCGCGGCGAAGTCGACCGCGGCCAAGGCGGCGCCGCCGGCGGAGGAGCCGCCGCCCGGGCCGGGCCTGCTACCGCCGGCCGCACCGGCCCCAGCCCCCGCCAAGTCCGCCGTCCCGGCGCCACGTGAGGAGACCAAGGTGACCACGTCCACGGTGGAGGAGCCGGCGGAGGCCGCCCCGCGTCCGGCGAAGCGGGCCGCGAAGACGGCCAAGCCGAAGGGTCCGGCCGGGCTGACGGTGACGCTGGCCTACGCCGACGGTGAGTGGACGGTGGCCGCCGCCCAGGGCAGCAAGAGCCTGGCCAAGCCCTATGTGATCCGCCCGGCCGAGGCGTTGAAGATGGTCGCCCTGGTCGACGTGCCGGGCGTCCACGAGGCCGTCGAGCAGATCATGGCGTCGGAGCGGGCCGAGGCGGAGTCGCAGGCGGAGAAGCTACGCGCGGAGCTGGCCGAGATCGAGGCGCGGCTGGCCGAGCTACGCGACGTGGGCTGAGCCGTGACGTCCTGGGCGGTCTTCGTGGCGGAGGCGCCGGACCTGGCGGTCCGGGTGCGGGCGGCGCTCAACGCCAACAAGCACAAGACGCTGGCCACGATCCGCGGCGACGGCGCGCCCAGGATCAGCGGCATCGAGACCATGGTCGCCGGCGACGACCTGTGGCTGGGTTCGATGTGGCAGGCCCGCAAGGCGCAGGACCTGCTACGCGACCCACGGTTCGCGCTGCACTCGGGCACGATCGACCCGGGCGACGACCCGAGCTCGTGGCCGGGCGAGGCGAAGCTGTCCGGCCGCGCGGAGGCGGTCACCGACTTCGACCGCTTCAGCGCCGTCGTCCCCGACGGTTCACCGGACAGCATGCACCTGTTCCGCCTCGACCTGCTGGAGGTGGTCCACACGGGGTTGTCGCCGGCGATCGACAAGCTGGTCATCGAGCTGTGGCGGCCCGGCGCCGCGGTGCGGCGCTTCGAGCGCTGACCATCTCGGCTCCTGGCGGAGCCGTCCCGGCGCCCGGCGGAGCGTCCGAGCGCCCGGCGGCAACTACGGCTGTGGGTTGCGTCCGCGCCGGCGGGTCGACAGCCCGCAGCGCGTCGACCCGCCGGGCGGAACCGCCGTCCGACCTGGGCCGGTCCGCGTCCCATGATCGGCGGGTGTGGCACGATCAACTGTTGATGGAGCCCGCGACCGTATCTCCGACGCCTGCCGCGACCTGGCAGGCGCCGCGGTTCTGGCTCGGTCTGCAGACCTTCGCCCGTGTGGTCGTGTCGTCGGTGGCGCGGGTCAGGGTCAGCGGTGAGGTGCCCGACGAGCTGCGCCGCGGGCCACTGATCATGGCGGTCAACCACATCAGCCCGTTCGACCCGGTGGCGCTGACGGTGGCCACCCGCATGATGGGGATCGCTCCGCGGATCATGGCCAGCGGCGGCCTGTTCCGGGCGCCGATCGTCGGCCCGGTGATGCGCGCGTCGGGGCACATCCGGGTCGACCGCCGCACCGCCACCGTCGGTGACGCGCTCGGTGTCGCGGCCGAAGCGGTCCTCGAGGGATCCGTGGTCATGGTCTACCCGGAGGGCCGCATCGGTCTCGACCCCGCCATGTGGCCGGAACGCGGCAAGACCGGCGCGGCCCGTCTCGCGTTCGCGACCGGCGCACCGGTCATCCCGGTCGCCCAGTGGGGCTCCCACGAGGTCATGCCGTACGTGACGTCCTTCCGCAACGTCACCCGCGGCTTCGCCCGGTCGCTGCTCCGGCGGCCGGTCATCCGCGTCCACTTCGGGCCGCCGATAGACCTGTCCGACCTGACCCCAGGCACGCCCGGCGCGGCCATGCGGGCGACCGAACGCATCATCGACGCGCTGACGGACACCCTGGCCACGATCCGGCCGGATGAGCTCGACGGTCCGCGCTACGTCGACAAGTCCCGACCCGTCGACCTCACCCGCCGCCACCGCCGCCGCGCACCGGAGGCATAGGCCGGAAGAGGCGCGCCAACCTTGGCCTGAGGGCCAGTGCCGGGTCTTGCACGACCCGCGCGCCAGCGGCACGCGCCTCCACCATCCTCGACGACGACCCAAACCGTGCGGGCGATGCGACCGCGGCGGCGCGGTTAGTTGCTGCGTTGGCTGAGGTAGGCCAGAACGGCTTCGCGGGTGGTGCGGACGCCCAGGGTTTCGCGGGCCTGGGCTATGCGGCGGTTGGCCGTGCGCAGCGACAGGAACTCCGCGGCCGCCGCGGCGGCGATCGTTTCGCCGTTGGCGAGGCGGTCCAGCAGCGCCCGCTGTTCCGGGAGCAGCTCCCCGGACGGCGCCGGTCCCGGGTCGGCGCCCGGGTCGCGGTGCACGGGGCCCAGGCGGGTCAGGTCGGCGAGCAGTGACCGGCCGATGTCGCCGGTGGCGTCGGTGATCGCGACCACCCCGGCACCGCGGGCGGCGGCGAGCACGACCAGGCGTACGGTCTCGCGGTCCGGCACCCGGCCGAACAGCAGCAGCCGGTTGCCGGTCAGGTCCCATGCCTGCTCGGTGAGGGCGAAGCCCTCCCGGGTCGTCCAGCCGGAGCGGGCCAGGCGGCGCAGCACCGCCGTCGCGTCGCCGGCGCTCGGCAGGACGTAGCGGGGCTGGTCGTCGCCGTTCACGGCCTCCCCTTGGTCATCGCAGCTGCTCCAGCGCCATCGCGGCGGCCGCGGTGCGGGTGCGGGCGCCGAGTTTGCGCATGCCGGCCCGGATGTGGGTCTCGACGGTCTCGGCGGAGATGCCGAGCTGGCCGGCGATCCGGCGGCTCGGCTCGCCGCGGGCGACCAGGCGCAGCACGTCGCGTTCGCGTTCGGTCAGGTCGGCGCCGGCGCGTGGGCCCCGGGTCTCGCGTCGGACCGCGTGGCGGCGCAACGCCCGGCGGGCCCGGCCGAGCAGCACCACCAGGCCCGCCGACTCCGCGAGCCCTTCGGCCGCGAGCAGCGCCGCCACCGCCCGCTCCGGGTCGGTCTCGTGCAGGCCGGCCGCCAGCAGGCAGCGCACCTCCTCGCGGACGACCAGGTCGTGCCACGCCGCCGCGGCCCGGTCGAAGCCGCCCGTACCCGACCACGCCGAGAGGGTCTCGCGTACGGCCGTCGGCAAGGCGGACGGGGCGTCCGTCGCGTCGAGATCGGCCGGGTCAGGATCGCCACCGTCGTACGCCGCCCAGCGCGCGGTGATCCGCCGCAGCCCGTCGACCAGCGGTGGCGCCGCACCACCGGCGGGGTTGGCGGCCCGGTCCGGCTGCCCGTCGAGCCACGCGGCCTCGCGGGCCACCCAGTCCAGCAACGCGGCGGCGGCCGGCGCGGGCGCGGCGGCGGCGATCCGCGCGCGGGCCGGGGCGAGCAGGCCTCCGTCGGCCTCGACGAGGCTGGCCGCCGCGACCGCGTACGCCCGCGCCACCGTCGGCACCGTCCGGTCCGTGAGGTCCGCGGCCCGCCGGACCACGTCGTCGGCCGGGGTGCCGGCCGGGTCACCGCGCAGCGCCTCGCACCACAGGGCGGCGGCGAGGAATCGGGCCTGCCAGCTGTACGCGAGGTCGGCCGCGCACGCCGCCGCCGCCCGCTGCGCCGTGGCCGCGGCCTCGGTGAGCCGCCCGTCGGCGGCGAGCGTCTCGACGAGCAGCCACGCGCTCCACCGGGTCGCGAGCGCGTCACCGGCCGCGGCGGCGGCCTCGGCCGCGGAGGCGAGCCCGTACTCCCAGCCCGGGACCCGCCCCGCCGCCCGCACCGCGGCGACCGCGGCCCGCAGCCCCGCGTGCGATGGCGCGTCGCCGTGCCGGGTGGCCGAGGCGAGGGCGCCGGGCAGGTCGGTGGCCAGCTGGACCAGCAGCAGCACCCGGTCGCGGCCGGCCTGCACATCGGGCGGCGCGTCGTCGGGCACCGGCGAAGCGGCCGCCCGCGCTGCCGACAGGTCGCCGGTCTGCAGCAACGCCTCGGCCCGCAGCACGGCGGCGGCGACGCCGAGCGGGCCACCGGCGGCGAGCACCCGTGCCGCGTCGCGGGGCCGGCCGGCGGCGAGCGCGGCCTGCGCGGCGGCGATCCGGGTCTCGTCGGTCGGGCGGGCGCCCGGCAGGCCGCACGCGAGCAGCAGCAGCTCCGCCCGCTCGCCCGCGGTCGCGGCCCGGTCGACAGCGGCCAGGGCCCGCGCGGCCGCGGCGGTGTCGTCACCGGCGGCTGCCAGGTGCCGGGCCGCCTCCCGGTCAGGTGTCAGCTCCGCGAGCCGCCGGTGCAGGGCGGCGCGCGCCGCCGGATCGAGCATGCCCGCGGCGACCTCGGCCACATACGGCGAGGCCGGCCCGACCAGCTCGCCCAGGTCGCCGGCCGAAGCCAGACCGGCGAAGACCGACCCGACCGACTCGTCCTGCTCTTCGGCGCCATCGACCGGCCGCCCGTGGGCGGCCGTACCCGACTCACCCTGCTCCTCGGCCCCGCCGACCGGCCGCCCGTGGGCGGCCGTACCCGACTCACCCTGCTCCTCGGCCCCGCCGACCGGCCGCCCGTGGGCGGCCGTACCCGACTCACCCTGCTCCTCGGCCCCGCCGACCGGCCGCCCGTTGGCGGCGGCAGCCGTGTCGCCGTCGTCCAGCGCTGACGACGCTGCGACAGGCCCGCCGCCGGGCCCACCGGTTGCGGCGCCGAGCGGCACATCCGCGGCCCCCGCCGCACCAGGCCCACCGTCGACGGACGCGGGCGGCGCCATGACCGTGACCACAAGCCCCGCCGCGCGCAACTCGTCGACTCCCGCGCCCAGCAACCCCGCCAGGGCGGGCCGGCCGAGCAAACCCAACGCCGCCATGGCCGTGCGGGCCGGGCGGGTCAGGTCGGCGAGCGCCTCGGCGACCGCGTACGCCACCTGGTCGACCTCCGCCGTCACCGGCGGCACCACTGGCAGCGCGCCGGTGACCTCCGCGCCAAGATCTGGCGCACGGCCGGCCGCGTGCCGGGCCAGCGCCGTCACCGCCAGCGGCACCCCACCGGCCCGGCGCACCACCTCGGCGACCGCCGCGGGATCGA
Organism: Asanoa sp. WMMD1127; assembly: GCF_029626225.1. Taxonomy (NCBI): domain Bacteria; kingdom Bacillati; phylum Actinomycetota; class Actinomycetes; order Micromonosporales; family Micromonosporaceae; genus Asanoa; species Asanoa sp. WMMD1127. Next base: position 6,249,161 of record NZ_JARUBP010000001.1, read on the forward strand.
GGGACGGCGCCACCCGCCGCGCCAGGTCGGTGGCTTCCGAAGCCGTCAGCGGCGGAAGCGCCAGCCAGCCCGCCGCCGCCCGGCGTAGCGCGCCGACCGCCTCGGCCGGCAGCCGGTGCGGGGTCCGCAGCGCTACCGCGACCCGGGTGTGCGCGGCCAGGGCGGCGACGGCCTCGACCGTGGCCGGGTCGGCCCACTGCAGGTCGTCGACGACGAGCAGGCCCGACCGGACCCGGGACCGGACCGCCTCGGCGAGCAGGGCCGCGTCGTGGGCCGGCAGCCGCACCCGGACCGCCCGGGACAGCGCCAGGGCCGGCACGTCCTGGAGCATCGCGAGGCCGCCGCCGGCGTAGACCGGGCCGCGGAACCCGGCCGCGAGCTCCCGCAGCGCCGTGCTGCGGCCGCTGCCCGGCGCGCCGGTCAGCACCACCAGGCCGGGCGTGGCCAGCAGGGCGCGGGCGTGCGCGACGACCCCGTCGGGCGCCGTGCCGGCGGGTTCCCCGGCGGCACGGTCGGCGACGCCGGTGCCCGGTGCGTGCGGCGGCACTCATCCTCCGACCCTCGGCGGCAGACTCCCCGTGGCACGAACTTGGGATCCTGCCGCCGGCAGGATATTCGTAGTGTTGGTCGAGCGACCCAGCCAGGAGGACCACGCCCCGATGACCGCGCACCCCCGCCGGGCCACCGTCATTGTCGCCGACGGCTCGCGCCGTGACGACCCCAGCACGGGCGGCATGCCCGGTTCGGGCGGTTTGCGGGGGAGTGTGGCGGCGTGACGGCGCCCGTCGCGCTGCGCCAGGTCGTCGCCGGGCTGTGTGACGAGGTCGGGCCGCGGCTCACCTCCGACGCCGCCCGCACCCAGGTGCGGCGGGTGCGGCAGCGCCTCGACGAGCCGCTGCGGGTCGCGATCGCCGGGCGTCTCAAGGCCGGCAAGTCGACGCTGGTCAACGCGCTGATCGGCCGGCGGGTGGCGCCGACCGAGGTCGGCGAGTGCACCCGCGTGGTCACCCAGTTCCGCTACGGCACCGCCGACCGGGTCGACGTGGTGCGCCGCGACGGCAGCCGGGTCAGCCTGCCCCTCGACGAGACGGGGATGATCCCGCAGAGGTTGGGCGTACCCGCGGCTGAGGTGGCTTTTGTCGACGTGGCCCTGACCAGCGCCAACCTGCGGGACCTGACCGTCGTCGACACGCCCGGGCTGTCGTCGACGAACGCGTCCGTGTCCGCCGGCGCCCGGCGCTTCCTGTTCGAGGACGCGACGGCCCCCATCGACGACGGGATCGACGCCGACTCCGCAGGCGCGATCTCCGGGGCAGAGGCGATCGTGTACGTGTTCACCCAGGCGGTCCGCGACGACGACCTCGCGGCGCTCGAGGCCTTCCGGTCGGTGTCGGCGCGGCTGGCCAGCAACCCGATCAACTCGCTGGGCCTGTTCAACAAGGCCGACAAGCTCGTCGAGGGCCCGTCGGACCCGTGGCCGGTCGCCGAAGGCCTCGCCCAGGACCAGGGGCGGACGCTGCGGCGGGTCGTGTCCGGGGTCGTGCCGGTCGTCGGGCTGCTCGCCGAGACCACCGAGGCCGGCCGGCTCACGGCGGCCGACTGCGAGGCGCTGCGGCAACTGTCCACATTGCCGGTCGCCGAGCGTACGCTGCTGCTCGCGTCCGTCGACCTGTTCGTGTCCCGGCCGGCGCCCGTGCCGCGCGAGCACCGGGAACGGCTGCTGACGCTGCTCGACCTCTACGGCATCGGGTTCTCGCTCGCCCAGCTGGCCGCCCACCCGGGCCTGGGCAGCGGCGACCTGGTGCGGATGCTCTACCAGGCGTCCGGGTTCCCGCGGCTGCGGCACACCCTCGACCACGCGTTCCGGTGGCGCACCGACGCGATCAAGGCCGGCTGGGCGCTGTCGACCCTGGAGAAGACCGCCGGGCACGCCGACAGCATCCCCGACCGGGAGGTGCTGCGGGACGCGATCGAACGGGTGCTGCAACGCCCCGAGTACCACCGGCTGCGGCTGCTCGAGGTCGCCCAGCAGGTCAGCGGCGGCGCCGTCGAGCTGCCCGCGCCGATGGAGCAGGAGCTGACCCGGCTGGCGCTCTCCCAGGATCCACAGTGGATTCTGAGCCTGCCCGCCGCCGGCGTCGACGAGCTGCGCACCGCCGCCCTCGAGGCCGCCGCCCGCTGGCGGGTCTACGCCGTCGCCGGGGCCAGCCCCGCCCAGTCCCGGGTCGCGCTCGTCGTGCACCGCGGCTTCCACCTGCTTTCCCAACGCCTGCGTACGGAGGTCGGGGCATGAGGGAGCTCGCGACCGAATCATCCAGCTCAGTAGCCAGGTCATGCTCCTCCGAGCGAAGCGAGGCAGGCGCATGAGCGATCTGGCCCCGCTGCTCACTGAGGCGGTCGACGGGTCGCTGGCGTTCCTGCGCCGGGCCGACGCCGACGCGGCCGCCGACATCGAGGCGATCCGCCGCCGGGCCGTCACGCGACCGTCCATCGTGGTCGTCGGCGAGACCAAGCGCGGCAAGAGCTCTCTGGTCAACGCGCTCATCGGGGTCCCCGACCTGTCCCCGGTCGACGCGGCCGTGGCCACCGCCACCTACCTCGAGTTCGTGCCCGGCAGCCCGCCGGCCGCGCAGGCGTGGCTGCCCGACCGCGCGCAGCCCGTACACCTGGAACTGGCGCAGTTGCGCGACTGGGCGACCACCCTCGGGCAGCTGCCCGAGGGCACCCGGCCGCCGCGGCGCGTCGAGGTCACCCACACCGCGCCGCTGCTGCAATATCTCAGCCTGGTCGACACGCCCGGCGCCGGCGGCCTCGACCCGCTGCACGCCGAGGTCGCCCTGGACGCGGCCGCGCAGGCCGGCGCGCTGCTGTTCGTCGTCGACGCGTCCGGGCCGTTCACCCGGCCCGAGCTCGAGTTCCTGATCGAGGCCAGCAAACGGGTCAACGTGGTGGTGTTCGCGCTGACCAAGACCGACGCGTACCCGGGCTGGCGCACCATCCTCGCCGACGACAAAGCGCAGCTGCAGACCCACGCGCCCCGGTTCGCCCAGGCGCCGTGGTTCCCCGTGTCGGCGCGGCTCGCGCAACTGTCGATGACGCTGCCGGGCGAGGCGGGCGCCGAGCTCGTACGCGAGTCCCGGATCGCCCCGCTCCAACACGCGCTGATCGAGCTGGCCGGCAAGGGCCACCTGCTGCGCCAGGCCAACGTGCTGCGGGCCGTCCGCAGCGAGCTCGTCCGCCTCGACCTGCGGGCCGGCGAGCGCCTCACCGCCAGCGACCCCGACCCCGCCGACGTCGCCAAGGCCCGCGCCGACCGCGCCGCGCTCGCGGCCCGCAAACGCACCGAGTCACGGCAGTGGTCGCTGACGCTCAACACCGAGACCCAACGCGCGCGGGTCGAGGCGACCGGGAAGCTGCGCACGTACGTGTCGCAGCTCCAGGAGGACCTCCTCACAAAGATCGACAAGGCGAAGAGCGACGAGCTCAAGGCCCTGCCCAGCGACCTCGACACGGCGCTGCAGGCCCTGTCGGTGCGGCTGTCGCAGGACCTCGAGTTCCGGTTCCGCAAGGTCGCCGAGAAGGTCCTCGCCCAGGTGTTCGGGGCCGAGGAGCTGCAGTTCGTGCTGGCCCGGCTCAACGCGACGCTGCGGCACGCGCTGACCAGCCGCCCGCCCCGGGACACCGGCACCGACAACATGATGATCGCGATGTCGGCCGGCGGGATGGCGTTCATGGCCGGGCGCGGCGCGATGGCCGGCGCGTCCGCCCTCGGCGCCAGCGCGCTGCTCGGCGGCGGCCTGCTCGTCCCCGTCGCCGGCCTCGGGCTCGGGTTGGCCGCGGGCGCGTTCATCCTCTACCGGCGGCGCGCCCAGAGCGACCGGGCCCAGGCCCGGCTCTGGCTGCGCGACGTGCTCAGCGAGGCCCGCGCCGCCCTCTCCGACGAGATCATGCACCGATTCACCGACCTGCAGTACGCGCTGACGTTGGCGCTCGACGACGCGATCGAGCGGCGGCTGGCCCAGCTCGACGCGCACATCGCCGAGATCGACAAGGCGCTCGCCGACGACAAGGCCGAGCGGACCCGGCGGCGGGCCGCGATCGCCGCCGAACGCGAGGCGATCCGCTCGCGCATCAAGCAGGTCGACACGGTGCTGGTCCGCGCCCGGACCCTGGCGCCCGCGCCGACCACCGACGACCAGGAGCTGCCATGACGGACGACTGGACCTGGGACGACGGGCACCACGACGATCCCGGCCACCACGATCCAGGATTCGAGGAACACCACGACCTGAGGTACGACGGGACCGAGGACACCGACCCGTTCGGCGCCGACCTCGGCGGCGGCGACCTGGCCGGACACGACGATCTCCCGGGTCACGACGACCTCGGCGCCGCCGACTGGGACGCCGGCGACGGCTTGGGCGCGGCGGACGACCCGTTCGCGCCCGACGCGCTGGTCAGCGACCACCACGACTGGGCGGCCGGCCTCGACGACGACGGCGACTCCATCGGCCCGGTCGAGCCGGCGGGGCTGTTCGGGGCCGACCCGGACGTCGCCGCGTACGCGCTGTGGCCCGCGCCGGAGTTCCCCGCGCCGCTGGACCTCGGCGCCGACCTGCCGGCGCCCGTTGACGGTCCACCATGGACGGATGCGGCGCTGCTCGGCTCCTACGGGCCCGCCGACCTGACGACGGCGGCCGCGCCGGAACCGTCGGACCTGGCCGGCTACGCGGGCCTGGACCCGGCGACCGCCGGCTGGGAGGCCCTCGCCGGCTCCGACGACCCGGCCACCGCCGCACTGGCCCGGTTCTGGGCACCGCCGCCGGCCTGAGCGCTCAGCCGCGCAGCCGGGGCGTTGAGGCGGGCGGCCTGCCGCGTCAGGTGGTCGCGTTCAGTTGCTCGGCCAGCCCGACGAGGATGCCCTGGGGGCCGCGGACGTAGCAGAGGCGGTAGCTGTCCTCGTAGCGGGCCAGCTGGCCGACGACCTCGGCGCCGTGGCGGCGCAGGCGGGCGACGACGTCCTCGATGTCCTCGACGGCGAACATCACGCGGTGCAGGCCCAGGGTGTTGGGCGCCGGCGGTGGGGCGGCGATGGCCGCCGGGGCGAGGTACTTCGTCAGCTCCAACCGGCCGTGGCCGTCCGGGGTGCGCATCATCGCGATGTCGGTGCTGACGCCGTCGAGGCCGACGGTGTGGTCGGCGACGAGGCCCTCGATGTGCGCGCGGCCCTCCACCTCCATGCCGAGCTCCTCGAAGAACGCGACGGCGGCGTCCAGGTCGTCGACGATGATGGCGACGTTGTCCATCCGTTTGATGGTCACGCGGTGGTTCTCCTTCACTTTCGACGCACGGCCCGTCGTGGGCGCGTGATGCACCTGGGACGGAGCCGGCGCCGCGTTCTCGACATCCGCGGCTCGCCGTTTCTCGGGTTTGTTCAGCAGAGAACGTCGGCGTAGTTGGCGGCGTCGACCGCGATGTCGTCGCCGCGCAGGTGGCGGCGGGTCCACAGCCGGGCGGCGGTCTCGGCGAGCTCGTCGCGCTCGGCCGCCTGCTCGACGAGCAACGCCCCGGCGAGGGCGTACGCGGTGCGCAGCGCGAGCCCGCGGGCGCCGGCGACGACCGGCGCGGCGGTCGGGTCGGCCGCCGCCTCGGCCAGGCGGGCGCCGAGGTCGCGGGCCGTCGCGGCGAGGGTGTCGGCGACGGCCGGCGACAGGCCGCGGGCCAGGTCGGCGGCCGCCGCCACGCGGGCCAGGACCGGGGTGGCGGCGTCGTCGCGGGCGACAGCCCGCAGCGCGTCGAGGGCCAGCACGTTGGTGGTGCCCTCCCAGATCGGCAGGACCTGGGCGTCGCGGAGCAGGCGCGGCACGCCCGTGTCCTCGACGTAGCCGGCGCCGCCGAAACACTCGACGTATTCACTGGCCGAGCTGACCGCCAGCCGGCCCGTGGCCAGCTTCGCCAGGGGTGCGACGAGGCGCAGCTCCGCCGCGGCGGCCGGGTCGGACCCGACCTCGACCCGGCCGAGCAGCGCGAAGGCGTGACCGGCGAGGACGAACGCGCCGTACGCGTCGACGGCCAGCGTGGCCAGGGTGGCGCGGTGCAGCGGCGAGTCGTAGAGCAGGCCGCCGGCGACCTGCCGGGCTTTCGCGAAGGCGATCGCGTAGTCGAGCCCGCGCCGCATCCCACCGGCGGCCGCGGCGGCGTTGTGGAGGCGGGTGACCACGACGAGGGTCATCGCGCGTACGAGGCCCGGCTGGGCGGGGTCGCCGAGCGGGACGCCTTCGGCGTCGGTGAGGCCGATCTCGGCGGTCGGCAGGGCGCGGGTGCCGAGCTTGTCCTTGAGCCGGTGCACGGTGACGCCGGGTGCGGGGGCGCCGCGGTCGGCGCCGTCGGCGTACCGGGGCATCAGGAACGGCACCAGGGCCCGGCTGCCGGGCCGCGCTCCCTCGGGCCGGGCCAGCGCGACCGCCATCGCGGAGTCGGCGGCCGAGCAGAACCACTTGTCGCCGGTGAGCAGCCACCGGTCCCCGTCGCGGCGGGCGACGGTCGAGGAGCGCGCCAGGTCGGACCCGCCCTGCGACTCGGTCATCCACTGCCCGCTGGTGATCGCGGTATCCGGGTCGGTGGACAGCAGCCGCGGCAGCCACCGGTCGCGGACGGACCGGTCGACGTCACCGCGGCTGAGCAGCGCGGCCGCGCCGTCGGCCATCGCGACGGGGCAGGAGAACGTCGCGGACTCGGGGCCGTAGAGGTGCAGCAACGCGTGCTGCACGCTGCGGGTGGCGGCGCCCCAGGTGCCGCGCGCCTCGTCGAGATAGGGCAGCGCGACCACCGCGTGCCGGGCGGCCGCGGCCCGCTGCGCCTGCCAGCCGGCGGACGTGTCGACCCGGTCGACCCGGGCCCCCCACGGGTCGTAGCGGACCAGCTCCGGCGGATGCGCCTCCGCGTCCGCGTGCGCGGCCCGCAACGGCCCGACCACGTCGGCGGCGAGCTCGGTCAACCGCCCCTTGGCCAGCGCATGCCCCGCGGAACCGAGCTGCCGGTCGAGCCAGGACCGCAGAAACCGATCCCCCGCATAAGGATCCTCCGGCGGTGGCAGCGGCTGCACGAACCGGGCCATGGGCGCTCCTTCGCGGCGGGGAACGGGTTGGCCCCGACGGTAATGGACACGGCGCCGACCCGACCAGGCAACAGCCCGGGACGGCGCGCCGCGATCGCCACGGGCGGCTCGTCACCGTGCCGGCGGTCGGGGCACAGCGCGAGACCGGATTGGACGCTGGGCCGCGCATGCGCAGCGATCCGAGAGCGGCGCACCTCGACCCAGCGCAGCAACAGCGAGCCGAGGGCGCGAGCCGCTGGCGTGGCCCGCCGACGGCGGCCCCGAGCGCGCGGCGGGCTGGGCCGCACGGCGGCCAGCAGCCCAGCGCGCCAACGGCGCGCCCCGTGGGCCGCGCCAACGGCGCGCCCCGTGGGCGCTAGCTGGCTCGGGCGTCGGGCGAGGCGATCGCCCGCCGCCGGCGTAGGTGGGGCGGTGACCACGTCGCACCGACGACCGTGGCCAACGCCGCCGCCCCCAACAACGCCGCCCAGCGGTCGTGAGCTGCCGACCAGGCCGGATGGTCCAGCGCCACCAGCAGCGCCACCCGGTCGGGTAGGAAACCCGCCGCGAACGCGGCCGCCAGGAACGCCGGCGCGGCCACCAGGCCGACCGTGCCACGCGCCGCCCGGCGCCAGACCACTGTGGCCACCGCCAGGACCACGACCGCGACCGTCGCCGCCTCCAGGGTCAGGTCGCCGCGCGGCAGCCCGACGGCGGCCGGACCCGCCGCGACGGCGGCGGTCGCCAGCGTCGCCCACCACCAACCGGCGACCAGCACGCCGCCGCCGGCCACCCGCGCGGCGAGAGGGAGCCAGGCCGGCGACGGCACGGTCTCGGTCGTCGGCCGGGCCGGATCGTCGAACAGGAAACCGATCCCCAGGCCCGCGCAGAGCGCCGCCAGCCGCAGCAGGACCACGACCAGCAACGGATCCAACGGACCGGTGGCCGCGACCGGCACTCCGAGCATCGCGTAGCCGACCAGCAGCGCCGCCAGGAGCGGCGTCCAGCGCGTCGCCCGCAGCGCCGGCGGCGCAGCCGCCAGGCCGACCCGAAGCCACCGGACCACCGCCGGGCCGCCCACCGCCGGCCCGCCGGACGCCGGCCCGCCGGACCCTGGCCCCCCAGACCCCGGCCCCCCGGACCCCGGCCCGCAGGACGCCGGCCCGCCGGACCCTGGCCCGCCGGACCCTGGCCCGCCGGGCGCCGGCCCGCCGGGCGCCGGCCCGCCGGGCGCCGGCCCGCCGGGCGCCGGCCCGCCGGGCGCCGGCCCGCCGGGCGCAGAGCCCGGAGCGGCCCCGTCGATGCCCGGGGCGACCGGCTTGTGGGTGGTCATCGCTCGCACGACATGTTGGCGAACGCCGGATCCGGCGCCGGACCGACCTCGACCCCGAACAGTGAACCCACCTGCTCGATCGTCGCCCCCGGAGCGGTCAGCTCGGCCCAGTGGTCGGCCACCACCGGGGCCACCTCGGCCGCCGGCCGACGGAGCAACGCCAGGCCGACGGCGGCATCGCGGTCCTCGACGAACAGGCCGTTGTCGATCGAGTGGTCGATCAGGGCCAGCGACCCGCTGCTCTGGTTGTCGAGCTGCCGCACGCCCGCCGCCGTCCGCGCGTTGGCCTGGCCCGCGAGCCAGACGACCAGCGCGCCCCGCGCCCCGCACAGGGTGGCGTCGCCGGCCACGGCGCGGCCCGTCACGAGTCGGTAGGCCACGCCGCCCGCGAACGCCGCCGCGGACGGTGGGTCGCCCCACTCCGTGCCGACCGGGATCGCCTCCGGTGTGCCGCCGGCCCGGTCAGCGGCGCGTTGGGCGCGTTCGCGGGCCTGCTCGTCCTCCGGGCCGAAGACGCCACCGCGCACCGGATAGCCCTCGGCCCAGACCCACTGCCGCACCGCCAGCCGCGGGACGGCAGCGGGCGGCACTGCCTTCGTCACGTCGCGCAGGACCGCGTCCCAGGCCGGGACCCAAGGGGTGAAGTCGTCGAACGCGCAGTAGGTGACGCCGTCGCGGGTCGTGCACGTCTGGACCGGCGTCGGGTCGGCGTTGACGGCGGCCCGGGTCGCCCGAACCCCGCTGTCGTGGCCGAGTTGGGCGGCGCCCGCCGCCACGGTCACGGCCAGGGCCGCCGCCAGCGCCGGCACGGCAAACCCACGACGGGCGCCCGAGCGCAGCAGCGCCAGCGTCGCCAAGACGGCGGCCACGCCGGCCAGGTAGGCGAGGTGCCAGCCCGACGGCCGGTCGACCAGCGCCCACGGCAGGGCCAGCGGCAGGTCGTCGGGGAGCACCGGCAGCAGCCGGCCCCAGGTGGTGCCGGTGGCGACCGACGCGACGGCGACGAAGCCGACCGCGGCGAACACGACCGCGGCCAGCGGCGCGACGACCGGTGAGCGCAGCAGGCGGCCCAGCAGCACGCCGGCGGCGCCGAGGACCGCGACGATGCCCGCCGGGATCGCCACGTCGAACGGGTCGACCGTGCCCGCGCTGCCGGGCAGTAGGGACAGCGTGGCGACCTGACCGACCACGACGGCGAGGGTCAGGGCCGCCGGGGCGAGAACCGCCAGCAGGAACGCGCCCGTGCGCCATGCCTGCGGCAGCACTAGCAGGTCGGAGACCGCGTCGGTGCGGTGGCGCCGCTCGCGCAGCACCGCCAGGTTGCCGACCACCATGGCCGCCCCGCCGAGCACCAGCATCGCCGCCATCTGCAGCGGCACCACGTCGGCGTGCACGACCGGGAAGCGGTCGGCGCCGGGCTTGGCGAGGGTCCACACCCACGGCCCGAGGTAGAGCAGGAACGCCGCCAGCGTCACCGGGTGACGCAGCATCCGGACCGCCTCGAACCGCGCCAGCGCCAGCATCGCCCGCCGCCCCGAGCCGGCGGGCGCCACCGGCGACGGCGCCAGCGGCGCCTCGGCCAGCGCCGTCACCGCTGGCCCTCCGTCGTGCGTAGGTCGACCAGCGTCAGGTAGCCGTCTTCGATCGTCGGCTCCAGCAGGCGCGCGCCGGCCGGCGGATCGCCGACGTTGCGGAACTCGCCGCTGCCCGTGCGCCACGAGGCGAGAGCGCCCGCCACCCGGTCGCTGCTCGTCCACACCCGACCGGCGGCCAGGCCGGCGAGGTCGGCCGGCGGACCGCTGAACCGCACGCGGCCATGGTCGAGGACCACCACCTCGCGGCACAGCGACATGACGTCTTCGGTCTGGTGGGTGGACAGCAGCACAGAACGGTCCTCGCCGAGATCGGCGAACAACTCGCGGAAGCGCAGCCGCTGCTCCGGGTCGAGGCCGACCGTGGGCTCGTCGAGGATCAGCAACCCCGGGTCACCGACCAGGGCGGCGGCCAGCGCGACCCGCTGCCGCATGCCGCCGGACAGCGCGCGGATGCGTTTGCCGCGCTGCGCGTCGAGGCCGACGAGGGCGAGCACCCGGCGCACCTCGGCGTGCCGGGCCGACCGCACGGTGAGCTCCTTGAGGATCGCGACGTAGTCGACGAACTCGAACGCCGTGAACGACGGGTGGAAGCCCGGGTTCTGCGGCAGGTAGCCCAGCCGGCGGCGGACCGCGAGCCGGCCCGGGCCGCGCAGCGTGTCGTGACCGAAGGCCGTGACGTCACCGGCGTCGGGCCGGACCGCGGTGGCGATCACCCGCAGCAGCGTGGTCTTGCCGGCGCCGTTGGGACCGAGCAGGCCGGTCACGCCGGTGCCGAGCGACAGGGAGACCCCGTCGAGGGCGGTCGTGCGCCCGTAGCGCAGCACCACACCGTCGGCGCGGACCGCCACGTCGGTCGCGGATGTCAGGGTCATCGGAGCCTCCGGGTCGGAAGGACGTCGAACAGCGCGGCCCGGCGGGCCAGCAGCACGGACAGGACCGCCGCGGCGGCGAGCAGGGACAGCTGCCCGGCGGCGGTGAACGGGACCGAGCCGGCCCAGGTGACCGTCAGCAGCCACAAGGAGCCGACCAGGAGCGCGGACCAGGCCGCGCCGAACCGGGGCGAGAGCACCAGGGTCGCCACGGTCAGCGCGAGCGACGGCAGGAACCAGCCGACGATGCTCAGCCCGTAGTCGGGGACGAACGCGGTCGCCGCCACGCACAGGACGGTGTTGGCGGACAGCACGGCCACGCACCGCAGCAGCAGGAGCCGGAACGCGTGGACCGGCGACGTCACCGTGATCTCGTAAGTCGGGTCGACGCCCGGACCGAACGACACCGCCACCCCGGCCAGCGTCAGCAGCGGCGCCGCGCCGAGGAACACCATGGCCCCGCCGAACACCCGGGCCAGCAGGGCCGTCAGCACCAGCGTGGTCGCGACCGCCAGCAGCCACGACAGCCGCATCGCCGGAGTGGCCGTCAGCAGCCGCGCCGTGTGGTCGGGCACCCCGACCGCCACCAGCAGCCGCTCGACCGGCCCGGGCCGCGGCGCGTCCAGCGCCGCGTCCAGCCGGGCCCACCCGACGTCGACGGGCACGAGCGAGGCGAGCCGCCCTCGGCAGACGGCGCACGACGCGAGATGGGTCTCCGTCGACCACAGCAGCGGCGGGCCGAGCCCGCGGCCGGCATAGGAGCGCAGGTCGTCGTCGGGAACATGCCACGTCGTCATGTCAGCTCCGCACGTAGCTGTTGGCGGGCCCGCATCGCCCGGGACTTGACGGTGCCGGCGGGAATGCCCAGCAGGACCGCGGCCTCGGCCGTCGAGAGGCCGTCGATCACGGTCGCCTGGATGACGGCGCGTAGCTCCGGCGACAGCCGGGCCAGCGCGCCCGACAGGTCGCCGTGCTCGACGCCGAGCAGGACCTGCTCCTCGGCCGACGGCTCGTCACGGCGGCGGAACCGGCCCAGCAGCCGGCCCAGCCGGTCACGGGAATGGCGTTTGCGTAGCGCGTCGACCAGCCGCCGCGAACCGACCCGCCACAGCCAGCCCGCCACGTCGGCGGACGGCGACGCGTGGAACCGCGCCGCACCCCGCCAGACGTCGAGGAACGTCTCCTGCACCACCTCGTCGACGAGCCCGTCGTCGGGGCACCGGTGCCGTAGTCGCAGCAGCAACCACGCGGCGTGCCGCCGGTAGAAGGCCTCGAACGCGGCCCGGTCGCCGGCCGCGACATGGGCCAGCAGATCGGCGTCGGTCGGTGGTGGTCTCACACCCTCTTCATCGGAACGGGAGACCGATCTGGTTCGCGTACCGAGGAAGAATTTCTCACATGCCCGGCAGCGCCGGCTGCGGCAAGGCGGCACCCAGGTCGCCGGCCATGAAATGCCGCCGGCACAACACCTGGTAACGGACATCCGCGTCCGCGACCGTATCCCCGATCACGACCTGCTCACCCGACCGCGCGACGACGCCGTCGACCACCCGCGCGTTCAACGCCCCCGCCCGGCCGCACCAGCACAGCACCTCGACCTGGATCCGCTCCACGGAGTCGGCCAGCTCGAACAGCCGCCGCGCCGCCGGGAACAGCACCGACCGGAAGTCGCTGGCCAGCCCGAACGCGAACACGTCCACGTCGTAGCAGTCGACGAGCTCCACCAGCTGCTCGATGTGGTGCTCGCCGTAGAAGCAGGCCTCGTCGCAGATCAGATAGTCGACACCGACGCCGGCGGCCCACTTGGACCGCACCAGGGCGACCAGATCGAGGTCGTCGGTCACCTCGATCGCGTCGTGGGCCAGCCCGATCCGGGTCGTGACCTGCGGCCCGAGTGACCGGTCGATCCGGGTCAGCACCAGCCCGCGCCGCCCCTGCCGCGCGTGGTTGTAGTTCATCTGCAGCGCCATCGTCGACTTGCCGCAGTCCATCGGCCCCCAGAAGAACTTGAGGGCCGCGCCGTGGCGCAACCGCCCGTCGCCGGCGGCGTGGCAGGTCGTGGACAGGGCGGAGTCGTCGGTCACGATCCGGCAGCCTAACCGCCGGATACGCGAGAACGGCTCACAGCACGCGCGGCGGCGTGTTCCCCGCGGCCACGATCGCGCGCCGGACCGGCACCGCGAGCAGCAGGAAGAAGCCCACGACGAAGAAGAACACCAACGACACGATGCCCACGCGGTACGAGTCAGTGAGCTGGAACACCAGACCGAACGCCAGCGGGCCGAGCCAGCTCGTACCCTTGTCGCTGATTTCGTAGAAACCGTAGTATTCGCCCTCTTTGCCCTCGGGGATCATCTGGCTGAACAGCGACCGGCTCAACGCCTGGCTGCCGCCCAGCACGATGCCGATGCACGCACCGAGGATCATGAACGGTACCGGCGCGCCCTCCGGCAGCCAGAACGCCGCGACGATCACGCCCGTCCACAGGACGAGGCTGAGCAGCACGGTCTTCCACGCGCCGATCTTCTCCGCGAGCCGGCCCAGCCCCAGCGCCCCGCCGAACGCCAGGAACTGCACGATCAGGATCGTGATGATCAAGGTGTTCTGCTCGAGTTTCAGCTCCTCGGTGCCGTACTGGCTGGCCAGGGTGATCACCGTCTGGATGCCGTCGTTGAACACCAGGAAGGCGAGCAGGAAGAACAACGTCAGCGGGTACGCCTTGAGGTGCCGCAACGTGCCCCCGAGCTGCCGGAACCCGTCGGTCAGCACGTTGCCCCGCGCCCGCGGCGTGGTCTCGTCGACCACGACGGGCCGGTCCCGCAGCCAGAGCAGCGGCAACACCGTGAACGCCGCCCACCAGATGCCCGCCGACACGATCGACCAGCGGGCCAGGTCCATGGTGCGCTGGTCGTTGCCGTCCTCGCTGAGCAGCATCACCGCGACGAGGTTGAGCAGCAGCAACAGGCCGCCGCCGAGGTAGCCGAGGGCCCAGCCGCGACTCGACACCCGGTCACGGTCGTCGGGGGCGGCCAGCTGCGGCAGGAACGAGTTGTTGACCACGAACGCCGCGCCGAACGAGATGTTGGCGACCAGGAACAGCACCCCGCCGAGCAGGTAGCGGTCGCCGGTGACGAACGCGAACAGGATCGTGGCGAGCGAGCCCAGGAACGCGAAGCCGGCCAGCAGCCACTTCTTGCGCGGCGTGCGGTCGGCGATCGCCCCGACGATCGGCAGCACGAAGACCTGGAGCAGGACCGACAGCGAGATCAGGTACGGGTAGAAGGAGCCGGCCGCGATGCTGATCCCGAGTGGGTGGACGCGACCGGAGCACTCGTCGGCGCCCAGCGCGCACCCGGCGGCGAGCTCGGTGACCGTGGTCAGGAAAGGCCCGAGGAAGACCGTGATGACCGTGGTCTGGAAGGCCGAGTTGGCCCAGTCGTACATGTACCAGCCGGTGCGCTCCCGCTTCGTGCTCGGCGGCGGCGCCGCGTCGACGGGGGTGGCGGCGGTGACCTCGGCCATCGGGTGATCCTCGGGGGTGGGTCAGGCGGGCCAGTGGCCGCGCGCGATGAAGACGTCGCGCAACACGTCGACGCGATCGGTCATGATGCCATCCACGCCGAGATCAAGTAAGTGGTGCATCGGGTCGGGATCGTCGATCGTCCAGACATGGACCTGCAGGCCGAGCCGATGGGCGTACGCGACGAAACGCGGATCGACGACCGTCAGGCGGCCGTAGCGGGGCGGCACCTGGGCGGCGACGACGCTCGGGTGCAGCTTCACCGGTCGGTTGCGGCGCGAGGCGAGCCAGAGTCTCGTGACGCCGCGCATGCCCAGGCTCGTCGCGATGGTCGGGCCGGCGAGGGCGCGGATCCTGGCCAGCCGGGCGTCGCTGAAGCTCGCGAGCAGGACCCGGTCGCCGGCCTTGGCGTCGTTGACCGCCTGGACGGTGGGCGCGATGCCCGGGCTCGCCTTGACGTCGATGTTGAAGCGCACCTGCGGCCAGGCGGCCAGGACGTCGTCGAGCCGGGGCACGGCGGCCGAGCCCGCGACGCGTACCGACTCCAGGTCCTTGATCGTCAGGTTCTTGATCTGGCCCGGCTGGCCGGTCAGGCGGCGCAGGTCAGGGTCGTGGAAGACGACCGCGACGCCGTCGCGGGTGCCGTGCACGTCGGTCTCGACATAGCGGTAGCCGAGCGCGATCGCGCGGCCGAACGCCTCGGCGGTGTTCTCGTCACCGTCGGCGGCGCCGCCCCGGTGGGCGAACGCGATCGGCGTGGGCGCGTCAAGGTACGGGTGCACGGGACGGAGTATGCCGGCCGCGACCGACGATAGGGTGACGGCCATGCGGGCGGTGGGCATCGATTTCGGCACGTCGCACACGGTGGCGGTGGTCGCCGTCGATGGCGCCCCGGCCCGGCCGCTGCTCTTCGACGGCTCGCCGCTGCTGGCGTCGGCGGTCTACCTCGATCCGGGCGGGCGGCTGGCGGCCGGTTCCGACGCGGTCCGCGCGGCCCGGCTCAACCCGGCGCGCTTCGAGCCCAACCCGAAACGCCGGGTCGACGAGGGCGAGGTGCTGCTCGGTTCGACTTCGGTGCCGGTGTCGTCGCTGGTCGGGGCGGTGCTCGCCCGGGTCGCGGCGGAAACCCGGCGATGGGCGGGCGAGGAGTACGCGGTGGTGCTGACCCATCCGGCCGGCTGGTCGGCGCTGCGCCGCGGTGTCCTGGTCGAGGCCGCCGCGACTGCCGGTCTGCCCTCGCCGGTGTCGTTGCTGCCCGAGCCGGTGGCGGCGGCCCGCTATTTCACGACCGTGCTGCGGGGGTCGCTTCCGGTCGGGGCGGCGCTCGCGGTCTACGACCTGGGCGCCGGCACCTTCGACGCCGCGGTGGTGCGGCGCTCCCCCGCCGGCCTCGAGGTGCTCGCGTCACACGGCCTGCCCGACGTCGGTGGGCTCGACCTCGACCAGGCGCTGGTGGAGCACCTCGGCGAGGCGTACTCGCCGTCGCGGACCGCCCTGTGGGACTCGGTCCTGGCGCCGGTGGACATGGAGCATCGCCGGCAGCGGGCACTGCTCTACGACGACGTGCGGGGCACGAAGGAGGCGCTGTCGCGGTCGGCGTCGGCGGACGTGCACCTGCCGGCGTTGGAGGTCGCGGCCCACGTGACGCGCGACGAGCTGGAGCGGCTGGCCCGGCCGATGCTGACGCGTACGGTCGACTGCCTGGCCCGCACGATCGCCGACGCCCGGCTGGAGGAGGACGACCTGGTCGGCGTGTTCCTGGTCGGCGGGTCCAGCCGCATGCCGCTGGTGGCGCGGTTGATCCACCAGGAGCTGGGGATCGCGCCGACGGCCATCGAGCAGCCGGAGACGGTGGTGGCCCAGGGGGCCGTCAGCGTGGAGCCGGTGGCGCGGGTGCCGGCGCAGCGCGGCCCGTCGGACCGGCCCGTGTCGGCGACGATCCCGACCCAGCGGGTGCCCATGCCGCCGGATCCCAGCACGGTGCCGGTCGGCCACGCCGGTCCGGCCGTGCCTGCCCCGCCCGCTCCCCGGCCGGCCGCGAACCGGGCAGGGCTCGCGTGGGTGGTGATCCTGAGCGTCCTGGTCGCCGTCGCCGCTGTAGGGTTGGCGATCCTTCTCCTGAACGGCTGAAAGAGAGCTTCTGTTGCGCAAGCTGGTGTACTACATCGCCGCCACCCTCGACGGTTTCATCGCCGGCCCGGACGGCGCCGACCCCACCGGCCCGAACGGCTTCTGGCCGTTGCCCGCCGACTACATCCAGCACATCGCGACCCACTACCCGGAGACGCTGCCCGCCCCGGCCCGCGCCGCCCTGTCGATCACCGCCGAAGGCACCCACTTCGACACCGTGCTGGAAGGGCGCCGCACCTACGAGATCGGCGTCCAGGCCGGGGTCGCCAACGCCTTCCCGCACCTTCGCCACATCGTCTTCTCGCGGACCCTCACCGAGAGCCCCGACCCCGCCGTCGAACTCGTGGCCACCGATCCGGCCGAGACGGTACGTGACCTCAAACGCCGCGACGGCAAGGACATCTGGCTGATCGGGGGCGCCGAACTGGCCGGGGCGCTCTACCCGGAGATCGACCGGCTGATCCTCAAGGTGGGTGCGCTGACGATCGGCGCCGGCATCCCGCTGTTCTCCCGCACGACCGCCTTCGACCCGCGTATGTGGCAGCTCACGGACCACGTCGTGCTCGATAGCGGCGCCGCCTTCCTGACCTACGACCGCCCGGCCGCGTAGGGCCGACCGCGTAGGGCCGACCGCGTAGGGCCGACCGCGTAGGGCCGACCGCGTAGGGCCGACCGCGTACCGGTAGAACCACGTTGTGGGAGCCTGGGAACGTGCGGCCGGCGGCCCAGCCGCGACCGCGGGTAGCGCGCCCCGCCGGGGCAGCGGGGGTCAGCCGACGGGCGTTGGTGTCGCGGAGCGCATCAATGCGACATAGCCCTCCTCCAACGACGGGCTGACCGGCAGGGCGTCCGGCGCGGGCGCCTGCCGGCTGACGACGCGGTAGTGGGTCCCGTCCGCGCGGGCGATCGCCGACACCACGACCCCGTCGGTGGGTGGTGGGCCTGGGGTGACGATCTCCCAGGTGAGGCCCTCCGCGCGGGCCGTGAGGTCGGTGACCGCGCCGTTGAAGAGGACGCGGCCCGCGGCCAGGACGGCGGTGTGGCGGCAGGTTTGGGCTACGTCTTCGACGATGTGGGTGCTGAGCAGGACCGTGCGGTTGCCGGCCAGGGTGGATAGGAGCGTGCGGAAGCGGATGCGTTCCTCCGGGTCGAGGCCGACCGTCGGTTCGTCGACGATCAGCAGCGTCGGGTCGCCCAGCAGCGCCTGGGCGATGCCGACGCGGCGGCGCATGCCGCCCGAGAAGCCTTTGAGCTTGCGGCCCGCCACGTCGGACAGGCCGACCAGGTCGAGCAGCTCGCCGACCTGGCGGCGGCGGGCGGTGCGGTCGTCGAGGCCCTTGAGCAGGCCGATGTAGTCGAGGAACTCCGTTGGCGTCAGGTCGGGATAGAGGCCGAGGTCCTGTGGCAGGTAGCCGAGGCGGCGTTGCACCGCGACCCGGCCCGCGCGGGTCGACAGGTCGTGGCCACCGACGACGACCCGGCCGGAGGTGGCGGAGAGGACCCCGGCGAGGATCCGCATCAGGGTCGTCTTGCCGGCGCCGTTGGTGCCGAGCAGGCCGAACATCCCGCTGGACACGGTCAGGTCGACGCCGTCGAGGGCGGTCACCCGGCCGAACCGGCGTCGCAGGTCAGCGATCTCGATGTGCACGATGTGGTCCTCTCAGGCCTCGGCGGGCCAGGTCTGGCGGGTCTTGCGGAGGGCGACGGCGGCGGACACGGCCAGCGGGATGAGGCCACATAGGACAATGGTGGCCACGCTGGCGGCCGCGGTGGCCGCGCTCGGGTCGGGGCTCAGGAAGGGCAGGAAGCCCGGCGTGCCGGCGAACAGCGCGATGGCGCCGTTGTCGAGCATCCAGGTGGCGGCGTAGTCGCCGATCGGGGTCAACAGCGTCCCGGTCAGCGTCGGCAGGAACGCCGGGGCGAGCATGTTGCCCCAGAACCAGTAGCCGACGAAGAGCACGCGGAACAACGGCACCGAGACGATCGTCGGGCAGACCAGCGCGAAGCCGGCGATCATCGCGATGCCTGGCAGGGTCACCACGGCGAAAGCGACCAGGGCCCAGCCGAGCAGCGCCGGGTCGTGCCGCTTGGGCAGCTCGGTGACCGCGGCGATCAGCAGGGCGGTCAGGCCCGGCAGGGCGCAGGCGGCGACGCCGCCGAGGTATTTGCCGAGCAGGCGGCTGGCCGGGCCGAGCGGCAGGCTCTCCAGCAGCGGCTCGACGCGCAGCTTGCGGTCGCGGACGAGCCGGTCGGCGAGCAGCATGCCGTAGGCCAGCGGCATCAGGATCGAGAACAGCAGCGCCCAGGTGCCCATCACCTCGCGGACCGGAGTGCCGACCGGAAGGCTGCGCGGCCCGCGGTCACCCTGCAGCACGACCAGCGCGCCGCCGAGCAGCAACGCCGCGATCCACAGGGAGCGTTTGCGCGCCTGCATGCGGAACTCGTAGCGGGCCACGGCCAACAGCGCGCTCACGCGTCCTCCTCGGTCAGCAGTCGCTCGGGTCGGCTCAGCAGCGCGGCCGTCGCCGCGAACAGGACCAGGCCGCCGGCGAGCAGGCCGACCCGGTTGGTGGTCCAGCCGGCGCTGTCGCCGATGCGGCTGGTGAAGAACAGGAACAGCGGTCGCAGCACGGCGTTGTCGGTGAACTCCGACGCCCACATCTGCTCGGCCAGCCACACCAGCGCGACGAGGCTGCTCGCGAGCACCGCGCTGCGACTGATCGCCGCCGCCAGCACGGCGAAGCCGGCCAGCCACAGCGTCGGCGCCGCCCACACCAGCAGGGCGCCGCCCGGACCGAGCCGGTGCCCGGCCAGCGCGGCGCCGGCCGTGTAGAGCAGGCAGAGCGCGGCCGTGCTGACGCCGAGCACCGTGAGCCGGCGGCCGATCGTCGCGAGGTGGCGGGTGGGCAGGGACAGGTGCAGCTCACGGCAGCTCTCGCGGATGACGACGGTCAGCGCCACCATCGCGACCGCCAGCGGGACGATCGCCTCGAGCCCGGCGGCCAGGAGCAGCCGCGCCCGCGCGTCGCCACCGCCGCCGAGTTGGATCGCGGTGGCGAGGCCGGCGGTGAGCAGCAACGCCGCCGGCGGCGCGAGGATCGCGGCCGGCCCCGCCCGCCGCGCCTCGTGAATCCAGATGGTCAGTCTCACGGGGATGAGTACCGGTGGGGAGGGGAAAGGTTCACGGTGGATCGGGAAAATCTCATGACGCCGCCGCACGCAGCCCGCGCCGGCCGGTCAACGGCGCCAGCACGATCGTGGCCGCGGCGACCGCCACCGCGCCCAGCAGCAGCGGCAACCCCGGCTGCCACAGGGCGTCGAGCACCGGCACCAGCCCCCGGTCGAGCAGCGCGCTCGGCGCCAGCATCCGCACCACCCAGCAACCCACCACGGTGGCGGCGCCGACCTCCGGCCGCCACAGCACGGCCAGCGCGAAGCTGAGCGCCGACAGCGGCACCAACGGACCGAACCAGGTCAGGAACAGTTCGGCGAGTACGAGGTCCCCGCGCGGCAACGCCATCGCCATCGAGGCCAGGGCGCCGACGCCCACGGTGACCGCCAGGACGAGAGTCAGGCGGGCCAGGACGAGCACGCGGGTCGACGTCGGCGTGGCCCGCACCAGCTCGGCCGCCTCCCCGTCGGCGCCGCAGGCGGCGGCCACGGCCAGCGCCGCGACCAGCGGGACGACCAGCGACAGCAGCTCCCCGGCGCGGCTGGCGGGCGCGGTCGCCGCGAACCCGGCCCCGGCCCCGATCACCAGCACCGCGAACGCCCAGACCCGCCAGCCGACCAGCCGCAGCTGCCGCACGAGCAGCCCCCACGCCACTCGGGCAGCCGCCGACCGCCGCGGCGCCGACGCCGCCGCATAACGCGGCACCCCGGCCGACGACAGCCGGGCCCGCACGGCCTCGAACGACGGCACATCAAGGCCGCCGTCGTCGTCGCGCGCCGCGCCCTCGGCGAGCCGGGCAGGCACCGAGTCGAACGAAGGCACCCTCTGTCGGCCGCCCTCGTCGGGCGCCGCGCCGTCGGCGAGCCGGGCCCGCACCGACTCGAACGGTGGCGCCTCCAGGCCGCCGTCGTCGGCCAGCCGGGCGCGCACCGCCGCGAACGGTGGCGGGTCCGAGGGACTCAGGGTGAGGGTGGCCGCGCGTATGCCGGCTGCCAACGTGGACCACGACGCGGCGTCGGCCGCGCACGAGGCGCAACGCCGCAGATGGCCGGCGATCTCCTCCGCCGCGGGCGGAGACAGGGTGCCGGCCGCGAACGCCGGGAGCTGGTCGATCGGGTGGCTCATCGGCCGGTCTCCTTCGCGGTGAGGTGGTCGACGGGTAGCGCCCGCGCCAGGGCGGCGCGGGCGTTGAACAGGCGGCTCTTGACGGTGCCGAGCGGGAGGCTCAGCAGCGCGGCTATCTCGACCAGGGTCAGCTCGGCCGCGAACACCAGGTGGAGCACCTCGCGGTGGCCGGCGGGCAGGCGGGCCATGGCCGCGCCGACCGCGGTGACGTCGGCGCGGGCGAGGGCGACCTGGTCAGGGCCGGCGCCGGCGCTGGCCACGGACGCGGCGGCGTCGATCGGCAGGGCCGGCGGCGGCACGGTGCGTAGTCGTTTGCCGGCCTGGCGGCGGCAGATGCCGAACAGCCACGTGCGCACGGTCGACTCACCGGCGAACCGGGCCGCGGCGCCCTGCCAGACCGCCACGAACGCGTCCTGCAGCGCTTCTTCCGCATGGCCACGGTCTCCGGTGAGCTGAACCGCATAGCGCAGCAGCGCCGCCGCGTGGCGGGCGTAGAGCTGCTCCAACGCATGCTCGTCGCCGCCCGCCACGCGGCGCACCAACGCCTCGTCGGACCCGTCCATCGCATGTGGGTACCACCGCGAGGCAAAAAGGTTCACCACGGGTTTTGAAATCTGCATCGCCGGATATAGAATTTCCGCGTCGCCAGGCACAGGAAACCTGGCCACCCATACGACCGGAGGTGTGCTGATCATGATGCGTTTCGACCCGTTCCGCGACTTCGACCGGCTCGCCAGCGAGGTGTTCGGCGCCGCCCGCACGCCCTCGCTCATGCCGATGGACTGCCTGCGCACCGGCGACACGTTCGTCGTGCGCTTCGACATGCCGGGCATCGACGTCGACACCCTCGACGTCTCCGCCGAGAACAACACCCTGACCGTCCAGGCCGAGCGCCGCCGGCACGACCCGGACGACGCGACCTACCTGGTGTCCGAGCGGCAGGCCGGCACCTACCGGCGTCAGCTCGTGCTGGGTGAGGGCCTCGACATCGACGCGATCCGCGCCGAATACAGCGACGGCGTGCTGCACCTGACGATCCCGGTCGCCGAGCGGGCCAAGCCGCGCCGCATCGAGGTGACCCGCGCCGGCAACGACCACAAGGTCATCGAGGGCGCCAGCGCCTGAGGAAAGCGACCGCGACGGACCCGCCGGCCCCCGCTGCACCGGCGGGTCCGCGATCAGGAGGAACCATGCAGACACCCGGCGCCGGCGCGCTCGACGACGCGAACTATCCCGCGTACGCGATGGGCGCCGCCGCCGACACCCTCGGTGTCACGCCCGCGTTCCTCCGCGCCGTCGAGCAGGCCGGGCTCTTCGAGGCGCACCGGTCCGGTGGCGGCCACCGCCGCTACAGCCGCGCCGACCTGCAGCGGGCCGACCGCGCCCGGCATCTCGTCGACGACGGGCTGCGGCTGGACGCGGCCGTCCGGATCGTGAGCCTCGAATACCAGCTCGCCGCGGCGACGACGATGATCGAGGTGCTCCGCCGCCGCCTCGGCGAGTGATCACACCGGCTCTTCGACCGGAGCGGCCTTCGGCTCGGCCGACTGCGCCGGCGCCGGCCGCACGTCCAGATCGCGCCACGCCGGCTGGATCAATGGCAGCAGCGTGACCGCCAGATAGAGCAGACCGGTGCCGATCAACGCCACGTGTACGCCCACCGCGCCCGCCGCCGCGCCGCCGAGCAGGCCGCCGAGCGGTATGCCGGCCCAGGTCACCGCCGTGAGCGCGCCCTGCACGCGGGCCATCATGTGCGCCGGAACCCGCTCGTAGATGACCGCGCCGAGGATCGGGTTGATCGCCGCGATGCCCAGGCCGGCAGCGAACGAGACGGCGTAGAGCAGCCACACCTCGTCGCTGAACCCGGCGGCGAGATAGCGGGGCGCGCCGCCGACCATGAACCCGATGGTGAACAGGGCCCAGCGCGGTGCCCGCGGCGCGTACGCCGTGAAGACGATGTTGCCCAGCACCGCGCCGATCCCGAACGACGCGCTGGCCAGCCCGAGCAGGACGGGCGAACCGAGCAGCTTGGCCCAGGTGGGCAACAACACCGAGTTGTACGCCGCGTCGAAGAGGTTGGTCGCGAAGATCATGACGACGACCGCCCCGACCAGCCGGTCACGGCGCAGGAAGGTCAGACCGGACCGCAGAGCCTTGGCGTACGGCTCGTGCTCCTCGGGCGCTTCGGCCGGTGGCACGCGGACCAGCAGGAGTACGACCACCGCACCGAAGGCGAAAGTGGCCGCGTCGAAGAGCAGCACGATCGGCGCGTCGAGAACCGCGAGGAGCGCGCCGCCGGCCGGGGCGCCGAGCAGCGTGGCCAGCCGGTGCAGCCCGTCCTGGAGGCTGGCGGCCCGGGTCATCTCCATCCCGGACTCCCGGGCCACCCGCGGGAAGATCGCCTCCTTGGCGGTGTCGCTGAAACCGCGCAGGCCGCCCGCGATGCCGACCAGCACCAGCAGGCCCCCGAACCCGATCCGCTCGTGCAGCAGCGGGATCGCCGCCAGGGCGAGCGCGCTGACGGCGTCGGCGCCGACGCTGAACCGGCGCCCGCCGATGCGGTCGATCAGCGGACCGCCGGCGGCCGCGGCCAGCACGTAGGGCAGCATCTCGACGAACGCGACCACACCGGCGCGGGTGGCCGAACCGGTGCTGACCAGGACGAACCACGGCAGCGCGAGCGCGCTCATCCGGGTGCCGACGGCCGAGATCGTGTCGGCCGTGAGCAGCGCTGTCAGGGCCCCGCGGCGGCTCACCGGCCCTCCTCCGGCGGCTCCGGGAACGGCAGGATCTGCACCTGCAGCACGACCCGCTCGGCGCCCTCGGGGTGCGGGGTGTCGGCGTCGTCGCGCCGGTAGCGCTCCGCGAAGGCGAAAATCGCCTCGTGCAGCTCCTTGGCCTCGGCGGCCGTGAGCCGCAGCGGGAAGTCGCTGATCGTGAACGGCTCGATCCAGTGCGGCGGCAGTGACGCCATCTCGTCGAGGTAGCGGACGACGCGGTCCGCGTACTGGTTGGCGACGGCGCGCAGGTAGCCCTCCGTGTCAGCGGACGGCATCTCCGGGTTGATGTCGAGGCGGGTGCCGCGGTGGGCGGCCTTCCACCAGCGCTCGCGGCCGACGTTGCGCTCGGGGTCGTCGACCACGAAGCCGTAGTTGGCCAGGATCCGCAGGTGGTAGCTGGTCGCCCCGGTCGACTGGCCCAGCCGCTCGGCCAGCGTGGTCGCTGTCGCCGGGCCGTGTTCGCGCAGCAGGCCGAGGATGCGGACCCGCAGGGGGTGGGCCAGGCCCCGCAGCAGGGTGGCGTCGAGGTTCACTTCGCGGTCCGTCATGTATGCAAAGCTATCTTTGCCAAGGAGTCTTTGCAAGTGTTGCTTTGCATCGGGGCGGTTTCTGTCGGTGGGCCGTGCGACGATCCTTGGCGTGACGCGACACATCGACGTGACCGAGCACCGGGCCCGCCTGGCCGTGCGACATCGCCTGGCCGGCCCGTCCGCCCACGACCCGGTCGAGGTCACCCGCGACCTCGTCGTGCTGCACGCCACCGACGCGGCCACCGTCTATCTGGGCGCCGCGGCGCGGATGCACGCGCCGGTCATCAAGGACATCGAGCACGCGTTATACGCGGACCGCACGCTGATCCGGATGCTCGGCATGCGCCGCACGATGTTCATCGCCCCCGTCGAGCACGCCCCGATCGTGCAGGCGGCCTGCACCGACGCGATCGCCGTAGTGCAACGCAAGCTGCTCCTCAAGCACCTGGCCGAGGCGGGCCACGACTACGGCGACGACTGGCTGCGCGACGTCGAGCAGGGCACGCTGGCCGCGCTGCGGTCCCGCGGCTCGGCCACCGCGGCGCAGCTGGCGGCCGACGAACCGCGCCTACGCACGCTGCTGTCGATCGACGAGGACAAGAGCTACGGCGCGAAGCCGGCGATCACCTCCCGCGTGCTCAACCTGCTGTCGATGCAGGGCCTGATCGTCCGCGGGCGACCGCGCGGCACCTGGCTGTCCACCCAATACGAGTGGGCGCCGGCCGAGGCCTGGGTCGAGGGCGGCCTGCACCGCCACGACGCGCCGACCGCGCGGGCGGAGCTGGCCCGACTATGGCTGGCCCGGTTCGGGCCCGGCACGCCGGCCGACCTCAAGTGGTGGACGGGCTGGACCGGCGCGCAGACCAAGGCCGCGCTGGCCGCCCTCGACGTCGAAACGGTCACCCTCGACGGCGGCGAGACCGGCGTGGTCCTGGCGTCCGACATCGCGCCCGTCGAGGCGCCCGAGCCGTGGGTGGCGCTGCTGCCCGCGCTCGATCCGACGATCATGGGTTGGGTCGGCCGCGAGTGGTATCTGGGGCCGCACGCGCCGGCGCTGTTCGACCGCTCGGGCAACCCCGGGCCGACGGTATGGGTCAACGGGCGGGTCGTGGGTGGCTGGACGCAGCGCCCCGACGGTCGAGTCGTCCACCGGCTGCTCGAAGAGGTGCCGGCCGCCACCGCGAAGCGGATCACCGCGGCCGCCGGCGAGCTCGAGGACTGGCTGGGCGACGCCCGGGTCAAGCCGAAGTTCCGCACGCCGCTGGAGAAGGAGCTCGCCGGCTAGGACCGCTCGGCCCGCTGCCGGATCAGCTCCTCGACCGCGCTGCGCAGCGTGGTCTGGCGCGGGTGCGGCGCGACGCACCGAAGCGATGCGGCGCGAGGCGCGGCTGCAGCGCAAGCGTGCGGCACGAGGTGCGGCACGAGGTGCGGCGCGGGTGCGGCGCGGGTGCGGCGCGGGTGCGGCGCGAGGCCCGCTGAATCGATGCCGCGCACGGCGCGGCCCGCGGCATCGGGTGCGGAGCACGGTGCTCGGGGTGGCAGGGCTCGCGCAGCGCGGAGAGCGGTCCGGCGTGGCCGGACGAGGCGCCTTTGCAGTGCAAGCGTGCGACGCGCAGCGTGGCTCGCGGAGTGCAGCGCGTGGGCTAGCGTGCGGGCGCGGCGGCTCAGGGGGTGCGGCGGGCGCGGGCGGACCAGATGGCGTAGGCCGGGTCGCGGTCGAGGTTGTGGCGGTCGCGGTCGTAGCGGCGGGTCGTGCGCGGGTCCGCGTGTCCCATCGCGTCCTGGACGTCCTCCAGGGCGACGCCTTCCGCACGCGCCGTCGTAGCGAACGCGTGCCGCAACGAGTGCGGCGACAGCCTGTCGGCGGCCGGGATGCCGGCCTCCCGGGCCACCTTGCGGACGAGCCGGAACACCGCGTGTCGGTCCAAACGCCCGCCCGACGCCGTGGCCAGCAGCGGACCGGTCAGCTCCGCGACCGGGACGCCGCCGGCCGCCGCGCGTTCGGCCAGATACGCGTCGACCGCCGCCGCCGTGCCGGGGGTCAGCGCCCGCCGGCGGTGCTTGCCGCCCTTGCCGGTGAAGCGGATGCTGCGGTGCCCGCGCTCCTCCCCCAGGTCTGCCACATCCAGCGAGACGAGCTCGCCCACCCGCAGGCCGAGATCGGCCAGCAGCGCCAGGGCGGCGCGGGTCCGGGCGGCGGTCGGGCCCGTCATAGCGGCCGCCGACCGCAGCAGCGCGTCGACCTCCTCCGGCGCTAGGCCGACGGTTGCCGAGTGGTCGCGGTCGACCCGGGGACGGTCGGCGCCGGCCACCGGGTTCGCGTCGAGGGCGCGGAGTTTGACGAGGAAGTCGTACCAGCTCGACAGGGCCGATATCTTCCGGGCGACCGTCGTGGGCGCGGCGGTCTCCTCCGCATGGCGGGCATAGGCATTCACGTCGAGGAACGACGCGGCCAGCGGATCGACACCGTGGTCCGTGCACCAGCGCAGCCAGGCGCTCACGTCCCGCCTGTAGGCCGCTCGCGTGTGGACCGACAGCCGCCGGTTGGCGAGCCAGGCGTCGGTGAACTCGCCCGCACCGGTACGCGGCGCCGGCACGCCGCGGGCTGCCGGCACGAGCGAGGTCACGCGGCGAACGCTAGCCACGGTTCGCCGCGGCGGCCCGCCGCCACGCCGCGCCGCTCACCGGGACGTCGCGAACTTCGCCGGCGTCGTGCCGAGGTAGCGGCGGAACGTTCTCGTCAGGTGGGCCTGGTCGTAGAAGCCCGCCGCCGCTGCGACCGACGCCGCCGGCTGTCCCGCCAGCAGCAGCCGCCGGGCGCGGTCGACGCGGCGGCCGACCAGATAGGCATGCGGTGGCAGCCCGAACGCCGCCGTGAACGCCCGCACCAGATGGGTCGGGTGCGCCCCCAACGACTCGGCCGCCGCGGCCAGGGTCAGACCGGCCGGCACGTGCGCGTCCAGCAGATCACGCAGGTCCCGCGCCAGACCGCGGCCCGGCGACGGCGCCGGCGCCGCCCCGCCGAGGTGGCCGCGCAGCCGCTCCACGACCAGCGCCAGCCGGCTCTCCGCGTGCATCTCGTCACCCGGACCGTCGAGCACCAGATGCAGCTCCGCGACCCGGCGCCGCAGCAGCGGATCGGCCAGCGCCGGATGGTCGACCGCCGCGCCCGTCAGGTCGCGACCCACCACGTCGGCCTCCAGGTAGACGACCCGCTTCACGAAACCGGACGGCGTCGCGGCCCGGCCGTCGTGCGGCACGTCCGGCGGCAGCAGGGTGACCACGTCGGCGACCGCGCCGTGGCCGTGGCGGTCCAGGTCGTAGTGGATCGCGCCGTCGTCGACGACCAGCAGCGTCCACGCGTCGTGGGTGTGCGGAGGGTAGGCGTGCGTCACGAACCGGGCGTGCAGCACCTCGGCGACGCCGGGCACCGCCGGTCGCCAGGCCCGCAGCCGCTGGCCGTCCATGTCAGGAACGTACAAGACCGGCCACCCGGACCGGCGGCACGCTACTACGCATGCTGAGGTTCGACACCAAGATCGCCGTGCTGCTCCGGGACGACCTGGCCGGGTGGCAGCGGCTCAACGTGACCGCGTTCCTGGTCAGCGGCATCGCCGGCACGCGGCCCGAGACGATCGGCCAGCCGTACGCGGATGCGGACGGCACCCCGTACCTCCCGATGTTCCGGCAGCCCGTGCTGGTCTTCGCCGGTGCCGCCGCGCTGCTCACGACCGCGAGGGAGCGGGCGCTGCGCCGCGGCCTGACGCCGGCGGTGTTCACCGCGGACCTGTTCGCGACCGGCAACGACGCCGACAACCGGGCCGCGGTCGCCGCCGTCCACGCCGACAAGCTGGACCTCGTCGGCATCGCCGTGCACGGCCCCCGCGCCGACGTCGACAAGATCCTCAAGGGCGCGACCCTGCACCCTTAGGCCGCGCCCGCACGTGCATCCGCTCCCCCTGCGGCCCGAACAGGCTGAGCACCTCGGCCGGCTCGGCGAAGGGATTGCTGATCGCGTGCGGCGTCCGCGTGTCGAACTCCGCCGCCTCCCCGTCACGCAGGGTCAGATCATGATCCCCGAGCTGCAGGCGTACGCGGCCGGAGAGCACGTACATCCACTCGTACCCCTCGTGTCGTTGCAGCTCGTGGTCGTGTCCCGGGTAGCGGGCCGGCAGGATCTGCTTGAACGCCTGCAGCCCACCCGGTCGGCGGCTCAGCGGCAGCCACGTGACGGCGCCGTGCCGGATCGGGCGGGCGTGCACGCGCGGGTCGCCGGTCTCGGGCGCGCCGACCAGCTCGTCGAGCGGCACCTGGTGCGCCCGGGCCAGCGGCAGCAGCAGCTCGAGCGTCGGTCGGCGGCGGCCGGCCTCCAGACGCGACAGGGTGCTGACCGAGATGCCGGTCGTTTCGGAGAGCTCGGCCAGGGTGGCGCCACGTTGCTTGCGCAGCGCCCGCAACCGTTCGCCGACCGTACGCGGGTCCATGTGCTCAAATTTGCCAGAGCGGCAACGAATGTTGCCACCGTCCCGCCAGCCGAGCGACCGTGGACCGCATGGAAACGTATGACGTCATCGTCGTCGGCGGCGGCCCCGCTGGGCTGGCCGGCGCGCTCACCCTGGCCCGCGCGCGGCGCTCCGTGCTGGTCGTCGACAATGGCACCCCGCGCAACGCGGCCGCCGGCCACGTGCACAACTTCCTCACCCGCGACGGCACGCCGCCCGCGGAGCTGCTCGCCCTCGGCCGGTCCGAGGTCGCGGGCTACGGCGCCACCTTCGTCACGGGTACGGCCATCGCGGCCAAGCCCGACGGCGACGGCTTCACGGTCGCGCTCGACGACGGTCGGGAACTGCGGGCGCGCCGGCTCCTGGTGACGACCGGGCTGACCGACGAGCTGCCCGACATCCCCGGCGTGGCCGGGCGGTTGGGCCGGGATGTGCTGCACTGCCCGTACTGCCATGGTTGGGAGGTCCGCGACCAGGCGATCGGCATCATCGCGACCACGCCGGCGGTCACCCACCCGGCCCTTTTGTGGCGGCAGTGGAGCGCCGACGTCACCGTGGTCCTCCACGGCCAGCCGGCCCCGAGCGCCGAGGACGCGAAACTGCTCGCCGCCCGCGGCGTCACCGTCGTCGACGAGCGCATCACCGCCCTCGACCCGGACCGCACCGCCCACCTGTCCGGCGGCGACACCCTGACCCGCGACGTGTGGGTGACGCCGACCCGGATGACGGCCCGCGACGAACTGCTGAGCGGCCTGGGCGTGGAGACCGAGCCGGTGAAGATGGGGGACGTCGAGGTCGGCGTGGCCGTCAAGGCCGACGCCAACGGGGCCACGTCCGTGCCGGGCGTCTATGTCGCCGGCAACGTCACCGACCTGCGCGCCCAGGTGATCGTCAGCGCGGCCGCGGGCCTGAACGCCGGCGCCATGATCAACGCCGACCTGGTGATGGCGGACGCCCACGCCGCGGCCGGCTAGGTCGGAACGCTGGTTGCCGGCACGGCACCGAGGTCTGCGCCGTGCCACGCGGGCGGCCGGCCGCGTCGGTCGCCCAGCGGACCGAGCGGCCGGCGCAACGCGGTGCCGCGCGGACACCAGCAGGCCGCGTCGCCCGCAGGGACCGGCCGAGGCGGACGGCGCCGCGCGGGTGGGAGGCCGCGTCGCCGCACGCACCGGCCAACGCGAGCGGCGCCGCGCGGGTGGGAGGCCACGTCGCCGCACGCACCGGCCAACGCGAGCGGCGCCGCGCGGATGGGAGGCCACGTCGCCGCACGCACCGGCCAACGCGAGCGGCGCCGCGCGGATGGGAGGCCCGGTCGCCGCACGCACCGGCCAACGCGGGCGGTGCGGCGCGGCACGCCGCGTGCGTCGGTCAGCGGACCGCATTGCCAGCGCGGGCGGTGTGCTCGTCGCCCGGGTCAACGTCATGACGCCACGGCCACGAAACGGCGCCGGCTGGAAGCAGGGCCATCGCGAGCAGACCCACGGCGACAACCGTCAGGCTCAGCAGGACCAGTGCCAGCGGAAGACCGGCCATCCCCAGCAGCAGCGGCGCCAGCAGGGCGCCGGTCACCGCGGCCAAGGCGTCGGTCAGGTGGAAGCCCGCCGCGACCCGGCCGAGCACCGCGTCCGGTGTGGACACCTGGATGCGGTGCCCGACGGCGATCTGGCACACCGCGCCCGGCACGCCGCTCAGGCCGACCGCGACCAGCGCCCGCGGCACCGACCCGGCGGTGAACGCGACCAGGAAGCAGACCCCGACCAGCGCATAGCCGAGCGACACCACGGTCCGCGTCGCGTACCGCAGGATGAGTGGGCGGGCCAGCGCCGAACCAGTGAGGTAGCCGAGGCCGAGGGCGGCGATCAGCCAGCCGACCACCTGGCCGGATCCGCCGAGCCGGTCGACCGCGAACGGGATCAGCAGCACCGTCAGCGCCGCGTTCGCGGTCCAGTAGAGGCTGCTCGCCACGGCCAGCCCGCGCAGCACCGGCGTCCGGGCCAGGGCGCGCACACCGTCGCGGATGAGCACCCGGGCGCCGGCGCTGCGCCCGCCGGGCAGGCCCACGACCAACGCGGCCGCGACCACATAGGACAGCGCGTCGGCCGCCACCACCGCGGGAAACCAGCCCGCGGCCACGAGCGCGGTGCCGAGCGGTGGACCGATCATGCGGTACGCGCTGTCGGTGAACGTGGTCAGGGCGTTCGCCGTCGCCAGGTCGGCCGGATCCGGCACGACCGTGGGGGTCAGCGCGCGCAGGGCCGGGCGCAGGAAACAGCCGGCCGCGGCCTCGACGAACAGGCCTACGAAGATCAGGTCGGGGCTGAGCATCAGGGCGACCCCGGCCGCGCTGGCGAGGTTGGCCAGCACGATGATCCGGACCCGCGGCCACCGGTCGACGGCGACGCCCGCCCACGGCGCGACCAGCAGGGCCGGCACCGCCTGCACCGCCAGCGCGAGCCCGGTCGACATGGCGGAGCCGGTCACCGCGTACACGTGCAGCGGCGCGGCGAAGACCAGCAGCCACGAGCCGAAGCCGTCGACCGCGCCGGCCACATAGAGGCGGCGGTACGCGCGGTTGCGGCGCAGCAGTCCCATGGCCGCGGACACTATTCTCACGGGACAACATCTGGCAAGATGCTCGTGTGGAGATAGTCGAGCTGGGTCGGCGGCTGCGGGTGCGGCGCACCGCGGCCGGTCGCACGATCGCCTCGGTCGCCGCCGACGCCAGGCTGTCGGTCCCCTACATCGCCAACCTGGAGAACGGTCGCGGCAACCCGACGCTCGCCGCGGTCACCGCGCTGGCCGCCGCGCTCGGCGCGGAGCTGCGGGTCGACCTGAGCGACGGCGACGGCGACGCCGGGCCCGCGGCGCTGCCCGACTCGCTGGTCCGGTTCGCCCGCTCACCACGGTTCGCCGCCGAGCAGATCCCCGACCGCGAACGCGTCCTGACCGCGATGGCCAGCCTCGGCGCCCTCGCCGACCGCCCGCTGACGGACCTCGACTGGCACCGCGTCCTGGACACCGTCGTGCTGCTGACCCGGCCGGCGCCGCCCTAACGCAGCAGGTCGAGGTCGTCGCCCCAGGCGTCGACCACGTCACCGAAGCCGCGCTCGCGGGCGAGTCGCTCGAGAGGTGCGAACAACGCCGACGGCCGCCCGGTCAACGCCGGAACCAGCCGCTCAACGGTCCACGGCGCGGGCAGCGGATGGTTGTCCAGCTCCCACCGCAGGTACTTGTTGTAGGGACGCACCCGCCCGTACAACGCGAACAGCGTCCACATGAACCACGGCGCCGCCTCGATCTCGTCGAGCCGGGCCAGGTCGTCGTGGCCGTCACGGCGGCTCTTCGCGGCCCGGTAGACGAAGTTCACGTACCCGTCGAGGTTCTCCCGCACGAACCCGTCCACTTCGGACGGTGCCAGCTCGCCCTGGGCCCGCACCAGCGCCGCGATGCGCCCGTCGAGCCGGTCGAGGAGCACGACCGCGCCACGGTACGCGTAGCGCTGCCACCGGTCGGACGTGTCCGCGAGCTCCTCGACGGTCAGGACGGCGAGGTCGAGCCCGGCCCGCACCCTGACCCACTGACCACCGTGTTCCCGCACGACGACGAACACGTCGTGGTCGGAGTGCGGGCCGCCCATCCCCCGGGCCTGCGAGCCCGACAACACCAGCCCCAGCACGTCGGGATCAGCCTCGGCCCGGGCCCGCAGCGCGTCCAGCACGGTCCCGTTCTACCCGACCCGCGCCGCCGGGCGCACCGGCATTTACGATCGGCGGCGTGTACGCGGCGGTGCTGTGCGACGTCTACGGCACGCTCGTGCGCGACGACGAGACGTGGGCCCACGAGGTCGTCGCGGCGATCGCCGCCCGGGCCGGCGTCGACCCGGAGGACGTCGCCACCGAATGGGACACCCGCATCTGGGCGATGGCCGACGCCGCGCACGGGCCGGCCTTCCGCACCCTCGCCGACCTCAACACCAGCAGCCTCACCGCAACGGCAACCCACTTCGGCGTACGCGTCGACGTGGCGCCGCCACCCCCACCGCGGCCGCCGCTGTTCGCGGACAGCCTCCCGTTCCTGGCGGCCGTAAAGGTCCCTGTCTGCCTGGTCTCGGACGCCGACAATGACCGCCTCCGCGCGGTACTGGACCACCACCGCATCACCGTGGCCGCCGTGGTGACCAGCGAGGACGCCCGCGCCTACAAACCGCGACCGGAGCCGTTCGCCCTGGCGCTGCGGCGGCTGGGCGTGGCCACCGGCGAAATGGTGCATGTCGGCGACTCACCCGCGGCCGATGTCGTCGGGGCCGCCGCGCTGGGCATCGCCACCGCGTTCCTCAGCCGCGACGGCCGCCGCCTGCCACCCCATCTCACGGCGACGCACACCATCACCACCTTGACCGATCTCGTTCCCCTGCTCGGCTGACCTCAGAGCAGGGCCGCGAGGAGCGGCCGGATGGCGATGGCGCGACGGGCCTGCCAGCCGCGCAGTGTCGGATGACCGGATAGGGCCGGCAGTGTCGAGCGGTAGCGCCACATCCCCGCCAACGCGGCGACGAACCGGACCGCTTCGCCTGGCAGCGTGTCCAGCACCTCGACGGCGGCCGCGAGTGCAGCGCCGTCGCGGTGGCCGGCGCAGACGATGTCGGCGGCGAGCCGCGCCCGGTCCAACCACGGCGCCCCGGCGCAGCCGAAGCTCCAGTCGACCAGCGTCGCGCGGCCGCCGGGCCGGTCGACGACCGCGTTGTCCCCGCGCACGTCCTGGTGCACCAGACGGTCGCCGGCAGTCCAGGCACGCCAGCCCGAGGCCAGGGCCACCAGGGCCGGCGCATGCCGTCCCTCCCACTCGTCCCGGTCGGTCAGTCGTTCCCAACCGTCGAGGTCCGTGAGCAGCGCCGCGATCGGCGGCAGCGTCGGCGGCGCGGCAAGGGACCCGATGGTCGCGCACGCTGCTCCGACGAGCCTGACCCCGTCGGCCGTCCACGGCGGGTCGGCGGCCTCCCCGGCGGCCACCGACATCACCAGCGCCAGCCAGCCACCGACCCGGGCGCAGCCGAACAGCTCCGGGGCGGGCGCGCCGGCTGGTAACGCCGCGAGGGTGGCCGCCTCCCGCTCGTAGGCGCGATGCGAGCCGATGCTGGCGTCCCGCGAGACGGCCTTCACGAACACCTGGCGCCCGTCGGCCAGGTCCAGCAGCGCGGCTGGGCCCGGGGACATTCCGCCGTGCACGTCGCGGCTGCCGACGACCGGGGAGCCGCAGATCCGGTCGACTTCGCGGCGCAGCGCCCCGGGCGTCGCTGTCCACGACGGCCGCCGCGCGAATCCGGTCACGGCGTCACCCTAATCGCGGGCGCAAAGGGCGTTACACCATAACGGTCATTATGGTGTAGCCGGAATTTCGGTCGCGGACCTCCGTTCGAGATTATTGAATTACCGGTATTGGTAATTCGCTAATCGAGCGGAACGGGTCTGATGACTGACGAAGCGTTCCTCCAGGCTGTCGCCGACCGGTTGGCGGCCCTGCCGACGGTCGAGGCGGTGACGCTCGGCGGCTCCCGGGCCGCCGGCACCCACCGGCCCGACAGCGACTGGGACGTCGCGGTCTACTACCGGGGCGCCTTCGACCCGGAGCGGCTGCGGGCGATCGGCTGGCCCGGCGAGGTGTCCGAGATCGGCGGCTGGGGCGGCGGCGTGTTCAACGGCGGTGCATGGCTCACCGTCGAGGGGCGTCAGGTCGACGTGCACTACCGGGACCTGGCCGCGGTCGAGCACGAGCTCGCCGAGGCCCGGCAGGGCCGCTTTCACTGGGAAGCGCTGCTGTTCCACCTGGCCGGCGTGCCCAGCTACTTGCTCGCCGCCGAGCTGGCCAACAACCGGGTGCTGCGTGGCACGTTGCCGCACCCGCAGTTCCCGGCGCCGCTGCGCGAGGCCGCACCGCCGGTGTGGCGGCGGCGGGCCGCCATGACGCTCGGCTACGCCCGGTCCGCCTACGCCCCGCGCGGCCAGGCCACCGAGGTCGCCGGCGCCTTGGCCACCGCCGCGATGCAGACCGCCCACGCCGTCCTCGCCGAACGCGGCGAATGGGTCACCAACGAGAAGCGCCTCCTGCAGCGCGCCGGCCTGCGCCCGCTCGACGACATCATCGCCCGCCTGCGGCCGGACCCCGAGGTGCTGCTCCCCGCCGTCGCCGACGCGAAGGCCCTGCTGGAACCGCAAGGAACGGCCCGTTCCTAGCGGTTTCCGCATAGGAACGGGCCGTTGCGATCGCGGCGTGAGCGGCCGCGCGCCGCCGTTCAGCTGGCGGCCGCCCCGAACCAGCGTGACAACTCACCGTCCAGCGAGGACTGATCGTCGCCCACCCAGGCCACGTGGCCGTCGGGCCGCAGCAGCACGGCCGGCGCGTCAAGCTCCTCGCTCACCTCCACCACGTGGTCGACCCGGTCGGGCCACCCCGTCACCGACAGGCGCCCCGTCTGGTCGAGGAGCAGCCCACGCCCGCCGCGCATGAGCTCGTACAGCCGCCCGCTCTTGAGCCGCACGTCGCGCAGCCGCCGCCCGACGAGGTCAGGGACGTCAGCGCCGAAGTCGTACCGTACCGAGATCGCGGTGATCTTCTCGGTCAGGTAGCGGGACACCTCGTCGAAGTCCATCAACTCCGACAGGAGCTGCCGCACCGCCTGCGGGCCCGGCTCCGTCGACATCAGCTCGATCTGCGCCCGGGTGTTGTTGAGCACGTCCGCCGCCACCGGCCGCCGCTCGGTCTCGTAGCTGTCCAGCAGATCGTCCGGCGCCCATCCACCGACCGCGGCCACCAGCTTCCACCCCAGGTTGAACGCGTCCTGCACACCAAGGTTGAGGCCCTGCCCACCGGTCGGCGGGTGGATGTGCGCGGCGTCGCCGGCCAGGAACGCCCGCCCCACCCGGTAGCGCCCCGCCAGCCGCGTCGCGTCGCCGAACCGGGACAGCCACCGCGGCGAGTGCACCCCGAAGTCGGTGCCCGTCAGCGACACGAGCGCCGCCCGCACCTCCTCCAGCGTCGGCGGAGCGGCCCGATCAGCGGAAACCCCAGGAGCGGGGACGATCATCCGGTACGTGCCGTCGCCGAGCGGCATGAACCCGAAGCGCTTCTGCGTCTCGCGGACGGACGCGGTCACCGACGCCACCGTCTCCGGCGACGCGGTGATCTCCATCTCGCCGATCAGCGTCTCCACCCGGCTGGGCTCGCCCGGGAAACCGACGCCGAGCAGCTTGCGCACGGTGCTGCGCCCGCCGTCGCAGCCAACGAGGTAACGCCCCGCCACCGACGACCCGTCGGCCAACG
The DNA here is from genome assembly GCF_029626225.1 of Asanoa sp. WMMD1127. Taxonomy (NCBI): domain Bacteria; kingdom Bacillati; phylum Actinomycetota; class Actinomycetes; order Micromonosporales; family Micromonosporaceae; genus Asanoa; species Asanoa sp. WMMD1127. Next base: position 6,285,130 of record NZ_JARUBP010000001.1, read on the forward strand.
TGACGGTCACCCCGTCGGCGTCCTGGCGAAGGTCGACCACCTCGGCGCCGCGCCGGATCTCGGCGCCGCGCTCGACCGCCCACTCCTCCAGCAGCCGGTCGATGGTCGTCTGGGGGATGCCGAGCACGTACCCGTGTGCCGTTTCGAGCCGCGACGGCGCGGGCTTCTGGATGCCGGCGAAGAAGCCGCCGAGCGGGTACTGCGTGCCGAGCGCGAGGAACCGGTCCAGCACGCCGCGCTGGTCCATGATCTCGATGCTGCGCACGTGCAGGCCCATGGCCCGCACGAACGGCGGCGGCACCCGCTCCTTCTCGAGCACCACCGTCCGCAGGCCGTGCAGCCGCAACTCGGTGGCCAGCATCAGCCCGGTGGGTCCGCCGCCGGCAATGACTACGTCAAACATGAACCGCCCATTCGCCGAAGTGTCGCGAGGCCCGCGTTTACGCAGGTCCTGGCTTCGGCTGGCAATTCTGCGACAAGACGGGGGTCTTGCCGCAAGACCCCCGGTGCGCTATACGTTAATAGTGGCAGGGAGATGATTCCCCTGCCTTTCTCATTGCCGCGGCCGGGGCTGGTTGAAGCGCAGCATGTTCCCTGAGGGGTCGCGGAAGGCACAGTCCCGCACCCCGTAGGGCTGGTCCATCGGCTCCTGGAGCACCTCGCCACCCGCGGCCCGGATGCGTTCGAACGTGCCGTCGACGTCGTCGGTGGTGAAGATGACCCCGCGCAGCAGCCCCTTGGCCAGCAGTTCCGACATGTTCTGCTTGTCGGCCGGCGAGGCGTTGGGGTCGGCCAGCGGCGGTTCGAGGACGATGTCGACGCCGGGCTGCTCGGGCGAGCCGACGGTCACCCAGCGCATGCCTTCGAAGCCGACGTCGTTGCGGACCTCCATGCCGAGGACGTCGCGGTAGAACGCGATCGCCTTGTCGAAGTCGTCGACGGCGATGAAGCAGGTGGAGAGCGAGATGGCCATGCCGGTCACGCTACGGGGTCGCGGTCACGCCCTCCGGACCGGGCGCGTGTGGATCTTGGCCATGCAGGCCGGGATGGTGGCGCCGTCGTCGTGGCTGCGGGCCCGGTACGCGCTCGGGCTCTCGCCGACGAGCTCGGTGAAGCGGGAGCTGAACGACCCCAGCGACGTGCAGCCGACCGCCATGCAGACCTCGGTGACGGTGAGGTCGCCGCGGCGCAGCAGGGCCTTGGCCCGCTCGATGCGGCGGGTCATCAGGTAGCTGTAGGGCGTCTCGCCGAACGCGGCCCGGAAGCTGCGCGCGAAGTGCCCCGGCGACATCAGCGCGACCCGGGCCAGCGCCGGCACGTCGAGGGGCTCCGCGTAGTCGCGGTCCATCGCGTCGCGGGCCCGCCGCAGCCGGACGAGGTCTTCCAGGTTCACCCGTCAACCTTCCCACACATGGTCAGCTGGCCAGCAGGGCCGCGAACCGGGTTGTGTCGACGTTGCCGCCGGAGAGGATCACCCCGACCCGGCCGCTGAGCCCGCCGGTCAGCACGGCGGCGAGCCCGGTCGCGCCGCTGGGTTCCAGCACGATCTTGAGCCGGTCGAACGCGAACCGCATCGCGTCGCGGATCTGGTCGTCGCTCACGAGGACGATCTCGTCGACGAGCCTGCGGTTGACGGAGAAGGTCAGCTCGCCGGGGATGTCGGCGGCCTGCCCGTCGGCGATGGTGCGCGGCACCGGGATCCGGACCCGCGATCCGGCGGCCAGCGACCGGCGGGTGTCGTCACCGTCGACCGGCTCGACCCCGACCACCCGGATGCCGGGAAACAGGCCCTTCGCGGCGGTGGCGGTGCCGGCGATCAGCCCGCCGCCGCCGACCGGCGCCACCACCACGTCGAGCGCGCCGGCCTCGTCGAGCAGCTCCAGCGCAGCGGTGCCCTGGCCGGCGATCACGTGCGGGTGCTCGTACGGCGGGATCAGCGCGAGCCCCCGCTCCGCCGCGAGCGCCTCTCCGAGCGCGACCCGGTCGCCGGTGTAGCGGTCGTAGGTCCGGATCTCCGCTCCGTAGCCGGCGACCGCCGCCTGCTTCGACGACGGCGTGTCCTCGGGCATCAGGATGACCGCGGTGCTGCCCAGCTCCCGGGCGGCGAGGGCGACGGCCTGGGCGTGGTTGCCGGACGAGTACGCCGCGATGCCCCGCGCCAGCTGCGCCGCCGAGAGCCGCGACACCGCGTTGTAGGCGCCGCGGAACTTGAACGCCCCGATCCGCTGGAGGTTCTCGCATTTGAGGAACACCTCGGCGCCGGCCCGCGCGTCGAGCGTCCGGGAGCGCACGACCGGGGTGCGGTGGGCGACGCCGGCGATCCGGTCGGCGGCGGAGCGCACGTCGTCGAGGGTGGGAGCGATCATGTAGGCGATTCTCGCATCACGGCCCGGCGCGCTCCGCCGACCGGGCGCGCAGGAACGACCGCCCGAGCCAGCCGGCGACCAGCCAGCCGCCGATGATGCCGAGCGCGGGCGCGTAACCCGCCTATTCGGCGCCGCCCTAAGTGATCAATGACCGTCCTCGAGGACCGCGACCGCTCTCGCGACGGCGGCGTGGAGGGCGGCGCGGGATTCGCCGGTGTCGTCGAGCACGTCGAAGGAGTGCTGGCCGTCGGGGACGTCGATGATCTCGAGCGGGGCCGCGGCCGCGGCGGCGACGAACGCGGCCACGAAGCCGGCGAGCAGCGGGCGTTCGCGGCCGGCGCGGGTCAGGACGATCGGCGGGGCGTCGGCGCCGGCTCCGGCGACCGCGTCGATCGGGGCGAAGCGCGGGTCGAGGTGCAGGCGGTCCTCGGCCGGCAGATGCGGCGCGGGCGACGCGAGCAGCGGGTAGCTGAGGAAGATGGCCCGCAGCCACGCGGGCCGGTCCCGCAGCCAGTCGGCGCAGAGCAGCCCCGCGCCGGAGAACGCCCAGAGGACGACGCGGTCGCCGGCGACGTCGGGGTGCGCGCGCAGCGCCTCGACGGCGGCAGCCACGTCGGCGGCGGCGGTGACCGCGTCGACGGTCGGGCCGTCGGGGCCGTCGACGACGTGGTAGCGGTGGTCGACGACGGCGGCCGCGACTCCGGCGGCCCGCAGCAGGGCCGCGTATCCGATGTAGACCGGCCAGGCCCGGGGTGTCGGGGCGAAGTCGTCGGGGATCGGTCCGCCGTGGACGAGCAGCACGACCGGGTGCGGACCCGACACGGCGTCGGGCAGGTAGAGGTCGAGGTTGGGTGCGACCGCCACGGGCGACGGCAGGTCGGGATGCTCGGCGACGAACGGGCGCAGGAACCGCGGGATCTCGTTCACGCCCGGCAGTGTGCCCGCGCGACGGCGACACCGCGAGCGAGAATCGTGCGGTGGGCGACCTCGAACCGCTGCTGCGGGACCTCGCGCCGCAGGTCCTCACCGCGGTCGTGCGTCAGCACGGCGATTTCTACGCAGGCGAGGACGCGGTGCAGGAGGCGCTGTTCGCCGCCGCGACGCGGTGGCCGGTCGACGGTGTGCCGGACAACCCGCGCGGTTGGCTGGTCACGGTGGCGTCCCGGGCGTGGATCGCGGCGTGGCGACGCGACACCGCCCGCGCGCGGCGGGAGGAGAAGGCGGCCACGCTGGACCCGCCGGCGCCCGCGCCCGCCACCGGCGATGACGACACGCTGACGTTGCTGCTGCTGTGCTGCCATCCGGCGTTGACCCCGGCGTCGCAGGTCGCGTTGACGTTGCGGGCCGTCGGGGGGCTGACCACGGCGGAGATCGCGCGGGCGCTGCTGGTGCCGGAGACGACGGTGGCGCAGCGGATCAGCCGCGCCAAGCAGAAGATCCGGGACGCGGGCGCGCGGTTCACGATGCCCCCGCCGGAGGAGCGGGCGGCGCGGCTGGCCGCCGTACTCCACGTGCTCTATCTGATCTTCAACGAGGGTTACACCGCCAGCTCCGGGCAGCGGCTGCACCGGGTCGAGCTGACGGCGGAGGCGATCCGGCTGGCCCGGCAGCTGCACGACCGGCTGCCCGGCGACGGCGAGGTGGCCGGGCTGCTGGCGCTGATGCTGCTCACCGACGCCCGCCGGCCGGCCCGGACCCGTGACGACGGCGCGCTGGTGCCGCTGGCCGAGCAGGACCGCGATCGCTGGGACCGGGACATGATCGCCGAGGGGGTGGCGCTGGTCAGCGCGGCGCTGACGACGACGGCGGTCGGCCCCTACCAGCTGCAGGCGGCGATCGCGGCGGTGCACGACGAGGCGCCGACGGCCGCCGACACCGACTGGCCGCAGATCCTGGGGCTCTACGACGCGCTGGATCGGATCGCGCCGGGGCCGATGGTGACGTTGAACCGGGTGGTGGCGGTGGCGATGGTGCACGGGGCCGTCGCGGGCCTGGCGGCGCTGGAGGCGGCCGAGCCGGCCCTGGCGGGCCACCACCGGGTCGCCGCGGTACGCGCGCACCTGCTGGAGATGGCCGGCGACGGCGCGGGGGCGCGGGCGGCGTACGAGCAGGCGGCCCGGCAGACGCTCAGCGAGCCGGAGCGGGCCTATCTGGCGGCGCGGGCGGCTCAGACCTCGACGTAGCCGCCGGTGCGCCAGTAGAGCCCGTCCTCGCGGGCCATCAGCCCGGTGTCGATCAGGTAGCGGCGCAGCGAGACCCAGTCGCGCTCGTAGAAGGCGCGCAGGGCCGCGTCGACCTCTTTCTCGCGGAACTTCACGCCGGGCTCGAAGACGGTGACGATGTGCTCGAGCACGACCTGGCGCTTGGCGGCGCGCGCGGGGATCGACGTGAGCCGGCCGTCGCGCAGGAACGCGCCGAGAATCCGCTCACGCCGCTGATCGAGGTCCATGTGGCCACCGTAGCCGCGGTGCCACGCCACCGGCATCCCGGTTTACCCGCGCCGCAGGTACGCCTCGATGCCGTCGAGCAGCCGACGCAGGCCGAACTCGAAGGCGTGGTCGGCGTCGACCAGCCCGTACGCCTCGCCGGCGGCGGCGCCGACCCGGGCCGCGACCGGGAACCGCTCCGGGTCGAACACCTTCTCCAGCAGCGGCGCCTGCACGGCCCACCACTGGTCGTCGGTCATGCCGCTGCGGTCGGGCGCCTGGGCGAACTCGACGGCGGTCTGGGCGGCGCCGCTCACGTAGGCGAGCACCGACGTGAGCGCGGTGTCCATGTCCACGTCGGACAGTCCGGCGCCTTCGAGCGCGCCGAGCTCGTAGTCGTATTTCGCGATCAGGTTCGGGCCCATCGGCGGGCGGGACGTGCCGATCTGGAGCAGCCACGGGTGCCGGCGGTAGAGCGCGAGATTGGCCCGGGCGACCTGCTCGAGCCGGGCCCGCCACTCGGGGGCCGGTTCGGGGCGCTCGGTCTCGCCGAGCACCTGGTCGATCATCAGGTCGAGCAGCTCGCCCTTGCCGGGCACATAGGTGTAGAGCGACATCGCGCCCACCCCCAGCCGCTCGGCGACGCGGCGCATGGACAAATTGGCCAGCCCGTCGCCGTCGGCGATCTCGATGGCCGCCGTGACGATCCGGTCGACCGACAGGCCCGTGCGGCCCTCCCGGTCGGCGGAGCGCCAGAGCAGCGCCATGCTGCGCGCCGGGTCGCCGGTTCCGCTGTGTTCGACCGCCATGGTGTTTGGCACCTCGTTCCGTACGGTGTACCGTACGCCGTACGGAGTGTTCCGTACAGCGTACCGATCATAAGGGGTGACCCATGGAAGCGGTGACGGCGCATGCCCTGCGGCGCCGGTTCGGTCCGGTCGAGGCGCTCGCCGGCGTCGACCTGGCGGTGCCGGCGGGCACGGTGCACGGCCTGCTCGGACCCAACGGCGCCGGCAAGACCACCCTGGTCCGGATCCTGACCACGTTGCTGCGCCCGACCGGCGGCACGGCGACGGTGGCGGGCTTCGACCTGCGCCGCGACCCGTTCAAGGTCAGGGAGAACATCGGCCTCGTCGGGCAGCACGCGGCGGTCGACGAGATCCTCTCGGGCCGGCAGAACCTGGAGATGTTCGGCCGGCTCCACCACCTGGGCCGGGCGCGGGCCAAGTCGAAGGCGGTCGAGCTGCTGGAGCGGTTCGGGCTGGCGGACACCGGGTCGCGCGCGGTCAGCACGTACTCCGGTGGCATGCGCCGCCGCCTCGACCTGGCCGCCAGCCTGATCACCGCGCCACCGGTGCTGTTCCTCGACGAGCCGACCACGGGCCTGGACCCGCGCAGCCGCAGCGAGGTCTGGGACGCGGTCCGCGGCCTGGTCGCCGGTGGCACGACGGTGCTGCTGACGACCCAATACCTCGAGGAGGTCGACCGCCTGGCCGACCGGGTGACGGTGATCGACCACGGCACCGTGATCGCCGCGGGCACGCCGACCGAGCTGAAGGGTCAGCTGGGCGGCGACCGGATCGACGTGGTGGTCTCCGACCCGGCCGACCTGCCGGCGGCGGCCGCGCTGCTGGCCCGGCTGAGCGGCGACGACCCGGAGACCGACGCCGACAACCGCCGCGTGGGCGTCGCGGTCGGCGACCGGATGGCGGCCCTGACCGGTGTCGTACGCGGCCTCGCCGACGCCGGGATCGCGGTGGAGGACGTGACGCTGCGCCGCCCCACCCTCGACGAGGTGTTCCTGCACCTGACCGCCACCGACCGGGAGAAGGTGACCGCGTGAACCGGCTGCGCTGGGCGCTCGCCGACGGCGCCACACTGACGCGCCGCGACCTCGACCACTGGATACGGCAGCCGGCCCAGGTGGTCATCGGGCTGCTGTTCCCGGTGATGCTCGTGCTGATGTTCGGCTACCTGCTGGGCGGCGGCATGACCGTGCCCGGCGCGGCCGGCGGCTCCGCGTACCGCGAGTTCCTCATCCCCGGCACGCTCGCCCTGACGATGGTGTTCGGGCTGGAGGGCACGTTCCAGGCCATCAAGACCGACGTCGCCCGTGGCGTCACGGACCGGTTCCGCTCGATGCCGATGGCGTCGTCGGCGGTGGTCGTCGGCCGCAGCGTCGCCGACCTGCTCAACGCGGTCGTCTCGCTGGGCGTGCTGGTGCTGGCCGGCCTGGCGATCGGCTGGCGCTGGCATTCGGGCCTGGCGGCGGCCCTGGCCGCGTTCGGGCTGCTGCTGCTCCTGCGGTTCGCGATGCTGTGGGTGGGGATCTATCTGGGCCTCGTCGTACGCGGCGAGGGCGCGCTGGTCGCCGTCCAGATCCTGGTCTGGCCGCTGGGCTTCCTCTCCAACACCTTCGCGGCGCCGTCGAGCATGCCGGGCTGGCTGGGCACGATCGCGGAATGGAACCCGCTGTCGTCGACGGTCGGCGCGGCCCGGGAGCTGTTCGGCAACCCGGGCTGGGGCGGCGACTCCTGGGTGGCCCAGCACGCGATCCTGATGGCCGTCGTCTGGCCGGCCCTCCTGATCGCGATCTTCTTCCCCCTCTCGGTCCACCGCTACCGCAACCTCGACCGCTAGCGCGACGGCGGGCGGCGGGCGCGGAACAGCTGGTGCCCGCCGCCGCCTTCGGGCACGAACTCGTCGGACTCGACGACGAGGCCGACGCCGGCGATCCAGGCGCGGTAGGTGGCCGCGTCGGCGTGGCTCCACCACATGGTGGCGTCGCCGCCGAGCCAGCCGTCCTCGGCGCCGGTCCACGCCGTGGCGCCGGTGGTCGCGAGCAGGATCCCGCCGGGCCGCAGCCAGTCGGCGATCCGCCCGATCAGCCGCGGCTGGGCCGGCAGCGGCACGTGGATGAGCGCGTAGAGGCAGACGACGGCGTCGAACGCGGCCTCAGGGAAGCGGACCTCGGTGGCGTCGGCGCGCAGGAACGTCGCGGTGGGTACGAGGCGGCGGGCGCGGTCGACCTGGACGGCGCTGATGTCGACGCCGGTGACGTGGTGGCCGTCGTCGGCCAGGGCCCGTGCCACCGGGACACCGCAGCCGCAGCCGAGGTCGAGCACATTCGCGCCGGGCGGAAGGCGCCGGCGCAGGTCGGCGAGCCAGGCCAGGTACTCGACCGGGGCGTCGTCGTCGCCGCGGTAGCGGTAGGAGACGCTGTCGTAGCCGCGGCGGACGATCTCGGTGGGGTCGTTCCGGTCCATGCCTGGGCATGCTGGTCCGCGCGGCGGCCGTCGGCGACCGGTTTTCGGCCGGCCCGGCGCGGCGCGGTGTGCGGGCCCTTGGTCCTCGGTAGCGTGCGTTGTCCGTGGAGACCGTTGCCGCCGAGACCAGGCCCTGCGCCCACTGCGGGCGTCCCGTCGAGCAGAACGTCGGCGCCGGGCGGCCGTTCCGCTACTGCCGCGACAACGACGGCGAGTGTCAGAAGGCGTCCCGCAACGCCCGGATGCGCCAGCGTGGGGCGCCCGGCCTGTCGGGGCAGATCGCGCGGACGTGGGAGGTCGTCGACCGGCTCGACCAGGTCGTCGAGACGCTCTCCGACGCCCTGCACGCCGAGCTGTCGCCGGCCGGGGTGGAGCGGCAGGTCGCCCAGGTGCGCGCGGAGGCGGCCGCGGCGGTCGCGGCGGCGCAGACCGAACGTGACGACGCGCGCCGGGCCGCCGAGCAGGCCGCGGCCGACGCCGGCGCGGCCCGGCTGGAGCGCGACGCCGCCCGCCGGGAGGGGACGGCCGCCAAGGACGGCGCGGAGGCGGCGCGGCGCGAGGCGGACGAGGCGATCGTCCGGGCCCGGGACGCCGAACGGGCGCGGGACGGCGCGCAGCAGGCCGCGTCGGCGGCGGCCGCGTTGCGGGCGCAGGCGGAGGCCGACCGGGACGCGGCCCGGCGGGACGTGCGGGCGCTGCGGTCCGAGGTCGACGCGGCCGGCCGGCAGGTCGCGGACCTGGCCCGGGAGCGGGACACGGCGCTCGCCGACGCGCGCCGGGCCACCGACAACGCCGCCGCGGCGGTCGAGCAGGCGGCGCGGTTCCGGGCCGAGGCCGCCACGGCCGGGCAGGCCGCCGCGGAGGCCCGCGCGCAGGCCGACCAGGCCCGGGCGGCCGCGGAGGAGGCGCGGGCGGCGACCGACGCGGCGCGGGCCGCGGTGACGGCCCGCGAGCGGGAGCTGGCCGCCGAGCGGGACGGTGCGGCCCGCCGGGAGGAGGCCCTGGTGGCGGAGGTGCGGCAGGCGCGGGCGGCGGCCGAGGCCGCGCAGGTCGACCTGCGTGCCCGGATCGCCGACGCCACCGCCGAACGGGACGCCGCCCGTGACCGGGCCGCGCAGCTGGCCGGTCAGGTGGGTGACCTGGCGGCGGCGCTGGCGGCGCTCGGGGCGGCCCGGACCGCGCCGGAGCTGCCCGCGCAGCCGGCCGTGCGGTGAGGTCGACGGCCGGTGACGTAGATCGCACCGGCTGAACGGTCGTTTGCCCGCGGACGTGCCGCACATCCTCGACATAATCGGGCAAAACTCCCGGCGCGCGTGGAAGTAGAACCGCTCATGAACGCGCGTCTGCCGCTACGCTCTGACCGTTTACGACGACGTACCTTTGTAAGGAGCGAGACGCGCGTGAGCGCCGGGAATCCCCCGGCTCCTCCCGTCGTTGTTTCGTGAGGACAAGCAACACGACCGAGGGGAAGAGCCGATCATGGGCGAGCGCATGCTGCGCGGCAGCCGGCTAGGCGCAGTCAGCTACGAATCCGACCGCAACACCGAGCTCGCCCCACGCCAGACCCGCGAGTACCTGTGCGCGAAGGGCCACCAGTTCGAGGTCCCGTTCGCGGTCGACGCCGAGGTCCCCATGACCTGGGAGTGCAAGTTCGACGGCAGCGTGGCCCGGCTGGTCGACGGCAGCGAGCCGGAGCAGAAGAAGGTCAAGCCCCCGCGTACGCACTGGGACATGCTCCTGGAGCGGCGCTCGATCGCCGAGCTCGAGGACATCCTGGCCGAGCGCCTCGAAGAGGTCCGGGCCCGGCGCGGCGGCAAGTAACAGCCCGCCCCACCGAACGCAGCGAAAAGCCCCCGCCGACCGCGGGGGCTTTCGCATGTGCGCGTCTGTCGGTCAGCGGCGCGGGCCGGGCTCGACGATCTCGCCCTCGACGACCTCGCCCTCGATCACCGGGCCCGGGTCGGTGCCCGTGGCGCCCTGGGAGTCGGCGTGGATCCGCGGGCCGGGCTCGGCCGGGCCGGTCACGGTCGGGCCGCCGCCGCCCGTCGGGCCGGGACCCGTCGGCGGGCGCTCCGCTCCGCCGACACCGCCGCCGCCGCCGTTGGACGGGGGGCGTGGGTCGCCGCGCCGGACGCGTACCCGGCGGGGTCCGAAAAGATCACCGGCCTGGGCCGAGGAGAGCCGCCGCTCGGTGGAGCGGCGCGCGACGTAGCGGGCGATCTGCCGACCGGGCGGCAGCGCGAGCAGGATGCCGAGGACGCCGGTGACCAGGCCCGGGATGGCCAGCAGCACGCCGGCGAGCAGCCCCACGAACCCGTCGGTGACCTGCTCCCCCGGCGGTTGGCCGGCGTCGGCCGCGGCCCGGAACCGGCGCCACGCCCGCATCCCCTCGCGGCGCAGCAGGAACACGCCGGCGGCGGAGGCGACCACCACCAGCAGCACCGTGAAACCGAAGCCGATCAGGTGCGCGACCAGGATGAAAACGGCGATCTCCACCAGCACGGTGAGCAGGATCGCCAGCGGCAGCCAACGGATCAGACCTCGACGTCGCATCAATCCAGCATGACACGCGGGAGCACGGGCGACGTCAGGGTCGCGTCAGGGTTTCCCACCGGACTTGCCGCGCCCGAACAGCGCGTCCCGGCGGGACCGCAGGCCCCACACGGTGACCCGCATCAGCGCCTCGCGGACGATCGACGAGCTCATCTTGCTCGCGCCCCGCTCACGCTCGGCGAACGTGATCGGCACCTCGACGATCTTGAATCCGGCCTTGTGCGTACGCCAGGTCAGCTCGACCTGGAACGAGTAGCCCTGCGAGGCCACCGACTCGAAGTCGATCTTCTCCAGCACGGGCACCTTGTAGACGCGGTAGCCGCCGGTCGCGTCGCCGTGCGGCATGCCCAGCGCGAGCTTGACGTAGGTGTTGCCGACCCGGGAGATCACGAAGCGGTGCCAGGGCCAGTTGACGACCTTGCCGCCGGGCGTCCACCGGGAGCCGATCACGGCGTCGGCGGTGCGGGCGGCGTCGAGCAGGTGGGGAAGCTGCTCGGGGGCGTGGGAGCCGTCGGCGTCCATCTCGACGACGGCGTCGTAGCCCCGGTCGATCGCCCACCGGAAACCCTGCACGTAGGCGGCGCCGAGACCCTGCTTGCCGGGCCGGTGCAGCACGTGGATGTGGTCGTCGTCGGCGGCGAGCCGGTCGGCGATCTCGCCGGTGCCGTCGGGGCTGTTGTCGTCGGCGACCAGGATGTCGGCGGCCGGCACGGCCCGGCGGATCCGGCCGGTGATGAGCTCGACGTTGTCGGCTTCGTTGTAGGTGGGCACCACGACGAGCACCCGTCCGACACCCGGGTAGCCCTCCGTCACGTCGCCAACCGGCGTGTTGCCCTCGCTCACCCTGCCTCCGTTCGCGCGCCGTCGGCCCCGTCCGCCGCCGTCGATGTGTCTGGTGTTGCTGGTGCGATTGTCCCCCGCACCGCCCGGCGGCGCCGGATCACGGCCGCGACGACCAGCGCGGCCACCGCGAACCCGGACAGCACCATCTCGGGCCAATAGCCCAACTGCGTAGCAAGCGTACGCGTTGCGCGTGGCGTCATCTCGGCGACCACGACACCGGGGGTGTTGAAGCCGGTCTCCTGGTGCACGGCGCCGTCGGTGGTGACGAAACCGGACACCCCGACCGTCGAGGCCATCAGCGCGTCCCGGCCGTGCTCGACGGCCCGCAGCCGCACCATCGCGAGCTGCTGGCGGGCCTCCGACTCGTCGAAGGTCGCGTTGTTGGTCTGCACGGCGAGGATGTCGCCGCCGGCGGTGACGGTGTCGCGGACGATCCCGTCGTAGGCGACCTCGAAGCAGATCACGTCGCCGATGGTGGCCGGGCCCATGTCGAGCACGCCGGGCCGGTCGCCGGCGACGAAGTCGGACCGGACCCGGTCGACCTCCTTGCTGACCATGCGGGCGATGTCGCGCAGCGGCACGTACTCGGCGAACGGCACCGGGTGCTGCTTGATGTACATGCGGCCCGCGTCGTTCTCGTCGGCGCCCTGCCCGGGCAGCCACACGACACCGGCGTTGCGGACCTCGTTCTCGCCGGGCCCGCGCAGGACCGCGCCGACCAGGATCGGCGCCTTGATCGAGTCGGCGGCGCGGCTGATCGCGGCCGCCGCCTGCAGGTCGAGGAACGGGTCGACGTCGCTGGAGTTCTCGGGCCAGATCACCAGGTCGGGCTGCTGCGCCTGGCCGGTGGTGACCCGGCCGGCGAGCTCGACGGTGCCGGTGACGTGGTTGTCGAGGACGGCGCGGCGCTGGGCGTTGAAGTCCAGGCCGAGGCGGGGGACGTTGCCCTGCACGATCGCGACCCGGACCGGCTTCTCGCCGGCGCCGCCGCCGGTGGGGATGACCAGGCCGACGGCGGTGAGGGCGATCGCGGCGGCGGCGAGGCCCGCGCTGGTCACGCTCCACTTCCGCTTCCGCCAGGCGGCCGCGACGAGCAGGCCACCGGCCAGGGCCACGACGAACGTGACCAGTGGGGCGCCGCCGAGGGCCGCGAACCGCAGCGTGGGCGCGTCGGCCTGGCTGAACGCGAGCCGGCCCCAGGGGAAGCCGCCGAACGGGAGCCGGTCACGGGCCGCCTCCTGGGCGACCCAGAGCAGGCCGGTCAGCAGCGGCCAGGTCCAGCGGTGGCGGTCGACGAGCGGGCTGGCGTACGCGGCCGCGGCGCCCAGCAGCGCGACGAACAGCGACTCGGCGACGAACAGCAGCACCCACGGCAGCACGCCGGTGTGCAGGTTGGTCCACTCGAGCAGCGGGCCGAAGAAGACGAGGCCGGCGACGAGACCGAGGGCGGCGCCGGCGCGGGCGCGGCGGCGGTGGACGGCCGCGGCGAGCAGGGCGACGGAGATCGGGGCCAGCCACCACAGGTCGTAGCGCGGGAACGCCAGCAGCTGCGTCACGCCGGCCGCGACCGCCATCGGCGCCGCAACGCGCAACGGCAACGGCCGGGGCGCCGGCGACGCGGCCACCTCGGGCGCCGCCTCGACGATGGTCACCATCGCTCACCCATGCGGGGAAGGGTACGGCAGCGGAGTACCAAGATCACGAGCCGCACCGGAACGGAAATCGGGGCGTGACCTCACGGTCACGCCCCGATGCTCCCAGGCCCATCCCCGGCCGGTGCGGCAAAGGCCGTCCGCGTGACCTTCGTTCCGACCGGACGACGGTTGGCTACCCCCGCCGGGCCGTTGTCTACTGGCCGCGCCTACCCCCTTGCCCTGACACCGGAATCGGCGAGCAATCGTTCGTGGCGGCCCGGTGCGCCGCCCCGCGCCGGCCGTCCCTCGCCCCGCTGGACCTGGCCGCCGCGGCTGCCGGATGGTCGCGGACCACCGGCCCCGCTCGGCCAGCGGGTGTGAGGGATGTGCGAACGACAGATCGCTTCCCGTTGTAGGACTCAACGACGGTACGCGGCAAACCCCCAGCCGTGTCAACCGTTGCGCGACACCGGATTCGGCGGCCCGGCGTGTCGCGGCCGGCGTGTTGGGAATGCCGGTCGATCGGCCGCCACGGATGCCCGATCAAGCCCCATCGACCACCGGATCATGCGTCCAAGCCCGGCCGATTTTGCATCGTGGAGGGTGATCCGCGTCCGCCGCCGACCGATGCGGATCACTCACGCGGCGAGGCGGCGATGGGGATGGCATAGGGCCCAGCAACCGAGTGGGACCGGCCGGCGTCGGTGGCGGGTTCGGCGCGCGTCGCGGTGGCGGATTGGGCGCGCGTCGCGGTGGCGGATTGGGCGCGCGTCGCGGTGGCGGATTGGGCGCGCGGCGCGGTGGCGGATTGGGCGCGCGGCGCGGTGGCGGATTGGGCGCGCGGCGCGGAGGCGAGCTGCGCGCGCGGCCCGGATGCCGGTGCGCGCGGCCCGGAGGCGGTGCGCGCGGCCCGGAGGCCGGTGCGCGCGCGAGGCGGTCGACCAGATCGGAACCGCACCAACCGCCTTGCCGGCGGGGCGACGGTCGGGGCGCAGCGCGGCCGCTCCGCGGTCAGCGCCAGCAACGCGGCGATGCCGCGTGGCGGAGGGCTATGCCGCGGCTAGGTGGTGGTCCAGGAGGGCGCGGGCGGCGGCCGGGTGGTCGGCGGCGAGCAGGCCGGCGGCGGCGAGCACATAGGACGTGTCGATCACCGGGCGCGCGGCCCGGGGCACCGGCCAGCCGCCGGCGTAGTCCGTGAGGACCGCGTCGAGGACCTCCTTGCCCTCTCCTGCCGTGCCGTGCCGCAACACGCCGCCGGAGCCCACCAGGAGCCGCACGTCGCGCAGATCCCGCCCGGTCCTACCCGCGGGACCCCGGGCGTGCCTACGGACCGCCACGGTGGCCGCCAGGGCCGCGATTCGCCGGTCCATCGCCCGCTCCGCGGCGCTGTCCGGCACGAAACCCGGCGTCGCCGCCCGCATGGCTGCCGCGGCCTCCAACGCCGCCAGCTCTCCGGCCGTGCCCGCCAACGCCGCCAGTTCGCCGGCCGCGCCCGTAGCCGGCCGCGCCGACCCGTCGCCCTCCGACCGACCGCCCGCCGGCCCGCCGGCCCCCGGCCCGCGCGCTGCGCGCGCCACCGGCCCGCCGGATTCGCCGGCGTTAGGAAGGGTCCCTTGCGCTGCGGAACCCGATACGAAGGGGCCCTTGCTCACCAGGCGTTCGGTGGCGGCGGCGCGGATCACGTCGGGAGCGGTCCAGCGCATGCCGAGGTCGCCTTCGACCGTGCGGGAGCGCCACAGGGCGCCGGCTACGTCGTCGGTGCGGCCGTCGGGGGTCAGGACCGAGTAGACGTCCGTGGTGGCGCCGCCCACGTCGACGACGAGCAGGTCGCCGCCGATGTGGTCGGCGAGGGTCTCCACGCCGGTCAGGACCGCGTCCGGGGTCGCCGCCCGCACCAGCGACGGGAACCGCCGCCCCCGCGACAGTCGCTTCCCGCCGATCACGTGCGACAGGAACACCGACCGGATCGCCGCGCGGGCCGGCTCCGGCGCGAGCACCCCGATCCGGGGCAGCACGTTGTCGGTCGCCGTGACCGGGACCCCGGCCGAGCTCAGCAGCGCCGACAGCGACTCGCGGGCGTCGGCGTTCCCGGCCAGCACCACCGGCACCCGCCACCGCCCGCGGGCGAGCCGCGCGGCGTTGTGGGCCAGCACCGCGGCGTCACCGCCGTCGGTCCCGCCGACCAGCAGCACCACGTCCGGCCGGGCCGCCCGCAGCGGCCCCAACGACGACAGCGGCCCCGTCGACACGTGCACGACCCGGGCGCCCGCCGACAGCCCCACCCGGTGCCCGGCCTGCGCCGTCACCAGCGACTCGTAGCCCACGACCGCCAGCCGCAGCCCGCCGCCGGCCGAGGAGCACACGTACCAGCGATCCTGCGGCACGGAAAACCCAGCCGCCGCCGCGTCTAGGCCGTCAAGGACGTCGGTGGTCGCGGTCGTGGGGTGATCGGCCGCGCCGACGACCGCGCCGCCGTCGAGGTCGACGACGATCACCTTGGTGTACGTCGAGCCGACGTCGGCGCACAGCGCCAGCCTCACGACGCCGGCACGACCACGGTGCCAGTCGCGGTCGTCGCCACGATCGGCGGGTCGAGCACCTCCGCCGCCGACTCGCCGTGCGACGGGCGGGACCGGCACACGACCCGGGCCTCGAACTCGATGCGCCGCGACCGCCGCCCGACCGACACCACCGTGGCCGACACCTCGATCACGTCACCGGCCCGCACCGGCGCCCGGAACTGCACGTCGTCATAGGACGCGAACAGCCCCTCGTCGCCGTCCATGACGATGCACACCTCGGTCGCCACGTCACCGAACAGCCCAAGGACGTACGCGCCGTCGACCAGGTTGCCGCCGTAATGGGCGTGCGAGTAGGGCACGTAGCGCCGGTGAGTGACCGTCGTCATGCCGCCACCAACGCGTGCACCAGGTAGGACGCCACCTCGCCCGGTGTCGTGCCCCGCCCGAAGATCCGGTCCACGCCCAGCTCACCTGCCATCGTCTCGTCGAATCGCGGCCCGCCGACCACCAGCAGCGGCCGTTTGTCGGCCGGCAGCGCCTCCCGGAACGCCGCCGACATCTCCCGGGTGTTGTGCAGGTGCGCGTCGCGCTGGGTGACGACCTGCGAGACCAGCACCGCGTCGGCCTTCTCCCGCTGCGCGGCCGCCACGAGCTCCGGCACCGTCACCTGCGCGCCGAGGTTGGTCACCTTCAGCTCCCGGTAATATTCCAGGCCCTTCTCGCCCGCGATGCCCTTGACGTTGAGGATCGCGTCGATGCCGACCGTGTGCGCGTCGGTGCCGATGCAGGCGCCCACCACCGACAGCTTGCGCCGCAGCCGCCGCTTCACGACCGCGTTGACCTCCTTGGCCGACAGCAGCGGGTAGTCCCGCTCGACGACCTCGACCTTGGACAGGTCGACGAGGTGGTTGACCCGCCCGTACACGACGAAGAAGGTGAACCCGTCACCCATCTCCTTGGCGTGCACCAGCATCGCCGGGTCGAGGCCCATCTTGCCCGCGAGCTGCAGCGCCGCGCCCTCGGCCCGCTTGTCGTGCGGGACCGGCAGCGTGAACGAAAGCTGCACCATCCCGTCGCCGGTCGTGTCCCCGTAGGGACGGACGATGTCGCTCACGACGCCTCCAACAGCGAGGTGGCCGGGTTGAAGTAGTCGTCGGCGTGCGCGGCCACCCCGTCGAGGCCCTTGCCCCGGTCGGCGGGCCGCTTCATGATCCCGAACGTGCCGTCGGCGATCGCCTTCAGCAACGTGTCGCTCTCGATCTTCTCCAGCAGCGTCACCGCCGACGCCAGGACCTGGTTGGCGCGCTGCTGGATGAACCCGCCCGGTGCCGGCACGAAGTCCTCGTGCAGCCCGCCGGCCGCGCCGAGGACGTAGCGGACGTTCTGGAGGGCGATGTCGCGGTCCGACAGCCACGGCGTGACCACGGCCTCGGTCATCATGCCGACCAGCAGGATGCCCTGCCCGGTCATCGTCCCGGCGAGGTTGAAGAACCCGTCGAGCAGGTTGCCGCGGAACACGTCGCCGGTCATGTGCTTGGTCGGCGGCATCCACTTCAGCGGCGCGTCCGGGAACAGCTCCCGGGCCAGCAGCGCGTGGGCGAGCTCCAGCCGGAACGACTCCGGCACGTCCGGGTTGATCTCGAACGCGTGCCCGAGCCCCAGCTGCCAGTCGGCTAGCCCGGCCTCGTGGGCGAAGAACTCGTTGAGCAGCTGCGACACCGTGACCGTGTGGGCCTCGTCGACGGCGTCGGCGGTGGTCAGGTAGTTGTCCTCGCCGGTGTTGATGATGATCCCGGCCCGGGCGTGCACCTGCCGCGAGAACCGCTGGTCGACGAACGTGCGGATCGGGTTGATGTCGCGGAACAGGATCCCGTACATCGAGTCGTTGAGCATCATGTCGAGCCGCTCGAGGCCCGCGAGGGTCGCCATCTCCGGCATGCACAGGCCCGACGCGTAGTTCGTCAACCGGACATATCGCCGAAGCTCCCGCGACGACTCGTCCAGCGCCGCGCGCATCAGCCGGAAGTTCTCCTGCGTCGCGTACGTCCCGGCGAAGCCCTCCCGGGTCGGCCCCTCCGGCACGTAGTCCAGCAGCGACTGCCCCGTCGACCGGATCACCGCGATCACGTCCGCGCCGGCCCGCGCCGCCGCCTGCGCCTGCGGGATGTCCTCGTAGATGTCGCCCGTCGCCACGATCAGATAGATCCACGGCCGCTGCTTCGGGTCGCCGAACCGCTTCACGAGCCGGTCCCGCTCGGCCCGCCGCCGGTCGATGGTCTTCAGACCCACGGCCGTCGCCCGCCGCGCCGCCGTCCGGGCCGCGGCCGCCTCCTTGCCCCTGGGTACGCCGAACCGGACGCTGCCCGCCGCCGCCTTCTGCGCCAGCAGCGTCAGGTCGCCCGCCGTCAGCCCCTCGTGCTGCAACGCCGCGAACACCGGCAACGCCACCCCGTGCTCCAGCCCGACCTCGCCGACGACCGCGTCGACCAGCCGGTTGACCCACGGGATCCCGTCCGGGTCGGCGCCGGTCACCCCGGCCAGCCGCAGCACCGCCCGCTCCACCGACACCGTCGTGTGGCTGCGGGCCAGGTCCACGACCGGCTGCCCGGCCCGGCGGGCCAGCTCCCGGGCCCGGGTCACGAGCGCCGGATCGAGATCCAGCTTCGCCATCTCACTCCTCGAAGATCGTCACTCCGCGTACGACGGTGCGCAGGCACCGCGGCAGCGGCGTCGGGTCGTCCGGCCCCCGCTCCTCCGGGTTCGTCGACACCAGGTTCGGCAGGCCGCCCGTCACCCCGGCCGGCGTCTGCCACACGGCGAACGTGGCCGCCGCCCCCTTGGCCAGCACACCCTCGCCGTCGCGCTGGATCGACCGCCACGCCCCCTTGGTGTGGGCCGCGAACGCCGACCGCAGCGCCATCCGGTGCGCCGGGTTGAAGTGCGACATCGCCGCCCGCACCGAACCCCACGGGTCCAGCGGCGTCACCGGCGAGTCCGAGCCGAACGCCAGCGTCACGCCGACACCGTGCATCGCGCCCATCGGGTTCGACTCCATGGAGCGGGCGACGCCGAGGCGCTGCGCGTACATCTGCTTCGGGCCGCCCCACAGCCGGTCGAACGCGGGCTGCATGCTCGCCGTCAGGTTCAGCTCGACGAACGCCGCGATCATCGCCTTGTCGACCAGCTCCACGTGCTCCACCCGGTGCCGGGCCTGCCGGACCGCGTCGAGGCCGAGCAGCTTCGCCGCGCCCGCGAAACCTTCGAGGACCTCGTGCACCGCGGCGTCGCCGATCGCGTGGAAACCGCCCCGCATGCCGTGCTCGTGGCAGTCGACGATGTGGTCGCGGGCCTGCTCCGCCGACACGTAGGAGAAGCCGTGGCCGCCACCGCCGAGGAACGGCTCCCGCAGGTACGCGGTCCGCGAGCCCAGCGCGCCGTCGGCGTAGAGGTCGCCGCCCGCGCCGACCGCCCCGAGCTCCTTGGCCTTGGCGGCGGCCATCAGCTCGCCCCACCAGCCGTAGACCTCGGGCAGCCCGTGCTCCGGGCCGGCCAGGGCGAGCAGGCCCGTGAAGTCCGCCTCGTTCGACGTGCCGGGGCCGCCGCACTCGTGGACGGCGGCGATGCCCAGCTGGGCGGCGCGGTGGAGGGCGGTCCGCTGGGCGTGGGCCCGCTGTTCCGGAGACAGGGAGCCGAGCGCGACCTCGCGTACCGCGTGGTGGGCTTCCTCCCGCACCCAACCCGTCTCCGAGAAACCGGGCTCGGCGGCCGCCCGGGGAGCCGCGGCCAGCAGCGCGCTCGACGCCAGCGCCGAGTGCACCGACGCCTGCGTCAGGTAGACCCGCCGGCCGCCGGCGACCCGGTCCAGGTCCTGCGCCGTCGGCGGGGTCTGCTCCGGCCACTTCGACTCGTCCCAGCCGTGCCCCATCACGATCGCGTCCGCCGCCTGCGTGGTCGCGTAGAGCGCCACCGCGTCGAGCAGCTCGCCCGCCGACGCGGCCGCGCTCAGGTCCAGGCCGCCGAGCACCAGGCCCGTGTCCGTGGCGTGCACGTGCGCGTCGACGAACGCCGGCGTGACCAGGGCGCCACCCAGGTCGACGATCGCGTCGGCGCGCGGGGCGTCGGCGGCCGGGCCCAGCCAGGCGATCCGGCCGTCCGCGACCAGCAGGGCGGTCGCCTGGGGCTCGGCCGGCGCGTAGAGGGCGCCGCCGGTGTAGAGCGTGGATTCCATGGGTTCAGTCTGCCCGCAGGCGCTGCTCGAAGAGGGTTCGAACGGCGGGCTCCGAGCGCAGCAGGTCCAGCGCGAACTCGGCGTGGCCGGGCACGTACCCGTTGCCGACCAGCATCGTCACGTCGGCGGCCAGGCCCTCGGCGCCCAACGCCGCCGCCGCGAAGCTCGTCGCCATCGAGAAGAAGATCACTGTGCCGCCGTCGTCGGTCGCCAGGATCGCCCCGTGCTCGCAGCCCGGCACGTCGACGCAGACCACGGTCACGTCGGCCGGCTTGCCCAGGGCACGGGTGACCGCCTCGGCCAGCGCCACCGGGTCACGGGCGTCCGCGATCGCCACCTCGTCGGCGATACCGGCTGCCCGCAGCCGGGCCGCCTCGTGCTGCGTCGGCACGATGCCGACCGTGCGACGCGCGCCGGCGCGGCGGGCAGCCGCGAGCGCGAGCGAACCGCTCTTGCCCGCACCGCCGAGCACCGCCACCGTGTCGCCGGTTTGGACCACCCGTTGCGTCAACGCCGGCGCGCCGCACACGTCGAGCACCGCCAGGGCGAGCTCGCCGGGCAGGTCGTCAGGGAGCTTGGCCACGATCGAACGGGCGAACAGGATCGCGTGGCCCTCGGCCGGGACCTGCTCGCTCGCGCCGTCCCAGCCCTTGAGGCCGTCGGTGATCCGCAACGGGGTCAACGTCAGCGACACCAGCGTGGCGACCCGGTCACCTTCCGTGAGACCTAGTGGAGACCGGACGCCGGCCGCCTCGACGACGCCGATCAGCATGCCGCCCGACCCCGTCACCGGGTTGTGCATCTTCCCGCGGCTCTCCACGATCCCCAGCACCTCGGCCCGGACCGCCTCGCCGTCACCGCCGTGCTTCTCGTGCAGCTGCCGGAAGCTCGCCGCGTCGAGATTGAGCCTTTCGACCCGAATCCGCACCTCGTTCGGCCCGATTTCGGGACGATTGTCCACACGCCACGCTGCCTGCGGCAGCACGCCGGCCGGCTCGACGACGCGGTGCAGACCGACGGGTGAGGTCACGGAGGCTCCTTGATCAAATCGGCGTGACAGGAAAACTTACGGCAGAATAGTTTGTGGACGAAAGATTTTCCAGTAGCCTTCGCTCGCTGCGGTACACCCCCACCGGCGGAAGAGGAGGAGCCCACGTGACCGTCGACCTCGGCCCGCGGACCCCGTCAACGACTTCGACCGACCAGCCGTACGAGTACCAGAGGCGCCCTCTGGTCGAACCCGACTGGACCCGCTTCCCCGGCTGGCGGCACGTCACCCGCGACCAGTGGGAATCCGCCCAGTGGCAGCGCGTCAACTGCGTCAAGAACGTCAAGCAGCTGCAGGCCGTACTCGGTGACCTGGTCGGTGAGACCTTCTACAAGGACCTCGTCGAGGACCAGAAGGCCCTCGCGACCATGTCGATGCTCGTCACGCCGCAGATGCTCAACACGATGATGCCCACCGGCGCCATGAGCACCGAGGCGTTCTACCTCGACCCCGTGCGGCGCTACATGATCCCCGTCGCCTCCGACCGGCGCACCGACTGGCCGTCGCACCCCTACGCGTCACGGGACTCGCTGCACGAGCACGACATGTGGGTCGCCGAGGGCCTCACCCACCGCTACCCGACCAAGGTGCTCGCCGAGCTGCTCTCCACCTGCCCCCAGTACTGCGGGCACTGCACCCGGATGGACCTCGTCGGCAACTCCACGCCGGCCGTCGACAAGCTCAAGCTGACGCTCAAGCCGGTCGACCGGTATGCGGCGCACATCGACTACCTGAAAGCGCACCCCGGCGTACGCGACGTCGTGGTCTCGGGCGGCGACGTCGCCAACGTGCCGTGGCGCAACCTCGAGTCGTACCTCATGAGCCTGCTGTCCATCGAGACCGTCCGCGACATCCGGCTCGCCACCAAGGCCCTCATGGGGCTGCCGCAGCACTGGCTGCAGCCCGACGTGGTCGAAGGGCTCGAGCGGGTCGCCCGCACCGCCGCCCGGCGCGGCGTCAACCTGGCGATACACACCCATGTCAACCACGTGCAGTCGCTGACCCCACTGGTTGCGCGCGCCGCCCAGACCGCCCTCGAGGTCGGCGTCCGCGACGTGCGCAACCAGGGCGTGCTCATGCGGGGCGTCAACGCCACCACCGCCGACCTGCTCGACCTGTGCTTCGCGCTGCAGGGCGAGGCCGGGATCCTGCCGTACTACTTCTACATGTGCGACATGATCCCCAACGCCGAGCACTGGCGGGTGCCGGTCTGGCAGGCCCACCAGCTGCAGCACGACGTGATGGGCTACCTGCCCGGCTACGCCACCCCGCGGATCGTCTGCGACGTGCCGTTCGTGGGAAAGCGGTGGGTGCACATGCTCACCGAGTACGACCGCGAGCGCGGAATCTCGTACTGGACCAAGAACTACCGCACGTCCATCGAGGCCGCCGACGGCGAGGCGCTCAGCAAGCGGTTCCCGTACTACGACCCGATCGACACCCTGCCCAAGTCGGGCCAGGACTGGTGGGCTTCGCAGGCATAGCGAAAGGGGCCCGCGTCGTTGCGGGCCCCTTTCCGTTTGTGCCTCTTACTTGAACGCGTCCTTGATGTCCCGCCCGGCGTCCTTCACGTGCTCGCCGGCCTGCTTGGCGTGCGCGCTCGTCTGGTCGGCCTGACCCTCGGCCTGAAGCTGCTCGTCATCGGTCGCGTCGCCGTACTGCTCCTTGGCGCCGCCCTTGAGTTCCTCGACCTTGTTCTTAATCTTGTCGGTGAAGCTCATCGTCACTCCAGTTCGGCTCGCCGATCGTTTCCATCGGACAACCACTGGATTTCCCTGGTCGGCATCCACCGAAACCTGATCAACTTCGGTCGCGTACGACCTCGGCGAGCCGCGGCAGGAAAAACTCCCAGCCGTCGCGGTGACTCTGCGCCTCGTCCCGGTCGACCTGGCTGCTCAGGTCGTAGTCACCCTGGGCGAGGTTGAGCACGGCCCCTTGGTCGACAGTGACCTCGACGTGGCGCCTCGGCAGCTGCGGCGCGTGGTCCCAGGACCAGTCGAACCCGAACCTGCCGCGACCCGGGTCGATGGTGGTCACGGTGCCGCGCATGGTCTGGTCGAGCCGATCGAAATAGGCGACGTACGGGCCACCGACCTCTTCCTTGACGGTCAGCTCGGCGCCACCCCACCAGAGCCGCACGGCCGCCGGGTCGACGAAAGCGTCGACCACTTGCGCCGGCGACACGCCCGGCACGTCCACTGTGATGCGCAGCAAGGCGTCCGTCTCGCTCGGCATCGAAACCCGCATGGGCCCTCCCCCGTCGTCGCTGTGAGTCTGTCAGGTGCGGCACACCCTGTAAGGCATCCTAGGACGATAGGGCACCTACGGTGACGGATCTGCCGGCCACTTCGTGTCACAGTGACACCTCGCTATGCTGCGAAACTATGGCCCGCGAGCATGCCGTTCTCCGCCTCGCGGTAGATCTATGCATCTTGACCGTCCGCGAGGGCTCGCTCCAGGTGCTCGTGGTCGAACGCGGCAATGAGCCCTACCGCGGCCGGTTAGCGCTTCCCGGGGGCTTCCTACGCGGCGATGAGGAGCCCTCCGCTGCGGCCATCAGAGAGTTAGGCGAGGAAACCGGTCTCGACGGAACGCGTCTGCACCTGGAACAGCTGCCGGTGTTCGGTGCCCCGGACCGAGATCCAAGCGGGCGGGTTGTCAGCGTGCCCTACCTCGCCATCGCTCCCGATCTGCCGGTACCGAGGCCAGGATCTGACGCGACCGGTGCTCGATGGTCGCCCGTCGCGTCGCTGGTAAGTGGTGGCACGCTTGCCTTCGATCACCATGACATCCTCGATCTTGCGGTCGAGCGCGCACGAGCAAGCCTGGAGAACACCACTGTCGCGGCGGTCTTCTGCGATGACCTGTTCACCATGGGTGAGCTGCGGGGCGTCTACGAGGCGGTCTGGGGGATATCCCTTGATCCTCGGAACTTCAGCCGCAAGGTCACGAAGACAGCCGGCTTCGTCGAGCCGGCAGGGGCACGCCGAACCGATGGCGTGGGACGCCCTGCTGCGCTCTACCGCCGCGGGCCAGTTGGACGGCTTAACCCGGCCATGCTGCGCAGCTCGATGTCTTCCTGACCAGTCACCCGGCCGACCGCCGACGGCGACCCTCCGCGAAGATCGACAAGTTTCTTAATTGTCATATTGACAAGAACACGATGGAGTTCGTACCTTCGATATAGGTAGTCGTCGCTGCCCTCAGTTGGAGGGACCATGCGCAACCCCGGATGCCGGATGTCGTCACATGACCCCAGAGACTTGGCGCTTCTCGAGTATCAACAGCTCAAAGAGGAGCAGCGACAACGCATCGCGAGCCGCGACCATCTCCTGTACGGGACGCTCGGCGCGACGGGCGCGGTGGGCGCCGCTGCGCTTCAAGCGGGCACCAGCACGATCCTGCTGCTGCTTCCGGTCGTGTCCGTGGTCCTTGGCTGGACCTACGCGAGCACCGACCGGAAGGTCTCCCAAATCGGGCGCTACATCGAGCACGTTCTCGCTCCCGAACTGACCACCACGGCGGACACCTTCGGTTGGGAAACCGACCATCGGCGCCGCGCGGGCTACCGCCTGCACAAGCGCATCCAGGTAGCCGTCACGCTCTTAGTCTTCTGCGGGCCCACCATGGCCTCGCTCGTCGCGAATGCCGACAACGCATTGTCCTCGCCGCCGCTCCTAGCCAGCGCCACTGCGGGACTGCTTGCCACTGCCGTCATCGCACAGCAGCTCGCCACGAACACCGACATGGATCCGGCGTAACCCGCCAGGCGCCCTTCTGCCGCGACACCGTTCCGCGCGCTCGACCTGTCCCCTTCTCCTCTATCGAGAGGCGAGTCAATGCTGGACTCGAACTCCATGGGCTGGCGCAACCGCCAGTCCCAGCGCCTGCAGCTCTGGAGATCCAGCCTGACGAAGTTCGTCGGCGACAACGCTCGGCCCTCTGACAGTCCGCCTCACAGTGGTAACCGCAGTCCAAGCTTCGGCGGTCTCGACCCTGACGCGGAGGTGCTGACACACTCACCGAGGTCACTCGGCGCCGCCCCCGCCGAAAGGACTCCACTCAACGATCCGACAAGGACCCTGTGCGCCCTCGTCTACACCGACGAGGAACTGCGCAATCTCGTTCGCGAACACTTCATCGACCGGCGCCACCAGTCGTGGCCGCCCGCCTACGCAATCGACCTCGTAGCCCTCCTCCGCCATGCCGCGCTCGCCGAACGCCTGTACATCTTCCGGGACTGGGTCATCACCTCCGTCCTTGTGATGGTCATACTTATCGTCAGTGTGGCGATCTTCGGTCCACGCCCCGACGGGATCGTCGTCGTTGCCGCAGCGGTCCTCGCCATCGCGATCGCCCGGGTAACGATGGTCCGGTCCAAGATGACGACACGACGGGTTTACGGCAGCGTCAAACGGGGTTGGAAGAAGTCAGGCGGGAAAGCCAGGCTCATCGCGACGACGCTCGTAGCCGTGGCCCTAGCAAACGTCGTGCTGACCCCCACTGGCCGCGGCTGCGTCATGGTCGTCCTGTCGGGGTTGGTCGCGGTTTGGATAGTCACCGTTCTGATCGCCATGCTGGCCTACGTCTTGGCAGTAAGGGTCAAGGTCGGCAAGCTGAACCGTGCGCCCGCTCTTCCACGTCGGATCGAGGAGCGGGCGCGGTCGACGGAGTCCGCCAACCTGCTGGTCTATGCCCGCGACCGCGCCAAGGGTCCGCGCTCGCCGCTCGGCCCGTTCGTCGGTGCCGGTCATCGGCTCGCCACGTGGCGAACGCCGCTCATTGACACGAAGCGAAGAGGGTCGGACGACGAGAGCCGAGCCGCGCTGATGCCGATCAGCTTGAGCAGCCTCTATGACCACCTGAAATCCGGCATCGGAACCGCCGACGTTCCGGTCAACGTCCGTGCTCGCCTCTACGTAGACGGCCGGTCGTTCGCGTCTGGCCCGCCAAGGGTCGGCGTGCCCGCCGGCATCCCGGCCGAGAAGCTACTCGTGGCCTCGCCCGCCGGACCGCCGCTGTCAATCCTCGATAAGAGGCTGATTGATCATGGCCTGCGTACGCCGACCGACTATCAGCGGGCTTACCTGTGCTTCGAGATGACCGACAGGGACGGTCACGTGGTGGTCACCACTTTCGTACGGGCGGTCTTAATCGACGATCTCCTGCAACTCGAGGTCGCCACCCATGCGCTACCAGAGGTCATCGGAAGGGCGGAGGCCAATGCCGATCCGTTCGACCGTCTGCTGCGGCGGGCCGCCGGCTTGGAGCTGGAGAAAGACACTGATGAGGATCCTGAGAAAGAACTGATCCCAACGGTGGAGGCAGCGCTCGGGCGAGGGCTGGCAATTGGGACGCGACACTATTGGCCGATCCTGTTCGGCGCCATGGCGCGGGCGATGCGGTCCGTATCCCGCCCGCTCCTTCAAGTGCTCCGCGGATGGCACCACTCCTATCGACTCCGCCGGGGGGCAGAATTCGATTTTGGCGCTCGACTTTCATTCCGCGAGGAGCTCGCGCTTGGTCAACGCTTGCACGTCATCGCCCTGGGCGACACGCTGGATCGGGTGATTCGCCTCAACCGGCGCTTGACCGAGTCGATGGCAGCGTATCTCGTTGCGCATGGCATCGATCCCGCCGATTTCATCGCGAAAGCTGAAACGGTGATCAACAATGTACAGAACAATTATTTGAACGATGTTACGGCCGGGTCCATCAACTTTGGTTCAGGATCATCCAGCGGGAGTGTCAATGGCGCGAGCGGGTCCTCATCCCCCGCGCAGTCCAATTCTTAGGAGCCGTCATGACGCACCAGAACAACTGGCTTTCCGACGTGACCGCGGGAGCGATCAATTTCGGCAGCGGAACGGCCCAGGGCGCCGTGCATCCAGCCAGCCGCGTGCAATCGGGAAGCCCCGGCGGAACGCTCATCATCGTCGTTGAGCCCGTCGAATTCACCGCCGTTGCAGCTGCGGTGGCCGCCGTGAACAGACAAGAACTCAGCCCGAGGTTCCTCCACGGCCAAACGGTGTTCGAGCTGGGCCGAATCCGCCAGACCGAACTTTTTCTGGCACAGGTCGGCCCTGGTGCTGAGACACCGCATTCAGCAGGTCCCAGCGTCGGTGAGTTGATCGCTGAACTACGACCGACGCACGTCATCCTTACGGGGATCTGTTACGGCCTCAAGGAAGACGATCCCAAGGATCCACAGCAGATCGGCGATGTGGTTGTCGCCGATCAACTTCGATTGATCGGTCATCGGAAGATGGCCCAAGATCCCGCCTCCACAGCGTCTCGACGACTCACACGCGGCGGCGAGGTCCACCCGTCACACAAGCTTCTCGACCGGTTCCGGACAGCCAGCATCCGATGGACCCGGTCGCCAGTTCGGTTCGGACCTGTCGTCACAGAGAGCGTGCTGGTCAACTCATACGCTTACCGGCAGGAAATCCGCGAGATAGCCCCCGAGGCGATCGCCGGCGAGATGGAGGGGCGAGCGGTCTACACCGCCGCGGTACGCAACAAAATCGACTGGATCTTGGTTAAAGGCATCTGCGATTGGGGTTACGACAAGCGGGACAGCGATCAACCGCACGCCGCCGAGAACGCTGCGGCATTGCTCGTACGCATGGTTGAGATGGGTGGTCTAGATCCAGTCACATCGGCCAAGGCTTCCTAGGATGAAGCCAGTAGGCGGCGGATGGGGGCGGCTTTGGCTGCTGCTTCGGCTACCTCGGCGGCTGGGTCGCTGTCCCAGGTGATGCCGCCGCCGGCCCAGAGGTGCAGGCGGTCCGCGTCCGCGGCCGCTGTGCGGATCGTGAGGCCCAGGTCGAGATTGCCCGAGGCGTCGATCCAGCCCAGGGCGCCCATGCTGGGGCCTCGGCCGACCGGTTCCAGGGCGGCGATGTGCTGCAGGGCCGCCAGCTTCGGGGCGCCGGTGACCGAGCCGCCGGGGCAGGTGGCACGGAGCAGGTCGGCCAGGCCGATTCCGTCGGCCAGGTCGGCGGAGACGACGGACTCCGCCTGCCACAGGTCGACCCAGCGGCGGATCGCGAAGAGCTCGTCCACCCGTACCGAACCGGTCCGGGCCACGCGCGCGAGATCGTTGCGTTCCAGGTCGACGATCATGATGTGCTCGGCGCGCTCCTTCGCGGAGCCGAGCAGCTCGCGCCGGCCGGCCTTGGTCGCGGCGCGGGTGCCCTTGATCGGGCGGGTGATCGCTCTGCCGTCCACCACCTGGATCAGCGTCTCCGGCGACGCGCAGCCGACCGCCCAGCCGGCGCCGCTGAGCAGGCCGCCGTAGCGCGCGCCCGGCAGCTCGCTCAGTCGGGCCAGGGCCGGCAGCGGGTCCCCGACGTACGGCGCCGACGCGTGGCCCACGACGTTGACCTGGTAGACGTCGCCCCGGCCGATCGCCGCCCGGACCGCCGTCACCGCCGCCGCGTGCTGCGCCGGCGTCCAGCTCGGGCGCCACTCCCCCAGCTGCCAGCCGGCCGTCCCACCCAGCGGACTCCGGCCAGATTCTTTTGCGGAAATCAGCGGCATCGAGGGTACGTGACCATGCGTGCGGACCACGTTCCTGTTCGTAGTCGCAGGCGCATCAGGGACGTCGGCGTGCTCGTATACCACGGCCACGAGGTCCGGGATCGCCGGCGCCGGGGTGGGCCTGGCCACAGGGCCACGCGGGAGCATCGCCGCAGCCCCCGCTGCGGAGATCAGAATGGCGGCGCCGCAGACCGATCCGGACTGGTTTTCGGCTACGGAGCGTGACAGGCTTGGGGATGTCAGGGACCGCACGTCCAGTCCGTCGGCAGCGAGGAAATCTTCGAGATGCTGAGCCGGATCGCCACCGTCCGTAGAGCGCCACTCCCATCTGGAGCGCTCTCTTATACGGAGAGTGCACGGCTTGCCGCTACCAGCGACACGGGTAGCGAAGTCTGGAAGCGTTCCCACTCCGACCGGCCCATGGTTACTCATACGAAGGGTGGATTCTTTCGTGTTAGGGCCGCTACTTGCTCGTAGGCGCACCCGTTGAGGGAGTAGCCTCCGTCACTGTCATGTGAACCATGACACAGCACCCCCATCGTCCGGAGACCCCGATGTGCCAGCACCAACCGACCTGTCCCTCCGCCGAAGCGGTTGACCGCGACGCCGCCCGGGCCCTAGCCGCGTTCCCGGAGCAGGGCTGGAGCCTGCTCTGCAACGGCGTGATCCTCTTCGAGGACACCGGCGAACTGCTCCCCGACGGCCGCACGATCGCCCCGCACCGCGGCCCCGCCCGCCACGCCCTCGCGGCAGCCTGAGCCACCACGGTTTCTCAGGGCTTTCGCCTAGATCGTAGGGCCGCCACCCAGGGGGAGCGCACCTGGCTCCCCCATCCGAGCACCGTCGCTCACCCGCACCCGCCACACACCGGTCTCGAGACCGGCCCCGCCCCGCGCCCGCAACCGGAACGCCGGGTTGGCGACGCCGCTACCGGCGTCGTAGAAGAAGCCAGCGCCTGACCCCGGATAACGCGCCGCTGGCAGAGCTGCGTTCCGCGACGTGGCCAGCAAAGCCGCGACGGGCCCGGGTCAGATCGCCTTCGGATCGGAGCCGATCACCCGACTCGAACCCTGGTTGCGGTCGAAGTCTCGGGCCGCGCCCGTTCGAAACTCCAGGTCTCCGCGAGTTCGGCCAGAAACGGCCCGCACCGGGCCGACTCAGGTCGCCCGACGTCCGCCGCGCACGATGCCACCTCCAATAGGCCACCCACGCCAGTGGTCGTCCCGCCCGGGGAGGACTCCATCAGCGTTGCGCCGGGGAACCCACCACCCCACGCCGACTCCATCGGCCTCCCGGCGGCGCAAGCTGGCCCGGACCCGGACCCCGGGCCGTCCACGCCGGCCATGCATGACCTCGCGGCCGACGCCGGTGCCGCGGTGGAGCGCCGGCTGTTGCGAGGCCATCCTGCGGACCGGCTGATGCATCCCGGCCCGCCAACGGCGCCGACGCGAGGGCCTGCCACAACACGTCGATTTGCCCAGCCTGCGCGCCCACGAGCCCGGTAACCGGCGCCGTTCCCTAGCGTGGCGGGCCCCAGTGCAAGGGCGGCGGGTGTCGTCGTGCGGGCCGACATGCCTTGGCGTGTGCGCACATGCGAGAGCATGTGCGGCGTTGGAGCGACCTCCACCTCCGGCGCGACACGCCGGAGCGGGCGATGCTCCGGGCAGCCTGCGGACGCAATCGCGGTTCGAAAGAAGCGTCGAGCTCACGCGGGCGACGCGCTGCCGACCGGACCACGCCCATGGCCGGACCGGGCGGCAGCTCGACCTCACACGGGCGACGCACTGCCAACCGGACCACACCCATGGCCAGACCGGGCGGCAGCTCGACCTCACACAGGCGACGCACTGCCAACCGGACCACACCCATGGCCAGACCGGGCGGCAGCTCGACCTCACACGGGCGACGCACTGCCAACCGGACCACACCCATGGCCGGACCGGGCGGCAGCTCGACCTCACACAGGCGACACACTGCCAACCGGGCCACGCCCGTGGCCGGGCCGGTCGGCTGCTCGACCGGCTACTCGAAGGCCTCCGGAGGCGGGCATGCGCAGACCAGGTTGCGGTCGCCGAAGGCGCCGTCGATGCGGCGGACCGGGGCCCAGTACTTGCCCACCCGCGACACGCCGAAGGGATAGGCCGCCACGGAGCGTGGGTAGGCGTGGGTCCACTCGTCGTCCGAGACCATGGCCGCCGTGTGGGGGGCGTTGCGGAGCGGGTTGTCGTCGCGCGGCCACGTGCCCGCGGCCACCTGGGCGATCTCCTCGCGGATCGCGATCATGGCGTCGCAGAAGCGGTCCAGCTCCGCCAGGTCCTCGCTCTCCGTCGGCTCGACCATGAGGGTGCCGGCCACCGGAAACGACATCGTCGGCGCGTGGAAGCCGTAGTCGATCAGGCGCTTGGCCACGTCGTCGACCGAGACGCCCGTGGCCTTCGTGAGCGGGCGCAGGTCGAGGATGCACTCGTGGGCGACCAGGCCCTTGTTGCCGCTGTAGAGCACCGGGTAGTGCTCCCGCAGCCGCACCGCCACGTAGTTGGCCGCGAGCACCGCCGCGCCGGTCGCGCGGGTGAGGCCCTCGGCGCCCATCATCCGCAGGTACGCCCACGGGATCGGCAGGATGCCCGCCGAGCCGTGGCGGGCCGCCGAGACCGCCGCGCCGCCCGCGGTGCCGCCGGCGCGGGCCGAGTGCGAGGTCCGCGACGCGGTCGCGCCCAGCGGGTCGCCGGGCAGGAACGGCGCCAGGTGGCCGCGTACGCCGATCGGGCCGACGCCCGGGCCGCCGCCGCCGTGCGGGATGCAGAACGTCTTGTGCAGGTTGAGGTGGGACACGTCGGCGCCGAAGCGGCCCGGCTTCGCGAAGCCGACCAGCGCGTTGAGGTTGGCGCCGTCGACGTAGACCTGGCCACCGGCGTCGTGCACCTTGGCGCACAGCGACGCGATGCCGGTCTCGTAGACCCCGTGGGTCGACGGGTAGGTGACCATGATGGCCGCGAGCCGCGACGCGTGGGCGGCGATCTTGGCGTCCAGGTCGACGAGGTCGATGTTCCCGTCGTCGTCGCAGGCCACCACGACGACGCGCATGCCCGCCATGACCGCCGACGCGGCGTTGGTGCCGTGGGCCGACGACGGGATCAGGCACACGTCGCGCTCGTGGTCGCCGCGCGAGCGGTGGTAGCCGCGGATCGCCAGCAGGCCGGCCAGCTCACCCTGCGAACCCGCGTTGGGCTGCACCGACACCGCGTCGTAGCCGGTCACCTCGGCCAGCCACGACTCGAGCGAGGTGATCAGCGAGCGGTAGCCCTCGGTCTGCGCGGCCGGCGCGTGCGGGTGGATGTCGGCGAACTCCGGCCAGCTGATCGGCTCCATCTCCGTGGTCGCGTTGAGCTTCATCGTGCAGGAGCCCAGCGGGATCATGCCGCGGTCCAGCGCGTAGTCCAGGTCGGACAGCCGCCGCAGGTAGCGCAGCATCGCCGTCTCGGACCGGTGTGCGTGGAAGACCGGGTGGGTCAGGAACTCGGTGGTACGCGAGAGCGCGGCCGGCAGGGCCGACGACACATCGCCCGTGTACGCGGGCACGCCGAACGCCGACCACACGATCGCCAGGTGCGCCGGCGTCGTGGTCTCGTCGCACGCGATGCCGACCCGGTCCGCGTCGACCTGCCGCAGGTTGACCCCCCGGGCCGCCGCCGCCGCGACCACGGCCGCCGCCCGCCCGGGCACCGACGCGGTCACCGTGTCGAAGAACGCGTCCGACTCGACCGTCACGCCGCCGGCCCGCAGGCCGGCCGCCAACCGGGCAGCCGAGGCGTGCGTACGCCGGGCGATCTCTCGCAGCCCGTCGGGCCCGTGGTAGACCGCGTACATGCTGGCGAGCACGGCGAGCAGCACCTGCGCCGTGCAGATGTTGCTGGTCGCCTTCTCCCGCCGGATGTGCTGCTCGCGGGTCTGCAGCGCCAGCCGGTAGGCCGGCGCCCCGTCGGCGTCGCGGGACACCCCGACCAGCCGGCCCGGCAGCATCCGCTCGAGCCCGGCGCGCACCGCGAGGTAGCCGGCGTGCGGGCCGCCGAAGCCCATCGGCACACCGAAGCGCTGCGTGGTGCCGGCCGCGATATCGACCCCGATCTCCCCCGGCGCCCGCAGCAGCGTCAGCGCCAGCAGGTCGGCCGCCACAGACACCAGCGCGCCCACCTCGTGCGCGGCGGCGACCAGCGCCTCGTCGTCGCGGACCGCGCCCGAGGCGCCCGGGTACTGCAGGTGGAGCCCGAAGAACTCCGCGGGCAGGGCGGACGGGCCCGCCGACAGGTCGACGACGGAGACCGTGATGCCCAGCGGCTCGGCCCGCCCCTCGATCACGGCGAGCGTCTGCGGCAGGGTGTCCGCGTCGACGACGTACACCGGGGACTTGCTCTTCGACGACCGCCGCGCCAGCGTCATCGCCTCGGCGACCGCCGTGCCCTCGTCGAGCATCGACGCGTTTGCGGTGGCCAGCCCGGTCAGGTCGGAGACCATCGTCTGGAAGTTGAGCAGCGCCTCGAGGCGGCCCTGGCTGATCTCGGGCTGGTACGGCGTGTAGGCCGTGTACCAGGCGGGGCTCTCCAGCACGTTGCGGCGGATCACGGCCGGCGTGTGGGTGCCGTAGTAGCCGAGGCCGATCATCGAGACGTTGACCGTGTTGCGGTCGGCCAGGCCGCGCAGCTCGGCGATCACCTCGGCCTCGGAGGCGGCCGGCGGCAGGACGAGCGTGCCGTGCCAGCGGATCACCTCGGGGATGGCGGCGTCCATGAGCTCGTCGACGGTGCCGTAGCCGACCGTGTCGAGCATCCGGCGTTCGCTGTCGCGGTCAGGCCCGATGTGGCGGTCTGCGAACTGGGTCATCGGCGGAACTCCTGGAGGGCGAGGAATCGAGGTCGACGAGCAACCTCCCCCTCTGTCGTACCCGCGAAGGGCCCTCCAGAGTCGCCATGTCCGCGTGGTCCTTTTGCCTGAGAGGTTCCGGGGAGGATTTGCCCCTTCGGCGCCGCCCGGCCGCAGGCCCGGCGAGCTCTCCCACGCGAATGTGTTCGGCTCAGTCAAACGGTAGCAGTGTTGATGTTCCCGAGGGGCATTCGCCTACGCTGACGCGCGTGACCTACCTCGCCGCCGATGACCGTTACGACTCGATGACCTACCGCCGGGCCGGCCGCAGCGGGGTCCGGCTCCCCGCCGTCTCCCTGGGCCTCTGGCACAACTTCGGCCACGGCCGCCCCTTCGACACCCAGGCCGACATCTGCCGCCGGGCGTTCGACCTGGGCGTCACGCACTTCGACCTGGCCAACAACTACGGGCCCCCGCCCGGCTCGGCCGAGGAGAACTTCGGCCGGATCATGGCGCGCGACCTGAAGCCGTACCGCGACGAAATGATCATTTCCACCAAGGCCGGCTATCTGATGTGGCCGGGGCCCTATGGCGAGTGGGGTTCCCGCAAATATCTGATCTCGTCGCTGGACCAGTCGCTCAAGCGGATGGGTCTCGACTACGTCGACGTGTTCTACCACCACCGGCCCGACCCGGACACGCCGCTGGAAGAGTCGATGGGCGCGCTCGACCACGCGGTCCGCTCGGGGCGTGCGCTCTACGTCGCGATCTCCAACTACAGCTCGGCGCAGACCGCCGAGGCGGTCCGGATCCTGCGCGACCTGGGTACGCCGCTGCTGCTGCACCAACCCTCCTACTCGATGCTGAACCGGTGGATCGAGCGGGACAACCTGCTCGACACGCTGGAGGAGGCGGGGGCGGGGTGCATCGCCTACAGCCCGTTGCAGCAGGGCCTGCTGACCGACCGCTACCTCGACGGCGTGCCGGCCGACTCGCGGGTGGCCACCGGCGGGTTCCTCAAGGAGAGCGCCCTCGACGAGCAGACGATGCGGGTCGTCCGCGAGCTCAACGAGATCGCCCGGGAGCGCGGCCAGACGCTGGCCCAGCTGGCGTTGGCCTGGGCGCTGCGCGACGAGCGGATGACCAGCCTGATCATCGGCGCCAGCAGCGTCGCCCAGCTCGAGGACAACGTCGGCGCGCTGGCCGACCTGAAGTTGTCGCCGCAGGAGCTCGACGCGATCGACGGGGCGCTGACCGACCCGGCCTGACCGGGTGGCGTCCGTGATCCACAATCAGGGCGTGAAGCCCCGCCGCCGTCGCTGGTTACGGGCGCTGCTGATCACCGCCGTCGTGCTGGTGGTCGCGGCGCCCGCCGCCGTGGTCGGCACGGGCCTGTGGCTGCGCCACACCGCCCGGGGCCACGTCTACGCGCTGGACGAGGTGCCGGCCGCGCCGGTCGTGCTGGTGCTGGGCGCCCAGGTCTACCCCGACGGCACCCCGTCGCCGTTCCTGGCGGCCCGGCTCGATTTGGCCCGGCAGCTCTACGACGCCGGCACCGTGCGGGCGGTGCTGGTCTCCGGCGACCACCGGCAGTGGCACTACGACGAGCCGGGGGCGATGAGCCGGTGGCTGGTCGAACGGGGCGTGCCCGAGCGCAAGGTCGTGCAGGACCACGCCGGCTTCGACACCTACGACTCCTGCGTACGGGCGAAGAAGATCTTCGGCGTCGACCGGCTCGTCGTGGTGACGCAGGAGTTCCACATCGACCGGGCCGTGGCGCTGTGCCGGGACGCCGGCATCGACGCGGTCGGGGTCGGCGACGAGACGGTGAAGCGGTTCGGGCGGGCCTGGAACTACGGGGCGTTCCGCGAGCAGCTGGCCGGGGTCAAGGCGGCGTGGGACGTGGTGACCGGGCGCGACCCGGTCTTCCTCGGCCCGCGCGAGACCGGCGTGCAGGACGCTCTCGCCAACTGATCGCGACCCTGGCACGATGCCCGGGTGCGTGCTCGTACCGTGGCGGTTGTCGCCCTCGTCGCGTTGTTGGCCGGCTGTGGCGGCGACGAGCCGGCGCCGGCCGGCACCGCGCCCGTCCCGACGACCGCGGCCGCGACGCCCGCCGAAGGCACCGACGCCCTGGGCCGCGGCCCCGCCAAGCCAAGCCCGACGCCGACGCGGGCCGGCTGCACCGGACAGTTCCCGGCCGACAACGTCTGGCGGGCCGACGTGTCGAAGCTGCCCGTGCACCCGCGCTCGGCCGCCATGGTCGCCAGCATCGGCGGCGGCGCGGCCATGCACCCCGACTTCGGCTCGGGCACCTGGGAGGGCGCGCCGATCGGCATCCCGGTGACGACCGTCCCGGCCGGGCAGAAGAAGGTCACCGTCACCTTCGAGTACGCGGCCGAGAGCGACCGCGGCCCGTACCCGATCCCGGCCAACGCGAAGATCGAGGGCGGCCCGCAGGCGGACGGCGACCGGCACGTGATCGTCTACGACAAGGCGGCGTGCAAGGTCTACGAGCTGTTCGCGGCCTACCCGCAGGGCGGCGGCTGGCGGGCCGGCTCGGGCGCGGTGTTCGACCTGCGGTCCAACAAGCTGCGCCCGGCCGGCTGGACGTCCGCCGACGCGTCCGGGCTGTCGATCTTCGCCGGGCTGGTCCGCTACGACGAGGTGGCCGCCGGGCGGATCGGGCACGCGATCCGGATCACGGTGCCGAAGACCCGCACCGGCTACACGTGGCCCGCCACGCACTCCGCGTCGTCCGCGACCGACACCGCCCTCCCCCAGCTCGGCCAGCGGCTGCGGCTCAAGGCGTCGGTGAAGACGTCGGCGATGCCGAAGCAGGCGCGGATCGTGGCGGAGGCGATGCAGCGGTACGGCGTCATCGTGGCCGACCACGGCTCGCCCTGGTTCATCTCCGGCGCGCCCGACGACCGCTGGGACAACGACGCCCTGCGCGCCCTGAAGACGTTGACCGGCAACGACTTCGAGGTGGTCGACGCCGGCGGTCTGGTGACCGGCAGGACGTCGGGCGCGGTGCGCTAGACCGCCGAGGCGCCCTGGTAGTCGGCGACCGGCGCGTCGCCCGTGGGCTCGTACTCGAGGAGCAGCATGCCGGCCGGGGTCGCCTCGTGGCTGACCAGGCGCAGGCCGACCGCGCGGCCCGGGTGCTCGAGCAGCCGCCGGCCGGCGCCGACCACCGTCGGGGCGACGACGAGCCGGACGGCGTCGACGAGGCCCGCGGAGAGCAGCGCGTTGCCGAGCCGGGCACTGCCGTGGATCTGCAGCTCCCGCCCCGGCCGGGCGCGCCGCGCGGCGACGTCGTCGAAGCGCAGCAGCGTCGCGGGCTGCCACGGCGCCTCCGTGAGCGTCGCGGTGACCACGTGCTTCGGCAGGGCGTTCATCCGTTCCGTGAACGGGTCGTCGGGGTCGGTGATGTGCGGCCAGGCGGCGGCGAACTCCTCGTAGGTGCGGCGGCCGAGCAGCAGGCCGTCGGCCAGCGACAGCCAGTGCGACGCGGCCTCGATGAACCGGCCGTCGGCGTGCGGGGTCAACCAGCCGCCGCGGGTGAAGCCCTCGCTGCGGTCCTCGTCGGCCGAGCCGGGGCCCTGGCTGACGCCGTCCAGCGAGACGAACTCGGTGATCGTGACCCTCATGCCGCCTCCACCTCGCCGGCGAGCTGCGCGGTGACCGTGCCCCAGCCGTCTGCGAAGCCGAGCTTCTCGTGCCGGGCCCGGGCGGTCGGGTCGCCGTGCCGCACCAGGATCCGGTAGTCGGTGCCGTCGGGGTGGTCGTGCAGGGTGATCTCGGCGGTCATGGCGATGCCGCCGGCGTCGGCGGGGCGCCAGGTGCTGTCGATGGCCGTGGTGAAGACGATCCGGGTCTGCTCGTCGGCGGCGAGGAACGCCGCGTCCAGGTGCGGGACGAACAGCTCGCCGTCCTCGCTGAGCCGGGTGACGAACGCGCCGCCCGGGCGCACCTCGAGGCGCTCGACGCGGCAGCGGGCCGGCGCGGGCACCCACCAGCGGGCCAGCCGGGCGGGGTCGGTCCAGGCGCGCCAGACGGCGGCGCGGGGGGCCCTGATCACCCGGTCGAGGGCGAGGTCGAGGTCGGGGTTCATGGTTGGTCCTCCTCGGTGAGCAGACGCTCCAGCCGGTCGGTGCGGTCCTCCCAGAGGCGCCGCTGCTCGGCGAGCCAGTCGTCGACGAGCGCGAGCCGCTCCCGGTTGAGCACGCAGGTGCGTACCCGCCCGGATTTGACGGTGCTGATCAGGCCGCTGGACTCGAGCGTGTGCACGTGCTTCATGAACGACGGCAGCGTCATCGGGAACTCGCGGGCCAGGTCGCCCACGCTGGTCGGGCCGCGACCGAGGCGCCGGACGACGCCCCGTCGGGTCGGGTCGGCCAGGGCGACGAACACGCCGTCGAGATCGGCCGAATACTGTGCCATGAGGCTAAGTATTGCGGCCGATGATAGTTAGCGCAAGGGCTAAGTGTTTCCGGTCAGCCAGCCCGGCGGCGGGCGCGGCGGGCGGCGAGCTCGTCGCCGGCGGGGGCCTCGTCGGCCGGCTCCTCGGCGGCCGGCTCGGCCGGCTCCGCGGGCAGGTGCGACAGCGAGCCCTGGATCTCCTTGAAGGCGCCGCCGATCGCGATGCCGAACACGCCCTGGCCGCCCTGGAGCAGGTCGACGACCTCCTCCGGTGACCGGCACTCGTAAACCGTGGTGCCGTCGGAGATCAGCGTGATCCCGGCCAGGTCGTCGACGCCGCGGGAGCGCAGCGTCTCGATGGCCTTGCGGATGTTCTGCAGCGAGACGCCGGCGTCGAGGAGGCGCTTGACCACCTTGAGCACGACCAGGTCGCGGAACGAGTAGAGGCGCTGCGTGCCGGAGCCGGACGCGTCGCGCACGCTGGGCACCACCAGCGCCGTGCGGGCCCAGTAGTCGAGCTGGCGGTAGCTGATGCCGACCGCGTGGCAGGCGGTGACGCCGCGATATCCGACGGTGTCGTCGTCGGTGGGCGCCGGCGCCGCGGCGTCGGTCGGGCCCGCGGGGTCGGGTCTGCCCGCAGGATCAGGATCACGTGGGTCGGGCATGTGGCTACCTCCCCGCCAGCGGGGTGCCGCGCCGTGCCGGGACGCGCACCCGTCAACAGCGCCAACCCTATAGCTCACATCGAGGCTCCGGGCGCAGGCTTTGCCCCGACACGCCGCGAACGCAGGACGGTTCCCCGCTTACGGGTTGGTCTCTTGCCACGGCCCTTGCCGCAACGGACATCCCGGCGGCCCCGCGACGCGGGGTCAGCCCGCGAAGTCCTCCGGCCGGACCTGCTCCAGGAACTCCCGGAACTTCTCGACCTCGTCCTCCTGCTCGTCAGGAATGACGATGCCGGCCTCGGAGAGCACCTGCTCGGCGCAGCGGATCGGGGCGCCGACGCGCAACGCCAGCGCGATCGAGTCGCTCGGGCGGGCGGAGACCCGCAGGTTGTTGTCGCCGATCAACAGGTCCGCGTAGAAGACGTTTTCCTTGAGCTCGACGATCTCCACGGCGTTGAGCGGCTGCTTCAGGGCGGCCAGCACGTCGCGGAGCAGATCATGGGTCAGCGGCCGGGCCGGCTTCACGCCCTGCTGCTCGTAGGCGATCGCCGTCGCCTCCACCGCGCCGATCCAGATCGGCAGGTAGCGGTCGCCCTCGACCTCTCGGAGCAGCACAATCGGCTGGTTGCTGGGCAACTCGACCCGAACCCCGACCACGCTCAGCTCACGCACTGCGCCTCCGTGTCGTTGTCGTCGTTCCCAGTGCCGTCGCCGGCCCCTTCCTTTGCACGGTACACGCGCGGGCGGAGTGCGTCCCGCACGCGCGGTCGGTGCCGAGGGGGAACCAGGTTCGAGCCTACGTGATCTGGGTGACCGGGCCGCAACCCGGCGGGGCCGCCGTGCGGGCTCAGCGGCCCAGGGTGTCCCGCAGGCCCGCCCGCACCAGCGCCGCGCGCAGCTGCTGGGCCAGCCCCGTCAGCTCCTGCGCGGCCGCCGCGGCGCGCGCCCGGGCCGCCGGGTCCTTCTGCCGGGCCAGCGGGCCGACCAGCTGCGCGAAGAGGCCGACGTCACGGTCGGCGGCCGCCTTGTAGCCGCGCAGGTGCCGCACCTCGATCCCGTACGAGGCGAGGCCCGCGACCGCCGCGGCGATGACGAGGGCGTCGGCGTCGTACCAGCCGGGCGTGCGCTGGGTCACCATGCCCAGCTCCTCGAGCTCGGCGAGCGCGCCCGGGTCGATGGCGGTGCGCTCGACCAGCTCCGCCCGGCGCACGAGCGCGTCGGTGGGCGCCGCGGCCGGCTCGCCGCTGTCGGGCACCGCAACCAGCACCGGACGGCGCGGGGCGACGTCGTCGCCGGTGTCCCGCGCCTCCAGCTCCGCCCGGATCACCCGCAGGGGCAGGTAGCGGTCCCGTTGCGCGGACAGCACGAAGCGCAGCCGGTCCAGGTCGCGCCAGCTGTACTTGCGGTAGCCGGCCGGCGTGCGCTCCGGCTCGACCAGCCCCTCCGCCTCGAGGAAACGCAGCTTGGAGATGGTGGTGTCGGGAAACTCCGGGCGCAGCTCCGCCAGGACCTCACCGATGCTCATGCGCGGCACCTCGCGCGGGTCGGCGCCGGCCGCCGCGCCCGGGGCACGTTCGGTCACGCGTCGCCTCCCGAGTCAGCCGCGCGCGGACTCCTCATCCGGGCGGGGGCCCGCGATGAACACCAGGCGGAACTTGCCGATCTGGACCTCGTCGCCGTTGCTCAGCGTCGCCGCC
The DNA here is from genome assembly GCF_029626225.1 of Asanoa sp. WMMD1127. Lineage (NCBI taxonomy): Bacteria > Bacillati > Actinomycetota > Actinomycetes > Micromonosporales > Micromonosporaceae > Asanoa > Asanoa sp. WMMD1127. The sequence goes on from NZ_JARUBP010000001.1 coordinate 6,325,205, forward strand.
TCGACCCGCTCGCGGTTGACGTAGGTGCCGTTGAGGCTGCCCACGTCGCGCACCGTGAAGGTGCCGCCGTCGCGGTGGAACTCCGCGTGGCGCCGGGAGACCGTCACGTCGTCGAGGAAGATGTCACTGTCGGGGTGCCGGCCGCTCGTGGTCACGTCGTGGTCCAACAGGAACCGCGCGCCCGCGTTGGGCCCCCGCCGGACGACCAGCAAGGCCATCCCGGGCGGCAGCGAACCCGACATGCGGCCGGGCACGACGTCGGCGTCGGGGCCCTCCAGCACTTCGTCGAGCGAGCCCAGGTTGAGCGTCGACGTGACGTCGAGTGGGGGAAACTCGTCGTCGGGGCGCGTCATCGGTCCACCTCACGGATCTTTCGGCAGCGGCGCCGGACACCCCGGCCCCTAGTGGGCAGCAGCTTTGGAACAAGTCAAAAACAACCTCGCGAGCCTAGCCAGCCCTGAAATCCAGGGTCAACCAGACGCGCGGGCACATCTTGGGCCGCGCTCGGGCTGGTCAGCCCCGCGGTCAGCTCTCCGTCAGCTCGCGGTAGGCGTCGGCGGTCAGCAGGCCGTCGAGCGCCGCCGGGTCGCCGGGTTCGATCTCCACCAGCCAGCCCTCGCCGTACGGGTCCGAGTTGATCGTCTCGGGCTCGTCGACGAGCTTGTCGTTGCGCGCCACGACCGTACCGGTGATCGGTGCGTAGATCTCCGAAACGCTCTTGGTCGACTCGACCTCGCCGAACGAGTCGCCGGCGTTGACCTGCGCGCCCTGCTCGGGCAGCTGGACGTAGACGATGTCGCCCAGCGCGTCCTGGGCGAAATGGGTGATGCCCACCCGCACCGGGCCGTCGCCGCCGCGCACCCACTCGTGCTCGGCGGTGTATCGCAGGTCGTCAGGGATCACGGCACATCCTTCGTCATTCAGCTCACCGGCTTGGCGTGCTCGAGGTCGACGGGCGCGGCGGTCGCCGTGACGTCGACCGTGTCGCGTTCGTCGACGATCACGTTACCGCCGTCCGCTTTGATCGACGGCACCAGCCCGTCCGGAATGTTGAGCGCGGTCCGCATCGTCGGCGGATCGCCGATGACCGTGATCGTGTAGGGGCCGGTCAGGCGCTTGCCGGACACCTCGATCCCACCGTCGACGTCGACGAAGTAGGTGCTCGCCACGATCCGCACCAGCGTGCCGTCGACGCCGGCGATCTGCATCGCCTCCGCGTCCGCGCCCCGCAGCTCCTGCACCGCGTTGAGGATGTCGGACGCCGCGATCGGCTGCGGCCCCGCCACGAACCGGATCGTCAGGCCCGGCCCCGTCGCGGGCGCGGTCCCGGCCAGGATGGCGAGCTCGTCGGCCCGTCTGGTGGCCTCCTCCAACGCCGCGGCCCGGCCCTGGGCGCCCGACTGGAGCTGGCGCTGACTGTCCTGAAGGGACGCTATCTCGCGCTGGAGGCGGTCCTCCTGCGCCTGCAGGTCCGACTGGAGCCGCACCAGGTCGTCCTCGCGCATCGCGGCGAGGTCGGAGTCGACGGATCTCCCGCGCAGCTGGACGGCCAGGGTGAAGCCGAGCAGCGCCAGCAGCACGAGAATGATCACACCCGCGGCGCCCCGCTTCTTGCGGGTCGGCCGGCCGGCCGCCGCCGCCTCGTCCGTGGGTTCCGCTTTCCCGGCCGGCGGTTCCTCGTCTTTCTCCGTCGGATCCGCGACATGATCGTCCGGTGCCGGAAACGTGTCCCCGCTTGCGCCCTCGGTGAGCGGAGAGATGCGCACCGTCTCGCTCTCCGTCGGTCGCACCGGATCGCCGCCCGGGCGGCCCGTCAGCGGCGTGACGCGCATCGTGGTGGTGTCCGGGTCCGCGGTGACCGGGGTCAGGCGGACCGTCCGCTCATCGGCGTCGGGCTCGACTGCCTGGGCCGGCTCGACCATCCCGGCCGGCTCGACCACCCCGGCCGGCTCGACCGGCGGGGCGGGCTCGGCGGGCCGCGCCGGCGCCGGGCGGCCCGGGGTGGGCCGGCGGGCCGCCTTGGCGCCCTCCTGGCGCGGTGGCGTCTGGATCGGCTCCGTGCGGTCGTCCTCGCGCGGGTCGTCGGTCATGTGATCGCTCCTCCCGCGTCAGGCCCGGAACAGGTGGCGGCGGATGGCGGCCACGTTGCCGAAGATGCGCACCCCGAGCACGACGACGACGCCGGTGGACAGCTGGCCGCCCACGCCGAGCTGGTCGCCGAGATAGACGATCAGGGCGGCCACCAGCACGTTCGAGATGAACGAGATGACGAACTGCTGGTCGTCGAAGATGCCGTCGAGCTTGGCCCGGACGCCGCCGAAGACCGCGTCGAGGGCCGCGACCACCGCGATCGGCAGGTACGGCTCGAGCCAGCCGGGCACGGTCGGCCCGAAGACCAGGCCGAGGACGACACCCACGATCAGGGCGAGTACGGGGATCATCTAGCCGCCTCCGGACGGGCTCGAGGAGGTTGTGCCGGGCGTCGGTGTCGCGCTGGCTGTCGCGCTGGGTGGCGCCGGGCGGGTCGCGTAGTTGAGCTGCGGCTCGGTGGCCGCGGGCAGGTTGAGGTCGTCCGCGCGGCGCGTGTCGAAGCCGATGTGCTCGCCGTCGGCCACCTTGCGCATCAGCGCCGCCGCGGTCGTGTCGTGGAACTTGTCCTCGAGGTCGCGGTCGCCGATCGCCCGTATCTCGTAGGGGCTGGTGACCGGCCGGAAGTCCACCAGGATCGCCCCGCCGGCCTTGCGGATCGTCGACGTCGCGGTCAGCCGCTGGTCGTTGATCGCGATCGCCTCCGCGCCGGACGCCCACAGCGCGTTGACCACGAGCTGCAGGTCGCGGTCGAAGATCCGGCCGAGGTCGCTGGCGTCGCCACCCTTGTCCGCGGCCGCGGAGTCGGTCAGCCGCACCACGAGCCCGTCCCCGGTGACCCGGCGCAACCCGGTGGCGGCCTCCGTGGCGCGGCGCTGCGCGGCCTGGTCGGTGCCGAGGGCCGCGTCCCGCTCGCGCGCGACCTGGTCGCGCAGGGCGTCGGCCCGCGCGCGCAGGTTGTCGGTGGTCTCCTGGCGCGCCTTGATCTGGCTGACCAGGTCGGCCCGGGCCTGGCTGCGGCGCGGCTCGTCCTCGACGGTCTGCCGGTAGGCGACCGCGAACAGCACACCGATCAGCCCGGCGACCAGCACCGCCGTGGTCCGCCGGGCGGTCTGGCGCCACCCCGTCGGCGGGCCGTCCTTGGCGCGGCGGGCGGCCGCGTCCGCGTACCCCGGGTCGAGGGGGTTGCTGAACAGCTCCGACAGGAAGTCCGGGGACATCCAGCGGCGCGCCGGCGGTTTCTCCTCCTCGGGCCCGGTCACGCCGGCTCGCCCTCACGAGCGGCGGCGGCGGCCCGGCCGGCGCGGATCACGCGGGCGGCCTGGCCGACGTAGAGGAAGCCGGCGATCCAGTAGAGGACGATGCCCCACCAGGCCAGGCCCCAGCCGACCGCGGCGGCGCCGGTGGCGATCGGTGGCGCGGCGTGCACGAGCAGCAGCACCGGGAACGCGGCGAGCAGGATGAACGTGGCGGTCTTGCCCAGGTAGTGCACCTGCGGCGGCCCGAACCCGTTGCGGCGCAGCACCGCCAGGCAGATCACCATCATCAGCTCGCGGGCGACCAGGGCGGCGGTGAACTCCCAGGGCACGATCTCGCGGTAGGTGAAGGCCACCAGCACGGCCAGGATGTAGAGCCGGTCGGCGAGCGGGTCGAGCAGCTCACCGAGCCGGCTGACCTGGCCGAGCCGGCGGGCGACCCAGCCGTCGATCCAGTCGCTGCTGCCGCCCACCGTCAGCACGATCACGGCGGCGACGTCGTGCTTGGGGCCGATCATCAGCCAGAGGAAGACCGGGACGCCGGCGAGGCGCAGGAAGCTGATCAGGTTGGGCAGGGTGAGCACACGGTCGCGCGCGACGGTGGGCGTACGCGACACCGCTGCCTCCTCCACCGCGACGGGCCTCCCCTGGCACTGCTCGGCAGTGCCGCCCACCACCGGCGGCCGCGAACGGACGCGGACGGCGCGCGGGACCAACCCCCTGATCATTGGCCGTGCCACTATATCGGCCATGACATGACACGCCGAGCCCACCGGGGTTCGCGCTCAGCGGGTCAGCAACGCGGCGATCTCGGCGGTGATCAGTTCCGGTCGTTCGATCGGCAGCAGGTGGCCGGCGCCCGGGATCTCCACGAGGCGCGCGTCGCGGATGCCGGCGGCGAGGTCGCGGGCGATCAGCGGGTAGTCGTCGGCGTCGGCGTCACCGACCGCCACCAGCGTCTTCGCCCGCACCACGTGGAGCAGGGTCGATGGCCGGGCCGTGTCGTCGGGCAGCTCGAACGACCCTGTGACCGTCTGGTTGACCAGGCTCGTCCGCATCGCGCCGTCGATCTCGTCGGCGATCGCGGTCAGCTCGGGTGACCATTCGCGGTGCGGGCCGCGTACCCACATGTCCTTGTTGAGCGCCGTCGCGCCGTCGATGTCGCCGGCCTCGAGCAGGCTCTCCTCGGCGGCGCCGTAGTCGCGGACGGTCCGGCTCCAGTCCCAGCCCGAGACCGGCGCGGCGAGCAGGCCGAGGTGGGTGACCCGCTCGGGCCAGCGGGTGGCGAACTCGAGCGAGATGTAGCCGCCGAGCGAGTTGCCGACGACGGCGGCCCGCTCGAGGCCGAGACCGTCGAGCACGGCGGCGAGATCGTCGCGGTGACGGAAGCCGGCGGTCGGGGGCGGCGTCCGGCCGAACCCGCGCAGGTCGTAACGGATGACGGTGTGCTGCGGGACCAGCCCGGCGGCGACCCGGTCCCAGCTGTGATGATCGCTGACCCCGTTGTGCACGAGCACCACCGGAGGCCCGCTGCCTTCGACGGCAACGGCAATGTCCGACAAACGACACTCCTCTATCGAGCGACAAGATGGCGCGGCCAGTGAACCGCATCGCGCTCCCCCGCACGACCGGTTTTCGGCACACCCTCTATGGCGTCCTAGGATGTTGGTCGTGGGGCCGCGGGCCTGGCTCGACGCGGAGCGAGATTTGTCCGGCGGGAGCGACGGTCGTGCCCCCGGCGGGCCCGGGCAAACCGGTTTTTAAAGGTCGAAGAGCTCGCGCAGGCTCGCGGAGATCTTGGCCATGCTCGCGCCCGTGAGGAGGCCGAGGCGTTCGGCGCCGATGGCGGCCGGGAGGCGGCGCATGCGGTTGAGGACGACCACGCCGGAGATCGGGTCGGTCTCGGCCAGGGCGATCGCGAACGGCGGCAGGTCGTCGGCGGCGCCGCGCTGGCGGACGACGGGCGCGCAGAAGGGCGCGGCGGATGGGCGGTCGTTGTGGGCTTCCGAGGAGAGGACGACGACGCGGTAGCGCAGATCGGCGCGTTGCCCGATCGTCCACACCTCGCCCTGTTTCAACCCGCGCTCACCCACCAATCACCGCCGATCGTACGGCCCTTCACGCCTGATCGGTGGGCGCCGCCAGCGGTATTTCGAGCGCGACCACGCCCCGGAGGTCGAGCCAGGCCCGGTCGGGGCCGCGGACCAGCCGCATGTTCACTTCCTGACAGTTCGGGCATCGGGCCACGGTGCCGGCGGCGTGGTCGTAGACGTGCATCTGGGCGACCATGCCGCGGTCGCCGCAGTGGGCGCAGGTGCCCTTCGCCATCGACATGTCGACCGCGAAGATGTCCATGAGCGGGCCGGCGAGGGAGTTGCCGTCGGTGTAGAGGTCGGTCATCGCGTTGCTCCTAGGATCCGGTCGGCCCGAAACGCTCGGTCTTGACCTTCCGCGGGTCGTGGCCCTGTGCGACCAGGATGTCGGCCACCGCCTCGACGAAGCCGGTCGGCCCGCAGACGAAACAGGCCGGCATGAGGTCCGGCGGCCAGCCGTGCGTCGCCACGGTGGCGAGCTTCACCCGGCCCACCTCGCCGGGCCATTCGGGCGGCGCTTCGCGGGTGTACGCGTACGCGATGTCGAGTCCCATGTCGTCGCGGATCCGCGTGCGCAGCTCGTTGGCGTAGAGCACCTCGGCCGGGGTCCGCACCGAGTAGATCAGCCGGAACGGCACGCGGCTCTTCGCGTCGGCCCGCGCCCGGACCATCGCCATGAGCGGGACGAGGCCGGAGCCGCCGCCGATCAGGATGACCGGGTCGGTGTCGGTGTCGCGCCACACGAACCAGCCGCCGATCGGGCCGCGGATCTCGATCGGGTCGCCGACGCGCATGCCCTCCAGCAGATACGGGGAGACCTCCCCGTCGTGCACGCGCTGGATCGTCAGCTCAACCCGGTCGCCCTGCGCCGGATTCGCGATCGAGTAGCTGCGCTCGGTCGAGTAGCCGTCGGCCGCGGTCAGCTTGATGTCGACGTGCTGCCCCGGCAGGTGGCCGGGCCAGTCGGGCACGTCGAACACCAGCGTCGCCGCCGTGTCGGTCTCCGGCCGCCGCTCCGTCAACGTGGCGACCCGCCACGTGAGGCGGCCGCCGGTCAGTCGCCTTGGTACCGCTGCTCGCGCCATGGGTCTCCGTAGTCGTGGTAGCCGGCCGTTTCCCAGAAGCCCGGTTCGTCGGCCAGCATCAGCTCGAGGCCGCGCACCCACTTGGCGGACTTCCAGAAATACAGATGGGGTACGAGCAGCCGCGCGGGACCACCGTGCTCCGGTGGGAGCGGCTCGCCGTCGTACTGGTAGGCGATCCAGGCCTGGCCGTTGAGCAGGTCCTCGAGCGGCAGGTTCGTGGTGTAGCCGCCGTAGGAGTGCGCCATCACGTAGTCGGCCGCGGTCTCGACGTCGCCGAGGAACGTCTCGACCGGCACGCCCTTCCACTGGGTGCCGAGCTTGGACCACTTGGTCACGCAGTGGATGTCGGTGGTGACGTCGTCGGCCGGCAGCGCCATGAGGTCCTGCCAGGACCACTGTTTCTGCAGGCCACCCTCGGTGCTGACGGTGAACTGCCACCGGTCGAGGTCGATCCGCGGCGTGGGGCCGGCGGAGAGGACGGGAAAGTCGTGGGTGAGGTACTGGCCGGGCGGCAGCTTGGCGTCTCCCGACCCCCGCCGCCCGAAGAACCCCGGTGAGACGATGCCCATCTCCACAGTCTTACCAGTCCCACCCGCCCACCGGTGCGATCCACGACGGAGCGGTCCGGTAATCGGCCCGAGTCACCGTTTGCCGGGTTCGCGGCCTAGCGAGCGCCGTCGTCGCTCAGGTGCCGGTCGGGCAGGTCGGGATGGTGACCGTGGACGTAGCGTCCTGCGCATGAGCGAGCGCGCGAAGAGCATGCGGGAGCGGATGCTGGCCGGCGAGCTGTACATCGCGGACGATCCCGAGCTCGCCCGGGACTCGGCGCGGGCGCAGCGGCTGACGCACCGGATCAACACGACCGATCCGACCGACCACGCGCGGATCCGGGAGCTGTTCACCGAGCTGCTGGGCGGGTACGGGGTCGGCAGCGAGATCCGGCCGCCGTTCCGCTGTGACTACGGCTACCAGACGGTGGTCGGGGCCCGTACGTTCGCGAACTGGGGGTTGGTCTCCCTCGACGTGGCGACCGTGACGATCGGCGACGACGTGCAGATCGGGCCCAACGTGCAGCTGCTGACCGCCACCCACCCGATCGAGGCCGGCCCGCGCCGCGACAAGTGGGAGGCCGCCGAGCCCATCGTCGTCGGCGACAACGTCTGGCTCGGCGGCGGCGTCATCGTCTGCCCAGGCGTCACCATCGGGCCGAACACCGTGGTCGGCGCCGGGTCGGTGGTGACCCGCGACCTGCCGGCCGACGTGGTCGCGGTCGGCTCGCCGGCCCGGGTGGTCAGGCGGCTGGGGTGAGGCTGTCGTCGCGGTCGGCGACCGGCGCGGCGGGCGCCAACGGCCGCACGCTGGAGCTGATCAGCGCGGCCACCCCCAGCAGCACCGCGACGACGGCCAGGGCGCGCAGCACGCTGCTGTGGTCGCCGAGGAAGCCGATCGTGGGCGGGCCGGCGAGGAAGGCGCAGTAGCCGATCGACGCGATCACGCTGACCCGGGCGGCCGCCCGGCGCGGGTCGTCGCCGCCGGCGCTCATCCCGACCGGGAAGCCGAGCGAGACGCCCACACCCCAGAGCAGGGTGCCGGCGAACGCGTACGCCGGGGCCGGCCCGAAGACGAACAGCGCGACGCCGGCGACGGCGACGACCGACAGGGCACGCACGACCGGTACGCGGCCGTAGCGGTCGAGCAGCCCCGGGCCGAACCAGCGGCCGACCGTCATGGCGGTGAGGAACGCGGCGAAGGCCAGCGTGCCGAGGGCGGCCGGCACGTGGTGGCCGTCGATCGCGGCGACGGTGATCCAGTCGTTGCCGACGCCCTCGGCGAACGCGAACGCGAGCACGAAGACGCCGACCAGCAGCGTGCGCGGCTCGCGCCAGGCCGTCAGCGCGCCGCCGCGGGGCGCCTCGCCGGCCGCCGTCGTCCGGTCGTCCTCGTCGGTCAGGAACCGCCGGGCGTAGAGCGGGACGAACGCCGCGACCAGCGCCGCCACCGCCGCGAGGTGGGCCGCGACCGGCACGTCCAGCGCGACCATGGCCGCGCCGACCAGCGCGCCGGCGACGGTCCCGAGGCTGAAGCCAGCGTGGAAGCGGGCCATGACGGACTTCCCGAGCCGGTGTTCGACGACCGTGCCCTGCACGTTCATGGCGACGTCCCAGGCGCCGTTGCCGAAGCCCAGCAGGAACAGCCCGACGACGACCGGCACGACCCCGACCAGCGAGCCGACCGCCGCCGTGGTGAGGCCGACGGCGAGCACGATCGCCATCACCATGACGGTGCGGGCCGAGCCGATCCGGGTCACCAGCGGGCCCGAGAGCGGCAGCGCGAGCAGCGAGCCGGCGGCGATGGCCAGCAGCACCAGGCCGAGCGCGGCCGGGTCGAGCGCGAGCTGGTCGCGGACCTGCGGGATCCGCGCCGCCCAGCTGGCGAACGCGAAACCCGACCCGATGAACGCGGCATAGGTGGCGGCGGTCGCGGCACGGACCGCGACCGGGGTGGTGGACGGCGTCATCAGGGCCTTTCGGGGGTGTGCACGGCGCGGGCGACCGCGGCGCGGGTGACCTCGCGGGGAAACGGGGTGGTCGACAGCATGCGGTGCATCAGCAGGCCCTCGACCAGGGCGTCGAGGCCACGGGCGGTGTCGGGGTCGACGAAGCGCTCCAGCACGGTGCGGCTGGTGCGCATCCACTCCTCGGTCACGGCGCGCAGGGCCGGGTCGCGCAGGGCGGCCAGGTAGAGCTCGTAGCTGACCGCCCACTCCCCCTGGTCGGCGCCCGCGTTGCCGTGGACCATGTCGGTCACCGCGTCGACGAGGTCGTCGAGGTCGCGTACGCCGTCGAAGTGGGCCGCGTAGGCGCCCGACAGCCGCTGGGCCAGCCGGGTGAAAGCCTGCGCGAGCAGCTGGTCGAGGCCGGTGAAGTGGTAGGTCAGCGAGCCCAGCGGCACGTCGGCCGCGGCGGCGATCAGGCGGTGGGTCGTGCCCCCGACGCCGTGCTCGGCGATGACCTCGATGGCGGCGTCGAGGATGCGCTCGCGCCGCCCCGGGTCGTAGCGCCGGGGGCGCGCCTGGGTCCGCATGCGTACGAACGTACACATGGATTGTGCCGGTGTGCCACCTCAGCGCAGGCGGGACAGGTGGCGCATCTTGTTCATCGCGTCGAGGGCGGCGACCTTGTAGGCCTCGGCCAGGGTCGGGTAGTTGAACACCGCGTCGACGAGGTAGTCGACCGTGCCGTCGCAGCCCATCACGGCCTGCCCGATGTGGAGCAGCTCGGTGGCGCCGGTGCCGAAGATGTGGACGCCCAGCAGGCGGCCGTCGTCGGGGGCGACGAGCAGCTTGAGCATGCCGTACGAGTCGCCGATGATCTGGCCTCGGGCCAGCTCGCGGTAGCGGGAGATGCCGACCTCGAACGGGATGCGGGCCTCGGTGAGGTCGTCCTCGGTGCGGCCGATGAAGCTGATCTCCGGGATCGTGTAGATGCCGATCGGCTGCAGCGCCGGCATCGCGCGGGCCGGCTCGTCGCAGGCGTGGTGGGCGGCCAGGCGGCCCTGCTCCATCGACGTCGAGGCCAGCGCCGGGAAGCCGATCACGTCGCCGACCGCGTAGACGTGCGGCACCGAGGTGCGGAAGTGCTCGTCGACGCTGAGCCGGCCGCGGGCGTCGGCCGAGAGCCCGGCGGCGTCGAGCTCCAGATCGGGGGCGGTGCCCTGGCGGCCGGCGGAGTACATGACGGTGTCGGCGGCGATCTTCTTGCCGCTCTCGAGGACCGCGACGGCGCCCTGGTCGTAGCGCTCGACCGAGGCGACCGACTCGCCGAACCGGAACGTCACCGCGAGGTCGCGCAGGTGGTATTTCAGCGCCTCGATCACCTCGAGGTCGCAGAACTCGAGCATGCGGTCGCGGCGCTCGACCACGGTGACCTTGGTGCCGAGGGCGGCGAACATCGACGCGTACTCGATGCCGATCACGCCGGCGCCGACGACCACCATGGACCGCGGCACCCGTTCGAGGTTGACGATGCCGTCGGAGTCGATGATGGTGCGCTCGTCGAAGTCGACCGACGACGGGCGGGCCGGCCGGGTGCCGGAGGCGATGACGATCTTCTCCGCGCTGGCCCGCGACTCGCGCCCGCGGCCGTCGGTGACGGTCACCGTGTGCGGGTCGGCGAACCGGCCGGTGCCGCTGAGCAGCGTGACCCGGTTGCGCGCGAGCTGGTTGCGGATCACGTCGATCTCACGCCCGATGACGTGCTGGGTGCGGGCCGCGAGGTCGGCGACGGTGATGTCGTCCTTGACCCGGTAGCTCGACCCGTACATCTCCCGTTGGTTGAGGCCCGTCAGGTAGAGGACCGCCTCGCGCAACGTCTTGGACGGGATGGTGCCCGTGTTGATGCACACCCCGCCGATCATGTTGTCGCGCTCGACCACGGCGACGCGGCGGCCGAGCTTCGCCGCCGCGATCGCCGCCTTCTGCCCACCTGGTCCGGACCCGAGCACCAGCACGTCGAAGTCGTACATGCGGCTCAGTCTGACAGCCGCAGGTTACGTTTGGGATCGTCGATCTCAGTCGCGCCGGGCGTCGCGGGACAGGGCGAGGCCCAGACCGACCATGCCGACCGCGAGGGCCAGGTGCAGCCAGTTGTCGGCGTTGTTGAGCGGCACGAAGTTGGCGCCGCTCTCGTGGTCGACGACCAGGCCGTAGAGCCACAGCAGCGCGTAGACGGCGCCGCCGCCGACGAGGAACAGCCGGGCGCCGGAGACCGTGCGGGCCAGGGCGAGCCCGGCGACGCCGTACAGCAGGTGGACGATGTTGTGCAGGATCGACACCTGGAACACGCCGAGCAGCATGGCCTCCGACTCGTGGCCGGCGAACGACATCTGGTCGTAGTTCGTCGTGATGCCCGGGATGAATCCGGCGAGGCCCACGAGCAGGAAGACCACGCCGGACGCGGCGGCGACGGTGCGGATGAGCGGGCGGGCGGTCGTGCTGCGGGGCATCGGATCCGATCGACTGGCCATCAGCAACCTCCAAATGAGAGTGCGAGCGCCGCCGAGTGCCCAGCCGCGTGATCGACTAACGGGCCAATCGCTCCCACAGCGAGGCGAGCGTGGCGGCGCCCTTGACCAGGACGTCGATCGACACCCGTTCGTCGCTGTCGTGCCAGCGGTCCTCCGGCAGGCCGGTGCCGAAGAAGAGCACGGGCGCGCCGACCTTGCGGGACAGCAGCTCGGCCGGTCCGCCGCCCGCGTTGCCCATCCGGCCGGCCGGCTTGCCGAAGCCGTCGGCCATCGCGTCGGCCAGCACCTGGACCGCGGGCAGGTCGCGCGGCGTGTGGTAGGCCTCCTGCGCCACGAGCTCCGGGATCGTCAGCTCGTAGTCGACGCCCGGGGGCATCGTCTCGGCGACCCAGCGGCGCAGCTGGTCGGCCACGTCGTTGATCTTCTGCTCCGGTACGGTGTGGACGGTCAGGCTCGCGCTCGCCATGGACGGCACGGCGCCGCGCGACGGCCCGTCCGGGTCGCCGGCGACCACGGTCAGCACCTCGATCCCCGGCCGCGCCCAGAGCCGCTCCAGCGGGGTGTAGCCCGCCTCGCCGTCGACGCTGCGGCTCTCGGTGCGGGCCAGCCAGTCCTCGTCGGTGTACGGCAGGTCGGCGTAGTCCGCCCGGGTCTGCTCCGGGATCTCCGGCACGGTGTCGTAGAACCCCGGCACGGTCACGCGTCCCTTGTCGTCGTGCAGCCGCGCGATGAGCGTCGAGAGGGCCACGATCGGGTTGGGCGCCACGCCGGAGACCACACCGCCGTGGATGTCGCGCCCGGGTCCGTACACCTCGAGCTCGGCGTTGACCATGCCGCGGACGCTCAGGCAGACCGCGGGGTGGTCGGCCCGCCAGAGCAGCGTGTCGGAGAAGACGATCAGGTCGGCGCTGACCTCGTGCTCGTCGAGCAGGTCGGACAGGTGCGCCGAGCCGGTCTCCTCCTCCCCCTCCACGAGCAGCTTGAGGTTCACCGCCGGGGCGTCGCGGTCGGCCACGTGGGCGCGCAGGCCCCACAGGTGGGCGAGCACCTGGCCCTTGGCGTCGGAAGCGCCACGGCCGTAGACCCGACCGTCCCGCACCGCCGGCTCGAACGGCGGCGTCTCCGCCCACAGGTCGTCTTTGGCCGCGCGCACGTCGTGGTGGCTGTAGACCAGGACCGTCGGGGCGCCGGGCACGGCGCACCATTCCGCGTAGACCGCCGGCGCGCCGTCGGCCGGCCACACCTCGACGGTCGGGAACCCGATGCCGCGCAGCACGCCGGCCAGCCAGTTGGCCGACCGGGCGACGTCGGGGCCGTGCTCCGGCACGCCCGCCACCGAACGCAGCCGCAGCCAGCCGATCAGCTCGGCGATCATCTCGTCGCGGTGGTCGTCCAGGAACGGTCGCGTCATCCGGGTGCTCCTCGTCAGTGGCAGGTGCCGCGGCCGGCGTCGCCCTCCCCACCGCTGACCGGCACGAAACGCCACTCGTACGCGTCGGCGGTCAGGTCGAGGCGCAGCACGCCCGGCGTACCGGCCAGCCGCTTCTCGCTGTGGGGGGTCGGCGTCCCGAAGCCGTACTTCGTGTCCCCGCCGGTGCCGACGACAAACTCCCGGATTCCGCGGCGGTCGTCCCTGGCGCCGCGGGGATCCTGCGGCGCGAACCGCTCGTACTGGTGGTTGTGGCCGGTGAGCAGGACGTCCACGCCGCTGTCGTGGAGCGCCCGGAACAGCGGGAGCGTGCTGGCGGTCGGTGGGTGCACCGCGCTCGAGGTGAACAGCGGGTGGTGCCACATGGCGACGGCGCACCTGGTCCGGTGCGCGGCCAGGTCGGCCCGGAGCCAGCGCTCCTGCGCGGATCCGGCCGCGCACCCGCCCGGCACGACGTCGCAGTTGCTGTTGAGGACGACGACGTGCCAGGCCCCGGCCGCGTACGAGTACCAGCCCTCGCCGGGCCGGCCGGCCGACCGTCCGAAGTAGTCGAAGTAACCCTGCGCGCCGTCCGTGTGGTACTCGTGGTTGCCGATCACCGGGTGGGTGCGGTCGCGGTGGCGGCCCCAGGTCGGGCCGTAGCAGCGCGCGAACTCCTCCGGCGTGCCGTTGTTGTAGGCGTTGTCGCCGAGGGTGAAGACCTCGCCCGGGATGTCGTCGAGGAGGTCGGCGGTCCCCGTGTCGGCGGTGTGGGCGCAGGAGGCGATGTCGCCGGCGCCGACGAGGGTGACGGCCTGAGCCTGCGCCGGCGCCGGGCTGCTGGGCGGCGTGCCGGTTGGTGGCGGGTCGGTCGGCGGGCTGTCGGTGCCGCAGGCGGAGAGCGCGAGCAGCACCGCCGCGGCGCAGGCCGCGGCCACCCGGGTAGCCATCCCGCCAGTAGACCACCACATCGGCGTCAGCCGTCGAGCGTCTGGTGGGCCAGATCGGCGAGGACGGCGGTGACGTCGCCCGTCCGGGCGTGGACGCGGCGCTGCCGGGCCGCGCCGGTCCCCCGCTCGCGGAGCCGGGCCAGGCCGGCCCGCACGGGTTCGAGGTCGCCGTGCCGGCGCAGGGCCGGGGTGGCGGTGGTGAGCAGGTCGTCGACCAGCTCCTGGGCCGGCCGGGCCCGGCCCGAGGACAGGTCGGTCAGGGTGCCGTCGAGGCCGGTGTGCGCGGCGTTCCAGTGCGCGGCCCGCACGAGATGGTCCGGGACGGCCGGGGCGGGGCGGCCGGCGGCGATCTCGTCGAGCGCCGTGCCGACCAGGCCACGGACGAGGCCGGCGAGCAGGACGGTGTCGGCCACGGTCGGGCAGGCGTCGGCCACGCGCACCTCGACGGTCGGGTAGCGGGCCGACGGCCGGGCGTGCCAGAGCACCATCGTCTCGTCGAGCATGGCTCCCGCGCCTACCAGCGTCGCCACGGTGCGGTCGAAGTCGGCGGCGTCCGCGAAGTACGGCGTCGGGCCGAGGCTCGGCCAGCGGTCGAGCTGCATCGCGCGCCAGCTCGCGTGGCCCGTGTCGGCGCCGGCGTGCAGCGGCGAGTTGACACCCATCGCCTGCAGCACGGGCAGCCAGATCCGCAGGTGGTTGCCGACCTCGATGGCCGTGTCGCGATCCGGGACGCCGACGTGGACGTGGCAGCCGCAGACGGCCGGGTCGGCGACGATCGGGCCGTAGTGGTCGGCGATCTGCCGGAACCGGGGGTCGTCGGCCACGGCCAGGTCCGGCTCGGCGACCGGGGTGGCGCCGATCGCGACCAGCTGGGCGCCGGCCGTCGCGGCGGCCTTGGCGGCCTCCTGGCGCAGCCCCAGCAGGTGCTCGCGGAGCTGGCCCAGGTCCGTGCAGACCGGCGTGACTATCTCGACCATGCTGCGGCGGAACTCGCGGCGGCTGTGCGCCCGGACGTCGTCCGGCAGCGCGGCGGTCGCCTGCTCCGCCACCGGCAGGTTGTGGCCGGTGAACGGGTCGAGGAGCAGGAACTCCTCCTCGACGCCCACGGTCGGGCCGGTCACCGTGGCCGGCTCGCGGTGAGCAGGACGACGGCGATCCGCTCCGCGTGCGCGTACGCCGGGCCGTCGAGCTCCTCGCCGTAGACGTCCGGGTCGACCTCGCGGTAGGTCCACTCGAGGCCGGTGCCGGCCAGCCGCTCGGCGGCGGCCGCGCGGAACGGGTCGCGGCCGTCGACCACGCCGGTGCCCGCGAAGAGCACCAGGTCGCCGCCGGGCGCGAGGCGCCGGTGGGCCGCGTCGATGATCTTCATGGGCAGCTCGTGCCCGTTGGGACCGCCATGGCGGTACGCCCGCCCCGCCGGGTCGATCATGAACGGCGGGTTGGAGATGATCAGGTCGAAGGCCCCGTCGACGTCGTCGAGCAGGTCGCTGTGGCACGCCTTGACGTTCGTGGCGCCGGCGAGCGCGGCGTTGACGTCCGCGTACCGCAGGGCCGTGGGGTTGATGTCGACGGCCAGCACCTCGGCCTGCTGCGTCCGCTTGGCCACCGCCACGGCGCCGGCGCCCGTGCCGCAGCCGATGTCGACGGCCCGCCGGACCGGCTCCCCGCGCCCCTCGACGTGGGCGACGGCGGCGTCGGCCATCCGGTAGGTGTCCGGGCCGAGGAACACCGCGTCGGCCGCGTCGGTGGGGAACGCGGAATGGGCGAACAGCTCGTCGTCGTACGTCGAGAACCGCACGCTGCTCCGCCAGCCGGCGCCGTGCGGCTCCCGGACGCCGGCCCGGTCCATCAGCGCGACGATCCGCGCCGGCAGGGTCTCGTCGCTGAAGGGCCGGCTCCAGCCGAACACGCCCCGCAGGTCCGTGGCCCACGCGTTCTCCGGCCGGCGGTTGACCCGCGCGTGCGTGGCGGGAGTGACGGTCGTGAAGCGGTAGCCGGCATCCCGGAGGGCGGCGCCGAGCTCGCGCAGAGCGGCGTCGCCCTGTGCCGAGCCGGACCGCGCGGCGCTGTCGGTCAGGGTCATGGCCCGCGAGTGCCCGGTTTCCGCGCATTCAATCCTTGATCGTTTGGTCACCGCGCCCGTGGGTACGCCCGCATCCCGTGGGCGTGACCGTGGTTTCCACCTATCACCGTGCGTTTCCGGGGCCCGCCGGGGCGCCACCGGTCGTGCTGGTGCACGGTCTCGCCGTCTCCCACCGCTACCTGCTCCCGCTGGCCGCCGCGCTCGCCGATCGGCATCCGGCCTTCGTGGTGGATCTCCCCGGGTTCGGCCGGAGCGGGAAACCGGCTCATGCGCTCGACGTCGGGGCGCACGCCGCACACCTGCTGGCCTGGTTGGCCGCCCGTGGCCTCGACCGGGCCTGCCTGCTCGGCCACTCGTTCGGCGCGGAGGTGGTGGCCGCCGCCGCCGCGCGCGACCCGCGGCGGGTCGGCGCCGTCGTGCTCGCGTCGCCGACCAGTGACCCGGCGGCCCGCAGCCGGTCGCGGCAGATCGGGCGCTGGCTGCGGGACGTGCCGCGGGAGGAGCTGTGGCAGGTGCCGGTGTTCGTCCGCGACGTCCGGGACGCCGGGCCGGTGCGGATCTTCCGTACGCTCGGCCATTCGGTCCACAACGCCATCGAGGACGACGCTGCCCGCCTGCGCGTGCCGGTGCTGGTCGTCCGCGGGGCACGCGACCCGGTCGTACCCCGGGCCTGGGCGGAGCGGCTCGGCCCGACCGTGACGGTTCCCGGCGCCCCGCACAACGTCGTGGCCACCGCGCCCGGGGCCGTGGCCGACGCGGTAGCCGGCTTCCTGTCGCCGGCTCAGCCCGCCGCGGCGGCCGCCACGTTGCGGTAGGTCGCGAAACGCTGGTCCAGGTTGGTGGTGCGCAGGAGCCGGCGCGGCTGCGCGGCGAGGTCGGCGAGGCGCAGCCAGCCACCGGCCGCCTCGGCCCGGCGGTGGGCGGACAGCAGCGCGGCCAGGCCGGTGGAGTCGACGAACGGCACCTGGCCGAGGTCCAGCACGAGGCGGGCAGGCCCGGCCGCGAGGACGCGGTCGAGGTGGCCGCGCAGCAGTTCGACGCTGTCGAAGTCGAGGGTGCCGCGGACGCGTACCAGCTGGAACTGTTCCCGTTCCTCGACGTCGACCGCGAGGCCCTCCGCGTGGGTCATGGCTGGGTCCGTTCCGCGGCCGCGCCGGACCAGTCCATGAGCAGCAGCGTGGCGTCGTCGGCGGGCGGGCCGTCCTGGTGGGAGATGGCGGCCCGGGCCAGGCGCCGCAGCGTCTCGGGGCCGGGCAGCGCGTCGGCCGCGCACCGTTCGGCCAGGTCGACCAGCCGCGGCACGCCGAACCGGTCGCCGCCGGCGCCCGGCGCCTCGACCACCCCGTCCGTGTAGAGCAGCAGTCGGTCGTCGGGTTCGAGCATCTCCTCACCCACCTCGATCGTGCTGTCGTCGATCCCCATCGGCATCCGCCGTCCGCCGGCCAGCGCCCGCACCGCCTTGCCGTGCCGCAGCAGCAACGGCGCCGGGTGACCGGCGTTGATGTAGCGCAGCTTGCCGGTGTCCATGTCGAGCTCGGCCAGCACGCCCGTGACGAACCGCAGATCCGGGAACTGCTGGGTCAGGGCGGCGTCGGCCGCGCGGGCCAGCGCGTAGAGGCCGTGGCCGTCGCGGCGGGCCGCCCGGATCGCGGAGAGCGCGGCGGCGCAGGTCAGGCCGGCGGTGAGCCCGCGGCCCATCGCGTCCAGCACGGCCAGCTTGATCACGGCCCCGTCCGCCGCGTAGTCGTAGGCGTCGCCGCCGACGTCGTAGCAGGGTTCCAGGATCGCGCTCACCGTGGCGCGGCGGCAGCTGAAGGTCAGCGGCGGCAGCAGGGACAGCAGCAGCTCCCCGGCGGGGGACATCGCCTGCGTACGGCGTACCTGCTGCAGCCCGTCGCCGTAGGGCATCTTGACCGTGATGAGGTGGCCGAGCAGTCCGACGAGGTCGACGGCGTGCCGCTCGAACCGGGCCGGGTCGGCGGGCGCCTCGTGGGCGATCACCTCCGCGACCCCCAGCCGTTCGGCGCCGTCGACCATCGGGATCCAGAGCCGGTAGGCGCCGTCGTCGTCGCCCGCAGCGAGCGGCCGGATGGTGGTGAACGCGCGACCGGCCAGCGTGCCGTGCACCGTCAGGGGCGGCGGCGTGGGCTTGCCACGCTCGGGCATCGCCCGCAGCCGGAGTTGCTCATGGTCGATCAGATAGATGGTGACCTCGAGCGCCAACGGCCGCGTGGCCGTGTTGATCTCGCCGGCCAGCTCGTCCGGTTGGGCGAGCCGCACCCGGCGGAGCAGGTCCACGATGGCCGCGTGCCAGGCCCGGTCGCTGACCGCCGCCACGCCGCACCTCCGTCCTGGGGAAGGGCCGCATGCCCGCCACCGAAACCGCTAAACGGCGGTTAGACCATGGACCGGAGGGGGTACGCATCTCCGGTTGCATCGATTTCGTCGTCGATTTGTTGAGATTTGGGGAGGCGTCGTGGACTGGGACTGCATGGTCGAACGGACACCGGACGGCATCGTCGTCAAGCCGGTCGGGCCGCTCGACCTGGACAGCGCCGCGGCCCTGCGGGGCGTGCTGCAGGCGGCGGTGAAGACCGGCGCGCACCGGGTGGAGGTCGATCTGGAGAACGTCGACTTCGTCGACTCGACCGCCATCGGGGTGTTCGTCGCCACCCGCCGGGCCGCGGACGACCGGGCCGCCACGTTCGGGTTGCGCAACGCGGGTCCGATGGTGCGGATGGTGCTGCAGATCGCCAACCTGACGACGCTGCTGGCGCCGGACGAGCGGCCGGCGGCCGCGGCGGGCTCCGGGGCCTGACTCGCCGCTTGGTCACCGCCAGGGCAGCAGGCGCCGAGCCACGCCGCGGGCGGTGGCCGCGGTCCGGTAAGACTGCACCAGGTACGAGCCGCAGGCGATGTTGGCGCCGGCGAGCACGGGCACGACGTACTGGGCGACCCGCTGGCGCCGCTGCCACCGCGCGAGCTCCGGGGGCGTGCCCTCGGTGGGCTGCGAGGCGTCGCGCACCTCCAGCTTCTCGCCGGCCGCCTGCCGCTGCTCGGCGAGCTTGCCGATCTGCATGCCCGAGTACGCGGCGTAGGCGGTCGCCCCCGCGCCGGCCAGCGCCAGCCCGGCCTTGAGGGCGCCGACGGTGCCGAATCCCTGCTGCAGGGCCAGCCGTCGCCCACCGACCCGGGTCAGCTGCAGCCCGGCGAGGAGCGTGGCGCCGATCCCGGCCCACTGCGCGGACGCGAACCGCTGCCAGGCCGACGAAGCGACCCGGATGCGGTCGATGCCCTACTCGAGGTCGGCACCGGACTTGTTGACGCCGGCGACCCCCATGACGGTGCCGCCGAACCAGAGCGCCGACCCGAGGTCATGCACCGCTTGCGCCGCGGCGTGATTGTCAGTACGCATGAGGGCCGCGTACCCGACGCGCCGCGACACAAACGGGCTCGGTCTCCTACCCGACCACTTTGGCCGCTCGACGCGGCGGCTGGGTCAGCGTTCGGCCGGCTGCCACCAGGAGAGGTTGGCCTTCGCGTGGGCTGCCGGCTCGATGACCTCCCAGATGTCCGTCACCAGCCCGCCGTCGAAGCGGAAGATGTCGACAACGGTGATCTCGGGGCCGCCGTCCGGAAGCCAGCGCCGGGAATGCATCACGACGTGGTCGCCGTCGGCGACGACGTGCTGGATCTCCACCCGCATGTCGGCCAGCGGCACCAGGGCGGCACCCACCGCGTCGAGCCACTCGGCCTTGGTGGCCGAGGTCGCGTCCGGCCGGTGGTGCGTGAAGTCGTCGCTCAACACCGACCTGAGCCCGTCGACCTTGCCTGTGCCGAGAAGCTCCGCCAGCGCCCGTTCGATGATCGCCTTGTTGTCCGTCGTCATGCCGGCAATGTTTCGGCGTCTGGCGCCGCCTGTCGATGACATCGGATTTCATGGCCACGCGGCGGTCGGCTGGGTACCGTCGCTGATCATGAGCACGGTCGGCGAGCTGTTGCGGCAATGGCGCCATCGACGCGGCGTCAGCCAGCTCGACCTGGCGATCGCGGCCGACGTCTCGGCGCGGCACGTCAGCCTGGTCGAGACGGGCAAGTCGAACCCGAGCGCCGACATGGTGCTGCGGCTTGCGGAGCAGCTGCACGTGCCGCTGCGCGACCGCAACCGCCTCCTGCTGGCCGCCGGCTTCGCGCCGCGCTATCCCGAGCGCCCACTGTCGAGCGAGGCCATGTCCGCGGCCCGCCAGGCGGTCGCGCGGGTGTTGCGGGCGCACGAGCCGTACCCGGCCCTCGTCTTCGACCGCCGCTGGAACATCATCTCGACCAACCGCGCGGTCGACCCCTTCTTCGCGCACGTCGACCCCGATCTGCTGCGCCCGCCGGTCAACCTGGTCCGGCTGGGCCTGCACCCCCGCGGCCTGGCGTCGCTGGTGGTGAACCTGTCCGACGTGCGCGCGGTCTTCCGCTCACGGATCGCCCGCCAACTCGCGGCCAGACCGGACCCCGAACTCACCACGCTGTACGAGGAGCTACTCGCGCCGACGTCCCCTGAGGACACCGCCGGCGAGCGGCCTGGAGCGGACGTCGTGATCCCGATGATCATCCGAATCGCGGACCGCGAGCTGCGACTCTTCTCGACCATCACCACCTTCGGCACGCCGCTGGACATCACCCTGGACGAGGTCGCGATCGAGTCGTACTACCCCGCCGACGAAGCCAGCGCCGCCTACTTCACGAAGGCCGACGACGCCGACCCGCCATGACGGCGCCCGGGCTCGCCGACGAGGCGATGAACCGACGGCGGTGGCGGCGGGGCAAGGCAGCGCCGGACCCGCCGACACGGCCGCGACCGACGGTGGCGGCGGCGCGGCAAGGCGGCCCAGAACGGAGCGACCAATCATCAGGTGCCGGTCGAAGAACCGTTCGCGCACACGAAGTGCGCGCGTCGCCCCGGCCCAGGCGTCGTGCCGCGACGTCGGCGCAGCGGCCGTCAGACGTAGATGCGGCTGACGGTTTCCGCGACGCAGACCGGCTTGTCGCTGCCGTTGTTCTCGACCGTGACCTTGGCGACGAGTTGCACGCCGCCCGGGACCGGGTCGACCGCGGCGATTTCCGCGCTGACGCGGACCGATGTGCCGACGCGGACGGGGGCCGGGAAGCGGACGCGGTTGAGGCCGTAGTTGACGCCCATCCGCGTGCCCTTGACCGTGTAGAGGTCGCCGACCAGGGCCGGCAGGAGCGACAGGGTCAGGAAGCCGTGGGCGACCGGGCCGCCGAACGGGCTCGTGGCGGCGCGCTCCGGGTCGACGTGGATCCACTGGTGGTCGTCGGTGGCGTCGGCGAACAGGTTGACGCGGGCCTGGTCGACCTCGAACCACTCGCCGGGGCCCAGGGTCTCGCCGACCGCGGCGGCCAGGTCCTCGACGGATGCGAACTCGCGTTTCATGCCAGGTGTCCTCCGATTTCGGTGTAGCCGCGGAGCAGGTCGCGGGAGATGATCAGGCGCTGCATCTCGTCGGTGCCCTCGAAGATGCGCAGCAGGCGCATCTGCCGGTACCAGCGTTCGATCGGCAGCTCGCGCGTGTAGCCCATGCCGCCGTGGATCTGGAGCACGCGGTCGACGACGTCGTTGACCATGCGCGCACCGTACAACTTCGCCATGGACGAGGCGTGCCGCGCGTCGGTGCCCTGGTCGACCGTCCACGCGGCGCGCAGGATCAGCCAGCGCGCGGCCTCGAGCTCGGTCTCGGAGTCGGCGATCATCCACTGGATCGCCTGGTTGGTGGCGAGCGGCTTGCCGAAGGTCTCGCGCGTCTTGGCGTGCTCGATCGCCATCCGCAGCGCCCGCTCGGCGACCCCGACCGCGTGCGACGGGATGATGTAGCGGCCCTTGCCGATCCACTGCATCCCCAGCGCGAAGCCCTGGCCGACCTCGCCGAGCACGTTACGCCCGGGCACCCGCACCGAGTCGAAGACGAGCGACGCCGGGCCACCCTCACCCATCGTCTGGATGAACTCCGACCGCCACCCCATCGACCGGTCGACGAGGAACGCGGTGCTACCGCCGGAGCGTACGTCCTGATCGGGATCCGACACCGCCACCACGATCGCGAAATCGGCGTCGTTGCCGTTGGTGATGAAGGTCTTCTCGCCGTCGAGGATCCAGTCGTCACCGTCGCGGCGCGCGGTCATCCGGATGTTGGCGGCGTCGGAGCCGGCGCCGGGCTCGGTGATCGCGAAGCAGGAGATCCGGTCACCCTCGATCGTGGGTACGAGGAACTCGGCCTTCTGCTCCTCGTTGGCGAAGAAGAGGATGTTGTCGGCCTCGCCACCGAACCGGAACGGCACCCACGAGCGCCCGATCTCGGTCCAGATCAGCGACTGCATGACGGCCGGCAGGTCCATGCCGCCGTACTCCTCCGGCGTCGCCAGCCCCCAGAACCCGAACGCGCGCGCCTTGCCCTGCAACTCGCGCAGCTCGTCGAGGCGCAGCCCGGGCTCGTGCGCCCGCTCGCGCCGCAACACCTCCTGCTCGAGCGGCATCACTTCCTTACGGATGAACGTCCGGGCGGTCTCCCGGATCGCCTTCTCCTCGTCACTCAGCGAAAAGTCCACAATGGCCCTCCCCAGAACCCAATCCGACGGCGTAGCGATTGATCAGTTGTCTGGCTTGCCGCGTCATCCGGACAGGAGTAGTCCGCATGACGCCTCTATGTTTGCCGCGGCCACAGCCGTCGACGTTGTGGCACTCCGCGCCGGCCAAGCGAGCTCCGGCGCCTGGCCGCAGGCGAGGCCAGCGTCCGCCGTAACCACAGCCACGGCCGTCGCCGTCGTGCGCGTCGCGCACCGCACAGGCAGCCAAGCCCGCGCCCGGTAGCAAGCCGCGGCCGGCGTCCGCGGTGACCGCCGGCCGGTTCCGGTGGCTTGGGCCAGTGCTTGCACCGTCGCCCGCGCCGCGGACCGCCCGGCGTCGGCCGCGCCCTGCCGCCGCTGCGGCACGGATTCGGCCGCCTGCGGGCGGCGGCGCCCGGCGTCGGCCGCGCCCTGCCGGCACTGCGGCATGGCTTCGGCCGCCTGCGGGCGGCGGCGCTGGCGCATCATGACGTCCTCAGCTCGACGCGGCCCCGGCCTAGCGGGCGCCGCCGTTGATGTACAAGGTCTGGCCGCTCACGTAGGACGCGTCGTCGCTGGCCAGGAACGCGATCGCGGCCGCGACCTCCTCCGGCTGCCCGACGCGGCGCAGCGGAGTGACCTCGGCGGCCATCTTCTGGTGGTCTTCGGGCGCCGCGCCCACGCGGGTCGCCGTCGCGGCGGTCATGGCCGTGGCGATGTAGCCCGGCGCTACAGCGTTGACGTTGATGTTGAACGGACCGAGCTCGATCGCCAAGGTCGCGGTCAGGCCCTGGACGCCGGCCTTGGCCGCCGCGTAGTTGACCTGGCCCCGGTTGCCCAGCGCCGACCGGCTGCTCAGGTTGACGATCTTGCCGTAGCGGGCCGCGACCATGTGCTTCTGGACCGCCTGGCAGCAGTGGAACATGCTGGTCAGGTTGGTGGTCAGGACCGCGTTCCACTCGTCGGCGGGCATCTTGAACAGCAGGTTGTCGCGGGTGATGCCCGCGTTGTTGATCAGGATGTCGATCCGGCCGTGGTCGGCGACCACCGCCTCGACCATTGCCGCCACCGCGTCGGCGTCGGTGACGTCGCAGCCGTAGCCGGTCGCCAGGCCGCCCGCGGCCTTGATCTCGTCGGCCGCGGCCGCGCTGCGGTCGGCGTCGAGGTCGACGACCGCGACCCGCGCGCCCTCGGCGGCCAGCCGGCGGCCCGTCGCGAGACCGATGCCCTGCGCCCCGCCCGTCACGATCGCGACCCGGTCGGCGAACCTCTCGCTCATCTGCACAATCTCCTTGCTCGAGTGGTTGTCTCAGCGCTCAACGATGACGGCGGTGCCCTGGCCGACGCCGACGCACATGGTGGCCAGCCCCCGCCGCGCGCCGGTGCGGCGCATGCGGTGCAGCAGCGTGGTGAGGATGCGGGCGCCCGAGCAGCCCAGCGGGTGACCGATCGCGATCGCCCCGCCGGACGGGTTGACCCGTTTCTCGTCGATGCCCAGCTCGTCGACCACCGCTAGCGCCTGGGCCGCGAACGCCTCGTTGAGCTCCGCGGTGTCGATGTCGTCGAGCGTCCACCCGCGCCGGTCGAGCAGCTTGCGTGTCGCCGGGACAGGACCGATTCCCATCACATCCGGGTGTACGCCCGCGCTGGCCCCGCCGACCCACCGCCCCAGCGGCTCGACGCCGAGCTCGCCCAGCGCCTCCTCACTGACCAGCACCAGGGCGGCGGCGCCGTCGTTGAGCGGCGAGGAGTTGCCGGCCGTGACCGTGCCGTCCGTGCGGAAGACGGGCTTGAGCTTGCCGAGCTTCTCCAGCGTCGTGTCGGCCCGGATGCCCTCGTCGGTCTCGACCGTCGCGCCGTCGGGCAGCTCCACCGGCAGCAGCTCGGCGGCGAAGTCACCGGCCGCGGTCGCCGCGGCGGCGGCTTGGTGACTGCGTAGCGCGAACGCGTCCTGCCGGTCGCGCCCGATGCCGTGGCGGCGGGCCACCTCCTCGGCCGTCTCCCCCATGCTGAGCACGCCGTGCAGCTCGCGCATGCGCGGGTTGGTGAGCCGCCAGCCGAGCCGGGTGTCGAAGATCTCCATGCCGCGCGGCAGGCCCTCGTCGGGCCGGGGCAGCACGAACGGCGCCCGGCTCATCGACTCGGAGCCGCCCGCCACCACGACGTCGGCGTCGCCGGACGCGATGGCCCGGGCCGCGCTCGTCACCGCCTCGAGGCCGGACGCGCACAGCCGGTTGAGCGTGGCGCCGGGGACGGTCTCGGGCAGCCCGGCAAGCAGCACCGCCATCCGGGCGACGTTGCGGTTGTCCTCGCCCGCCTGGTTGGCCGCGCCCCAGTAGACGTCGTCGACCCGCGCCGGGTCGAGCCCCGGCAGGTCGGCGAGAACGCCCGACAGCGCCCGCGCGGCGAGGTCGTCGGCGCGGACCGCCGACAGCGCTCCGCGCAGCCGTCCGATGGGCGTGCGCCCCGCCGCGGCGAAGTAGACCGGTCGCATGCTCGTGCCTGACCTTTCTCAGAAGGCGGAGACGCCGGTGAGCGCCCGCCCGATGAGTAGTTGCTGGATCTCGGTGGTGCCCTCGTAGAGCGTGGTGACCCGGGCGTCGCGGAGGTATTTGCCGACCGGGTATTCGTCGATGTAGCCGTAGCCGCCGAACACCTGCACCGCCCGGTCGGCGGCCCGGACCGCGGCTTCGCTGGCGAACAGCTTGGCCATCGACGCCTCGGTGCCGAACGGCTGGCCGCGGTCGATCAGGTCGGCGACGCGCCAGACGAGCAGCCGGGCGGCGGCGGTGTCGACGGCGATCTGGGCCAGGTGACGCTGCACGAGCTGGTGGCCGGCGATCGGCTTGCCGAACTGCGTGCGTTCGCCGGCGTAGCGCACCGCCGCGTCGAGGCAGGCCTGGGCCAGCCCGACACAGCCGGCGGCGAGCGACATGCGGCCCTTGTCGAGAGTGGACATGGCGATCTTGAAGCCCTGGCCCTCGGCGCCGACCCGGGCCGCGTCGCTGACGCGTACGCCATCGAAGGTCAGCTCTGCTGTGGCCTGGCCGCGGAGGCCGAGCTTGCCGTGGATCTCGCGGCGGGTCAGGCCCGGCGTGTCGGTCTCGACGAGGAACGCGGTGACGCCGCGCGGACCCGGGCCACCTGTGCGCGCGAAGACCAGGGCCACGTCGGCCCACGTGCCGTTGGTGATGAACAGCTTGGAGCCCGTGAGCAGCCAGTCGTCGCCGTCGCGGACGGCGCGGGTGGCCAGGTTGGCCGCGTCGGAGCCCGTGCCGGGCTCGGTCAGCGCGAAGCAGCCGAGCGCCGTGCCGGCGCACAACCGCGGTAGCCAGGAGGAACGCGAACTGTCGGACCCGTGTGCTGCGATGGTCTTCGCCACCAGGCCCAGCGAGACCGAGACGATGCCCCGCACCGACGAGTCGCCCCGACCGAGCTCCTCGAGGACAAGGCAGTAGGTGAGATGGTCGCCGCCCGAGCCGCCCAGCTCCTCCGGGATCGTCAGCCCGAGGAAGCCCAGGTCGCCGAGGCGCTTGACGATCGCGCCGTCGACCGCCTCGCGCCTGTCCCACTCGGCGGCGTGCGGGGTGACCTCGCGGGCGACGAACTCGGCGGCGAGTGCGCGGCTCGCTTCGTGCTCGGGTGACAGGATGAGGTCCACGCGAATAAACTAACGGTGGTAGTTTTCCCGTGTCCACCCCGCCACCCGAGTTGGCACACCGCACCGAACACGACCCGGAGAGAGGAGCGACCCGATGCCCCGACCGCGTCAGGCGCTGCTCACCCGGCAGCGCATCATCGAAACGGCGGCCGAGCTGATCGACGCCGAAGGGCTCGAGGCGGTGTCGACCCGGCGGCTGGCGGCGCAGCTGGGGGTTCGTGGCCCGTCGCTCTACAACCATTTCGCCAACAAGGACGCGATCCTGGACGCGGTCGCCGACGAGATCACGGCCGACGTGGACATCGAGTGCTTCGCGACCCACGACTGGCCCGACGCGCTGCGCATCTGGGGCCGGTCCTACCGGGCGGCGCTGGCCGCGCACCCGCACATCGTCCCCTACCTAGCCCGCGGCCCGGGCCGGCGACCGCGCGCGTTGGCCATGGCCGACGCCGTCTACGGCGGTCTGGTCCGGGCCGGCTGGCCGCCCGCGCGGGCCACCCACATCGGCGCGCTGATGCGCTACCTGGTGGCCGGGTCCGCGCTGGGCTCGTTCGCCCGCGGCTTCGCCTCCGATCCCAAGATCTACGTGTCGTCCGACTACCCGCACCTGGGCCAGGCCCACCGCCTGGCCGCCCACCAGCGCGAGGTCGACGAGGGCGCGTTCGAGCTCGGCCTGGAAGCGGTCATCACGGGCCTCGCGATCACGTATGAAGAGGTGGTCGGCGACCCGACCCACCGACTGCACGGCACGACCCGCTCCGCGCGCACCCGGAGGTAACGCATGGACCAGACCGACGCCGGCCGCGCCGCCGCGAAGGTGGCCGACCGCGACCGGCTCTACATCGACGGCGAATGGGTGAAACCGCTCGACGCCCTGCCGATGCCGGTGCAGGACCCGGCGACCGAGGACGTCGTCGCCCACGTGCCGGCCGCGGGCAGCGCCGACGTCGACCGCGCGGTCGCGGCGGCCCGTGCGGCGTTCGACCCCTGGGCGAGCCTGTCCCCCGCCGACCGCGCCGATCACCTCGACCGGCTGCTGGCCGCCCTGAGCGCCCGGTCCGAGCAGATCGCCGCGACCGTAGCGATCGAGGTCGGCACGCCCATCAAGGTGGCCCAACGGGTGCAGACGGGCCTGCCGCTGGCGGTGCTGCGCGGCTACGCGGCCCGGGCGCGCGCCGGGTTCGAGCCGGAGACGATCGGAAACTCCCTCGTCGTACGCGAGCCCGCCGGTGTCGTCGGCGCCATCACGCCCTGGAACTACCCGCTGCACCAGGTGATCGCCAAGGTCGGCGCCGCGCTCGCGGCGGGCTGCACGGTGGTGCTCAAGCCGGCCGAGCTGACGCCGCTCACGGCCTACCTGCTCTTCGACGCGATCGACGAGGCCGGCCTGCCGCCGGGCGTGGTCAACCTGGTGAGCGGCTCCGGCCCGGTGGCCGGCGCCGCGCTGGCCGCGCACCCCGACGTCGACGTCGTGTCGTTCACCGGCTCGGCCGCGACCGGGGCCGCGATCAGCCGCCTGGCCGCCGACCGGATCGCCCGGGTGACGCTGGAGCTGGGCGGCAAGTCCGCCAACGTGATCCTGCCCGACGCCGACCTGGCCAAGGCGGTCAAGGTCGGCGTGGGCAACGCGTTCCTCAACGCCGGCCAGACCTGCACCGCGTGGACCCGCATGCTCGTGCACCGGTCCGTCTACGAGGAGGCGGTCGAGCTGGCGGCGACGGCGTCGGCGGGCTACCCGACCGGCGACCCGTTCGACCCGGCGACCCGGCTGGGCCCGCTGGTCTCCGAACGCCAACGCGACCGGGTGCGCACCTATGTCGACAAGGGCCTGGCCGACGGCGCCCGCCTGGTCTCGGGCGGCCCCGACGCGCCAGTGCCGGCCCGCGGCTGGTTCGTCGCCCCGACGGTCTTCGCCGACGTCGACCCGGACGACACGATCGCTCAGGAGGAGATCTTCGGCCCGGTCCTGTCGATCATCCCGTTCGCCGACGACGACCAGGCGGTCGCGATCGCCAACAACTCCCGCTACGGGTTGGCGGGCGGGGTCTGGTCCGGAGACGAGGAGCGCGCGCTCGCGGTGGCACGGCGGCTGCGCACCGGCGCGGTCGACATCAACGGGGGCGCGTTCAACCCGCAGGCCCCGTTCGGCGGCTACAAGCAGTCGGGCATCGGGCGCGAGTTGGGCGAGCACGGCCTGTCGGAGTTCCTTGAGACGAAGTCGATCCAGCGCTGACGAAGGCCGTGTGGAACTGGCGGGTGGAGAGTGAGTGGCATGAAGGCGTTGATCGTCGCGGGCAAGGGCGACACACCACGCGTCGCCGATGTGGTGCTGCCGCCGGCCGGTCCCGGTGAGGTGCGGGTCCGGATCCAGGCGGCCGGCGTCTGCCACTCTGACCTGTCGATGGTCAATGGCACGCTGTCACCGTCCTACCCGTTGGTGCTCGGGCACGAGGCCGCCGGCGTGGTAGTCGAGGTCGGTCCCGGCGGGGGCGAGCGGGTCGGCGTGGGCGACCACGTGGTGCTCAACTGGGCGCCGCCGTGCCGGGAGTGCTGGCACTGCACGCACGGAGAGCCGTGGCTGTGCGCCCACAACGGTCGGCCGTCGGCGCCGCGGGGCAATCTGGCGTCGGGCGAAAACGCCCACGTGACGCTGGGGCTCGGCGCGCTGGCCGAGGAGGTCGTGGTGCCGAGCCACGCCGTCGTGCCGGTGCCGGCCGACCTGCCGGCCGACATCGCCGCGCTGCTCGGGTGCGCGGTGCTGACGGCTACCGGGGCCGTCAACCGCACCGCGGCCGTGCGGCCCGGCCAGTCAGTGGTCGTGGTCGGGCTCGGCGGGGTCGGCCTGGCCGCGCTGATCGCCGCCCGCTCCGCCGGGGCCGACCCGGTTATCGGGGTGGACCTCAGCGAGGCGAAGCGGGACCTGGCGCTCAAGGCCGGCGCCACCGACTTCGTGGTGTCGGACGACGGCATGCCCAAGGCGGTGCGGGGGCTCACCGAGGGCCGCGGCGCCGACCACGCGATCGAGTGTGTCGGCCGGTCCGCCACCATCGGCGCCGCCTGGCGGGCCACCCGGCGCGGTGGTCAGGTCACCGTGGTCGGCATGGGCGCCCGCGACGACCTGGTCAGCCTCGGCGCCCTCGACATCTTCCACTCGGCGCGGACGCTGCGGTCGTCGGTCTACGGTTCGTCCGACCCGGACCGCGACCTTCCGGCGCTGGCCGCCGCGGTCCTCGACGGCTCGCTCGACCTGACGCCGCTGATCACCGACCGCATTCCGCTGGAGTCGGCACCCGCCGCCTTCGAACGGATGGCCCGCGGCGAGGGCGCCCGGTCCGTCGTCCTCTTCGGCTGAACCGCCGGACGTCAGCGCCGGCCAACGCACGACGCCGGCTCACCACGCGGTCGTCGCGGGCGCCGGCGGCGTCCGGTCAATCAGCCAACGCACGACGCCGGCTCACCACGCGGTCGTCGCGGGCGCCGTCGGCGTCCGGTCCGTCAGCCGGCGCCGGCCTCGTTGACGTGCTCGTCGTCGACGTACAGACAGAACGGATGTCCGGCCGGATCGAGCATCACCCGTACGTTGCGCTGCGGCTGGAAGCCGGCGACCTCAGCGCCGACGCTGATCGCGTACTCCACGGCTTCGTCCAGGTCGTCGACCTCGATCTCGAGATGCATGGACATCTGCGGCGCGCCCGGCTCGGCCGGCCAGACCGGCCGGACGTAGTGGGCTTCGGTCTGGAAGCCGAGGTTGAAGCCCGCGTCGTCCGACGGGGCGACCGACCCTCCATCGCCGTCGCCGGAGTACAGCTCCCAGTCGAGAAGGCGGGCGTAGAAGCGGGCGAGCTCCAGACCGTCCGGGGCATCCAGGGTCACACCCCACCAACGCTTTCGCGTACGCAGCGGCATCCGTGCCCTCCTGTCCGTCGAGAGGGCCAAGCTTGCCAGACAGGCAGCGCGTCCTACATCGTTTCCAGTTCGCGGCCCTTGGTTTCGCGGACCGCGGCCGCGACGAACACCAGCGCCAGCAACGCGAACGCGGTGTAGAGGCCGTACGCCAGGGTCAGGCTCACGCCGGACAGCGTCGGGAACGTCTGGGAGATCGCGAAGTTGGCCAGCCACTGCGCCGCGGCCGCCACGGCCAACGCCGTCGCGCGGATGCGGTTGTTGAACATCTCGCCCAGCAGCACCCAGACCGCGGGGCCCCAGCTGAAGGCGAAGGAGAGGACGTACACGTTGGCCGAGTACAAGGCGATCGTGTCCCACGGGCTGGCCAGGCTCACGTCCGTGCCGGAGCCGGAGGCCTTGCTGAAGCAGTAGGACAGCAGGCCGAGTGTCACGAACATGACGCTCGCCCCGATCAGGAGGAGCGCCTTGCGGCCGATGCGGTCGATCAGGGCGATGCCGATGAACGTGCCGACGATGTTGACCAGGCTCGTGATCACCGAGATCAGCAGCGCGTCGTTCTCCTGGAAGCCGACCGAGCGCCACAGGGTCGTCGAATAGTAGAAGATCACGTTGATGCCGACGAACTGCTGGAAGACCGACAGCAGGATGCCCGTCCAGACGATCGGCTGCAGGCCCAGGCGCGGGCCGCGCAGGTCGCGCAGGCGCACGTCCTCCGCCCCGGTGCCGAGCGAGTGCTGGATCTCCTTGATGCGCTCGTCGGTGTCGCCGCCCACGTACCGCCGCAGGGTCTTGCGGGCCTGCTCGACGTTGCCGCGGCGCACGAGATAGCGCGGCGACTCCGGGATGGTCAGGGAGATGAGCCCATAGAGGATCGCGGGTACGGCGGCCGTCGCGAACATCCAGCGCCAGGCCTTGCCGCCCAGGGCGAGCTCGTCGGCCGCGCTGCCGGCGATGTTGGCGAGCAGCGCGTCGATCAGCAGCGCGACGAAGATGCCGAGGACGATCGCGAGCTGTTGCAACGAGCCGAGC
This sequence comes from Asanoa sp. WMMD1127, assembly GCF_029626225.1. Classification (NCBI taxonomy): domain Bacteria; kingdom Bacillati; phylum Actinomycetota; class Actinomycetes; order Micromonosporales; family Micromonosporaceae; genus Asanoa; species Asanoa sp. WMMD1127. The sequence goes on from NZ_JARUBP010000001.1 coordinate 6,356,401, forward strand.
CGGCCGCGCAGCCTGGCCGGCGCCATCTCGGCGATGTACGCGGGCGCGATCACGCTGGCCGCGCCGACCGCCATGCCGCCGATGATGCGCCACACCGTCAGCGTCACCGGACCGGTCGCGAGGGCCGATCCGATCGCCCCGATGAAGAACAGGACCGCGGCGATCACCATCGAGCGGACCCGGCCGATCCGGTCCGCGATCGGTCCCGCGAACCACGCGCCCACCGCCGCGCCCAGCAACGCCGACGACACCACGAAGCCGAGCAGCTCCGACGACATGTTGAACTGGTCCTCGATGGCGTCGACGGTCCCGTTGATCACCGAGGTGTCGTAGCCGAACAGGAACCCGCCCAGCGCCGCCGCCGAGCTGACCAGCACGACCCCGCCGCGCCGCCGCCGGGGCGTCGAGCCGCCGTCGGCGTCCACATCCGACGGCTCCGGCCCTGACGCGTCACGGCTCATCCATCCATATTGCCCGGTTTGCTCCTGATAAGGGCGAAGATCGGCGAACCGCAGGTCACGCGGTAAAGGTCTCCCAGGACAGTCCCGAGGCACGAAGCGGTCGGAGCGCCGCCCGGTGCCGCGCACCGGCGTGCACCTCGACCCAGCCCTCCCTCATGTCGCAGACCATGACGACGACTCCTGGGCCGACGAAATGCCGGATCGATCCCCCGACAGCTCCCCAGCCGACACGTCGACGCACTGTTCGAACGAGTCGGCGTACCAGGCTGGCGGATCCGCAGCCGATGGGGACACGCACACCTCGAAGGCCCCGTCGCTCTCCACCCCGATCACCAGGCCTTGCCGGGATTCGCCAACCAGCCGAATGCAGGCGAGCGTAAGGGGGCGGCAGGTCCGGCTAGGGCTCGGCGGTCATCAGCAGCGCGGTGATCGTTCGCGTCATCACCGCCTCGGCCTCGGTCGCCGAGAGTGACAGGCCGTCGCGCAGCATCGACCAGGCCGGCCACATCGAGGCGGCCATGACCGCGTTCCGGAGGGTGGCGCCGGCCGGGCCCGCGGCGGCGAACTCCGCCGCGAAGAGCACGTCGACCTCCTCCCGCAGCCGTTCGACGTGCTTCTGCCGGTTGCGGCGCAGCTGCGGCGAGAACGGCTCCCGCATCGCCGCCGCCCGGGCCGGCATCGCGATCAGCTGGAGCAGCCGGGCCCGCTGGCGGCAGTAGCGCGCCACCCGCTCGGCCCGCGGGAGGTCGGGCGGCACGGGCGTGAACGCCGCGTCGTACGCCGCCAGCACCTGCGCGCCGCTCGCCTCGAACAGGGTCTCCATGTCCTTGAAGTTGGTCCACAGTGCCCGCAGCGAGACCCCGGCCCGCTCGGCGATCCGCTCCCCCGTCGGCCGCAGGTCGCCCTCGTTGATCAGCGCCAGGTGGGCGTCGACGATCGCCGCCCGGGTGCGTTCGGCCCGCGCGGTGCGCCCGTCGACGCGCTCCTCGGGCGCCGGTGCCGTCACGCGCCGCGCCCCGTCAGCGTGACCCCACCGTCGATGACCAGCGTCTGCCCCGTGATCCAGGCCGCCTCGTCCGACGCCAGGAACGCGACCGCGGCGCCCACGTCCTCGGGGATGCCGAGGCGGGCCAGCGGATAGGAGGCGGCGACCTCGGACTCGCGGCCCTCGTACAGCAGCGTCGCGAAGCGGGTCTTCACCACCGCCGGCGCGACCGCGTTGACCCGCACGTGCGGCGCGAGCTCCACCGCCAGGCAGCGGGTCAGGTGCTCCAGCGCCGCCTTGCTCACCCCGTAGAACGAGATGCCCGGCGGCGGCACCCGGCCACCGACCGACGACACGTTGACCACCACGCCCGGCCGCGGGCCGGCGCCGCCGAAGACGGCCTGCGCCCAGCCCAGCGCGGCCAGCACGTTGACCTCGAAGATCTTCCGCGCGGCGCCCAGGTCGAGGTCCAGCAGCGGCCCGAACACAGGGTTGATCCCGGTGTTGTTGACGAGAATGTCGACGGGCCCGAACGCCGACGTCGCGGCCTCGACCGCCGCGGCCTGGTGCGCCGGGTCGTCGGCCCGCCCGGCCACACCCAGCGCCACCGCCGGACCGCCCAACGTGGACACCGCCTCGGCCAACGGCTCCGGCTTGCGCGCCGTCACGCAGACCCGCGCGCCGGCGGCGGCCAGCCGGGCCGCGATCGCCAGGCCGATGCCGCGGCTCGCGCCGGTCACCAGGGCCACCCGGCCGGACAGGGATGCCGTCACGAATCCTCCAGGTGCAGGTCGACCAGATTCGCCAGGCGGGCGCGGTGGCGGTCGGGGGAACCGTACGCGATCGCGGTGGCCTTGGCCCGCTTGAGGTAGAGGTGGGCGGGGTGCTCCCAGGTGAAGCCGATCCCGCCGTGCATCTGCACGCACTCCTCGGCGGCCCGCACCGCGACCTCCGAGCCGACGACCTTCGCCAGCGACGCCGCCACCGACGCGTCCTCGCCCCCGGCGGCCAGGTCGGCGACCGCGTAACCGACCACGGCCCGGGCCTGGGTCAGCTCGACCCACAGATCGGCGAGCCGGTGTTTGAGCCCCTGGAAGGACCCGACGGGTCGGCCGAACTGGTGGCGCTCCTTGAGGTAGGCCACCGTCGTCTCCAGGCACCACGACGCGAGCCCCACCTGCTCGGCCGCGACCATCGTGGCGGCGACCCGCAGCGCCGAGGGCACCGCGGCCAGCGGGCCGACCCGGCGCGCCGGCGTCGCCGAGAACTCCAGATCGCACAGGGGCCGGGTCTCGTCCAACGACACCACGTGGGTACGCCGGACCGCCGCCCCGTCGACCGCGTAGAGACCGTCCTCGCCGGGCACCAGCAGCAGCCCGGCCCCCAGCCCGTCGGCGACGCCCCGGACGGTGCCGGTCACCGCCCCGTCCGGCACCGACAGCAGCGGCGGCGCCGACCACAGCCCGTAGGGCACCGCCAGCGCGGCCGTCAGCTCGCCGGACGCCAGCCGCCCGAGCAGGTCCGGCGCCTCCGACGACCCCAGCGCCGTGGTCGCCACGACCGCGCTGGACAGGAACGGCACGGGCGCCACGGCCCGGCCCAGCTCCTCGACCACCACCGCCGCCGCCCGCCACTGCGCGCCGGCCCCGCCCTGCGCCTCGGGCACGAGCAGCCCGGCCAGGCCCATCCCGGTGGCCAGCGTGCGCCAGAGCTTGGGGTCGAACGGCTCGGGGGACGACGAGGTCACGAACGACAGCACCGACTGCCACGGCGCCTCGGCCGCGAGCATCTCCCGTACGCTCGCCCGCAGGTCACGCTCGTCCGGTGACTCGAGCAGGTCCAGCATGTCGCTCATCGGGGCAGGTCCTTCCACGCGACGCGGGTGTCGACCCGCGGCTCGGCCGGCAGGCCCAGCACCCGCTCGGCGATGATGTTGCGGAGCACCTCGGACGTCCCGCCCTCGATCGAGTTGCCCTTGGCCCGCAGGTAGCGGTAGCCGGCGTCGCGCCCGGTGAAGTCGACCTCCTCGGGCCGGCTCATCGCCCACGAGTCGCGGCGCAGCGCCTCGTCGTTGCGGAAGTCGAGCTCGGCAGCGGAGATCTGCTGGTTGAGCGTCGCGAACGAGAGCTTGACCGCGGACCCGTCCGGCCCGGGCACGCCGGCCGCGAGCTGCTGGCGGACCCGCAGCCCGGTCAACCGCGCCGCCTCGGCCCGCACCCAGAGCCGCATCACGGTGTCGTGCATGCCGGGGGTACGCAGGTGCGGGTGGTCCCGCCAGGCCTGGGCCAGCACGCCGATCATGCCGCCCTCGCGGGGCAGCGCGCCACCGCCGATCGAGACCCGCTCGTTCATCAGCGTGGTCTGCGCGACCTTCCAGCCGGCCCCGACGTCACCGAGCCGGTGCGAGTCGGGGATCCGCACGCCGGTCAGGTAGACCTCGTTGAACTCGGCCTCACCGGTGAGCTGGCGCAGCGGCCGCACCTCGACGCCGGGCGCGGTCATGTCGAGCACGAAGTACGTCAGGCCCGCGTGCTTGGGCACGTCGGGGTCGCTGCGGGTGAGCAGGATGGCCCACCGCGCGACGTGCGCCATCGAGGTCCACACCTTCTGCCCGTCGACCACCCAGTCGTCGCCGTCGCGGCGGGCCCGGGTGGCCAGCCCGGCGAGGTCGGAGCCGGCGCCGGGCTCGCTGAACAGCTGGCACCACACCTCCTCGCCGGTCCACAGCGGACGGAGCCAGCGCTCCCGCTGCTCGGGCGTGCCGTGGGCGAGGACGGTCGGCGCGGCCATGCCGAGCCCGATGCCGATGCGGCCGGGCCGGTTGTCGGGCGCGCCGGCCGCGACGAAGGCCTCGTCGACGACCGTCTGCAGCGCCCGCCCGGCGCCGAGCCCGCCGAGCCCGGCCGGGAAGTGCACCCAGGACAGTCCCGCGTCGAACCGCGCGCGCAGGAACGCCAGCCGGTCCGCCGCGCTGCCACCGGCCGCGGCGGCCGGGTCGTGCGCGGCCAGGAACGCCGAGATCCGCTCGCGCAGCTCGGCCTCGGTCACCACCGACGCCATCGCGCCTCCCCACTGCCGCGGAGCCAGCCGCCCCGGAAGAATTTGCACTCGCAATGCAATCTATCGGTTTGACCGGCGCTGACGCCATCCGCGACCCGCCTGGCGTCAATCCACCCGGCGGGCAGGGGCGTGTCGCACGGTTGCGGGGGCACGACGCGAGGGGAGGATGGCACGGACAACGCGTACCAAATGCTCGCGAATGGACACGCCCATGCGACTCAGCATCCGCAACCAGCTCGAAGGCACGATCCTCTCGGTGGCCCGCGGCGAGGCGATGGCCGCCGTGAAGACGAGGCTCGCCAGCGGCCAGGACCTGACCGCGGCGATCACCCGGGAGAGCGCCGACGAGCTCGAGCTGATCGCCGGGCAGCCCGTCACGATGCTGGTCAAGGCGACCGATGTCGCGCTTGCCACCGGCACCGTCGGCGACGTGAGCATCCGCAACCAGCTCCCCGGCCGGATCACCTCGCTGACCGCGGGCGCCGCGATGACCACGCTCAAGGTGGCGGTCGACGGCGGCGGCGCGCTCACCGCGGTCGTCACCAACGACGCCGTCAACGACCTCGACCTCACCGAGGGCGACGAGGTGCTGGCCCTGGTCAAGGCCACCGAGGTCAGCGTCGCGATCGACTGAGTACGCTCGCCGCATGCACAGCGGCGCCTACCTCGACGCGGCGACCATCGCCGCCGGCCTGCTCGCCGATCCGGCGGTCGCCGGCCGTTGGGACGAGCCGTCCGCCCTGCCCGAGTTCTCCGTCGCCGGCCTGGCCGGACACCTCGCGCGGCAGGTGCACCTGGTCGCCACCCTGGTCGACGCGCCGGTGTCGGACCAGCGACCGCGTGACCTGATGGCCCACTACGGCGACGCGGCCTGGCTCGGCGAGGACGTCGACTCCCCGGCCAACGTGGCGATCCGCGCCCAGAGCGACGAGTTCGCCGCCGGCGGCCACGCGACCGTGGTCGACCAGCTGCGAGAAGACCTCGCGGCCGTGCGCGCGAAGCTGCCGGGCGCCGACCCCGACCGCGCCGTGCCACTGTGGACCGGCTGGGCCCTGAGCCTCGACGACCTCCTCCTGACCCGCATGATGGAGATCTCGGTGCACTGCGACGACCTCGCCGTCAGCGTCGGCGTCGCGACGCCGGCCTTCCCGCCGGCGGTGCTCCGGCCGGTGTTCGGGCTGCTGACCGATCTGGCGGTGGCCCGTTACGGACAGACCGCCGTGCTGCGGGGCCTCAGCCGCCGGGAGCGGGCGCCCGAGACGATCTCGGCTCTCTGACCCGCCGACCCACGAACGTTACGGCTCGACCGGGCGGACATTAGGAGCCGGACGGCCGTCCCCCGCGCGGCGTACGAAGCACCGACGGAGACCGCGAGCCGTGGCTATCGTCGCCCCGTGACAGCGACCAGAGACGGCTGGGTCGGACCGCCGCGTTACCACACGGCCACCGCCCCGCCGTGGCAGGCGACCACGCAGGCGCTGCCCACAGTGGACAGGGACCGGTGGTTCGACTTCCTGCGGGCCGCGGCGATCCTGCGGGTCGTGCTCTACCACATGTTCCCGGTCGCCTGGCTCGGCCTCGGCTTCCCGGCGATGGGCGTGATGTTCGCGCTCGGCGGCTCGCTGATGGCGAAGTCCGTCGACCGCTCGGCCACCCGGGCGGTACGCGGCCGCCTGCGCCGCCTGCTGCCCGCGCTGTGGCTGCTCGCCGCCGTGGTCGTACCCGCCATGCTGGTCCTCGGCTGGGACGACCACCCGGCGTGGCCGGCCTTCCTGTTGTGGCTGCTACCGATCGCCGAACCGCCGGCCAGCGCGTGGGCCGAACCGGTCAGCGGCATCCTGTGGTACCTCGTCACCTACCTCTGGCTCGTGTTGCTCTCGCCCCTGCTGCTGCGCCTCTACCGCCGGGCCAGGGTGGTGGCCGTGCTCGCACCGCTGGCCCTGCTCCCCCTGTTCCAGGTGGCGCCGTGGCCGTTCGGCGACCGATCGGCTTCGGTCATCGAAGACGTGCTGACGTTCGCGGCCTGCTGGCTGCTCGGCTTCGCCCACCGCGACGGCGACCTGCGCCGGCTGCCTTTCGGCGCGGTCCTGGCGGTCTCGGTGGTGGCCACCGGCGGCGCGGTCGGCTGGGTGGTCACGCACCACGGCGCCGCGGGCGTCGACCTCGCCGACAGCCCGGTGGCGTACGCCGTCTACTCCATCGGTTTCGTCCTGGTGCTGCTGCGCCTGGCGCCGCGGATGGACTGGCTGACCAGCCACCGGCGCGCCGACGCCGCGGTGACCCTGCTCAACTCCCGCGCGGTGACCATCTACCTGTGGCACAACGCCGCGATCACGGCGGCGTTCCCGCTCGGCGACCTGCTGCACGTGTGGGCGTTCGGCGACACGGTCGCCGAGGTCGGCTACACCGCGATCGGGCTGTGGCTGCTGGCCCTGGTGGTCCTCCACGTCGGCTGGGTGGAGGACCTCGCCGCCCGCCGCCGCCCGCGACTCGTCCCGGTGTAAGGAACGGTCCGTTCTTAACGCTATGCGTTAAGAACGGACCGTTCCTTGCCCCTCAGCGGTTGTCGACGATCCGGCGCATCTTGCCCATCGACCGCTCGACCTGGTCGGGGTCGAGCACCTCGACCGCGATCGTCACGCCGATCGTCTCCTTGACCTTGGCGGCCAGCGCGTCGGCGGCCGCCGCGGCCGACGCCGGCGTGACCTCCGGGCGCCGCTCGACCCGCACGGCCAGCTCGTCGAGCCGCCCCGACCGGGTCAGCACGCACTGGAAATGCGGCGACAGCTCGGCCGTGCCGAGGATCAGCTCCTCGATCTGGGTCGGGAACAGGTTGACCCCGCGCACGATCATCATGTCGTCGGTCCGGCCGGTGATCTTGGCCATCCGGCGCATCGGCCGGGCCGTGCCGGGCAGCAGCCGGGTCAGGTCGCGGGTGCGGTAGCGGACGACCGGCATCGCCTGCTTGGTCAACGAGGTGAACACCAGCTCTCCGAACTCGCCGTCGGGCAGCACCGCTCCGGTGACCGGGTCGATGATCTCCGGATAGAAGTGGTCCTCCCAGATGTGCGGGCCGTCCTTCGTCTCGACGCACTCGTTGGCCACGCCGGGACCCATCACCTCGGAGAGCCCGTAGATGTCGACCGCGTCGATGCCGAGCCGCTCCTCGATCTCGCGGCGCATGTCCTCCGTCCACGGCTCGGCGCCCAGGATGCCGAGCCGCAGCGAGGTCGACCGCGGGTCGACGCCCTGCCGCTCCAGCTCGTCGACGATCGCGAGCAGGTAGCTCGGCGTCACCATGATGATCGACGGCGCGAAGTCGCGGATCAGCATGACCTGGCGCGACGTCATCCCACCGGACACCGGCACGACCGTGCAGCCGAGCTCCTCGGCGCCGTAGTGGGCGCCGAGGCCGCCGGTGAACAGGCCGTAGCCGTACGCCACGTGCACGATGTCGCCCGGCTCGCCGCCGGACGCCCGGATCGACCGGGCCATCAACCGGGCCCAGGTGGTGATGTCGTCCCGGGTGTAGCCGACCACGGTCGGCCGGCCGGTCGTGCCCGACGAGGCGTGCACCCGGACCACCTGCTCGCGCGGCACGGCGAACATCCCGAACGGGTAGTTGGCCCGCAGGTCGTCCTTGCTCGTCGTCGGGAACCGCGCGAGGTCGTCGAGGGACTTCAGGTCGTCCGGGTGTACGCCGGCCGCCGCGAAGGCGGCGCGGTAGTGCGGGACGTTGTCGTGGGCGTGCCGCAGCGACCAGCGGAGCCGTTCCAGCTGGAGCGAGCGCAGCTCGTCGACCGACGCCCGCTCGATCGGTTCAAGCGGCATGCGGCCCACTATGCCGGCCGGCTGGCCTTGCCGTCGAGCCAGAGCACGTCGGACGCGTCGCCGTGCGACCCGGCCCGGCCCACGTGCTTGCCGGAGATCTGCGGGCCCTTCTTGATCACGTGGACCATCGCCATCGCGTGACCGCGGCCGAGGCCGTAGTCGTCGCGCAGCCACTCGACGATGACGGTCGCCTTCACCGCCGGCGCGTCGAAGCCCTTGGCGCGCGCCTCGTCGAGCAGCTCCCGCGGCGTCTTGCCGGTCTTGGTCTCCACCGCGTCGAGGTAGGCCTGGAACGACATGTCGGTTCTCCTTCTGGGTGTCGTGGTGCTCTTCACCGACGCAGCGAACGAGCCGGACCGGTTTCGACATCCGGCTGGGACAATTTCTAGGGCCCACAGTGGACGGGGTCCGACGTTCGGACGTTGACCATGAAGAATGCCAGGTCCTAGGCTCGTTTTGCCTTTCACTCCACCTTTCCGGGAAGGGAAGCGGGTTAAATGCGACTACCGAACCGCGCGAGACGGCTGGCGGGTGCCGCGACAGCGCTCCTGCTCGCCGGCACCCTGCCGCTGCTCAACGGCGTCCCCGCCGGCGCGCACCCCACACGTCCGGCCTGCGACCCCGACCCGCAGGCCCGCCTGGCCGACGTGCCGAGTCCGGAGTCGTTCTTCGGCTTCCCGCTCGGCCTCGGCCAGCCACGGGTCGTCACCAACGACGAGATCCGGCGGTACGTGGCCGCGGTCGACGCCGCGTCGGACCGCGTCGTCACCGGCACGATGACCACCAGCGTCAACGGGCAGCCGCTGCCCTACGCGATCGTCTCGGACCCCGCGCACGTCACCAAGTCGGGGCTGGCGGCGATCGCGGAGAACATCCGCGACCTGCGCGACCCGCGCACGATGGCGCCGTCCAAGGCGGCCCGGATCGCCAACAACGACCCGGCCATCGTCTACATCGCCGGCAACGTCCACGGTGGCGAGACCAGCGGCGCCGACGCCGCGCTGAAGTCCCTCTACGAGCTGGCCGCCGGCCTGTCGTGCGACGTCCGCGACCGCAACGACAACCTGCTCAACATCATCGTTCCGACGCAGAACCCGGACGGCCGCGACGCCCTCCGGCGGCAGAACGAGTACGGCTTCGACCTCAACCGCGACTGGTTCGCCCGCACCCAGCCGGAGACCGACGGCAAGATCGAGCTGCTCCGGAAGTATCCGCCGCAGGTCTTCGTCGACGCACACGAGATGGGCAGCCGGCGCTACTTCTTCCCACCGAACGCCGACCCGATCCACCACGAGATCGCCAGCGAGCCGGTCGACTGGATCAACCGGATCGGCGACGCCAACAAGGCCGCCTTCGGCTACAACGGCGCCTGCACCGACACCGTGACCACCGAGTGCTACTTCAACTACGACGTCTACGACCTCTTCTACATGGGGTACGGCGACACCGTGCCCGCGGCCGGCTTCGGCGCGGCCGGCATGACCTACGAGAAGGGCAGCGCCTCGGCCGTCCAGGACCGGGTGCAGCAGCAGTTCAACACCCAGTGGGCGACGATCGGCTGGGCCTCGGCCAACAAGCGCGAGGTGCTGCGCGGCTGGTTCAAGGTCTGGAGCGACGCGCTGGCCGAGGGCCGGGCGGGCACGCTCGAGCCCAACGAGGTCGTGCAGCCCGACAACACGGTGCAGTTCCCGGTGCCGGACATCAAGATCAAGTCGTACTTCCTGCTGCCCGACCGCCAGCTCGCCGACGTGCGCAAGCTGGTCGAGCGGCTGCGCGCGATGGACGTCGAGGTCTACGAGGTCAAGGAGCCGGTCACCGTCCCCAACGCGCGGGTGTTCGGCGGCCGGTCCGCCGCCGACCTGACCGTGCCGAAGGGCGCCTACTGGATTCCTATGGCCCAGCCGCAGAAGCACTGGATCCAGGCGACGCTCGGCGAGGACCCGTACGTGCCGTTCCCGTACTTCTACGACGTGTCGTCCTGGAGCAACCCGCTGCTGATGGGCATCGACACCATCTACACCGGTGACGACCTGCACCCCAAGGTGCAGCGGGTCGCGCGTCCGCAGGGCGGCAAGGCGGCCACGGCGCCCAAGGGCGGCTCCTACCAGTACCGGCTCGACTCGGCCAACGCGTCGGAGTTCACCTTCGCGCTGCTCGACGCGGGCGTCGCGGTCCGCCGTGACCTCGCGACCAACGTGGCCACGCTCCCCGAGGGCGGCCTGACGCGGGCGCTCGACGAGCGGGCCCGCGGCCTCGGCGTGACGCTGAGCGCCAGCCGCAAGCCGCCGGTCGGTGATGCGGTCGACCTGCCCGACGTCGGCCTGTTCCGTGGCACCGGCGTCTCGACCACCTCCGGGTCCTACGGCGAGGCCCGCTACGTGCTCGGCAGCCGCTGGGGCCTCGACCTCCAGCCGGTCACGACCGCCGACATCAACGACAACACGGCCGCGTTCACCGACCGCTCGGTGCTCCTGGTGCCCGACGGCAGCAGCCCGACCGGCGGCCTGACCGCGGCCGGCCAGCAGCACCTGCGCGACTGGGTGGCCGCCGGCAACACCTACATCGGCCTGCGCCGGGAGGGCACCCGGGTGGCCCGGTCGGCCGGGCTCACCTCGACCACCGAGTTCGAGCCGCCGGAGGAGGCCGAATACACCGTGATCGGCTCGCACTTCCGGGTCGACGTCGACCACGCCAGCCCGGTCGCCGCGGGCCGGCCGGCCGAGGACTTCGAGTTCAACAACGAGGATCCGATCCTGACCGCGAGCACCACCGGCACCAACGTGCTCACCTACCCGACCGACGACACGTTCTGGCACAACGGCTTCACCGTCTCCGAGGACCTGCTCAAGGGGACCGCGGCGCTGGTCGACGAGCCGACGGGCGCCGGGCGGGCGGTGCTGTTCGCGTTCAACCCGCTGTTCCGGGCCTACAACGAGAGCGGCCTGCACCTGCTGGCCAACGCCGTGCTCTACCCGGAGGGGCAGTCGGTGGCCCGCAAGGCGGCGACCGCCGACCCGGCCCGGGCGGCCGCGGCGGCGCAGCCGGCGCCGGAGAACCTGGGCGGCGAGTGGCGACCCATCACCATTCGGGTCGCCGCGAGCGATCTGGCCCGCGTCAGGTCGGTCGTCACCGGTTACACCGACACCGCCCGGTTCAGCCAGGCCGGCGGCTCGGCGTCCGTGCTGATCCCCAACCCCGAAGGCCGGCTGGCCGACGAGCACCCGTACCTCCGCGACCTGGTCAGTGACCTGCGCGCGGCGGGGATCCCGCTGCGGTCGGTGGTGGGCTGAGACACCGCTGTGGTGGTCCCGGCCCCCGGTCGGGGCCACCACGGCACGTTATGACCACGGCCACGGTCGTGAGCCCTGAAGGCGAGATCCGCTCACCACTACAATCGGTGGTTGTCTGACCACGCGCTCGTGGGGGTGAGCACCCTGACCAGCACCAAAGCCCGGCGCGGCGTCGGCACCGGCGAAGGTCCCGACGCCCGTCTGGCCACCGAGAAAGCCCTCGGCGAGGCATTACGGCCGCTCGAGGGGCAGCAACCCGATCTGATCCTGGTGTACGCGTCTGTCCGGTACGACCTGCCGACGGTGCTGAAGACCGTCAACGCGGCCGCCGGTTCGGCCGTCGTCGCCGGCGCCACCAGCTCCGGCCAGCTCCAGTCGGGCCGGCTCACGGAGCCCGGCGACGGCGTGGCCGTGCTGGCGCTCGCCGGTGGCGGCTACCGCTTCGGGCTCGGCCACGCCACGGGCCTGCAGGCCGACGCCACCAGCGCCGGCCGCGCGCTGGCCCGCGCGGCCCTCGACGCCGCCGGCCCGGTCCGCTCGCCGCACGAGGCGGTTCTGATCTTCTCCGACGGGCTGGCCGGCGACCAGCAGGAGCTGCTCAACGGCATCCACAAGGTGACCGGGTTCCAGATCCCGGTCATCGGCGGCGCGGCGGCCGACGACCGCCGGCTCGCGGAGACCTTCGTGTTCGCCGGCGACCGCGTGCTGCGCGACGCCGCCGTCGCCATCTGGATCGGCTCCGACCGGCCGCTGCGGGTGGTCGGCGGGCACGGCTGGCGGCCGACCAGCCTGCCGCTGATGCTCAGCGGCGTGGAGGGGCAGATCGTCAAGGAGCTCGGCGGCCGGCCGGCGCTCGAGGTGTTCTGGGAGAACTTCCGCCCGCGCGGCGGCCCCGACACCACGCTCTACGAGCGGGCCGGCGGCTACCACTCCGAGCACGCGTTCGGGCTCATCCAGCCCGACGGCTCGCTGCTGATCCGGGGCGCGTTCATAGACGCCGACGGCAAGCTGCGCACGTTCTCGCCGATGCCGCCGTACTCGGCGGTCCAGGTGGTCTCGTGCGAGCCCGACGACCTCCTCGAGGTCGGCGAGCAGGTGGTGGAGAGCGTCGTCGGCGACGAGGAGCCGGCCGTCGTGCTGGTCTTCGACTGCGTGGCCCGGCTCGACATCCTCGGCAAGCGCGGGCACGAGGAGGCCCGCCGGCTGCAGGAGGCGGCCGGCGGCGCGCCGACGTTCGGCTACTACACCTACGGCGAGTTCGCCCGCACCACCGGCGTCGCGGGCTACCACAACGCCACGATCGCCGCGATGGCGTTGTAGCCCGTTGGTCGCGTACGGGGACCCGCAGGCGCCCCGCTTCGAGTCCGAGGCGGAGTCGCTGCGGGCTGCCCTCTCCCGGGCGGAAGGGGCGGCCGCGGCCGCGTACCGCGACACGGCCCGCCTGATCCGGCTGCTGACGGTGATCGGCACGCCGTCGTCGCCCGGCCGGTTGATAGACCGCACGCTGACCGTGCTCTCCGAGGTGTTCGCGGCCGACGTCGTGTGCATCGCCGAGGCCGTCGACGACCGTTTGCTCGTCACCGCGTCCTGCGGGTTGCCCGAGGACGACCCGGCGTTCACCACCGGCTGGGCGCTCGGCCCGACGGCCCGCCGCGTCATCACGTCCGGTGGCGCCGCCGCGCGGCACGGCGTCGAGGCCGCCGACCTGCCGCCACCGCTGAGCGACGCGCACAACGCGTCCGCGGCCTGGATACCCCTGTCCGGTGTGGGCTCCGAGTTCGCCGGCGACCTGCTCGTCCTCTACCGCACCGGCGGCGACCTGTTCACGCCGGCCGACCTGCAGGTCCTGCTCTCGATGGCCTACCGGATGTACTCGGCCGTCGAGGCCCGTGAACGCGGCGTCGCGATCGAGCGGCTCGCCCAGGCCGGCCCGGACCTGGCCCGCCACCTGGAGCTGGGCGCCCTGCTCGACGACGCCGTGCTGCTGCTGCGCGAGCTGACCGGCACCGACGCGACCTGGATCCTGAGCGTGCGCGACGAGCTCGCCGAGGTGGCCGCCGCGGCCGAGACCGGCGCGGACACCGGCCGCCGGTGGCCGATGCCCGCCACCGAGCTGCCGGGCTGGCCACGGCTGGCGGCCGGCGAGGCTTACGTCGGGCCGGGCGCCAACAGCGAGGACCCGATGCTGCTGGTGCCGGTCATGCGGGACGACACGGTGATCGCCGTGCTGGCCGCCCGCGGGCAGCGGGCCCGGTCGTTCGGCAAGTCGTCGGTCGAGGTCGCGCAGGTGCTCGCCAGCTACCTGAGCGTCGCCATCAGCAACAGCGAGCTCTACCGCCGGCTCAAGGCCCGCGAGCAGGAGCTGCACCGGCGCGCGTCGCGTGACCCGCTGACCGGCCTGGCCAACCGGATGACGGCGGCGCAGCGGATCGACGAGACGCTGGCCGGCTCGCCGACCGGCGTGGCCGGCCTGCTCTTCTTCGACCTCGACAAGTTCAAGGCCGTCAACGACCGGCTCGGCCACGAGGCCGGCGACGAGCTCATCCAGCAGGTCGCGCAGCGGCTGCGCAAGGTCGTCCGGCCGGGTGACATGCTGGCCCGGTTCGGCGGCGACGAGTTCGTCCTGCTGATCAACGGCGCGTCGGACCTGACGGACCTGACCGACATGGGCCGCCGGATCCAGGTGGCGCTGGGCGACGCGTTCCCGCTGCGCGGCGAGCGGGTCGAGGTCACGGCGAGCATCGGCGCGGTGCTCGGCCGGCGTGGCACGGCGTCGGCCAGCGCGATGCTGCGCGACGCCGACGCCGCCATGTACGCGGCCAAGGCCCGCGGCAGCGGCCGGCTCGAGGTCTTCGACGACGAGGCGTCACACCGCTCGATCGACCGGCTCGACCTGCGTTCCGACCTGTCCGAGGCGCTCGAGCACGGCCAGCTCTCGGTGGTCTTCCAGCCGATGGTCGAGCTCAAGAGCAACACGATCCGCTCGTTCGAGGCGCTGGCCCGGTGGCGGCACCCGGAGCGCGGCACCGTGCCGCCCGACGAGTTCATCCCGTTGGCCGAGGAGACCGGCGCGATCGTCCCGATCGGCGCGTGGGTGCTCGACCAGTCCTGCCGGCAGCTCGCGGCGTGGCAGCGGGAGTTCCCCGAGGCGCACCTGACGATGAGCGTCAACATCTCGGCCGTGCAGCTCGAGCGCGGCCACGGCGACCTGCTCGAGGTGATCCGGTCGACGGGCGTCGACCCGGCCGACATCTGGCTCGAGGTGACCGAGCACATGGACACCGCCGAGGACATCTCGTCGCAGGTGGACGCGCTGCGCGACGCCGGCGTGCACTTCGCGCTCGACGACTTCGGGATGTCGTACTCCAGCCTCGCGTACCTGCAGCGGTTCCCGGTCGAAGGGTTGAAGATCGACCGGGCGTTCGTGGCCGCGATGAACGACGCCGCCGACAGCGGCCGCGGCATCGTCCGCGCCATCATGGCGGTGGCCGACTCGCTGTCGATGAAGGCGTTCGCCGAGGGCATCGAGGAGCCGGCCCAGCTCGACGCGCTGCTCGACCTGGGCTGCGGTTACGGCCAGGGCCACCTGCTCTCACCGCCGCTGTCGGTCGAGCAGGCCACCGCCGCCCTGCGGGCCCAGCGCGACCGCTAGGGGGTGTCTCGTGGATCAGGGTGGTGCCCCGGCGAGGTCCAGGCGGCGTCCGGGCGTGCGCGGAGGTGGGTCGGATACCGGTGTTGTATCCGGCCCGGCTCCGCGTGCGGTCGGTCGTCGTCTGGGCCCGGCGGGGTGCCGGCATGATCCACGAGACACCCCCTAGACCAGGGCCGAGCGGTCGATCGTGCCGTCGGCGGTGCGGGGGAAGCGGTCCAGGACCGTGATCTCGCGCGGCACGCGCGGCGCGGCCACCCGGGCCGCCAGATAGTCGCGGAGCACCGTCGGGTCGGCCCGCCAGCCGGGCAGCAACGTCACGTATCCGACCAGGACGGCGCCGGCCTCGTGCCGGCGGACCACCACGGCGCACTCGTCGACCTCGTCCGCCGCCGCCAACGCGGCCTCGGCCACTTCCGGGTCGGACCGGCCGCCGCGGATGCGGACGCTGGGCCGGCGGCGCTCCGGTGCGGGTCGGACGTGCGCCAACGGCACGCCCGCCGCGAGCGGCAGGGCCACGGACGGCGGAAGCCACAACGTGGTGTGCGGCGGCGGCGCCAGAACCCGCGTCGGGACCAGTCGCGGGTAGGTGGCGCGCAACAGGGCGCGGATCGCGCGCGGGTCGGCGTCGTCGGCCACGGGAATGTCCCGCTCCGCGGCCCATCGCCGGATGGCGGACAGCTCGTGCCCCCAGTCCCGCAGCAACGATCCCATTCCCCGTGACTCCCCTGTTGTGGCAAACGCCGGTAACTTTAGGTCACAGAGCAACTACGTTCAGACATCGCGCGGTTCGGCGTGTCCCGGTTAGTTCGACGGCTGTCACTGCCGACGCGGTAGGATCCGGCCGCAGGAGACTCACCGAGGAGGTCCGGGTGGCGTTTCGCGGCGACCGGCCGCGGATCGGCCAGGTCGCGCAGCTCGCGGGCGTCAGCGCGACCACGGTCTCGCACGCGCTCAACGGGCGCCGGCCGGTGTCGGCGGAGACCCGGCGGCGGATCATGGACGCGATCGCCGAGCTCGGCTACCGGCCCAATGTGGTCGCCCGCGGCCTGCGCGCCGGCCGCAGCCTGACCGTGGGCCTGGTAATCCCCGACATCACCAACCCGTTCTATCCGGTCCTGGCCCGGGGCGTGCAGGACGTGCTCGGCCCGGCCGGCTACGACGAGATCATCACCAACACCAACGGCGTACGCGACCTCGAACGCGCCGCTCTCGACAAGATGATCTCGCGACAGGTCGACGGTGTCGCGTTCGCGGTCTTCAACACGCACGCCGACGACCTGCAACCGGTGATCGACGCGCAGATCCCGGTGGTCCGGCTCGGTGGGCGGCAGAGCCAGCCCGGTGTCGACCTGGTGCACAGCGACGACGAGGGTGGCGCCCGCGAGGCGGTCCGCTACCTGCTCCACAGTGGATACCGCCGGATCGCCTTCATCTGCGGGCCGGCGGCCGTGGGCCCGGCCGCGGAGCGGGTCGCCGGCTACCGCGCCGCGCTGGCCGAGGCCGGCGTCGGTCCACAGCAGAACCTGGTGGTGCACACCGACTTCAGCCGGGCCGGCGGCGCGCACGGGGTCGAGAAGCTGATCCGGCAACGGAAGCGGCCCGACGCGGTGCTCTGCGCCAACGACATGATGGCGATCGGCGCGCTCGACGCGGCCCGGGAGCGCGGTCTGCGGGTGCCGGACGACCTCGCGGTGATGGGCTTCGACGACATCGAGGCGGCCACCCTGGTCACCCCGCAGCTGACCACGATCGCCAACCCGGCGCGGGAGATCGGCATGGCCTGCGCCCGGCTGCTGCTCGACCGGATCAACGGCGCGGCCGGCCCGCCGCACGAGCTGGTCATCCCGACCCGGCTCGTGCGCCGCCAATCCGCCTGACGCTCGTCCATATAGAGGGTCTTGACTTCCATGGGATTGCGCGTAGATTGCCGGTCAGTCTTAACGATTTGCTAGCCCGATAGATCCCCTTCGTCCCGGGAGGGCAACCATGATCGGTAACAGACGCATCCTCGCGGTGGTGGCCGCCGCCGCGCTCACCCTGACCGCCACCGCGTGCGGTGGCGACGACGAGGGCGGCGAGGCCGGCGCCGCCTTGACGATGTGGACGTTCAAGCGCACCCACGTCGAGGCGCTCCAGCAGGCCGCGACCGCGTTCAAGGCCAAGACCGGCATCGACGTGAAGATCGAGGCCTTCACGCCCGACGACGTCTTCACCGCGAAGATCCAGAGCGCGGCGCAGACCAAGGACCTGCCCGACGTGCTCGAGCTGCACTCCGGCGGGGAGGACCTGCGGGTCGGCGGCGGCGGGCTGCTCACCGACCTCAAGGGCGACTTCGACGGCAAGCTCGACCGGTTCCTGCCCAGCACCCGCGAGTCCGGCCGGGTGACGCAGCAGCGCAAGGACAGCATCGAGGAGCTGGCCGGCGCGTCGGTCGGCAGCCTCTACAGTGTCCCGTTCACCGCCGGCACGTTCGGCATCGTCTACGCCAACAAGAAGAAGCTGGAGGCCGCCGGGCTCGACCCCACCAAGCCGCCGGCCACCTGGGAGGAGTTCCTCGACCAGCTCAAGGCGACCACGGCCGCCGACAAGCAGCAGGGCGGGCTGTCCCTCGGGCTCAAGGTGACCCAGACCGGCTTCAACTGGATCTACGAGCAGCTGGCGTTCGCGTACCTCGGTCAGCAGAAGTTCGAGGCGCTGTTCGGCAAGGGCACGACGGCCGGCTTCGGCTCCCCTGACGGCGTCCGCACGCTCGACCTCTACGCCCAGCTCAAGCCCTACTGGATCCCGGGCGTCAGCGCCTTGGGGATCGACGAGGCCGACATCGCGTTCGCGCAGGGCAAGTCGGCGTTCAACGTCGGCGGCACGTTCACCCTGGCCTTCCTCGCGCAGAACAACCTGAAGCCCGAGGACGTGCTGGCGTTCCCGATCCCGCCGGCGAAAGGTAGCTCAGTGCGCGACCTCAGGCTCGCGCCGCTCGCGCTGACCGGGCTGTCGGTCACCTCGACGACGGCCAACAAGGACGGCGCCGCCCAGTGGGTCGACTTCCTCACCTCGGCCGAGGGCGCGGGCATCTTCGCCAAGGCGTCGCTCGACCTGCCCGCCACCGACCTCGGCACGCAGGCCGAGTCGCTGATCGGGCCTGAGCTCGCGGCGCTGCAGGAGTTCTTCACCGGCCCGGCCCAGGACACCTACGACGCCGGCAACCGCGGTTTCCGCCCGCCGGACTACGACGAGGTCGAGATGGGCAACCCGTTGCTGAAGCTCGCGCCGCTGGGCGAGGCCGACGCGGCCACCACGGGCCGGACGCTCGACACCGTCATCAAGGCGATGTGGGACGCGAAGTAAGTGGCCACCACCACCGACACCACCCTCGCGGCGCGGCTCGTCATCGAGCCGCGCCGCACCGCCCGCCGCCGGGTGCGTACCCGGCGGGCTTTGGTCGGCTACGCGTTCATCGCCCCGGCCGTCGTGCTCTTCCTCGTGCTGGGCCTCTACACGCTCGTCTACAGCCTCGGCCTGAGCTTCGCCAAGTGGAACGGCTTCTCGCCGAGCTGGGACTGGGTTGGCCTGCAGAACTACCGGGACCTCCTCTGGGCGGACCCGCGGCTCGCGCCGGAGATCCGCAACGCGGCGCTCAACACCGGGATCGCGATGGTGGTGGTCTCGTTCGGCACGGTGCTGATCGCCCTCCCACTGGCCACGCTGCTCAACAGCGTCACCCGGCTGCGCGGCACGCTCCGGTCGGTCTTCTTCCTGCCCTACGTGACGGCCGGCATCGCGGTCTACTACGCCTGGCTCTACGTGCTCGAGCCCGAGGGCGCGGTCAACCTGGCGCTGCGGGCGGTGGGCCTGGGCAGCCTGGCCCGGCCGCAGGGCTTCCTGGCCGACCCCGACACCGCGCTGCCGACGCTGATCGTCATCATGATCTGGGGCAGCGTCCCGGTCGCGATGCTGCTCTACCTGGCCGGCCTGCAGGCGATCGACCCGGCCGTGATCGAGGCCGCCGCCCTCGACGGCGCCGGCGCGGTCCGCCGGCTGCGCCACATCACCTGGCCGCTGCTGGTACCGATCACGGTCGCGGTGGTGCTGCTCGGGCTGCGCGACACCATGCAGGGCTTCCAGATCTTCCTGATCATGACAAACGGCGGGCCGGCCGGGCACACCGACGTGCTGGGGCTGAAGGCCTACCAGCAGGCGTTCTTCCAGAGCCTGTCACCGACGCTCGGCGTGGCCAGCGCGCTCGGCTGGCTCATCTTCGTCGCCGCGCTGCTGCTCGCGGTGGTCAACGCGCGGGCGTTGCGGGGCCAGCGGTGAGGCGGCGGCCGAGCGCGGGCCAGGTGGTCGCCTACCTCGCCCTGACCGTCTACGCCGCCGTCAGCCTCTACCCGTTCGTCTGGATGGTGTCGGCCGCGTTCAAGGACCGCCTGGAGGTGCTCGAGGGCGGCCACCTGATCCCGCACCGGCCCACCCTGGCGACGATCGCCGACACCTGGAGCCGGCTGCACTTCTTCGACTACTTCCTCAACAGCCTGCAGGTCACCGGGCTCACGGTGCTGGGCGTGCTGGTCGTCTACAGCCTGGCCGGCTACGCGTTCGCGATGATCGACTTTCCGGGCCGGCGGTTCGTGTTCTGGTTCTTCGTCGCGCTGCTGTTCGTGCCCAGCATCACCGTGCTGCTCCCGCTGACGATCCTGGAGAACCGGCTCGGCATCCTCGGCACGCACGCCGGCCTGATCCTCCCGTTCGTCAACGGCACCGCGCCGCTGGCCGTCCTGATGCTGACCAACGCGTTCCGGTCGGTCCCGCTCGACCTGCACGACGCGGCGACGGCCGACGGCGCCGGCGAGTGGCGCATCTTCTGGCGGGTCTACCTGCCGCTGGCCCGGCCGACCCTGATCACCATCGGCGTGCTGACCGCGGTGCCGACCTGGAACGAGTACGTGCTGACCCGGGTGTCCCTGAACGACGAGTCCCGCTACACGCTGCCGCTCGCGCTGGAGCGGCTGGCGTCCGGCACCGTCCCCTCGTACAACGAGATCATGGCGGGCTCGCTGATCCTGGTGATCCCGGTGATCGTGCTGTTCCTGGCCCTGCAGCGCTACTTCGTCAACGGGCTGTCCGGTGCGGTCAAGAACTGACCGGGTGCTGGTCACCGGCGCGGCCGGACTGCTCGGCCGGGCGGTGCTCGCCGCCCTCGCCGGCCGCCCGGTCACCGCCCTGGACCGCGCCGACCCGGGCGACCTGCCGGCCGACCGCGTCGTGACGGGGGACGCGGGCGACCCGGCGGTGGTCCGGGCGGCGCTGGAGGGCGTCGGCGCCGTGGTGCACCTCGCGGCCATCCCGGCGCCGACGCTCGACACGCCGCTGCGGGTCTTCGGCGGCAACACCCGGGCCACGTTCGTCGTGCTGCACGAGGCCGCGCTCGCCGGGGTGCGACACGTCGTGCTGGCCAGCAGCATGTCGGTGCTTGGGCTGGCCTGGGCCCAGGTGCCGCTGCGACCGCTCTACCTGCCCGTCGACGTGCGGCACCCGCTCCAGGTCTCCGACCCGTACGCGCTGTCGAAGCAGGCGGACGAGGCGACGGCGGCGATGGTCGCCCGGCGGCACGGGATCGCGGTGACGGCGCTGCGCTTCCCTTTTCTGGGCGGCGACGAACGGCTGGCCCGGCGGTCCGCCGAGTTCGCCGCCGATCCGGGGTCGGGCGCGCTGGAGCTGTGGACTTACCTGCACACCGCGGACGCGGCCGAGGCGTGCCTGCGGGCGCTGACCGTGCCGCCGCCGGGCGCGCACGTGCTGTTCGTGGCCGCCGACGAGACGCTCGCGCCCTACCCGACCGAGGACCTGCTTGCGAAGTTCCTGCCGGACGTGCCGCTGCGGGCCCGCTTCCCGGGGCGGGCGGTGCCGGTGGCGCTGGAACCGGCCCGGCGGCTGCTGGGCTTCACGGCGGCCCATCCCCTGCCGTTAAGCTCACGTCCGCTCGACGAGGAGGAGCCGGCATGACGATGACGGAGACCCAGCCGCCCTGGGCCGCGCGCGACGGGCTGCGGATCACCGGTGTGCGACCGATCGTCACCGCGCCCGAGGCGACGCTCGTCGTGGTGCGGGTCGACACCTCCGAGCCCGGGTTGTACGGCCTGGGCTGCGCGACGTTCACCCAGCGGGCGACGGCCGTGGCGGCCACCGTCGAACACCTGGCCGCGCTCGTGGTGGGCCGGCACCCCGCCGACATCGAGGACATCACCAGGATGGTGCACCTGTCCTCGTACTGGCGGAACGGGCCGGTGCTCAACAACGCACTGTCCGGATTGGACATGGCGCTCTGGGACATCGCCGGCAAGCGGGCCGGCATGCCCGTCTACGAGCTGCTGGGCGGCCGCGTCCGGTCGGCGGTGCCCATCTATCTGCACGCCAGCGGCGCGACCATCGGCGACACCATCGGCCACGCCAGGGAGCTGATCGGCCAGGGGCTGCGGCACGTCCGCCTGCAGACCGGCGGCCCGGGTGTCGGCACCTACGGCGCGCCCGGTGTGGCGGGCGCCTATCCCACCGCGCCCAACCCGGACGGCTGGGACGTCGAGCACTATCTGGCGCAGACGCCGAAGCTGTTCGCGCAGGCCCGCGCGGCGCTGGGCGACGACGTCTCGCTGCTGCACGACGTCCACAGTCGACTGACGGTCAAGCAGGCGCTGGTGCTGTGCCGGGCGCTGGAGCCCCACCGGCTGTTCTTCGTCGAGGACCCCATCGCGCCGGAGCACTACGACCGGCTGCCGGAGCTGCGTGCGCAGGCGGCGGTGCCGATCGCGGCCGGCGAGCAGGTCGGCTCGGTGCCGGACGCGGCCCGCCTGGTCACCGCGGGCGGCGTGGACCTGCTGCGGCTGCACATCTCCGCGATCGGCGGCCTGACCCCGGCCCGCAAGCTGACGGCGCTGTGCGAGCTGTCGGGCGTGCGTACGGCCTGGCACTCCCCCGCCGACGTGTCACCGGTCGGCATGGCGGCCAACCTGGCGCTCGACGTGTCCAGCCACGCGTTCGGCATCCAGGAGGGTCACGTCTACGCGGACGCGGTGCACGAGGTCTTCCCGGGCACGCTGCGCCCGGTCAACGGCTACCTGACGCCGTCGGACGCCCCGGGCTGGGGCATCGACCTGGACGAACGGGCGGCGGCCAAGCACCCACCGACCCACTACGGCCACGAACGCTGGTCAACCCGCATCCGCCGCCCCGACGGCGCCCTCGAACCCCCGTGAGCCGGTGTCAGGGGGCGACACCGGTGTGAAGCCGGGGTGACACCGGGGGGTCGCATCCTTCCTCGCAGACGTGGCCGACGGGGCCGCGGTGCGGGGAGGAAAGGCGATGGCCAGCGTTCCATCATCGGCGGCGATCGTGGCCAGTGGGCTGCGGAAGTCGTTCGGTGCCAAGGTGGTGCTCGACGGGCTCGATCTCGAGGTCCGGGGCGGCACCGTGTTCGCGCTGCTCGGTCCCAACGGGGCCGGCAAGACGACGGCGGTGCGGATCCTGTCGACCCTGATCCGGTCCGACGGTGGGCAGGCCCGCGTCGCCGGGCACGACGTCGCGGCCGAGGCCGACGCCGTGCGCGGCGCGATCGGGGTGACCGGGCAGTTCTCGGCCGTGGACGACCTGCTCACCGGCGAGGAGAACCTCGTCCTGATGGCGGACCTGCACCACCTCGGCAAGGCCGAGGGGCGGCGGCGGGCGGCCGACCTGCTCGAGCGGTTCGACCTCACCGAC
This sequence comes from Asanoa sp. WMMD1127, assembly GCF_029626225.1. NCBI lineage: Bacteria > Bacillati > Actinomycetota > Actinomycetes > Micromonosporales > Micromonosporaceae > Asanoa > Asanoa sp. WMMD1127. The sequence continues at coordinate 6,379,429 of NZ_JARUBP010000001.1, forward strand.
GCGGCGAAGAAGCTCGCCTCCACCTATTCCGGCGGCATGCGGCGCAAGCTCGACCTGGCCATGACCCTGGTCGGCGACCCGAGCGTGATCTTCCTCGACGAGCCGACCACCGGGCTGGACCCGCGGAGCCGGCGGACCATGTGGGAGATCATCCGGAGCCTGGTGGCGGGTGGCGTCACGATCTTCCTGACGACGCAGTACCTGGACGAGGCCGACGAGCTCGCCGACCGGATCGCCGTGCTCGACCAGGGTCGGGTCGTCGCCGTCGGGTCCGCGGAGGAGTTGAAACGGGGGCTGCCGGGCGGTCACGTCCGGCTGCGGTTCGCCGACGCGGACGGGCTCGCCGCCGCCGCGGCCGAGTTCGCCGGCGCGGCCCGCGACGACGAGGCGCTCACCCTGGAGGTGCCCGGCGACGGCGGCGTACGCGCGCTGCGGGCCCTGCTGGATCGCCTCGAGCGCGCGGGAATCGAGGTCGAGGACCTGTCGGTGCACACGCCCGATCTCGACGACGTGTTCTTCGCCCTGACCGGGCACCCGACGGGCGATGCCGCCGAGACCGCCGAGACCGCCGAGAAGGAGGCCGTCCGATGAGCGACGCGATGACGATGGTGCGGCGGAACCTGCGGCACAACCGGCGGAATCCGGTCTCCCTGATCATGACGATCGCGCTGCCGGTGTTCATGCTGCTGCTGTTCGTCGGGATCTTCGGCGGCGCGCTCAACGCCGGCTTCGGGTCGGCCGCGCAGGGCGCCGACTACATCGACTATGTGGTGCCGGGCATCCTGCTGATGGCGGTGGGCTACGGCGCCAGCCAGACCGCGATGGCCGTCAACCAGGACGTGACGACCGGCATCATCTCCCGGTTCCGCACGATGCGGATCTCCCGCGCCTCCGTGCTCACCGGGCACGTGGTCGTGTCCACCGCGCGGACCCTGGCCAGCTCCGTGCTGGTGGTGGGCGTGGCCGTCCTGCTGGGCTTCCGGCCCGAGGTCGACCTCGCCGGCTGGCTCGGCGCGGCCGGCCTGGTCGCCCTGCTCACCCTGGCGCTGACCTGGCTGGCCGTGGCGGTCGGCCTGGCCGCGAAGTCGCCCGAGGGCACGACGCCGTTCCTGTTCGTGGTGCAGCTGCTGCCGTTCGTCAGCAGCGCGTTCGTGCCGCCGGAGTCGATGTCGGGCGCCGTGCGCTGGTTCGCCGCCAACGAGCCGTTCACGCCGATCATCGACGCGATGCGGGCCCTGCTGCTCGGCACGCCGGTCCCGCACGGCGGCGTGGTCGCCCTCGCCTGGTGCGTCGGGCTGGGGCTGGCCGGCTACGGCTGGGCGCGGCTGCTGTTCCGCCGGGACCCGGTGACCTGATCCAGGGCGGCGGCCCGCAGGCCATCCAGGTCGAGGCCGGCGTACGACGACACCGCGTCGTCGTACGCCGGCCCGTCGGCCGCGCGGCCGAGTTCGCTGATCCGCTCGGGGGTCAGGTCCGGCTGGAGACCGCGGAGCACGCCGAAGCGCTCCGCGAGCGCGATCAGCCGGGCCGCCCGCGGGCCGGATTCGGCCACGCCGAGGGCGAGCAGGACCGACCCGCAGACGGGGAACATCATCGGCGTCGCCGTCGGCAGCAGCGCGCCCAGCATGGCCGGCAGCGCCGCCACGACGTCGCTGACCTCGTCGAGCCGGCCGTGGCGGGCATGCACGAGCACCGTGACGGCTTCGACCTCATAGGGCCACAGGCCGAACTCGGTGCCGACGGGCGCCGCGGCGCCGAGGGGTCCGACGGCCTGCCGCCACAGCCGCAGGCCGCCCTCGACGTCACCGCGGCCGAGCTGGATCTGAGCGCGGGCGCACAGCGCGAACCGGGCCGCGTCGATCGGGTCGTCGCCCGTGCCGTACGACGCTTCGGCCAGTCCGCGTTCGGCCTCGTCGTACGCGCCGCGCAGCAGGTTGGCCTGGATCAGCGCCCACCGGCCCCGCCTCATCGTCGACCAGCCGAGCCGCTCGGCGATCGACAGGGCGGCGTCGAGGTGGTGGTACGCCGCCTCCCCCGGCTCGACGTAGAGGCACAGCTCGCCGACCCGGCTGTGGGCCAGCGCGCGCATCAGGGGCTGGTCGTCGCCGGCCAGGCCGGCCAGCATCCGCCGGGCCGCGACCAGCGCCCGCTCCGGGTCGTTGACCTGCTCCCACCGGTAGCTGAGGACGTAGTTGGCCATGGCCGCCACCAGCGGCCGGGGGTCGGCGGCCAGCTCCTCCAGCGCGGCCGTGTCGCGGACCCGCAGCGCCAGGTCCAGAGCACGGACCGGGTCGTCCGGCGGCGCCGGCGGCAGCCGGTGGAGGGTGAGCAGGAACCGCAGCGGGCTGAGGTCCGGCATGACGAAGCCGAACAGCGCGCCGAGCACCGCCGCCGTCCGGGCCGCCTCGACCAGGTCGGGGCCCGCCCGGAAGTGCGACAGAAGCCACCCCGTGTCACGGGCCAGCGTCGCGAGGCGACCGAGGTTCGACTCGGTCAGCCACAGGCCGCCGAGCAGGGCCGCCGTGGCCACGACCGCCCCGCCGTCCGCCCGCTCGAGCCCATAGCGCAGTGCCTGCACCAGGTTGTCCTGCTCGGCCCGGACCGCCTCGACGTCCGGGAAACCGAGGTCGGTGTCGGCCCAGCGGGCGCCGGCCGTGCGGGCCCAGCCGAGGAAGCGCGCGATCGCCTGCTCGGTCTCGCCGGCCTCCTCCCGGCGGGCGACGCTGAACTCCCGCACCGTCTCCAGCATCCGGAAGCGGGCGCCTGACGCGCCCTCGCTCAGCCGCACCAGGGACTGGTCGACGAGCTGCTCCAGGACCGCGTCGTCGCCGAGGACGTGCCGGGCGGCGTCGGCGGTGAAGCCGCCGGGGAAGACGGACAGGGTGCGCATCGCCGCCTGGGCGGCCGGATCCAGCAGGTGCCAGCTCCAGTCGATGACCTCGTGCAGCGTGCGATGCCGGCCCGGGGCGTCCCGGCTGCCGCCGCGCAACAGGGCGAACCGGTCGTCGAGCCGCCGGGCGATCTCGGCGACGGACATCACGCGTACGCGCGCCGCCGCCAGCTCCACGGCGAGCGGCAGTCCGTCGAGGCGGCCGCACAGCTCGTTCACCAGCGCGGGCGGCACGTCGGCGTCGGGTCGGGTCGCCCGGGCCCGCTGGCCGAACAGCTCGACCATCGTCGGCAGGTCGAGCTCCGGCAGCGGGTAGACCGACTCCGCGCTCAGCCGCAGCGGGGCCCGGGTCGTGGTGAGCACACGGATGTCGCGGCTCGCCGACACCAGGGCGCCGACGAGGTCGGCGGCGCCCCGCACCACGTGTTCGCAGTTGTCCAGCACCAGCAGGGCGGGGCCGGGACCGAGCGCCTCGACGACCACCGCGAGCAGGTTCGGCGCACCAGGCGTCAGGCCCGCCGGCCGGACGCCGAGGGCGGAGGCCACCTCGCCGGCCACGTCGTCGTCGGCGGTGACGCCGGCCAGGCCGACGACCTGCACCCGTGGTTGCTCGGCCTGGCGGGCGACCGCGTTGGCGAGCCGGGTCTTGCCCAGGCCGCCCGGTCCGAGGATCGACACGACGCGGGAGGTGCGCAGCAGGTCGGCCACCGCGGCGACGTCCTTGTCGCGGCCGAGCATCGTGTTGGGCTCTTCCGCGACCCCGCGGCGGACCGCCGGCGCGTCGACCGCCAGCAGGTCGCGGTGGACCTCCCGCAGCGCGGGGCCGGGGTCGCTGCCCAGCTCGTCGCGCAGCTCGCGACGGTAGGCGTCGTAGCGGCCCAGCGCCGCGGCGGGGCCGAGCACGGCCGCTTCGCAGCGCAGCAGCTCCGCCAGGACCTCCTCGTCGCGCGGGTGCCCGCCGGCCAGCTGGCGGAGTGGCTCGATCGCCTCCGTGGGGCGGCCCAGCCGCGACAGGGCCAGCGCACGGTCCCGGGCCAGCGCGTGGACGGTGGGCGCCGTCGCGGCCCGCAACGCCGACAGCGGGTCGTCGTCGGCGGAGGCGGCCCAACCGGTGGCGCCGTCAGACAGCGCGAGACCGGCCTCGGCCTGGCGCAGCGCCTCCGCGTGGTCGCCGGCCCGGGCCGACCGGTCGCTCGCCTGGGCGTGCAGGGCCACCGCCGACGCGTCGATCTGGTCCGGAGCCAATGCGAGCCGGTAGCCGGTCGGTGTGGAGACGATCACGTCGGGGCCCAGCCGGGCCCGCAACCGCGACACCAGCAGTTGCAGGGCCTTCGTGGGGTGTTCCGGCAGGTTCTCCCGCCAGAGCCCGTCGACCAGCCGGGCGGTGCTGGCGCCGGCGCGCGGCTCGGCGGCCAGGAGGGCCAGCAGGCCCCGCGGTCCGGAGCCGGTGATCTCCTGGCCGCGGAAGGCCACCCGCGACAGCAGGACCAGCTCGACGGTCACTCCGGTGAGTCTAGCCAGCGGCGCGGGGCCGCCTCCGACCGCGAAGCGCCGCGGGCGGGTTAGGAACGGTCCGTTCCAATCGGTATCCGGTTGGAACGGACCGTTCCTAACGCCTCGTTGGCGGAGCGGGACGGGAAGGACAGAAGGCCGGCCAGGACGCCGCCGACGACCAGGAGGCCGCCGAGCACGTCGGTGGGGCGGACCGGCTCCCCGAGGAGCAGGGCGGCGCTGGCGATGCCGAAGATCGGCACCAGCATCGAGAACGGCGCGATCGTCGAGGCGCCGTACCGGCCGATGAGGTGGCCCCAGGCCGCGAACCCGCCCAGGGTGGCGGCGCCGGCGACGAACAGGACGGCGAAGACGGCCGGGAGGTCGACGGCGCGCAACGCCGCCAGGTCGGCGGCCGGGCCGTCGACGAGCAGCGACAGCGCGATCAGCCACGGCGAGGCCAGGGCGCTGACCCACACCATGAAGCGGAGCATGTCGGTCGCACCGGCGCGGCGGGTGGCCACGTTGGACAGTCCCCAGGCGGCGGCCGCGCCGATGACGAGGGCGAAGGCGCCACCCCGCAGGTCGGCGCCGAGGCCCACCCCGACGACGACGATGCCGAGCGCCGCGACGCCGAGGCCGGCGAGCCGGCGGCGACCGGGCCGCTCGCGCAGCAGGAACACCGCCAGCAGCACCGTGAAGACGGCCTGGCTCTGCAGGACCAGCGAGGACAGGCCGGCCGGCATGCCCGCGGCCATGCCGGCGAACAGCAGCGAGAACTTGGTGACGCCGAGGGCCAGCGCGACGGCGAGCACCCAGCGCCACGGCACCCGCGGGCGGCCGACGAAGAAGACCGCCGGCACCGCCGCGACGGTGAACCGCAGCGCGTTGAACAGCAGCGGCGGGAAGTGGTCGAGGCCGACCCGGATGACGACGAAGTTGACGCCCCACAGGGCCGCCACCCCGACGGCCAGGGCGATGTCGCGTGGTTTCACGGCGTCATCGTCGGCGCCACCGACGATGTAGCACCAGCGAGGTTTTCTGAACCCTTCGAGTAGCCTCGCTACATGATCGAGGTCGGTCGGCTGCGCGCGCTCGACGCCGTGGCCAGCTACGGAACCGTACTCGCGGCCAGCGCCGCCCTGCACTGCACGCCGTCGGCCGTGTCGCAGCAGCTCGGCAAGCTCGAGCGGGAGACCGGCGCCACACTGGTCGAGAAGGACGGCCGGCGGATCCGGCTGACCACGGCCGGCCGGGTCCTCGCCGACCACGCGGCCCGGGTGCTGGCCGCTCTCGACGAGGCCGAGGCCGCGCTCGCGGCCCAGCGGGACACGGTCACCGGCCGGCTCACGATCGCCGCGTTCGCGACCGCCTGCCGCGGGCTGCTGCCACACGCGCTGCACCGGTTGGCGGCGGACCACCCGGAGCTGCGTACGGGCCTCGTGGAAGGCGACCCACACCACGCGCTCGACCTGCTCCAGCGCGGCCACGCGGACCTGGCGGTGCTCGACGACTGGCCGGAGGCCGCGCTGACCTTTCCCCCCGGCATCACCGCGGCGGAGCTCGGCGCCGACGTCGCCGACCTGGTCGTGCCGACCGGCCACCGGCTCGCGGCGACGACCGGCCCGGTCCGCCGCGACCAGCTCCGCGGCGAACGCTGGATCGCCGCTCCGCCGGGCGCGATCTGCTACGAGTGGCTGCTGCGGGTGCTGCCCGGCGTCGAGCCGGACTTCCTGGTCGGCGAGTTCGAGACCCAGCTGACCCTGGTCGCGGCCGGCCTGGGCGTGGCCATGCTGCCCCGCCTGGCCCGGCCGACGCTCCCGGCCGGCGTGGTCACGCTGCCGGTCGCGCCGCGGCCGACCCGCCGGGTGACGGTGGCCTGGCGGACGGCGTCGGCCGCCCGACCCGCGGTCAAGGCCGCCGTGGCGGCGCTGCGCGACTCGTGGGAGCGACGAAACCCGGGTGCCGTCGTCGCCGCCGCGGCGTAGCGTGGCCCGCGACCGACCCGGCCCGAGGAGGTGAGACCCATGAACCCAGCATCCGTGGGTGCTCCCCTCGCCGTCCCGGTCCGGCGTTCGACCTAGCCGGTCGCCCGGGAGTGCGCACACCACTCCCGAAAGGCGACAGCCATGCGATCTTTGACTTTCACCGCACAGACGTCGGCGGACGGCGTCACCGAGCGCGACTTCACCGTCGGCGACATGCCGGGCGTCCTCTGGTCGCCCGCGTCCGGCCCCGACCGCGCCCCTCTCGTCTTCATGGGGCACGGCGGCGGCACCCACAAGCGGTGGCCGGCGATGACGGGCCGGGCCCGCCTGCTGGTGGCCAGGGGCTTCCACGTCGCGGTCGTCGACGCGCCCGCGCACGGCGAGCGGCCCCGCACGGCCTACGACGAGCAGGAGGTCGCGGCCCTCTACGCGGCCCGCGCGGCCGGCGAGCCGGAAGGCCCGATCGTCGTCCGCTACAACGCGGACCTCGCCCGGCGGGCCGTGCCCGAGTGGCGGGCGACCCTCGACGCCCTCCAGGAGCTACCGGAGATCGGCGCCGCGGGGCCCGTCGGCTTCTTCGGCCTCAACATGGCCACCGCGATCGGCGTGCCGTTCGTGGCCGCCGACGACCGGATCACCGCCGCGGTGTTCGGCCTCCACTGGCCCGACGCCCTGGCCGGGACGGCGAAGGAGATCACCGTCCCGGTCCAGTACGTGCTGCAGTGGGACGACGAGCACATCCCGCGCGAAGCGGGGCTCGCGCTGTTCGACGCGTTCGGCTCGGCGGAGAAGACGCTGCACGCGAACGCGGGCCGGCACAAGGACCTGCCCCGGTTCGAGAGCGAGGACGCGGTCGCCTTCTTCGCCCGGCACCTAGCCGCGGTCGAGGAAGTCCAGCACGACCGCGGCGAACAGCGGTGAGCTGAAGATGGAGTAGTGGGTCAGGCCCGGCAGGACGGCCAGCGCGTGGCCACCTGCCGGCCGGCCCTCGCCACCCCAGCCGCCGTCCTGTTGGGCGCCGCCGAGCAGCTTGTAGATCTCGACGAACGACGACGGCGGCACCTGGTCGGCGTCGGCGCCGACGACCATCGTGGGGACGGTCAGGCCGCGTACCTTCTCGGTGAAGTCGAAGCTCTGCGCCATGAACGCGCCGATCTTGTCGAGCAGCCGGCCGAAGTCCTCGGGGCGCGGCGCGACCTTCTGGTAGAGCTGGTACATCGGAGTGTCCACCATGAACTCCGCGGCCGCCGCGTTGACCTGGCCCTGCATGGCCCGCAACTCCGGGTAGACCTCGTCCGGCCTCAGATAGGTCGACGCCATCACCATGCGGCCCACCTTGTCGGGGTGGTTGGCCGCCGTGTGCATGGCGACGCCGCCGCCGAGCGAGTAGCCGACCACGTCGGGCCGGTCGAGGCCGAGATGGTCGATCAGCGCGGCGATGTCGGCCGCCATGGCGTCGAGGGTGATCGGGCGGTCGATGTCGGCGGTGCGGCCGTGGCCCTGCAGGTCGACGGTGATGACCTCGTGCTCGGCGGCCAGCAGCGGCAGCACCGGGCCGAACATCTCCCCCGATCCGAGGCCGCCGTGCAGCAGGATCAGCGGCCGGCCGGCGCCGTAGCGCTCGTAGTAGAGGTTGATGCCGTTGACGTCGGCGTAGCCGCCGGTGCCCTCGGCGTCGGCGGTCCAGTCGGTGTCGGTCACGGTGCGGGCCTCCCCTGGGTCGACGATGACCCGCACCATGCTAGGGGGTCAGGCGCCCCAGCCGGCGCCCGTGCCACCCACGCGGGTGTCCTGGACCGTCTCGTAGTAGCCCGACCGCTTGTAGGCGCCGATCGGGTCCGGGTCGAGCCCCATCTCTTCGCGCAGCGACCGCAGCAGGGGCCGGACGTCGGTGTGGTACGCGTCCATCAGCACGTCGTTGGCCTCGAGCACGTCGCCGGCGCGCTGGGCCGCCGCCAACGCGGACGCGTCGACCGACAGCGCCTTGGCCGTGGCCTCCTGCACGTTGAGCACCGAGCGGATCACCGCCTGGATCTTCGGTTCGATGTTGTGGCACTGGTCGAGCATGAAGGCGATCCCGGCGTCGGGGCGCAGCGCGTCCGCCGAGACGATCTCGCACATGATGCGGAACAGCTGGAACGGGTCGGCCGCACCGACCATCAGGTCGTCGTCGGCGTAGAACCGCGAGTTGAAGTCGAACCCGCCCAGCTTCCCGGCCCGCAGCAGCACCGCCACGATGAACTCGATGTTGGTGCCCGGCGCGTGGTGGCCGGTGTCGATCACCACCTGGGCCCGATCGCCCAACGCCAGGCAATGGGCGTACGCCGTGCCCCAGTCCGGCACGTCGGTGGTGTAGAAGGCCGGCTCGAAGAGCTTGTATTCCAACAGCATCCGCTGGTCGGCGCCGAGCCGCTCGTGGACGGCCGCCAACGCCGACGCCAACCGGTCCTGGCGCGCCCGGATGCTGTCCTGCCCCGGGTAGTTGGTGCCGTCGGAGAACCACAGCTTGAGGTCACGCGAGCCCGTCGCGTCCATGATGTCGACGCACTCCAGCAGGTGCGCCAGCGCCTTCGCTCGTACGCCCGGATCGGGGTGGCACACCGAGCCCAGCTTGTAGTCGTCGTCCTGGAACACGTTGGAGTTGATGGCGCCGAGCGCGATCCCGCGTTCCTTGGCATAGCCCGCGAGGTCGGCGTAGTCGTCGACCTTGTCCCACGGGATGTGCAGCGCCACCGTGGGCGCCACGCCGGTGAACCGGTGCACCGTGGCGGCGTCCGCGATCTTCTCGTAGGGGTCCCGGGGCACGCCCGGCTGCGCGAACACCTTGAACCGCGTGCCGGAGTTGCCGAACGCCCACGACGCGGTCTCGACGCGCTGGTCGCGCAGCGCCGCCCGGATGTCGGTCATCAGTGTTCCTCCAGGTGGAAGACCTCGTCGAGGACGACGAACCCGCGGTCGGGCCGCCCGCCCGGCAGGTCGGCGAAGAACGGCGCCATCTCGGCCTGCCAGCGGGCGTTGACCTCGGTCGCCTCCATCGCGTCCAGCGACGCGTCGAGGTCGTCGGTCAGGAAGTAGCCCACCAGCAGGCCGTCGTCGCGCAGGAACAGCGAATAGTCGTGCCAGCCGGCCGCGCGCAGCGCCGCGCGCATGTCGGGCCAGACGGCGGCGTGGCGGCGCCGGTATTCCTCGAGCCGCTCCGGGCGCACCTGGAGCGTGAAACAGATCCGGCGCACGCCACCCTCCACAGTAGAACCTCAGAAGTCGAACTGGTCGATGTTGGACGAGTCGTAGGTGAACGGGTCGCCGAGCACGATCTCGCCGCCCGCGCCCACGGTGTATTCACCGAGCTTGCCGGCGGTGAACTTGTCGCCCTCCTTGCCGGTGATGATGCCCGAGGCGAGGGCGCCACCGGCGTACGCGGCCAGGTAGCCGAGGTCGGCCGGGTTCCACAGCGCGAACGCCTTCACGGTGCCGTCCTTGACGTACGCCCGCATCTGGTTGGGGGTTCCGAGGCCGGTCAGCTGCACCTTGCCCTTGTAGGAGGAGCCCGACAGGTAACGCCCGGCGGCCGCGACACCGACCGTGGTCGGCGAGATGATGCCCTTGAGGTTGGGGTGCTTGGCCAGCAGGCCCTGGGCCTCCTGGAACGACTTCTCGTCCTGGTCGTCGCCGTAGACGGTGTCGACGAGCTTGAGCTTGCTGTATTCGGGCTTCGCGAGCTCGGTCTTCATCATCTCGATCCAGGCGTTCTGGTTGGTCGCGTTCGCCGTCGCCGAGAGAATCGCGATCTCGCCGCCGTCGGGGCCGACCGCGTCGGAGATCAGCTTGATCTGCGACTTCGCGATGCCGTCGGCGGTCGCCTGGTTGACGAACACGTCGCGGCACTCCGGCTTGGTGTCGGAGTCGTACGTGACGATCTTCGCGCCCGCCGTCTTGGCCTCGGTCAGGGCGCCGCAGATCGCGTCCTTGTCGTTGGCCGACACCACGATCACGTCGGTCTGCTGCTGCGACAGTGTGTTGATGTAGGACACCTGGGCCGACGGGCTCGCCTCCGACGGGCCGGTCTGCGAGAACTGGCCCTTGAACTCCTCGACCGCCGACTTGCCGCCCTTGTTGTCGGACGTCTCGAAGTACGGGTTGTTGACCTGCTTCGGCAGGAAGGCGATCTTCAGGCCCTCCTTGATGGTGCCGGAAGAGTTGCCGCCGCCACTATCGGTGCCGGAACCGGCGTCGCCGCCGCCGTCCTCCGCGCACGCGCCGAGCGCGAGGGTCAGCGCCGCGAGCGTGGCGACGACGCGTACACCTGTGATCCTCATGTCTGGGTCCTTTCCTCAGGGGGTCGTCGCCGGCCCAGCCGGGCACGGGTCATCCGCGCCACGTTGGGCCCGACGACGGAAGCGATGAGCAGCGTTCCGGTGACGATGGTCAACGCGTTGGCCGGGACGTCGGCCAGTTGCAACGCGTTGCGTAAGGTGCCGAGGAGCGCGACCGCCGCGACCACACCGAGCAGGCCGCCGCGACCGCCGAAGATGGACACGCCGCCCAGCAGCACCGCCGCCACCACCGACAGCTCGAGGCCGTTGGCGTTGTCGGCGCGGGCCGACGCGAACCGGAACGTCCAGAAGACGCCCGCCAGAGCGGCGACCACACCCGTCGCCACGAACAACCAGAACTTCGTCTTGAGAACCGCGATCCCCGAGTACGCGGCCGCCTCCGCGTTGTTGCCGATCGCGTAGAGCCCCCGGCCGACCGGGGTCGCGTGCAGCAGCACGCCGAACAGCAGCGCCAGCACGGCGACCACGAGCACGAACCAGGGCACCACCGTGCCCGGGATCGGCGCGATCATGTTGGTCGTCCAGTCGACCGGATAGTCGGCCACCGCCCGGTCGCCCAGCACCACGTAGGCGAGACCGCGATAAAGGGCCAGCGTGCCGATCGTGACCGCCAGCGACGGCAGCCCGAAGACCGTCACGAACACGCCGTTGACCGCGCCGAGCACCGCGCCGAGGACCAGGCTGATCGCGATCAGGGCGGGCAGCGAGGTGAGGCCGGCCTGCCACAGCGCGCCGAGCACGCTGCAGGTCAGGCCGACGGTGCTGGCCACGCTCAGGTCGATCTCGCCGGTGATGACGATGAGCGTCATCGGCAGGGCGATCAGCGCGATCGGCATCGCCTCGAGGATCACGAAGCGGTAGAAGCGCGGGTTGCCGACCCCGTCGACGGTCAGGCTGCCGACGACGATCACCAGCACCAGCGCGACGAGCACCAACAGGTCCCAGGAGCCGAGCACGCCCCGACCACGGGTACGGGGTGGGGTCACCGGTTCGCGGACCGGCGTGTCAACGGCCACGGTCGGCGCCTCCTCGGAGTCGGCGGGCCAGGCGCACGGCCAGCGAGCGGTCAAGGCCGATGGCGGCGAGGATGAGCACGCCGACCGCGGCCCGTTGCCAGAACGGGTTGATGCCGAGCACCGGCAGCGCGCTGCCGATCGTGGTCAGCAGCACCGCGCCGAGCGCCGCGCCGTAGACCGATCCGCTGCCGCCGAAGATGGCGACCCCACCGACCACGACGGCGGCGACCACGTTGAGCTCCTGCCCGAGGCCGGCGTTGGCGTCGATGGTGCCGAACCGGGCGGCGTGCAGGACCCCGGCCAGGCCGGCCAGCGCCCCGCTGGTGACGAACGCCCAGAACACCCGCCGGCCGACGGGGATGCCGTGGAGGCGGGCCGCGTCCGGGTCGGACCCGATGGCGTAGAGCTCACGGCCGCTGCGGTACCAGCGCAGGAACAGGCCGGCCGCGACCAGCACGACGACCGCGAACAGCGCCAGCACCGGCACGCCGAGCACGCTGGCGGTGCCGAGCCGGAGGAAGCCGGCGGGCATGTCGGCCGCGTTGATCTGCCGGCCGGTGGCCCAGGTGTAGTCGAGGCCGCGGAAGACGTAGAGCGTGCCGAGGGTGACCACCAGCGCCGGCACCCGGGCCGCGGCGATCAGGCCGCCGTTGACCGCGCCGCAGGCCGCACCGAGGGCCATGCCGATCAGGACGGCCAGCGGGATCGGCAGGTTCGGCGTGCCCTGCAGCAACACGCCGGTGGCGAACGCGGCCAGGCCGAGGATCGAGCCGACCGACAGGTCGACGTTGCGGGTGATGATGACGATCGCCTGGCCGACCGCGAGGATCGCCAGGATCGTCGAGCTGAGCAGCAGGTCCTTGACGTTCTGGGCCGACAGGAACCGGGTGTTGACCGCGAACGTCACGCCGACCAGCAGCACGAGGGCGAGGGCGATGCCCAGCTCGCGGACCACGAAGACGCGGTGGACGGCCGTGGTCGGGGCGGCGGTCTGTGCGGTCATGCGTTCGCTCCCGTCGCGGCGACCATCACGGACTCCTCGTCGGCGCCCGACCCGGGGATGTCGGCGACCAGCCGGCCCTCGCGCATCACCAGCACCCGGTCGGCCATGCCGAGCACCTCGGGCAGCTCGCTGGAGACCATCAGCACCGCCACCCCGTCGGCCGCGAGCTCCGAGAGCAGGCGGTGCACCTCGGCCTTCGTACCCACGTCGATCCCGCGGGTCGGCTCGTCGACGATCAGCACCTTGGGCGTCGTCGCCAGCCACTTGGCCAGCACCACCTTCTGCTGGTTGCCGCCGGACAGCGTCGCCACCGGGTCGGTCGGGCGGCCGGCCTTGACCCGCAGCCGTCGGGTCCAGGTGGCCGCCGCCCGCCGCTCGGCCCCGCCGAAGAGCAGCCCGCCCTTCGCGAGCTGCCAGCGCCGGGGCAGCGTGGCGTTGCGCTCGACCGAGAGCTCCATCACCAGGCCCTGCTGGCGGCGGTCCTCGGGGACGAGCGCGAGGCCGGCGGCGATCGCGGCGGGGGTGTCGCCCGGTGGCAGCGGCTTTCCGTCGACCCGCACCTCGCCGGCGTCGGGCCGGTCGACGCCGAACACGGCCCGCACGACCTCACTGCGGCCGGCGCCGACGAGCCCGGCCAGGGCGACGATCTCGCCGCCGCGCACGGTGAAGCTGACGTCGTCGAAGAAGCCCTGCCGGGTCAGCCCGCTCACCTCGAGCCGGACGTCGCCCGGCGTCGTGTCGACCTTGGGGAACAGCGTGGCGACGTCCCGGCCGACCATCTTGCGGACGACCTCGTCGACGGTCAGCTCGCCGGCCGGCGCGGTGTCGACGTGGCGGCCGTCGCGCAGCACGGTGATCCGGTCGCAGAGGGCGAACACCTCGTCGAAGCGGTGCGAGATGAACAGCACCGCGGCGCCGTCGTCGCGCAGCGACCGGGCGACGGCGAACAGCCGCTCGACCTCCACACCGGACAGTGCCGCCGTCGGCTCGTCCATCACCAACAGCCGGGCGTTGGTGGACAGCGCCTTGGCGATCTCGACGAGCTGCTGGTCGGCGATGGACAGGCCGCGCGCCGGCCGGTCGGGGTCGAGCCCCACGCCGAGCCGGTCGAACAGCTCGCGGGAGCGGGTCCGCATCGCGGCGGTGTCGATCCGGCGCAGGCTCCGGCGGGGCTGCCGGCCCATGAAGATGTTCTCGGCGACCGAGAGGTCCGGGAAGAGCGTGGGTTCCTGGTAGATGACGGCGATGCCGGCCGCGCGCGCGTCGGCCGGGCCGCCGAAGCCGACCGGCGCGCCGTCGAGCAGGATCGTGCCGGAGTCCGGCGGGTGCACGCCCGCCAGGATCCGGACCAGCGTGGACTTGCCGGCGCCGTTCTCACCGACCAGCGCGTGCGCCTCGCCGGCCGCGAGCGCCAGGTCGACGTCGCGCAGCGCGGCCACAGCGCCGAAGGACTTGCTCACCCGCTGCAGCGCCAGCATCGCACCTCCCGGCCGTGAAACGTTTCACCGTGACTGTGCTTGAAGACACTAGGGATGCACATGCATCACCGTCAAGGGCTTGGTCAGCCCCCGGTGTGGCCCTCTTCCTCGCCGTCCGGGGTGAAGGCGCCGGAGCCGTGCTCGGTCTCGAGGTAGACGTGCTGGTGGCCGAGGCCGGCGTCCACATTGATCTGGTCGAGCTGGGCCGCGGCGACGGACCAGGCGGTCGCGGCGGCGGTGCGGGCCCGCTCGGCGATCTCCAGCAGGCGGGGCCGCTGGTCGGCGGGAGCGGCGACGGCGGACGCGTAGACGTCGACCGCCACCTGGAAGTCCGCGACCGCGATGCGGAAGCCGCCCCGGGCAACGTTGGTGGCGGTGGTGCCGGACGGGCTGTCGGCGTGGGCGGTCACCAGCTTCCTGACGCTCTCCTGCCAGCCGGCCACGGTGGCGGCGTCGGCCGGCTGCCCACTGTCGACGGCGGCGTCGTACGCCGTGAGCATGGTGGTGAGCGCCTCCTGCGACTGGCGGGCGACCGTGGTCAGCTGTTGGATCTGGTCGCGGTCGCGCACGGCCTCCTGCTTCTTCAGGTCGTCGATCGCCCGGGTGGTGGCGTCGGGGCGGCCGATCAGGAAGCCGACGAGGCCGGCGGCCACCGCGGCGGCCACGATGCCCGCGATCGTCGCGGCGAGCGGGACACGGCGGGCGCGGGCCTGCTCGGCCTGGCGCACGTAGGACGGCTTGCCAGTCTTGCGCGACATCGATGGAACGTATTACGCCTCGGGTGGGCGGATCAAGGCTGCCCGGCGCGCCCGATAGGCGTTGACGGCGGCGCGGTTGCCGCAGCCGGCGTCACAGAACCGTTTCGACCGGTTCCTGGAGAGGTCGACGAGCACGTTGCCGCAGTCCGGGTACGCGCACAGGCGCAGCCGGTCCGACGCCTGCGTGCGGACCACGTCGACGAGCGCCATCGCGGCCTCCACGGTCATCCGCACCGCCAGCGGCGCGTCGCGGGGCACCGCGTGCAGGTGGTAGTCCCAGCCGTCGTGCCGGACCAGCTGGGGCAGCGGGCGGCTGTCCCGCAGCAGCCCGTTGACCAGCTCGACCAGGTCGTCCTCGCCGAGCTCCCAGAACCGCCGGAACACCGGGCGCAGGGCGCGCACCTCGGCGAGCTCGGCCTCGGTGCCGGCCCGGACGCCGCTGTCCTCGTGGTCGACCAGGAAGGCGTCGAGCGCGGCGACGTCGGCCAGCGGCGTGTTGACCAGCGCGGCGACCTGCACGAGAGCCGCCTCGGTGTCATGAGCGAAAACCACCTTGACCCCTAACAGCCCGGCACCCTAGCGTCATCAGCGTAACCCGCCTTTGGTCATGACAGGGGACGCCATGCCACCGACCCGCTCGTTCGGCCTGCTGCTCGCGCTGCTGTCGGCGCTGACGTTCAGCACGTCCGGCCCCTTCGCGCGGGCGCTGCTCGACGCCGGCTGGACGGCGCCGGCCGCGGTGGCCACCCGGATCGGCGTCGCGGCGGTGGTGCTGGCCGTGCCGGCCGCCCTGCTGCTGCGCGGGCGGTGGGGCGTCATCCGGCGCGACCTGACCGGCGTCGTGCTGTTCGGCGTGCTCGGCGTCGCGGCGGCCCAGGTCGGCTTCTTCAACGCGATCCGCTACCTGCCGGTCGGGGTCGCGCTGCTGCTCGAATACCTCGGCGTGGTGCTCGTCGTGTTCTGGATGTGGGCGGTGCACGGCCAGCGGCCACGGGCCCTGACGGCGGCCGGCGCGATCACCGCGATCGTCGGCCTGGTGCTCGTGCTCGACCTGCGCGGCGGCGCCGGCGGGCTGTCGCTGGTCGGCGTCGCGTGGGGCCTGTTCGCCGGCGTCGGGCTGGCGTCCTACTTCGTGCTCGGCGCGCGCGAGAGCGGTTCCGACGACGACGTGCCCGCGCTGGCGCTGGCCACGGCCGGCATGGCGATCGGCGCGGTGGTGCTGGTGCTGCTCGGCGTCACCGGCCTGTTGCCGATGCACGCCACCTTCGGGCAGGTGAGCCTCGGCGGGCGGGAGCTGAGCTGGCTCGTGCCGGTGGTCGGGCTGTCGCTGGTGGCGGCCGTGGTCGCCTACGTGGCCGGCATCCTCGCGGCCCGCGCCCTCGGCGCCC
Source organism: Asanoa sp. WMMD1127 (assembly GCF_029626225.1). Classification (NCBI taxonomy): domain Bacteria; kingdom Bacillati; phylum Actinomycetota; class Actinomycetes; order Micromonosporales; family Micromonosporaceae; genus Asanoa; species Asanoa sp. WMMD1127. The sequence continues at coordinate 6,395,775 of NZ_JARUBP010000001.1, forward strand.
GGCTCTCGTCGTTCGTCGGGCTGACCGAGGTGCTGTTCGCGGTGCTGGTGGCCTGGCTCGTCCTCGACGAGCTGCCGGCGCCGGTGCAGATCGCCGGCGGGGTGCTCATCGTCGCCGGCGTCGCGCTGGTCCGCCTCGACGAGCGCAAGCCCGCCCTCGTCTCAGCCTGACTCCCAGCACAGTGTCCCGTCCGGGTGGCCGTCGGCGAGGAACGTGCGCAGGGCGCACAGCACGGTGTCGAGGTCGACGATCCGGCGGCGCGGCACCCGGCGCACCCGGCCGGCGGCGACCAGCAGCGCGTCCCCGACCGGCGCGTCCGGCGCGCACACCACGATGACGTCGTCGTGCTCGTCGGATCCCAGGTGGACCGTGTAGCGGCCGGCGCCACCCTCGATCGCCAGGTACTGGCCGTCGTGGCCGGTCACCACGACCTCCGTGTGCTGCCGCTGGTCGAGCGCGCGCACGGCCGCCTCGACGGCGGCCGGCCCGGGCTCGTCGTCGTGGAACCGCTCGGCCTCGCCGCCTCGCCAGCGGTCGCGTTCCAGCCGCACGGGCTCAGTGAGGGGCGGTGAGCTCGTCATACAGCTCGTCATAACGGGCCTGGTCGGCGTGCAGCCGGCCGTCGGGGCTGACGGTGAAGCCGCCGCGGCGGTAGCACTCGACGAACAACTCGACCATCGCGGCGAGATCGGCGAACTCGATCCGGGTCGGCTCGCCGGCCCGCACCGTGACCACGCGCGGCTCGTGCGCGCCGGACCAGAGGGCCGCGAACAGGTCGCCCTCCTCCGAGGCGAGCAACGGCAGCCAACCGTCGCCCAGGCAGAGCACGTTGTCGTCGTCGTAGCGCGGCTTCATCCCGATCGCCTCGGCCAGCGCCAGGGGCGCGTACCCCGGGATGACCTCGACGTCCTGATGGTCCTGGCCGGGGGCGCGCGTGACGCCGTCGTGCCAGGCGAACCACTCGACGACGGCCGGCGGCAGCGGGCCGTGGCGGGTGGTCTGATCCGCCGGCAGGCCCGGCACCAACAGGTCGACGACCGGGCGGCGCAGCATGCGCAACCACCACTCCAGGTCGTCGAGGCGATCGGTCAACGACTCCTCCACACGATCACCAGCGCCACCGGGCCGCCCGATGTCACACCTGCCGGCCGCCGTTGGTGATCTGAGGGGTAGTCCACAATCCAGGGCCGTCCGGATGCGGCGCCCGGGGACCCTCGATAGGGTCGCTTCTCGATGCCCGACTCCCCCAGGGCCGCCGCCCCCCGCCTGCCCTCCCTCACCGGTTTGCGCTTCGCCGCCGCGTTGCTCGTCTTCGGTGTCCACGCCTATTCGTTCATCCCGGTCGGGGGCTTCGCCCACGACCTCGGACACCTGCTGCTCGACCCCGGCGACCTCGGCGTCTCGTTCTTCTTCGTGCTCTCCGGCTTCGTGCTGACCTGGGCGGCCCGCGGCGCGGGACCGGCGCCGGGCCGCGGGCTGGGCCGGTTCTTCGCGGGGCGGTTCCTGCGGATCTATCCGGCGTACGTGGTGGCGCTGGGCCTGGCCGTGGTGTCGAAATGGGTCGGCGACCTGGTGGACCCCGTGGGCAACCGGATGAACCAGGTCAACGGGCACAACCTGGGCACGAGCCTGTTCCTGGTGCAGGCCTGGTACCCCGACGACGTCACCTATCTCGGGATCAGTCCGGTCGCCTGGTCGCTCTCGTGCGAGATCGCGTTCTATGCCGCTTTCCCGCTGCTCTATCCCCTGCTGCGCCGTCTCGCCGGCCGCGCGCTCGCGCTGACCGCGGTCGGGCTGGTCGGGCTGGGCCTGCTCCTGCCGCTGATCGCGCACCTGTTCGTCGACCCGGCCTACCAGCGCTGGTTCGTCTACGTCCTGCCGCTGACCCGCGGGGTCGAGTTCGCGCTGGGCATCGCGCTGGCGCTGCTGGTGCGGTCCGGCGCGTGGCGTGGTCCCGGTCTGCCGGTGGCGTCCGCGCTGTTCGTGGCCAACTATCTGATCGTCAACCTGCTGCCGCATTCGGTACGCGACACCGCCGCGGTGCTGGCGACCACGGCGCTGCTGATCCCGGCCGCGGCCACCGCCGACCTGACGGCCGCCCGGTCGGTGTGGCGGCACCCGCTGCTGATCAAGCTGGGCGACGCGTCGTACGCCTTCTTCCTCGTGCACCTGACGATCGTCACGACCGGCATGACGATCCTGGGGCGGTCGCACGACTACCCCGTCTGGCAGGCGGTGCCGCTGGGCCTCGGGTTCCTGGTCGTCTCGTACGCCGTGGCCCTGCCGTTGCACCGCTGTGTCGAAACGCCCGCGATGCGCCTGCTGCGCCGCCGTCCGCCGGCCGTGGTCCCGGCGCCACGTACTCCTGCGAGGGAGCGGATCGGCGTAAGATAGACCGATATGGGCAAGGTTGTCGCTGACATCTCGATGTCACTCGACGGATACGTGGCCGCGCCCGGCGCCGATCTGGAGCACGGTCTGGGCATCGGCGGTGAAGTGATCCACGGCTGGGTCTTCGCCGGCCACCCGATCGACGCGGAGATCCTGCACCGCGGCCTCGACGAGACCGGCGCGGTGGTGATGGGTCGCCGCCTGTTCGACTTCGTCGACGGCCCGCACGGGTGGACCGACGAGCTGGGCTACGGCGCCGGCACCGACCAGGCGACGGGCGGCCCGCCGGTGGTCGTCGTGACGCACGCGCCGCCGTCGTCGTGGCGGCTGGGGCCGCGGTTCCGCTTCGCGGAGGACATCTGCGAGGCGGTGGCCCGGGCCCGGTTCGCCGCGGGCGACCGGACGGTGGTCGTCATGGGCGGCGCCGAGGTCGTGCGGCAGAGCGTGCTGCTCGGTCTCGCCGACGAGCTGCGCATCCACCTCTCGCCGTGCCTGACCTGCGGCGGCACGCCGCTGTTCCCGCCGGGGGCCGCGGCCGCGCCACGGTTGCGCCAGGTCGACGTGGTGGCGTCGCCGCACGCGACCCACCTGACCTACGAGGTGCTCACCTGATCCGGGTGCCGACGAGCGCCACCATGTCGGGGGTCAGCCGGAGGGTGGTCGCCCGCAGCCGCGGGTGGTTGAGCCAGCGCATCCGCGCGTGGTCGGTCCCGCCGCCGACCACGGGCGGCCAGCCGGTCGTGGGCGTGAAGTCGTCCATGACGACGGTGCCGCCCGGCCGCAGCCAGGTCTCCGGCTCGGCGAATCCGGCGTCCGGCGTCTTGCCGCTGCCGCCGCCGTCGAGCGAGAGCAGGTCGAACGGACCGTAGGCGGCCAGGTCGCGCCAGTCACCGTGCAGCACGGTGATCCGCGGGTCGGCGGCGAACAGGTGCTGTGCCGCGCGGGCCCGGTCGGGGTCGATCTCGACGCTGACGATCCGGGCGTCCGCGGGCGCGCCGGCGGCGAGCCAGGCCAGGCCCACGCCGCAGCCGGTGCCGGTCTCGCCGACGAGGCCGCCGCCCGGGACACCGCCGGCCAGGACCTGCAACAACCGGCCGTGCGCCGGCACGCTCGAGTGGGCGAACCCGGTCCGCTCGGCCAGCCGCATCGCTTCCTGAATGCGTTCCTCCATGGTCGCCGGCTACTCCTCCGCGGTCTTCAAGGCGGCGAGCAGGCGCTGGTGTGCGTCGTCGAGCGCGGCCGGCGCCGGGTCGTGGTCGACGCGGGCGAAGTCGAAGTCGGCCATGCCGCGGGCCGGGAAGACGTGGACGTGGGCGTGCGGCACCTCGAAGCCGGCGATCACCAGGCCGGCCCGGGGCGCGTCGAACGCGGTGCGCACCGCCGTGCCGACGCGGGCGGCGACCGCCATCACGTGGCTCCACAGCGCCGGGTCGAGGGTGGTCCAGTCGACGACCTCCTCGACCGGCACGACCAGCGTGTGCCCCGGCGTGAGCGGGGCGATGCTCAGGAACGCGACCACGCGCTCGTCCCGGTGGACGAACCGGCCGGGAAGCTCGCCGGCGATGATCCTGGAGAAGACGGAAGGCATGCCACCTCTTCTAGCACGCCGCGGGCCGCGCCGCGGGCCGCGGCGCGGTCAGGCGCTGGCCGGCTCCGGGCGGGGGCCGTAGCGCTCGGCGGCGCGGGCGCGGGCCTTGGCGGCCTCGGTCTCGCGGTCGCGCGGCGGCGCCTTGATCACCAGTTCGTCGAGCAGCGTGCGGGTCGCCTCGGTGACCGCGCGTACGGCCTCGTCGAACGCCTCCTGGTTCGCCGCCGACGGCTTGGTCGTGCCGCTGACCTTGCGCACGTACTGCAGCGCGGCGGCCTCGATCTCGTCGCCCGTGGCCGGCGGCTCGAAGTTGCTCAACACCCGGATGTTTCTGCACATCCACCCAGCATGTCAGCCGCGCCCCGCGACCCGCCACCGTGATCGCCGACCGTTCGGCGCACGCCACCGGGCGTTCGCCGCCGAGGGACTCCCCCACCCGCCCATAGATCGCCGACTCTCGATGCATGGCCGTCCTCCGTCCCGGACGGCACCGAACGAGAGGAACGCGCGCCATGCGATGGAGACTGGCCGGACTCGGCCTCGCGCTCGCGGTGGTGGCCACGGTGCTGCCCGCCACCGCCGCCCACGCCGAGTCCAACGGCGGCGTACGGGTCATGCCGCTCGGCGACTCGATCACCGACGGCTTCAACGTGCCCGGCGGCTACCGGATCAACCTGTGGCAGCGGCTGGTCGGCGGCGGGCACACGGTGGACTTCGTCGGATCGGGCTTCAACGGGCCGGCGAGCCTCGGCGACCACGACCACGAGGGCCACTCCGGCTGGCGGATCGACCAGATCGACGCCAACGTCGTCAACTGGCTGCGCACCTACATGCCGCGCACCGTGCTCCTGCACATCGGCACCAACGACCTGAACCAGAACTACGACATCGCCAACGCGCCCGCGCGGCTGTCGGCGCTGATCGACAAGATCCGGGCGACGGCGCCGGACGTCGAGCTGTTCGTCGCGCAGATCACGCCCGAGACGGACCCGACCCTGGAGCAGCGGGTACGCGCGTACAACTCGGCTATTCCGGGCATCGTCGCCGGCAAGGGCGCCAGGACGCACCTGGTCGACATGCACGCGGCCCTGACCACCGCCGACCTCGCCGACGGCGTCCACCCGAACCAGGCGGGCTACGACAAGATGGCCGCGACCTGGTACGCGGCGCTGAGCGCGGTGCCCGGCAGCCTGCAACCGCCGGCGACCACCGGCCCGCCCGTCGGCGTCGCGGTCTCGCTGGTCAACCCGCAGTCGGCGCGCTGCATGGACGTCTCCGGCGCCGGCACCGCGGCGGGCACGCAGATCATCATCTGGGACTGCCACAACGCGACCAACCAGAAGTGGACCCGCACGGCGGCGGACGAGCTGCGCGTCTACGGCAACCGCTGCCTGGACGTCAACGGCAACGGCACGGCCAACGGCACGAAGATCCAGATCTGGGACTGCAACGGCACGGCGGCGCAGAGGTTCACGTTCCAGGCCAACGGCTCGATCGTCGTGCCGGCCTCCGGCAAGTGCCTCGACGTGACGGCGAGCGGCACCGCCAACGGCACGAAGGTGCAGCTCTACACCTGCAACGGCACCGGCGCCCAGCGCTGGGCCACCGCCTGACAACGGCTGGCATCAGGCTCTTCCGGCGCGCGCGGGTCTGTACCGAGCACCGTCCCGCGCGCCGCCGCCGGCTGGCGTGCCTCGGAGAGGTGAGATCTCCCGGCCCTTCGACACTGAGTGCCCAAACGGCGCAGCGGCCTGATCAGCCGGTGGTGATAGTGGCCTGCCAGTAACGCAAGATATCCGGGATCGACGTATAGATACAATCCGTGAAACTGTATCCAGCCTTGATGATGCCGACGGCGATCACGCCACCCCGGCCGTCGCGGGCAAAGACGGGCCCGCCGCTGTCGCCACCTTGACACCCGATGTAACTACCCTGGTGAACCGCTTCCCACAAGCCGCAGGAGTAGTCGCCCCCCGCCATGGTCTCGCAGTAGGGTCCGCGGACGACCTTCATCAATGACTCACCGGTGAACGAGCCGTCGAAACTGACAAGGCAATTCGTGCACGAGTTCTGTGCCGAACGAACAGGGAGCGATGTGGTGGTCGCCGGCCCGCCGACCCAGATCCGTCCGCTATAGCGTGCTCCGCCGATGAGTGCGTTGTCGAGGTTGCCGCCGCCGAGCCTCTGGAACTGGACGGTCCCGAAGTAGCTGGCGTTGTTGGTCTCGACGCGCCTGCCGACCGGCGCGCAATGACCCGCGGTAATTGCGTATCGTACGCCGGAGGCGTTGGTCAGCGTGAACCCCGACGAACAGCGCCCGACGGGAGCCCCGACATCGAGCATGTCGCCGCCGTAGTACGGCGGAGTGTCGGTTCGGCGGCCGACCAGGTCGATGGACCGCGATCTCCTGGTCACCGTGACCTTGTCGCCGTAGGCCTCCCTGGCCTTGGCGAGCAGTTCGGGAGTGACCTCCGCGACGCCCACCTCGACGGAGTTGGTGTCCGGATTGATCCCCCAACGGGTGAGCCCCGAGTCAGTGGCCGCAAACGGTCCCTCGACGGGGATCGAGACGTTGACCTGGTTGAGCTCCCGCAGGCTGTGCTTCTGGTAGTCGACCGACACCTTGATTCCGGCGGATGTGGCCGTCTGCTGGAGTTTCGCCGTATCGGCGGCCGCCGTGGCGGAGCGGCTGTTCAGCAGGTGGATGGTGACTCGACCGGCACCGTCCGTCGAGAGCCCGGCATAACGGTCTGACTGCCCGTCTACGATGTCCCGCAGCTGCTGGAGGCCGACGAGTTGTCTGGCCATCGTCTGTTGCGCCACCGCGGCGGGAGTCGCGGCCGCCTGCGTCGAAATGGCGACCACGCTCGCGACGAACACAAGAGCCGACAGCGACACACCAGAAATCAACTTTCTCGCCAAAGTAACCGCCTACGTGAGAATTGGGCACGCCCTGAGACGTCGGGCCTGCCGATGCGTGCCCGCCAGTATGGGCGACGTCGACTTCGTTGCGGTTTCATGCGATTGACCAGCACCGAACCCGCGCCATGCGACTGTAGATTCAAAGATCGAACGGCCGGCGGACCTGCGGCCCGGGTGATGGGACACGCACCAGTTGCCACGGTGAAGCCGAAATGAGTGCAGCCGGCGATAGGGTGCGGAATACCTGACTGCCATGAGGAAGGGCTGATGAATGCGGTTACGTGTCAAGAGCGCTATTTCGGCAGCGGCGATTTTCGGGATGATAATGTCGACCGGTACGGCCGCACACGCAGAGGCCGCCACGGCGTTGAACCTGAAAAATCAGTATTTGATCGCCAACCCCACCATTTACTATCCAGTTTCGAGCTTCGAGCGCGAAATCTGGCTGGATCCCGGGGTTTACGGCTTCTTCCACTGGGTCAAGCCCGACGTGCGTCCAATGCCGGGTAAAACCTGCTACAACTGGCTGGGAAAACTGGAAGGCAACGCCAAGTATCGTTGGCATTCTGACCTCGGCCCGATAAATTTCGGTCCTGGCAGTCAGGGCTACTACATTCTATATACCAGGCTCACCAATCTCACCACCGGTTCAATTCGGGATATCGAGTGCGACATCTTGGTCCCCGCTGACGGCACTTACGACTGGGGATCAGGTCTCGACCCCCACTTCTAGCGGGTGGTGAGTCCCGAGGGGCGAAGCCGAAAGCCCGAGCCGGACGGCCGCGGTTGAGCCCAGCAACCGCGGCCGCAGGCCCCCTAGCCCTTGACGCAGACCACCTGCTTGAGGTGGGCCACGACCTCGACCAGGTCGGCCTGTTCGGCGATGACCGTGTCGAGGTCCTTGTAGGCGCCGGGGATCTCGTCGACGACCCCGCCGTCCTTGCGGCACTCGACGCCCGCCGTCTGCTCCGCGAGGTCCGTGACCGTGAAGGTCTTGCGGGCCTTGGTGCGCGACATCCGGCGGCCGGCGCCGTGCGAGGCCGACTGGTAGGCGTCCGCGTTGCCGAGGCCGCGGACGATGTAGGAGCCCGTGCCCATCGAGCCCGGGATGATGCCCAGTTCCCCGCGCCCCGCCCGGATCGCGCCCTTGCGGGTGACGAGCAGGTCGACTCCGTCGTAGGTCTCCTCGGCCACGTAGTTGTGGTGGCACGAGATCGGCTCGTCGTAGCGGACGTGCGGCACCGCCTCGCGCAGCACCCGGCTGAGCAGCCCCAGCATCACGGCCCGGTTGCGGGCCGCGTACTGCTGCGCCCAGGTCAGGTCCCGGCGGTACGCGTCCATCTCCGGCGTGCCGGCGACGAACACCGCGAGGTCGCGGTCGGGCAGGCCGGCGTTGTGCGGCAGCTTGCGGGCGACCGCGATGTGTCGCTCCGCCAGCTCCTTGCCGATGTTGCGCGAGCCCGAGTGCAGCATCAGCCAGACCCGCCCGGCGTCCGGGCCGCCCTGCTCGACGCAGACCTCGATGAAGTGGTTGCCGCCGCCCAGCGTCCCCAGCTGCCGGCCGGCCCGGGTCTCCAGGGCGGAGACCCCCGCGGTCAGCGAGCCGAACCGCGCCCAGAACTCCTTCCAGCCGGCGGTCGGCAGGCCGTGGATCCGGTGCGGGTTGACCGGCTCGTCGTGGGCGTTGAAGCCGACCGGGATGGCGGACTCGATGGCCCGGCGGAGCTTGCCGAGGTCGTCGGGCAGGTCGGCCTCGGTGAGGCTGGTCCGCACCGCCGACATGCCGCAGCCGATGTCCACACCGACCGCGGCCGGCGCGAGGGCCTGCCGCATCGCGATCACCGAACCGACCGTCGCGCCCATGCCGTAGTGCACGTCCGGCATCACCGCCACACCCTCGACCCACGGCAGGGCGCCGATGTTGCGGAGCTGCTGGGCGGCCTGGTCCTCGATCGTCGCCGGGTCGGTCCACACCCGGACCGGCGCCCGCGTGCCCGGCAGCAGCGTGTAGCTCATCGTGACACTCCTTTGTAGACGAGAGGCCTGACGGGGAATCGAACCCTCGCATGCCCGTTGCCGGGATCTGGTTTTGCGGACCAGCCGCCGCACCAGCGACGCGATCAGGCCAGGAGGGAGAAACAGAAACGCCGCCCAGTCCCGGGTGCGGGAGGGCGGCGCGAGCGCGCGGTCCGCGCTCAGCTCAACCGTCGCCCCGCGAGGCGTAGCTGTTGGAAGGCGGGTCGCCCGACCGAGGGCACACCCGCGACGGCGCACCGACAGTGCCGCGCCGCTGTGGTCAGCCTCGTCATCTCGGGATCCCTCCTGGAACGTCTCGGGTCAACGGTATGCCCGAGGCCGCTTCCGGGCAACATCAATAAAACGTCGCGGCCGGGGCTTCGTTGCCCCGGCCGCGACGGATCTGGTGGACCCCGACCTCAGCCGTCGGACTCCAGGGACAGGTCCATGTGGCCGGCCAGGCCCTCGGCCAGCGCGGCCAGGGTCGGGTGCTGCCACACGAAGTTGCCGGCCAGCTTGACGCCGAGACCGGCCTCGAGGCGGGCCCGCAGCTCCATCGCCAGCAGCGAGTCGAAGCCGAGCGCCCGCAACGGGGTCTGCGGGTCCAGCGCGCTGTCGCCCAGCCGCATCACCGCCCGGACGTGGCCGCCGACGTAGGACTCCAGGGCCGTCCGCCGGGCCAGCCCCGCCGGCGTCGCCGCGAGGTCGGCCCGGACGTCGACCGTCGCGGCAGCCGGCGCCGCGGCCGCCGGGGACGTGTCGGCCACCAGGTCCGCGAAGAACGGCGACGACGGTGCCGGCACCCACGACGACGGGGCCCCGGGGATCACGCCGGTGCGCACCCGTTCGTGAGCCAGCAATGTGGACAGTGCCGCGAAACCGTCGGCCGTCCCGATCGTGGTGTAGCCGCGCGCCGCGAAGTCCGTCGCCGCGCCCGTCTCGCCCCACGGACCCCAGTTGACGGCCAGCGTCGGCAGCCCCTGCGCCGACCGCCATTCCGCGAACCCGTCGAGCCACGAGTTGGCCGCCGCGTAGACGGTCTGGCCCGCGTTGCCGATCAGCGACGCCATCGACGAGAACACCACGAACCAGTCCAGCTTGTGCCCGGCCACCGCCGCGTGCAGCGCGCGGGCGCCCTGCACCTTGGGCCGCCACACCGTCTCGAACTGGTCGTCGGCCACGGTCAGCAGCGCCGCGTCGGCGAGCACCATGGCCGCGTGCAGCACCCCGCACAACGGCCGCTGGTACGCCGTCGCGGCGGCCACCAGCGCCTCGGCCGTCTCCGGGGACGCGACGTCGCCGCGCACCACGGTGACCCGCGTGCCACCGGCCCGCAGAGCCGCGATCGCCTCCGCGGCGGCGGCCGACGGCGCCCGCCGCCCGTTCAGGACCAGATGCCCCGCGCCCCGCGACGCCAGCCACGACGCCGCCGCCAACCCGACACCCGTCAGGCCACCGGTGATGACGTACGACCCGTCGGAGCGCACCGGCGGCCCCTCGGGCCGGGCGGCCTTCAGCAGACCCGACCCCGGGACGGTCAGCACCAGCTTCCCGTGGTGCGCCGCCGCCGCCATGGTCCGGAACGCCTCGGTCGCCGAGGTCAACGGGTAGGACCGCACGGGCAGCGGCGGCAGCGACCCGTCCGCGAGCCCGCCGAGCACCTCCCGCAGCACGGTCGCGAACACGTCCGGCCGCCGCTGCTGCAGCTCGATCAGGTCGACAGTGGCGAACGTGATGTTGTGCCGCAGCGGCGCCAGCCCGACCGCCCGGTCCGCGAGGATGTCCCGCACGCCGAGCTCCACGAACCGCCCGAACGGCCGCAGCGTGGACAGCCCGGCCCGGATCGCCGGCCCGGCCAGCGAGTTGAGCACCACGTCGACGCCCTCGCCGCCCGTGGCCGCCCGGGTCTCGGCCGCGAAGTCCAGCGACCGGGAGTCCATGACGGTCGCGATGCCCAGCTCGCGGAGCCGGGCCCGCTTCTCCTCCGTGCCGGCCGTGGCCAGCACGGAGGCGCCGAGCTTGCGGGCGACCGCGATCGCCGCGAGCCCGGTGCCGCCGGTTCCACTGTGGATGAGCACCCGCTCGCCGGACCGGAGGCCGGCGACGTGCCGCAGCGCGTACCAGGCCGTGAGGTAGCCGGTGAGCTGGCCCGCGGCGACCACCGGATCGAGCCCGCGCGGCATCCGGGCCACCGCCGTGGCCGGCGCGGTGAGGAACGAGCCGAACGCGCCGCCGCGCAGGTCCACGGCCAGCACGGTCTCGCCGACCTCGAGCGACACGCCGGAGCCGACGGCGCTGACCACGCCGGCGCACTCGAAGCCGATCCGGTAGCGCACGTCGTGGCCGTCGCCGGGCAGCAGGCCCAGCACGGTGAGCACGTCGCGGAAGTTCACGCCGGCCGCGGTCACCCGGATCTCGACCTCGCCGGGGCCGGGCCGACGCCGGTGGACCGCCGCCAACGCCAGCTCCGACAGGTCGCCCAGCCGGTTCGCACGGAGCCGGAACCCGTCGACGCCGCAGCGGACGTCCACGGTGGACGAGTCGGGCGCCGGCGCGTACGCCAGCCGGGCCACCGACCGCTCCCCCGCCCGGTGCCGCACCTCGTCGTCGACGCCGTCACCGAGCAGCTCGTCGGCGAGCAGGTCGGCGTCCGAGGACTCGACCACGGTCGCCCGCAACTCGGGGTGCTCGATCGCGAGCACCCGGACCACGCCGCGCAGCGCCGCCTCGTCGAGCGCGCCGCCGGTCGCCAGCACCAGCCGGGGCGGCGACGCCTCGGCACAGAGCGCCTGCGCCACGGCCACCACCCGCCGGGTCCGGTCGAGGGCGACGTCGCCGCCGCCCGCGACACCACCGCAAACCAGCGCGACCACGCCCGGCAGCACGCCGCCGAGCAGCCCGGTCACCGGCTCGGCCGGCGGCACGTCCAGCACGTCGACCGCGACGCCGCGGGCGCGCAGCGCGGCCGCGACCGGCGCCACCACCCCGCCGCCCTCGCCGACCAGCAGGACCCGCCCGACGGCCCGGGCGGTCGACACCGGCGGCGCCGGCACCCACCGCGGCTCCAGCAGCCACGATCCGGGCAGCGCCTCGGCGCCGGGCACCCGCTGCCGCACGCACCGCAGCCCGCTGACGGTCATTAGGGGCGCACCCCCGCCGTCGCGCAGCACCACGTCCCCGGCGAACTCGGCGGCGTCCGACGCGACCAGCCGGGCCTCGACGAACGCGGCCAGCGACAGGTCACCGGTCACCGCGACCCGCGCGATCCCGACCGGCAGCACCAGACCCTGCCCCGGCGCGTCGAGCACGGTGGCCACCAGCGCCTGGGCGCACAGGTCCAGCAGCACCGGATGCGCGGCGAGCGCACCGGGCGGCGGCCCCGGCGGCGTCACCCGCGCCTGGGCCTGCGTGCCGTCGGCGGAGCGGGCGAGCCCGCTCAGCCCCGCGAACGCCGGCCCGTGGAGGATCCCGCGCGACCGCATCGCGGCGTAGAGGGCCGCGGCGTCACCCGGCACGTCGCAGGTGACCACCGGAAGGTCCGAAGTGGACCGGCCCGACCGCAGCACCGCCCGGGCGTGCGACACCCAGGCACCGTCGGCGTCCCGCGCGAAGATCTCGCATTCCGCCCGGTCGGCCGCGACCATCGTCACCGTGGTGCTCACCTCGGTGTGGTCCCCGAGCCGGAGCAGCTCGCGGAACGACAGGTCCTCGACCACCACCTCGTCGGCCGGCGCCGCGAACACGGCGCAGGCCGCGCTCAGCGCCAGCGCGTGGTACGCCGCGCCCGGCAGCACCGGCTCGTCGTGCACCTGGTGGTCGGCCAGGAACGGCAGCGCCAGCAGCCCGGCGTCGCCGACCCAGGTGTGCCGCACGGGATCACCGGCCACCTCGGCGTGCGCGCCGGGCAGGCCGGCCGGCGCCACCGAGGCGGAGACCGGCGCGACGTCGACCCAGTGCCGCCGCCGGTCGTAGGTCAGCGTCGGCGGGTCGGCCAGCTCCGCGTCGCCGTAGAGCACGGACCAGGCGACCGGCACGCCCGCGCAGTGCAGGGCGGCCAATCCGGTCCGGAACGTCACCAGCTCCGGCTCGTCACGGCGCAGCGTGCCCAGCACCACGGACTCGGCGCTCACGCTCTCGCGGATCGCGCCGGCCACCACCGGGTGCGGCGCCACCTCGAGGAACACCTGGTGCCGGTCCGCGGCGGCGGCCTCCACGGCGGCCGCGAACCGCACCGGCTGGCGCAGGTTGCGGCACCAGTAGTCGGCGTCGAACGCCGGCACCTCCGAACGCGGGTCCAGCACGGTGGAGTAGAAGCGCACGGCGGGCTCGCGCGGGCGCAGGTCCTTGAGCACGGCCTCGAGGTCCGACAGCAGCGGGTCGACCTGCGGCGAGTGGGACGCCACGTCGACCGCGACCAGCCGCGCCGGCACGCCCTCGGCGTCCCAGGCGTCGACCAGCAGGCGCACCCACTCGTCGTCGCCGGCGATCACCGTGCTGGACGGGGCGGCGACCACGGCGACGGAGACGACGTCGCCCGCGCCGGCCGCCGCGATGTCGGCCTCGACCTGGGACCGGCCCAGGCCCACGCTGGCCATGGCGCCGGCGCCGGCGATCCGCTCCAGCAGCGCCGAGCGGCGGCAGATCACCGCGACGCCGTCGGCCAGCGACAGGGCGCCGGCGACGACGGCGGCGGCCACCTCGCCCATCGAGTGGCCGAGCACGCCGGCCGGGGTCACGCCGTAGGACCGCCACAGGTCCGCGAGGGCGATCTGCACCGCGAACAGCACCGGCTGCACGAACCCGCAGCCCGAGACCGGCTGGCCCGAGCGGACGACGTCGAGCACGGAGAAGCCCGCCTCGGACGAGATCAGCGCGTCGGTGCGGGTCAGGCTGGCCGCGAACGCCGGCTCGGTGGCCAGCAGCTCGCGACCCATGCCGGCCCACTGGGAACCCTGCCCGGAGAAGACCCAGACCGCGCCGCGGGTGACGCCGGTCTGCACGGATCCCTCGACCACGAGCGGATCGATCCGGCCGGCGGCGTACGCCCGGAGCCGGTCCGACAGCTCCTCGGTGTCGGCGGCGACCACGCCGAGCCGCCCCCGCCCGGCGCCCCGGCGCAGCGCGAAGGTGTGTGCGACGTCGCGCAGCGGCACGTCCCGCCCGTCGCCGTCGAGCCAGTCGGCGACCCGGGTGGCCGCCGCCGGCAACGCCTCGCGCGAGCCGGCCGGGATGACGACGACCTCGGGGTCGCCGGTGGACCGGGCGGCCGTCGCGCCGGCGGCCGGCAGGTTCGGCGCCTCCTCCAGCACGACGTGCGCGTTGGTGCCCGAGAAGCCGAACGACGACACCGCCGCCCGGCGCACCGCGGCGCCGTCCGGCCAGCGGGTGGTGCCGGTCGGCACGAACAGCCCGGCGGCCGACGGGTCGGTTCCCGGGGTCCAGCCGGTGTAGTGCAGGTTGCCCGGGATCAGGCCCGAGTCGAGGGCGAGCACGGTCTTGATCAGTCCGGCGATGCCGGCGGCCGGCTCGAGGTGGCCGAGGTTCGTCTTGATCGAGCCGACGGCGACGGCCCGGCCCTGGCCCCCGTACACCCGGGTCAGGCTGGTCAGCTCCGTCGGGTCGCCGAGCCGGGTGCCGGTGCCGTGCGCCTCGACGTAGCCGACCTGGCTGGCGTCGAGGCCGGCGCGCACCAGCGCCGCGCGGTAGCACGCCTCCTGCGCCTCCGCCGACGGCGCGCTCAGTCCGTCGGACTTCCCGTCCTGGTTGACCGCGGAGCCGCGGACGACGGCGAGGATCCGGTCGCCGTCGCGCAGCGCGTCGCCGAGCCGCTTGAGCACGACCGCGCCCGCGCCCTCGGAACGGACGAAGCCGTCGGCGTGCGTGTCGAACGCCCGGCAGCGCCCCGTCGGCGAGAGCATCCCGAACCGGGTGAACTCCCGGGTCGTGCGCTCGTCGACGATCAGGTTGACGGCGCCGGCCACCGCGACGTCGCACTCCCGGTCGCGCAGCGCCTGGGCGGCCTGGTGCACCGCGACCAGGCCCGACGAGCAGGCGGTGTCGACACTGACGGCCGGGCCGTGCAGACCGAGGAGGTACGAGATCCGCCCGGCCGCCACGCAGTGCCCGTTGGTGAGGATGCCGCCGGCCAGCTCCTCCGGCGCCCCGGCGAGGCGGGCCATGTAGTCGTCGTAGCTGAGCCCGAGGAAGACGCCGGTCGGCTCGCCGGCCAACCGGTCCGGTGGGAGGCCGGCGTGTTCGAACGCCTCCCACACGACCTCGAGCATCAGCCGGTGCTGCGGGTCGAGCACGTCGGCCTCGCGCCGGGAGACGCCGAAGAAGTCCGCGTCGAAGCCGGCGACGTCGGTCAGCCAGCCGCCCTCGCCCGGCGTGCCGGCGCCGAGGGCGGGGCGACCCGCCGGAAAGGGACCGACGGCGTCGCGGCCATCGGCGAGGAGTCGCCACAGGGCGGCCGGCGAGTCGACGTCGCCGGGCAACCGGCAGCCGATCCCGACGATCGCGATGTGCTCGTGTTCCACTGATGCAGAACCTTTCGGATTCAGAGGGCGTCGGGGCTGCCGAGCAGGATCGCGCTCTGCACGCCGCCCAGCTGGTAGGTGAAGCTCAGGGCGTGGTCGAAGGCCAGCGGCGCGGTCTCGTGGCCGGGCAGCGGGTTGAACGGCAGGAAGTCCAGCGGCTCCACGCAGTTGGCGGTCGGGCAGACCGCGCGGTTGCGCATCATCAGCAGGGTCAGCGCGACACCGAGGGCGCCGGTCGGCGCGCCGTTGTGGCCGAAGCAGCCCTCCTGCGAGGTCATCAGCAGGTCGCCGGCGCGGTCGCCGAACAGCGTCCGGATCGCCTCGGCCTCCTGCACCGCCATGCCGCCGTCGCTGCCGCCGTGCACGTAGCCGACGGACTCGATCGGCCGGTCGCCCAGCGCCTGCCGGACCGCGGCGACCAGGCCGGCGCCGGTCTGGTCGCTGGCCAGCGGGTGCGGCAGCCCGTCGCGGGTCACGGCCTGGTTGAGCACCTGGCCGTAGATCGCCGCGCCGCGCCGCTCCGCGTGCTCGCGGCTCTCCAGGATCAGCGTGACCGAGCCCTCGCCGTAGTTGACGCAGCCCTGGCGCCGGTCGTAAGGGCGCATCAGGCGGTCGAACTCGATCGGCTCGTCGGGCAGCGCGTTGGTCGGACGGCTGTCGGCGTCCTGGTCCTGGACCATCTTGACGAGGTCGAAGACCTTCTTGAGCAGGGGGTAGTAGAAGTTGTCGACGCCGGTCACGGCGATGACGTCCGAGGCGCCGCTGTTGATCAGCAGCCGGGCGTTGTTGATCTGCACGGACGACGAGGAGCAGCCGGCGTTGGCGGTGTAGCAGGGGCCGGTCGTCCGCGCGAAGGCCGACTGGGCCAGCGCGACGTCCGACGAGGTGACCGCGATCGAGCTCTCGATGAACAGCGAGGTCGCCTCGAGGATGTTCAGGTCGCCGATCTCGGTGTTGAGCACCTTGAGGTAGCCGGCGATGTTGGTGTCGACGCCGCCGCGGCCCACCAGGATGCCGGCGTTGGTGAGCGCGCCGGCCCGCACGTCGAGCTTGGCGTCGGTGCAGGCCTCCAGGAAGGACATGAGCCCGAAGCGGTGGGTGTCGGTGAAGTGCGCGGCGAAGATGCCCGGGATCTCCGGGAAGTACTCGGCGAACTTCTCCGCCGGCAGGTCGACGGAGCCGTAGAAGACGCCGTCGTCGCGCGAGGTGATCGCGGTCTTACCCGTCGAGACGATCTCCCAGACGTCGTCCGTGGTGATCGTCGCGCGGCCGATGCCCGGCAGGCAGAAGCCCATGCCCGTGACGACGACGTCGCGGGCGTCGGTGGCGGACCTCATCATGTTCATTCCTTCCCCGAAGGTCGCTCGTTCGGGGAAGAGAGTACGTCCTAAACGGACAAATCAGATGTACGCCCCTTAGGCGGGCGTTTCAGGCACTCTCCCGCAGTTCCAGCCGGTGTCCGGCGGTCAGCTCGGCCGGCGCGCCGTCGGCGCCGGGGGCCAGCCGCTTGGCCAGGAGCTCGACGGCGAGCCGGGCGATCTCCTCCTTGTCCGGCGCGACCGTGGTCAGCGTCGGCGTCGAGAACCGGCCGTCCTCGATGTCGTCGAACCCGACCACCGCGACGTCGTCGGGCACCCGCAGGCCGCGCTCGTGCAGGGCGCGCATCGCGCCGAGCGCCAGCGTGTCGTTGAAGCAGAAGAGCGCGTCCGGGCGTACGCCGGAGTCGAGCAGCTTGCGCACCGCGGCGGCGCCGTCGGCCCGGTGCCAGTTGGCCGCGGCCGCCACCCGGCGGGGGTCGAACCGGATCCTCGCCGCCGCGAGGGCCTCCTTGTAGCCGGTCAGCCGCATCCGCGCGCTGGCGCCGGAGGTGGCCCGCTGCGCGCCGATGGCCGCGATCCGCCGCCGGCCCGACGCGATCAGGTGCGCGGTGATCTCGCGGGCGGCGGCCACGTTGTCGACCGCGACGTGGTCGGCCGGCCCGTGGTCGTCGCGCTCGCCGAGCAGCACCATCGGGCGGGTGTCGGCGCGCCGGGCGAGCTCGGCGCCGGTGAGCGCCAGCGGGCTGAAGATGAGGCCGTCGATGAGCTGGTCGCGGATGCCGTCGGCGACGATCCGCTCACGGTCGGGTGATCCGCCGGTCTGGTCGATCAG
Source organism: Asanoa sp. WMMD1127 (assembly GCF_029626225.1). NCBI lineage: Bacteria > Bacillati > Actinomycetota > Actinomycetes > Micromonosporales > Micromonosporaceae > Asanoa > Asanoa sp. WMMD1127. Next base: position 6,413,379 of record NZ_JARUBP010000001.1, read on the forward strand.
GACGGTCCAGTCGTGCGCGGCGGCGGCGTCGACCACGTGCCGGACCAGCTCGGCGAAGTAGGGGATGTCGAGCTCGGGCACGGCCAGCGCGATGACGCCGGTGCGGCCGGTGCGCAGGCTGCGGGCCGTCAGGTTGGGCCGGTAGTTGAGCTCGGCGATGACCGCCTCGACCCGGGCCCGGGTCTCCGGCCGGACGTGCGCGTAGCCGTTGACCACGTTGGACACGGTCTTGACCGAGACGCCCGCGCGCTCCGCGACGTCCTTGAGCCGGTTGCGCACGCCCACCTCCATCACGGTCAGAGGACGACAGCATACCTACGCTTTACAACGTTGTATGCAACGTTGTAGAAAGGCTGCACGTCACCCGAAAGGCTGAGAGATTGCGCACCGCTTCGCTTACCGTCGACCCCGCGTTCCGGGTCGGCGCCGCCGATCGGCGGCTCTTCGGCTCGTTCGTCGAGCACATGGGCCGCTGCGTCTACGGCGGCATCTACGAGCCCGGCCACCCCACCGCCGACCCGTTGGGCCTGCGCGGTGACGTGCTCGACCTGGTCCGGGAGCTCGGGGTGAGCGTGGTGCGCTATCCGGGCGGCAACTTCGTCTCCGGCTACCGCTGGGAAGACGGGATCGGGCCGGCCGGTGACCGACCGCGCCGGCTCGATCTCGCCTGGAAGACGGTGGAGACCAACCAGTTCGGCCTCGACGAGTTCATGACCTGGGCCAAGGCGGCCGGTGTCGAGCCGATGATGGCGGTCAACCTCGGCACCCGGGGTGTCCAGGAGGCGCTCGACGTCCTGGAATACACGAACCACCCCGGCGGCACCGAGCTGTCGGACCTGCGGCGCAAGAACGGCGCCGCCGAGCCGTACGACGTGAAGCTCTGGTGTCTCGGCAACGAGCTCGACGGGCCGTGGCAGGTCGGGCACAAGACGGCCGACGAGTACGGCCGGCTGGCCGCCGAGACCGGCAAGGCGATGAAGCTGGTCGACCCGTCGATCAGCCTGGTCGCCTGCGGCAGCTCCAACCGCGGCATGCCGACGTTCGGCCAGTGGGAGGCGACCGTCCTCGAGCACGCCTACGAGCAGGTCGACTACATCTCGGCGCACACCTACTACGACCCGTCCGACGGCGACCGGGCCAGCATCCTCGCCTCGGCGGTCGACATGGACGCGTTCATCACCGAGGTGGTCGCCACCGCCGACCACGTGGCGGCCAAGCGGCGGCACACCCGCAAGCTGAAGGTCTCGTTCGACGAGTGGAACGTCTGGTACCAGTCGCGCCTGCAGGCCGACCTGGACCGGCGCGGCTGGGTCGAGGCGCCCGCCCTGATCGAGGACGACTTCACCGCCGTCGACGCCGTGGTGGTCGGCGACCTGCTGGTCACCCTGCTGCGCCACGCTGACCGGGTGGGCGTCGCCTGCCAGGCCCAGCTCGCCAACGTGATCGGCCCGATCCGCACCACCAACGGCGGCCCGGCCTGGCGGCAGAGCATCTTCCACCCGTTCGCGCTGACCGCCCGGCACGCGGTGGGCACCGTCCTGCGCACCGAACCCGTCTCGCCGGTGCACGAGACCGCCCGCTACGGCGCGGTGGAGTCCCTGTCCACCACCGCCGTCCACGACGAGGAGACGGGCGCGCTGTCCGTCTTCGCCGTCAACCGCGGCGACGAGGACCTGGTCGTCGAAATCGGCCTGCGGGCGCTGCCCGGCATCGCCGGTCTCGCCCACGTCACCCTCGACGCGGGCGCGGACCCGGACGCGGTCAACTCAGCGGACGCGCCCGCCCGGGTCACCCCTCGCGAGCTGGGCCGACCTGATGTTGAGAGCGGCGTTTCGCGGGTAGTCCTGCCCGCCGCCTCCTGGAACCTCCTGCGCTATTCACCCCCATCCCGATAGATCCGAGGAGCGACCCATGGACAACCTGATCTCCCGACGGCGTGTGCTCGGCCTGGGTGTCGGGCTCGGCACGGCCGCCGCCCTGACCATCGCCGGTTGCGGCAGCGGTGACGACGACTCGACCGCCGCCTCGGGCGACGGCGGCAAGACGTACTCCGGCCCCAAGGTCGACCTCAACCTGTGGAACGGCTTCACCGGCGGTGACGGCGACATCTTCAAGAAGCTCGTCGACCAGTTCAACACCGAGCACCAGAACATCAAGATGGGCGTGGCCACCTACCGGTGGGAGGACTACTACGCCAAGCTGCCCGGCGCGGTCTCCTCCGGCAACGGCCCGGACATCGCGGTCATGCACATGGACCAGCTCGCGACGTTCGCCGCGCGGCAGATCATCCAGCCGCTCGACGACGTGGCGTCCGCGCTGAGCCTGACCGAGGCCGACTTCGCGCCCACCGTGTGGCAGGGCGGCATCTACAAGGGCAAGCGGTACGGCATTCCGCTGGACATGCACCCGCTCGGCTTCTACTACCGCACCGACCTGATGGAGCAGGCCGGCCTCGACCCGAACAAGCCGCCGACCAACCGGCAGGAGTTCGAGGCGGCGCTGACCGCGCTCAAGGCCAAGAACATCCAGGGCTTCTGGATGAGCCCGTTCCAGTTCACCGGCGGCATGGCGGGCTACTCGCTGGTGCACCAGTTCGGCGGCTCCCTGTTCAACCAGGACACCACCCAGGCCGTGTTCAACTCGCCGGAGGCCGTCGAGGCGGTCACCTGGTGCGTCGACCTGGTCAAGAACGGGCACTCGCCGGCCAACGTGGGCCAGGACGCCGACTACGTCGCGTTCAAGGCGGGCAAGAGCGCGTTCAACTGGAACGGCATCTGGCAGATCAACGACCTCAAGAAGAGCCCCGAGGTCAAGTGGGGCGTCGCGCCGCTGCCGCAGATCGGCTCGAAGCCAGCCGCCTGGGCCAACTCGCACAACTTCACGATCGTGCAGCAGAAGCGCGGCGCCGACGCCAACAAGATCGCCGCGGCCAAGGTGTTCATCAACTGGCTCAGCGAGCACTCGCTGGACTGGGCGGCCGGCGGCCAGGTGCCCGCGCGCAAGGCCGTCCGCGAGGGCAGCGGCTTCCAGGCGCTGACCGAGGTCGGCAAGCTCGCGCCCGAGCTCGACTACGCCGCGTTCCCGCCGGCCCTGCCGGGCGTCGGTGACGCGATCACCCTGTTCTACACCGCGTTCAACGAGGCGGTGCTCGGCAAGAAGGACCCGAAGAAGGCGATGGACGACGGCGTCGCGAAGGCCAACCAGCTGCTCGCGGACAACGCCAAGAAGTACGGGGCCTGACCTTGGCTTCGCCCAAGTCGGCGGTGCGGCGTCGCGGAACCGCGACGCCGTACCTCTTCCTCGCCCCGTACCTGCTGCTGTTCGCGGTGTTCGCGCTGTTGCCGGTGCTCCTCGGGATCTGGCTCAGCCTGCACCAGTGGGACTTCCAGCTGCCGAACAAGCCCTTCGTCGGTCTCGACAACTACAAGGATCTGTTCACCAGCGGCTCGGTGGTCTACAGCGACTGGTGGGAGAGCGTCAGCGCGACCGGCATCTTCGTCGTGCTGTCCGTGCCGCTGCTGGTGGTGCTCCCGCTCGGCCTCGCGGTGCTGCTCAACCGGGCGTTCCCGGGCCGGACGTTCTTCCGGGCGGTGTTCTTCGCGCCGTACGTGCTGGGCGTCGCGGTCATCGGCCTGCTGTGGCGGTTCCTGCTCGACGCCAACCTCGGCCTGGTCAACCGTCTGCTCGGGGTCGTCGGGCTGCCGGACGCCACGGCCTGGGTGACCGACCTGCCGTGGGCCTGGATCTCGCTGGTCGGCGTCACGGTCTGGTGGACCGCCGGCTTCAACGCCGTCATCTACCTGGCGGGGCTGCAGGACATCCCGGCGGAGCTCTACGAGGCGGCGAAGGTCGACGGGGCGACCGCCTGGCAGCGGTTCCGCAACGTGACCCTGCCCGGGCTCCGGCCCGTGCTGCTGTTCGTGGTGACCACCACGATCCTCGCGTCGGCCAACATGTTCGGGCAGTCCTACCTGATCACGCAGGGAGCGCCGGGCAACTCGACGCGCAGCGTGGTCTGGTACATCGTCGAGCGCGGCATCGCGCAGAACGACGCCGGGCGGGCCGCGGCGATGAGCGTCACCCTGACCCTGATGCTGGTCGTGGTCAGCATCGCCAACTTCCGCATCTTCCGGTACCGGGAGGACTGATGGCGCTCCGCCGGATCGGGCTATACGCCATCCTCGTCGCGCTGACCGCCGTATTCGCGGTCCCGCTGATCTGGATGCTGCTCACCTCGCTCAAGTCGTACCCGGACGCGCAGCAGATCCCACCGACCTGGCTGCCCGACCCGTTCGTCACGTACGGCTACAAGCAGCTCCTGCAGGCCGGCTCGCAGAACCCGGTGCTGCGCTGGTTCTTCAACAGCCTGCTGGCCGCGGTGCTGCAGGCCGCGCTGGTGCTGGTCACCGCCTCGATGGCGGCGTACGCCCTGGCCCGGATGCGGTTCCGCGGGCGCGGCCTGGTGTTCGCGCTGATCGTGGCCACCCTGTTCGTGCCGCCGGCCACGCAGATCATCCCGAACTTCCTGATCGTCGACACGCTCAACTGGCTCGACACCCTGACGGTGATCGTGGTGCCGGGCGCGGCCAGCGCGTTCGGGGTGTTCTTCCTGCGGCAGTTCTTCCTGTCGCTGCCCCGCGAGCTCGAGGAGGCGGCCACGCTGGACGGCGCCAACACCTGGCAGATCTTCACGCGGGTCGTGCTGCCGCTGTCGAAGCCGGCCCTGGCCACACTGGCGGTGCTGGCGTTCCTGACCAACTGGAACGACTTCCTGTGGCCCATCTTCGTGCTGTTCAGCGGCGACCAGCTGACCCTGCCGGCCGGCCTCGGCCTGCTCCAGGGCGCCTACCAGACCGACTTCCCGGTCGTGATGGCCGGCGCCGTGCTGGCCAGCGTGCCGGCGATCATCCTGTTCGTGATCGCGCAACGGCACATCATCGAAGGCGTGTCCCGCAGCGGACTCAAGGGATGATCCGGAGGGTCGTGGTGGCAGTGGTGGCGGCGGCCGCGCTGGGTGGTTGCGGCGGTTCCTCCCCGGCGGAGCCGCCGCCCGACACGTTCACCAACCCGGTGTACGCGTCGGACGCGCCGGACCCGCAGGCGATCCGGGTCGGCGAGACCTGGTACCTGTTCCACACCAACACCCCCGAGGCGAACGTCCCCGTGCTGACGTCCCCGGATCTCGTGACCTGGACGCCGGCCGGGGACGCGTTGCCGGAGCTGGGTTCCTGGGCCGCGGCCGGGAAGACCTGGGCGCCGGAGGTGCTGGCGGTCGCGGCGGACCGTTACGTGCTCTACTACACGGCCGCGTCGGCGGCGACGGGTCGGCAGTGCATCGGGCGGGCCGTGGCGTCCTCGCCGGCGGGTCCGTTCGTCGACGACGCGGCCGATCCGCTGGTCTGCCAGGCCGACCAGGGCGGGTCGATCGACGCGAGCCCGTTCCGGGACACGGACGGCACGCTGCACCTGCTGTGGAAGAACGACGGCAACGCGATCGGCCAGGACACCTGGATCTGGTCGGCGCCGCTCGCGGCGTCCGGTGTCTCGTTGGCGGGCGAGCCGGTCCAGCTGATCAAGCAGACCGAGGCGTGGGAGGGCACCCTCGTCGAGGGCCCGTTCCTGTGGCGCCGGCCCGAAGGGCTGTTCCTGTTCTACGCCGCCAACGCCTATGACAAACCGTCCTATGCGGAGGGTTACGCGGTCTGTGACTCGCCCGCCGGCCCGTGCCGCAAGGCGCCGGAGAACCCGATCCTGCGCTCGGCCGGCGGCGCGTCCGGGCCCGGCCACGCCTCGATGGTCGAGAAGGACGGCCGCACCTGGCTGATCTACCACGCCTGGCCCACCGGCCAGGAGGGCGCGGTCGACCCGGGCCGCCAGCTCTGGCTGGACGAGGTGGTCTGGACCGACGGCAAGCCGGTCGTCCGCGGCCCGACGGACGGCCCGCAGCCGCTGCCTTAGCCCTGCGCGGCGCGGATGTCGACGACTCCCGGCACCGGCGTGGTGCCGGTGAAGTCGTCCTTCATGTCGTCGACGCCCCACTGCGGCCGGGCCAGCTCCAGGAGCGACTGCCGCTCGGCCCGCTTCTTCTCCGGGTCGACGTTCATCGCCGTGTTGCGGTCCTGCTTGATCGCCTCGTCGGCCTCGCCGTCCCGGTTGAACGACCACATGAGCTTCGGGTCGCCGAACGGCAGCGGCATGCCCTCGTGCCCGGCCGTGCTGTGCGTGTGCCAGGTGTGCCAGGTCTTGCCGTACGAGTTCATCAGCTGCTTCATCAGCGCCTTCTCGGCGGCCGCGGGCAGGCCGGGCGCGACGAGCTCGCCGGAGAGCACCTCGAAGTTGTGCGGATGCCAGTAGCCGCGCTCCTCCTCGGGAACCGTGTCGAAGAGCCGCCCGGAGATGATGTATTCCACGCCGATCAGGTTGGCGTCCTTGGTGTTGCCGTCGAAGAGCACGCACTGCAGCACGTCGTCGTTGACCACCCGGCAGAAGTGGTGCGCCTCCATCTGGAAGTCCGGCTCACCCTTGGCGCAGTGGAAACCCACGACATAGACGTCGAAACCTGACATCGGTGCGCTCGTCTGCAGCAGGTGCGACCCCTGCTCCAGGATCGACCGCCAGGCGCCCTTGCTCTCCCCCGCCGCGACGGTCGAGGTGCGCCGGTTCTTGATCGTTGGTTGGACGGGCACGGGACGGCTCCCTTCGTCGGTGATCCAGGGCTGCGTACCCGGCCGCCGCCCGTCCAACCACCTGGCCCGCTCGTCCTTACAACGATGAATGCAACGTTGTAAGAACGATGGATGCGTCGACTGCTCGCCGTGCTCGCCGGCCTCACGCTGGTGACCGTCGCGGCTCCGGCCCCGGCTTCCGCCGCTCCACAACCGACACCGCGCAACCCGGTCACCGCCGGTGTCGCCGACACGTTCGCCGACCCCGCCGTGATCCGCGGGGACGACGGCTACTGGTACGCGTACGGCACCAGCGACCCCCTCCGCTCCGGCGAGGGCACGCCGCACCTGCTGCCGATCCTGCGCTCCCCCGACCTGGCCCGCTGGTCTTATGTGGGTGACGCGTTCATCGCCGCCAACCGGCCGGCCTGGGCCACGCCGACCGCCGGCCTGTGGGCCCCCGACATCCGCCGCGCCGGCGACACCTGGCTGCTCTACTACACCGTCACCGACACGACGCTCAACGCCGGCGACGACTCCGCGATCGGCGTGGCCACCGCGCCGGGCCCGACCGGACCGTGGACCGACTCCGGCGCCCCGCTGGTCGGCCCGCGACCGGCGCCCGGCGGCGGCTTCCTGTGGACCTTCGACCCGGCCGGGCTGGTGGACGCTTCCGGGCAACGCTGGCTCTACTACGGCTCGTACTTCGGTGGCATCTGGACCGTGCCGCTGTCGTCCGACGGGCTGCGCGTCACCGGCGCCGCGACCCAGGTCACGATCGACAACCGCTACGAGGGCGCGTACGTGGTCCGGCGCGGTGGCTGGTACTACCTGTTCGGCTCGGCCGCCAACTGCTGCGCGGGCCCGACCACCGGCTACAGCGTGTTCGCCGGCCGTTCCAAGTCGCCCACCGGGCCGTTCGTCGACCGTTCCGGCGCGTCCCTGCTCGACTCGCGGGTCGGCGGCACGCCGGTGATCCAGCCCAACGGCAACCGCTGGATCGGCACCGGCCACAACGCCGTGGTCACCGACGAGCGCGGCCGCGACTGGTTCGTCTACCACGCCATCGACCGCGACGTGCCCTATCTCGACGAGCCCTACGGGATCAACCGGCGCCCGATGCTGATCGACCGCCTCGACTGGCACGGCGGCTGGCCGACCGTCCGCGGCGGCGAGTGGGCCTCCGACCCGGGCGCGCGCGACGAGTCGTGGCGCTGGGCCGACAAGGTCAGGAAGCCCGTCTGGTCGGACGACTTCACGGCCGGCCTCGACCCCGCCTGGAGCTGGGTGCGGCTCGACCCCGACGCGGTGGTCACCGGCGGCGCGCTGCGCTGGCCGACCCAGGCCGCCGACCTGGTCGGCACCGTCAACGACGCGGGCGTGCTGCTGCGGGACGCCCCGGCCGGCGACTACGTGGTCGAGACCAAGCTGACCATCGATCTCGGGGTCGACACGGTGCGCAACTACCAGCAGGCCGGCCTCGTCGTCTACGCCGGCGACGACGACTTCGCCCGGCTCAGCCACGTCGCGATCTGGAACACCCGGCAGATCGAGTACGGGCGGGAGCTCCCGTACGCCGGCCGGCTCTCCTACGGCGGCATGGTCGAGACGCCGCCGGCCGACACCACGTGGCTGCGCCTGGCCCACCGGGTCGACGCGACCGGGGAGCACGAGTACCGGGCCGCCACCAGCCTCGACGGCCGGCACTGGACCTGGGGCGGCGTGTGGACCTTCCCGGCCGGGGTCACGCCGCGGATCGGCCTGGTCAGCCACGGCGGCGACAACCCGCAGGCCACGGCGCGGTTCGACTACGTGCGGCTCTGGCGGCGATGACGCTTCGCGGCGGCCCGGGCACTCCGGGCCGCCGCCCGGCCGGCCGGCCTGCTAGGGTTGCGCCCGTGCAGCGCTGGTATCGGTTTACACCTCCGGCCCGGAACGGGTCGGCGGGCGTTCCGCTGCGCTGACCTTCACCCCGAGCCGGATTCCTGAGCCGGCTCGGCGCTCGCGTCCGGGGGCGGCTCGCCCACGAGAGGACGCCATGTCTGTCACCGCCGCGGCGCTCGACGATGCCCGCATCGCCCGGATGAGCCCGCTGATCTCCCCCGCGCTGCTCCGCCACGAGTTCCCGGTCACCCCCGAGGTCGCCGACGTGGTCAGCCGCGGCCGGGCCGAGGTCGTCGACGTCCTCGACGGCCGCGACGACCGCCTGCTGGTGATCGTCGGGCCGTGCTCGATCCACGACCCGGACGCCGCCCTCGACTACGCGCGGCGCCTCGCCGCCGTCTCCGCCCGGCTCTCCGGCGACCTGCGGATCGTGATGCGCACCTACTTCGAGAAGCCGCGTACGACCGTGGGTTGGAAGGGTCTGATCAACGACCCCGGGCTGTCCGGCGGCTTCGACGTCAACCGCGGCCTGCGGCTGGCCCGCCAGCTGCTGCTCGACGTCTCCGCGCTCGGCCTGCCCGTCGGCTGCGAGTTCCTCGACCCGATCACCCCGCAGTTCATCGCCGACATCGTCAGCTGGGGCTCGATCGGCGCCCGGACCGCGGCCAGCCAGACGCATCGGCAGCTGTGCAGCGGCCTCTCGATGCCGATCGGGATCAAGAACTCCACCTCGGGCGAGATCGGCGACGCGGTCGACGGGCTCGGGGCGGCGGCGGCCAGCCACGTGTTCATGGGCATCAACCTCGACGGGGTGGCGGCCCTGGTCACCACGACCGGCAACCCCGACTGCCACCTGATGCTGCGCGGCGGCTCGGCCGGCCCGAACTACTCGGCGGCGCACGTCTCCGACGCCCTCGCCAAGCTGGCGGCGGCCGGGCTGCCGGAACGGCTGATGATCGACGCGAGCCACGGCAACAGCGGCAAGGACCACCACCGCCAGCCCGGCGTCGTACGCGACATCGCGGCCCGGCTGGCGGCCGGCGAGCGCGGCATCGCCGGCGTGATGATGGAGAGCTTCCTGGTCGCCGGCCGGCAGAACCTCGGCGGGGCGACCATGGTCCGCGGCCAGTCGGTCACCGACGCCTGCATCGACTGGGACACCACGGAGACCCTCCTCGACGAACTCGCCACCGCAGTCCGCACCCGCCGCTGACCGCCGCAAGGAACGGCCCGTTATTAACGCTTCGCGTTAGGAACGGGCCGTTCCTATGCGGAAAGCGTTAATAACGGGCCGTTCCTTCATCCGCCTCGGTAGATTTGAGGCGATATGTCCGGGGCGCGCCTTCCGTACCAGCCGGCGCTCGACGGGGTCCGGGCCTTCGCCGTCCTGGCGGTGCTGCTCTTCCACGGCGGAGTCGCGGCGCTGCCCGGTGGCTTCCTCGGCGTCGACGCGTTCTTCGTGCTGTCCGGGTTCCTGATCACGTCGCTGCTGCTGGTGGAACGCGCCGGGACCGGCCGGACCGACCTGGTCGCCTTCTGGGGCCGCCGGGCCCGCCGGCTGCTCCCGGCGCTGCTGCTGGTGCTGGTCACCGTGGCGGTCGTGTCCCGCTGGCTGCTGCCGCCGACCGAGCTGCCGGCGCTGCGGCTGGACTACCTCGCCGCCGTGGCCTATCTCGCCAACTGGCGGATGATGTTTCGCGACGGCGACTACTTCGCGGCGACCGGCGCGCCATCGCCCCTGCAGCACACCTGGTCGCTGGGCATCGAGGAGCAGTTCTACCTGATCTGGCCGCTGGTCTTCGTGGCCGCGGCGGTGCTCGCGCGCGGGCGGCGTACGCGGCTGGTCCTCCTGGCGATCTGCCTGGTCGGCTCGGTCGCCTCGGCGGTGGCGTCGGCGCTGCTCTTCTCCCCCGCCGACGTGGATCGGGACTACTTCGGCACCGACACGCGGGCCGTGACGCTGCTGGTCGGGTGCGGGCTGGCGGTGCTGCTCGTCGGCCGGGTCGGTGGCGTGCCCGGCCGGCACCGGGTGCTCGGCGCGCTGGCCCTCGGCGGGGTGGTGATCACCGCGTTCTTCTGGGCCACCGCGGGCGGCGGCGACCCGTGGCTCTATCGGGGCGGGCTGACGCTGATCGCGCTGGCCACGGCCGCGGTGATCGCGCACGCCGTGGCCAGTCCGCGCTCCCCCACGGCGCTGCTCCTCGGGCTGGCGCCGCTGGTCTGGATCGGGCGGATCTCGTACGGCCTGTACCTCTGGCACTGGCCGATCTTCGGCTGGCTGACGGCGGACCGGACCGGGGTGGGCGGGCTGCCGCTGCTCGGGCTGCGGTTCGCGGTCGTGTTCGCCGTCTCGGTGGCCTCCTATCTGCTGGTCGAGCGGCCGATCCGGCGGGCGCGGTGGACCCGGCGCCGGCCCCGGCTCAGCGGCGCGGCGGCGCTGTCGGCGGCCCTGGCCACGGCGGCCGTCGCGGTGCTGCTGACGGCGCCGCCGCCGGCCCGGCCGGCGCCGCAGATCGCGCTCGACACCCGGCCCGCGCCGTCCGCCTCGGCCTCCGCCGCGCCGCCGATCCAGCGGCCGGGCCGCACGCCCGGGGCGCTGCCGCGGATCGCGTTCATGGGCGACTCGGTGTCGTGGTCGCTCGGCACGTACCTGCCCCAGCAGGACAAGCTCCAGGTGACCGCGCGGGGCGTGCCCGGGTGCGGGATCGCCCGGTTGCCGGAGATCGTCTACGTCGGCTCGCCCCACCCGAACTATCCCGGCTGCGACAAATGGGACCAGCGCTGGAAACGCGACATCGGCAGCGACGACCCCGACGTGGCGGTGATCCTGCTCGACCGCTGGGAGCTGATGGACCGCAAGCTCAACGGGCGTTACCAGCACGTGGGCGAGCCGGAGTTCGACGCGTACCTGTCCCGCGAGCTCAACCTCGCCATCGACGTCGCCGGCTCGCGCGGTGGGCACGTGGTGGTGCTGACCGCGCCGTACACCCGGCGGGCCGAACGCCCCGACGGCGGCCTGTGGCCGGAGGACCAGCCGGACCGGGTGGACGCCTGGAACCGGCTGCTGCGGTCGACGGCCGCCGCGCGCAAGGCCACCGTGCTCGATCTGCAGGGCGTGGTCTGCCCGGACCGCCGGTTCACCTGGGACGTGGGTGGCGTCCGCGTCCGCAGCGACGGGCTGCATTTCACGCCGGAAGGCGTACAACAGGTGATCGCGCCGTGGCTCCTGCCCCAACTCGCCCGGATCGCCACGACCGGGGCATAGAACGCCCGGTTGCGGGCACCCGCGTCGTATGAAGGCTGTGACATGGCAGGGCACCGCGAAGGTCGCCGTCGAGTCCGTACCCGATCCCAAGATCCAGGAGCCCACCGACGCGATCGTCAAACTGACGTCGACGGCGATCTGCGGCTCGGACCTGCACCTCTATGACGTGCTCGGACCGTTCCTCGACCAGGGTGACGTGCTCGGGCACGAGCCCATGGGCATCGTCCAGGAGGTCGGCCCCGAGGTCACCCACATCAAACCCGGCGACCGGGTGGTGGTGCCGTTCAACATCTCGTGCGGGCACTGCTGGATGTGCGGCCACGGTTTCCAGGCACAGTGCGAGACGACCCAGGTCCGCGAGTACGGCAAGGGCGCGGCCCTGTTCGGCTACACCAAGCTGTACGGCCAGGTCCCCGGCGGCCAGGCGGAGTACCTGCGGGTGCCGCAGGCCCAGTACGGGCCGATCAAGGTGCCGGACGGCCCGCCGGACGAGCGTTTCCTGTTCCTGTCCGACGTGCTGCCGACGTCGTGGCAGGCGGCCCGGTACGCCGACGTCCAGCCCGGCTCGACCATCGCCGTGATCGGCTTGGGCCCGATCGGCCAGATCACCGCCCGGGTGGCCCGCTTCCTGGGCGCCGAGCGCGTGATCGCGGTCGAGGGCGTGCCGGAGCGCATCGAGATGGCCCGGCGCCACGGCATCGAGATCATCGACACGACGTCCGTCGAGGACGTACCCGGCGCGATCATGGACCTGACCAGCGGCCGCGGCGCCGACGGCGTGGTCGACGCGGTCGGCATGGAGGCGGAGGGCTCGCCGCTGCAGGAGTTCGCCCAGCGCGCCGCGGGCCTGCTTCCGGACCCGGTCGCCCGCAAGGCGATGGAAACGGTGGGCATCGACCGCATGGCGGCGCTGAAGGTCGCCTTCGACTGCGTACGCCGCGCGGGCACGGTGTCGATCATCGGCGTGTACGGCGGCCAGGCCGACCCGTTCCCGATGCTGGACCTGTTCGACAAGGCGGTCACGATCCGCATGGGCCAGGCGAACGTACGCCGCTGGGTCGACGAGATCATGCCGGCCCTGACGGGCGAGGGCGACCCGCTGGGCGTCGAGGATCTGACCACACACCGCCTGCCCCTCGACGAGGCGGTGCACGGCTACGAGATCTTCAAGAACAAGGAGGACGGCTGCATCAAGGTGGTCCTCAAGCCCTGATGTGGTCGACCCACGACCGCCTGACCGACGAGCTTAAGGTCAGGCGGTCGTTCCTTGCTCCGACGACCTCCTTCCACGCACCGGCCGCACGGGCAGAGCCACGCCGGCCTGCCCACACCCACCCACCTCTCGGCCTGGGCGGTCCCGGCACGCCCGCAACCCTCGCGCGGCGGGCTCGCGTTGCCGGCCTCCCGCGCCGGAAATCTGCTGCAGGTCAGTCGGGCCGGGTGGCGGCGGTGATGAGGGCGGACGATCAGCAGCAGGTCGCCGCGGGCGGCGCGGGCGTTTTGGTCCGCCACCTCCGCGCCTACCGGGACGCGGTGGACGTCCGGATCCGGGCGCTCGAGGCGGCCCGGGAGATGCTCGACCATGCGGCGCGGTGCCCCGTCGAGGACTTGACCGCCTGCCCGAGTTTCCGGGCGGCGGTCACCCGGCCGCGGGTTGGTCCGTGGCGCGGACGCTGAGGGAGTCGGTGAGCCAGGGGGTCAGGATCGGCAGCACCGTTTCGGCGCGCATGACGGTCATGTGGTCGCCGTGCGGGACGACGTGGACGGTCCAGCCGAGCCCTTCGAGCTCACGCCGGTGGCGCGCCAGCGGCTCGCCGATAGCGACGTGGGCGTCGTCCCACCTGGGCCCGTAGCTGATGTTGTCGTCGGCGCCGGCGAAGGCCAGTCGCGGGATGGTCAGGCGGCCCAGCGCCGCCCGCTCGTCGAAGTCGCGCAGTGACCGGTAGAGGGTCAGGTACTGCGCGGTCTGGTCGGGGTGGCGGGTCACCTCGGCCGTGTCCCAGTCGCCGGGCTCGGCCGGCGCGAACTCCTTGCCCTGGTTGGCGACCGCCATCCGGTGGGCGATGGCGGTGACGGTGAGCATCGCGTCGTAGGGGCCGCCCAGCGGTGGGTAGCCGCCCATGGCGAGCGCCGTGAGCCGATCGGTGCGCAGGGCGAGCTGCAGGCCGAGAACCGCCAGCCAGGAGTAGCCGTAGTAGGCGAAGCGGTCCGCGCCCGCCGCGTCGGCGATGGCCAGCATGTCGGCCGCGGCGGCGTCGGCGGTCAGCGTCGTCGGCTTGGGGTGGTCGGTCAGGTGGCCCTCGTAGTCGGCGGTGACCACCCGGAAGCCCGCGTCGGCGAGACCGCCGGCGAGGTGGTGCCCGAGCGCCGGATCGGCACCCCAGGCGCGGGCCTGCTCGGCCGCCTCTCCCTCGATCACGGTGGTGCCGACCGGAAGCAACACCGCCGGGCCGTCGCCCCGGACCGACACCTCGATCGTTGTGCCGTCATGCATGCGTGCGGTAGTCATGAAAACACTATACACTGTAAGGACTATGACAGCCGACATAGACAATCACGTACGTCGACTCTGGCGGCACCGCGGCACCACCCTGCCGGCGCCCCGCCGAGGCCCGGCCCCGCAACTGGACCTGGACGAGATCATCGCGACCGCGATCGCGATAGCGGACGCCGAAGGGCTCACCGCGGTCTCCACCCGAGCGGTGGCGGCCCGCCTGGACAGGACCGCGATGGCCCTCTACCCGTACGTGGGGACGAAAGAGAATCTCCTCGCCCTGATGCAGGACCAGGCCAGCGCGATGCCACAGTGGCCGGACCCGCAGACGTCGCTGGCCGACGGACTGCTCGCCTGGTCGACGGCGCTGTTCGAGGTTTATCTCGCGCATCCGTGGCTTACGGAGCGGCCCTGGTCGCAGGCCGGCCAGGGCCCCAACGAACAGGACTGGCTGGAGCGCCTGCTGGGCGTCCTGGCCAGGTGGCAGGTCCCCGCCGACCGTCAGGCCACCGCGGTCACCATGCTGTACGCGACGGTCCGCGCCACCGCCGCCACGACGGCCGCCTATGACCGGATGTCCACCGACGACACCGACGCCTGGCTGGCTCGCGCGTCGGCTATCCAGGCGGCGGTGCCGGACCTGGCGGAGCGCTACCCGCTGTCGACGTCGCTACGCCCGGTCACACCGGACTGGCGCGCCAACCCCCGCGCCGCCGTCACCGCCGCGATCCACCTACTCGCCCCGGCCCTCACGGCGTGAGGCGCTTACGTCCCGCAGACCGTCGCTCGAGCCCCCCGACCGCCGGCGTCGCGTCGGCACAGCCACAAACCGGGTAGCCGGCCGCGGGTGCGCCGGTCGATGCTGATCGCCGTGGTCGCGGCTCGGGTTGCGCGGTGAGGGCACATGCCGGCCGACCCGCCCGTCCATCGCACGGCCGCCGGCAGCGGAACGGCGCTCGCACCCCCGGCCTACTCGCATCCCAGCCGATCACGCGGCCGGCGGCAAGTGGCAGCCGGCGGCGATCGGTCCCGGCGCTCCGGTGGCTTGGCTCGCATGTGGACGGGTCCGGAGTGGTCGGTTATTCGGTGGACATGGTTGGCGGGCGTCGCGATCGTGGCCGTATGCGGCAGGACGAGATCTGGGACGAGGACACGGCGCGGCGTTATGACACGCCTGGGGTCGGCATGTTCGCCGACGACGTGTTGGGGCCGACCGTGGAGCGGTTGGCCGAGTTGGCCGCCGGTGGGCGGGCGCTCGAGTTCGCGATCGGGACCGGGCGGGTCGCGGTGCCGTTGGCCGCGCGAGGGGTCGACGTCACCGGCATCGAGTTGTCGCGGCCGATGCTGGAGCAGCTTCGGCGCAAGGTCGACGACGACGTCATTCCCGTCGTGGTCGGTGACATGGCGACGGCGACGGCGCCCGGTGCGTACTCGCTCGTCTATCTGGTCTTCAACACCATCTCCAATCTGTTGACCCAGGCGAAGCAGGTCGCGTGCTTCCGCAACGCGGCGCGGCACCTCGTCGCCGGCGGGCGGTTCGTCGTCGAGCTCGGCGTGCCCGACCTGCGCGTCCTGCCGCCGGGCCAGAGCGGGCTGCTGTTCGCCAACGAGGAGGGCTATCTCGGTGTCGACACCTACGACGTGCTCAACCAGCATCTGGTCTCGCACCACGTCAGGTACGCCGCCGACCGCACCGCGCGGGTGTCGCGCAGCCCGCACCGCTACGCCTGGCCCGCCGAGCTCGACCTCATGGGCCAGCTCGCCGGCTTCACGCTCGAGAGCCGCCACGCCGACTGGCGAGGCGCCGAGTTCACCGCCGACTCGCCTTCGCACGTCTCCGTCTATCGCCTCGGCGGACGGGCACAGTCAGCCCGGGATCGTCAGGCAGAACGGCTTGCCGGCCGGGTCGGTGAAGACGCGGAAGGTGTCGGTGCCGGCGGGTAGTCGGGTCGCGCCGATCGCGATCGCGGACCGTTCGGCCGCGTCCAGGTCGTCGACGTGGACGTCGAGGTGGAGCTGCTGCGGGTATGCCGGGTCCGGCCACCGCGGCGCCGCATAGTCGGCGACCTCCTGGAACATCACCGGTTGAGCGCCGTCTTCGCCGATCATGGCCATGCCGGGGGCCTCGTAGGTCACCGGCTTGCCCAGCAGCTCCGCGTAGAACGCGCTGAGGGCCGCGGCGTCCGGACAGTCGAGCATCACGCCGGCCACGGTGGGCGCGGGGTTGTCGGCCTTGAGGCACAGGTCGAAGGGGTGGCCGGCAGGATCGGCGACCGTGTGCCACATATCGTCGCGGCGCAGGACGGCGCCGCCCAACGAGACCGCCTGCGCCGTGGCGGCGTCCAGGTCGGGCACGCGCACGTCGAGGTGGGCCTGCTGCGGGCGCTCCTGGGTCGGCCACGTCGGCGGCCGGTGGTCGGGCGCCGACTGGAAGCCGATCCGCCAGCCGTCGGGCGTCTCCAGCGTTATCCAGTCGTCGTCGGCCCAGACCTCCTTCCAGCCGGCCAGCGACTGGTAGAACGCCGACAGCCGGGCGATGTCGGGCGCGTCCAGCACGACCGTGTCCAGCTTTCCGATCATCATCCGCTCCCTCGATGTCGTCCGCGGGGAACAGAGTGCCCTACGGGTACGACAAGAAGTCGTCAACCAAAGTTGACACAGCGCCAAGCCGTCAACTACGGTTGACACCATGGTCGTGATCGTCGGCGCCGGCCCAGTCGGGCTCATGGTCGCCCTGGAGCTCACCCGCCGAGGCACCAAGCCGGTCGTCCTCGAAACCCTCGCCACCCCGAACCGACTCCCCAAGGCCAACGGCATCGTCGGCCGCGCCGTCCCGATGCTCCACGAGCGCGGCCTCTACGAACCCCTCACCGGCAAGAAACAGCCACGACCCGCACCCCGCTTCATGTACGGCGGCTTCCCGCTCGACCTGCGCCGCCTGGCGGACAACCCGGTCCACCTCCTGCCGGTCCCGCAACGCCGGCTCGAAGCCGTTCTCGCGCAACACGCGGAGGCGGCCGGCGTGGAGATCCGCCACGCCCACACCGTCAACGGCATCACGCAGACCCCCGACACCGTCACCGTCGACGTCGAAGGACCGACCGGGCCGTACACGATGCGGGCGACCCATCTCGTGGGCGCCGACGGGGCGCACAGCAGCGTCCGCAAAGCGGTCGGCATCACCTTCGACGGCACCTCGGCCGACGACGTCGTCACCCGCAGCGGCCACCTGGTCCTCCCGCCCCGGGACCTCACCCGCGTGACCGGCCGGCTGCGCGGCCCGGGCGGCCCCTACCGCCCGTACCTCTTCCATTGCACCCCCAAGGGCGTCTTCTCCTTCGCCCGCTTCAGCGGCGCAGGCCCACACCTGGTGACCACCCTCGAATGGGGGCAAGAGGTGGACGACACGGTCCCGATGACCGTCGGCGAGCTACGCGACAGCCTGACCCGCGTCCTCGGCCGCCCCGTGCTGGCGGCCGCTCCGCCGCCGGCCGAGGGACCGCACGTCCTCCGCCGCGGCACCAGCCGCCAGAACCGGATCGCGTCGACCTACCGCGCGGGCCGGATCCTCCTCGCCGGAGACGCCGCCCACGTCGTGGCCGGCTTCGGCGGCCCGCTGCTCAACCTCGGCCTCCTGGACGCGATCGACCTCGCCGCCCGCATCACGACCGACGACGTCGACGGCTACGACCAGGCCCGCCGCCCGCACGCCGACAACGTCCTCGCCGCCGCGAAGGAACAGGAAGCCCTCCTGCGACCGGGCCAGGAGACGGACCAGCGACGCAAGGAGTTCGCCGCCTACCTCGCCACCGAAACCGGCCTACGCCGAGTCGCGAACACCATCGCCGGCGGCTAGGCCCTAGGCTCTAGTACGGATTCCCCGCCGTCAACCGCAGCGTGAACCCGTCGGCATCCCGCGCGAACGTCACGTAGTTGCACGACTGATGGGTGATCCACAACCCCAGTCCACCGGTGGCGTTCTCCCGCGACGGCAGCAACCCCGCGAACGGATCCTCCGGCCCCGTCCCACCGTCGGTCACCGCCACCACGATCCGGTCGGCGCCCGACCAGTAGCGCACCCGCACCGGCGGCAACCCGTGCCGCAGCGCGTTGGTCACCACCTCGCTGACCGCGACCACGAGCTCCTCGATGTCGTCGACGGGCAGCCCCGGGTCGACGAGCCGCACCGCGTGCCGGGCCTGCGCGGCCGTCGGGTCGACGAGCGTCACCCGCGGCGGCCCGGCCTGCAGCGGGTCGGGCGCGGCCGGCGGCCAGGCGGACAGGAACGCGGACGGCGCGACGTAGGTCGGGCTCGGCTCGTGCCGCCCGTCGGCCTGCAGCGACCGCGGGTGGGTGCGGGCCACGTCGTCGAGCACGGCGGACGGCGTGATCCGGGTGTCGTAGGCGCAGAGGCTCCAGAGCGGGTAGTCGTCGTAGGCGTGGTTGATCGCCGACTCGTAGCGGGCCCACCAGTCCCAGGTGGCGCCGAGCGACGGCCGCGGGATCTCGCCGACGATGCGGATCTGCATCGCGCCGTCGGCGACGTGGCCCGCCAGCAGGTCCTGGTAGGCGCGGATCGCGGCGGCGGGTCGCGCGTACATGCTGCCGCCGGTCAGGAACGTGACACCGGAGGCGGCGGACGGTGGCAGTGCGCGGCGCACCAGGTCGGCCTTCTCCGGGCCGAACGCGACCACCGTCGGCTCCTTCTCGTCCACGCCACCGACGAGGAACGGCAGCACGATCGCGAGCAGCTCCTCGTCGGCCTGGTAGTAGACGGCCTCGTGGAAGTAGCCGACGTGGTCGGCGGCAGCGCCGGTGCGGGTCATCAGGCCGCCTCGACCCGGATCCCGGGGACACGGAGCAGGCCGACCAGCCGGGCCGCAGCCGGCAGGGGCGTCCGCAGCACCGCCGTCGCGCCGCGGTCGCGGGCGTAGCCGGCGAGTTGGAGCAGAGACCGGTGGTCGACGAAGTCGAGGGACGACGCGTCGACGACCAGCTCGCCGTCGACGACCGGCGGGGCGGCCCGATCGAGCGCCCGCGCCAGGATGGCCGAGCCGGTGACGTCGAGTTCGCCGGACAGCGCGACGTCGCCGGTCCCTGGCGCACCGTGCAGGCGGAACGCCACCTCGACGACGTTGTGCCGGGCGTGCATGCAGGCGAGATCCGCCACCGCGGCCCGGTCGAGCAGCCGCCGGTCATAGCCGCACATCGCGGAGAAGGGGTGATCTGCCATATAGCGGTCTACCTGGTGCTCATAACTGGCAAAAGCCTCGAGTTGTGCGGCGGTCCGGACCAACGGCGTCGCGTCGGCGACCACCCGGAGACCCGCGTAGCCGTCGGCCAGGGCGGCCTCGGTGGCAGCCGCGTAGGTCTCGACCTGGCCGGCGGGGTCGACGACCGTGCCGGGCGGATAGAGCTCGTGGATCGGCATGGGCACCACGCCGTCGACCGCCGGCAGATCATCTCCGACCAGCCAGAGCCGTTCGCCCGCGGCCCGACCCTCGGCCAGGAACTCCGCCGCGGCGGCGAGGAAGCCCGCGCGGTCGGCATATGCCCAGCCCAGATGGCGCCCGGCCGCCGGTGGCCGGGCGACCGGAGCACCAGCCGCGCGCATTACGACAGCCTACGCTGCCACCCGCCGGGAAGCCGCGTCACCTGATGCTCAGCCGCCGGCCACCCCGTCGCCAGCGCGCCGGGCACCTGGAGATCATCTTCCGTTCATCTAGGGCCGTCAATGTGCCTCGCATGACGAGGCTCAGCCGACGCATCTTCGTCCTCGGTGGACTGGCCACTGTGGGCACGACGATCGTCCCCCTCTCGGGCGCCCTGGCCGCGCCCCCGTACCCCTTCAAGCTCGGTGTCGCCAGCGGCGAACCCGCCGCCGACAGCGTCGTCCTGTGGACCCGCCTGGCGCCCACCCCGCTCAACGCCGACGGCCAGGGCGGCATGCCCAACGCCGACGTGGTGGTGGACTGGCAGGTGTCCACAACGGACAGGTTCACGTCGCTCGTCGCGCAGGGCACCGTCACCGCCCGCTACGCCGACGCGCATTCCGTGCACGTGGTGGCGGGCGGCCTCGCCGCGGACGCCGATTACTACTACCGGTTCCGGGCGCAGGGCCACATCTCGCCGGTCGGCCGCACCCGCACGGCCCCGGCCACCAGCACCGTCGGCCGCGACTTCACGATGGCGTTCGCCTCCTGCGCGCACTACGAGAGCGGCTACTACACCGCCTACCGGCGGCTGGCCGAGGACCGGCCCGACCTCGTGCTGCACCTCGGCGACTACATCTACGAGGGCGGCGTCGGCAGCGGTGTGCGGCAGCACGTCGGCGCCGAGATCGTGAGCCTGGCCGACTACCGCCGCCGGTACGCGCTCTACAAGTCGGACCCGGACCTGCAGGCCGCGCACCAGGCGGCCCCGTGGCTGGCCGTGCCCGACGACCACGAGGTGGAGAACAACTACGCCGGCACGGTGCGGGAGAACAACACCCCGGTGCTGACCGCGGCCCAGTGGACCGCCCGGCGCACGGCCGCCTACCAGGCGTACTACGAGAACATGCCCCTGCGCCCGACCAGCGCGCCCAGCGGCAACAGCATCCCGCTCTACCGCCGGGTCCGCTGGGGCCAGCTGGCCACCTTCCACATGCTCGACACCCGGCAGTTCCGCGACGACCAGGCCTGTGGCGACGGCAGCAAGGTGTGCGCCGACGCCGACCTGGCCAGCCGCAGCATCACCGGCGCGACCCAGGAGGCCTGGCTGCTCGACGGGCTCGGCCAGCGGCTCGGCACCTGGGACATCATCGGCCAGCAGGTCTTCTTCGCCCGCCAGTTCACCGCCTCGGGCGCGGCCAGCATGGACGCGTGGGACGGCTACCGAGCCTCGCGGGCCAGGATCCAGACCGGCTGGCAGCAGCGCGCCGTGCGCAACCCCGTGGTGCTCACCGGCGACGTGCACCGGGCGTGGGCCAACGACCTCAAGGCCGACTACGCCAACCCGAGCTCGGCGACGATCGGCACCGAGCTGGTCTGCACCTCGATCTCGTCGACCGGCAACGGCACGGGCGACACCGCGGTCCCCAACGTGGCGACCAACCCGCACCTGCGCTTCTACCAGGACCGCCGCGGCTACACCCGCACGACCATCACCCGGGCGCAGATCCGCGCCGACTTCCGCGCGGTCGCGAGTGTCACCGAGCACGGGGCGCCGGTCACCACGTCCCGTTCGTTCGCCATCGAAGACGGCCGCCCCGGCCTGCAGGCCCTCTAGGAGAATCAGTTGCTAGTGCCCATCATCGCGGCGGCCCTGCTGGCCGTGCCCGCGGGCGTCACCGTCTCGACCGCCAACAGCGTGGCGACCGGCGACCAGGACGGCGGCGCGGTCGCCACCAACCGGATCGGCGACGTCGCCGTGGTCTGGGAGGACGACCGCGCCGAGTCGAACCCCGGCGACAACACCAACTCCGAGATCTTCGTGCGGCTGTTCCGCAACGGCACCTCGGCGTACGAGAAGAAGCTCTCCGCCGGTGGCACCGCCGGCGTGCCGTGGAAGCATGTCAGCCCCGACGTCGGTCTCGACGACAAGGGCAACGCGGTCGTGGTCTGGAACGACGACCCCGACGGCAACGGCACCTACAACGTGGTCTACCGCGTCCTCTCCCCCGCCGGCACGGTGCTCGGCCAGGGCCAGGTCAACGCCAGCGCGGCCGGCCAGCAGCTGACCCCGAAGGTGGCCGTCGACCCCGACGGCACGCCGGGCACGCCGTCCGCGGTCGCGTTCTCGGTCGTCTGGGAGGACGTGCAGGGCGCGGTCACGACGACGAAGGCGGCCGGCTACACCAACGTCGCCACCAAGGTGTACGAGGTGGTGGCCAGCCAGTCGACCGGCGCGCACCACCAGATCGACATCGCGGTGTCGGCGCCCGGCGACGCGTTGATCGTGTGGGACGAGGACAGCGACGGCAACGGGTTCTACCAGATCGGCCTGGTCCGGCTGGCGAAGGGCAACGGGGCGGTCAACCTGAGCCGCCGGGCGGCCAGCCTCGACGGCGGCGGCCAGCAGCGGCGGCCGGCGATCGCGGCCAACTTCGCGGGCGACTTCGTGGTGGCCTGGCAGAGCGACCACACGGGTACGCCCGGCATCTGGCTGCGGTCCTTCGCGGCCAACGGCGACCCGAGACACGGGGACGTCGAGGTGACCGGCGCGGCGGGCGCGGCGGCGCCCGCCGTGGGCATCGACGACCAGGCCAACGCCGTGGTCGGCTGGACCACGCAGGGCCTCGACGTCTCGGCCCGCGGCTTCAACCCGGACGGCACGACCACCGGCCGGCTTCCCGCACAGGGCTACAGCGGCACCGCGACCGGCCGGCAGGACCAGCTCAGCCTCGCGGTGTCGCCGTGGGGCGAGATCGTGGTGGGCTACACGGACGACAACGACGGCAATCTCTACGACCAGGTGCTGCTCGCGCTCGGCGGAGCGAACTCGAGCTGGTGACCCGGGCGGGGCGCCTGGACCCGTGCGGTCCAGGCGCCCCTGTCGCGTCAGAAGAGGATGCCGCCGAGGCCGGTCAGCAGGCTGCCCACGATGCCGACAACGCCACTGAGAGTGCCACCAAGCAGGTCGAAGAGCGACATTGCGAAACCCCGTTCGTTCGATGTGTCGATTCCGGAACACGGCGCGCGCCAACAGCCGTTTCGTAACTGACTGCACCGATACGGTAACAGCGGGCAATCGCCTGCGCCCCGATCTTCACATTCGCCACGCGAGGTTTCTGACCAGGGTTTATTCGTCCATGAAGTCCTTGATCGCGGCGTTGCACTCGTCGGCGTGGGTCCACGGGATGCTGTGCGGCGCGCCCTCCAGCGGGACCAGCTTGAGGTCCTTGACCAACGGCGGGAGCCGCTTGCCGGTCGACTCGAACGGCAGCACCTTGTCGGCGGTGCCCTGGACCGCGAGCAGCGGCACGTCGATCTGGCCCACGTCCTCGCGGAAGTCGGTCAGCCACGAGTCCACGCACGCGTAGGTCGCGGTGGGCGACGCGGTGATCCCGACGTTCCAGTGCGCGTTCCAGGCCTCCTGGGACACCCGGTCGCCCATGGTGTCCTCGACGTTGAAGAACAGGTCGAAGAACTGCTTGATCCAGAGCGGCCGATCCTTCGCGGCGGTCTCCTTGGCGCCTTCGAAGACCGCACCGTCGACACCCTCGGGGTTGTCGTCCGTCTTGAGCAGGAACGGCGCCAGCGGGCTGAGCATGACGGCCCGCCGCACCCGGTCCGAGCCGTACTGGCCCAGGTAGCGGGTGATCTCGCCGGTGCCCATCGAGTGGCCGATCAGCACGGCGTCCCGGATGTCCAGCGTCTCCATCAGGATGTTGAAGTCCGAGGTGAACGTGTCGTAGTCGTAGCCGCTGCCGGGCTGCGACGACTTGCCGAACCCGCGCCGGTCGTACGTGACGATCCGGTGCTCCTCCTTCAGCGGCGGGACGATCTTCTCCCAGGACTGTCCACTGAGCGGGTAGCCGTGGATGAGCACGACCGGCGGGCCCGAGCCGTGGTCCTCGTAGTAGATCTGGATCGGCTCGGTGTTCTCCTGACCCACGGTCACGTACGGCATCAGCGGACCCCCCGTCCTGTCGGAACCGACGGTTCCGACGCTGCCGCCGGCCCGAGCGCCACGCATCACGCGAACACGTGAGGTCTCAGTCGCCGCCGAGCGTGTCCAGGAGCGTCAGGGACGGCACGAAGAACAGGTTGCCGGTGACGGCGCGGGAGAAGTCGAGGATGCGGTCGTAGTTGCCCGTGGGGTTGCCGATGAACATGTTGCGCAGCATCTGCTCCAGCACGGTTGGGCTGGCGGCGTACCCGACGAAGTAGGTGCCGAACTCCCCCTTGGCCGGGCTGCCGAACGGCATGTTGTCCCGCATGATCTTGACCTCGTCGCCGTCGGCGTCGGTGATCGTCGTCAGCAGGCGGTGCGCCGACGACGGGATCGCGTCGTCGGGAAGCTCCACGTTGGACAGTTTGTCGCGACCGATGACGCGGTTCTGCTGCTCGACCGGCAGCGCGTTCCACGCGTCCAGGTCGTGCAGGTACTTCTGCACCACCAGGTAGCTGCCGCCGGCGAAGTCCGGGTCGTCCGCGCCGATCAGTGCGGCCTTCGCCGAGGCGTCGCCGGTCGGGTTCTCGGTGCCGTCGACGAAGCCGAGCAGGTCGCGGAAGTCGAAGAAGCGGAAGCCCTGCGCCTCGTCGACCGGCGTCACGATGCCGGCCAGCCGGGTCAGGATCTGCGTGGCGAGCTCGAAGCACAGGTCGGGCCGGCCGGCCCGGATGTGGAACACGACGTCGCCCGGTGTCGAGGGCGCCTCGTGCTTCTCGCCCCGGATGCGCGGCAGGGCGTGCAGGCGGGCCGGCGCCGGGCTGTCGAACAGCCGGCCCCAGACGGCCGCGCCGAACCCGACCACGCAGGACAGCTGCGCGTCGAGGTCGCGGAAGCCCACCGAGCGCACGAGACCGGACAGGTCGCCGCACAGCTTCCGGGTACGCGCGGCCGCCTCGTCGCCCTCGTGGACGGTGACGACCAGCACGAGCGCGGCCCGACTGAGCGGCGCGAGCACCGCCTGTGGTTCGATCATGGCGCCACGCTACCGCGCCCCGCTCAGTCGACGGCGCGCTCGACCTCGGTCCAGCTGACGTTGAGGGTGACCAGGGCGCCGTCGCCGGTGCCGGTCACGTGGTCGACCTGGGCACCGCTGACGTAGACGTCGTTCTCGAACTGCTCGCCCCGGTCGACCAGCAGGTAGCCGGTGGACATGTAGAGCTCGGCCGGGCCGGCCGGCAGCTCCGGGCGCACGTCGGTGTCGGGCTGCTGCACGGCCCCCACCTTGCCGACCGCCACACCGGCGGCATCCTGGACTTCCATGCCCGGCGAGACCTGGGCGATGGCGGGCTGGTCGGCGGTGGCGTCAACGGTGGACATGTGATCGAGGTTTCCCCGATCGTGCTCGATCAAAACCGGTCAGCCCGCGAGCGCCCGCTCGAGCTGACCGCGCAGCGCCGCCTCGTCGTCGGGCACCAGGGCCAGCGCGTCGGACAGGACCGAGCGAGCCTCGTCCGACCGGCCCTCCGCCTGCAGCAGCTGGCCGTGCAGCAGGCCCGCGAAGCCGACCTGGGTGCCGGCGCCGAGCGACCGGAACCCGTCGACGGCCCGGGCCGCCCGCAGGATCGCCTCGGCGACCCGGTCGGTGCGGTCCAGCAGCCGGGCCGCGTCGTAGTCGAGCATCGCCCGTTCCCAGACGGCGTGCGGCTCGGCGGGCAGCGCCGCCGCGGCCGTGTCGGCCTCGGCCAGCGCGGCCAGCGCGGTCTCGGGCTGGCCGGCCCAGAGCAGCGAGGTGGCGTGCCGGCGGCGGGCCCGCAGCGCGTCGACCGGGCGGCCGGCGACGCTCCAGCTGGCGGCCGCGTCGGCGAACCGGCCGGCCGCGCTGGCGTCGCGGTCGAGCCGGTCGAGCGCCTCCGCCAGCCGCTCGGTGACCCGGGCCAGCTGCTCCGGCTCGTCGCGGGCGGCGATCGCGGTGGTCAGCGCGGTCAGCTGGGCGACCACGGACTCGTGTTCGGACAGTTCCTGGTAGACGGCCACCAGCAGGTCGCGCACGGCCAGCGCCTGCTCGTCGCCGGCGGCGTCGAGGGCGGCCAGCGCCTCCTCGCCGACCTCGGCCGCGTCCAGCGCCCGGCCGGCGTTGAGGTAGGCGATGGCCAGCTCGTACTGGGTGTGCGGCACGGTCTCCCGGTCGCCGGCGGCGGTCAGCGCGGCGATCTCCTCGACGAGCGGGGCGATGGCCTCGGCGGCGCGGGCCGAGTTGGCCAGCAAGCCGGCCCGTTGCCGCGCGACCAGCCGGCGCAGCGTGGCGCCGCAGGGCACCGCGTGCCCCTCGTCGAAGGCGTCGAGGGCCTCGTCGAAGCGGCCGAGCTGGCGCAGCGTGACGCCGTGCAGCAGGCAGGCGTGGGCCAGCTCGTCCGGCGGGCCGGCCGGCCGGAACCGCTCCCGGGCCGCGCCGGCCGCGACCTCGGCCTCCTCGATCTCGCCGAGCCGGCCGAGCGCCTGCGCCCGCAGCGCGAGGATCTGGCCCCGCACGGACGGGTCCTCGGCCACGTCGGCGTGCTCCTCGGCCACCCGGCCGGTGGCGACCGACTCGGCGAGCCGGCCGGCGGCGGCGTGCGCGTAGGCCAGCCGCAGGTGGGCCCGGGCCAGCCGCTCGGCGCCGCCGTGCCCGAGCAGGAAAGCGGTCGACTCCTCGATCAGCGCGCCGCCCTCGTCGACGCGACCCTGCCGGAGCAGGCCCATCCCGAGCCGGCCGCGGACGACCTGGCGGCGCACCTCGTCGCCGGCCGTCGCGTAGAGCGCGTCCGCCTGCCGCCAGGCCTGTTCGGCGGCCGCGTCGTCCTCGCGGTCGGCGGCCGCGCTGCCCGCGCCGTCGAGCCGCCGGGCCTGCTGCAAGGGGGTCAGCGGACCCGCACCGTAGCGGTCGTCGAACGCCGCCCAGGCCGCGAACGCCGCCTCCTCACGCCGCTCCCGGAACGCGGTGTCGGCCAGGTCGAGCAGCTCGTCGGGCCCGTCGGTCGGCGGCACGGGCTCGGTCCACACAGGAGCGACTGGCACCGGCGCGGAGGTTGGCGGCGGCGCCAGCCGGGAACCCGCCGCGGCCAGTGCGACACCCTCTCCGAGCGGCGTCGCGGCCAGCGTCCGGCGCACCTGCTCGGACTGGTGGCCGGTGCCGTTGCGCGCGTCGAACCGGGCGGCCAGGTCGAGCGCCCGCGCCGTCAGCTCCTCGGCGACCGCGCCGACCGGTCGCCCGCCGACGGTCAGCCCGGAGTGCCGGTCGAGCCGGCCCAGCACCAGCGCCGCCGCGGCCGAGAAGTTCATCGTCGCGAGCGGGGTCGGCGACCGCTCCAGCCAGTCGAGGTGCCGCTCGACGATCTCCAGGCCGAGCGCCTCGTTGCCGGTCAGCGCGCAGAACACGACGTGGTCGGCGATGTCGGCGAGGTCGGCCAGCCGCGTGCGGTGCAGCCGGTACGCGCGGCGGTGCGCGTCGCGGGCCGCCTCGGCCCGCCCGGTGCGCAGGTAGGGCCGCAGCAGCGTCGTGTAGATCGACTGAGGCTGCTCGGTGCAGGAGAGCCGGCCCGCCAGCACCGGCTCGGCGAGCGCGATGGCCTCCTCGTCGCGGCCGCGCACGGCCAGCCAGTGTGCCTTGCCGGTCGGGTCGCAGCCGACGCAGTCCGACAGGTCGTCGCGCGGCGCCGCGCTCCACCGGTCGAACCACCGCTCCGCGGCCTCGAGGTCGCCGACGTGCCGGGCGACGTAGTGCCGGTGCGCGTAGACCGCGTGCGGGCTGTGCCCACCGGCCCGCCAGCGGCGCTCCATGTCGTCGAGCACGTCGGTCGTGCGCGCCAACGGGATCTCCGGGAACTTGGTCATCGCGCTGACCATGG
The DNA here is from genome assembly GCF_029626225.1 of Asanoa sp. WMMD1127. Classification (NCBI taxonomy): domain Bacteria; kingdom Bacillati; phylum Actinomycetota; class Actinomycetes; order Micromonosporales; family Micromonosporaceae; genus Asanoa; species Asanoa sp. WMMD1127. The sequence goes on from NZ_JARUBP010000001.1 coordinate 6,441,168, forward strand.
CCTTGAACGACCAGAGCAGGTGGTGCGTCCACCGGCCGTACCGCACCGGGTCCTGATCGAACTCGGTCAGGCACCAGCTGAACGTGACGAACGAGCGCGCCGGCTCGCCACCGTAGACGTAGCCCGTCGTGGCCAGCATCCGGGCCTCGAACGCCTCGTCGGCCAGGCGCTGCGCGTCGGCGTGGGCGATCGCCTGCTCCAGCAGGGCGATCTGGGCGGCGCCGTAGGGCATCTCGCGGGCCTGGTCGAGCATGTCGGTGACGTTCACGCGCCGCCCTCCTCGGTGGGCACGGCGCGGTCGAGCAGCCCCAGGAACGAGCGGTTGAGCAGGGCGGCGTCGGCCGGGCGGATGGGGTGGTAGCCGAGCAGCAGCGCCTGGCCGTAGAGCGCCTCGACGGCGAGCTCGACCAGGTCGGCGGCGGGCAGCACGATGACCCGGCGGACCAGCGCGTTGCGGTGGTTGAGCACGAGCTGCGGCCGGGTGTCGGCCCGCCGGTCGTCGAGCGCCGACAGCACGTCGGCCCAGACCGGGTCGGCCTTGTCGCGGGTGGCCCGCAGCTCCTGCCGGAACGCGGTCTCGCGGTCGACCAGGTAGAGCGCCGGCACGGTGGCCGGGTCGAAGGCCCGCAGCACCACCTCGCAACCGAGGCGGTCCATGGCCCGCTGCGCGGCGACGGCGAACCCGCGCAGACCGATCTCGACGCCCGGGTCGAGGGTCTCGAACCGGGTGGCCAGGTCGCTCGGGTCGAGGCGCTCGATCCGGACACCCCGCTCGACCTGGGCCAGCCGCTCGATGATCTCGGTGTCGTAGGTGTAGCCGGCGTTGACCAGCGCCAGGTCCTGCGCGGCGGCGACGCCGGCGAGCTGCCGGAACTGGTCGGTGGTGGCGCTGTAGCGGATCACGCCGTGCCGCTCGCCGAACTCGCGCAGCGTCATCCGGCCGACGTTGGTCTCCATCGGCCACCAGGTCGCGACCAGGTCGAGCATCACGTCGTCGTGCAGCGCCAGCGCCTTGACGCCCAAATGGTGCACGTGGAGGAACTCGCCCAGCCGGCGCGGGTCGGTGCGGGCCAGCCGGACCAGCCAGCCGCGCAGCTGGTCGCCGAGCGCCTCGCGGGTGCTGTCGAGCAGGCCGTCCTCGTAGAGCGCCTCGCGGCTGGCGGTCGGGCGCAGCTCGCTCGTGTCGACCACGCAGCGGGCGAAGAACGCCCAGTCCGGCAGCAGGCCTTCGGCGCTCTCGGCGAGCAGCATACGCTTGAGGTAGACCCGGTGGCCGCCGCGGTGGGCCGGGTTGAGCGCCTGCGGCATGACGAACGCGGCCCCGGTCAGGCCGGCCTCGGGCACCGACAGCGGGATCACGTCGAAGGGGGTCAGGCCCATGGTGCGTTCGGCGTACGCCGTCCAGGCGCGCCCGCCACCGGACTCCCACGGCGCGCTGACGACCGGACCCGTGGTCGGCGTGCCGTCGACGGTGACCTCGACCGGGAGCTGGTCGCCGTAGAGCCGGGCCAGCTCGAGCACCGTGGTCGGCCCGAACCAGCTCTGCGCCCCCGGCCGCGGCACCAGCGTGACGGTGGTGCCGACGGGCCGCTCCTCGTCGACGGTCTCGACCAGGTAGCGCCCGTCGTCGTAGCCGGTCCACCGGACCGTCTCGCCGCCGGCCGCCCGGGTCAGCACGACGATCTCCCGCGCGACCAGGAAGCACGAGAGCAGGCCGATGCCGAACTGCCCGAGGAACTCGTGGCGGGCGAACCCGAGGTCGTCGCGTTTGGAGCTGCGGCCGATCGTGGCGAGCAGCTCGTGCACCTGGGCCCGGGTCAGGCCCACGCCGGAGTCGGTGACCCGCAGGCCGTCGCCGGTGGTCTCGATCGCCACCACGCCCGGCGCGCCCGGCTCGGCCAGGCGGCGGGCGGTGATCGCGTCGACGGCGTTCTGCAGCAGCTCGCGGACGTAGACCCGCGGGCTGGCGTAGAGATGGTGGCTGAGCAGGTCGACCAGGCCGGCGAGGTCGACCTGGAAGGTGCGGTGAGCGTCCATGGCGGTGCCAAGGTACCGCCTGCCCGGCGCGCCCGTGGTCCCGCTGGTGGGCGACGTGCACGGTGGCCGCCGTCGGGCCACGGCGGCCACCCTCGGCAATGTCCGGGGCACTTCTGTCGCCGCAATGACAATTGCCATTGCCGCAACCCCATGGTGTGCGATTGACTTGCGTTCGTCAGCATCCATACTGGACATCGGACGACGTGGTTTACCGACCGCCGATCCATATGCAACGCTTGTTGGTTCAGCAGAGCCCGACCAACGAATGAACCAACAAATTCATTTCACGCGACAGGTGATTCACCCGGAACGACCACCCGCTCCACCCGAGTCGAGGGAGCCCGATGGCCGACGATTCCGCGCGCGCCTTCACCGCCACGCTGTCCCGGTGCCCGCTGTTCCGCGGGCTGCCGCCGGGCGCCCTGGCCGACCTGTCGGCGCAGGTGACGCCGTTCACCGTGAGCCCCGGTTCGATCCTCTGGAACCAGGGCGACGAGCCGCTGGACCTGGTCGTGGTGCAGAGCGGGCTGCTCTGCGAGTTCCAGCCCAGCGCCTCCGGTCGCCGCTCGGTGCTCCATGTCAAAGGCCCGCCGCACGCGGTCGGCGACATCGCCGTATTCGACCGCCGCCCCCATCTCGCGGCCGTGGAAACACTCCGGGAAAGCGTCATTCTCGCGATTCCCGCGGAACCGGTGGTCGCGCTGGCCGCCGCCTCGGTCACGCTCACCCAGAACGTCATCACGCAATTCGCGGGGCACGTGCGGAGCCTGGCCGAACAACGCGCGGACCTGATGATTCTCGACCTGGCCCGCCGCGTCGCGAAGGCGCTGTTGCGAATGGCCCGCCACAGCGACCCGATGACCGTCGACATCGGCGTGACGGTGTTGGCCAACCTGGCCGGCGGCGCACGCCAGTCGGTCAGCGCGGTGCTGTCGCGCCTCGAACGCCGCGGCTGGCTCGCCCTCGAACCGGGCCGCATCCTCCTGCTCGACGTCGCCGCCCTCCGCCGCTACGTCGGCCTGGCCGCGACCAACGCGCCGACCGAGCCGCGCGACACGGTGCCGCCGCTGGCGGGATGATGCCGGCATGGCGACGTTCCTGCTGACCTGGAACCCGAAGGCCTGGCCGGACGCCGACTACGCGGCCGCGGTGGCCGCCACGGCGGCCGGTCGGCCGGTGACCCGCCGGTGGGGCGTGGGCCAGCGCCGGTCCGGCATCTCCCCCGGTGACCGCGCCTTCCTCGTGCGGGTGGTACGCGACCGGGGCATCGTCGGGGCCGGTCGGTTCACCGGCGAGCTCTACGTCGAGCCCCACCCGGACCGCCCCCGCGCGTACGCCGACGTGGAGTTCGACCTGCTGCTCCCTCTGGCCGACCGGTTGCCACCCCACCTGCTCAAGGCCCGCGTGCCAGGCGTGGCCTGGGACCACCTCCAGGCCAGCGGCATCGCGGTCCACCCACCCCACGACGCCGCCCTCGAAGACCTGTGGGCGACCCACGCGTAGAACGCTTTCCTGAGCGCCGCATCTCATTCGTATCTTTTCCGACCCGATCAAATTGCCTACTCCGCAGATTGGCATATCGCTCTTCGCCATTTGGGGCGGACAGGAGCGTCGATGCCTTGAACAATATAAGCATGCGGCAGCTCCAGTTGTTCACCAGGCACGAAGTGGCTGCCATGCGCGACCGGAGCAGGGCCCGCAACTATTCTCCGGAAGGTCAGGAATTCCGTCGCCAACACGCACGCCACCGGGCGTGGGGGTTGGCGCGACGCCACGCCGAGAAGCAGCGCCACATCCGCGATCGCGCGATGACTCAGCCTGACCCCGGACGGATGGGCGGCCGAGCCGTCGGCGCCCGTCGGCGAGGCTGGCGTCGTCGTAACGCCAGCATCTGCGCCTGGCACCATCGACCTAAGGGGCTCCCACAGCGAGCAGCCCGACCAACCGCGAGGTGGTCAACCATCGGCGAACTCCGACAGGCTCGATAGTCGGATCTACGGAACCGAGCCAGTAGAGATACAGGGCCCGACAAGGACCGGATCAAATCTGTTCGGGACGTTTCATTCGAGAGGATCAGCGTCTCCAGAGCCGATCAGCATTCGCCATCCCGCCTTTCCGACCCACCGCCTCGTTCTCAGGGAAACTGGCCTTCTTCGGAAAGAATTAACCTGTGGCCGCCCGAGACCGAGACCGCCCCGCGCAGTTCACCACCGCTCAACCGCTTTCCCACGTCTCCTGTCCCCGCCCGCGATCGCCTCGGCGCCCGTCGTAGCCGCGACCCAACCCGTCGCCGCCGCGACCGCCCTGCGCGATCCGCGACTCCTCGAACGCCTTCCCATGACCTGTCTCGGCCCGCGACCAATCGGCGCGGCCCTAACCCGACCGTGTTCCCGCCACCCGACGCGGCGCGCGACAGCCCGGCCGCTTCCCCGCGACCACCCAACGCGGTGCGCGACAGCCCCGACCGCGTCCCCGCCTTCAGGCCCCCGCCTTCAGGCGCGGCATACACCGGCCGACGCTCCAAGGAAGCGACCTGGCAGGGGCCCCGGCTCAACCGGCGTCGGCGGGGTGGCGGCGGGCGTAGCGGACCTGCCAGAGCGCGACCCCGACCAGGATCAGCGCGAGCCAGCGCGCCTCCAGCGGGCCGCCGAACGCGCCGAGCAGGGACGCGGCGACCGTGGCCGGCAGGGCGCGGCCCAGCAGCCACGCCCGGGGAGCGCCCGCGAGCGCGCCGACCACCGTCGTGGTCAGGAAATAGAGGGCCAGGCCACCACAGAGGACCCAGCGGGCGGCGAGGCCGAGCGGTTCGGCCGGGTCCTCGGCCAGCATGCCGAGGCCGGCGGCGACGCTGGTGATGGCCATCGTCATCGCGAAGTGGGCCGGCAGGGCGAGCCACGCCTCGATCCGCTGCGCGCCGAACCGGGGCACCGCCAGGGCGCCGTACTCCAGCGTCAGCCACCACAAGCAGACCAGCAGGCCGAAGCCCGCGAGGGCCGCGACGAACAGCGGCCTGGTCCAGTCCACCTCGGACGCCGCCAGCACGACCTGGGCCACCGCTTCGCCGAGCACGATGATGACGAACAGGCCGAGGCGCTCGCCGAAGTGCGCCGGGTCCAGTCGCGCCGGGAGGATCTGCGGCGCCCGCGAGCGGCGCGCGGTCGAGGTGCGCATCCGCTCCAGCATCTGCTGGCCGCGGCTGCCCTGCACCGCCGACAGGATCACGTCGAGCACGACGCCCGCGGTCCAGAGCCAGTAGCGGGCCGGCGGCGGCACCCAGATCGACGCGATCCACGGCACGAAGCCGGCGCCGGCCTGGGCCGCCGGCCACGAGAACAGCATCTGGCCGGTCCGCCGCCAGCTCAGCATGCCCAGCCAGCGGCAGAGCACATAGGCGATGGCGAACGCCCGGCCCCGGTCGCCGTCGGCCTCGGGGATCGCGGCCGCCATCACGGCGATACCGAACATCGCCACCAGCATCGCCCGGGTACGCGTCTTCGTGGCGGCCACGTTCGCGTACAGCGTGAAGCTCGTCCACACGCTCCAGACGGCGTAGAAGAGCACCACGAACAGGCCGGCGTCGACCAGCCCCGGCGAGCCCTCGAGGAGGTGCGCGAGCTGGGCCACCGCCACGACCACGACGAGGTCGAAGAACAGCTCCAGCCACGACGCGTGCCGTTCCTCCCGGGCGGTCGGCGTCGCCGGCTCCGCCATCAGGGCAGGATCGCGTCGACGTAGCCGCCGTCGACGCGCAGCGCGCCGCCGGTCGTCGCCGAAGCCTGGGCCGAGCTCAGGTAGACCACCATGTTGGCGATCTCGTCGGGCTCGATGAGCCGCTGGATCAGGGACTGCGGCCGGTGCTCGCGCATGAACTGCCGCTGCGCCTCGTCCCACGGCAGGTCCTTCGGGACCAGCTGGTAGACGAAGTCCTCGACGCCGCCGGTGTGCGTCGGCCCGGCGATCACCGTGTTGACGGTGACGCCACTGCCGGCCGCGGTCTTGGCGAAGCCGCGGGACACGCCGAGCAGCGCGGTCTTGGTCATGCCGTAGTGGATCATCTCGGCCGGCGTGACGACGGCGGAGTCGCTGGCGATGTACTGCACCCGGCCCCAGCCCCGCTCCATCATCCCGGGCAGGTAGTGCCGGGTGAGCCGGACGGCGGCCAGCACATTGGTCTCGAAGTAGCGCCGCCACTCGTCGTCGGGGATCTCCAGGGCGGGCTGGGCCGCGTACACCCCGAGGTTGTTGACCAGGATGTCGACGTCGGGCTCGGCCTCGAGCAGCGCCCCGGCGTCCCCGGCGAGGTCCACCGCGACCCCACTGGCTTGCGCACCCGACGAACGCAGCGAGTCGACGGCGGCCGAGACACGGCCCTCGTCGCGACCCGTGAGCACGACCCGCGCGCCGGCGCCGGCCAGCCCGGCGGCGATCGCGAGGCCGATGCCCGAGGACGAACCGGTCACCAGGGCGGTCTTCTCCGACAGGTCGATCCGCATGGTGATCACGCTACCGCTGTTCACTTGATCCGGGATTGGCGGTCACCTGCGCTGGGTAGCGTCACGACATGAGCGCGGAAGACACCCCGGACCTGCTGCACCGGTTCGACGGATATCAGGTGCTCGACGACGACGATGACGACCCGGTGCTGGTCAAGGCCGACGGCGAAGTGGTCGACACGTGGCGCGAGAACTACCCCTACGAGGAGCGCCTGGACCGCGCCGACTACGAGCGCGAGAAGCGGCTCCTGCAGATAGAGCTCCTCAAGCTGCAGAACTGGATCAAGGCGAACGACCAGCGACTGGTGATCCTTTTCGAGGGGCGGGACGCGGCGGGCAAGGGCGGCACGATCAAGCGCTTCATGGAGCACCTCAATCCGCGCGGTGCCAGGGTGGTGGCGCTGGAGAAGCCCAGCGAGCGCGAGCAGACCCAGTGGTACTTCCAGCGCTACGTCGCCCACCTGCCGGCGGCCCGCGAGATGGTGTTGTTCGACCGGTCCTGGTACAACCGGGCCGGGGTCGAGCGGGTCATGGGCTACTGCACCCGCGCCGAATATCTCGAGTTCATGCGGGAGACGCCGGAGCTCGAGCGGATGCTGGTGCGGTCGGGGATCAACCTCGTCAAGTTCTGGTTCTCGGTCACGCGGCACGAACAGCGCACCCGGTTCCTGATCCGGCAGGTCGACCCGGTGCGCCAGTGGAAGCTCTCGCCGACCGACCTCGCCTCGCTCGACAAGTGGGACGACTACACGGAGGCGAAGGAGGCGATGTTCTTCTACACGCACACCGCCGACGCGCCCTGGACGATGATCAAGAGCAACGACAAGAAGCGGGCCCGGCTGGCGGCGATGCGGTACGTGCTGAAGAAGTTCGACTACGACAACAAGGACGAGGAGATCGTCAACACGCCGGACCCGCTGATCGTCGGCTCGGCCAGCGAGCTGTTCGAGGACGGCGAGCCGCCGGCCAAGGCGTTCACCGGCTTCTAGGCCGAGCCGCCGCCGCCGATCCGCTCGCTGAACTCGACGAGCCGGTTGGCGAAGCCCCACTCGTTGTCGTACCAGCCGAACACCTTGACCTGGTTGCCGACGGCCTCGGTCAGCGGCGCGTCGAAGACCGACGAGTAGGGGTTGCCGACGATGTCCGCGGAAACCAGCGGCGCCTCGGAATATTGCAGGTAGCGCCGCAGCCGCGGCGCGGCGGCCGCTGCACGGAACGCCGCGTTGACCTCCTCGACGTCGGCGGCGCGCCGCAGCACCACGGTGAGGTCCGTGATCGAGCCCACCGGGACGGGTACGCGCAGCGCGGCGCCGGTGAGCCGCCCGTCGAGCTCCGGGATGACCTTGCCGATCGCCTTCGCCGCCCCCGACGACGTGGGGATCGTCGAGACCGCGGCCGCCCGGGCGCGGCGCAGGTCGGAGTGCGGTGCGTCGTGCAGCCGCTGGTCGCCCGTGTAGGCGTGGATCGTCGTCATCAGGCCCGACTCGATGCCGAAGGCGTCGTTGAGGACCTTGGCCAGCGGCGCCAGCGAGTTGGTGGTGCACGACCCGTTGGAGAACACGTCGTGGCTGTCCGGGTCGAGCGTGTCGTCGTTGACCCCGAGGACGAACGTGGGGACGTCGCCCTTGGCCGGCGCCGAGACGACGACCTTGCGCGCGCCGCCCTTGAGATGGGCCGCGGCCGCGACGCCGTCGGTGAAGTGGCCGGTGGACTCGATCACCACGTCGGCGCCGACGTCGCCCCACGGGATGGCGGCCGGGTCGGACTGCGCGAAGACCCGCATGCGCCGGCCCGCCACGACGATCGCGTCGCCGTCGACGGCCACGCCGTCGAGGTGGCCGGAGACGGAGTCCCACTCCAGCAGGGTGGCCAGCGTGCGGGCGTCGGTGAGGTCGTTGACCGCGACCACCTCGACGTCGGCGTTGCTCGCCAGGGCGGCGCGCAGGTAGCTGCGGCCGATCCGCCCGAACCCGTTGATGCCGATGCGAACCATCACTTCCCCTTCTCGTCGGGCCTGGTGGGCGCCGCGGCCCGGAGCAGATCGAGCGCGCCGGCGCGGGCGTCGTCGAACGGGCCCGGGTCCTGCTGGGCGATCGCCAGCACGTAGCCGCCCTGCAGCACGGCCATCAGCGTGTGGGCGAGGCGCTCGGGATCGAGGTCGGCGCGCAGCTCCCCGGCGGCGACCGCCTCGCGGAGCACGCTGACCCAGCTGCCGTGGACCTGCGCGAACGCGCGCGCCACCGGGGCCAGCAGCACCGGGTCCTCGCGGACCTGCGGGTCCTGGGTCATCCGGCCGACCTTGCAGCCCTTGAGGGCGGCACGCGGGCGCATCAGGTAGGCCTCGATCCGGGCCATCGGGGCGCCCGGCCCGTCGAGCTCGGACGCCGCCGGCAGCAGGTCGGCGACGTTGCGCTCGAGGGCGGCCAGCGCCAGGTCGCGCTTGGTCGGAAAGTGGTGGTACATGCTGCCCTGGCCGACACCGGAGCGCTCGCGCACGGCACGTGGGCTCGTGTCGGCGTAGCCGCGCTCCCACATGAGCTGGCTCATCGTCTCGACGAGCAGGTGGCGCGAGTCCATGCCCCAGTCTGTACATACCAGTAGGTACAGCGCAAGCCCCTTTCGCACCGGCAACGGCTCGAACGGGGCGCCGCTAGCGCTTCTTCTTCTTGAGCTTCCGGTCGTCGCGCAGCTCGACGTAGGGCTCCTTGTCCTCGGGGTGCCCGCTGACGATCGCCCGGCTGCGCTGCAGCTCCGCGTCGTATTCCGCGCCCAGCAGGATCGCGTTGTTGGACAGCCACAGCCAGACCAGGAAGACGATGACGCCGGCGACGGCACCATAGGTCTTGTTGTAGGACGCGAAGTTGGCGAGATAGACCGCGAAGAGTCCGGACAGGACGATCCACAGCAGCACGGCCAGCAAGCCGCCGGGCGTGACCCACTTGAACTTGCCGTGGCGGGCGTTGGGCGAGGCCCAGTAGAGGATCGAGAACATCAGGCTGACGAGGATCACCAGCACCGGCCACTTCGCGATGTTCCAGGCGGTCACGGCGGCCGAGCCGAGCCCGATCGCGTCGCCGATCGACTCGGCGAACCGGCCGGTGAAGACGACGATCAGCGCGCAGGCGATCAGCAGCAGCCCGACCGCGGCGGTCACCCCGAGCCGGATCGGCAGCGTCTTCCAGATCGGCCGGCCCTCGGGCACGTCGTAGATCGCGTTGGAGGCCCGCATGAACGCCCCGATGTAGCCGGACGCCGACCAGAACGCCAGCACGGCGCCGATCACCGCGCCGACGCTGGCCAGGGACGCGTTGCCGGCCACCTGGTCGATCGCGGCGACCGTGAAGTTGGCGATGGTCTCCGGCAGGGTGGTCTGCAGGTTGTTCTTGACGGCCGTGATGGTGTCCGGACCGAGCAGGCCGAGGATCGAGACGATCACCAGCAGCCCCGGGAAGATGGACAGCACGCCGTAGTACGTCAGCGCCGCGGCCCAGTCGCTGATCGAGTCGTCCGAGAACTCCTTGGCCGCCCGCTTGGCGCTCGCCCACCACGAGCGGGCGGGCAGCTTGGCCGGGCTGTCCGGCGCGGGTCGGGCGGATGCGTCGTTGCTCATGGGCACCTCCGGTCTCACCCGGCCATTTGCCCCGCTCGTTGCGGTTCAACCACATGATGCGTCCGCTGAGCGGGACACCTGCGGATCACCGTGCGCGCGGCGTGCCGCGTACCCTCTCGCCATGGTCGATGCCCACCCCCAGGAGGCGCTGGTCGATCTCGACCGGCCACCGCCGCAACGACCGCTGGTCGAGCCCGGTGACCGACTGCGCGCCGGGTGGCGGCGGCTGCGCAACGCCCGCCTCCAGGCCGGCGCGGTGGTGCTGGCCGCGGTGGTCGGCGCGGTCGCCGGCGGGGTCGGGGTGCACCGGTGGGAGGCGCGGCAGCGGCTGGCGGCCGAGACGGGGACCGTCGAGCTGAGCGCGCAGCTGACCGACCCGGGCAACCTCGACGCGTCCGCCGACGGCGTCAACGCGTCGATCGTGACCAACCTGACGCTGGTCAACCTCGGCCCGCTGCCGATCCAGGTGCTGGACCTCGACGCCGCCCGCGACGGGCTGGAGCTGCGCAACGCCGCCGAGAACGCCACGGTCCGCCCGGGGTTCCGGACGGTCGCGGTGTGGCTGACGTTCGCCTGCGTCCACCGCGACATCTCCACCGATCCGCTGCCGCTGCACGTGCGGGTCCGCACGCAGGACGGGCGGACCCGCGCCGTCGAGACGACGATGGAGATCGGCCGGGCGCAATGGCCCGCGCTGCTCGAGTCGAGGTGCGCGGGCCGCTGACGGTCAGCCGTGCCAGGAGCGCCAGAGCGCGGCGTACGCGCCACCGGCGTCGACCAGCTCGTCGTGGGTGCCCAGCTCGGTGACCCGGCCCGCCTCCATCACCGCGACGCGGTCGGCGTCGCGGGCGGTGTTGAGCCGGTGGGCGATCGCGACGACCGTGCGGCCTTCGAGCACCGCGGCGAGGGCGCGCTCGGTCCGCCGGGCGGTGGTCGGGTCGAGGGCCGCGGTCGCCTCGTCGAGGATCAGCGTGTGCGGGTCGGCCAGCACGATGCGGGCCAGCGCGAGCTGCTGGGCGTCGGCCGGCCCGAGCTCGCGGGCGCCCTCGCCGAGCCGCGTGTCGAGGCCCTCCGGGAGGTCGGCGTACCAGTCGGCGCCGACCGCGAGCAGCGCGGTGAGCATGTCGGCGTCGCTCGCGTCCGGCGCGGCGAACGACAGGTTGTCACGCAGCGTGCCGATGAAGACGTGGTGCTCCTGGGTGACCAGCGAGATCAGCTGCCGCCGCTGGGCCGGGTCGATGTCGGCGATCGGCACGCCGCCCAGGGTCACGGCGCCGCTGTCGGGCGCCTCGGTCCCGGCGAGCAGCCGGGCGAGGGTGGACTTGCCGGCGCCGGACGGCCCGACGATCGCGAGCCGCTCCCCCTGCCGCAGCTCGAGGTCGATCCCGTGCAGCACGTCGTGGCCGGAGCTGTAGGCGAACCGGGCGCCGCGCACCACGATCCGCTCGTCGCCGGGCGCGGGCGGCAGGCCGCGTTGCTCCGGCACACCGACCCCGACCCCGAGCACCCGGGCGTACGAGGCGATGCCGCGCTGGGTCTGCTCGATGAACTGGAGGATCCGGTCGAGCGGGTCGATCGCCTGTTGCAGCAGCAGCGCGGCGGCCACCACGTCGCCCACGGTCACGCCGCCGCCCCGGGTCAGCACGCCGCCGGCCAGCAGCACCAGCGCGATCGGCACGGCGTAGCTGGCCTCGACCACCGGAAAGAACACCGTGCGCAGCGCGAGCGTCGCCCGCCGGGTGGCCCACAGCCGGCCGACCCGGGCCGTGCCGTTGTCGATCCGGTCGTCGGCCAGCCGCAGCGCCTCGATCGTGCGGGCACCCTCGGCGGTGGTGGTCAGCGACTCGGTCAGGTCGGCGCTGGCGGCCCCCTCGGCCAGGTAGGCGGGCGTGGCCCGGCGCAGGTACCAGCGGGTGACCGCGAGGATCGTGGGCAGCCCGGTCAGCGCCACCAGCCCGAGCCACGGGTCGATCAGGAAGATCGCGCCGAACAGGAGCACGAGCTGGACGAACGCGATGACCATGATGGGCACGACGTCGCGCACCATCGTGCCGACCGTGGCCACGTCGACCGAGCTGCGGTTGGCCAGGTCGCCGGCGCCGGCCCGCTCGACGACGGCGGTCGGCAGGTTGAGGGTCCGGCGCACGAACTGCTCGCGGAGCCGGGCGATGGCCCGCTCCCCCAGCCGGTAGCCGACGAGGTGCCCGTAGCGCAGCAGCGCGCCCTGCACCAGCGTGCAGGCGACGATGGCGAGCGCCAGCTTGTCGACCGCGGCCGCGCCCTTGCCGGCGATCACCTCGTCGACGATCGCGCCGAGCAGCCGGGGCGCCGCGAGGCCGGCGGCGACGGCGGCGCCCTGCAGCAGGAGCACCAGGACGACGGCGCGGCGCTCCCCCGCCACCAGGTCCCGGGTCGCCCGGCGGGTGGTCGCCCGGTCGGCCACCGGCAGCCCGGTCATCCCGCCACCTCCGCGTCGCTGTCGCGGGCGACCAGGGCCCGGTAGCCGGGCACGCGTTTGACGAGGTCGCCGTGCGCGCCGGTGGCCGCGACCCGGCCGTCGGCCAGGAACGCCACCTCGTCGGCCTGCCCGAGCAGCAGCGGCGAGGTGGCCAGCAGCACGGTGGTGCGGCCGGCCCGCGCCGCGCGCAGCCGTGCCGCGATGCGGGCCTCGGTGTGCGCGTCGACCGCCGAGGTCGGGTCGACCAGGATCAGCACCTCGGGGTCGGTGTGCACCGCGCGGGCCAGCCGGACCCGCTGCCGTTGGCCGCCGGAGAGCGTCCGGCCCTGGGTGTCGACCTCGGTGTCGACGCCCTCGGGCAGCGACTCGACGACGTCCTCGGCGGCGGCCGCGTGCACGGCCGGGCCCACCTCGCCGGGGCCGCCGCGGGTCAGCGTGGTGCGCAGCGGGCCGGCGAACAGGAAGGCGTCGTGGTCGCCGACCAGGATGCGGCGGCGCACGTCGGCCAGCGGCACGGCCGCGATCGGCACGCCGCCCCAGGTGACGTCGCTGTGGGTGAACCGGGCCAGCCGGTCGGCCAGCGCGGCCGCGGCGCCGGGGTCGTCGGCGGCGACCGCGACCAGTCGCCCCGCCGGCACGGTCAGCCCGCTGTCGGGGTCGTGGAGGTCGGCCGGCGCCGGGGGCGCCTCGTGGACCACCGGGCCGCCCGCGGTCTCGGGGCCGACGGCGAGCAGGGCCAGGATGCGCCGGGCGGCGACCCGGCCACGGATGACGTCGTGCGCGGAGCCGAGCAGGAACCAGCACGGCACGGCCAGGATGGCGACGTAGCCGTACACCGCGACCATCTCGCCGACCGAGATGGTGCCGGCGGCGGCCATCCGGGCCGCCAGCCAGACGACCAGCGCGAGGAACAGCGCCGGGATCGCGATGGCCAGCGCCTCGATCCAGCTGTTGACGGTCGCCACGCGGTAGCCCTCGGCCATCAGCTCGCGCGACCGCCGCTCGTAGCGCCGGGCGAACAGGCCGCGACCACCGACGCCGGCCAGCACCCGCAGCCCCGCGACGATGTCGCCCGACCGCGCGGTCAGCGCGCCCTGCTTGTGCCGGTAGTCGGTCTCGACGGCCTCCAGCCGGCGCAGCAGCGGCGAGATGACGGCGACCACGCAGGGCACGCCGAGCAGCACGGTGAGCGCCAGCGGCGGCGCGGCGTCCCAGAGCACGACCGCGACGGCGGCGTACGCGATGACCGCGCCGACGCCCGGGCCGGTGAACGTGAGCACCTGCGAGACGTAGCTGATGTCACGCCCGCCGACCGTGGCGACCTCACCGGCCGCGAGCCGCCGGGGCAGGGACGCGCCGGTGCGGGACAGGTGGCGCAGCAGCACCTCGGCCGAGCGGGCGGTGGCGTCCTCCCGGACCATCGTCATCGTGCGGTGGCGCATGATGCCGAGCCAGGCGAGCGCGAGGCCGCAGACCAGGATCGCGGCGACCCAGAGCACCAGCGCCCGCCGGTCGCCGTGGCGCAGGCCGTCGTCGACCGCGCGCGAGATCAGGTAGGGGCGCACGGCGAGGCCGACCATCCAGGCGGTGCCGACGACGGCACCGCGCAGCACCCGCCAGGGTTGGCAGCGGGTGAGCCACCACATGTAGCGGAACGGTCCCCGTGTGTCGGGCACCCCGGGATCGGCGTGAGGGATCTGCGGGGGCACGCGTTCAACCTACCGTCGGCCCCTGTTCCGCCCCACGCAGTTTTCTGCCAGGATCATATCCAAGCATTGAAGTATTTCTTCATATGACTCGGAGGTGTGCATGAAGCATCGGTGGTGGCGCCTGCTCGGTGCCGCGTGTGTCGCGTTCCTGCTGCTCCCGCCGGCTCCCGCGCTGGCCGCGCCGACGTTCAAGGTGCCGTTCCCGTGCGGGCAGGCGTGGTCGGGGCAGACCCGCACCAACCACAGCCCGGCCAACGCTATCGACTTCAACCGCACCAACGACGACGGCGACCCGGTGGTGGCCAGCGCGCCCGGCACGGTCGACGTGGTCACCAACCTGGGCAACACCAGCTACGGCCGGTACGTGCGGATCAACCACGGCGGCGGCTACACCACGTACTACGCGCACCTGAGCGCGTTCAACGTGTCGGTCGGGCAGTCGGTGGGCTACGGCCGGGTGATCGGCTACGTCGGCACGAGCGGCGGCTCGACCGGCCCCCACCTGCACTACGAGCAGCGGCTCAACGGGTCGGCGGTGCAGGTCCGGTTCAACGGCGCGCTGGCGCTCTACTGGGGCACCAAGACCTACACCAGCGACAACGCCTGCTCCGGCGGCAACGCGACGGTCAACACGGCCGGCACGCCGCTGACGGTGCGGTCCGGCCCGGGCACGTCGTACGCCTCGGTGGGGACCGTCGCCGACGGCACGCGGGTGACCATCGCATGCCAGACTACCGGCACCTCGGTGACCGGCACCTACGGGACCAGCAACATCTGGGACCGGATCGGCTCCGGCCGGTTCATCGCGGACGCGTACGTCTACACGGGCTACGACGGGTTCATACCTGGCGTGCCGCGCTGCTGACGGTCCGGGGGCGCGCGGGGTTCCGCCCCGCGCGCCCGCCCGCGTCGCACCGCTGCCCGGACTTATCGTCAGTTCATCATGATCGGGCCCATCCTCCTCGCGCTGGCCTCGGCCGCGACGACCGCCATCGGCGGGCTGGTCGCCATGCGCGTCACGGACCGCCGCCACCTGGTGCTCGGTGCGGTCGGCGGGGTGGTGCTCGGCGTGGTCGCCTTCGACCTGCTCCCGGAGGCGTTCGCCGGCTCGTCGGCCACGGTCGTCGGCATACCCACCGTGATGGTGCTGTTCGTCGCCGGCTTCCTGACGATCCACGTCATCGAGAAGGCGCTGGAGTCCTACCGGACGAGCGGCGCCCACTACACCGCGCACCGCCACGACCTGCGCCCGCTGGGCCTGCTGGCCGGCGGCGCCCTGGTCGTGCACAGCTTCCTGGACGGCCTCGGCATCGGCGTCAGCTTCGCCGCCGGCGCGGCCACCGCGACCACGGTCGCGATCGCGGTGCTCGCCCACGACTTCGCGGACGGCTTCAACACCTTCACCCTGACCGCGATGTACGGCAACGCCCGCCGCCGTGCCGTCCTGCTGCTGACCGCCGACGCCCTGGCCCCGGTGGCCGGCGCGATCGTCGGCTCGGCCATCCACCTGTCGGAGTCCGCGATCGCGCTCTACCTGGCCTATTTCGCGGGCTTCCTGCTGCACATCGCGACGGCGAAGATCATCCCGGAGGCCCACGCGGACCACCCGGCCTGGGGCACGCTGGCCGCCACCATCCTCGGCGTCCTCTTCATCGCGGTCGTCGTCGCCGCCGTCGGCTGAACCGGGCGTCCCTTGTCGGGACGCCCGGCCCATCTCCCTCGAAATCAGCCGCCGTGTTCGAACGGGTGGCCGTGGTGCGGTGTCTCGCCGGAGAGGACGCGGTCGACGTACTCCTTCGCCGCGCCTTCCGTCCTGGTGGTGGCCGTGCCGCCCGGGTGCGGGGGCTTGCCCGGCTGGTTCAGCCACGCGTCGAAGAGCGCGTCGAGCTGCTTGCCGGAGATGCGTTCCGCCAGGGCGATGAACTCCGGTGTGCTGCCCGTGGCGAAGCGGTTCTGCGCCAGCCACGCCCGGACGATGCGCCAGAAGGCGGCGTCGCCGACCGTGACCCGCAGGGCGTGGACGGTCATGCCGCCGCGGGTGTAGACCGACAGGTCGAAGAGCTCGTCGGTGCCCGGGTCGCCGGGCGGCGGGTCCCAGTACGGCGCCGACAGCGGGGCCGCGTAGAAGTCGTCGAAGATGCTCTGCGGCGTGCCCTCGCCGATCTGGTCCAGCCAGAGCCACTCGGCGTACGTCGCGAAGCCCTCGTTGAGCCAGATGTCCCGCCAGCGGTCGACCGCCACGAGGTCGCCGAACCACTGGTGGGCCACCTCGTGGGCGACGACCTGGGTCTCCAGCGGGTTGACGCCCGGCGCGAACCAGCTCGCCGCGTAGATCGAGCGGGTCTGGTTCTCCAGCGCGAAGGCCAGCGGCGGGTGGTCGTCGACGATGGCCCCGTTGGACTCGAACGGGTACGGCCCGAACCTGGTCTCCAGGAAATCGGTGATCTCGTCGGTACGGCCGACCGCGTCGTCGGCGAAGCCCGGCGGCAGGTCCGGGTCGATCGCGATGATCGTCGGCCGGCCGTCGTGCCAGGTGGTGTCGACGTCGAACTCGCCGATCGTCGCCGTCGCCAGATAGCTGATCATCGGGGTGAGCTGCACCCACCGTGACGTGGTCCAGCCGCCACGGGTGGTGTTGCCCAGCGGGAGCCCGTTGCAGATGACCTCGAGCCCCGCCGGCACGGTGACCGCGAACGAGTAGCTGGCCCGGTCGCGCGGATGGTCGTTGACCGGGAACCAGGTCGCGGCCACCTCGGGCTGGCCGGCGACGACCGCGCCGTCGTCGGTGTGCATGAACCCGGCCTCGTAGGGGAGTCCGGGCAACGTGAGGGTCTGCGGCACGCCGTGGTAGCGGACCTCGACGGCGAAGAACCGCCCGTCGCGGAGTCCGCTGCGCGGCCGGATCGTGAGCTCCTGGCCGGCCCGCGACCAGGTCGCCGCGCGACCGTCCACCGTGACCGCGTCGACGGTCAGGCCCACGAGGTCGAGGTTGAACGCGGACAGGCTCTGCGTGGCGCGGGCCCGGATCGTCGCCTTGCCGGTGAGCTGGTCGCTCGCCGGGTCGTAGCGGACGTCGAGGCCGTAGTGCGCGACGTCGTAACCCCCGTTGCCGTACGTCGGGTAGTAGTCGTCGCCGACGCCGGGCGCGCCGGGGGTGAAGCGGGGGCCCGCCACCGCGGGCGAAGGCGCGGCCAACGCCGCGATCAGCAGGCCGGCCGCGACAGCCGCGCCGGCCCTGGTGTGCTTCCTGTGCATAGACGTTCCTCCCACCGAACGGGTGTTGGGCCTGTGCACCCCGGCAGACCTCCTGGCCGGGCCTACGGGTTGTCGGCCCCGCGCCGGTCGAGGGGCAGGTCGAGGGACAACCCTCACCGGCGACCTTCACGGCGACCGGATCGGTCACGACCGGCACGTACGGCGCCCGGTTGAGCGCGTCGCTCTTCTCCGACCCGGCCATCACCTCGGCGCCCGTCGACCTCGGCGAGGCGTTCACCGTCTCCTACTCCGTCGACGGCGGCGCGTTCACCACCCTCGAGTCGGCGCGCACCGCGACCGGCGCCGCCTCGTTCGACCTGCCCGCCTCGGTCGAGGGGCGGGACCTGCGGCTGCGGTTCGCGCTCGACGCGAGCAGCCCGCTGGAGACGCTGACCGTCGACAACGTGCTGATCGCGGCCGGCGACGGGGAGGAGCCACCGGGTGGGTCACTGCCGCCGGTGGCCGACGTGACCCGGGCCGGGCCGTACGCCGTGACGGTCGACCGGACCGCCGGCCCGGGCAACGACGGGTGGCTCGTGCACCCGACGAACCTCGGCCAGAACGGCGTGGACCACCCGATCTTCGTCTGGACGAGAACGCCCGCTCGGGCAGCCCGCTCGCCGCGCGCCTCGACACGTCGGCGGTGGCGTTCGGCGGGCACTCGCGCGGGTCGATCGGAACGTTCGACGTCGCCGACGAGGCGCGGCTGACCACCACGATCCACGTGGCCGGCGGCTCGTTCGACGGCAACGGCCCCGACAGCCTGCGGCGGCCCACCCTCTACATCGGCGGTGACGAGGATTTCGCCACCGCCAACATGGAGCGCGACTACACCGACACCGACGTGCCGGTCTGGTTCTCCATCCTCGACGACACCGACCACATCTACGCGACCCGCAACGGCCAGCACATCATCACGGCGTGGCTGCGCTGGCAGCTGGCGGGCGAGACGTTCCGCCGCACGACCGACTTCCTGAGCGGCGCCTGCACGTTCTGCGGCATCGGCGAGGAGCGGTTCAAGAAACTGGTAGCGGTCAACGCGTCGTCGAAGATGGCCAGGGCGTCGTCGATCTCGGCGTCGGTCACGGTCAGCGGGGGCGCGATGCGCAGGATGCTGCTGCTGCCGGGGAACTGCACGATGTTGAGGTGCAGGCCGCGCGCGAAGCAGGCGGCGGTGACGGCCTGACCGAACTCGTTGGCCGGCGCCTTCGTGGCGCGGTCGGTGACCAGTTCGACGCCCTGGAGCAGACCACGACCGCGTACGTCGCCGACGGCTTCGTGCCGGGACTGCACCTCCAGCAGCCCGGCGCGAAGCCGTTCGCCCTGCCGGCGGGCCACCCCTTCCATGCCGTTCGCGGCCAGGAAGCGCACCACGCTCAGGCCGACCGCCGCGGCCAGCGGGTCCGACACGTGGGTCGTCCCGAAGTAGAAGCCGCGCTCGTGGCACCGCTGTTCGATCTCCGGGCTGGTGACCACCGCCGACACGGGCAGCCCGGCGCCGAGGGTCTTCGAGAGCGTGAGGATGTCCGGGGTGACGCCGTCACGCTGGAACGCGTACCAGTCGCCGGTGCGGCACAGGCCGGTCTGCGCCTCGTCGAGGATCAGCAGCATCCCCCGCTCCGCGCACTTGCGCTTGAGGGCGGCCAGGTAGCCCGGTGGCGGCTCGATGACGCCGCCGGTGCTCAGGATCGGCTCGGCGATGAACGCGGCCAGGCTGCCGACCGACTGCCGGTCGACGATGTCGAACGCGAAGTCGAGCTCGGCCTGCCAGTCGTGCCGGCCGTCGCGTTCCAGCATCGGCCGGTACGGGTTGGGCGTCGGCACGACGATGTTGCCCGGCGCCACCGGACCGTAGCCGGCGCGCGGGATGCTGTAGGTGGCGGCCAGCGAGGCGTGCGTGACGCCGTGGTAGGACCGGTCGAACGCGACGACCTCGTAGCGTCCTGTGTAGAGCTTCGCCATCCGGATCGCGGCCTCGTTGGACTCGCCGCCGGTGCTCAGCAGCAGCACCTTGGACAGCTCGGCCGGCAGGGTCCCCGCCAGCGTGGCGGCGAACTCGACCAGCGGCCGGCTCAGCATCCAGCTGAACAGGTGGTCGAGCTCGCCGATGCCGTGCCGGACCGTGTCGACGATCGCGGGATGCGAGTGGCCGAGCAGGGCGCTCATCTGCCCCGAGGTGAAGTCCAGGATGGCCCGGCCGGTGCTGTCGTACACATAGGACCCGGCCGCGCGCTCGATGATCGCCGGGGTGAACTCGTTGGTGGCGTAGCGGGTGAGGTGCCGCCGGGCCAGCGTCCAGAACTCGTCGGTGTCGGTGGTTCCTGGGTTCGCCGCGAGCGTCGTCATGCCATCGAGGTTAGGCAATCCGAGCCGGTGCGCGATTGCGAGTGCTGCGCGTGCGGGGCGGTTGCGCGCACAATCCTGCTGTGGACCGCATCGATCGAGCAATAATCGACCAACTGCGCCGGGACTGCCGGATGACCAACACCGAGCTGGCCGACCGGGTGGGGTTGACGCCGTCGCCGTGCCTGCGCCGGGTGAAGCAGCTCGAGGACAGCGGGGTGATCGTGGGCTACCACGCCCGCGTCGACCCGCGCGCCATCGGCCGCGCGTTCGAGGTCAACGTCCAGCTCGGGCTGGCCGCCATGGATCGCGGCACCGTCGAACGGTTCGAGGCCCGGCTGACGTCGTACGACGAGGTGGTCGAGATCCGCCGGCTCTTCGGCTCGCCCGACTACCTGATCCTGGTGGCGGTCGAGGACCAGACGGCGTACGAGCGGTTCCTGACCCAGGAGCTGATGGCGGTCCCGGGCCTGGCCACCCTGACCTCCCACTTCACCATGAAGGTCATCAAGTCCGAGGCCCCGCCGATCAGACCGCGCCGACCTGCTTGACGTGGCGGACCATCGGCGCGGTCTCGACCCGCTCGACCCCGTCGAGGGGGCCGATCCGCTCGGTGAGATAGCGATAGAGGTCGGGCATGTCGTGGCAGACGACCGTGGCCAGCACGTTGGTCGGGCCGGTGGTCGCGGCCGCGAACACGACCTCCTCGTGAGCCGCCAGCGCGGCGCCGACCGCGGCCAGGCGGGCCGGGGCGACCGAGAGCCAGAGCAGCGCGCGGGCACGGTAACCCAGCACGTCGGCGTCGACCTCGACGTCGAAGAAGAGGGCCCCGGTGGCGACCAGTTCGGCCAGCCGCCGGCGGACGGTCGACTCGGGCCAGCCGGTGACCGCGGACAGGTCGGCGTAGCCGCGGCGGCCGTCCCGCGCGAGGGCGTCGACCAGCGGCTGGTCGGCGTCGACGAGGACGGCCGGGCGGTCGCCGGCCGGCGGCAGGGTCAGCGCGGCCACCTGCTCGGGCCTGAGCACCGGGTCGCGGGCGTCGGGACCGACGGCACCGCCGGCGAAATGGTGGATCATGCAGTGGGCGCTGACGGACACGAGGCGGGGCGTACGCGGCAGCTTGCCGAGCAGCAGCGCGTCGCGGTCGGCGGTCGCGGGCAGCCGGACGTTGCAGGCGATCTCGGTGCCGCCGGAGGTGAGGCTGACCCAGCCGGTGTCGGACCGGCGGGCCAGCGCGGCGGCGATCGTGGCGGCCGCGTCCGGGGCCGTGCGCAGGCGGATCATCCACATCTCGTAGCCGAGGGCGATGGCGTTGGGCGAGGCGACGACCCGCACGCCGGCGTGCTCGCGCAGGCGGCGGTAGCGCCGGGCCACGGTCTGGTCGGACACGCCGAGGACGCCGCCGATCTCGCGGAACCCGGCCCGGCCGTTGATCCGCAGCGCCTGGATCACTTGGCGGTCGAGCATGTCGACTTCCATGGCTGAAGGGTAGCGTCGTGTCGAAATCCGCCATCATCCACCGCCTACGTGGTGCCGGGCTCGGGGCGCGACGCATGGTCCGAGGCATGCGCACATGGTCACCGCTGATCGCGGTCTGTCTCGGAACCTTCCTGCTGCTCGTCGACGTCACGGTCGTGGTCGTCGCGCTGCCCGCCATCGACGCCGACCTCGGCGCCGGCTTCGCGGGCCTCCAATGGGTGCTCGACGGGTACGCGCTCGCGCTCGCCACCCTGCTGCTCGGCGCCGGATCACTGGCCGACCGGTACGGGCGCCGCCGCGCGTACCTCGTGGGGCTCGGGTTGTTCGCGGCGTCGTCGTTGCTGTGCGCGCTGGCGCCCGACGAGCGGGTCCTCGTCGCCGCCCGGGTGCTGCAGGGCGTCGGGGGCGCGGCGATGTTCGCCACCACGGTGGCGCTGTTGCACGTCAGCTACCACGGTCGGGACCGCGGGGTGGCCTTCGGCGTGTGGGGGGCCGTGAACGGCGCCGCGGCGGCGGCCGGGCCGGTG
The DNA here is from genome assembly GCF_029626225.1 of Asanoa sp. WMMD1127. Taxonomy (NCBI): domain Bacteria; kingdom Bacillati; phylum Actinomycetota; class Actinomycetes; order Micromonosporales; family Micromonosporaceae; genus Asanoa; species Asanoa sp. WMMD1127. The sequence goes on from NZ_JARUBP010000001.1 coordinate 6,463,079, forward strand.
GTCGGCGGGCTGCTCACCGAACACGCCGGATGGCGGTGGATCTTCCTGGTCAACCTGCCGATCTGCCTCCTGGCCGCGTGGCTGACCGTGCGGACGGTGGCCGAGTCGCGGGCCGGGGCCGGCCGGTTCGACGTGCCGGGCACGGCGGCGTTCACGGTCGCGGCCGGCGCGACGACCTACGGGCTGGTGCGGGCCGGTGACGCGGGCTGGACCGACGGGGTGACGCTGGGGGCGTTCGCGCTGGGGCTCCTGGCGGTCGTGGTGTTCGTGGTCGTCGAGCGCCGCCGCGCGTACCCGATGCTCGATCTCGCCCTGTTCCGTCGCCCTTCCTTCACCGCCCTCGTGGTGGCCGCGCTGCTGGCGCAGGCGGCGGCGTTCGCCTATCTGCCCTTTACGACCGTGTGGCTGCAGCAGGTGCTCGGGCACGGTCCCGTCGACGCCGGGCTGCTCGGCGCGCTCCCGATGAGCGCGGCCGCGTTGGTGGTCGGCGCCGTCGCGGGCGAGCGGCTGCAACGGTGGAGCCCGCGGTGGACGGTGGGGATCGGGTTGGTGCTCGTCGCGGTCGGCGACCTGCTGCAGTCGACGGTCGGCGCCGACAGCGGTGGTGCGGTGCTGGTGCCAGGTCTGGTCGTCGCGGGGCTGGGCGTCGGCGCCGTCCTGCCGACGCTGTCGTCGGCGGTGCTGGCGTCGGTGCCGCCGGAGCGCAGCGGGATGGCCGGTGGAGCGTTGAACACCGCGCGACAGCTCGGGTTCGCCCTCGGGGTCGCGGTGTTCGGCGGGGTCTTCCGGTCCACTGTGGATCAGGGCTTCGCGGACGGGCTCGGCACGACGCTCACGGTGGCGGCCGGCGTCGCCGCGTTCGGTGCGGTGCTGGCGCTGGTGTTCGTCCGCCGTCCGGCGCCGGCCTCGTCCCCTCGCGCGTCGAGGGTTCCGAGCGGCGTTTCCTAGCCGCTTCGTCCGGATATGGGTCGGCGGGGTCGTGCGGTGGCGCGAGTCGATCCATACTGGACGGATGTATGGCGTGATCGTCGCGGCGCACGGTGGGCCCGAGGGACTGCAGGTCGCCGAGCTGCCGGATCCGGTGGCCGGCGCCGGGCAGGTCGTGGTGCGGGTGCGGGCGGTGTGCGTCCAGCCGGCCGACATCGCGGCCCGGGTCGGGATGATCCCGGGTGGCCCGGTGCCGCCGCCGTTCCTGCCCGGCTGGGACGTGGCGGGCGAGGTTGCCACGGTCGGCCCGGACGTGACCGACCTGGCGGTGGGCGACCCCGTGGTGGGCATGATCCCGTGGTACCTGACCCGTGGCACGCCCGGCGGCTACGCCGAGCTGGTCGCGATGGACGCGCAGTGGCTGGTCCCACTACCCGCCGGCCTCGACGCCGCGGCGGCGGCGACCGCGCCGCTCAACGCGCTCACCGCCCACCAGGCCCTCTCGCTGCTTTCCCTGGCGGAGCCGACCACGTTGCTCGTCACCGGGGCGAGCGGCGGCGTCGGTGGCTTCGCGGCCCAGCTCGCCGCCCAGCGTGGCCACCGGGTGCTCGCCCAGGCCACCCACGACGACGCGGCCTGGGTCGGCGGTCTCGGCGCGGCCGAGGTGATCGCCCGCTCCGCCGACCTGGCCGCGGTCGGGCCGGTGCCGGCGGTGGTCGACGCGATCCCGCTCGGCGACGCCGCGGCCGCCGCGGTCGGGTCGGGCGGGGCCGTGGTCACCACCCGACCGACGCCGCCGCTCGACCCGAGCCGCGGGGTCCGACAGCACCTCCAGCTCATCCACCTCGACCGGGAGCCGCTGGCCGAGCTGATCGGTCAGCTGGCGGCGGGCAAGCTCCGCACGCGGGTGGCCGCCACGATGCCGCTCACCGAGGCGGCCGAGGCACACCGCCTGGTCGAGGCCGGGGGCCTGCGGGGCAAGGTCGTCCTGACGGCTTAGGAACGCTTGTCCTCGACGTGCACGACGGTGAGCTCGTGCCCGTCGCTGTCCCGCTTGCCGCGCCCGTGCAGCCCGATGGCGAGGTCGCCGTCGTCGTCGTCGACCTCGTCGGGGCCGACGTAGGTAAGGACGTCGTTGTGGTGCCCCCAGACGACCCAGCCGGGCCCGTCCTCCAGCTCGATCGTGCCGAAGTCACCGGCCGGCGAGCCGGGGTGGACGGGCCCGTACTCCCGCAGGATGTCGATCGCCCGCTTCGCCAGATCGTCCCTGGGCCGCGGCGCCGGCAGCACCACGCAGGTGCCGTGCGCGAACGCCACCCACGACTTGCCCTCGCCCCGGATGATCCGCCGCCACACCGCCGCCAGCTCATGCTCCGCCATGCCGCAGATCATGGCGCATCACCGCCTACCCTGTCGCCGTGCGACGGATGATCGAGCGGGCGGCCGTGCTGCTGGTGCTGGCGGCCGCGGGCGCCGGCTGGTGGTTCGGTGGCGAGGCGATGTCGGCGATGCTGGAACGGCGTGTGGCGTCCGGCGTGCCGGTCACCGCCGTCGTCACCGACGCCAACTTAGCGGTGCGGCCGGGGATCTACCACAGCGTCGACATCGCGTACGCCTATGCCGGCCGCCACTACACCGGCACGCTCGGCTGGCGCGACCGCGCCGGTGGGCGGCTCCGCACCGGTGAGCCGGTCGAGGTCTTCGTCGACCCGGCCGCGCCCCGGCGGGTGGCCAGCGCCGACGGTGGTGGCAGCGAGGGTCCGCTCCTGGTCCTGCCGGACGTCGGGCTGCTCTTCGCCGTCCTGGCCGTGCTCGCCGCGGCCCAGGTCCGGATGGACGGCCTGGGCCGGGTCAGCCGGCGCGAGCTGGGCCGCTCTCCCACCGGCGGCACAGTCTTCCGGTCGACCCGCTTCCTGACCGCCCTGCCCGGCGCCGTCGTGGTTCTCGCGGTGGCGGTGGCCGCCGCGCTCGCGCCGCATCCGGTCGGCCTGGCGGTCGGCCTGGTCGGCGCCGGAGGCGGTCTGTGGTACCTGCACACCGTCGTCTTCGGCACCAGGGTCGTGATCCGGGACGGCCGGCTGGTGATCCATAACCCGCGCCTGCACGCGGTGATCCCGCTCGCCGAGGTCGCGGCCATCACCCACCGCCCCAGCGGGGGCGTCGCCGCCAACCCGACGGCCGTTCCGGTGGTCGCGGCGGCCAGCGCCGTCACCGCGGGGCCGATCGCCGCCGCAGTCGGTGGCGTTCTGGACGCCGCGGTCGCCGGAACGGTCGTGACCACCAGGGACGGCATCGCGATACCGGTCGCCGCCACGCGGCACCGGGATCATGCCGACGCGGAGCGGCAGGCCCGCCGGATCGTCGCCCTCGCCGACGCGCACACCGAGCGGGCGACCGGCCCGGTCTTCGTCCGACGGAACTGGCGCTACCTCGCCGTCCAGGCCGTCACCCTTACCGCGGTCGCGGCCGGCCTCGCGGTGCTCCTCGCGACAGCCGGATAGCCCTCGCCGCCTTCGCCAGGTCGACCGCTTCGCCGGCCGCCGCCTGCCGCGGCGTGGCGTCAGCCGAACAGCTGCCGCAGCACCTTGATCGTGCGGATCGTGTCCTCGACACCGCCGCCGTCGTGGTCGTTGAAGGGCCACACGGCGATCTCCTTGGGGCCGGCCCAGACGTTGTGCGCGGCGTACACCGTGGACGGTGGGCAGATCGGGTCCATCAGCGCCACCGAGAACGAGCCGAGGCAGGTCGCGCGGCGGGCGAACGACGTGCCGTCGAAGTAGGCCAGCGTCGCGAACGCCTGGTCGGCCAGGTCGCGGTGGGTGGCGCACCAGCGCACGATCTCGGCGTACGGGTTGGCGTCCGTGATGACCGTGGCCCGCCTGAACGCGGACAGGAACGGGACATGCGGCACCGCCGCGGCGATGTCGTGGCGCAGCCCGCCCACCGCCACCGACAGCGCGCCACCCTGGCTGCGTCCGGTCACCGCCACCCGGGTCGGGTCGACGTCGGGATGCGCCCGCACGGCGTCGACGGCCCGGTACGCGTCGACGTAGAGCCGTCGGTAGTAGTAGTCGTGCGGGTCGCGGATCCCCCGGGTCACGTAGCCCGGCACGGCCGGCCCCGAGGCGCCCGGGTCCGGTGTGTCGCCCGTCCGCCAGGTGCTCCCCTGCCCCCGCGTGTCCATCACGAAGTGCGCGTATCCGGCGCTCGCGTAGGCCAGCCACTCGATCGGCCGCCCGCGGCCCCCGCCGTACCCGATGTACTCGACGATCGCCGGAAGCGGCCCCGACCGGTCCGCCGGCAGGATGAGCCAGCCCTTGATCGGGTCGCCGCCGTAGCCGGCGTAGGTCACGTCGAACGCCTCGACCGTGCGCAGCAGCCCGTCGTGTGGCGCGAACTCGGCCGCCACCGGGATCCGGCCGGCCTCGTCCAGCGTCCGCCGCCAGAACTCGTCGAAGTCGGCCGGCTCGGGCTCCTCGTAGCGGTAGGCGGCGAGCTCGGCGACGGACAGGTCGAACTGCATGCGCACTCCTAGCGGCGGCCGGGCTGGTACGACGTGGTTCTACCAGCCTGCCCCCGCCGCCGCCAGGACCTGCGCCACGCTCAGGAGGTGGCCAGGTCGAACTGCTCCCAGGGCCCGATCGCGGTGCGGTTGGCGATCAGCGGGTTGGCGCCGGCGTTGTCGGCGCAGACGTAACGGCCGTTGATCGTCGCCTGCAGGCTGACCGTGCCGTTGGCGTTGCGCACCAGCCGGAACGTCTCCCAACCCCCCACCGCCGTGCGGTTGGCGACCAGCGGGTTCGCGCCGGCGTTCTCGGCGCAGACGTAGCGGCCGTTGACCCGCGCCCGCAGCGCCACGTTGCCGCCGCTGAGCTGCACCAGGTCGAACTGCTCCCACGCGCCCAGCGCGGTGCCCCGCGCGGCCAGCGGTCCGTTGCCCGCGTCCCCGGCCTGCACCCAGAGGTTGTTGGCGCGCGACCGTAGCCCCACGAAGGCCGGCGGCGGCGTGGTCCCCACCACCGGCTGGGTCGGCCGGGTCGCGGTCAGGGCGAGCTGGCCCTTGAGCATCCGGCCGCCGTCGGCGGTGATCCGCAGGTAGTAGTCCGAGGAGCAGAACGTGCCGTCCTCGTCGAGAGCGCGGATGTTGGCGCCGGCCGGCGTGGTCGCCTGCGTCTCCGAGGTCTTCGCGATCTGGTTGCCCTCGTTGTACTCGTCGAACATCGACACATAGAGCCCGGCCGCCCCGAGCCGCACCATGTTGTAGATGTGCCGCCAGTAGAAGTCGCCGTGCCGCCGGTGGCCCGACGACAGGTCGCCCGGCATGACGCACGGCTGGTAGTCGATGCCGCTGGCCAGGCAGTCGGCCTGGTCGGGCACGTTGACGTTGGCGTAGAAGGAGTCCAGCCCGGCCAGGTCGCCCGTGCGGCCGACCATCCACGGCGAGATCATGTTGAAAGCGTGGTAGACCGCCGAGAACCCGGCGCGGGAGTCGTTGATGCCCTGCCGCCAGTAGGTCGGCACGCCGCCGATGACGTAACAGCCCTGCGCCTTGAACCAGTTGACGACGTCGAGACAGGGCGCGGGCGCGAACGGGCGGCCAGGGTCGTTGAACCCGAACCCCCAGATGCACACGACCGGCTTACCGTTCTGCCGGGCGTACGCCGGCGAGGCCACGTGCGCCGACATCTTCGTCGTCCAGTCGGTCTTGATCTCCGACTGCATGTTCGTCCAGCTGGTGACGTCGTACATGATGTAGAACTTGCGGCCGTACTTCTCGGCCGCCGCCCGCACCTTCTGCGTCATCGCGTCGCGGGTCGGGCCCTCACCCGAGACCGGGTTGAACCGCTGCAGCGCCGCGGTGTCGCAGTTGTACTGCTGCATCCACTTGAAGTGCGTGTCGACAGTCTGGTCGTCATAGGAGGAAAACAGTTGGGCGGGCTGCCCGTTGCCGAGATTCGGGTACGCGGTCGTGTAGCCGCGGGTGTATTCGCGCATGTCGGGCCAGGACACGATGGTCGTGTTGGCCGGCGACGGCGGCTGGAACCGGTCCCTCGACCAGTGCCACCAACCACCGATCGGCGCGCCGTCACCGGGGCAGGCGAACCAACCCTGGTAACCGACGGAGACCTTGCCGACGACGTCACCCGGCGGGCTGGGCGCGGCGGCGGCCGGCTGACTCACGGCGAGGGCGGCGGCGCTGGCGCCGGCGCCCGCGAGCACGGTTCGGCGGGTGATACCCATCGGGTCTTTCTCCCTTCGGGCCACCGCCGAATGGCCGCATTGTGTCGTTTGTTGGCTGAGCGGACCCCACGGTAGACCCGAGAGGTCCGATCAGTCAACGATCGTCGATGTGTCAGGCCGGCACGGTCCACTTCTGGTTGCCGGCGCCGGTGCAGGTCCAGATCTGCGCGGGCGTGCCGTTGGCCGAGTTGTTGTCGACCACGTCCAGGCACTTGTTGGCGCTGGCGCTGACCAGGTCCCGGGCCGCGGTCGCCGTCCAGCGCTGGTTTGCCGACCCGGTGCACGACCAGATCTGTGTCCGCGCGCCGTTGGCGGTCGAGTTGTCCCGCACGTCGAGGCACTTGCCCAGCGCCCGCACGGTGCCGTCGGCGCCCACCGTCCACTGCTGCGCCGCGGTGCCGTTACAGTCCCAGAGCTGCACCGCCGTACCGTCGGCGCTGTTGGCCCCTGCGACGTCCAGGCACTTGCCGGCGAGGCCGACGATGGGACCGGTCCGTCCGGTGGGCGGGTTGGTCGGCCCGCCCGGGCCCTGGGTCCCCGACCACGTGAACGTCGCGGTCGTCCGGGCCGGCAGGGTGTAGGTGAACGACTGTCCACCCCAGACGACCCGGACCGACTGGCCGCTCGTGCCTCCATTGTGGGCGATCAGCGCCTTGGAGCCGTCACTGTTGCGCCAGGCCACGTTCTGCACGGTGCCGTTGGCGGTCGAGTCGATCCGCTGCGCGCCCGGCCGCACGAACTTGGTCAGATGACCGGTCGTGTAGTACTCGATGGTGTAGTCGACCTGACCGGCCCGGGCGCCGCCCTCCTGCACGGTGACCAGCCCGGTGCAGGTGCCGCAGCCGCCGTTGTGCGGGCCCATGTTCTGGTTGAGCGCGAGGCTCCACTTGACGACCGACTCGCTCCAGTTGCGGGTGTAGTTGACGATGTCGGCCATGTCCTCGTTGTGCTGGTTGCCGATCCAGGTGCCGCCGGAGTGCTCGGTGGAGAACATGTGCACCGCGGGGTACTGGCCGTGCACCTGTGAGCCGACCGACGGGTTGCCGCTGTAGCCGTGCCAGGCGATGCCGCCGAACAGCGGGTCGTTGCGCAACGCCGCGTCCGACACGATGCCGGCGCCGATCTGGTTCCAGTCGCCGTAGTTCCAGTCGTGCACCATCACCTTGGTCGTGATCCCGGCCGCCCGGAACGCCGGCAGCAGGTGGTTCTTCGTGAACTCCAGCAGCCCCGACGAGTTCCAGCTCATCCCCGGGTAATTCATCGCCGTCGGGTTGCCGGCCTGGCAGCAGTTGGGCTCGTTCTGCACGGACACGTAGTTCACCGGGATCCCGGCGGCCTGGTACATCTGCACGTACTTCACGAAGTACTGGGCGTACATCGGGTAGTACTCCGCCCGCAGCCAGCCCATCTGGTCCATCCGGCCGTTGTCCTTCATCCAGCCGGGCGCGCTCCACGGGACGCCCTTCACGCGCAGGGCGGGGTTGAGCTGCTTCGCCTGCTGGGTCAGCAGCCGCACGTTCGTGTCGTACCCGTTGCTGTGGAAGTCGTTGAGGTTGCAGCACGTGTCGTCGAGCGAGACGTTGCCCGGCCGGGAGAGGTCGGACGCCCCGATCGGGTTGCGCACGAAGGAGAGCCCGATGCCGTCGGTGGGGTGGAACAGCCTGCGCATCACGGCGTCGCGGGTGGCCGCGCTGACGGGACCACCCCGCAGGAGGTACGCGGTGGTGTCGGTGATCGACGCGCCGGCGCCCTCGAACGTCTGGTAGCGGGTGTTCTCGTTGACCGTGATCGTGTGCGTGGCGCCCGGGCTGGTGGCCGCGAACGCGACGTTCGGCTGCTGCTGCAGGCCGCGCGTGACGGTCCGGCCGCCGCCGTCGGAGGTGGTGGTCAGCCAGACGCTGACCGGTTCGTTCGCGGCGTACGCGGGTGGGCTGAGCGCGAACGCGGTGGCCGCCGCGACGACGCCCAGCGCGATGCTGCCGGCGATCCTGGCGCGTGACATGCTGCTCCCCTTCTCATCGATGGATGTCACCGCCCCCGCCGACAGGGCGTTAACAGGAAACACCCTTTACAGATCGATGTCAATGCGTACGCACGGCGGGGGTACGCTCTGCCCGTGAGACTCGACGAGATCAGCACCCCCAGCCGCGTGGCCGACGCGGACGAGGGCGTCAGCGGCGCGGAGCTCGGCCTGGCCGCCCGAAACCACGGCATGCCGCTGGAGGCCATGCGTTACGACGTGACGCCGGCGGGCCTGCACTACCTGCTGATCCACTACGACATCCCGTTCGTCGACCCGGCCGCCTGGCGGCTGACCCTCGACGGCCTCGTCGACCGCCCGCTGACCATCGACCTCGAGACCCTGCGGGCCATGCCGGCCACCACCGTCCGCTCGACCATGGAGTGCGCGGGCAACGGCCGGGCCCGCCTGGAGCCGCGCCCGGTCAGCCAGCCCTGGCTGGTCGAGGCCGTGGGCACCGCCGAGTGGACCGGGGTGCCGCTGCGGGACGTGCTGACCGCCGCCGGCGTGCGGGACGGCGCCGTCGACGTGGTCTTCACCGGCGCCGACCACGGCGTCGAGCGCGGCGTCGAGCAGGATTACCAACGCAAGCTGACCGTCGCCGAGGCCCTCTCCCCCGACGTGCTGATCGCGTACGCGATGAACGGCGCGCCCCTGCTGCCCCAGCACGGTTTCCCGGTCCGGCTGCTCGTGCCCGGCTGGTACGGCATGACCAACGTCAAGTGGCTCACCCGCATCGAGGTGCTCGACCACGCGTTCACGGGGTTCCAGCAGAAGGCGTACGTGGTGCGGCAGAGCGCCGACGAACCGGGCGAGCCGATCACCCGGATCGCACCGCGGGCCCTGGTCATCCCGCCCGGCTTCCCGGACTTCATGACCCGCGGCCGGGTGGTCCGGCCCGGGCCGGTGCTGATCGAGGGCCGCGCCTGGTCGGGCCGGGCCCCGGTCGAGCGGGTCGAGGTGTCGGTCGACGGCGGTGAGACCTGGGCCGAGGCCGCGCTCGCGCCGGACGGCGGTCACCGCTGGGCGTGGCGGCGGTGGAGCTGGTCGTGGGTCGCCGAGCCCGGGCAGCACCTGGTCACGGCCCGCGCCACCACCTCCGACGGCGAGGTGCAGCCGGTCGACGCGCCGTGGAACCGGGGCGGCTTCGCCAACAACGCCGTGCACCGGATCCCGGTCACCTGCCTCGAAGCCTGAGCCACGCGCGTAGCGTCGGCCTTTGGATCTGTTTCATCGGGGGAAGGAACAGCGCCATGGCTGGGAGGCCAAGGAGTTTCTGGGCGAAGATCGGGGTCGGCGTGGCCGGTGCGGCGCTTGTGGTGGTCGGCGCCGCCGGTGCGACGACCGCCGGCGCGGCCGAGGCGAAGGGCGCGCCGCCGGCCAGCGTGACGGTGCAGGTCACCAACGGGCACTTGGCGGACGCGCAGGGCAACTCGCTCTACCTCTTCGTCGCCGACACCGGCAACACCTCGACCTGCAACGGCGCGTGCGCGGCCCAGTGGCCGCCGCTGGTCACACAGGGCGCGGTGCAGGCCGGCAACGGCGTCGACGCGAGCAAGCTCGGCACGTCGAACCGGCAGGACAACACCAAGCAGGTGACCTACAACAACCACCCGCTGTACCGGTTCATCGCCGACACGGCCCCGAACCAGACCAACGGCCAGGGCGTCAACGCCTTCGGCGCGCTGTGGTGGCTGGTCAACCCGAACGGCGACGCCATCACCAGCGGCGGCCAGCAGCCCACACCGGGCGGCGGCGTCACCTACTGAGTTTCATGGTCGACCGGTGGCCTGCCGCACGGCGGTGCGCAGCGCGTGCAGGAGCGGGCGGTCGTCGCCCGCGCGCCAGGCCAGCACCAGCTCCGCCGGCGGCAGGCCGGTCACGGGCCGCAGGGCGACGTCGGGCCGGCGCAGCAGCGCCGCGTTGCCGGCGGCCAGCAGGACCACACCGAGGCCGGCGGCGACCGACTCGGCCGTCTCCTCCGATGTGGACACTTCGGCGGCGATCCGGACCGGGTGGCCGGCGCGCTGGTCGGTGGCGAGCCAGAAGTCGCGCAGCGGGCCGCTCGACGGTGGCAGCGCGAGGAACGGCTCGTCGCGCAGGTCGGCGAACGCGATCGTGTCCCGCCCGGCCAGCGGGTGGGACGCGGCCAGCGCCACCAGCCGGTCCTCGGTCGCGACGGTGACCCACGCGAACCGCTCGTCGTCGGGCAGCGGCAACCAGACGAACGCGGCGTCGGTGGCCGCATCGCCGAGCCCACCGGTCGGGTCGCTCCACGGGACCTGGCGGAGCCGCAGCTCGGCGTCGGGCGCGGCCGCCGCGAACCGGGCCCGGACCGCCGGCAGCAGGGACCGGCCGACGCCGGTGCTCATCCCGACCACCAGCTCGGCGGCCTGCCGGGCCAGCGCCGCCGCCAGGTCGGCCTCCGCCGCGGCCCAGGCCTCGAGCGCCGCCCGGGCACCAGGCAGGAGCGCCTCGCCGGCCGCGGTCAGCCGCACGGTGCGACGGTCCCGCTCGAACAGCGGCGCGCGGAGCTGCGTCTCCAGCGCGTGGATCTGCTTGGAGAGCGCGGGTTGGCTGACATAGAGCGCCTCGGCCGCCCGGGTGAAATGCAGCCGCTCGGCCACGGCGACGAAGTAGCGCAGCTCGCGCAGGTGCACGTCGGTCATGACTCCTGGTTATCACAGCGGGTCTTGGACACCGACCGGGGCGGCGGTGGAGCGTTGACCTCATGGACGTATGGCTGATCACCGGCGCCGGAAACGGCCTCGGACGGGCGATGGCGGAAGCGGCGGCGGAAGCCGGCAACGTGGTGGTGGCGACGTCGCGGAGGGTGGACGGGCTGACCTACGCGTACCCCGACCGGATCGAAGCCCTTCCCCTCGACGTCACCGACCCGACCGCGGTGGCGGCGGTCGTGGCCGACGTCGAGGCCCGCTACGGCCGAATCGACGTGCTCGTCAACAACGCGGGCCGCGGCCAGGTCGGCGCGGCCGAGGAGACCACCGACGCGGACCTGCGCGACCTCTTCGAGGTGCACGTCTTCGGCCCGGCGGCGCTGGTGCGGGCGGTGCTGCCCGGCATGCGCGCCCGGCGCTCGGGAACGATCGTGCAGATGTCCTCCTACGGCGGCGTGGTCGGCAACGCGGGCTTCTCGGCGTACTGCGCGACGAAGTTCGCTCTCGAGGGCTACTCGGAGTCGCTGGCGGCCGAGGTCGCGCCGCTCGGGATCCGGGTGCTGATCGTCGAACCCGGCAACTTCCGCACGGGACTGCTCGGCCCGCGCATGCACGAGACGAAACCGACCAGCGCGTACGCCGAGACGGTCGGCGCCACCCGCGCGTTCCTGACGGCCTCGCACGGCGCCCAGTCCGGCGACCCGGCCCGCGCCGCGGCGGCGATACTGCGGGCCCTCGCCGCCGACGAGCCGCCGCTGCGCCTGCCGCTCGGCGGCGACGCGGTCGACGGCATCCTGGCCCACCTCGCCGCGGCCACCGAGGAGGTGCGCGCGTGGTCGGAGGTCTCCCGCGACACGTCGTTCACCGACGCGGGTCCGGCCAGGTCGCTACCGCGTCCCGGCCGGTAGGTCCGGCTCCACCGTGAGGTGCTCGGACAGGGCGCGGAGGAAGTCGGGCGCGTCGAACATCTCGCCCGCCGAGGCCACGCCGGTGGTCCTCGCGCGGCCGGTGCGGAGGCGGTGCACGGCCTCGACGGCCAGCGGCGCGCTGACCGCGTAGATGTCCTGGCCACTGGCGGTGATCCGGCGGCGGGTCGCGCCGCGCCGGACGACGACGTCGACGGTGAAGGTCTGGTCGGACCGGCCGCGCTCGTCGACCGCCGTCGGAGCGCGGTGATCCAGGGCCGCCAGGTCGCCGGCCGCCTCGGTGGTCATGTAAGTGCGTACCTCCGGGATGGCCAGGTGGTGCGGGACCGTGACGATGTCGGCCATCGAGAAGTCGCCGAGGACGGTGCGGCGGCCCAGTCCAGGGAAATCCCAGTCGAGCGTCGGCAGGGGTGCGTCGGCGGTGTGGTAGTCCAGCTTTCCGCCGGTGTAACGAACCCGGCGGCCGTCGCGCCGCCGGCGGGAGACGGCGCCCGACGCGACGGTGCCCGGGGTGGGGTGCCAACTGCTCAGCGCGTACGCCACGTGCGCCTCGTCCGCGGCCGTCCAGTCTCCCATCGCGGCGGTGACCAGCAGATCGCCGAGCCCGCCGTAGAACGCCATCGCCGGGACCACCGCCGTGTGGGCGCGGTCGGCGAATTCACGGAAGGTGTCGAGGTTGGCCTCGATCTCGGCGGCGACGTCGACGTACGGGATGCCGGCGCGCAGCGCCGCCTCGACCAGCGGGCGGGCGGTCTCGGCGAAGGGACCGGCGCAGTTGACGACGGCGGCCGCGCCGGCGAGCGCACGGTCGAGCGAGTCGGGGTCGGTCACCTCGGCCGCCCGGTGTGCCCGGCCCGGGTGAGCCGCCGCCAGCTTGGCCGGGTCGCGGCCCAGCGCCAAGGGGACGAACCCGCGATCGTGCAACTCCGCGACGACGAAGCGGCCGGTGTGCCCGTACGCGCCGTACACCGCGACGGTCTCGTTCTCTGTCATGCCGATGATCGTCGCGCCGGCGGGCGGAACCGGACAGTGTCTGGAACGCCGTGCCCCGTACAGTTTCGGACATGGCCACGATCGCGCTCGCCGCCACCGACGGCATGCTGCACTTCGAGTTCGCGCTGGCCTGCGAGATCTTCGTCCGCGACCCGTCGGGCCTGGCCGACCCGTGGTACGACCTGGTGGTCTGCGGCCCGGGCCCGGTGCGGATGGGCCGGTTCCAGATCTCGCCCGACGCGGGCCTGGACCGCCTCGTCGGGGCGGACACGGTCATCGTCCCGTCGATCGAGGACGTCGACGCTCCGCTGCCGCCGGCCCTGCTTGACGCTGTGCGCGCCGCCCACGCCGCCGGCGCCCGGCTCGTCTCGCTGTGCACGGGCGCGTTCGTGCTGGCCGCCGCGGGCGTCCTCGACGGCCTGCGGGCGACGACGCACTGGGCGCACACGGACGAGCTGGCCGCCCGCCACCCGCTCGTGCGGGTCGACGCGGACGTCCTCTACGTCGACAACGGCACGGTCCTCGCCTCCGCCGGCAAGGCCGCCGCGATCGACCTCTGCCTGCACCTGATCCGCCGCGACCACGGCGCCACGGTCGCGAACGCGGTCGCCCGCCGCCTGGTCGTGCCACCCCACCGCGAGGGCGGCCAGGCCCAGTACGTCACGACCCCGGTGCCGGCGCGCGCGGACCACCCACTGGCGGCGCTGCTGCCGTGGGCGCTGGAGCGCCTGGACCGCCCGCTGACGGTCGAGGACCTGGCCCGCCGGGCCAACATGAGCTCCCGCAACCTGGCCCGCCACTTCCGCGCGGCAACCGGCGCGACCCCGCTGCGATGGCTGTCGACACAACGGATCCGCCGGGCCCAGGAGCTGCTGGAAAATACGGACCGCACCATCGACACGATCGCCGCGGAGTCGGGCCTCGGCACGGCCACCACCCTCCGCCGCCACTTCCACCGCACGCTCGGCGTGCCCCCGGAGTCCTACCGCCGCACCTTCCGGACGGAACTCAGGCGATGAGGAGGCGCAGGCCGAGCTCCGCCGCGTCCCGGTCGAGGAGGTCGCGGTTGCGGTCCGCCCAGTGGCCGGAGTCGAGGTCGGCGCGGAGCGCGTTCACCGCCCGGTGTTCGGCTCGGGCACCGACCTTGGTCCAGACCGAGGTGCCGCGGCGGACGCGTTCGTCCAGGTAGGCCTGCGGTCGGCGCCAGTAGGCCTCGAAGAAGCCGTCGACGCAGTCCCACGGCACGGGCACCGGCTCGGTGCGGCCGCCGATCGCCTCGGCCAGCTCGGACAACGACGGCCGGCCGGCGACGAGGTCGCCGACCTCCGGCAGGTAGTCGCGGGTCAGCCAGAACCTGTCCAACCACCCGGCCGCCGTCGTCTCGTGCGTGAACACCACCACCCGCCGCGCGACCCGGCGAAGCTCGCGCAGCCCCGCGATCGGGTCGGGCCAGTGATGGATGGTGGCGAACGCCATCGCGGCGTCGAACGACTGGTCCGCGAACGGCAGGCGGTCGGCCGACGCGGCCACGCACGGCGCGGCATCCGCGGGCCGCTGTGCCCGCATGAGCGCCGACGGCTCGACGGCGGTGACGTCGCTGTGCGGCGGCTCGTAGGAGCCGGTGCCGGCCCCGACGTTGAGCACGGTCCGCGCGGGCCCGAGCGCCTCCCACAACTGCGCCGCGATCCGCGGCTCGGTCCGCCGGGTCACCGTGTAGGTGGCGCCGATGGTGTCGTACAGCTGCGCGCTGGTCATTCTCTCCCGCCTTCGTCACGCCCGGCTCCAGGCGCGTTGACCGAAGCGTCTCCCCTCACCCGCACCGCCGTCAAGGTATGCCGTCCATTGTAGACGTTGAATGCCGAACCAGCCCACATGCCTCATCCGACCCAGATTTCCGTTCATCGGTTCCCGCCCGCGAACCGCCCTACGCTCGAAATGGGGGCCGCCTGGGCGGCCGATTCATAGTGGCGGGAGGAACGTCATGGCGCGCGAAGTGAAGGATGTTGAAGTGGTCCTGGAAGCTCTCCAGTGCACGAACGCCGAGGGCGACTCGGGCACCAATATCGAAGTCTTCGGTCAGCTCGAGGCACGCGGCGTCTTCATCGACGCCAACGGCGAGCCGCGGGCGGGCGCCCGCAAGGTCATGTGGCAACAGGACGACGGGATCAACCTGGCGCCGCGGACCGAGCTGAGGGTGAACAGTGTCGCGGCGTTCCCGGTGTTCAAGGGCGACTTCCTCTGGATCGGCGGACGGATCGTCGAGGAGGACGACTTCGACGACGACCTCCTCGGCGACGGCTTTCGCAAGCTGCGTTACCCCGAGATCAAGAACGGCATCGTCAACGTAGGCTTCAACAAGGACGAGCAGGAAGTCATCGCCCGCTACAACATCAACGTCAAGGACATCCGCATCGACCCGAACGCCTGACGGCGGCGCACCGGTCGGACGGGCTCCCTTGCGGGAGCCGGTCCGACTAGTGTCGGGCGCATGCGAGCTCTGCTGACCTCGTCCGGGGTCAAGAACGCCAGCATCAACGACGCCCTTGTCGATCTGCTCGGTAAGCCGATCGACCAGGCGAACGCGTTGTTCATTCCTACCGCGATCTATCCCTTTCCCGGCGGGCCGGCCATGGCGTGGCACGCGCTCTCCGGTCAGGCGCTGCCGCAGCTCGGGTGGAAGTCGTTGGGGATCCTGGAGCTGACCGCGCTCCCGCACATCGAGGAGGACGCCTGGGTGCCGACCGTGCGCGACGCCGACGCGCTGCTCGTGTGGGGTGGCGATCCGCTGTTCCTCGCCAACTGGCTGCGGCGGTCCGGGCTCGCCGCGCTCCTGCCGACGCTGCGGCCCGAGGCGGTCTACGTCGGGGTCAGCGCCGGCAGCATGGCAGCCACCACGACGTTCGTCGAGACCTACCCAGAGCCGCCGCGTGGGACCGACGGGCCGTTCGAGACCGCGCCCGTCGTCTTCGAGACGCCCGAGGGCGACCTCGACCGGCTCTTGGTCACCGGGCAGGGGGTGGGCCTCGTCGACTTCGGGTTCATCCCGCACTTCGCGCATCCGCACCACCTCGACGCGTCCCCGGCCAACGCGGAGCGGTGGGCGGCGCACATCCCCGCGCCCACCTACGCGATCGACGACGAGACCGCCATCAAGGTGGTCGACGGCGCCGTCGAGGTCGTGTCCGAAGGGCAGTGGCGGCTGTTCAAGCCATGACCGCGGGACGCGGGTGCGGCGGCGCCGACGCCGTCGCACCCGCGCGGTCCACTAAGGCGCCCAGGGTGCCGCGATGTTCCAGGTGCTGTCGGCCGTCCACAGGCCCGGCGCGTTATAGGCGGCGCCGCCGGCACCGTTGGAGAGCCAGACCTCCGAGTTGTAGTGCCTCAGGTACGAGCCGCGGAAGTTCCACGACTCCAGCGACACGCCCGAACCCGTCAGGCCCGTCCGCGCGCACCACGTGGCGTCCGCCCGCAGCAGGGCCGAGCCGTCGTTCGGGGAATTCTGCACCCGCGAGTTCGCGTGCCGCAGGAACTGGCCCGGGAAGTTGACCGACTCGAACGAGTAGCAGGACCCGTCGGCGAGACCCGGACGGATCGTGTACGTGGCGTCGCTCTTCAGCAGCGCCGACGACCCGGCATTGACCACCTCGGTGTACGCCAGGCTGTTCTGGTGCCGCAGATAGCGGTCCGTGAAGCCGGGCGTCGTCACCTGCAGCGACCGTCGCTGGTTGACCGGCAACGTCGTCGGCGCCAGCGCCGGCAGTGACCGGGACGCCGCGATCAGCGCCTGGTTGGCCGCCCGCACCCGGGCCTGGTCCATCTTCACGACCTGCCGGTCGTACGTCACGAACCCGTTCAGCTCGCCCTCCAGATCGGTGATCTCCGTGTAGATCGCCGCCGACAGGCCCTTGCCCAGCATCAGGTTCTGCACCCCGGCGACCAGCCCCACGTACCGATCGGTCAGCGCGGTCGCGTTGGCCTGCCACTCGTACGCGAAGAAGCCTCCGCTCGGCGACCACTCGTGGCCCGGCGTGTGCAGGCCCAGGCCGCCGAACTCGCCCAGCACCGAGATCCGCGACGATGCCACGGGGGCGTCCGGGCCGAGATAGACGTGCCAGTCGTCGATGTCGCCGTTGCCCGGGTTGCCCAACGACTGACAGCAGTTGTGCCCACTGTGGACGTTGACCAGCCGGGTCGGATCCTGCGCCTTGACCGCGTTGCCGAACCGCTGGGTGTCGACCAGCGACCGCTCGCCCCAGCCCTCGTTGTAGACCGTGTAGGCGACGACCGCCGGCGACGACCGGTGCTCGTTGACGATCTCCCGCGCCTCGGCCTCGAGCTGGGCCTGCTGGGCCGCGTTCGGGTCGACGTTCTGTGCGGTCAGCGACGGCACGTCCTGCCAGACGAGCAGCCCCAGCCGGTCCGCGTGGTAGAACCAGCGCTGCGGCTCCACCTTGATGTGCTTGCGCACCATGTTGAAGCCCAGGTCCTTGTGCTTCTGCAGGTCGAACGCCAGCGCCGCGTCGGTCGGGGCCGTGTAGACGCCGTCCGGCCAGTAGCCCTGGTCGAGCGTGCCGGTCTGGAACACGAACTGGCCGTTGAGCAGCGGGCGGCGTACCCCGTTGACCAGGCCCGTCGTGATCTCCCGCATCCCGAAGTAGTGCGTCGTGCGGTCCACGAGCGCCCCGGACGCGTTGCGCAGCGTCACCTGCAGGTTGTAGAGGAACGGGTCGTCCGGCGACCACCGCCGCGCGGCCGGCACCGGCACGGCGAACTCGGTGAACCCGCCGGTCGCCGAGCCGACCACGGTGGACCCGTTCAGCGCCTCGGCCAGCACCGAGTGGCCCGAGACCGAGCCGCGCGTGAACACCCGTACCCGGATGGTGTTGTTGGCGAGGTTGGGATAGAGGTCGACCGAGCTGATCGACGACGCCGGCGTCGGCTCGAGCCACACCGTCTGCCAGATGCCGGAGCTCGGCGTGTAGAAGATGCCGTTGGGGGTCTTGGTCTGCTTGCCGATCGGCGGCAGGCTGCCGTTCTGCCGGGTGTCGCTCGGGTCCCAGACCTTGACGACGAGCTCGTTGGTGCCGCCGTTCAGCGCGGGGGTGATGTCGAACGTGAACGCGTCGTAGCCACCGACGTGCCCGCCGACCTGCTGCCCGTTGACCCAGACGGTGGTCTGGTAGTCAACGGCGCCGAAGTTGAGCTGCACCCGCCGCCCGGCCCAGCCGGGCGGCACGGTGAACGTCCGCCGGTAGAACAGGTAGTTGCGGTTGTCGCCCGGCGCGCGCATGACACCGGACAGGGCCGACTCGACCGGGAACGGCACGTTGACGCGCTCCGGCAGGTTGGTGTTGAACTGCGGCGCGTCGTCGGTGGCCGACTGGCGCAGCTGCCACTCGCCGTTGAGGTTCTGCCAGTCGGGCCGGGTCATCTGCGGCCGCGGGTACTCCGGCAGCGGCGTGCCGTTGAGCGCCTGGGCGGTCCACGGCGTGGTCAGCGGCGGCGGTTTGGCCGGCGCGGCCTGGGCGGTGCCCGGGGCCGCCAGCAACCCGACCGCCAAGGCCAGGAGAGCGACAACGGAGGTACGACGGGACGGTTTCATACCTTGCTCCGTTCCAGTGAAGTAGAGATCGCGCCAGTGGTGGCCGGCCTGATACATCGATGGTTGGCTCTATAACGTTATAGAGACCGATCGACTTCTACAACGGGCACCGGGCCCGACCCGATCGCCGCGGTCGTGGTCGGCGGTACCCTGCTGGTCGGCGGCGCCGGCACGATCAGCGGCACCTCTCTGTTAGTCGTGATGGTGACGCCGAGTCGTTTGAGCCGGATCAGACGGCTCCGCTGATGGGGGTGTACGGGTGGGCGGCGTGAGCCTGAAGGACATCGCGGCGCGGGCCGGGGTGTCGTTGTCGACGGTGTCCAATGTGGTCAACGGCTACCGGCCGGTCGGCGAGGAGCTCCGGCAACGGGTGCAGTCGGCGATCGACGAGCTGGGCTACGCGCCGAACCTGTCGGCCCGCCACCTGCGCCTGGGCCGCACGGGCATCATCGCGCTGGCGATTCCGGAGCTCGACAACCCGTACTTCGCGGAACTCGCGGGCGCCGCGATCCGCGAGGCGGCGGGGCTGGGCTACACGCTGGTCATGGAGGACACGGCTGGGGCGTACGACCGCGAGCTCTCGATGATCGAGAACTCCCGCCGCCAGATCATCGACGGCCTCATCTTCAGCCCGGTCGCCGTCGCCCGCGAGGAGGTCCTGGCCCGCCCACCGGCGACACCGATGGTCCTGATCGGCGAGGGCGTCTACGACGTGCCCCACGACCACATCGCCATCGACAACATCGCGGCAAGCCACGTCGCGGTGCAGCACCTGGTGTCGCTGGACCGCTATCGCATCGCCTTCATCGGCGCCCAGGCCGGCGACCATCGACAGTCGGCCCACCTGCGGCTGCGCGGGTATCGCGAGGCGCTGGCCGGGGCGGGGCTGCCCTGGGACCCGGCGCTGGCGGCGCCGACGTCGGCCTTCGGGCGGGCCGACGGGCTGCTCGCGATGCGTGATCTGCTGGCGCGGACGCAGCCGCCGGACGCGGTGTTCGCCTACAACGACCTGGTGGCGATCGGCGCTATGCGGGCGGTGGCCGAGGCGGGGTTGCGGATTCCGGACGATGTCGCGGTGATCGGCATCGACGACATAGAAGAGGGACGCTTCAGCAACCCGACGCTGACCACCATCTCGCCGGACAAGGAACACATCGGGCGGCTGGCCGTGCAGGCGTTGGTCGCCCGCATCGAAGGAAAGCCGGTCCAGCCGCCGTACGACATCCAGCCCCCGTTCCGCCTGTTGACCCGCGAGAGCACCCTGGGCGGCCATCGCCCGGTGCGGCCCTAAAGCCTTCCGTGCCTCGCACACCGTCCGTCACCGGACAGTGTCACATGGCGTAGATGACATTGACGCATTTGCGGAGCCGCAACTGACCGACAACATGGATCCGGCCCTGCTCGCTGAGATGCGAAGGCAGTCAGAACTCGCGCCCGCGACCACAATCCCTACCGAAGCGGCGATGAAGGATCCAGCGGGTGGCTTCACCTCGGTGGCATTCGAGGGTGATGGCTTGACTTGACGTCGGCCCGAGGCGTCGCACCGGTCGCGGTTCGGCCAGCCCGCTTCTCGAAGGCCGAGCTCGAAGCGGAAGCGGAGAAGATCTGGACTGCGGTGAAGCACGCGGGCGTGATCCAACCCATCACTGTCAAGTACGACGGCAGCGGATTGGGTGTTGAGCAGATGCCGGCGGCGGAGGCAGCCGCGGCGCGTGCCAAGGCCGGCCGCCTTCTCCCCGACGCCAAGGCGGTGGTCAACGCTGTGCGACCAGCGGTGCCGGTCGAGGTCACCGAAGCCGACCAGTCCATCGACTTCCTGGCCTGCCCGTCATCTGGCTGCACGAGGCGAAACACCATCCGCGTGGAACTCCGGCACCTACATGTGCCTCCCCGATGCGGGCGTCGGGCCGGGATCGTGTACCACGGGCTTCGGCGTCAACGTCGCTGCCCACGGCACGAACTATGTGCTCACCGCAGCCCACTGCGCCACCTGGTACGCCGACGGCGTTGACAACGCCTACGACGGCGCTAGGGAGCTGATCGGCCGCGCTACTCCGTCGGAGGATTGGGATCGGGACCTGTTGCTCATCAGCGCGCGGGGCTCGTACTGGATGTTCGACGGTGGCCCGAAATCTGCCGCCAAGAAGACGGGCAGACCGCAGGTCGCAAGGGGGACAGCGGTGGACCCGTCTTCTCGCTCGATGGCAGCGGCGTTCGTGCCAAGGGTGTGGTGTCCGCTGGTTCAGGATCGCGGATGTACGTCCAGGACATGGCCGACGTGACGACCTCGCGATCGGGCAGTTCGCCATGGAGCGGCGCCATTCCGCGGACTGGCGTGGTGACCGATACGGCGACACGCACGATCGCGCAACGGCGAGCGGGTTTGTCAGCGGGCGTCGTGGCGTTGGCGCTCGGGCTGTCAGCGTGCGCGCCGGCGCCCGTCCCAGCGGCCGCCCAGACGACGGAGATCACGCCGTCCAGTCCAGGCGCCGAGGGGTGCGCGGGATCCTTCGGCGCGCCAAGCGGCGTGCCCGTCGGCGACCAGTCGGTCGAGCTGGTGCCGACGGGTGCCGCTGAAGCTGTCGTTTGCAGCCATTTCGATCCGATGGCTTCAGACAGCCCTCCGCTGACGGACGTCATCGCCGTGCCTGGCGACCCTGGGCGCCTCGTCGCCTATCTCAACGGTCCCTCGAAGGTCGGTGTTGACGACGGAACCGCTTCTCCTACTCTGACCAACACGACGTCGCCGTCAACGTGCAACCCACCTGTGCAGCCGTCGAAAGAGAAGGCGTCCTGCGTCGCCTCGAGAGCTGCTCCGCGCTTCAAGAGTATTGGCGTGGCTGACTGCCTGAGGGGGCCTTCTCCACTACCTGGACCGACGGTGTGCGGCCGAGGCCGCACACCGTCGGGTGGGTCAGCGGCGCCAGCTCCAGGAATAGCTGACGTCGTAGGTGCCGTCGTGGTCCTGGAAGCGGAACACTCCGCCCGGTAGGGCGTCGTCGATGCTGTTCAGGGTGATGGTGGACGTGCCGGCCTGCAGGAACGTGTCGTCCTGGAACGAGTTGACGATCCAGGTGATGAGCTCGCCGGCGAAGTAGCCGGCCAGCTGGCCCAATGCCTGCGCGATCAGTTTGCTCTTCAGGATCGGTTCCAGGACCTGGCCGACGCGTTCTGCGATCTTCTGCTGCACCACTCCGCGGACCTGTTGCCAGACCGTGGTCAGGACGTTGGCGAAGCCGCCCGCGTCGACCTCCGTCAGGAGGACCGTCGCGGTGTACACCGCCGGGTACGTCAGCGGCAGGTCGAAGTTTCCGAAGACGTGGCCCTGGTTGTAGAACGTCCAGATCGTCCCGTCGTCAAAGCCTTGCGGGATCTCGTACGCCGTCTTCTGGATCGTCTCCCCGCCCGGCGTGACGATGAGGCCGCCGAAGGCGATCTCGTCCGAGCCCCACTCGGTGACGCCGCTGCCGGTCTCGTCGACGCAGGTCACGCGGTTGAGCATGAACTTCACGCCCGTCTTGGGGCGGGTCGGCAGCGGGTCCGGGTCGCAGTTGCCGAGCAGCTCGCAGTCCTCGTGCGGGTCCGGGCAGTCGCGGCAGACCGCATCCTGTTCTTCGCCGCCGCCGGCGACCGGACGCTGGGCCAGCGAGCCCTTCAGCGCGGCGCCGAAGCGGCCCGCGTCGACCGGCAGCGGGCTCTCCGCGTAGGCGCCGGCGAAGCCGCGGCCCGCGAAGTCACCGGGCCGGATGCGGCTGTACTGCCCGAACTCGCCGGACGCCAGCGCCGCCTTGGCGCCCGAGCGGTAGGCGTCCCGCCGGGAGGCCGGCATGTCCCGGAACCCGGCCGCGAGCTTGGCCTCGACGCTGCCGGCCGGCCAGGCCCGGCCCGGGTCGGCCGCGGTCACGGCGAACGAGTACCGCAGCGCGTCGGCCGCGTCCGCGTAGATGGTGCGGGCCATCGCGGTGACGTCGGCCTGGGTGAGCGCGGGCCGGGCCTGGGCGACGCCGGCGCCGAGACCGAGGGTCATGGCGACGGCGCCGAGGACGGCGACGGCCCGGGCGAACCAGGCAGGCAGGGATGGTGGTGTGTGGTGTGTCGACATGCGGACGATGCTCAGCGGGCCGGCCCGCCCACGGCATGGGTGCTCGCCACCCACATTTCCGCCGCCGCACGTCACGGCCCGGTCGAAAAGCTGACAACCGGAACCGCCGTCCAGCGCGCTTAAGATCTCGGGACACCGCTTACCAACTTGGGGGGAACATGGGAATCAGGCGGCGGATTCTGGCTGCGCTCGCGGCCGCGGCACTGGTCGGGGCACCAGTGATCGGCGGTGTGGCGACCATCACGAGTGGACCGTCCACCGCGGACAAGGTGGTCGCGGAGCCGGTCGATCCGCACGGCTGCGCCGGCTGCGGCAACGGCGGCGCATGACCGGTCCGACCCTGGCCGGCCTTCCCAAGGCGGCGGCAGCCACGTCTACCGTCCTCATCGGACGGACCCGTGAGCTGGACGTCATCGCCGAGGCGGCCGGCCAGGTTCGGCGTGGCGCCGGGCGGGTCGTGTTCGTCGCCGGCGAGCCCGGCATCGGCAAGACCCGGATGCTGCGGGAAGCGGCGGCGCTCGGCGCCGGCATGACGGTGCTGACCGGACGGGCCACCCCGACCGGCGCCTCGACGCCGTTCCGGCCGCTCGTGGAGGCGTTCAACACCCGCCTGCGGTCCGGCCCGCCACCGGCCGACCCGGCGCTCGAGCCCTTCCGCCCCGCGCTGGCCCGCCTGTTCCCGGAGTGGCGGACGGCCCACAGCGGCCCGACCAGCGAGTCCACCCTGGTCGTCGCCGAAGGCCTGCTGCGGTTGCTGGCCGCCCTGAGCCGCGAGCGGCCCGTCGCGCTGCTGCTCGACGACCTGCACGACGCCGACCCGGAGACCCTGGACGCCTGCGGCTACCTGGTCGCCAACATCGCCGCCCTGCCGGTGCTGGTGCTGGCCGCCGCCCGCACCGGACCGTCCCCGGCCGAGCGCCTCGCCCACCGCCTGCACCGCGACCACCAGGTGCCCGTGCTCAAGCTGCACGCCCTGACCAGGTCGCAGGTCGCCGAGCTCACGGCCCAGTGCCTGGGCACGCGACCCGACCGGCTTCCGGACACCCTCGCCGACCAGCTGGCCCGCGACTCCGACGGCGTCCCCTTCGTGGTCGAGGAGCTGGTGGCCGGCATGGTGGCCACCGGCGTGCTCCGCCACGACGGACACGCCTGGCACACCGACCGCGACCTCGCGGGACGCGTCCCGGTGACCGTCGTGCACACCGTCGAGGACCGCGCCGACCGGCTGGGCCCCGACGGACGCCGGCTGCTCGAAGCGGCCGCCGTGTTCGGCAGCCGGTTTCCCTTGCCCGTGGTGCGCGCGATGCTGGACTGCACCCCGGACGAAGCGCACCAGCTCATCCAGGCGGCGGCCGAAGCGCACCTGGTGCGCCCCGATCCCGCCGGCGACGGCTGGCACGCCTTCCGCCACGCGCTGACCGCCGATGCCCTCCGCACCCGGCTGACCCCGGACGACCGGCGCGCCCTCGCCGGCGCCGCCGCCCGCGCGCTCGAAGCGGCCCACCCGGACCTGCCCGGCGAGCTGGGCCCGCTCGCCGCCGAGCTGCGGCTGGCCGCCGGCGACGAGGTGGGCGCGGCCGACCTGTTCGCGACGGCCGGCAGAAGGGCGCTGGCCGAGGGTGCCGCCGCCTCCGCCGCGACCCTGCTCGAACGCGCCCACCAGCTGCTGC
The DNA here is from genome assembly GCF_029626225.1 of Asanoa sp. WMMD1127. Classification (NCBI taxonomy): domain Bacteria; kingdom Bacillati; phylum Actinomycetota; class Actinomycetes; order Micromonosporales; family Micromonosporaceae; genus Asanoa; species Asanoa sp. WMMD1127. Next base: position 6,487,238 of record NZ_JARUBP010000001.1, read on the forward strand.
GCGACCGCCGCGACAAGCGGGACGCCGCGACCGCGGCCGCCGTGCTGGAGACGCTGCTCGTCGCCCTGGAGGAGACGGGCGAGTTCGACCGGGCCCGCCGCCTGGTCGACGCCATGCTGGCCCACCCCGACCTGCCCACCGACCAGGCGATCGCCCTGCAGTCTCGGCTCGGCTGGAACGCCTTCCACGGTGGCCGCACCGCCGACGCCGAGAGCCGGATCGCGGCGGTCCGCATGCTGCTCGGCCCGGACGCCGCGCCCGAGCAGCTCGCCGCGGCCGACGTCGTCGACGCCCACGTGCTCAGCCTCCACGCCGGCCGCGCCGACGAGGCCGAACAGGTCGCGCTGCGGGCGGTCGCGGCCGCGGAACGCGTACCCCTGCCGGAGGTGGTGTGTCGGGCCCGGCAGTTGCTGGCCCTGCTGGCCCGGCGGCACGGGTTCGCGGCGGCCGACCGGCATCTCCTCGCGATCCTGCGCATGGCCGACGAGCAGGACCTGCCACTGTGGCGTGTCCGGGCGGCGATCCGGCTGGCGTCCAACGAGATGATCCGCAGCGGGCGCAGCGAAGCGCTGCGGCAGGCCCGTGACGCGGCGTGGGCGATGGGCGCCGTGCACACCGGCTACGACGCTGACGCGAGCCTGGCGATGCACGAGGTCTTCTTCGGCCGGTACGCCGAGGCGGTCCGCCTGACGACCGAGTGCGCCACCGCCCTCACCCGGTTCGGCAAGGTCGTCGACCTCCAGTACGCGCTGGTGGTCCGGGCCGCCGCCCACGCCCACCGCGGCGCCCGCGCCGAGATGACCGCGACCCTCGCCGAGTACGACCGCCTCGGCGGCGCCGGCTCCTTCTACACCCCGCTGGTCCACGGCCTCTGCCGCGCGTTCAGCGCCCTGCTGGAGGAGGACCGGACCGGCGCCCGCGCCGAGCTCGAGGCGGCCCGCGCGTTCGAGGACCAGCACACCACCATCTACTACCAGTGGGGCCGCTACGGCCTGCTGCTCCTCCTCGACGCGCTGGCCGGCACCGCACCGAGGACGACCACGCACCCCGCGTACGCGCTGCGCTGGAACCGACAGTTCGTCCACTTCGCGAAGGCCGTGCGGCACGGCGCGGCCGGCGACCCGGAGGGCGCGACCAGAGCGCTCGCCCGCGCCCGAGAAGCGGCGAGCGTCTTCCCCACCGCCCACCGGCTCGGCCTGCGCCTGGTGGCCGAGTCGGCGCTGGAGCACGGCTGGGGTGACCCGGCGGCCTGGCTCCGCGAGGCCGAGCACCACTTCCGCGAGCTCGACGCCCCGCTCGTCGCCAGCGCCTGCCGGACCCTGATCCGCCGGGCCGGCCAGCGCGCGCCGCAGCGCCGGGCCGGGCACGACCGCCTGCCGGCCGCGCTGCGGGAACACGGCGTGACCGTGCGCGAGTACGAGGTGCTGCTCCTGCTCGCCGACCGCCGGCCCAACAAGGAGATCGCCGAACGCCTCTATCTCTCCCACCGGACGGTGGAGAAACACGTCGCCAGCCTGCTGCGCAAGACCGGCCAGCCGGACCGGTCGGCTCTCTGCGGCTACGCCGACGCACTCCCCCGCGCCGAGTGAGCCCGCGACGCCAACGCCCGCAAGCCCGCCGCCAGCAACGCCGGCACCGCCCGCTCCGCCTGCGCCGACGTCGCGTCCGCGGCCGCGCCCCGCCGGGCCCGGTAGCTGATGCCCTGCGCGATCACGGCCAGCTTGAAGTTGGCCAGCGCCAGATAGAACGGCCAGTGGTCGAGGTCCACGCCACGCCGCCGGGCGTACGCCTCGGCGATCGCGTCCGTCGGCGGGAGCCGGTCGCTGGCCCACGCGGCGTCGAGCCCGAGGATCGGGTCGAGCTCCGGCTGCCGGTAGACGCACATCAGCGCCACGTCGGTCAGCACGTCGCCGACCGTGGCCAGCTCCCAGTCGACGACCGCGAGCACCTTGCTGATGTCGGCGGCGTCGAGCAGCGTGTTGTCGATCCGGTAGTCGCCGTGCACCACACCGATGTGCGCGGACCGCGCCGGCAACGCCGAGGTCAGCAGGTCGTGCAGCCGGTTCGCGTCGGCGAGGTCGACACTCTTGACCTCGTTCCACTGCCGCCACCAGAGCCGCACCTGGCGGTCGAGGAACCCGTCCGGCCGCCCGAGACCGCCCAGCCCCACCGAGTCGACCGGCACCGCGTGCAGGTCGGCCAGCACCCGCACGAGTTCCGTGACGCACGCTTCCAGCGAGGCCGAACCATGGGCGGCCAACTGCCCCCGGGTACGCACGACCTGGCCGGCCACGAACCCGGTCACCGCGAACGGCGCGCCCAGCACGGTCTCGTCCGCGCAGAGCGCGACGGCCGGCGGCACGGGCACCGCGCTGTGCCGCAACGCCCGGGTGACCCGCCACTCCCGCGCCACGTCGTGGGCCGACTGGGTCAGGCCGGACAACGGCGGCCGGCGCAGCACCCAGCGGTGCACGCCGTCGAAGAGCGCGTACGTCAGGTTGGACCGGCCGCCGCTGATCAGCGACGCGGTCAGCTCACCGGCGACCGGGACGCCCTGCCCGGCCAGGAAGTCGCGCACCGCGGCCAGCGACGACGGGTTCATGCCGCGTACCCCCGGGTCCCGGCCCGGCTGAGCACGATCTCGTTGACCACCGTGCGCGCGGACAGGTCGAGCAGCGTGGTGACCGTGTCGACCACGTCCGAGACCGGGATCATCGACGACGGCGGCACCTCGTCGTGCACCCAGGCGCTCATGTCGGTGTCGACGTAGCCGGGCGCGATGGCGGTCGCCAACACACCGGCGGCCGACTCCTCCGCGTTGAGCCCGCGGCACAGCGCGAGCAGCGCCGCCTTCGTGGCCCCGTAGACGGCCAGCGACGGCTCGGCGTAGACGCCGCCGATGGAGGCCAGCGCGATCACCCGCGCGCCGTGGGCCGGATCGCGTCGCGCGGCGGCCCGCAGCAACGGCAGCGCCGACCGGATCAGCAGGAACGGCGCCCGGGTGTTCAGCGCGAACTGCTTGTCGTAGCGCCCGACCGGGTAGCCGTCCAGCGGAGCGGCCGAGCCGACGCCGGCGGCTAGCACGAGGGCGTCCAGCGCGTCGGGGCGATAACCGGACAGCACGGTCGCCGGCGCCGCCGGGTCGGCCAGGTCGACCGCCACCGTGTCCACATCGGACGCCCCGAGCTCGACGGCCGAGGCGGCGACGAGCGCCAGCCGGGCCGGATCGCGCGCGACCAGGGTGAGCCGCCAGCCCCGCCGGGCCAGGGCGAGCGCGATGCCCCGCCCGATCCCCCGCGACGCCCCGGTGACGACGGCCGATCGCGGCTCAGCCACCGATGCCCACGATCGACCGCGCGATCGTCAGGTAGCGGTCGAGCAGCGCCTCGACGGGCAGGGAGCCGTCGGGCCGGTACCAGGAGGCGACACCGACACAGAGCGACGCGATGGCCCGGCTGGCGTCCTTCGGGTAGGGCGTGGTGAACACGCCGTCGCGTACGCCCGTGAGGATCACGTCGTCGAGCATGCGCTGCTGCTCGTCCCGCTTGGCCACGTAGCGCTCGCGGTTGCCGGGTTCGAGGCTGCGCAGCTCGGCGGTGGAGACCATGGCGCCGGTGCGCCGGTACATGTGGAACCGCAGCAGCGACTCGACCAGCGCGTCGAACTGGGCCCGTGGCTCGGGCGGCGCGCCCGCCAGCGCGTCCCGGCTGCGGGTCAGCAGCTCGTCGATGACGACCATCATGAGGTCGACGAGGATGTCCTGTTTGGAGGCGTAGTAGTGGTAGACGCCCGGCACCGACAGCCCCGATCGGCGAGCCAGGTCGCGCGTGGTCGTGCCGTGGTAGCCGTGCTCGTAGAAGGCCCGCAGCGCGGCGTCGAGGATGCGCGGGAAATCGAGCGGCCCGTAGTCGCGCCAGTCGGACATCGTCACCTCGTTCATCGGGCCCGCCGTCGGGCGTGCGCGGAGCTGATCAGCGTGTCGAGCGCCGCCGGGTTGTCGACCGCGCCGCGGTTGACCACCTGGGCGGGGTCGGCGCCCTGCAGGATGCGTTTGACCGGGACCTCGAGCCGTTTGCCGGTGCGGGTGTGCGGCAGCTCGGTCACGACGATCACGTCGTCGGGCACGTGCCGAGGCGAGGCCCGCTCGGCGATCCGCCGCCGGATCCGCTCGACTAGGTCCGCGGGCGGCGGGTCGCCCTGCGGGACCACGAACAGCGGCAGCCAGTAGCCGCCGTCGGCCTCCTCCACGCCCACGACCAGCGCGTCGGCCACCTCCGGCAGCGAGAGCACCGCGTCGTAGATCTCCGCCGACCCCAGGCGTACGCCGTGGCGGTTGATCGTCGCGTCGGACCGGCCGAGGATCACGACCGTGCCCCGCTCGGTGATCATCGTGAGGTCGCCGTGCCGCCACACGCCGGGGAACGCGTCGAAGTAGGTGGCGCGCAGCTTGCGGTCGTCGGGGTCGTCCCAGAAGCGCAGCGGCATCGACGGCATCGGCTCGGTGATCACCATCTCTCCCGGTGTGCCGGGCGGGACCGGCTCGCCGTCGGCGTTCCAGACCTCGACGGCGGCGCCCAGCGCCGGAGCGCTGATCTCGCCGTCGAAGACCGGGGTCGTCGGCGCGCTGGCGACGAAGATGCCGACGATGTCCGTGCCTCCGCTCATCGATCCTAGTTGGACCCGCGCGCTGACGTGTTCCCGGAACCAGGCGTTGGCCGACGCGGGCAGCACCGATCCTGTCACCCCGACCAGCCGCAGCGCCGAGAGGTCCAGGTCCCGCCCGGGCGCGAGGCCCGCGCGCCGGGACGCCTCCAGGTACCCCGGACTGGTGCCGAGAACCGTCACGCCGAGGTCCGCGGCGACGCGCCAGAGCGCGTCGGGGCCCGGTGCGGTCGGGCGGCCGTCGTAGAGGACGGTGGTCGCGCCGTGCAGCAGGCCGCACACCTGCGCGTTCCACATCATCCAGTTGGGCGTGGTGTACCAGAAGAAGACGTCGTCGGCGCCGAGGTCCATGTGCAGGCCGGGCGAGACCAGCTGCTCCAGGAGCACGCCGCCGTGGCCGTGCACGATGCCCTTGGGCTTGCCGGTGGTGCCCGAGGTGAACAGCACCCAGAGCGGGTGGTCGAACGGCACGGGGAGGGCGTCGGCGACCGGTGCCGCCGCCAGCGCGTCCGCCCACGTGCTGTCGGCGACGGCGGTGAGCCCGGCGGTCGGGACCGTGACGGTGTGCCGCAGGCCGGGCAACAGCTCACGCAGCGCCGCCGCCTCGTCGCGCCGGTCGTGCACCACTCCCCCGAACCGGTAGCCGGTCCCGGCGAACAGGACGGTGGGGCTCAGCTGGGCCATCCGGTCCGCCGCCGCCGTGGCCCCGTAGTCGAGCCCGGTCTGCGCCCACACCCCGCCGACCAGCGCGGTGGCGACGAACGCGACGACACCTTCGACGCAGTTCGGCAGGTACGCGGCGACCCGGTCGCCCGGCTGGACCCCGAGGACCCGCAACCGGCCGGCGACGGCGTACGACTGGGCCCGCAGCTCCGCGAAGCTGATCGCGGTGCGCGCGCCGTCCTCGCCGACCAGCACCACGGCGTCCCGGTCGGCGGCGCCGGCCCGCAGCAGGTGCGCCCCGAAGTTCAGCGTGCCGCCGGGGAACCAGACCGCCCCGGGCATCCGCCGGTCGGCCAGCGCGCGGCGCGGCCAGGCCGTCCACTCGACGTCGAAGAACTCGGCGACCGCCGCCCAGAACTGGCCCGGCTGCGCCACCGACCAGGCGTGCAGCGCGCGGTAGTCGGTCACGTCGTCCAGCGACAGCCGGCCCTGCCCCTGGAGCCAGGCCGCGAACCGGACGATCCGGCTCTCCCGGACCGCGACCGGGTCGGGCACCCAGCCCGGAGCGGTCACAGCCGCCGCCCCGGCAGCAGCGACCCGCGGGTCAGCACCACGTCGACCGCCACGGCGACGATGAGCACGGCGCCGGTGGCGAAGTACTGCACCTCGGTCGAGAGGCCGAGCAGCTGGACGCCGTTGCTGATCGAGCCGATCACCAGGGCGCCGAGGAGGGCGGACCAGATGGAGCCGCGGCCGGCGAACAGGCTCGTGCCGCCGACCACGGCCGCGGCGATCGCGTTGAGCATCAGCGGCCCGCCGCCCGAGGTGACCGAGACGCCGAGCTGCCGGGACGCGTCGACCATGCCGGCCACGGCGGCGCAGGCGCCGAGGACCAGGAAGGAGTAGAGCACCATGCGGCGGACCGGGATGCCGGCGCGCTGGGCGGCCTCGCGGTCACCGCCGGCGGCGTACAGGTGGATGCCGTAGCGGGTCTGGGTCGTGGCGTACCAGGCGATGAGCATCATCACCGCGAGGATCAGCAGGGGCAGCGGCAGGCCGCGCTGGCGGGTCAGGGTGAACACGCCCCCGAACAGCACGACGGCGACGAGCAGCGAGGGCACGACCACCGCGGCGAGTGAGGTGAGCGAGCCGGTGGAGAGGCGCTCGCGGTGCTGGAACAGGCGGTACGCGGCGTACGCGAGCGTGCCGACCGCGGCCAGCCCGTAGCTCGCGCCCGCCGGGACCGCCGTGCTGGCGATCTTGGCGAACGGGGTGCCGGCGACGCTGACCGTGAACTCCGGCGGCAGCACGACCAGGATCAGGCCCTGCAGGATGACCATGCCGCCGAGCGTGACGATCAGCGACGGCACGCCGAACATGATGATCTGCGCCTCGACGAACGTGACGCCCATTCCGGCGACCACCGCGGCCGCGATCCCGACGGGCAGCGGGAGTCCACTGTTGACGGTCAACCCGGCCGCCACCGCCGCGCACACCCCGGACAGGACCGCCGACGACAGGTCGATCTCGCCGACGAGCAGCACGAAGACGACCCCGAGGGCGAGGATCGCGGTGGTCACGATCTGCAGGGTCAGGTTGGTGATGTTCTGGAAGCTGAGGTACGCGCTGCTCTGGCTGTAGAAGACGGCCCAGATGATCGCAAGCACGACGAGCACCGGGATGCTGCGGTGCCCCCGCGCGGCCGCCTCGATCGCCCGGGTGACCCGGGTGCGGGTGGCCGCGGGCGCGCCGACCGCGGGTGTGGTCGAGATGGTCACGGCTCTCCGCCTTCGTCGTCGGTGGACTCGGCCGCACCGGTCATCGCGCTGACCAGGTCCGCCGGGGTGTAGCCGCCGCGGGTGAACTCGGCGACCTTCGCGCCGAGCCGCAGCACGACGACCCGGTCCGCCACCTGCCGCACGTCCTTCATGTCGTGCGAGATGACCACCACGCCGCGGCCCTGCTCCCGGAGGCGGGCGATCAGGTCCAGCACCTCACCGCGCTGCGAGACGCCGAGCGCCGCGGTCGGCTCGTCGAGCAGCACCACCGCCGGGTCGCTGATCAGCGCGCGGCCGATCGCGATGCCCTGGCGCTGGCCACCGGAGAGCGCGACGACCGGCGTGTTGAGCGCCCGCAGCTTGACCGACAGCGACTCGAGCACGCGCTGCGCCTGCTCCTCCATGACGTGCCGGCGGACCCGCCGCCCGGACCAGACCGGGCCGTAGCGCTCCTGCCCGAGGAACAGGTTCTGCACCGCGTCGAGGTTGTCGCAGAGCGAGAGGTCCTGGAAGACGGTGCGGATGCCCGCCTCGGCGGCGGCCCGTGGGGACTCCAGGCGGCGGGCCTCGCCGCGGACGCGGATCTCGCCCTCGTCGTGCGGCTCCACACCGGACACGATCTTGACCAATGTGGACTTTCCCGCGCCGTTGTCGCCGACGAGGGCCACCACCTCGCCCGCGTGCACCGACAGGTCGACCTCGTGCAGGGCGCGTACGCCGCCGAAGTGCTTCGACACCTTCGTCAGCTCGAGTAGAGGGGTCATGCTTCCTTCCTCCGCCGGGCGGCCGGCGTGCCCGCCGGCCGCCCGCTGACGATGGGCTACTTGTTGCGGGTCTGGCAGGTCGGCGTCTGCGCCGCCGGGCCCGTGCAGATCTGCTGCCACGTGAACATGCCGAGGTCGACGGCCTGCTGCACCGCGTCGCCGGGGTCCTTGCCGTCCTCGAGGTGGATCAGCGTCGCGTCGAGCTTGGCCGTGGGCACCTGCATCGCGCCGTTGTCGATGGTGTCCTTGACCAGGTCGGCCGGCGGCTGCTGGCCACCGATAGCCGCAACGGCGATCTTCGCGGCGGCCTCGGCCTCGACCTTGAACGCCTTGAGCACGTTGTCCTGCTGGTCGCCGGTCAGCATGTACTGCAGGCCCGTGAGCTCCGGGTTCTGGCCGCCGTACACCGGGATCTGAACGCTCTTGCCCTTGAGCGCGGCGATGATGCCGGCCGTGATGCCGTCGTAGAAGCCGAGGAACGCCCCGACGCCGTTCTGCGTCTTGGTCAGGCACTGCTCGGTCGCCTTCGTGGCGTTGTCCGGCGCCCAGTCCTTGATGTAGTCCTCGCAGACCACCTGGATGTCGCCGCTGCTGATCAGCGGGTCGAGCACCTTGTTCTGCCCGGCCAGCATCTGCGTGGTGTAGACGTCGCCCTTGTTGCCGTACTGCCGAGCGATCTTGACCGGCTTCGCGCCGAGCTTGCCGCTGGTGACCTGCTCGGCGAAGTAGGTTGCCTGTTGCGCGCCGACCTTCTCCGGGTCGAACACGACCTGGGCGTAGAGGGTGCCCTTGATGGGCGGGTTCTCATAGCCGATGACCGGGACCTTGGCCTGCTCGGCGGCCTGCAGCAGGCCCGCGCTGGTGTTGGGGTCCGCGGCCACGACGACCAGCGCCTTGGCGCCGGCCGCGATCGCGGCGTTGGCCTGGGCGAGCTGCTGGTTGGAGTCGCCGCCGGCGTTGACGAACTTGACCTCGACGTTCGGGTCGAGCGCCTTGATCGCCTTCTCGAACGCCGGGCCGTCCTGCTGGATGTAGCGGGTCGGGGTGGTGTTGGGGGCCATGAAGTAGACGAGCTTCGAGCCGGAACCGTCGCCCGAGCCGGCGTCGTCGCCGCCGCACGCGGCGACCGAGAGGAGAAGGCTGGCGCTGGCCGCTCCGGCGATGACCGCCCGGCGGAACGCGCCATGAGACGCTTCACTGGGTACTCCTTCTGGTGAACATCGGTGTGGAGGCGCGCGGCATCGGGACGGGACCCGGGCGGGGCCGTCCGTTGTCGTGCCTGTGCCCGTCAGGGCGTAGGGAGTCCCGCGTGCTTCGCGGTGATCTGCAGGGCCAGGTGCTTGGAGTAGATGCGGACCCAGGCGAGCGGTCCGCCCATGTACCAGAACGCGGGGTGACCCGTGCGCCGGTACAGGCCGCCGATCTCGCCGTCTTCCCCGATGCCGAGGACGAGCGGGAGCCGGTCGGCGACCGCGTCGCCGAAGAGCCGGCGGGCGGTCTCGCGCATGTTCTTGTATCCCGTCGCGAGGACGACGAGGTCGGCCTCGAGCGTGCGGCCGTCCGCCAGGCGGATCCCGTCGGGCGTGAACGCGGCGAGGCCGGCGCCCTGCGCCAGCTTGATCTTCCCGTCGGCGATCAGCCCGGAGGCGCCCACGTCGATGTAGTAGCCACCGCCGTAGGCCAGCGCGTAACCCATCAAACCGGTGCCGTCGGGACCGTCGTTGCGCTTGAAGCCGACCGCGTCGAGGGCGGCGAGCAGCGCGGCGTCCTTCTCCGCGGTGGCTTTGACGCCGTCCTTGGCGAACTCCAGGACCAGCGGCCACGGGGTTCCGGCGGCCAGCAGGTCGGCGTACGCCGTCGGCGGGCCGCCCTCGACGAAGTTGCTGCCGAAGATGGCCGGGATGCCGTGCTCCTGGCTGATGATGTGGGTCGACGAGCGCTGCACGAGCGTCACGTCCGCACCGGCCTCGTAGAGGTCCTGCGCGATGTCGTGACCGCTGTTGCAGGCGCCGACGACGACCGCCTTCTTCCCCGCCCAGTCGCCGGCCGCGCCGTGACGGCTGGAGTGGTAGGTCGTCCCGGCGAACGACTCGCGGCCCGGCACGTCGGGCACGTTGGGCTCGCCGGCCGCGCCGGTCGCCAGGATGACGTCGCGGGGGCGCAGCTCGCGCTCGCCCTGCGGCGTGCGGACCCGCAGCGTCCACCGGCCGGCGGCCTCGTCGAAGTGGCTGTCGGTCAGCTCGGCCGACGTCCAGACATTGAGCTCCATCGCCGCGGCGTACGACTCGAACCAGTCGGCGATCTTGTCCTTCGGGCAGTAGACGGGCCACGAGTCCGGATAGGGCAGGTAGGGCAGGTGGTCGGCCCACACCGGGTCGTGCAGCACCAGCGAGTGGTAGCGCTTGCGCCACCCGTCGCCGACCCGCTCGCTCTTCTCGAGGATGAGCGTGTCGACGCCCATGAGGCCGAGGTTCGCGGCGACCGTCAGGCCGCCCTGGCCGGCGCCGATCACCACGACGTCGGGGTCGGGGTCGGCAATCCTCTGCTGCCGCTGTTGCAGCCAGTTGCGGCCGCCGGCCGGGTTGTGCCGCGGGCCGCGGGACCGGCGCGGGCCGATCGCCCGCTCGTGCCCCCGCAGGTCGTCGAGCTCGGTCAGCACGGTCCAGGCGACCCAGTCGCCGTTCTCCCGTCGGAGGCGCACCGCGCCGCGGCCGAAGCCGAGCGGGGTCTCGAACGTGATGAACGCTTCGACCGTGTCGCCGGCGAAGCGGGGGCCGAACTCCGTGGTCAGCCGGACGTTCGTGATCGCGTCGGGGGTCAGCCGCTCGGCCAGCATCGCGGCGACCTGCTCCTGGCCGTGGTAGGTGCCCAGGTCCCAGGTGAGCGCCAGCAGGTCGCGCCACCAGCAGTCGCGGGCCAGCAGCGCGGTGGTGCCCGCGACGTCGGCGGCGGCCAGTGTCGCGGTGATTCGGTCCAGCCACGCGGCGAACGTGGCCGCCGCCGTGGCTTCGGTCGCGATGGTCTGGTGTGTATCCGTCGCCATTGACGCGCCCTTCCGTCCGTATCAGTCTTGATACAGTCCGAGCGCTCGCTCGGTAGCGAGAGTCTGGACCCTCGACCTTGTGACGAGCAACACCTTCGTGAAACTTTCTCGCAACCCGGCCGACAAGTGAGGTGCCCATGACCGATCGGTTGACCGACCTCGTCGCGCGGACGAGGGCGTTCGTCGACGAGCACGTGATCCCCGTCGAGGACGCGTGGGACGGCGACGCCACCGCCGCGGGCGGCGACCGGCTCCGCGTCGACCTGCAGCGGGCGGCCCGGGCGGCGGGCGTGTTCGCCCCGCACGCGCCCCGCGAGTACGGCGGCCTGGGGCTTGGGATGGCCGACCGCGCGCCGGTGTTCGAGGCGGCCGGGCGGTCGGTGTTCGGGCCGATGGCGCTGAACCTCAACGCGCCCGACGAGGGCAACCTGCACCTGCTGGACCAGGTGGCGGTCGGCGAGCAGCGCACGCGCTACCTGGCGCCGCTGGCCCGCGGCGAGCAGCGGTCGGCGTTCGCGATGACGGAGCCGCCGCCCGGCGCCGGGTCGGACCCGAGCGCACTGTTGACCACGGCGCGGCGCGACGGTGCGGGGTGGCTGATCGACGGGCACAAGAAGTTCATCACCGGGGCCGACGGCGCCGGGTTCTTCATCGTGATGGCCCGGACCGATGGGGCCACCATGTTCCTGGTGCCGGCGGACCGGGCCGGACTGCGCATCACCCGGCATGTGCCCACAATGGACAAGTCGATGATCGGCGGACACTGCGAGATCGAGCTGTCCGGAGTGCGGGTGGGTCCCGACGACGTGCTGGGCGAGGTCGACGAGGGGTTCCGCTACGCCCAGGTGCGCCTCGGTCCGGCCCGGCTGACGCACGTGATGCGGTGGCTGGGCGCGGCCCAGCGGGCGCACGAGACCGCGGTCGCCTATGTCGCGCAGCGCTCGTCGTTCGGCCGGCCGCTCGCGGAGCAGGGCATGGTCGAGCTGATGATCGCCGACAACGAGATCGACCTCGCCGCGACGCGGGCCCTGCTGCTGACCGCGTGCCGGGCGATCGACTCCGGCGCCGCCGGGCGGGAGGAGACCTCGCTGGCCAAGGTGTTCGGGGCCGAGGCGGTGCACCGGGTCGCGGACCGGGCCGTGCAGCTGTGCGGCGGCGCGGGCGTGTCGGCCGATCTGCCGGTCGCCCGGATCGCCCGCGAGATCAGGCCGTTCCGGATCTACGACGGCCCTTCGGAGGTCCACCGGATGTCGCTCGCCCGGCGGGCCGTCCGAAGGTACGGCCGGCGCGACTGATCAGGCAGCCGTCGCGAACACGATGACATTGTCCTTGTAGGTGTGTGCCTTGTTGTCGAACACGCCGCCACAGGTGACGAGGCGCAGGCTCGGCTTGGCGCTCGGCCCGTAGACGAGCGTGGTCGGGAACGACTTCTTCGGGTACGACTTCACGCCGTCCACTGTGAACTTGGCGGTGCTGCCGTCCTTGCGGGCGATGGTGATGACGTCCTTCTTGCGCAGCGCGCCGAGCTGGAAGAACACCGCCGCGCCGGTCTTCGCCGTGGTCACGTGACCCACGACGACGGCGTTGCCGAGCTCGCCGGGTGACGGACCGCCGGAGTACCAGCCGGCCAGCTCGGGCTTGTCGAGCGGCGGCACCGCCAGGGTGCCGTCGGCCCTGAGCCCGAGCTTCATGATCTTGGCCTTCAGGCCGATCTTCTTGATGGAGATGCTGACGGGCGCCGACCGGGCCAGCTGCTTGACCTTGGTCTTGGCCTTGACGGTGCCGCCGGTCGGCGGAGCGAAGCTCGGTTCCGCCTCGGCGACCGGCGCGGGTGGGGTCGGCGTCTGCTTGAAGGAGGCGCCGAGCAGCGCGACGCCCGCGAGCGCGACGAGGGCAACGAGGACGACGCCGGCGGCGCGCCACGGAATACCGCGGCGGCCGCCGGCTCGTGCCGTCGAGGCCTCAGGCAACGGCGCCATCGGTCCGGCGGCGGCGCAGGAGCACGAGACCGCCGAGCGCGGCCACCCCGACCAGCGCGGCGCCACTGGTGGCGAGCGTCGCGTCGGTGCTGACGCCGGCGGCGCCGCCGTCGACCGCACCGCGAGGCGCGCAGTCGTCCCCGCCCTTGGGGCCGTCCTTCTTGTCGCCGTCGTGCTTGGCGGACTCTTCCTTCTGCGCCTGCCACGGGGCGCCACCCTCGGACGCCTCCCCGTTGGGAGCCCCGCCCTTCGGCCCGTGCCACTCGGCGCACTGTGCCTTGTCGTCGTGGCCCTTCGGCCAGTCCCCGCCGGGGCCGTCGCTGGCCTGCGCGATGCCGGGCGCCATGAGCAGCGTCGCCCCACCCAGCGCGAGGCCGGCGAGTACCTTCCCGACGAACTTCTTCGACATCGGTGTCCCCTTCTACCCCCGTGTGCGACCCGACGGAAGTCGAGCCACGACCGACACTAGCCCTCTTGGGCGTTTTAGGGGGATTGATCGGGTAGATCCGATTTGGGGCTACTGTGACGCACCGCCGAAACCGATCTCATTGCCCTCGGGATCGCGATAGGTGACCTTGCGTACGCCGTTCTCGTAGGTCTCGTCCTCGGCCGGCTCGAGCCCGCGCTCGGCCAGGCCGGCGACCCGCTGCGCGAGATCCTCGACGAAGAGGGTCGTCAGCGCATGACCGGCGTGCCCGGGTCGCTGTTCGATGTAGACGAACCGGTGCTCGGCCACCTCCCACACGGCCTCGACGTCGTTGGGCAGGAACGCCGGCGGCCCGCCGAACAGCCGCTCGTACCACGGAAGGGCGGCCTTCAGGTCCTGAACGGAAATACCCGCGAAGAGATCGACCGACATGTCGCCATGCTAGAGCTAGCCTCACCGCATGATCGAGCCGACGCGGGAGACACGCGAGACCTACGACCGGATCGCCACGGAGTACGCGCAGCGCAAGGCCGACGTGGACGCACGCCTGGTGCGCGACCTGAGCGAGCTCGCCGCCGCCGTGCCACCAGGCGGCGTCGTGGTCGACGTGGGGTGCGGGCCGGGGCGGGAGGTCGGACTGCTGCGCGAGCGCGGGTTCCTGGTGCTCGGGTTGGACCTCTCACTCGGCCAGCTGCGCGCCGGCCGTGTGGGCGGTGTCGCTCAGGCCGACATGCGGACGCTACCCGTCCGGAATGGATCCGTGGACGCGGTCTGGTGCCAGGCGGCGCTACTCCACCTGCCGCGGCCCGCGGTGCCCGCGGCCCTGGCCGAGTTCGCCCGGGTCGTACGCCCCGGTGGCGCGCTGTTCCTGGCCGTTGCGGAGGGCGACGACGCCGACTGGGAAGTCGCCCGCAACTACGGCTCGGACCTGCGGCGCTGGTTCACCTACCACCGCGAGCCGGACCTCACGGCGGCGCTGGCGACCGCGGGTTTCACCGTCCACACGGTGCGCCGGGAAACCGCACTCCGCGACTGGATGGCGGTGCACGCCCGGCGGGTCAGCGCCTGATCTGGCTGAGGATCGTCGCATCCTTGATCGTGCCGTCGGATGCCAGGAGCAGCGCCTTGGAAATGATCACCGACAACGTCGGGTCGTCGTCGAACGGCAGCGCGACGCGCGCCGGCGCGCGGCCCGGGACGATGCACAGGTACGCGTCGTCCGGCTCCATCAGGACGTTGCCCGAGCCGAGATGGATCCTGTAGGTCCGCAGGGATCCGCGCACCCGCAGGAAACGGTCGCCCAGCTCGCACCGGCCCGCGATACGCAGCTTCGGCAGCATCCGCGCCAACGCGTCGCGCCGCACCTCGGCCCGCGCGCTCAGTTCGCCGAATCCCGACTCCCGCCAGTAGGCGAAGAAGCGGTGCTCGCCCCGCTCGGCCCAGGCGTCGTCGGTGCCGATCGACGCGACACCGACGAAGAGGTCGACGTCGCGCATCGCCTCGGAGAACACCCGCGGCGGCACCTCCGTGAGCGGGATCGCCGTCCAGCGCCGGCCCTCCCGGCGGGCGAACCGCACGGTCCCCGTGGCGCAGTGCTCGATCGGCGAACCCGCTTCGCCCAGGTCGGCGATCTCGTGCGCCAGCCTGGCCCGCCAGCCGCCGAAGACCTTCGTCGCCTCGCTCTGGTAACCGCCGCTCCAGCCGCCCAGGAAGGGCGCCTCCCAGCCACGGGCGCGCATCAGGGCGCTCGCCTGGCGGTAACGCAGGATGTGCGTGGCGAACCGGGCCGAGGCGTCGCCGGCCGTGGCCTCGGCCGGGGTGATCACGTAGGCCTCGCGATAGACCTGCTTGAACGGCTGCCGCACCCCGCCCGCCGCGATCCGGTCGCGCCAGGCGGCGACCTCGGCACGGTCCGTCGACAATGGATGCCACAGGCGCACCACGCCGGCGGCGCCGGCGAACGTGCCCGGGTCGAGGGCCGGGACGCCCGCCGTCCACCTCGCGCCGTCGTGGGACACCTCCCACACCAGGCGCTTCGCGTGCGCGGACGTCACCGCATGGTCGAGATAGCGGGAGCGCCATTCGGCGAGCGGCCAGACCCGGTCGTGCGCCGACAAGCCCTCCAGGCGCTGGCGTTCGGCGGCCAGCGTAGCGGCGAGGCGCTTCTGTTCGGCCTTCGCTTCCCGGAACGCCGGCGCGGCGCGCACCGCGGCCGGCACCGTCTTGCGCGGCTCGCCGGCGTGCTCGTAGCGCAGTCGTGGCCCGTCCGTGGTCAGCTCCAGCACGATCGTCCACCCGTCGTGCGTCCAGGCGCGGCGGCCGTCGGCGTCGAGGCCGTGGTCGTCCACCGCGAGCTCCAGCACCTCTCCCTCCTGCCACCCCCGCCGGGCACCGAGGTGGTCCAGGGCCGCCCGGACCCGCGTCGCCAACGCCTTGTTGCGCACGGTCAGCGACAGCCGGGCCAGTGTCCGGGCGGGCTCGTCGCCGTCGCGTTCGGAAAGGATCCGGCACGCGGCGTGGGCGGTCCTGGGCGCGTGAGGGTAACCGGTGGCCCAGCGCGGCGCCGCGGCCGCGGCCCGGGCCACCTCACAGATCAGTTCGGTGGCCGACGTCGACGGGTCGAGACAGTGGAGGTAGGTCAGGCCCCGGAGGAGTTCGTCGGTGTCCGGGTGAAGATCCTGCGGGTCCGCCGCGAAGCGGGCGAGCAGCGCCCGGATCGCTTCGGCGGCCGGCGGTCGCACGGTCGCCGCGGTGGTCAGCCAGCGCGCGGACGGCTTGGGGTCGACCAGCGTCGCGGCGTGCACGAGGGCGTCGCGGACCCCCGGCGCCGCCAGGACGGGCGCCAGCGCTGCGCGGGCGCCGGGACCGAAGTCGTCGCCCTGGTGCAGCAGCCGGGTGGGCACCGGGTCGCCCGTCGCGCGGTCGATGGCCGCACCGAACAGCGCGACCAGCGGCCGGCGGACCGCCGCCGGAAACCTGCCGTCGAGCAGGTCACCGACCAGCGCCCGCAACGGCGCCACGAGGCCGGCCAGCTCTGCCGGCCCGAGAGCGGCGGCGATCCGCGCCGGAAGCTGGAACGCCTCGCCGTCGGCCAGGCCGCGCTCGCGCAGCAGCCGGCCGAGGCTCCAGACGAGGTCGGCGCGCGTCCACTCGATGCCGTTGTCGAGCAGGTCCAGCGCGTCGCCGTGGATGGTGGTCGGTGCGCCGCTGAGGGTCGCGTCGGCGTGCACCCCGAGGGCCGCGCCTCGGCGCTGCTCGGCCGACCAGGAGTGGAGGTCCGCCCGCGCGGCCGCGGTGTCGTCGTCGGTAACGCGCGAAGTCGCCCGGTAGGCGACCGCGGCCAGCGAGCCCCAACGGCCGACCAGCTCGACGGGCTTGTTCACCCGCCCACCAAAGGGACCAGGCGCACGAACGCCACCGACGGCTCCGTCCGGAGGTCGATCATCTCGTCGAGACTTTCGATCTGCCGGTCGCCGACCAGCATGACAAAGCCGTTGCGGTCGAAGGCCCGGCACGCCGCGTCCGCCTGCGCTGCCCAGGGCTCGGTCGGGTCGGCCGGGACGAGCCCGGTCGCCCGGCGGCGGGCGACCTCGTCGCGGACCCGCAACCGCAGCAACTCGCGCGCGGACATCTCGACCGGGAGGCCGGGCAGCGACCAGGACTCGATCGCCTGCCCGGTCATCGTCTCGTCGCGCACGACCACGTCCACCATATGTTGATCATGGCATACGACAGGCCGCCGAAGCGATCGGAGAGTTTCGGAAGTCGTTGACGAGTTTCGATGTGTGTGGCGAGACTGCAGCCAGTTGTCCATCGTCGCGGGCCGAGCGGCAGGGATCTGAGGAGGAGCTCGCCATGTTCGGTGCCCGCTTCGCTGCGCGGTTGGCGGTGGTCGCCGTCGCCGTGGCCGCCGGTGCTGCCGCCGTCGCCACGGCGCCCGCCGCCGCCGCCACCTGCAACGGTTACGTCGGCCTGACGTTCGACGACGGGCCCACCGGCAGCACGAGCGCACTGTTGAGCGTGCTGCGCGCCAACGGCGTACGCGCGACGATGTTCAACACCGGCCAGAACGCGCAGAACAACCGGTCGGCGGCGCAGGCGCAGGTCGCGGCCGGCATGTGGGTCGGCAACCACAGCTGGAACCACGCGCACCTGACGACGCTGAGCCAGGCGCAGATGCAGTCCGACCTGGCGCAGGCCAACAGCGCGATCCAGTCGGCGACCGGCGTACGCCCGCAGTTGTTCCGGCCGCCCTACGGCGAGACCAACGGCACGCTGCAGTCCGTCGCCTCGTCGCTCGGCCTGCGGCAGGTGATCTGGGACGTCGACTCGCAGGACTGGAACGGCGCCAGCACCGCGCAGATCGTCGCCAACGCCGGTCGGCTCCAGGCCGGGCAGGTCATCCTGATGCACGACGGCCCGCAGGCCACCCGCGACGCGATCCCGCAGATCATGGCCAACCTGACCAGCCGCAACCTGTGCCCCGGCATGCTCTCGCCGAGCACCGGCCGGGCCGTGGCGCCCGACGGCGGCGGTGGCACCACTCCCCCGCCCGGCGGCGGCTCCTGCACCGCCACGGCGGCGTACCCGAATGTCTGGGGTGACCGCTACAACACCTCGGTGACGGTCAGCGGCGCCGGCGCGTGGACCGTGGTGGTCGCCGTCACGGCGCCGCAGCGGATCGTGACCACGTGGAGCGGCGCGGCGAGCCGGGACGGCAGCGGCACCGTGCTGACGATGCGGTCCAACGGCAGTGGCAACACGTTCGGCTTCACGACGATGTTCAACGGCAACAGCGGCGGCCGGGCCCAGATCCGGTCGTGCGCCGCGGGCTGACGGTCAGCTCGGCACACGCTCAGACGGCGAGCGCCGCCCGCGCGGGGACGGGGCCGGCGGTCAGGGCCGGGTCGGTCAGCACCGGGTGCTCCGCCCGGGCCAGCGCGAGCACCTCCGGGTCGAGCCGGCCGACCGCGAGGGCCGGGTCGGTCGGGCCGGCGTCGGTCAGCAGGGTGCCGTCGGGATTCCAGATCGCGCTGCCACCGGCCGGGCCCGGATAGTCCGCCAGCACGGCGTACATCGTGTTGTCGAGCGCCCTGGCCGGCAGCTGGGTGGCGCGCCGGACGGCGCTCAGGCCGGGGCCGAAGAACGCGCCGACGACGTACGCGTGGCAGTCGTCGAGGGCGGCGGCGCGCGCGTGTTCCGGGAAGCCGGTGTCGGCGCAGATGCCGAGACCCAGGCGCCAGCCGTCGAGCTCGACGGTGCACCCGCCGGCGCCGGCCGAGACGCCGGCGACCCGCTCCGTCGCGGTCGGACACTGCTTGTCGTAGCGACCGGCGACACTGCCGGAGCGGTCCACCACCAGGGCCGAGATGTACGCGAGCCCGTCGGCCACCACCGGCGCGCCCACCACCGCCGCCGTGCCGGTCTCCGCGCACGCCTTGGCCAACGGCTCGAGGGCGTCCGGCACGGCGGCGGCGTGCGCGCGGATGCCGGCCAGCTCGTAGCCGGTCAGGAACAGCTCCGGCAGCACCAGCAGCGCCGCCCCGGCGTCGGCGGCCCGGCGGACCAGGTCGGCGGCGGTCGCCACGGTGGCCGGCACGTCGAGCGACACGGACCGCGCCTGGCCGGCGGCGACGGTGAGCGGTTCGGGCGGCAGCATCACCGCAGCCTAGCGGTGAAACTTACTTACGAAACGAGCGTACGGCGTGGCAGGTATTGACGCGGCTTACATCGATGGAGGAAGGTGACCCGAGGCATGCCCCCGGGAGGCACCGTGCGACGAATCCTCAGCTGTCTGTCCGCCGCGACGCTCACGCTCGCGGGACTCACCCTCGTCTCGGGGCCGGCGAGCGCCGCCCCGACCAGCCGCCAACAGGTCTACGCCGACGCCGCCGCCGAGTTCGGCGTGCCGGAGAGCGTCCTGCTCGGCGTGTCCTACCTGGAGTCCCGGTGGGACCGCAACGCCGGCAAGCCGAGCACCAGCGGCGGGTTCGGTCCGATGCACCTGACCGACGCCGCCAACGTGCGCGCCGTCAGCCATCACGACAGCGGGACCGAGGACCCGCGCGGCGACGACAGCCGGCCGTTGACGGTGCGCGCGGCCACCCCCGCGGCACCTTTGGCCGCGTCGCTGCAGACGATCGACGCGGCGGCCGCACTGACCGGCGCGCCCAAGGAGGCGCTGCGCACCGACGCCACGGCCAACATCCGCGGTGGCGCGGCGCTGCTCGGCTCCTACCAGAAGGCGCTCGGCGCGCCGACGGGCGCCGGCAGCGACCCGGCGGCCTGGTACGGCGCGGTGGCCCGCTACTCCGGCGCCGACACGACCGACGCGGCGACGGCGTTCGCGGACGAGGTCTACGCGACCATCGAGTCGGGCGCCGCGCGCACGACCGACGACGGCCAGGCGGTCCGGCTCGAGGGGCGGTCGGTGGCGCCCCAGCGGGCCCAGGCGAACCGGCTCGGCCTGCGCGCCGCGCCCCGGGCCGACGGCGTCGAATGCCCGGTCACGGTGTCGTGCGAGTGGATCCCGGCGCCCTACGAGGCGTTCGGCGACGGCGACTACGGCAACCACGACCTGTCGGACCGGCCGGCCCGGCAGAAGATCGAATACATCATCATCCACGACACCGAGGGCTCGTACGCCACGACGTTGAACCTGGTCCAGGACCCGACGTACGTGAGCTGGCACTACACGCTGCGCTCGGTCGACGGCCACATCGCGCAGCACGTGAAGACCAAGGACGTCGCCTGGCACGCGGGCAACTGGGACGTCAACGCCCGCTCGGTGGGCCTGGAGCACGAGGGCTTCGCGGCCGACGGCGCGTGGTACACCGAGGCGCTCTACCGCTCGTCGGCCAAGCTGGTGCGCTACCTCGCGCACCGTTTCGGCATCCCGCTGAACCGCCAGCACGTCCTGGGCCACGACAACGTCCCCGGCACCACGGCGGCGACGGTCCGCGGCATGCACTGGGACCCGGGTCCGTACTGGGACTGGTCGCACTACTTCGACCTGCTGGGCGCGCCGTTCTGGTCGACCGGCACCGCGCTGACCGGCCTGGTGCAGATCGATCCGTCCTATGTCGACAACCAGCCGGCGTTCACGGGCTGCGTCACCGCCGGGGTGCCGTGCGCGCCGCACGGCTCGTCGTCGGTGGTCCTGCACACCGCGCCGTCGTTCGACGCGCCACTGGTGACCGACCTGGGCCTGCACCCGGACGGCGCACCGTCCACGATGCACATCTCCGACCACGGCGCCCGCGCGTCGGCGGGCCAGACCTACGCGCTGGCCGGCCGCTCGGGCGACTGGACGGCCATCTGGTACCTGGGCCAGAAGGGCTGGTTCCACAACCCACGCTCGGCGCCGACCGCGAACTGGCAGATCGGCCTGGTCGCGGTGCCGAAGAAGGACAAGGCCACGATCCCGGTGTACGGCCGCGCGTATCCGGAAGCGGAGGCGTATCCGGCCGGCGTGCCGGTCCAGGCGATCTCGCCGCTGCAGTACACGCTGTCGGCGGGCCAGCGCTACGCGGTGGGCGCGGTGCTGCCGGGCCAGTACTACCGCGCGACCACCTTCGCGGGCACCTCACCGGGCGACTGGACGGTCATCCAGGGCGACAAGACCTACGTCGAGATCCAGTTCGGCCACCGGGTGGCCTTCGTCGACAAGGCGGACGTGGACCTGCGCCTCTCCATCGGAAGCTGACCGCCCGATCCAGCCGCGGCCGCCCAGGACATCGGGGTCCCGGGCGGCCCCGGCTTTTCAAGCCCGGCGGCGTTCCCGACGGCGGGGAGCTGGGGCCGATGAGCGAGTGGCGATGAGCCCTGACGTCAGCGGAGGCGGCCGAGCATCGCGTCGATCGCGTCCGTCGTCAGTGGACGCTCCAGCATCGCGGTGAGGCGGGCGGCCGACCGATCGCGGGTCTCGGCTGACTCGGCCGGGTCCAGCGACCGGCGGGCGTAGAGCTCGAACAGGTGGCCCTGCACCGCGATCGCCATCGAGAAGTCTTCCGGCCGCGGTGGCGGGCCGCCGTATGCCGCCAGCGCGGCCGGCGCGTCGTCGCCCACCTCCCACAGCAGCGCGGCCAGCTCCCGGCGGGGCTCGGCCGGGCCGCTGTTCTCCCAGTCCAGCACCACCAGCGGGCCCGCCGTCGTGTGGCGGATGTTCTCGGCGTTGACGTCGCGGTGACACGTCCGCACCTGCGCCGGGTTTGGTGGGCGGACCAGGGCCTCGACCCCGACCAGCTCCGCCAGTCGTGCCGCCATCGCCGGCAAGGCGGCGGCAACGGCCGACCAGCGCTCCCGGCCCAGCGGCGCCGCGAACCAGTCGCCCACCGGGCCGGCGGCCCGGTGCGGCACACGATGCAGGCGGGCCAGCAGGGCGCCCAGGTCCGCGGCCGACGGGTCCGGGGCGGCCGGATCCAGGTCGACCCACTCGTAGACCCGCCACACGGCATCGGCCCCACGGACCGTGACCTGCCCGTCGGTGGTCAAGACGGGCCGCGGCAGTGGCAAGCCCGCCGCCGCGGCCGCCAGCTGGAACGAGACGTCGGCGGCCGCGTCGGACTCGGCCACCGGGACCAGCGCCTCCTTGACCGCCCACACTCCGCGCGTCGTCGCCAGCCGCCAGATGCGGCCCAGCTCGCCGCGGGCCGCGTAAGCGGGCAAGCCGACCGCCGAGCCCAGCCCGTAACGCGTGGTGACCATGGCCACGACCTCGGCAGACATCATTCGATCAGTGTCCTTGACGCGGGGCGCGAAGGCGATCAATATCCACTCGATCGATGTCCACTCTGGAGGCGCATGCCATGTCCGCTCCGTCCCGTTCCGTCGACGCCGAGGCCACCAGCGGATCGCTGGCCGCCGGGCGGCTCGGCGTACCCGCGGTGCTCTTCTTCGTCATGTCGGCGGCCACCCCGCTGACCGTGGTCGCCGGCGTGGTGACCACCGGCTTCGCCACCACGGGACTGACCGGCATCCCGGTCGCGTTCGTCGTGGTCGGCCTCGTGCTCGCGGTGTTCTCGGTCGGCTACGTGGCGATGGCGCGGCACATGGCCAACGCGGGCGCCTTCTACACGTTCGTCGCCCGCGGTGTCGGGCGGCCCGCCGGCGTCGGCGCGTCCTGGGTCGCGCTGGTCGCCTACAACGCGTTGCAGGTCGGCCTCTACGGCGCCATCGGGTCCGCCGCCGGGCCGCTGCTCGACGAGTGGTTCGGCGTCAACCCCGACTGGTGGGTCGTCGCGCTGGTCTGCTGGGCGATCGTGGCCGTGCTCGGCGTGTTGCGCATCGACGTCAACGGCACCGTGCTGGCCGTACTCCTCTGCGCCGAGGTGTTGATCATCCTGGTCTACTCGATCGCCGACCTCGCCAGCCCGGCCGGCGGCGCGGTCAGCACGGCCACGCTCGATCCCGGCAACCTGTTCGGTGACGGCGTCGGCGCGATCCTGGTGCTGGCGCTGCTCGGGTTCGTCGGCTTCGAGGCGTCGGTGGTGTTCTCCGAGGAGGCCAAGGACCCGAAGCGGACCGTACGCACGGCCACCTATGTCGCCGTCGCCGCCACCGCCGTGCTCTACACGCTGGCGTCCTGGGCGATGACGGTCGCGACGGGGCCGGAGAACATCGTGGAGCGTTCGCAACAGGAGAGCGTCGGCCTCATCTTCGGCCTCGCGGGCGCCAACCTCGGCGACGCCTGGGTGACGATCGGCGAGGTGCTGTTCGCGACGTCGATCGTGGCGGCGATGATCTCGTTCCACAACACCATCGCGCGTTACATGTTCGCCCTGGGCCGCGAGCGGGTGCTGCCGGCCGCGCTCGGCCGCACCAGTGCCGGCTCGCGGGCGCCGCGCAACGCGTCGCTGGTGCAGTCGGTGATCGGGCTCGTCGTCATCATCGTGTACGCGATCGGCGGCTGGGAGCCCACCGTCCACCTGTTCTTCTGGGCCGGCACCTCCGGCGGCCTCGGCGTGCTGTTCCTGATCACGCTGACCGCCCTCGCGGTGCTGCTCTTCTTCCGCCGCGACGGCCACGGCGAGTCGGTCTGGTCCCGCCTGATCGCGCCGGCGGTGGCCCTCGTCGTGCTGGTGGTCGTCGTCGTGCTGGCCGTCGCCAACTTCGACGCCCTGCTAGGCGTGGCCCCGGACAGCGCACTGGCGTGGGCCATCCCGGTCGCCTTCGTGGTCATCGGCCTTCTCGGCGCCGCCTACGCGATGCGGCTGAAGACCAGCCAACCCGAGGTGTACGCGTCGATCGGCGCCGGTGGCGAACGAGCGGGGAGCTGAGCGAAGTCCGGCCGTGAGAAGCCCGCCAGGCCGGGTAGACGCTGGGGCATGGATCTCCACTACCTGCGGCCGATCTACGCGCAACCGGGGCCCTGGGCGTCGGTCTACCTCGACGCCTCGCGCAGTGACGAGAGTGGCGGGCGGGAGGTCGAGCTCCGCTGGCGGGCGCTCGCGCAGCAGCTCGCGGAGCTCGGCGCCGACCAGCCGACCATCGAGGTCATCGGTGACACGCTGCTGAACTACCCCACCCAGGAGGGCCGGTACGGCCTGGCGGCGTTCGCCCGGGCCGGCCGGGTCGCCCTGGTCGAGCCGATGAACGCGCCGCCGCCGGCCGACGAGGCGCGTTACTCGGCGCTTCCGCACGCGATGCCGCTCGTCGCCCTCCGTGGGGAGGACGTCCCCTATGTCCGGGTCCTGGTCGACCGGTCCGGCGCCGATCTGGAAGGGCTGGCGGTGGCGACCACACCCCGGCTCCGCGAGGTCGACGAGACGGTACGCGGCCGTGAGCAGTACCCGCTGCACAAGGCGCACGCCGGCGGACAGGACCGGCGGGGCGACGACTACCGGGTCGACGAGATCTGGAAGCGGAACGCCGGTGACGTCGCCGGCGCCACGGCGGAGCTGGCCGAGGCCGTCGGGGCCGAGGTCGTGGTAGTGGGCGGCGACGTGCGTACGGTGCCGATGTTCGTGGAGAAACTGCCGAAGCGCTGGCAGGAGCGGACGGTGCGGACCGACGCGGGTTCGCGGGCGCCGGGCGCCGACGAGGACGCGCTGGACGACGTGACCATCCAGGCGATCGCCGACGTCGCGGACCGGCACACGCAGGCGGCGATCGACCGCTACCAGGTGCAGCGGGGCGAGCACGTGTCGGCGACCGGGCTGCCCGACGTCGTCGCCGCGCTGCAGCGCCGGCAGGTGGAGACGGTGCTGATGGTCAACGACCTCTCGTCGACCGACACGCTGTTCATCGGTCGCGACGACCCGTCCTTGATCGCCCTCGACGCCGACACGCTGATCGCCGAGGGGGTCGAGGACCCGCTGCGCGTACGGGCGGACCAGGCGCTGTTGCGGGCCATCACGGGGACGGACGCGGAGCTGGTGCTGGTGGGGCCGGACGAGGCGCCGCTGGAGCACGGGATCGGTGCGGTCATGCGGTGGGCGGACCAGCCGGCCGGAGTGTGACTTACCAGACTTGTCAGAATCGCGCCGCTCATAGGGCGTTTTGCGGTGAGTTGCTAGGGGTAGCCAACCAGGAGCGTTGAGTAACTACGCGCACCTGGAGGAATGATGTCCAACCCACGCAGGTCACGGCCGGACGACCCGGTCCGTGACGGGGTCACGGACCGCAACGGCACCTCCGGCAACGGCATGCCCATGAACGGCACGACCCGCAACGGAATGCCCGGAAACGGGATGGCCGGCAACGGGATGACCGGCCGGCATGCCGCGGAGCCGATGGCGACCCAGGGCGGCCAACGGATGGAGTCGCGCTCCTACGCCGACGACGGCGGGACGACCGCGGCCGCCGACGCGGGCTACGCCCCGACGGCCCGAGCGGCGGACCCGGACCGGGTCCAGCAGAGCGCCATCTCGGCGCCCAACGCCCTGCTCCTGATCGCCGGCGTCTGGCTGATCATCTCGCGCTTCGTCTTCGACTACCCGCTGGCGGGCTCCACCGCCGGCGGCGTACTCAACGGCGTCGTGATCGGCATCTTCGTCGCCCTGCTGGCGCTGGTCCGCATGTCCGCGTACCGCTCGAACCCGATGATCAACCTGGTCACCGTCGTGGCCGGCGGCTGGATGATGGCGTCGCCGTGGGCGTTCGGCTACGCGCACTTCGGCAACAACGGCCGACCGGGCTGGAGCGACATCATCGTCGGCGGCGCGATCATCCTGTTCGGCCTGCTCGGCTTCGCCGGCCAGGCGGTCCGACGACCGCGCTTCAGCGGCGGCCGAATGGGCATGATGAACCGTCGCGGCGGAGGCCGCCTGGCAACCCGCTGACGCTCGACCCGTCGATGGGGCCGGCCCGCGCCGGCCCCATCTTCGGCGCCGTCGGGCGACGGATCTTCGACCATCGCGCCCGCTTTAGGACGTGGACGGGCGCTCGGGCGCGTCGCGACCGGGTGGCGTGGTGCTTCTGCGACCCGACATGTTTCGGCATGTACGCACACGCCGAGACGTGTCGGCGAACGACGAGGATGCCGACGCCGACCCGGGGTCGGCCGCGTCAACGCCGGCCGCGTCCCGCCGGTGCACATGATTCCGCGTGTGCGCACATGTCGCGATCACCGAAGCACCAGGCCGATCCGCGCAATGGAGTGATCGCGGCCCGCCGTCAGGGCCAGCTATCCGGTGACGCCGGTGGCCGGGGCATCGAGCTGGGCCGTCCACGGCGGCTCCGACAGGTTTGGTGCCATTGCTGCTTTGTGTCGCCCCGGCGGGGCACGGCGCCGGCCGGGTCTGTGGCAGGCTGCCTCGCATGCAGCAGACCGCTCACCTGGCCGGGTTCTTCGCCGCCCACGGCATCTGGAACGTGTCGGACGGGGGCGCGCTCATCCCGATGCTCGGCCACGAGGCGGCCGACGGCCAGCGCGGCATGATGCGGTTCGCCGGTGGGGACATCGCGGACGGCGCGCGGGCCGGTCGTGAGGTGCTGGAGTCCAATCCGGACGGTGCCGCGCGGGCGGTGCTGGTGGTCGACGCCTATCTGCACCTGCCGGCCGGACGGGTGGACGCGCTGATGGTCGACGCGGTGGAATACGGCCCGCGGCCGGTTTCGCTGAAGATCGCGGTCCCCTACCGTCCACAGTCGAGCGGGTTCGCCGTCCACCGACCCAAGGTGCTCCAGGTCGTCGGGGTGCCCGAGGGCGACCACCCGGCGTTGTTCGAGGCGTTCTTCGCCGGCGTCGACGCGCACGAGCCGGCCGCGGCCGTCTGGAACGCCTACCTCGACGAGTCGGTCTGAGCGGGTCAGCGCTCGTCCGCCCAGGCCTTCCAGGCGTCGAGCCAGGCCATCTCGGTGGCGGGGTCGCGCCGGTGGTGCCAGGCCAGCTGCGCCGGCCGGCTGCGGACCGCCGTGCGGAGCCGGGTGACATACAGCAGCGTCTCGGCGATCGCCTGTTCGCGCAGGCGATCGTCGGCGCGGAACCAGGCGGCGTTGTGCTGCAGCGCGCTCAGGTGGCTGGTGAGGGTCGACACCGCCCGCTGCGCCTCGGGTTCGGTCTGGTCCGCCAGGAGCATCTGGCGGGCGACGGCGGCTTCCCACAACGCCGCCCACGAGGCGGGCAGGCGCGGCTCCGGGCCGCCGTCGACGAGCCAGGCGGCGCGGGCGGCGCTGTTGCTCAGCACGGCGTCGACGAGCGGCCGGTGCGGCTCCTCGGGCACGTCCCGCTGTGTCACAGGGCCGAAACTAGTCGACGGAGGCTTCCCCCGGGTGAACGCCGCGTTTCGGGTCAGCGGAGTCGCAACCGACCGATGGGCACGGCGCCCGAGTCGAGCCACCGCTCGACGCTCTGGGCGTACGCCCGGACCAGCACGGCCTCGGTGCGGTGGTTGGCGATCAGCTCCGCGGCCTCGTCGGGCTCGCGACCGCGGAGGCGCAACACGGCGTACGTCAGCAGGATCGACCGCCGCCGTCCCTGGTGGCAGTGGATCAGGACGTTGGCCGACGACTCCTCGGTGAGCACGCCGGCGACGTAGCTGGCCGCCGCCGACCAGAGCCGCGGGTGCTGTGGCTGGCCGAAGTCCAGCATCGGCGCGTGCACCACCCGCGCCGGCCCGAACAGCGCCCGCTCGGCGGCCAGGTCCTGCGAGACCCAGATCTGCGCCCGGGACCGGCAGTTGATGACGTGGGTGACGCCCTCGGCCCGCAGGAGCGGCAGCGTGACCCCGGTCGGCAGGCTCCCGACGGCGATGCGCTCCTCGCCGATCCAGCTCAGCCAGGAGTTGCGCCGGTTCGGGCCGTAGAACCGGGTGCTGTGGCGGTGGTACCAGCTACGCCAGCTGTCCATCATGGACCTCGGGAAGGTCTTCGGGCCACAGCAGGACCGCGCGGGCCGCCGCGGACTGGATGACCGCCGCGTCGATGGTGGCGGTCGACTCGCCGATGCCGACCGCGGGCCACTCGCAGACGAAGGTGACCGGGCCGTCGGGCGGCAGCGGCCACACCCAGTATTTCAGCTCGTAGCGCCGGACGCCGCCACCGCCGCTGTCCGGCAGCAGGACGGGACCGTCGGGACGGCTCTCGTCGAACGGTGGGATCCGGCCGCCCACGTTGGAGGCGGCCGTGCCGTCGGCGAACTGGACGCCGAGCCGCAGGAACTCGTCGCGCAGCTCCCGCCCACCCCAGGTGTCGAAGCGATGGATGAGCTGGTTCTCCTCGCGGAGCACGGCGACGACGGTGAACGCGAAGCCGGCCGGGAAGGCCCGCAGCTCGCTGACCGCCACCGCGCCCTGGTCGTTGTGCGCGAGCAGCAGCTCGATGCCGACGGACCCGGGCAGCACGTCGTCGGGCCGCATCCACACCGGCGTCGGCAGGCGCGCCGGCGTCGGCTCCGGCTCGGCCGCCGCGGCGGCGAGGCGCTCGAAGAACCCCATGCGTCAATGGTCGCAGATCATCGGCGCGGCTCCGACGAGGTTTGTGCCCGGATGTCCGGTCAGCGGTGCAGCTCCACCCGCCAGCGGAAGATCGGGTCGTCGGGCTCGCGGATCTCCTCGCGCTGGCCGACCGTCAGCCCGTCGATCGCGAACGCGTCGATCTCGTCCGGCGTCAGGGGCCAGGGCGGCCCGGTGAAGTCGGTCTCGGGATCCCGCCCGGCCGCGATCACCAGCAGCATCCCGCCGGGCGCGACGAACCGGCCGACCTGCCCGATCGCCGCGCGCCGGGGCGGCTCGGGCAGCGACTGCACGGTCATGCTCTCCACCACGAGGTCGTACGCGCCGAGCCACTCCCCCGGCGGGTCCAGCAGGTTGGCCACCTCGTAGCGCACCGCCGAACCGGGATGCCGCTCCCGCGCCGAGGCGATCGCGGTGGCGGAGATGTCGAAGGCCACGACGTCGAAGCCGAGCCCGGCGAGGAACTCGGCGTCACGCCCGAGCCCGGCGCCGACGACCAGCGTCCGCCGCCCGTCACCCCGGACCGCACCGCGCGCCGCCCACTCGGCCAACAAACCGTGCGGCTCGGCCCGATCCCAGGGCACGACAGCGGCACCATCAGCGGCGGCGCTGTAGAGCCGCTCGAACCACCCCGTCGCGTCCCCGTCGGCGATCGCCCGATTGGCCAACTCCCGCGCGTACGTCTCGGCGTCCATGTGGCCAACCCTACGCAGCGGCGGCGTGGTAGCGGGCCTCGAGGGTTTCGATGCGGGCCGCCTGGTCCGGGGTGAGGGTGTCGCAGACCCAGTTCCAGTGCAGCGCCACCCGGTCGCCCGGGGTGAGGTTGGAGAGCAGTGACCAACCTTCCACCGACCAGCGCACCGTTTCCCGTCGAGGGGCGCCGCGCGACAGCGAGCCGTCCGGGCCCGCCACCAACGGTCGAGACTCGACCGTCGCGGTTTCGCCTGTCACCGCGACCACCACGCCCGTGCGGATGCGGCACTGGTCCAGCACCGAGAGCGCCTGTTGGTGGCCCGTGCGTCGCAAGAGGCCCGCCCACGGGTAGACCTCGAACACCTGGAACGTGTGGTGCGGCAGGGCCCGTTCGCCGGCCGAGCGCCAGCTGCCGCCCGACTGGCCGGCGAAGCGGGTCGTCAGGAACGAGACCAGCGACGCCGAGGACACGCCGGCGAGCAGATCGCCACCGACCCAGTAGGCCTCGACGACGCGCTCGTCCAGCGGGTCCGGTATGCCGGCCGTCGAGGCGAGGAACTCCAGATAGGACCACGCGCCCTCGAAGCGGCGGGCGCGGCGGGCGATGTCGGCCGTGGCGTCGCCGCGCAGCATCGCCTCCGCGCCGGCCGGGCCGCAATAACCCAGGGCGTTCGGGGGGTACGCGTACCGCGCGAACATCAGCGCGCCCTCGGCCGACATCTCAGCAGATCCGGGGCAGCTGCTCGCCGATCGGCAGGCTGATCACCCGCGTGCCGCCGAGCGCCGTCCGCGCGACCACCATGCCCGGGTGGTCCGCCACGCACTCGCCGATCGCCCGGGCGCCCGCGCCCAGCGGGTGGGCCCGCATCGCGTCGAGTACCGCGTCCGCAGCCGACCGGTCGACTATCGCGATCAGCTTGCCCTCGTTGGCCACCTGCAGCGGGTCGAGGCCGAGCAGGCTGCAGGCGTCGCGGACGGCCGGCGGCACCGGCAGGTCCCGCTCGACCAGCGTCACGCCGACCCCGGACGCCCGGGCGATCTCGTTGAGCGTGGCCGCCACCCCACCCCGGGTCGGGTCGCGCAGCACCCGCACGTCGCCGCCGGACGCCAGCATCGCCGCGACCAGACCGGCCAGCGGCGCGGTGTCACTGAGCACCGACGTGCCGAACGACAGGCCCTCCCGGCAGCTCATCACCGCGATCCCGTGCACGCCGATGTCGCCGCTGACCAGCACCACGTCGCCCGGCCGGGCCTGCCGGGGGCCGATCGTGACGTCGGCCGCCACCAGGCCGATGCCGGCCGTGGTCACGAACACCCCGTCGCCGCTGGCGCTGTCGACGACCTTGGTGTCGCCGGTGACCAGGCGCACCCCTGCCGCCGCGGCCGCGAGCCCCATCGCCTGCGCGATCCGCCCGACCACCGCGAGGTCGGTGCCCTCCTGCAGGATGAACGCGGTCGACAGGAACAGCGGCGTCGCGCCCGACATGGCCAGGTCGTTGACCGTCCCGTTGACCGCCAGGTCGCCGATCGAGCCGCCGGGAAAGAACATCGGCTTGACGACGTACGAGTCGGTCGAGAACGCCAGCCGCGCACCGCCCGCGGTGACCACCGCCGAGTCACCGAGGTCAGCCGCGGCAGCCGACCCGAACGCCGGCAGGAACAGCTGCTCCACCAGCTCCGCCGACATCGCCCCGCCGCCGCCGTGGCCCATCACCACGGCCGGCGTGTCCCGCAACGGCACCGGGCACGACCAGGCCGAGAAGTCCACAGTGGTCACGACGACACCCCGACCAGATCGAGCCGCCGGTACGCGTAGTAGGCCGCACACGCCCCCTCGGACGACACCATCGTCGCGCCCAGCGGGTTCCGCGGCGTGCACTCCTTGCCGAAGGCCGCGCACTCGTGCGGCTTGATGTGGCCCTGGAGCACCTCGCCGGCCCGGCACAGCGGCGACTCGTCCGTGCGGATCTCGCCGACGGCGAACCGGTCCTCGGCGTCGTAGTCGCGATAGCGGGACGACAGCCGCCACCCGCTGGCCGGGATCGAGCCGATCCCCCGCCACGTGCGGTCGGCGACCTCGAAGACGTCCTCCAGCATGGCCCGCGCCGGCACGTTGCCCGCGGACGGCACCACGCGCGGATAGGCGTTGGTCACCTCGTGCCGCCCCGCCTCCAGCTGCACGACGACCTGACGGATGCCCTCCAGGATGTCCAGCGGCTCGAACCCGGTCACCACGATCGGCACCCGGTAGCGCGCGGCCAGGTCGGGGTACTGCCCCGTCCCCATCACGCTGCACACGTGCCCGGCGGCTAGGAACGCCTGCACCCGGCAGCTGGGCGACTCCATGATGGCCGCGATCGCCGGCGGCACCAGCACGTGCGAGACCAGCAGCGAGAAGTTGCGGATCCCGAGCCGCCGGGCCTGGTGCACGGTCATCGCGTTGGCGGGCGCGGTGGTCTCGAACCCGATGCCGAAGAACACCACCTCCCGCGACGGGTTCTGCCGGGCGAGCTCCAGCGCGTCCAGCGGCGAATAGACCACGCGTACGTCGGCGCCCGCGCTCTTGACGGTGAACAGGTCCCGGCCGCTGCCCGGCACGCGCAGCATGTCGCCGAACGAGCAGAAGATGACGCCGGGTTGCGACGCGATGGCCAGCGCCTTGTCGATGGTCTCCAGCGGCGTCACGCAGACCGGGCACCCCGGACCGTGGATCAGCTCGATGCCGTCGGGGAGCAGCTGGTCGATCCCATGCCGGATGATGGAGTGCGTCTGTCCGCCGCAGACCTCCATCATCGCCCATGGGCGGGTCGTGACCGCGTGGATCTGGTCTAGCAGCCGGCGCGCGAGCACCGGGTCGCTGAACTCGTCGAGATACTTCATTTCGCCCCGAACTCCTCCTCGAGAATGCCCAGCTGTGCGAAGTTGGCGAGCGTCTGCTTCGCCGAGTCCTCGTCGAGCCGCTGGATCGCGAACCCGACGTGCACGACGACGTA
This sequence comes from Asanoa sp. WMMD1127, assembly GCF_029626225.1. Classification (NCBI taxonomy): domain Bacteria; kingdom Bacillati; phylum Actinomycetota; class Actinomycetes; order Micromonosporales; family Micromonosporaceae; genus Asanoa; species Asanoa sp. WMMD1127. Next base: position 6,519,134 of record NZ_JARUBP010000001.1, read on the forward strand.
CTCGCCGACGGTTGCGTCGGGGACGTACTGCAGGCAGACGTCCTTGCGCACACCGCCGAAGTCGACGTCGGCCATCAGCGTCCCGTCGCGTTCGGCGATGCTCATGACCTGTCCGGGTACTGCCAGGCACACGGTGGTGGTCCCCTCTACGATGCGGCGGCGATCAGCAGCTGCCCCAGCGCGATGCCGCCGTCGTTGGGCGGCAGCAGGCACGGGCGCAGCACGGTGAAGCCCCGGTCGGCGAGCAGCCGTTCGGCCGCGTCGAGCAGGACCGCGTTCTGGAACACCCCGCCACCAAGCGCAACGGTCCGCAGGCCCGTGCGGTCGCGGGCCCGGTCGGCCAGGTCCGCGACCAGCGCGGCGACGGTGGAGTGGAAGACGGCGGCGACCTCGGCCGGGCGCACGCCGGCGCGCAGGTCGGCGACGACGCCCCGGGTCAGCTCGGCCGGGTCGGCCACCAGCGCCCCGTCGGCGCCGGTCACCACCATGGGGTACGTGCGCCCGGCCGGCCCGTGCGCGCGGGCCAGGCCTTCCAGCACGATGGCGGCCTCGGCCTCGTAGTCGACCGTGTGGGTGGCCCCGACCAGCGAGGCCACGGCGTCGAAGAGCCGGCCCATGCTGGAGGTCGGCACGCTGCCGAACGCGGTGTCGAGCTGGTGCGCGAGCACGTCCCGCTCGGCCTGCGGGCAGGCGGCCACCGCCGGGATGTCGTCGTCCCACTCGACGCCGGCGTGCCGCAGGTGCGCGAGCGCCATCCGGTAGGGCCGCAGCACGCTCGCGTCCCCACCGGCCAGTGGCACGTAGCCGAGGTGGGCGAAGCGTTCCGCCGACTTGTAGTCGCAGACCAGCACCTCGCCGCCCCAGACCGCACCGTCGGCGCCGTAGCCCGTGCCGTCGAACGCGACGCCGATCACCTGCTCCCCCGCGCCGATGCCGTGCTCGCCCATGACCGAGGCGATGTGCGCGTGGTGGTGCTGGACGCGGTGCACGGGCCGGTCGCCGGCGTGCTCCAGCGCCCAGCGGGTGCTGCGGTAGCCGGGGTGGGCATCGGCGACGAGCCGGGTCGGGCGCACGCCGGTCAGGTCCGAGAGTTGCGCGGCCACCGCGGTCAGCGCGTCCACGGTGCGCAGGTCGTCCATGTCGCCGACGTGCGGGCTCAGCCAGGCGTAGCGGCCCTCGGCCAGAGCGCAGGTGTTCTTGAGGTCCGCTCCGGCGGCCAGCGTGGGCGGCACCTCGACGGGCAGCGCGACGGGCAGCGGCGCGTAGCCACGGGACCGCCGCACGGGCAGGGGCGCGCCGCCGACCGTACGCGTGACCGAGTCGTCGCACGGCACGTGGATCGGCCGGTCGTGGCGCAGCCAGGCGTCGGCGAGCCCGGCCAGCCGCCGCACCGCGTCCGCGTCGTCGGTGACGATGGGCTCGCCGGCCACGTTGCCGGAGGTGAGCACCAGCGCGTCGGTGAACGGCTCGTCGCCGTCGAGGCCGAAGAGCAGCTCGTGCAGCGGCGTGTAGGGCAGCATGACGCCGAGGTCGGGGTTGCCGGGCGCGACGCCGCCGGCCAGGGCGCCGCGCGTGGGCGCCAGCACGATCGGCCGCTGCGGGCCGGCCAGCAGCCGCTCCTCGTCGTCGGTCAGCGTGGCGACCCGGCGGGCGGCGGCCAGGTCGGCGACCATCACCGCGAACGGCTTGCCGCCCCGGCGCTTGCGGCGGCGCAGCTCGGCCACCGCGTGCTCGTCGTGGGCGTCGCAGGCGAGGTGGTAGCCGCCGAGCCCCTTGACCGCCACGATCCGGCCCTGGGCCAGCAGCTCGCGGGCGGTACGCAGGGCCGTCTCGCCGTGCACCGGCGGCCAGGCGTGCCGCCCGGGGTCGCCGGTCACCAGCTCGAGCCGCGGCCCGCAGTCGGGGCAGGCGATCGGCTGGGCGTGGAAGCGCCGGTCGGCCGGGTCCTCGTACTCGCGGCGGCAGGCGTCGCACATCGGGAAGCCGGCCATGGTGGTGGTGGCCCGGTCGTACGGCAGCGCGGTGATGATGGTCAGCCGAGGGCCGCAGTTGACGCAGGTGATGAACGGGTGCCGGTAACGGCGGTCGGCCGGGTCGCGGAGCTCGGCGCGGCAGTCGGCGCAGGTGGCCACGTCGGGCGACGCCAGGGTGCGGGCGCGGCCGGTGGAGCCGGACTCCTCGATGGTGAAACCGGTCCCGCCGCACGGCTCCATGGTGGACTCCGCGACCGCCTCGACCACGGCGAGCGGCGGCGGCTCCGTGCGCAGGCGGCGCCCGAAGGTGTCCAGCGCCTCGGGCAGCCCCTCGACCTCGATCGTCACGCCCGACGCGGTGTTCGACACGCGTCCGCTCAGGCCGAGCGCGGTGGCGGTGGCGTAGACGAACGGGCGGAACCCCACGCCCTGCACCACGCCGGTCACGTCGTAGCGGCGGCGGGACCGCTGGCTCTCGTCGCGTCCGCGGCCCATCAGCTCCAGGCCCTCCAGGGCGCCCCGGGCCCGGGACTCGTCGATGAGCTCGACGGCGAAACCCATGTGGATGAGCACCCAGTCGCCGGGCGCGGGCGGCGCGTCCAGCATGCCGACGTTGACCCGGCGGTGCGCGCCCTCGACGTCGACGAGGGCGACCTGGCCCTCGTACCCGGGGACGAGTTCCACGACCTGTCCCGGGATGCCCAGGCACATCTCAGCTTCCTCCGGTGGTGAGCTTGCCGAGCAGGACGTCGACCGCGGCGACCGCTTCCGGCACCGCGGCGGCGACGGCGGGGTGCAGACCCATGCCCTCGTCGAGGGTGGCGGGCCGGCAACCGACCACATAGGTGGGTGGCAGCGTGCCGCCGAGCCGGCGCAGGGTGGCCAACACGGTCGCGGGATCCATGGCGTGGGCATCGACCCCGGCGACCGGGACGTCGGACGGGCCCACCTCGAGCACCGTGACGGTGCCCGGTGGGTCGTCGCCCGGCAGCGCGTCGACCAGCACCAGCGCGGCCACGCCGTCGAGCAGGTCGTAGGCGAGGTGCAGGCCGCGTACGCCGTAGTCGACGACGCGGACCTGGTCGGGCAGGTCGCCCCGCTCGACCAGGTGGCGGGCGACGGCCGGGCCGAAGCCGTCGTCGCCCAGGAACACGTTGCCGATGCCGGCGACCAGGACCGCCGTCGTCACATCGAGCGGATCTTCAGGTAGCGGCGGATGTCGGGCACCGACCGGACGGTCAGCACCAGGGCCGCCAGCGCCACCACGACGCCGACGCCCGCGGTCACCATGCCGAGCCTTCTCATGACCTGCTCTCCTCTCTCTCGACGGGTCGTTCCCCCTCGCCGGCGAGCGGTTCGAGCTCGTCCGGCGCGAAGTAGAAGTAGCGGCCGTACCAGTCGTGCAGGTCGGCCGCGGGGTCGTCGACGAGCACCAGCGCGACGTGCACGGCGCCGTCCACGTCGGACAGCACGGCGGTCACGCGGGCGACCTGGCCGGCGAAGAACAGGTCCTGGGCGTCGGCGCGCCGGCGTGGGTGCACCCGCACGAGGCTGCCCTTGCCGACGCGTACGCCGTCAACCAGGACCGTGTCCGTCTCCGGCGAGACGGCGGCGTCAGCGGCCGGGTCCCACCACGGCGCGCCGGCCGTGTCGAACGACGGCGGCTCGACGTTGCGCAGGTCGGTCGGGTCGCGCAAGATGCCGTGCAGCCTCTGCAGTTCCTCGGGAGTGAGACCGTCGCAGCGGTCGATGATGGCGGCGACCTGCGGGTCGGTGGCCCGCGCCTCGGCCTTCTCCGCCTCGGTCATCGTCATGACCCGCAGCACCAGGATCTCGTCGATCTCGGTCGCGTCGAACAGCGCGCCCGGGCTCTGCTCGGCCACCTCAGGGTGGTCGTAGAGGATGATCGGCGAGCCGAGCACGAGGTCGGTCGAGCCGGGCGGGCCGGCCAGCACCGGCCAGCAGCGGTGCTGCGCGCACCGGGCGGCGGCGGCCGCGGCCGCGTCGGGCGGGTCGATGACGGAGACGAACCCGGCCCCGACTGCCCGCAGCACCAGGTGGGCACCGAGCAACGAGCTCCGGGTGGCGTCGTCCTTCGTGGACACCGGTCCGTCGTAGGCGTTCTCCACGGCCACTGTCAGCCGGGTGTGCGCGCCGTCCGCCTCGGAGTTCAGCCGCACGTGCGCCCGGACGGGCCAGCGCCGGCGGACGACCTGCCCGACCACGGCGCCCGCCTCGTCGCGCAGCGGCTCGGTGTCCTCGCCGCCGGAGATCTCCACCCGCAGCTCGCCGTCCGGGACGATCGGCTGCGCGGTGAACACCGCCTCCCGTTCGACGGCCTCGTCCCAGGTGAACACCGTGCGACCACCGACCTCCAGGGCCGCCACGTCGGTCCCGTCCGCGCGTCGGACCTGGCGCGCCTGGAGCTGCAGGAACCGCAGGTGGATGTCGACCGTGGCGTCCGGGCCGTCCAGGAGGCACTGGACGGCCATGCCGGACTCCTCGCCCAGCCCGCGCTCGGCGGCGCCGGGCGGGCCGAGCACCCCGAACTGCCAGCGCGACCGGTTCTTCTGGGCGCTGGCGCGGTAGGGATAGAGCAGGTAGCCCTCGTAGAGCACGGCGTCGGCGACCGCGCGGACGGCGTCCAGGTTCACGCGACCACCCCGTCGGGTCGTGGCAACAGCGAACGGATCGTCTCGTCCCAGCTCACCTGGCCACGCCGGGCCCGCACGGCGGCGAGAGCGTCGAGCACCTCGCGGTCGAGCCGGATCCAGCCGGTGCCGGGGAAGTACTGCTCGATCAGCTGTCGCCACACGGCCACGGGCAGGCCGTAGTTGGCGGCCCGGTCCCAGGGCACCGGCTCGACCGCGAAGCCGGTGGCGCCGGGCACGAACACGGTGCCGGAGAACAGGAACGTCAGTGGCACGTCGCCGGCGGTGAGCGCGTGCAGGTAGCGGGTGCCGACCACGTCGAGGTCGTACGTGCACGGCAGCGCGACGTCGACCTCGGTGGCGCCGGCGAAGCCGGGCACGGTGGTGTCGCAGCGCAGCCACGGGAACGGCCGGACGGTGTCGAGCCAGCGTTCCCGGCCGTCGAACAGCCCGCGCAGCGCCTCGCCCTCGGCGGTGTCGTAGCCGCGCCGCTGTGGCTCGACCCGCACCTGGCAGCGCAGCGTCATGGCGTGCACCCGCCGGCCCGCGTCGTCGGCGATGCGCAGCTTGGCGGTCAGCTGCGGGGTCACGGCGTACGGTTCGGCGGCGATGTCGAGCACGGTGAAGCCGAGGGTCATCCGTCGACGCTCCGCTCGTCGACCGTGGCGAAGAACCCGGCGATCGCGGCCCGCGCCTCGGCGCCGCCGTCGAAGCCGCGCCAGCCCTGGCGCAGCCGCCCGACCAGCTCGTAGCAGACGTCGATCGGCACCAGGTGGCACGAGCCCGAGTGGGCCGCGCCGGGCGTGGTGCGGCGGACCAGCAGCGCCTCCACGTCGGCGCGCAGCGTGGCCAGCTCGGGGTGGGCGGCCCGCACGCCGGCCCAGGCGTCCATCGACAGCTCGGACTCGGTGGCGCCGGCCGGGCTCGGGTAGAAGGCGACCATCCGCTCCTGGACCGAGTTGTGGAACAGGAAGGCCAGGCCGACCGGAATGTCCAGCGCGTCGAACGCCGGGCCGTCGGCGGAGACGCCCGGGAACCGCAGGTAGCGGTCCGGGACGGCCCGGTAGCGCTGGTCGGCGTCGCCGGCGAACAGCAGGTAGCAGGGCCGGCAGGCGCACATCAGCGCCCGGCCCTCGAGGTGCACGACGTGGCCGTGCGCGCCGGGCACGGGTTGGGCGCACAGGTCGCAGCGCTCCCCCGCCACCCGTGGCGCCGGCCGGTCCCGGCTGATCCGGCGCAGCGCGCCCAGGGCCGGGCTCACGGCGCCTCCGCGGGCGCCGGCCCGACCCGGCTGAACAACGACCCGACCGGGATGACGGGCGCGGCGTCCGGCTGGACCACCTCGATGGTGACGACCTCCGGCGCGGCGTCGGCGATCGCGGACTCGACCGCGGCCTTGAGGGGCGCCGAGGAGCAACCGCTCGCCGCCAGGCGCACCCGGGCGACGCCCTCTGGTGTGATGCCGACCAGCGTCGCCTCGCCGTTGGGCGCGACCGTCGCGAGCGCCTTGGCCACCCGGGTCGAGGCGCTCTCGGGGTGCAGGCCGTGCACCAGCAGCAGGCTGGCGACCAGCTCGTCGGCGGCGAGGGCGTCGAGCACGTCGTCGCCGAGCGCGCCCCGCTCGTGCAGCAGCTCGAGCAGGCGTTCGAGGCCGGCGCCGTAGAGGTCCACGACGAGCCGGACGAGCTCCTCGGCGCGTTCCCGGGCCGCCGCGCCGCTGGCCGCGCTCGCGGTGATCAGCGCCTCGATGCGGTCCCCGGTCGCCTGCCAGGCGGCGGCCGGGGCCGCGGACTCCACTGTGGTCACTCGGCGCCGGCCGTCTGCGTCGGCGAGTGCAGCAGTTCGAGCTTCTTGCCGTTGCCGAGGTACATGTGCACGCCGCAGGGCAGGCACGGGTCGAAGCTGCGTACCGTGCGCATGATGTCGATGCCCTTGAAGTGCTCCCGGTCGTTCTCCTCGAAGATCGGCTGGCCCTGCACCGCGTCCTCGTAGGGGCCGGGCGTGCCGAGGCTGTCGCGCGGGCTGGCGTTCCAGGGCGTCGGCGGGTACGGGTGGTAGTTCGCGATCTTCCCGTCCCGGATCACCATGTGGTGCGACAGGACGCCCCGCACGGCCTCGGTGAAGCCCGCGCCGACGCCGTCCTTCGGCACCTCGAACTTCTCCCACGTCTTGGTGCGGCCGGCGCGGATCTCGACCAGGGCCTGCTCGGCGAAGTGCAGCGCGCAGGCGGCCGCGTACGCCTGGAAGTAGGTCCTGGCCCGGTTGCGCTCGAGCGTGTTGCTCCACTGGGGAATGTGCCACTCCAGCTCGACCGGGCCCTTGAGCGCGGTCTTCGGAAGGTTGATCTTCACGCTGCGGCCGGTCGCCTGCACGTAGCCGATGTCGACCAGGCCGGCCAGCGCCGTCGACCAGAGCCGGGCCAGCGGCCCACCGCCCGTGTCGAGCGCGAGGTAGTCCTTGCCGTCGAACCAGCGCGGCGACATCACCCAGCTGTAGTTGCCGTCGAGGTCGCGCTTCTGCGGCTGCGGGTTGGTGTGCTGGTTCCAGGGATGCCGCCGGTCGACCGGGTTGCCCAGCGGGTCCTGCGTCACGAACATCTCCTGCTCTTCCCAGTCCTGGTAGTAGGACGAGCCGAGCAGGATGCGGATGCCGAGGTTGATCCGGACGAGGTCGGTGGTGACCAGCTTGCCGTCGACGACGACGCCCGGGGTCACGTACATCTTGCGACCCCAGTCCGTCATGTCCTTGTACTCGAAGTTGCAGTGCTCCGGGTCCTGGAAGGAACCCCAGCAGCCGAGCAGGATCCGCCGGTTGCCCACCATCTCGTAGCCGGGCAGCGCCTGGTAGAAGAAGTTGAACAGGTCGTCGTGCATCGGCACGACCTTCTTCATGAACTCGACGTAGCGCATGAGCCGGCTCAAATAGTCGGTCATCAGCTGGATGGTCGCGACCGTGCCGACACCGCCCGGGTACAACGTGGACGGATGGACGTGGCGCCCCTCCATCAGGCAGAACATCTCGCGGGTCATCCGGCTGACCTGCAGCGCCTCGCGGTAGTGGTCGCCGGTGAACGGGTTGAGCGCCCGCATGATGTCGCCGATGGTGCGGTAGCCGTGGGCGCCGGCGTTGGGCGACTCGGTGCGGTTGGCCATCTCCAGCACGCCGGGGTTGGTCTCGGCGACCATCTTCTCGCAGTAGTCGACCCCGACCAGGTTCTCCTGGAAGATGTTGTGGTCGAACATGTACTCGGCGGCCTCGCCGAGGTTGACGATCCACTCGCCGATCGCGGGCGGCTTCACGCCGTACGCCATGTTCTGCGCATAGCAGGAGCAGGTCGCGTGGTTGTCGCCGCAGATGCCGCAGATCCGGCTGGTGATGAAGTGCGCGTCCCGCGGGTCCTTGCCCTTCATGAAGATGGAGTAACCGCGGAAGATCGAGCTGGTGCTGTGACACTCGGCCACGACCCGCTGGTTGAAGTCGATCTTCGTGTAGATGCCCAGACTGCCGACGATGCGGGTGATCGGGTCCCAGGCCATGTCGACCAGGGACTCGGTGCCCGTGCCCGGGGCGCGCTGCGGTTGCGTGACCGTCATCGGTTCGGCCTCTCTAGTGTCACCAGGTGCGCTTCGCGCCGGTGGTCAGTTCGCGGCCGCGCTTGCGCCACTTGGGCTCGCGGTCGAGCGTGTGGGTCGTGATGTGGCGGAGGCTGCGCATCGTCCTGCCGTAGGCCGCGACCGTGGTCGAGGAGAGCTTGCCGCCGGGCGGCTCGTCCATGAACGGCATGAACTTGTCGGGGAAGCCGGGCATCGTGCAGCCGATGCAGATGCCGCCGACGTTGGGGCAGCCGCCGATGCCGTTCATCCAGCCGCGCTTGGGCACGTTGCACTTGACGGCCGGGCCCCAGCAGCCGAGCTTGACGATGCACTTCGGCGAGCCGTACTCGGTGGCGAAGTCGGCCTGCTCGTAGTAGCCGGCGCGGTCACAGCCCTCGTGCACGGTCTGGCCGAACAGCCAGGTCGGGCGCAGGGCGTCGTCCAAGGGGATCATCGGCGCCTGCCCGGTCGCCAGGTAGAGCAGGTAGACGAGTGTCTCCGACATGTTGTCGGGCTGGATCGGGCAGCCGGGCACGTTGACGATCGGGATGCCGGCCTTGGACTTCCAGTCCCAGCCGAGGTAGTCGGCAACGCCCATCGCGCCGGTCGGGTTGCCGGCCATCGCGTGGATGCCGCCGTAGGTCGCGCAGGTGCCGGTCGCGACGATCGCGGTCGCCTTGGGCGCCAGGCGGTCCAGCCAGTTGGTCAGCGTGCGGGGCTGGTCGGTGGCCGGGTCGTTGCCGAAGCCGGTCCAGTAGCCCTCGCTCTTGAGCTCCTCGTTGGCCACCGAGCCCTCGACGACGAGGACGAAGGGGTCGAGCTCGCCGCGGTCGGCCTTGAAGTACCACTCGAGGAAGTCGTCGGCGCCGCCGTTGGGGCCGCACTCGAAGTCGATCAGTGGCCAGTGGACGGCCACCTTGGGCAGTCCGGGCAGCGCCCCGAGCGCGATCTCCTCGATGCTCGGCTGGGAGGCGGCGGTCAGCGACACCGAGTCGCCGTCGCAACTGAGCCCGGCGTTGATCCAGAGGACGTGGATGAGGGTTTCCTCGGCCTTGATCGCTTCCGCTGTCGGCATCGTGTCCGCCTTCCCGAGCGCGTCCGGCGTCGCTGAACGTAGGTAGCCCGGTGCTCAGCGTAATATCGGACTAAGGCTGCAAGTGGGTGCAACGCAGACAAATATCAAGGAGTACGGTGCACGAACTGTCGATCACCCAGAGCGTCGTGGACGAGGTCCGCGCCCGGGCCGGTGATCGCCGGGTGCACGCGGTCCGGCTGCAGGTCGGCGCGCTGACCGCGGTCGTACCGTCCGCTCTGGAGTTCTGCTTCGACCTGGTCACCGCCGGGACCGTCGCCGAGGGCGCGCGGCTCGACATCGACCTGACCCCGGCCCGCGCGGCGTGTCGCGCCTGCGGCGTGTCGTTCGACCTGCCCGACCCCGTGCTGCTGTGCGCCTGCGGAAGCGCCGACGTCTCGGTGCTCGCCGGCCGCGAGTTGAAGATCGTCTCGATGGAGGTGGGTTGACCGGTGTGCGGAACCTGCGGCTGCGCCGAGCACACGCATGAGCATGTGTCGGTCGAGCAGAACGTGCTCGCCAAGAACGACGCGATCGCCCGCGACAACCGGGCCTGGCTGCGCAAGCGGGACGCGATCGCGCTCAACCTGATGAGCTCGCCCGGGTCGGGCAAGACCACGCTGCTGGAGCGCACGCTGGTCGCCCTGGCCCGGGTGCGGCCGGCCGCGGTCATCGAGGGCGATCAGGCGACCTCGCTCGACGCGGAGCGCCTGCGCCGCACGGGCGCGCCGGCGGTCCAGGTCAACACGGGCGCCGGGTGTCACCTCGACGCGGCGCTGGTGCGGTCGGCACTGTCCAGGTTGGACCCGCCGACGGGCGCGGTGGTCTTCGTGGAGAACGTCGGCAACCTGGTCTGCCCGGCCATGTTCGACCTGGGCGAGCAACGCAAGGTGGTCGTCATCTCGGTCACCGAGGGCACCGACAAGCCACTGAAGTACCCCTACATGTTCGCGGCGGCCGACCTGGTGCTGATCAACAAGATCGACCTGCTGCCGTACGTCGACTTCGACCTGGACCTGTGCGCCAAGCACGCGCGGGCCGTGAACCCGGACCTGTCGCTGTTGACCGTCTCCGCCACCACCGGCGAGGGCCTGCCGGCCTGGTTGGACTGGATCGCCACCCTCTGACCTGCGTCGTGTTCGCCGTCGGCGTAGTCCTGGTGGTGGCTCGTTGGCCTACCGTCGGCGGGTGACCATCGAAACCGGGACCGCCACCGTGGGCGACGTCGCCGGCCGGCTCGTCGGCTGGCTGGAGCGGTTGATGCCCGACGGCGCGCGGCGCGACGCGTTGACGGCCGCCCTGACCGCCGGATTCGGCGGGGACGCTGCCCCGATCAGCGCGGCGGGCTGCGCGGCGATCGAGCGGGTCGCCTGGAAGTGGGCGCGGCATGTCGCGTTGTTCTGGGAGCCCGGCGGCACCGCGCCCGCCGACACCGAGGCCGGCGCGTGGCCGCCGCCGGATCCCGGCGCGGTGCGGTCGCGGGCCGCGGGGGTGTCCAACGTGCGGCGGCTCGACGACGGGACCGGCGTCGTGCGGATCGACACGCTCGACGCGATCGGGCTGGCCCAGCCGTTCGTCGATGCCGCGTTCGGGCTGGTGCGGGGTGCCCGGCGGATCGTGCTCGACCTGCGCGGCAACGGTGGCGGTGATCCGGCGACCGTCGCGCTGATCGCGGGCTGGCTGCTCGGCGACCGGGCGGTGCGGCTGTCCGACGTGGTCGACCGGGCCGGCACGCGGCAGTGGTGGACGCCCGACCGGGCGCCGGGCACCGCGCTGCGGCAGGACGCGTTCGTGCTCGTCGGGCCCGGCACGTTCTCGTCCGGCGAGGCGCTCGCCTATCACCTTCAGGCGCGCGAGCGCGTCACCGTCGTCGGCGAGGCGACCCCTGGGGCGGCCGACCACGTGTTGCCCATCCGGCTGGCGCCGACCGTGCTGGCCCACGTGCCGCGGGCGTACGTCGTCGACGCGGTGACCGGCGCCAACTGGGAGGGCACCGGGGTAATACCCGATGTGCCTTGCCCGGCCGACGACGCGCTGGAGAAACTACCGGGATAGCAGGCGCAGCGGGACCGCCTCGGCCATCGCCCGCATGCCGGCGTCGTTGGGGTGCAGCCCGTCGCCGCTGTCGTAGGCCGGCAGCATCCGCCCGGGCTGGGCCGGGTCGCGCACCGCCCGGTCGAAGTCGACCACGCCGTCGTACTCGCCGCTGGTCCGGATCCACGCGTTGAGCGCCTGCCGCTTGGCCTCGTTGGCCGGCGTGTAGTAGCCGGGGATCGCCGTGCCCTCGAACGGCGTCAGCGTCGCGCCGTGGATCCGCAAACCGCGTTCGTGCGCGCGGGCGATGAGCTGGCGGTGCGCGAAGATCAGGTCTTCGGCGCTGGCCGCCTCCTCCGCCGGCGCGATCGAGCCGGGCTGCCCGATGTCGTTGATGCCGAGGAGCACGATCACGTGCCGCACGCCGGGCCGGGCGGCCACGTCGCGGTCGAACCGGGACAGCGCGCTGTCCCCGAAGATCGGGCCCAGGCCGCCGAACACCGGATCCGGCAGGGTGTTGCCGTCGTAGAGCAGGCGGTTGCCGCCGATGCCCGCGTTGACCACGCCGAGGTCCCGCAGCTTGCGGTCGGCCCGCAAGCGGGCGGCCAGGAAGTCCGGCCAGCGGTGGTTGGCGTCGACGGTGGTCACCGCGCCGTCGGTGATCGAGTCGCCGAACGCGACCACCGCGCCGGACCGCGCGGAAGCGGCGACGGTGACGCCGGAGAGGAAGTACCAGGAAGTGGTCTCCTGCGCGCCGGGCAGGTCGGCCGCCCGGGTGACGTCGCCGGCGGCGACGTAGGTGCGCTGGAACGCCGAGCTGTGCAGCGTGGCCGCCGGGGTCGGCGCGGGCAGGTAGAGGCTGATCACGAGGTCGGCGCCGGCGGCGACCGGCAGCCGCACCGGGTCGCTGACCGCGGGTGCGCCGGGCGGGATCGAGACGGTGCCGCGGCCCCCGAAGGTGAGCGGGCGGTCGGTGCCGGGAACGATAGCCGAGCCGGTCGCGTGGCGGGCGATGCGGGCGGCGCCGATGGCGAGCGGCCGTGTCCCGTACTCGTTGGACAGTCGCACGCGGACCGCCGTGCCGCCGGCGCTCACGTGCACCACCTGCCGCAGGGTCTGGTCGTCGAAGGTCGTCGCGGGCTGCGGCGGCGTCGCCGCGCCGGTCACGGCCGTGCCCCACGTGGCCACCCAGGACTGCCCGCCGCCGGTGGCGCCCGCCGACCCCGTGAGCGTCACCGTGGCCAGGACCGCCGCGGTGAGCATTGTCAGCAACCGTCGCATCTGTCCCACCTCCCTCGTCCACCCCAGCGCAGGCAGTGACAGTTGTCAACCTGTGCCCGCTGCCGAGCCGCGGAGGATCATGAGCTGATGACGACCTTCGAGGACGCCGTGCGCCGGGTCCGCGCCGGATCGCTTTCCTCCGGCGCGGCCGCGGACGGGTTGGTCGCCGCGCTGACCGACGACGAGCTGCTCTGGCTGCTCGACGGGGACCTGCCGGTGCGCGCCGCCGTCCGGTTGCCGGCGCTGATCAAGGCCGGCCCGGTCGTCGCGGGCGCGATCCCCCGGCTCGGGATCCCGGGCATCCGGTTCAGCGACGGGCCGCGCGGTGTCGTGATGGGCCGGTCGACCGCGTTCCCGGTGACGATGGAGCGGGCCGCCACCTGGGACCCCGCGCTCGAGGAGCGGGTCGGGCTGGCGATGGGCGCGGAGGCGCGGGCGCTGGGCGCGAACTACTCCGGCGCGGTCTGCGTCAACCTGCTGCGGCATCCGGCCTGGGGCCGGGCGCAGGAGTGCTACGGCGAGGACCCCGTGCTGACCGGCCGGATGGGCGCCGCGCTGACCCGCGGGCTGCGGCGCAACGTGATGGCCTGCGTCAAACACTTCGCGCTCAACTCGATCGAGAACGCACGGTTCCGGGTCGACGTCGAGGTCGACGCGCACCCGCTGCACGAGGTCTACCTGCCGCACTTCAAGGCGGTCGTGGACGCGGGGGCCGAGTCGGTGATGAGCGCCTACAACGCGGTCAACGGGGCGCACGCAGACCAGAACGCGGTGCTGCTGACCGACATCCTGCGCGACGAGTGGGGTTTCACCGGCTTCGTCACGAGCGACTGGGTGTGGGGCACGCATGACGCGGTGACCAGTCTGGAGGCCGGGCTCGACGTCGAGATGCCGCTGCGGATGCACCGGGCCAGGCACCTGCGCGTCGGACCGGCGACGCGACCGCTCGTGCTCCGGTCGGCCCGGCGGATCCTGGCGACCACGGTGGGGCACTACGCGGCCCGGGATCCCGACGAACCGGCGGTCGACGCGTCGGCGCACCGGTCGCTGGCGCACGAGGTGGCCGTCCGCGGCGCCGTCCTGCTGCGCAACGAGCCGGTCGACGGCACGCCCCTGCTGCCGCTGCGGGGACCGATCCGCCGGCTCGCGGTGCTGGGCCGGCTGGCGACGGCCCCGAACCTCGGCGACCGCGGCTCGTCCATGGTCGACCCGCCGACGACCTCGTCCCCGCTGGCCGGCCTGCGCGCGGCGCTGCCCGCGGCGGAGGTGAGCCATGTGGACAGTGCCGCGGCGGCCGCGTCGGCCGACGCCGCCGTCGTGGTGGTCGGGATGGGTCCGGCGGACGAGGGCGAACGCATCACCAACGACGACCCGGCCAGCTTCGCGTTCCTGGGCTTCCCGTTCACCCTGCGGCCGGTGCAGCGGCTGGCGGCCCGGCTGGCCCGGCGGGCGACCCGGTTCGGCCCGGGCGGCGACCGCACGTCGTTGACCCTGCACGGCGCCGACGAGGCGCTGATCGCCGCCGTGGCCGCGGCCAACCCGCGTACCGTCGTGGTGGTGATCGGCGGCAGCGCCATCCTGATGGAGTCGTGGCGCTCACGGGTGCCGGCCATCCTCCTGGCCTGGTATCCCGGCATGGCCGGCGGGGCGGCGATCGCCGACATCCTGACCGGCGCGGCCGAACCGGGCGGCCGGCTGCCCTTCGCCGTCCCCACCGACGCGGACCACCTGCCGTTCTTCGACCGCGACGCGAAGACCATCCGGTACGACGCCTGGTGGGGCCAACGCAAGCTGGACCGCGACGGGCGCCGGGCCGCGTACCCGTTCGGCTTCGGCCTGGGCTACACCACGTTCGAGATCGCCCTGCGGGAGGTGTCCGATGTGGCCGGAGTGCGGGTCACCAACACTGGCGGGCGGGCCGGCTCGACGGTGGTGCAACTCTACGCGTTCGACGCCGACGCGGAGCGCCCGGTGCCGCAACTGATCGGCTTCCAGCGGGTCGCTCTCGATCCGGGCGCCGTGACCGACGTCGAGGTGGCGCTGGACCTGACACCCACCCGCCGCCGCGACCCGGCCACCCGCACCTGGTCACGCCGCCCGGGCCGGTGGCGGGTCGTCGCCGCGGCCCACCACCCCGACTCCTTCGCCGGCGCGGTGGACCTCACCAGCTCCAGCGACCGAGGCGGTACGGGCGACGGACGATGACCGTGCCGGCGGCGCTGCTGCCGGAGATGACGATGTGCGGGGCCGTCGAGCCCGGCTCGGGCAGGGACGGGACCCGGCAGAACGTCATGCCGCCGCTGGTGACCAGCCGGTCGAGGTCGACGGTGGCCCCGCGGGGCACGACCAGCACCGTGGTGCCGGCCTGGGTGGCCAGCTCGAGCTCCAGCACCCGGTGGCTGAACACGGCGTTCCGGAAGTCGAGCTTGACCGTGCCCGCCTTGCTCTTGACGACCAGCTTGCGCGGCACCGCCCACCGGCCCACCCGGCGGATCTGACCGGCGTGGCCGCGCAGCTCGACGACGTCGGTGGCGGCGATCGCCGGGACGGCGGCCGCGGTGCTGGGCAGGTCGGCGACGAACGGCTCCACGTCGCCGAACGTGCGCGAGGCCAGCACGCCGTCGACTCGCTCCTCGAACTCGGCCATGGTCAGGCGGCCCTCGGACACCGCGGTGTTGAGCCGCGCGAGCACGCTTTCCCGGTCGGCGTCGGACATCCGCATGTCGCGCTGCGAAGGGGGTTCGCCACTCACGCGAGTGACTTTACGGGTCGGGCGCCACGAATGTCAGCGTCAGGCGGCCCGTTCGACGGTCAGCGCCGGCAGCAGCGAGCTCCGGCCGGCCTCCCAGGCGGCGATGACGTGCCGGGCGAACAGGTCGTCGAGGGCGAGGCCGCAGCGGGCGCCGAAGAGGACGTCGCGGGCGCCGCCCGGGTTCTCGGCCGCATAGCTGCCCGCCAGGTCGTACGCGGCGACCTGCTCGTGCACGGCGTCGGCCTCGACGTGCTCGTCGAAGAAGCGGGCCGTGACGTCGTCCCCGCCGAGCCGGCGCACGGCCGCGGCCAGGTGCCGGTTGGGCGCCGTCGAGGTCATCTCGAACGCCGCGAGCTGCCCGACGAGCGCGCCACGCCAGCGTCGGTGCAATCCGAAGAACGACATCTGGTTGACGATGGCCAACGTGACCGCGGGGACCCGGTCGACGTGGGCGCCGTAGGTGCTGTCGACGCCCATACCGTCCATCGTGGTGCGGAACAGCTCGGCGTGCATGCGGGGCAGGCGGCCACCGCCGTACTCGTCGATCTGGATCTCGACCAGCGCCGCCTTCGCCGCGCCGCGCAGCCGCGGGATCGCGAACGTGTGCGGGTCGGCCTCCTTGAGCTGGTAGATCGAGCGGTGCCGGAGCAGCTCGCGGAACTGCTCGAGGGTGGCGTGCCGGCGGACGTGCTCGGCCAGCGACGGACCGTCCTGACTGGACACGAGGTCCAGCAACGCCTGCGGTACGTCGTCGCGCTGCGGGCCGAAGCCGGCCAGCACGCGCAGCGCCGACAGGAACGGGCGCTCGGCGGCGGCGCGCAGGGCGAGCAGGGCCGGCGACCACTCCCAGTCCGGGTCGACGCCGGCGAAACCCTGGAAATGCTGCTCGTAGCAGAGGTAGAGGGTGAGCTGGAGGTCCTCGTCGTGCAGCGGATCGGGCGCCGAGATCGGCGGGACGGCGAAGTCGGCGGGTGGCCCGGCGAGAGCGGCCAGCAGGGCGGCGGACACGGGTCCACGCGGGGCCGGCAACAGCGGCGCGGAGGTGATCGTCACGGCGCCCGGATGCCCCGGTCGGGCGAGATCAAACCTGGTTTCGTCGCGCGTACGCGGGGAACCGCCTGGTCATGCCACCTGTGGACGAGCCGGCCGCGACCGTGACCCCCTATCCCGACGGCCCGCTGCTGGTCAGGGGCGACTTCCAGCTGTTCACCGTCGACGGCGAGCGGATCGAGACCGGCCGGTCGACGGTCGCCCTGTGCCGGTGTGGATTGTCCGCGATCAAGCCGTTCTGCGACGGCACGCACCGGGCGACCCGTTTCAAGGCATCCAGCGGACGCGACTGATTCTGCCCCTCGCGCGACCGCCACAATGGCGGGCATGCCGTTCCCTGTGGTGCTGCAGGACAGCGTCGACCGGTTCGCCCGCTCGCTGGAGGTGCCGCGGCGGTTGGTGAGCCTGCACCCGCGTACACCCGGCAATGCCGGCAACTTCTCCGCCCTGCCGCCCGCGGTGGTGCTCGGGGTGATCTCGGCGTTCGAGGGGTTCGTCGAGGACTTCCTGGCGACGGCGTTGCACCAGCGGGGGTACGGGTTGGGCCAGATCGCGCGCCGGGTGGCCATGAACAACCCGACGGTGGGCGACTTCCACCGTAAGTGCGCGGCCGAGTTTCCCGGGATCGTCGCTCGGTTGGCCGGCGCGCCTGGCGTCGCGGTCTGGGACGTGCCGCCGATCGGGCGGGCGCCGGCGATCGAGACCATCCCACTGGCCGAGGTCACGCGGCGAGCGGACGGATGGATGCAGGTGCGGCACTGCCTGACCCACGGGCTCGTCTCGGGGTGGCGGGGCGAGGTCTGGCCGGGACCTCTGCGTGGAGTGACGGCGGCGAGCAGCGTGTTGCGGCCGCGGCCGGGCGGGCGCCACGCGATCGGGCTGGTCGGGGCCATCTCCTGCGCCCGGATCCACCTGCACGGCGCCCGGGTCGGGGCGGACGCGGTGGCGGCTGAGCTCGCGGTGACGCTCGACTGGGCGGGGCTGCCAGATTTTCCGTTGGGTGGGGCGGCGATCGGGCTGTCGAAATCCGGCACATGATTCCGACCTCCGGTCGTGAACCATTCACGACCGGAGAGGTACTCATGAACGTGAACAACCAGCGGGCGGGTCGCAAGGAGTGGGTGGGGCTGGCGGTGCTGGCCCTGCCGTCCCTGCTCGTGTCGATCGACCTGTTCGTGCTGCTGCTCGCCGTGCCGAAGCTGAGCGGTGACCTCGGCGCCGGCAGCACCGAGCAGCTCTGGATCATCGACATTTACGGGTTCCTGCTGTCCGGCTTCCTGATCACGATGGGCGCGGTCGGCGACCGGCTCGGCCGGCGACGGCTGCTGTTCGGTGGCGCGGCCGTGTTCGGGGCCGCGTCGGTGGTGGCGGCCTACGCGTCCGACCCGGTCATGCTGATCGCGGCGCGGGCCGTGCTGGGCATCGCCGGGGCCGCCATGGGTCCGGCGACCCTCGCCCTGATCACGGGCATGTTCCGCGACCCGAAGCAGCGTGCCACCGCGATCGGGGTCTGGCTGATGTCGCTGATGGGCGGCAGTGCGATCGGGCCGGTCGTCGGCGGCGTCCTGCTCGGTCACTTCTGGTGGGGGTCGGTGTTCCTCATCGCCGTGCCCGCGATGGTCCTGCTCCTCGCCCTCGGCCCGGCGCTGCTACCCAAGGACCGGCCGGCCGGCACGTCGGCGGCGCCGCTCGACCTGGTCAGCGTCGGGCTGTCACTGGCCGCGATCCTGCCGGCGGTCTACGGCATCAAGGAGGTCGCGCGGCACGGCGCCGCGCCGGGCGCGGTGGTCGCGCTGGTCGTCGGGCTGGGCTTCGCCGTCGCCTTCGTCAGGCGGCAACGGGCCCTGGCCGACCCGCTGGTCGACCTGCGCCCGTTCGGCGCGGCCACGTTCCGCACCGCCCTCGGCGCGATGTTCCTCAACACCATGCTCCCGGGCGCGACGATGGTGCTGATCACGCAATATCTCCAACTGGTCTCCGGCTACGAGCCACTGGGTGCGGGCCTGGCGCTGCTACCGGCGGTCGCGGCCGGCATCATCGCCACGCAGGTCGCGCCGCTGGCCGCCCGCCGGATCCGGCCGGCGCCGCTGATCGCGGGCGGTCTGGTCGTCTCGGTCGCCGGGCTGCTGCTGCTCACGGGGGCCGACAGCGCGGTCGCGGCCGTGACCGGGCTCGCGCTGTTCAACGTCGGCGCGGGGCCGCTGGTCACCCTCGGCACCGGCATCGTCGTGGGCGCGGTCCCGCCGGAGAAGGCCGGCTCGGCGGCCTCGCTGGCACAGACCGCCAACGAGTTCGGCTTCGCGCTCGGGGTCGCGGTGCTGGGCAGCGTGGCGGCGGCGGTCTACCGCCACGGCGTCCCCGCGGGCGCCGGGGACTCGCTCGCGACGGCGCCGCCGGCGCTGCTCGACCAGGCACGCGGCGCCTTCACCGACGGGCTGCACGTCGTTGCCGCGATCAGCGCGGTCGCCATGGCGGTCGCGGCCGTGGTCTGCCTCCGGGTGCTGCGCCATTTGCCGCCGGTCGGCCAGGAACAGCCGACCGCCGCGCCGGAACGGGAGCCGGCCCCGCAGATGCCGTGAGGAGGAGCCATCGTGCAGCGCCGAAGCGGTTGGGCGGCAGAGCCGCCGGGCCTTCAAGCGGAGGCCGCCCGAATCGCGAGCCGAGGCCGCCCGAATCGCGAGCTGACGCCGCCTGGGCCGCGAGCAGCCGGGGCCGCGGAGCGCTTGCATGGCGGAGGCCCCCGGGCCGCCAGCGGCGCCGGCCGCGAAGCTCTTTAACGGGGGAGGCCGCCTGGGCAACTGCCCGGGCGGCCTCCGCGTCGTCAAAGCATCGACATGTGCACGTGGTCCGTATGGTCGCTGTCCCCGCTGTAGGACTTCCAGCCCGTGGCGGGGAACCAGATGCGTTTGTACCAGATCACGTAGAGGATCCCGAGCGCGTCGGCGTTTCTGATGAGGAACGCGGCCAGGTTGTTGCCGTACATCTTCTCGTCGCGGTTCGAGGCTCTGGCGAAGCCGCTGGTGCGCAGCGACCAGTCGCAGGCGCGGCCCTTCGGATGCTCGTAGGGTCCGCCCGACCGGTAGCAGCCGACGAACCGTTTGAAGCCGGCCCGCTTGACCTCTTTGTAGGCGTGCAGCGTGCGCGGGGTGACGCAACCGCCGGTGGTCGGGTCCTCCTGGTTGCACGACTCGTCCGGCCAGCCGCCGTCGGCCGACCGCGGCGCCGGGCGGGCCTTGGGCGACGTCGCCACCACGTCGCCGCCGGTCAGGGAGAGGCCGCCGACCCGGTCGAGCTCCCGCTCGGCGGTGCGCTTCTGCTTGGCCATCGAGTCGGCCGCGGCCTTCTGCTCGGCCACCGCGGCGTCGATCTTGGCCTTGGTCGCCGCAACCTCCTCCTCCGCCGCGATGAGTGCGTTGAGCCGGGCCGCGTTGTACTGGTTGAGCCGCTCGAGCGCGGTCGCCTTCTCCAGAAAGCCGCTCTGGTCCGACGCGCCGAGCATGGCCACCATCGGGGTGAGACGGCCGGCGCGGTAGGACTCCGTGGCGAACTCCGTCACCTGGGGGCGCAGCTCCTCGACCCGCCGCTCGGCCGCCTGGAGCCGGATGTTCATCTGGAGCTGGCGCTGCCGCGACTTGTCCAGCACGGCTTTCGCCTTCGCGTACTGGCGGCCGGTCGACTCGAGCACGTCACCCAGGAGCGGCACTTCCTTCTCCTTGGGCGCGCCCGGTGACGGCGAGGGGTTGGGTGCGGCGTAGCCAGCGCTGCCTGGCGCGACGGCGACCGTGACGGCGGCGACCAGGGCCAGGACAGTTGCGAGCCAGCGTCGTCGCGCGGCGGTCATTCTTGTCGTTTCCCCTCCGTTAAACCGCGCACGAGCATACCCAAGGGTGATCCCGTCGCAACTGGTGCACAAAGCGACAGGGCCGTGGCAACACGTAATCAGTGCGAGTCACGTGGTACGCGGTCGCCGCTGCCGCCGACCAGAAAGTCCAGATCCGCCCCAGTTTCGGCGCCGCGGACGGTGTCCACGTAGAGCTTCTCCCAGCCCCGGGTCGGCCGGGCCAGCGCGTCGAGCATCGCCGGCGCGGGCTCGCGGGCCGCGAACTCGGCCGCCGGCAGGTCGACGTCGATCCGCCGCGCCTCGACGTCGAGCACGATCGGGTCGCCGTCGCGCACCTTCGACAGCGGTCCGCCGGCCGCGCCCTCGGGGGCGACGTGCAGCACGACAGTCCCGTACGCCGTGCCGCTCATCCGCCCGTCGCAGACCCGCACCATGTCGCGGACGCCCTGCTGCAGCAGCTTGCGCGGCAGCGGCAGGTTGGCCACCTCCGGCATGCCCGGGTAACCCTTGGGACCACACCCGCGCAGCACGAGCACCGAATCGGCGTCCACGTCGAGCGCCGGATCGTCGATCCGGTGGTGCAGGTCCTCGACGGAGTCGAAGACGACCGCCCGGCCACGGTGCTGCAGCAGGGCCGCGGTCGCGGCCGCCGGCTTGATGATCGCGCCGTCGGGCGCCAGGTCGCCGCGGAGCACCGCGATGCCGGCGTCGGCCATCAGCGGCGTCGCCCGCGGCCGGATCACCTCGGGGTCGTGGATCGCCCCGTCCGCCAGGTAGTCGCCCAGCGGCCGCCCCGTCACCGTCAACGCGTCGAGGTCGAGCAGGTCGGCGACCTCCCGCAGCACGGCGGTCAGGCCGCCGGCCCGGTGGAAGTCCTCCATCAGGTGCCGACCGGCGGGCTGCAGGTCGACCAGCAACGGGATGCCGTGGCCGGCGCGGTCGATCTCGTCGAGGGTCAGCGGCACGCCGAGCCGCCCGGCGATCGCCAGCAGGTGCACGACCGCGTTGGTCGAGCCGCCCAGCGCGCCCAACGCCACGATCGCGTTGTGGAACGACGCCTTCGAGACGACCTGGCTCGGCCGCCGGCCCTCCCGGACCATCTCGACCGCCAGCCGCCCGGACTCGTGGGCCTGCGCGGCCAGGCGGCTGTCGGGCGCGGGGATCCCGGCCGTGCCCGGCAACGTCGTGCCCAGCACCTCGGCCAGCAGGCCCATCGTGGACGCGGTGCCCATCGTGTTGCAGTGGCCCTTGCTCCGGATCATGGCGGACTGCGACGCCTGGAAGTCGCGGTTCGAGAGCGTGCCGGCGCGGACCTCCTCGGAGAGCCGCCACACGTCGGTGCCGCAGCCCAGCGGCACGCCGCGGAACGTGCCGGTGAGCATCGGCCCGCCCGGCACGACCAGCGCCGGCAGGTCGACCGAGGCCGCGCCCATCAGCAGCGACGGGATGGTCTTGTCACAGCCGCCGAGCAGCACCACGCCGTCGATCGGGTTGGCCCGGATCATCTCCTCGATGGCCATCGCGGCCATGTTGCGCCAGAGCATCGCGGTCGGCCGGACCTGGGTCTCACCGAGGGACACCACGGGCAGTTCCAGCGGTACGCCGCCCGCCTCCCACACCCCGTTGGCGACGCTGCGGGCCACCTCCGTCAGGTGCATGTTGCACGGTGTCAGGTCGGAGGCGGTGTTGGCGATGGCGATCTGGGGCCGGCCGTCGAACGCCGAGTCAGGCGCGCCGCGGCGCATCCACGCCCGGTGGATGTAGGAGTTGCGGTCCTGGCCGGCATACCACGCGTCGGAGCGGAGGGGGGCAGGCATACTGCCCATTATCAAGATTCGCCTGATCGGGTGGCAGGGGGTGGCGGTGCGGGCTTTCGTCGTCGTCGGGCCGGGCCGGGCCGAGGTGCGGGACGTGGCGCCGCCGGTGCCCCGGATCGGCGAGGTCGTCGTCGACGTCGAGCGGGCCGGCGTGTGCGGCACGGACGCCGAGTTCTACTCGGGGCACATGGCCTACCTGCGCAGCGGCGACGCGGCGTACCCGATCAGGATCGGGCACGAGTGGTGCGGCGTGGTCTCCGAGGTCGGCGCCGACGTCGACCGCGAATGGTTGGGCCGGCGGGTCACGGGCGACACGATGCTCGGCTGCGGCGACTGCTACCGCTGCCTGAGCGGCCGGCAGCACCTGTGCGCGGACCGCTTCGAGATCGGCATCCGGGGCGGCTGGCCGGGGGCGCTGGCCGAGCGGCTGCCCGTGCCGGTGCGCGCGTTGCACCCGCTGCCCGACTCGGTCGACGCGACGCTCGGCGCCCTGGTGGAGCCCGGCGGCAACGCGCTGCGGGTCGTCGAGGCGGCCGGCGTGACGCCGACGACCCGGCTGCTGGTGCTCGGCCCCGGCACGATCGGGCTGCTGGCCGCCCAGATCGCCGCGGCCCGGGGCGCCGAGGTGCATCTGCTGGGCCGCGACGAGCCGTCCCTGGCGTACGCCCGCGGTCTGGGTTTCACCCACACCTGGAGGCGGTCGAACCTGCCCGCCGACCTGGCCTTCGACGCGGTGGTCGACGCCACCAACGCGGCCGAGCTGCCCGGCTTCGCGGTGGGCCGGGTCGAGCCGGGCGGGCGGGTCGTCTACATCGGCATCGCCGAGGAACCGTCCCTGGTGGACTCCCGCGAGCTCGTGCTCAAGGACGTGACCGCCGTCGGCGTGCTGAGCGCGTCGGGCGGCCTGTCGGGCACGATCGAGCTGTACGCGACCGGCGCCGTCGACCCGCGCCCGTTGGTAGCGGCCACCGTCGGCCTGTCCGAGGCCGCCGACGTGCTCGCCGGCCGCCGGCTACCCGAATGGGGCGCGGCACCGAAAGTTCATGTCGACCCACGCCGGTGATCCCAGGTTGCGGGACTAGGGTGTCCCGCGTGGGTCAGGCCGAGCGGATCTTGCGACTCGCCTACCGCCATTCGCTGACCCGGTTCCTCGCCCTGGCCGGCCTCGGTTTCGGCTTCGACCTGGCCCTGCTGGCCCTGCTCGACGCCGTCACCCCCCTGCCGTCGGCGGCCACGGTCAGCATCGCCTTCTGGGTCACGTACGCGCTGAACTTCGCCCTCAACCGCACGTTCGCCTTCCACGCCGACGGCCACGGCGTACGCGGTCAGTTTGCCCGGTTCGCCCCCCAGGTGCTGGGCGACTACGTGCTGACCCTGGTCGGCGTCACGGCCCTCGGCGCGCTCGGCGTCGGCCTGGTCCCGGCCCGGATCATCGCGGGCGGCACCAACCTGGTGTTCAACTACGTGCTCTACCGCTGGTGGACGTTCCGCCGTCGCCCCGAGCGCGCCGACGTGGCGGCCCCTAAGCTCGCGCTGGCGGCCTCCGGGGTGGAGGGACCATGACCAGCGATGTCCACCCGGTTTGCAGCTTCCCGGGCGACCGCCTGCCCTAGCGGAGCAGGGCCTCGAGGTCGGCGATGACCTGGTCGGTGGTCCGGAACAGGACGGCCGTCATGCCGTGCGCCGCCGCGGCGGTCACGTTGCCCGGGAAGTCGTCGACGAAGACCATCTCGGTCGGCGCCACGTCCATGCGCCGGCAGATCAGCTCCCACGCGGCCGGGTCCGGCTTGCTCAGCCCGACCTCGTGCGAGTAGACGCAGTCGTCGACCAGGTCGGTCAGCCCGTAGGCGGCCTGCTCCCGCTCGCGCGCCCCGACGAAGCTGTTGCTCAGGATGCCGGTCCGATAGGCGGGACGCAGCCCGCGGGCGTACGCGATGAGGTCGGTGTTCGGGGTGCCCAAGTATTGCCGCCACATGTCGGCCAGCACCGCGTCGACCTGGTCGGCGGAGAGCCCCAGCCGCTCCCGGATCGCCGCGTGCACCTCCGCCTCGGTCACCGTGCCGACGGCGCCGCCGGCCCAGACGTCCGCCAGCGCGGCGTCGAACGCGCCGTCGGCCAGGCCGAGCGCCGCCTCCCAGCGCCGGTCGAAGTCCATGGGCTCGCAGAACTCCAGCACGCCACCGATGTCGAAAACCACCGCTCGAATAACCATGATCGAGACGGTACGGAGCGCCGCGCGTCCCACTCCATACGTAATCGGTCCTAGTACACGAGCGGGCTGCGGCGTTCGATCAGGACGGTGTCGCGCCAGGTGCCGTGCAGGCGGGCGATGCGTTCGCGGGTGCCGACGACGCGGAAGCCCGCGGCCTCGTGCAGGCGGAGGCTGGCCGTGTTGGTCGGGAAGACGGCCGACTGGATGGTCCAGACGCCGGCCCGCTCCGTCGACTCGATCAGCGCGCCCAACAGGGCCCCGCCCACTCCGCGGCCGTGGGCCGCCGCGTCGACGTAGACGCTGTGCTCCACCACCCCCGCATAGGCCGGCCGGGTCGAGACCGGGGAGGCCGCGACCCATCCGACTACACGTCCGTTGAACATTGCGACAAAGCGGTGTGAAGTCAATCGAGACGCGTCAAAGGCCGGCCATTCCGGCGCGATTGTTTCGAAGCTGGCCTCACCCGTGTCCAGACCCGCCTGGTAGATCCGGCGGCAGGCCGGCCAGTCCGCGGCCAGCAGCGGCCGGATCTCTGCGTCCATCGCACCCGAGCGTATCGGGACAAACCGTTTAACCGGTTGTCGCCGGCGAGTGACGAACCGCACGCTGACCCTTCGGGTGTCCCCGATGACGGGCTCCCGGTGGCAATCTTGAATGTGCGCCATTTTTTCGGAGGGGGGTCCGGATGGCCACGATGGCTTCGGCCACGCGGGTGGAGAGGCTTCCGCACGTCGACAACCTGCGGGCCGTGATGGTCGCGTGGATCATCGCCGGGCACGCGCTCCTGGGTTATTCAGCCATCGGGGGGTGGCCGTACGACGAAGTCCAGGAGACCACGTTCCATCCACGCTCGGAACTCGCCATGGCCGTCGTCGTCGGACCGACGGCCCTTTTCGTGATCGGCACCTTCTTCTTCATCGCCGGCCTGTTCGCGCCGGCCGCGATGGCACGCAAGGGCCCGGCCAAGTTCGCCGGCGACCGGGTGGTCCGCCTCGGCGTACCCTTCCTGCTCTTCGCCCTGCTCGTCTGGCCGCTGTTCATGTGGTTCGCCTACCTGGCCGCCGGCTACCGCGTCTCGTTCTGGTGGGAGTTCACCCACCGGCACCCGTTCCTCGACTCGGGCCCGCTCTGGTTCGCGGAGATCCTGCTCTACGTCTCCCTCGCGTACGCCGCGCTGGTCTGGGCCAAGGACCGCGCCCGCGCCGAGGGCAAGGCCGACGACGTCGACGAGGGCCCGACCGAGATCGGCGGCCGCCAGCTCGCGACGCTGATCGCGCTGGTCGCGGTCGCCTCGTTCCTCGTCCGGCTGTGGTTCCCGGCGCAGAGCAAGCAGGTGCTCGACCTGCACGTCTGGCAGTGGCCGCAGTGCGTCGCGATGTTCGGCCTCGGTGTCGCCGCCGCCCGCTTCGGCTGGGCCAAGCGCGTCCCGGAACGCCTGCGCCGCGGCTGCGGGGTCGCGGTGGTCTTCACGATCCTGTCGCTGCCGGTCTACGCCTGGACCGTGGGCCTCAGCAACCTGGCCGACGACGCCGCGCCCTACCAGGGCGGCTGGCACTGGGAGGCGCTGCTCCTGGCCACCGTCGAGGCGATCCTGGTGGTCGCCGGCTCGGTCTGGGTCCTCGGCCTCGCCCAGGACCGCCTCCAGCGCGAAAGCCCCCTCTGGCGCCGCTGCGCCCGCGGCTCCTTCGCCGCCTTCGTCCTCCAGGCCCCGGTCCTGCTCACCCTCGCGATCCTGCTGCGCCCCTTCGACCTCCCGGCCGAAGCCAAAGCGATCGCCGTCGGCGGCATCGGCGTCCCGGTCTGCTTCTGGCTGGGCTGGCAACTCATCGAACGCACCCGCGTGGGCCGCTACCTGTGATTCACGATCACCGCTGACTCGGGTCCGCGGTGGGCGCGACCGTCGCTCCCGCCAGGGACCGCTCGCTCCGCTTCGCTGCCAGGCCCGCGGTGGGACGCGGTCAGCTGGTGGGGCGGAGGCGGCGGACGTCGCGATCGGCCATGGCGGCGACCAGGTCGTCGCGGGCCCGGGCCACCCGGGAGCGGATGGTGCCCACCGGGCAGCCGCAGACCTCGGCCGCCTCGGCATAGCTGAGGCCCGCGATCTGGGTCGCGACGAACGCCTCGCGACGCTCCGGGTCGAGGGCCCGGACCAGCTCCGTCAGCGCGAACCCCGCCTCGAAGCCGGCCCCGCCCGGGTCGCGGGCGAGCTCCGCCTCGGCGACCGGCTGCCAGTCGTCGAGAGCGGCCAGCCGCGGGCGGCGGGACACGTAGCGGATGTGGTCGGCGCAGGCCCGCCGGGCGATGGCGAGCAGCCAGGTGCGCGCCGTCGAGCGGGCGTCGAACGCCGGGAGGGCGCGCATCGCCCGCAGGTAGATCTCCTGCGTCAGGTCGTCGGCCTCCCCCGGGCCGACCAGGTGCACGACGAACCGGCGCAGCTGGTGCTGGGTCGCCTCGACGAACGCGTGGGCGGCGGCCCGGTCGCCGGCCTTCGCCGCCAGGGCCCAGCCGGTGACCTCGTCGAGGTCGGCGGCGGGCTCACCCGAGCGGGGGCCGCGCGGCAGTCCGGGGAGACGCATGCCGGCAAGGCTAGCTTGTCCGGTTTCTCCGGCCTAGCCCGCGGTTGAACGGGAACCAAACGGCGTTCGGCGGCGACTATCAAGACGTGGACTGTGAGCGGATCCGGGAAATGCTGTCGGCGCGCCTCGACGGAGAGGACGCGCCGGGCGAGCGTGAGCTGACCGAGCGGCACCTGGCCGGCTGCGCGCGCTGCGCCGCCTGGCTCGACGCGGCGGCCGCGGTGACCCGCCTGGCGCGGACCGCGCCCGTGCCGCCGGCGAAGCCGGTCGACCTGACCGCCGTGCCGACCCCGCAGCCGGCCGGAAGCCGGCCGAGCCGGCCGGACGAGCCGAGCCAGCCCGGCGGGCCGGGCCGGCCAAGCCGGCTGAAGCCGCCCGGGAGCCGGCCCCGGCTGGCGATCGGGCTCCGGCTCGGTCTGGCCGTCATCGGGCTCGTCCAGTTCCTGCTCGGCGCCGCCCAGGTCGCCGGCCTCGGCCGCGACGACCACGCCCACGACGCCGTGCTCGGCTCGGGCCACCTCTGGCACGAGTCGGCCGCCTGGAACCTGGCCATCGGCGCCGGGTTCGCCTTCGTCGCCCTGCGCCGCACCCGCCCCACCGGTCTGCTGCCCACCCTGACCGCGTTCGTGGCCGTGCTCACCCTGCTCTCGGCGGGTGACATCGCCGCCGGCCGGGTCGAGCCCGGCCGCCTGGCCAGCCACGGCTTCCTGATCGCCGGCTGGTTGCTCACGTTCGCGCTCTCCCGTCCGGCCTTCGACCCGGGCGAGCCACCGGCCCGCGGCACCGGCCGGCGCTGGACCGCCACCTTCGACCCGGAGCCGGCCGCGACCACCCCGCCGCGCCTGCGCCTGGTCGAGCGCGGCACCGCCACCGCGGCAACTCACCGCAAGGCCGCCTGAACGCCGCCGACCAAGCACTAGCCTCGGAGGCATGGACCTCGCCGGGCTGGCCGCGGACGCCTACGTCTACGGCTACCCGCTGGTCGCGAGCCTGACCGAGGTCAGCCGGTTCACCCGCGACGGCATGGGCGCCGTTCCCGCCACCCCGTTCAACGCGTTCGGCCACGCCCACCGGCTCGCCACGCCCGACGACCGGTTCGTCAGCGTCAACAACGACACCGTCTACTCCGTCGCGCAGGTCGACGTCGGCGGCGGGCCGGTCCGGCTGAGCGTGCCCGACACCGGCGGCGCCTACTACGTGCTCCAGGTGGTCGACGCCTGGACCAACAACATCGCGTACGTGGGCCGCCGCGCGACCGGCACCGCCGCCGGCAGCTTCCTGATCGTGCCGCGCGGCCACACCGGCCCGGTCCCCGACGACACCACCGTGCTGCCCGCCTCGACCTCGGTGGTCACGATCGTCGGCCGGCTGGCCTGCGACGGCCCGGCCGACCTGCCCCGGGTCGAGCGCCTCCAGAAGGGCCTGCGGCTGCACGCCCCCACCCCGTCGGCACGCGCGCCGCTGCCCGCGGTCGCCGCCACCGGCGTACCCACCGATCTGCTGTTCTTCGCGCACCTCCGGGCCTGGCTGGCCGCCTTCCCGCCCGCCGTGCCGGACCGGGCCCACCAGGAGCGGTTCCGGCCGCTCGGGCTCCTGGACGCGGGGTCGCCCTATACGGACCCGCCGGACGACCTCGCGCAAGCCCTGGTCGACGGGGCCGCACAGGGGCTGGCGAGGATCGAGCACGCGTCGCGCGCCGGGCACAGCGTCAACGGCTGGCACCTGGCACCGCACGCGTTCGACTACAACGTCGACTTCCTCGGCCCCGGCACCGTCGACAGTCCGCAGTGGAAGATGACCGACCGGACGCACGGCTACCTGGCCCGGGCGGTGGCGGCGCGGGTCGGGCTGTGGGGCAACCACGGCTACGAGGCGGTGTACGCCCCGGTCTACGTCGACGCCGACGGCGCGCCGCTCAACGGGGCACACGCGTACGAGATCCGCTTCCCCGCCGAGCCGCCGGTCGACGCCTTCTGGTCGCTGACGATGTACGACATGCCCGACTACTACCTCGTACCCAACGCGATCGACCGCTATTCGATCGGTGACCGCACCCCGGGACTCCGTCGCGAACCCGACGGTACGTTCACCCTCCGGGTGAGTCATGCGCCGCCCGCCGACGGCGACACGGCCAACTGGCTGCCGGCCCCGCCCGGCGCGTTCCGCCCGCTCATGCGCCTCTACCAGCCACGATCCGAGATCCTGCAGGGTTCCTACACCCTGCCGCCGGTGGTCCGGGTCGGCTGAGCCCGCCGCGGTCCCCCTTTCGCACAGCCCACACACAGGTGAAGATGGTGTGTCAATGTGTGTGTCCAACCCCGACGCCCCCGGATCGGAGCCGCCATGGCGAGACGCTGGCCGGCGCTCGCCGGCGCCGTCGCCGTGGTGCTCGGCGGCGCGATCGTCGCGTTCCCGGGCGCGGCCGCCGCGCTCTGGGGCTCGGCCGGCGCGCTGGCCGCGACCGGGATCCTCTGGGGCATCCGGACCCACCAGCCCGCCCGGCGGGCGCCATGGGTCCTGCTCGCCGCGGCGGCGGCCGCTCTCGGCGCCGGTGACGTCGCCTACGAGCTGAGCACCGGCAGCGGCGACGCGTGGCTGATCGTCGCCGAGATCTGCTACCTGACCCTGTTCCCCTTGCTGGCGTACGCGCTGCTGGGCCTGACCAGGACGAGCGCCGCCCTGCGCGACCGGTCCACCGTGGTCGACCTGCTGTCCCTCGTCGTCGCCGCCGGCCTGGTCGGCTGGACGCTGACCGCCGGCCCGCTGACCGCCGCGTCGACCTGGCCGGTGTTCGACCGCTCGCTGGCCGCCGCCCACGTGCTCGGCTCCATCGTGGTCGTCGTGGTGACCACGGCGCTGGTCGTGGCGACCCGGGCCCGCAACGTCTCCGCGGTGCTGCTGGCCGCGGGCTCGGCCGGCCTGCTCCTCGCCGACACCTTGGACGCGGTCGCCGAGATGGGCAGCGGTCTCCCGGGCGGGCGGCTGTGGGAGCTGGGCTACCTCGTCTGTTACGCCGCCTGGGGCGCCGCCGCGCTGCCACCCTCGATGGCCCGGCTGACCCTGCCGGTCGAGCCGCGGGTCGACTCGGGACGCGGCCTGGGTGTGCTGCCCGTCCTGCTGATCGCGCTGACCGGCCCGGCCCTGCTGCTCGTCGGCGACATCCGCGACGACGTCGGCGTGGTGACGGTCGTGGCGATCGGCTCCGCCCTGCTGATCGTGCTGGTCGCGACCCGGCTCCACGACGCCCTGACCGCACAGCGCCGCGCCGTCGAGCGGGAACGCCTGCTCCGGCACGCCTGCGGCGAGCTCGTCGCGGCCACCGACGCGGTGACGGTCGCGGAGACGCTGGTGGCCGGCATCGACCGGCTGCTGCCAAAGGCCCAACCGCATCGGGTGATCTTCATCAGCACCGCCGGACCGGCCGAGGTCGACGAGACGGTGCCCCTGTCCGGTGTGGCCGCCTCGGCCCGGCTCCCCAGCGACTGGGAGCACGCCGGCGAAGCGGACCGGTCCCGGCGGGTCAAGGCCAGTGAGGAGACCGCCGACCTGCGGCCCGCGGTCGACCGCCGGCTCGACGCCGGGCGGGGTCGGGCCACCGGCAAGGCCGCGGTGCCGGCCGGGAGTTCCGACGACGCGCCGGCCGGCCCGGTCTTCGGCCGGGTCGACGCGGCCGACGCGCGCGCCTGGCGGCCGTTGGTGCTGCTCGACCACCAGCCACCCGCGACCGCCGGCGGCCGCCGCAGCCGGCTCAGCGCGACCCGGCTGCTCCACCCCGACCTGCGGGCGCCGCTCGCGGGCCTGCCGGCCACCCTGGTCGCCTCGCTGGCGGCCGAGCAGCCGGGCCGGCACCGCTCCCCCGTCAGCGCCGTCGCCGTCGCGGGCGACCACGCTGTGCTCGCGGGCCTGCAGGACACCATCGAGGTGCTGGCCAGCCAGGCGGCGCTGGCGCTGCGCCGGGTCGGCCACACGGTGGAGACGAGCCGGCGGGAGCGCGACGCCTACCTGAGCGCGGTCAGCGAGCGCACCGCCGACGTGGTGATCCTGCTCGACGCCGACGAGTGGATCCGCTACGCCAGCCCGTCCATGGCCGAGCTGCTCAACGTCTCGGTGCCGGTCTTCTCGACCTGGCGCGACATCATCCACCGCGACGACCACGGCCAGGTCGAGAACACGCTCGACCGGGCCCGCTCCGCGCTCGACGGCAGCGGCGTCAACACCGAGTGGACGCTGCGGCGCTCGGACGGCTCCTGGATCCAGGTCGAGGTCAACTGCCGCGACCTGCGCAACCACCCGGCGGTGCAGGGCCTCGTGCTGACGTTGCACGACGTGACTCCGGACCGCC
Organism: Asanoa sp. WMMD1127; assembly: GCF_029626225.1. Lineage (NCBI taxonomy): Bacteria > Bacillati > Actinomycetota > Actinomycetes > Micromonosporales > Micromonosporaceae > Asanoa > Asanoa sp. WMMD1127. The sequence continues at coordinate 6,550,328 of NZ_JARUBP010000001.1, forward strand.
GGGTCGACCTGCCCTCCACGCTGCGCCGGCTGGACCGCTCGGCGCCGGGCCGCAACCGCCGCAGCGTCTGGAAGCGGTTCGGCTGATCACGGGTTGGTCGGGTCGCGCCACGGCCCGGTCGGCAGCGCCGGGACCGCGTCGTCGTCCTCCACCATGCACAGCGGCAGCCGCTCCCCCAGGTAGCGCAGCGCCAGCGAGCCCACCACCGCCGAGACGACCGACGCCACCAGCACGCCGATCTTGGCGTCGTCGGTGATGACCGGGTCGTCGAAGGCCAGGTCGGTGATGAACAGGCCGATGGTGAAACCGATGCCGGCCAGCGAGGCACCGCCGATCAGGTGGCCGTAGCGGACCCGGCCCGGAAGCTCGCCCAGCTTCGTCCAGATGGCGATCGCGGTGCCGAGCGAGATCCCGACTATCTTGCCGACCACCAGGCCGACCACGATGCCGATGGTCACCGACGACTGCGCTGCCCGGGACAGGGTCTCCCCGCTTATCACCACGCCGGCGTTGGCGAGGGCGAAGACAGGCACGATGACGTACGCGCTGAACGGGTGCAGCACGTCCTGCAGCCGATCGTTGGCCGGCACGGTGGCCCGCGCCGCCTGGACGGTCAGCCGCGCCCGCTCGGCGTCCGCCCGCTCGATCAGCCCGCGGCCGTAGAAGCGCAGGAAGTCCAGCAGCCTTGGGTCGGTCGGGGTGGCGGGCACGACCAGGCCGAGGATGACGCCGGCCAGGGTGCCGTGCACGCCGGACTCGTAGACCGCGAACCAGAGGGCGACGCCGACCAGCGCGTACCAGCGGAGTTGCCAGACGCCCAGCCAGCGCATTCCCACCAGCACGGCGACCAGCACGACGGCGATGACCAGCGGCACCATGGCGATGTCCGGCGTGTAGAAGACGGCCAGCACCACCACCGCCACGATGTCGTCGACGATGGCCAGGGTCAGGAAGAAGAGCCGGAGCTGGTCCGGGCAGCGCGGGCCGAAGAGCGCGAGGATGCCCAGCACGAACGCGGTGTCCGTGGAGATCGGGATGCCCCAGCCGTGCTCGGCCGGCGTGCCCGCGTTGAACGCGTAGTAGATGAGCGCCGGCACGATGACGCCGCCGGCGGCGCCGAAGATGGGCGCCAACACGTAGCGCCGTCGGCGCAGCTCCCCGACGGTGATCTCGCGGTTGATCTCCAGCCCGACGGTGAGGAAGAAGATCGCCATGGCGGCGTCGTTGATCCAGTGCCGGAGATCCAGCGAGATGCCGTAGCCGCCGATCTCGATCGACGCCTCGGTCTCCCACACCCACTCGTAGCTGCCGCCTGGGACATTGGCCCACACCAACGCCGCGATCGCGGCCGCGAGCAGCAGGAAACCACTGCCGGCCTCGGTGACGAGGAAGCGGGTGACCGGTTGGGGCACCAGCGGCAACGCGCCGGCCAGCCGGGTCCGTGGCCCTGGCCGGGGCGGCATCGACGCCGTGCTCATCGCGCCCTCAGCGGCCGAGGCCGAGCGTACTGCGCAGGGCGCCGAGGTCCACCCGCCCGGTGTAGAGCCGGCCGTCGACGAAGAGGGTCGGTGTGCCGCGGACGCCGTCGGCCACGCCGGTCGTGTAGTCACGCTCGACGGCCGGCCGGAACGCCTGCGCCGCCTCGCCGACCACCGACTCGGGTTCGGGAACGCCGGCCTCGGTGGCGTAGGCCATCAGGTCCGGGTCGGTCAGCCGCGCCTGGTGCTTGAACAGCAGGTCGTGCATCGGCCAGAACCGGTCGCCGGCCGCCTCGGCGGCGAGCGCGGCGGTCAGCGCGTAGGGGTGCACGGTGAAGACCGGGAAGTGGCGGAAGACCAGCCGCACCCGCCCATCGGAGCCGTCGACCAGCTTGCGCAGCACCGGCTTGGCGGCGCCGCAGTACGGGCACTCGAAGTCGCCGTACTCGATGACGGTGATCGCCGCGCCGGGGTCGCCGTACGCGTGGCGGTCGAGGTCGATGGCGTCACTCACCCGTTCGATCGTGCCACCCGGACCGGCGCGGGGTGCGAAGATCGGAAATCCTCCGGTACGGTCCGCAAATGGTCGATCGATCAGCGGCGTTGGGCGGGGCGTTCTGGCGGTTCTGGGGCGCGTCAGCCCTGGCGAACCTCGGCGACGGCATCCGGGTGGCGGCGTTCCCGCTGCTGGCGGCGGCGTTGACCGCGTCGCCGGTCGGCGTGGCGGCGGTCGCGGCGGCCCAGTTCCTGCCGTGGCTGGTGACGGGCCTGGCGGCGGGCGCGCTGGCGGACCGGCGCGGCGCCCGCCAGCTGATAGTCGCCGCTGACGTGGCCCGGGTGCTGGTGCTGCTGACGCTGGTCGTCGCGGTCGCGTCCGGTTGGGCCACGGTGGGGCTGGTGGTCGCGGCGGCGTTCCTGCTGGGCGTCGGCGAGACGGTTCGCGACACCGCGGCGCAGACGGCGATCCCGCGTCTGGTGCACGACAGCCAGCTCGAGAAGGCCAACGGCCGCCTGGTCGCCGGCGAGATCGTCGGCAACGAGTTCGTCGGCCCACCGGTCGGCGCGCTGCTCTTCGTCGCGGGCGCGGCGCTGCCGTTCGCGGTCAACGGCGCGGCCCTGGCGCTGGCCGTGATGCTGGTCCTGTCGCTGCCGCTGAGCCTGGTCCGGGCGGCGCCGGCGACGTCGCCGTCGGCCTCGCCGGGCGTGCTGTCCGGCATGCGCTGGCTGCTCCGCCACCCCATGATGCGCACGCTGGTCGTGGTCAGCGCGGCGGTGGGCGCGGCTGACAGCGCGTGGTTCGCCATCTTCGTGCTTTACGCCCGCGACAGCCTGGGCCTCGGCGCGCTCGGCTTCGGTCTGCTCCTGGCCACCGGCGCGGCCGGCGGCCTGCTGGGCTCGTTCGCCGCGGACCGCCTGATCGCCCGCTTCACCCACCGCCCGGTCCTGGCGTGGTCCCTGGCCGTCACCGCCGGCGCGCCGGCCCTCCTGCTGGTGGCCCCGGACCGCTGGGCCGCCGCGGTCGTCGTGATCACCACCAGCGGCTCGTTCGCGGTCCTCAACGTGACGGCCCTGGCCATCCGCCAACGCGCGGTCCCGGCCGACCTCCTGGGCCGGGTGGTGGCGGCGTCCCGCACGATGACCTACGGGTGCGCGGCCCTGGGGGCGCTGCTGGGCGGGACGCTCGCGGGCACGCTGGGCACCGAGGCCCCCTTCTTCTTCAGCGCCGCGGTAGCGGTCGCCGCCACCGCGGCCTGGCTCTCCGCCTCCCGCCCCGACCCCCACCCGGCCTGAGCCCAGCCGCCATCACCTCGCGGCAACCACGTGCGGGGCCAGGGCGTCCGGAACCGCACATGCTCATCCATGTGCGCACATGCGAAACCATGTCCGGCCACTGAAGCGACCGTCAGAGAAGACCTGCATGAGCGGACAGGAACGGCTCACCGAGCCGCCAAGGCTGACGATGGCCGTGGCGTTTCCTGATGTGACCGCCCGGGTCGTGGCCGTTCTCCGCGAGATGGGCTACGGCGACCTCGCCGATTCGCTTCCAGCGCAACGCTTCTACGGCCACTGCCGCTGCAGGGACGGCTGCTCGTTCCTCCTGACCGCGCCACCAGGCAGCTCCGGCAGTCTCATGATCTGGCTGGAGGTGTCGGGCGAGGCGGTCGGTGAGGTGAGCCTCGACCCGCCGGGCCGGATGATCACCGAAATCGAGATCGGCGATGCGCCGCCCTGAGCAGCAGGCTTGCGGGCTAGAAGCCTTCCGGGACGTGGGGGATGTAGTGCTCCTCGAGCATCGCGGTCTCTTCGTCGGTGAGGGTCAGGTCGAGGGCCGCGAGCGCGTCGGTGAGGTGGTGGTCCTTCGTGACGCCGACGATCGGGGCCGTCACCGCCGCCTTCGACAGCACCCAGGCCAGCGCCACCACCGCTCGGGACAGGCCGCGGGGCGAGGCGATCTTGCCCACCGCCTCGACGATCTGGCGGTCCGCGTCCTGCGACTGGCGGTAGAGGGTCGCGCCGAAGCGGTCCGTGCCGCTGCGGTCCGTCGTGGTGTCCCAGCCGCGGGCCAGGCGGCCGCGGGCCAGTGGGCTCCAGGGGATCACGCCGATGTTCTGGTCGAGGCAGTACGGGAGCATCTCCCGTTCCTCCTCGCGCATCAGCAGGTTGTAGTGGTTCTGCATGGCCACGAAGCGGGTCCAGCCGCCCAGGTCGGCCGCGTGCTGCATGGCGGCGAACTGCCACGTCCACATGGACGACGCGCCGAGGTAGCGAACCTTGCCCGCGCGGACCAGGTCGTGCAGCGCCTCCATCGTCTCCTCGACCGGGGTGTCCGGGTCGAAGCGGTGGATCTGGTAGAGGTCGATGTAGTCGGTGCGCAGGCGGCGCAGGCTCGCGTCGACCTGGGTCATGATGGCGCCGCGGGACAGGCCTGCGCCGTTGGGGCCGTCGGCCATGCGGCCGTGCACCTTCGTCGCGATGACCACCTCGTCGCGCCGGGCGAGCTCGCCGAGGACCTGGCCGAGGATCTCCTCGCTCGAGCCGTACGCGTAGACGTTGGCGGTGTCGAACGTGGTCACGCCGGCCTCCAGGGCCTGGCGGATCAGCGGCCGGGAGTGCTCCAGGTCGAGGCTCCAGGCGTGGTGGCCGCGGCTCGGGTCGCCGAAGCCCATGCAGCCGACCACGATCTTCGAGATGACCAGGCCCGACGAGCCCAGGCGCGTGTATTCCATGCCGGGAGGCTACGCCCACGGGACGCGGAACGCCCGCGCGGCACAGCGGCCGCGCGGGCGTTCGGACCACCAGGAGTCAGTGCACCGGCACGTATTCCGGGCCGGTCTCGTCGCTCGCGGCGAGCGGCTGGCCGACGGTCCGGCCGATGCCCTCGTAGATCTCGGGCCGCGACGACCGCAGGATCGCTCCCCAGAGGACGCCGATGACCGCGGCCGCGCCGATCAGGCCCGGCAGCAGCCAGCGCAGGTAGCTCGGCGTCTCCGGACCGAGCAGGCTGTTGAAGTTGACGACCACCGTGATCAGCAGCGCGGTCAGGAGGATGGTCGCCAGCGCCGGGGCGATGGTGCCCTGCCACACCGACTCGTCGCCGCGGCGGGTGCGGAAGAAGCCGACGACCGCGGCCGAGGTCGACGCCATCAGCAGCACGACGCCGACGGCCGAGACACCGGACAGCCAGGTGAACAGGTCGAGGACCGGGTCCCTGCCGGCGATGACGAAGCCGACGAGCACGACGATCGCGATGACCGACTGGGTCAGCGAGCCGGCGACCGGCGCCATGGTGCGGCGGCTGGTGCGGCCGAGGAACTGCGGCAGCACCCGCTCGCGACCGAGCGCGAACAGGTAGCGCGCAACTCCATTGTGGAACGACAGCAGGGCGGCGAACACGCTGGTGAAGAACAGCACGACGGCGATGTCCGACACCGTGGTGTTGACCTGCTCCGCCAGGGTGCCGAACACGACGCCCGGGCCGGCCTCGGTGGCCGCCTGCTGCACGTTGTCGGGACCGACGACGACCGACATCGCCCACGCCGAGATCGCGTAGAACAGACCGGTGAACAGCACCGCGAGGAACGTCGCGCGGGCGACCGTGTGGTTGGGGTCCTTGACCTCTTCGCTGTAGATGGCGCCCGACTCGAAGCCCGTGAACGCCGCGATGCCCAGTGCGAAGACGGCGCCGACACCCGACGCGAACAGGTTGCCGAAGTCCCAACCGGCCATCGAGACGCTGCCGCCGGCGGGGTTGCTCAGGCCCACGATGTCGAACACCGCGGTCGCGATGATCTCGAGGATCAGCAGGACCGCCAGGACCGTCGCGTTGAGGTCGACCCGCAGCATGCCCAGCAGGCCGATCAGCAGCCACGCCGCCAGCGACCAGACCCACCACTTCACGTCGACGTCGAACTTCGTGTTCATGAAGTCGGCGAAGATGAAGCCGAACAGGCCGTAGAGGCCGATCTGGATCGCGTTGTAGGCGGTCAGCGCCACGAACGAGCCACCGACACCGGCGGGGCGGCCGACACCCTGCGAGATGTAGGAGTAGAAGGCGCCGGCGTTGGCGACGTGGCGGCTCATGGCCGCGTAGCCCACCGCGAAGATGCCCAGGATGAGCGCGAGCACCAGGAAGGACAGCGGGACACCCTTGGAGCCGGTGACCGCGAAGGTCGTGGTGACGCCACCACCGAGGACCGTCAGCGGCGCGGATGCCGCCACGACGAAGAAGAACAGGTGTACTACGCCGAGGCGTCGCCTGGCGAGAGTTCCTGCGAGCTGTTCGGACACTGGGGGGTTCCTCGATTCAGAGGGTCTTTGATCGGTTTCGCGACGCCCGATCGTACGACCCTGATCTCCACCACTCAAGACTGTGGAGGGTCCTTATCGAAGGATCACAACAGTTGAATGAAGTTCAAGATCGGCGTACGATTTGCCCCGCACAAAATCGGCGCCCCACCCCCCGCCGGTGATCTCCTCGACTCTTCGACTCCCGCCTGAGGTTATGAGCGACTTAGGGCTTGCCGACGAACTGTTTCTCGCCGGTTACAACGAATACACCGGCAAGACAGTCATCAACGCCGAGATGTTGGACGCCGGCCTGGCCGGCGCTGCCCTCGGTGAGTTGATCCTGCAGAGACGGATAACCGTGGTCGCCGGAAAGGTGGCCGTGGACGACCCGCGCCCCTGGGGCGACCCGGTCACCGACGTCGTGCTGCGGGAGATCCACACCAGAGCCAGCGAGTTCGTGCCCCGGGCCTGGGTCGAGCACCTCCGCGGCAACGTCGGCGAGGTGGTCGCGCAGCGCGTCGTCGCCGCGGGGATGGTCCGTCGCGACGAGCAGCGTGCCGGGCTGTCCAGGAAGCTTACTGTGCGTTATCCCGCGGTCAACGCGCTGACGGCGACGCGGCCCCTGGTGCGACTTTCCTACTACCTGCAGCGACCGGCTCAGATCGACGCGCAGACAGCCACGCTGGCCGCCCTGGTCAAGGCCACTGGCCTCGAACAACGCATCATGCTGGAGTGGACCCGGCAGGAGGTCGCCGACAGCATCTCGGCGATCACCGTGCGCCTGCCCGCACCGCTGCGCGATGTGATCCAGGGCGTCGAAGGCGCGGTCGCCGCGATGGCGGTCACTACTCGCCGTTAATTATCAAGGAATTGCATCGGGGGTACGCCCACCCGGGCGTACCCCCGATTTGATCGTCAATGACAGTGTTTCGCCGTGCTGGCCGGAACGTCCAATGTGGGGTTCCGGTCGAAGAATCCGGCCGGCCGCAACGAGAATCCGCAACGGTCGACGGGCATCACGGGCCAGTCCTCGACCCGCGGGAAATGCGTGCTGCCGAATGTGTGCCACACGACAATGTCCTCGCCGTCGATCGACTGGTCGTCGGCGATGAACGTCGGCAGGCCGGCCCCGCCCGGGTGCTGGTTGACGTGGTTGCCGGCCGGGTAGCGCTCGTCGGCGTCGTAGCGGGTGACCCACAGGTGCTTGGTGGCGAACGCCGCCCGCCGGGCGATCGACGAGGAGGCGTCGGCGAGCAGCGCCGGCTGACCCTCGGGCCGCAGCACGTACGCGACGGGCTGCCCGAGCCGGTTGGTCCTGTCCGGGTTGGAGATCCGCCAGACCCGGCCGACCGCGTTGTCGGCGCTGCGGGCCGCCTCCGACTCCCGGGCCAGCCGGGTCGCGGTGCGGGTGAACGCGTTGCCGTAGGGGTTGGCCTCGCCGACCGGCACCCGCCGCACGTCGAGCTCGTCGACCGCGTTCCCGACGCCGTCGAGCATCATGTCGAGCCGGGCGCTGAACAGGTGCTGGTGGTACGGCGCGCCGAGCCCCGGCGCGATCTCCGTGGCATATTCCGCGCCCTCGGCGTACGACGAGGTGAACACGACGCCGGTCGCCTTGACCTCCATCTCGATGGTGCCGTCGAGGTAGAGGTACCAGAAGAAGCCGTAGTCGTAGTTGCCGACGGTGGCCCAGTAGGAGATGACCAGGCGGCGCTGGCGGCGGGTCTCGGCGGCCTCGGTGAACAGGTCGCTGTGCTTCCACAGCACGCCGAAGTCCTCTTCGTGCAGGCAGATCGCGTTGCTGACGGCCCGCGGGTTGCCCTCGCCGTCGGCGAGCACGGCGTCGAAGTAGTAGATCTCACCGAGACAGTCGCAGCCGAGCACCAGCGAGTTGGCCTGCTGGCCGAGCAGATATTCGCCCGCGTCGAAGTAGTTCTGCCAGAACCGCACCGGGCTCGGGTCGGCGTAGGGCACCACCATCTCGGCGATCGACGCGCGGTAGATCAGCGGCCGGTCCTGGATGGCCAGCTGGTGCAGCACCAGGCCCTCGCGCGGGTCGAAGCCGACCCGGAACGTCCAGCCCTCCCAGGTCACCTGGTCGCCGTCGACCTGGAAGCTGGCGCCGTCTGGCTGGGTGATCTCCAGTGGCTTGAGCGTCTCCCGCGGCGGCCCGGTGTAGGCGGGGTCGTCGTAGTTGCCCTCCTCCTGCGGCACGGGCAGCAGGGCGTGGTCGATGAGCTGCACGACCTTCTTCTCGATCAGGTCGACGTACGCGACGACGCCGTCGATCGGGTGCGCCCAGCAGTGGTCCTCGGGCCGGTGCGCCACGAAGGACAGCACGCGCAGCAGGCGCTTGCCGCTCTCGCCCGGGATGTCGAAGTCACCGGCCGACAGCGGGCACGGCCGCACCAGGTCGAAGTCGGTGATGCCGCGCCGCTCGATCGCGGCCCGCCACTGCGGGTCGGCCTTGACGATCTCGTCGACCGAGATGAACTCGTCGAGCAGGATCGGCGGCTGGCCGTCGACGGCCGGGTCGATGTCGACGACCTCGTCGACCTGTTCGCGGGTCACCGAGGCGATCGCCGAGCGGACCTGCCCGGTGGCCACGTCGAGCAGCAGCGCGCGGACACGCCGGTCGAGCGGGTCGCCCGGGCGCCAGGCGAGCACCTCGTGCTTGGCCGGTTCCTCCAGCGCCAGCAGCGCGAACCGGGTGGTGGGTGTGAGCAGGTCCTGCTTCTGGAACAACGTGCGCGCCGCGTCGATCTCGGCGGCGCTCAGTCGGTCCAGAGGGTGACCGGCAGGGGCAGTCATCGGATCACCTCGTCGTGAGGGGGGTTACGACGATCGTCAAGCTAATCCGTGCGTTGATTCACTGTCCACTGATGATCGCGCGGGCCGGGCTGATCGGCAGCTCACGCTGGCGCACGCCGGTGGCGTGCCAGACCGCGTTGGCGATGGCGGCCGGGACACCGACGATGCCGATCTCGCCGAGCCCCTTGACGCCGGACGGGTTCAGCTCGTCGTCCGGGTCGTCGACGAACGCCACCTCGATGGCGCCCACGTCGGCGTTGGTGGCGACGTGGTAGTCGGCCAGGTTGTGGTTGACGAAGTCGCCGAACCGGCCATCCAGCGTGGACTCTTCGAGCAGCGCGGTCGACAGGCCCATCGTCATCCCGCCGATCAGCTGCGACGTGGCGGTCAGCGGGTTGACCACGCGCCCGACCGCGTAGACGCCGAGCAGCCGCGGCACCCGCACCTCGCCCGTGGCGACGTCGACGGCGACCTCGGCGAAGTGCGCGCCGAACGCGTACCGGGAGAACTCGGCGCGGGCGCCGACCGCCTCGGTGGAGTCGAACGTGCTGGTCAGGCCCTCGGGCGGCACCGGCTCGCCCGACGCGATCCGACGGGCCAGGTCGTGGCAGGCGGTGACCACCGGCCAGCTCCACGAGGCGGTGCCCATCGAGCCCCCGGCGCCCATCGCCGGGCCGAAGTCGCTGTCGCCGATCTCGACCCGCACCGCGTCGACCGGGACCTCCAGCGCGTCGGCGGCGAGCTGGGTCAGGGCGGTACGCGCGCCGGTGCCGATGTCGGTCGCGGCGACCCGGACCACGTAGCGGCCGCCGGGCAGCGCGGTCGCGTGCGCCGTGGTCGGGGCCGTCCGGGCCGGGTAGTGCGCACCAGCCACCCCGGTCCCCCGCCACCAGCGGGCCTCGCGGCGGGCGGCCGGCCGCGGATCGCGCTCGGCCCAGCCGAACCGGCGCGCCCCTTCCCGCAGGCACTCGGCCAGCCGGCGGCTGCTGAACGGCTGGCCGGAGGCCGGCTCGTGGCTGGTGTCGTTGCGCAGCCGGAGCTCGACCGGGTCGACGCCGCACGCCTCGGCCAGCTCGTCCATCGCGGACTCCAGCCCGAACGAGCCGGGCGCCTCGCCGGGCGCCCGCATCCAGCGCGGCGTCGGCACGTCCAGCGCGACCACCCGGTGGTCGGTGCGCAGGTTGTCGGCGGCGTACATGGCCCGCGCGTAGATCGCCGTCTGCTCGGTGAACTCGGCCAGGCGGGACGTCTGCATCGCGGCGGTGTGCTCGACGGCGACCAGGCGCCCGTCGGCGGTGGCGCCGAGCCGCAGGCGTTGCGCGGTCGGCGTGCGGTAGCCCGTCAGCGGGAACAGCTGCGGCCGGGTGAGGGTGACCCGCACCGGGCGGCCGACCAGCGTCGCCGCCATCACCGCGAGCACCGCGTCCGGGCGGGCCGGCATGCCCTTGTTGCCGAAGCCCCCGCCGACGTGCTCGGACAGCACCCGCAGCGTCCCGGGCGCGAGGTCGAAGAGCTTGGTGAGGCTCTGGGCCACGCCGTACGCGTACTGCGTGGAGGTGTGCACGGTGAGCCGGCCGTCGGCCCACTCCGCGGTGGCCGAGTGCGGCTCCATCGCGTTGTTGTGCTGCGCCGGCGTGCGGTACTCCGCGTCGACGACGACGGCGGCCCCGGCCAGCGCGGCCTCGACGTCGCCCTTCTCGGTCACCGTCGGGTTGCGCGGGTTGACGTGCTCCGGCCGGTAGAGGCCGGGATGGTCGGGGCGGAACACCGTGTCGGGCGGCTCGGCGAGGTAGTCGACCCGCATCCGCTCGGCCGCCTCCCGCGCCCGCTCCGGCGTGTCGGCGATGACCAGCGCGACCGGCGCGCCCCAGTGCGCCACCCGGTCACCCTGGAACAGGAACAGCGTGCCCTCGCCGATGTCGGTGAGCCGGGGCGCGTTGTCCTGGTGGAGCACGGCCAGCACGCCCGGCATGGCCAGCGTCGCCTCGACGTCGAGGCTGAGCACCCGGCCGCGCGGGATGGTGGCCGGCACGACCCACCCGTGCACGAGGCCGCGGCGGTCGACGTCGCCGGCGTAGCGGGCCTGCCCGGTGACCTTGTCGAGGCCCTCGACCCGGGTCAGCGGGTGGCCCACCGACGGCGCGGCCTGCCAGGTGCGGGTCATCGCAGCCCTGCCAGCTCGCTGAGCACCGCGGTGACCAGGGCCCGCATCAGCGGCACCTTGTAGCCGTTGTCGCGCAGCGGCCGGGCCGCGTCGAGCTCCGCCTCGGCCGCCGCCTCGAACGCCGGCACGGTGGCCGGCCCGCCGTGCAGGGCACGCTCGGCGACCCGGGCCCGCCACGGGTGCGAGGCCACGGCGCCGAGGGCGATCCGCACGTCGGTCACCAGGCCGCCCTCGACCGCCAGCACCGCGGCGACCGAGCCGATCGCGAACGCGTACGACGCCCGCTCCCGGACCTTGCGGTAGGCGGACCGCGTGCCGGCCGGCAGCGGTGGCACCGTCACGCCGGTGACCAGGGCGCCGTCGCTGGTCGTCACCTCCAGGTCGGGCCGGTCGCCGACCGGACGGTAGAAGTCCTCGAGCGGGATCTCGTGCGGGCCGGCGAGGTCCTGCACGTCGACGCGGGCGTCCAGCGCGCTCAGCGCCACCGCCAGGTCGGACGGATGCGTCGCGACACAGTGGTCGGACGCGCCGAGGATGGCCAGGTTGTGGTGGGCACCCTCGATGGCCGGGCAGCCGGAGCCCGGCATCCGCTTGTTGCAGGGCTTGGTCGCGTCGGTGAAGTAGACACACCGGGTGCGCTGCAACAGGTTGCCGCCGGTGGTGGCCACGTTCCGCAGCTGGCCGGAGGCGCCGGCCAGCACCGCCTGGCTGAGCACGGGATAGCGCTCGCGGACGACCGGGTGCGCGGCGAGGTCGCTGTTGCGGACGAGCGCGCCGATCCGCAGCGTGCCGCCGTCGTCGGTCACCTCGTGCATCGGCAGCCCGGTCACGTCGACGAGCAGCTCGGGCCGCTCGACGCCGAGCTTCATCAGGTCGACCAGGTTGGTGCCGCCGCCGAGGTAGCGGGCGCCGGGGTTGTCGGCGACCAGCGCGACCGCGGCGTCGACGCTGCGGGCCCGGGCGTACGCGAACTCCCGCATCAGTCTCCCCCGGCCACCTCGCGGATCGCGGCCACGATGTGTGGGTACGCGCCGCAGCGGCAGATGTTGCCGGACATCCGCTCGCGGATCTCGGCGTCGTCGAGGCGCACCTCGCCGTCGGTGACCGCGCTGGGCCAGCCCTCGGCCAGCTCGTCGAGCATGCCGATGGCGGAGCAGATCTGGCCCGGCGTGCAGTAGCCGCACTGGAAGGCGTCGTGCGCGACGAACGCCGCCTGCATCGGGTGCGGCTCGTCGTCGGCGAGCCCTTCGACCGTGGTCACCTCGCGGCCGTCGACGGCCACCGCGAACAGCAGGCACGAGTTGACCCGGCGACCGTCGAGCAGCACCGTGCAGGCGCCGCACTGGCCGTGGTCGCAGCCCTTCTTGGTGCCCGTGTGGTCGAGCCGGTCGCGGAGCAGGTCGAGCAGGGTGGTGCGGTTGTCGACCGTGACCTCCCGCGGCGCCCCGTTGAGCATGAGGCGCACGGTGCTCGTCAGCTCGGCCACGAGACGACGTTACCCGCCGCGCTGGTGACGCGGCGGGTAGTCGGACAGCGGGCTCAGTGACAGCTGCCGGTCCCGCTGTCGTTGTAGGTCCGGCCGGCCTCGGGCACGAACTGCCAGTCGTACGAGTTGCTGTGCAGCGTGAACTTGAGGACGCCGAACGTGTCGCTGTTGCGGGCCTGGCTGTTGGGCTGGATCGTGCCGAAGCCGTAGTGGTCGGCGCCGCCCATGCCGGCGACGAACGAGCGCAGCCCGCGGGCGTTGTCGAGGCCGCCGCTCGGATTCATCGGCGCGAACCGCTCGTACTGGTGGTTGTGTCCCCAGACGACCACGTCCGCGTTGTGGTCGTAGAGCGCCTGGTAGAGCGGACGGGTCGAGGTGGACGGCGCGTGGTTGGCGCCCGAGGTGTAGAGCGGGTGGTGCCAGTAGGCCAGCGTGCAGGGCCGGGTGTTGGCAGCCAGGTCGTTGCGCAGCCAGGTGACCTGGGCCGAGCTGGCCGACGTGCTGATGTTGGAGTTGAGCGAGACGATGTGCCAGTTGCCCAGGTTGTAGGAGTAGTAGCCCTGCCCCGCCGGGCCGGCCTGGGAGCCGAAGTAGCTGTAGTAGCCACTCGCGCCGGACGTGTTGTAGTCGTGGTTGCCCGGCGAGGGCCGGGTCCGCGACTTGAACGCGCCCCAGGTCGGCTGGTAGTAGCTGGAGAACTGGCCGCTGGTCCCATCGGGATAGACGTTGTCGCCGGTGGTGAACACCGTGCCGGAGATGCCGTTCACCAGCGCGGCGGTGGCGCTGTCACCGGATCCCGACGTGGCGATGTCGCCGGCGCCGACCAGCACCGGGTCGCCGCTCGGCGGCGGGGTCGTCGTGCCGGCGGTGACCTCGAGCTGCGGCGCGTCGGCGCCGCTCTCCCGCGCGTCGTAGTAGGCGCCGTCGGTGCTGCCGGACGTCGCGCCGAAGCTGAACGTGCCGTTGCCCCGCACGACGCTGGTGACGTCGAGCTCGTACCAGCCGTTGGCGGTGACGCCGCCGATCGAGCCGACCGACGCGCCGTCGATCGCCGGCTGGTTGTTCCACGTCGTGCCGGTCTCCGACCAGGTGGTGTTGGACATCGCCCGGAACGCGCCGCCGTCGTCGCTGCCGGAGTTGCCGGAGATCGTCCGCAGACGCAGCTTGGCGGAGCTGACCGTGCCGCTGACGCCGCTCACCGAGAAGCGCAGGAACATCCGGCGGACCGGGCTGTTGTCGACCGTGATCTGGGTCGACGTGCCGTAGTTGGTCGACGCCGTGTCGTTCTGCACGTAGGTGTCGGCGGACGGCCGGAAGGTGCTGGTGGCGGCGGCCGCGGGGCTGGTCGAGCCGAGTACGGCGGCGATGATGCCGCCGGCCAGGACGGTCGCCGTGGTGGCGCCGGCCAGGATAGGGGTGCGCATGGTCCAGGAATCTACGGGCTTGGATCAACTTGATCGGGTCGTCCGGGTGAACGGCGGACACCGATCTGTTCACCCCGCGACGGTTGCCTCGGGCCGATCCGACATGGAGGGTTTTCGGCGTGTACCTGTCGACGATCTCTCGGCCCGCCGCGGGGAACGGCCGGGGTCGGCGCGGCGCGGCGTTCGTCGGCGGCAACGTGCTGGCGCTGGGCACCGTCAGCCTCGTCACCGACGTGTCCGCCGAGATGGTCACCGCCGTCCTCCCGCTCTACCTGGTGCTCGGCCTGCACTTGAGCCCGCTGGCGTACGGCGTCGTCGACGGCGTCTACACGGGAGCGACCGCCCTGCTGCGGATCGCGGGCGGCTACGTCGCCGACCGGGTGCGGGCCCGCAAGACCCTCGCGGGGTTCGGCTACGCGCTGTCCGCCGTTGCCAAGCTCGGGCTGCTGGCCGCCGGCCGGTCGCTGGGCGCCATCGGCCTCGTGGTCGCGGTCGACCGGATGGGCAAGGGCCTGCGGACGGCGCCGCGGGACGCGCTGATCACCCTGTCGACGCCGCCGGGCGAGCTCGGCCGGGCGTTCGGCGTGCACCGCACCATGGACGCGGTGGGCGCGTTCCTGGGGCCGCTGGTCGCGCTGGCGGTGCTGGCCGCGTCCGGGCAGTCGTACGACGCGGTGTTCGTGACCAGCTTCCTCGTGGCGATCCTCGGGGTGGCCGTCCTGGTGCTGTTCGTGCGGGAGCGGTCCGCCGCGGTGCCCGCGACGCCGGTGCGGGTGCGGGCCGCGGTCGACCTGCTGCGCTCCGGCGACCTGCGCCGCCTGCTGCTGGCCGCCACCCTGCTGGGCCTGGCGACCATCGGGGACGGGTTCGTCTACCTGATGCTCCAGCGCCGCACCGAGATCGGGCTGCTCTGGTTCCCACTGCTGGCGGTGGGCACCAGCCTCGGCTACCTGCTGCTGGCCGCGCCGCTGGGGATGCTCGCCGACCGGATCGGCCGCCGACCGGTGCTGCTGGCCGGGTACGCGGCCCTCGCGCTGACCTACCTGCTGCTGGCCGCGCCGGTCGGCGGCTGGGTGCTGCTGGTCGCGGCGCTCGGCGCGTACGGTCTCTACTACGCCGCCACCGACGGCGTGCTGATGGCGCTGGCCGGCCCGGTGCTGCCCGACAACCTGCGGGCGACCGGTCTGGCGCTCGTGCAGACCGGGCAGGCGCTGGCCTACCTGGTGTCGTCGGTGCTGTTCGGGGTGGCCTGGGCCGCCTGGGGGCCGACCGCCGCCGTGCTGGCGGCGGCCCTGGTCGCGGTCGTCGCCGGCGGGGTCACCGCCGGCCTGCTCTTCCACAAGGGACGGTCGGCGTGAACGGCTGGAGTCTGCGGGCCCGGATGCTGTCGGTGCTCGCGTTCGCGGTGGTGCTGGCCGTCATGGCGACGGCTTACATCATGGGCGCGCGGGAGCCGTCCGCGGCCGGGCCCACGGCCGCCGTCACGCTCGACCGGGCGCCGGCCCTGCTGACGGTGACCGACCGGCACGTCGCGCTGGTGTCCACTTCGGACCCGGCCGGATCGCGGACGGTCTCGGCGGTCGAGTGCGTGCGGGTCTACGCGGCCGCCGGCACCGGGATCTGCCTGCAGCCGGCGACGCCGTGGACGTACAAGGCGGTGGTCCTCGACCGGAACCTGGCGCCCGTGCGGTCCGTCGACATCCCCGGCCTGCCGAACCGGGCCCGGGTCTCGCCGTCGGGGCGGTTCGTCGCGTGGACCACGTTCGTCGGCGGGGACTCCTACAACAGCGGCGGCTTCTCGACCCGCACGGGCATCCTCGACACCTCCGGCGGAACGCTGGTCGCCTCGCTCGAGGAGTTCACCGCGCTGCGGGACGGGGCGCCGGTGCGCTCCGTCGACCGCAACTTCTGGGGCGTCACGTTCGCGGCCGACGACAACACGTTCTACGCGACGATGTCCACGGGCGGCCACCGTTACCTGATGAAGGGCGACCTCGCCGGGCGTACGCTGCGGACCGTCGCCGACAACGTCGAGTGCCCGTCGCTGTCACCGGACGGGCGCCGGATCGCCTTCAAGCACGCGATCGACGGCGACCCGACCCGCGGCTGGCGGCTGTCCGTGCTGGACCTCGCGACGCTGGCGGTGACCCCGCTGGCCGAGTCCACGAGCGTCGACGACCAGCCGGCCTGGCTCGACGCCGGGACGATCGGCTACACGGTGCGGCAGGCCGACGGCCGGCCCGACGTGTGGTCGGTGCCGGCCGACGGGTCGGGCGCGCCGCGGCTGCTGGTGCCCGGCGCGGAGTCGCCCGCCGCCCTGGCATAGCGATCGGCGCGATCGGGTAAACCCTCCCGCCATGCGCCAGGTCCTGCTGAAAGTGCTGCTGCCGCTCGTCGCCCTCTACGGGCTGATGATCGCGATCGGGCTGTTCGTCACCAAGGTGGCCGACGGCTGGTGGCCGTTCACCGCCGAGGACGACGTCAACACGTCGTTGGAGGCCGCCCGTTCCGGGCCGCTGACCGCCGCGTCGCTGGTGTTCAGCACGATCGCCGACACCTGGTCGATCATCGCCGTCTGCACGTTCGCGGTGGTGATCCTGGTGGTCACCCGCCGGCCGTGGCGCGAGCCGCTGTTCCTCGCCGGCGCCGTCGCCGCGCAGGCCCTCATCTTCCTGCTCACCACCCTCGCCATCGACCGGCACCGGCCCGCGGTCGAGCACATGGACGTCTCGCCGCCCACCTCGAGCTTCCCGTCGGGCCACACCTCGGCGGCGACCGCGCTCTACTGCGGACTGGCGCTGCTGTTCGCGCTCCGCTCGACCAGCGGGCGCTGGGAGGCGGTGGTCTGGACGGTGTTCGTGCTGATCCCGCTCGGGGTCGCGATGACCCGGCTCTATCGCGGCATGCACCACCCGAGCGACGTGATCGGCTCGTTCATCAACGCCGGCCTCTGCCTCACCATCATGTACCACGGCGTGCTCCGCTGGCGTGGCGCTCCCCCGCCCCGCCCCGTCGACACGCGTAAGTCGGTATCGCTGGCGCGCTCCCGCTGATATGCATGGCGCATGGCGCCGCAGCTCTCCCCCGGTCGGGCCACGGCGGCGCTGATCGCGCTCTCGTTGGCCGCGTTCGCCTACGTGACCACGGAAGTGGCGCCCATCGGGCTGCTCACGGTCATCGCGTCCGACCTGGACCGGTCGCGCTCCGAGGTCGGGCTGCTGGTCACCGGCTACGCGTTCGTCGTCGTGCTGGCCTCGTTGCCGCTGACGCTGGTGACCAGGCGGATCCCGCGACGCCGGCTGCTGGCCGTGACGTTCGCCGTGTTCGTCCTGGCCACCGCGGCGGCCGCGCTGGCCACCGACTACTGGGTGCTGGCCGGGGCGCGGCTGGCCACGGCGGCCACCCAGGCCCTGTTCTGGTCGGTGGTCGGGCCCACGGTGACCGGCCTGTTCCCGCCCGAGGTGCGGGGCCGGATCGTGTCGCGGTTCGCCCTCGGCCCGTCGCTGGCCCCGGTGCTCGGCCTGCCGCTGGCCACCTGGGTGGGTCAGCAGGCCGGCTGGCGCACCGCGTTCGCCGTGCTGGCCGCGCTCGGGCTGGTCGCCGGCGCGGTGGTCACCGTGCTGCTGCCGTCGTTCGCGCCGGCCGACGGCGGCGCCGCCCGCGGCACCACGCCCGACCGGGGCCGGTTCCGCGTGCTGCTCGTGGTGACCGCGCTCGGCATCACGGGCAACTTCGTCGGGCAGACCTACATCACGCCGTTCCTGCTCGACGTCAGCCGCTTCCCCGACGCCTCGCTGTCGCTGCTGCTGCTCGTGGCGGGCGTCGCCGGCGTGGTCGGCACGATCGTTATCGGCCGGTTCATCGACAGCCGGCCGGTGGCCGCGCAGATCGTGCCGCTGGCGCTGGTCGGCGGCGGCATGCTGCTGATGTACGCGCTGGGCCAGTTCCGCCCGGTGGCCGTGGTGCTGCTCGCGCTGTTCGGAATGGCCTTCAGCGCCTTCGCCGCGACGGTGCAGGGCCGCACGCTACAACTCGCACCCGGCAACACCGACCTGGCCTCGGCCGCCTCCGGGTCCGCCTTCAACGCGGGCATCGCGAGCGGCTCCCTGCTCGGCGGCGTCGTGCTCTCCACGGCCGGCGTACGCCCGATCATGTTGTGCGGGGGTCTGATCGTCGCGGTCGCGTTGGTGGTGGCATTGAGCGACGCGCGTCGCCACCGCCCGGCGCCGGCGGACGTGCCCGCTCGGCGACGGCCAACGGTCACGGTGGAGCCGCGGGCCGGCGCGCGCTAGCCGATCGCCTGCCAGGTTCGGGCGGCCAGCGTCGCGACCGGAAGCTCGCCGTCGAGGACGAGGTGGGCCGTGTCGCGGGCGGGCTCGGTGTGCCGGGCGTGGGCGGTCCGTCGGTGCCGGACGTAGTTGGACAGCAGCCGGTCGAGCGGGACCGTGCCGCGGACACACTGCCGCTCGATCTTGCGCGCGAGGCGCAGGTCGGCGGGGACGTCCACGTACACGTCGAAGCGGGTGTGCGGCGAGGCCGGGGTCGTGCGGTGAGCGAACATTCCCTCCACGATGACCACGGTGGAGGCGCCCAGGGCCGTGGTCGCGTCGCGGTCGAGAGCGGCGAGGTCCAGCGAGCGCGGATCGCCGACGTCCAGCCGCGGGATGCCGCCGGCGTCGGGGAGCCAGACGCCGCGGGCCGGGTCGTCGTGGAAATAGAAGTCGTCCTGGTGCAGGACCGTGATCCCCGCACGGTCGGCGGCCAGGGCCGCTGCCAGGGTGGTCTTGCCCGCGCCGGCGCCGCCGGTCAACGTCAACAACAAGCCCGGGCGACCCACGTCGCGCAGCCTAGCCGTGCGGGGCCGTCGCGGAAGTGTCGGATCGGCATGGCAGGCTGTGACGATGACCAACCGACCGCTGCTGCTCGTGGACGCGCCGAGCCTCTATTTCCGGGCCTACTTCGGCATTCCGGAGTCGGCGGCGCAGGCACCCGACGGCAGCCCGGTCAACGCGGTCCGTGGTTTTCTCGACATGGTCGCCCAGCTCATCCGCACCCGCCGGCCCGACCGGCTGGTCTGCGCGCTCGACTACGACTGGCGGCCGGCGTGGCGGGTCAAGCTGATCCCGTCCTACAAGGCGCACCGGCTGGCGCCCGGCGGTGGACCGTCCACCGAGGTCGTGCCGCCCAACCTGGAGACCCAGGTGCCGCTGATCCTCGAGGTGCTGGCCGCGGTCGGGATCCCGGCGGTCGGCGCCAAGGGCTACGAGGCCGACGACGTGCTCGGCACGCTGGCCACCACGCAGCCGGGCCCGGTCGAGGTGGCGTCCGGCGACCGCGACCTCTACCAGCTCATCGACGACGCGAAGCCGGTGCGCCTGCTCTACTGCGGACGCGGCGTCAGCAAGCTCGAAGACAGCGACGACGCCGCGGTCCAGGCGAAATACGGCGTGCCGGCGTCCGGCTACGCCGACTTCGCGGCGCTGCGCGGCGACCCGAGCGACGGCCTGCCGGGCGTGCCCGGCGTGGGCGAGAAGACCGCGGCCCGCCTGGTCACCCGCTACGGCACCCTCGACGCGATGCTGGCGGCCCTCGACGACCCGAAGGCGGGCTTCGCCCCGGGCCTACGCGGCAAGCTCGACGCGGCCCGCGACTATCTGGCGGTCGCGCCCACGGTGGTCAAGGTCGCCCGCGACGTCTCACTGCCCGACCTGGACACCACGTTGCCGAGCGCCCCGGCCGACGGCGACACCCTGCTCGCCCTGGCGGAGAAGTGGAACCTCGCCGGCCCGTGCCGCCGCCTCGTCGACGCGATCGCCGCTACGCGTTGATATAGGCGAGGACGCCGCGGTTGATGCCGTTGATGGCCTGGCGGGCCGTGGTGCGGACCGTCGTCGAGGCGCCGCCGGCGTCCGCGATCTGGCCCAGCAGGTCGACGACCTGGCGGGCCCAGCGGACGAAGTCGCCGGCCGGCATGTCGCCGTCGAGGTTGTGGCCACTGGCCAGGACCTTGGCCAGCGCCTCGCCGCGGGTCCAGCGGACGATCGGCCACACGAAGCCCTGGTCGGGCTCGCGGGTGCGGTCGACGCCGCGGGCGGCCTCGTCGGCCTCCAGCTCCGCCCAGATCTTCATCGTCTCGTCGATCGCGTCGGCGATCGGGCCCCGCGGGATCGACGCGCGCTCGTCGTTCTCGCGGCGCGCCTCGTAGAGCACCACCGAGACCGCGCCCGCGAGCTCGTCGGGGGTCAGCGCGTCCCAGACGCCGCGGCGCAGGCACTCGGCGACCAGCAGGTCGGCCTCGGACCAGATGCGGGAGAGCATGCGGCCGTTGTCGGTGACCTCGCCCGCCTCGGTCAGGTAGCCGCGGGACGTCAGCAGCGCGCACACCCGGTCGAAGGTGCGGGCCAGCGAGCCTGTGCGGCTGGCCACCCGCTTGCGCAGCTCCTCGGTGTCGAGCAGCAGGCGACGCCGGCGTTCGGCCCAGCGGGCGTGCTCCTCGCGGTCGGGGCAGGCGTGGCACGGGTGCTTGCGCAGCTTGTCGCGCAGCTCGGTCAGGTGCGCGTCGTCGCCCGTGCCGCGGGCGCGGCGGCCGCGCCGGCTGTGCCGGTCGAGCCCCGTGCCGGTGACGGCGGCGGCCAGGTCGCGCCGGGCCGACGGGTTGCGGTGGTTGAAGTGCTTCGGCACCCGGATCCGGGCCAGCACCTCGGCCGGGGAGGTGAAGTCGGCGGAGGTCACCCGGCCGGCCCAGCGGTCCTGGGTGAGCACCAGCGGGCGTGGGTCGCCGAAGCCGGCCGCGCCCGGGTCGAGGACGACGGCGAGGCCGGCGCGCCGCCCGGACGGCACCCGGATCACGTCGCCGACCCGCAGCCGCTCCAGCGACGACACCGCCTGGGCGCGGCGCTGGGTCTGCCCCTGCCGGGCCAGGGCCCGCTCGCGCTCGCCGATCTGCATGCGCAGGTCGAAATACTCTTCGAAGTCGCCGTGGCTGCAGCGCACCTCGCCGGCGTACTGCTCGGCGGTCTCCTCGTTGCGCTGCACCTGCCGGGCGAGCCCGACCACGGACCGGTCGGCCTGGAACTGCGCGAACGACGCCTCCAGCAGCGCCCGGGAGCGCTCGGCGCCGACCGTCCCGACGAGGTTCACGGCCATGTTGTACGAGGGCCGGAAGCTCGACCGGAGCGGATAGGTGCGGGTCGACGCGAGGCCGGCGACGTGCCGCGGGTCGACCTCGGGCGACCAGACGACCACCGCGTGGCCCTCGACGTCGATGCCGCGGCGGCCGGCGCGACCCGTCAGCTGCGTGTACTCGCCCGGGGTGAGGTCGACGTGCGCCTCGCCGTTGAACTTGACCAGGCGCTCCAGCACCACGCACCGGGCCGGCATGTTGATGCCCAGCGCCAGCGTCTCGGTGGCGAACACCGCCTTGACCAGGCCGCGTACGAACAGCTCCTCGACGACTTCCTTGAACGCGGGCAGCATGCCGGCGTGGTGGGCGGCCAGCCCGCGCTCGAGCCCGTCGACCCACTCCCAGTAGCCGAGCACCGAGAGGTCCTCGCCCGGGATCGCGGTGATCCGCTCCTCGACGATCCGGCGGATCTCGACGCGCTCGTCGGGGGTGGTCAGCCGTAGCCCGGCCGCGAGGCACTGCTGCACGGCCGCGTCGCAACCGGCCCGGCTGAAGATGAACAGGATCGCCGGCAGCAGATTTTCCCGGTCGAGCCGCTCGACCACCTCGGCCCGCAGCGGGCCCTTCCAGCGGGGCCCGCGTCCGCCGCGGGCGCCGCCGCCGGCCCAGCCGTCGCGGCCCATCTCGAGCCGGCGCAGCATTTCGCGCGAGTAGCGCAGCAGCTCCGGGTGCACGTCGTGCTTGCGGGCGGCGGCCGCGTCGTGGAACAGGTCGAACATCCGCCGGCCGACGAGCATGTGCTGCCACAGCGGCACGGGCCGGTGCTCGCTGACCACCACGTCCGTGTGACCCCGGACGGTGACGAGCCAGTCGGCGAACTCCTCGGCGTTGGAGACCGTCGCCGACAGTGAGACCAATGTCACCGACGCCGGGAGGTGGATGATCACTTCTTCCCAGACCGCGCCCCGGAACCGGTCGGCCAGGTAGTGCACCTCGTCCATCACCACGTACGCCAGGCCCTGCAGCGCCGGCGAGCCGGCGTAGAGCATGTTGCGCAGCACCTCGGTGGTCATCACGACCACGGGCGCGTCGCCGTTGATGGCGTTGTCGCCGGTCAGCAGGCCGACGTTGGCGGTGCCGTGGCGCTCGACCAGGTCGTGGTACTTCTGGTTCGACAGCGCCTTGATCGGCGTGGTGTAGAAGCACTTTTTGGGCGGGGCGTCCGAATCTCCGGCGCCACCGGCCAGCGCCAGGTGCACCGCGAACTCGCCGACGACGGTCTTGCCGGCGCCGGTCGGCGCGCAGACCAGCACCCCGCTGCCTCGCTCCAGGGCCTCGCACGCCTCCCGCTGGAAGTCGTCGAGGTCGAAGCCGATGCCCAGGGCGAAGTCTTCGAGGGCCGGGAACGCGCTGGCCCGGGCGGCCCGGCGGCGCGCCGCGGCGTAGCGCTCGGCGGGGCTCGACATGCATCCAAGATTACGGCGTGCGCGCCGCGCCGACGCGGTAGGCCGTGCCGGACCCGCCCGGTGGGTCCTAGGTAAGGTCCACGGCGTGCCATTGCCAGACCACGCGGAACCGCCCAGTCCACGTGTGCCAGACGAGTCGGGTCAACCCGCCCGCCGGCCCGTCGAGGCCGTGCTCTTCGACTTCCACGGCACGCTCGCCCAGGTGGAGGACCCGGTCGCGTGGGTGCTCGCCGCCGCCGTCGCCTGCGGGGCGTCGCTCGACCGGGGCAAGGCGACCGTGCTGGCCGACCGGCTGGTCACCGCGGGCCGGGCCGGTGGGCCGCTGCCCGCCCGGGTGCCGGTGCACCTGGCCGAGGTGTGGGCCGACCGGGACCTCTACCCGCACGCGCACCGGGCCGCTTTCGTCGGGCTCGCGGCGACCGTGAACACCGACATCGAGGGACTGGCCGACGCCCTCTACGACCGGCTGCTCGGCGCCGACGGCTGGTTGCCCTACGCCGACACCGCCGAGGCGCTCAAGGCGTTGCGGCAGGCTGGGGTGCCGGTGGCCGTCGTCAGCAACATCGGCTTCGACATCCGGCCCCACTTCGACACCTGGGGCCTCGGCGAGCTGGTGGACGCGTTCGTCCTGTCGTACGAGGTGGGCCGGTGCAAGCCGGATCCGGCGATCTTCCTGCGGGCCTGCGGCGCGCTGGGGGTCGACCCCGAGCGGGCGCTGATGGTCGGTGACACGCCCGCCGACGCGGGCGCGGTGCGGGCCGGCCTGTCGGCGCTGGTGCTGCCGGCCGCCGACCCGGGCAAGGTCAACGGCCTGGGCGCCGCCGTGGCCCTCACGCGCCCCTGAGCAGCCGCAGCGCGCCCGGCACGCATTCGACGGTCACCGGCAGCGGCGCGATCCGCTCGCCGTCGGCGTAGCCGACGATCCCCTCCGCGGCCAGCTCGACCTTCCGCGCCGAGAACGTGTCGACGGCGGGGTGGTGCACGTGCGTGCCGGCGTAGATCTGCGGCTTCACCTTGACCAGCGTGCGGCGCGAGATGGGCCGCACCACGGCCACGTCGAGCCGGCCGTCGGTGACGTCGGCGTCGGGGCAGATCCGCATGCCGCCGCCGTAGCTGCCGCCGTTGGCCACCGCGACCAGCACCGCGTCGCGCTCCTGGGTGACCCCGTCCAGCGTGATCCGGTAGGACCGGGCCCGCAGCCGGGCGAGCTCCACCATGATGGCCAGGTCGTAGCGGACCGGGCCGCGCGGCCACCGCATCCGGTTGCCGCGCTCGTTGACGATCGCGTCGAAGCCGGCCGCGAGCACGCCGCCGAACCAGTGGGTGGCGCCCGCGCCGGTGGTCAGCCGGGCGAGGTCGATGGTGGCGTGGTCGCCACCCCGGGCCAGCGCGGCGCCGATCGCGCGCAGGGCGGCCGCCGGTGCGCCGAAACCCGCCGCGACGGCGAAGTCGTTGCCGGTGCCGGCGGGGACGATGCCCAGCGGCACGTCGGTGCCGGCGAGGGCCTGCAGGGCCAGGTGGACGGTGCCGTCGCCGCCGACCACCACGAGCGCGCCCGCGCCGCCGGCGACCGCGGCGTGGCACGCGGCCAGAGCCTCTTGCGGGGTACGCGCCTCGAGTGGCTCGACCGGCAGCCCGGTGTCACGCAGATGGGCCAGCACGAACGGCAGGACGCCGCGGTGCCGGCCCCGCCCCGCTCCGGGGTTGGCCAGCACCGCCAGCGGTCCGTTGATCTTCATCGCGGCACCCTATCTCCCGGTGCGGCGCCGCGACAGAGGTCAGGTGATGTCGTCGTCGAACCGGCGGTCGATCGGCCTCGGCGCCGCCACGGGCGCGATCGGCTCGATCGGTGCGCCGGCCGCGACCGGCTCACGCTCGTCTTCCAGCTGCGACATCTCGTCGTCGTCGACGCCTTCGTAGATCTCCCGACCGCGACCGCGCCGCCGGTCGTTGAGGAACGCGACCCCGACCGCCACGAAGTAGAGCAGCGACAGGCACGCCGCGAGCGCGGTCATGCCGAACGGGTCGGGCGTCGGCGTGACCACGGCCGAGAACAGGAAGAAGATGAAGACCAGCACGCGCCACCAGCCGAGCAGCTTGCGCGCGCTGAACAGCCCGACGAAGTTGAGCATCAGGATGATCAACGGGAACTCGAACGCCACACCGAAGATCAGGATCAGGTTGGTGGCGAACGAGATGTAGCGCGTGATGTCGAGCGTGGTGTTGATGTCGTCGCCGGAGAAGTCGAGCAGGAACTCGAGCCCCTTGTGGATGACGAAGTAGGCGAGCACCGCGCCGGCGATGAACAGCGGCGCGGCGATCGCCACGAACACGTAGGCGTAACGGCGCTCGTGCCGGTGCAGGCCCGGGGCGATGAACGCCCACAGCTGGTAGAGCCAGATGGGCGCGGCCACCACGAGCCCGACCCAGAGAGCGATCTTCAGATCGAGCAGGAAGACGTCGGCGGGCCCGAGCTGGATGAACTTGCACTTGCCCGTCACCGGGTCGGTCGAGCTCGGCAGGCTGCAGTAGGGCTCCGACAGCAGGCCGCGGACCTGACCGCGCACGGCGAAACCGACGGCGAAACCGACGAGGATGCCGAGCGACGCCTTGAACAGCCGGTTGCGCAGCTCGCGGATGTGCTCGATCAGCGTCATCGAGCCGTCGGCGGCCCGCTCGAACTCGGTCGTCCCCTTACGGCGCAGGGAGATGGCCATGACCGGACGGTGATCCGGTCGTCAGATCACGTCGCGCGAGCGCTGCACCGGGTCGACGACCGGCGGGTTCTGCGCGGGCTGCTGCTGCACCTGCTGCGGCGGCAGCGGCTGGCGGCCGGCCTGGGCGTCGGCCTTCTCGGCCAGGTCGCCCTTGTCGTCGTCGACGAGGCCCTTGGTCTCGGCCTTGATGATGCGCAGGGAGCGGCCGAGGGAACGCGCCGCGTCGGGCAGCCGCTTCGCGCCGAAGAGCAGGACCAGCACGACCACGAGTACGGCTATGTGCCACGGCTTGAGGGCGCCCATGGGAACTCCAAAGTCGATCAGTGTCGGACGGTGTGGTGCGTCGGGGTGACTCGCCCATCCTACGGGTGACATCTGACGATGCCACCGCCCGGGAGACCCCAATAGCCGGTGAAACTTGGAGGTCCAGCCGCCCTAGCTCGACAATTCGGGCGTCACGCGCGCCCGCGACCGGCCTTGATGACCGCGATGCGCTCCTGCGCGACTACGGCGCGTTCCTGCACGGCCTCGACCTGTTCCTGGAGGACGGCCAGCTCGGCGCCGAGCTGCTCGGCCCGGGCCTGCCGGTCCTCGAGCCGGCGCAGCGCCCGCGCCAGCTCGGGCAGCCGGCCCAGCACCGGGCGGGCGGCCAGCACGAGGATGACGAGGCCGAGCACCGCCGCGCCGATCACGATCCAGAGCACCACGGCGGACAGCTTAGAACGTTTCGCCCGCGGGTGCCGCGTACGCGTCGAGGGCGGCCGTGGCGGCGTCGCGGACCCGGGCGACCAGCTCCGGCGGCGAGACCGCGGTGGCGTCGGGGCCCAGGCCGAGCACGAAGCGTTGCGCCCAGGCCAGGTCGGTGACCCGCAGCGACACCACCCACTCGTCGGGGTCGCGCCGGTCGGGGTGCACGTCCTCGCACGGGTAGTACTCGGTGATCCACCGACCACCGCGGCCGACCCGCAAGGTGATCAGGGGCAGCTCCGGCCCGGGGCTGAAGACGCCGTCGCTGACGTCGTGCAGCTCGGCGCTCGGCGGTGGGGCGGCCGGCTCGTCGAGCTCGACGAGCGCGTCGATCCGGTCGGCCCGGAACAGCCGCACCGCCTCGGCGCGGCGGCACCACGCCTCCACGTACGCCCGGCCCTCGACCATCAGCAGTCGGATCGGGTCGATGACGCGTTCGGTGGTCTCGTCGCGGGTCTGCGCGTAGTAGGTGATCCGCAGCGCCCTCCCCCGCTCGACCGCGCCGCGCAGCGTGGCCAGCCGGTCGTCGCTGCCCGGCATCCGGACGGCGACCGGGGCGTCGGCCAGGTCGCCGGCTGCGTGCTCGATCTTGGCCAGGGCCCGCTCGATCGCGTCGCGGTTGCCCATCCCGGGCGTCTCGGCCAGCATCCGCAGCGCGACCACCAGGGCCAGCGCCTCGTCCGGGGTCAGCCGCAGCGGCCGGTCGATGCCGGCGTCGTAGGTGATGGTCACCCGGTCGCCGTCGAACGCCATGTCGATCAGATCGCCGGGCCCGTAGCCGGGCAGCCCGCAGACCCAGAGCAGCTCGAGGTCCTCCTTGAGCTGCCGCTGCGTCACGCCCAGGTCGGCAGCCGCCTGGGCCACCTCGATCCCGGGCCGGGCGAGCAGGTAGGGCACGAGGTTGAGCAGCCGCCCGAGCCGGTCGGCGCTCGGTCGTAGACCACCCAGGGAGGACGTCATGCGGGCACCGGGGTGGCGTCGTGGCGGGTCGCGGTCTCCTTGAGCCGCTGGATCACCGCCTCGCGGACCTCGGGCGGGTCGAGCACGCGTACGTCCGGCCCGTAACCGACGAGCTGGGTGGCGATGAAGTCGACGTCGGCGTAGCGCAGCACCACCCGGTCGACCTCGGCGCCGGGCGCCGTCTCCTGCGCCCACCGCCGCAGCCCGGCGGCGCGACCCTTGCGCACCAGCACGGTGGCCCGCCCGGTGCGCTCGATCGGCCCACTGAACCGGGCGACGTAGCTGATCAGGTCGAGGTCCTTGGGCGGCTGGTAGGCGCCGGGCCGGCCGGTGAGGCGGACCGTGCCGACCACCCGGGAGAGCCGGAAGCAGCGCGGGGCGCCGCGGTCGAGGTCGTGGCCCACCACGTACCACCGGCCCCGCCAGCACACCACGCCCCACGGCTGGAGGCGGCGGCTGGTCGGGCCGTCCTGCTCGGGCACCCGGTAGTCGAAATGCACCGTGTGCCGGTCGCGAGCGGCCGCCGTCAGCGGCGCGAAGGTCGGGTCGACCCGGACGATCGGCTCGACGCCCAGGGTCGCCTGCGGGTCGACGTCGACGCCGGCGGCGCGCAGCTTGGCCAGGCCCGACGACGCGGCGGCGGCCAGGCCGGCGTGCTGCCAGAGCCGGCCGGCGATGCCCACGGCGGCGGCCTCGTCGGGGGCCAGCGGGATGTCGGGCAGGGCGTAATCGCGGCGGGCGATCCGGTAGCCGGGCTCGGTGTCGAACGCGCTCGCGGCGCCGGTCTCCAGCGGAACGCCCAGCTCACGCAGCTCGGACTTGTCGCGCTCGAACTTGCGCTGGAAGGCCTCGTGGTCCTTGGGGTCCTCGGGGTCGTGCTCGTAGCCGGGGACGGTAGCCGCGATCTGCGCGGCGGTCAGGAACCGCCGCGTCGACAGGAGGCAGATCACCAGGTTGACCAGGCGCTCGGTGCGGGTCCGCGACACTCCCAAGACGCTAGCAGTGTTGGTACGCATGTGCGCACACCCGCGCGGGGCATAGCCTGGCCATCGTGAACTCGGAGCAGCCGGACCGCCCATCGGACCTCGACGACGTCGATCTGGAGGGCGAGCCGGAGGTCCGCCACGCCGCGATCCCCGACGCCGGCGACACGCCGTCGGAGTCCACGCTCACGGTTGTCGTCGCCGGTCTGGCCAACCTGGCGATCGCCGCCGCCAAGTTCGTTGCCGGCCTGTTGACCGGCTCGGCCGCGATCCTCTCGGAGGCCGCCCACTCGCTGGCCGACACCACCAC
Source organism: Asanoa sp. WMMD1127 (assembly GCF_029626225.1). Classification (NCBI taxonomy): domain Bacteria; kingdom Bacillati; phylum Actinomycetota; class Actinomycetes; order Micromonosporales; family Micromonosporaceae; genus Asanoa; species Asanoa sp. WMMD1127. Next base: position 6,578,785 of record NZ_JARUBP010000001.1, read on the forward strand.
CGAGGTGCTGCTGTTCACGGCCCTGCGCCGCGGCGCGAAGGACCCGGACGACCGGCACCCCTTCGGCCACGGCAAGGAGAGCTACGTCTGGGCGTTCATCGCCGCCCTGTTCACCTTCGTGGCCGGCGCCGGCTTCTCCGTCTACCACGGCATCGAGACGATCCTGGAAGGCGAGGACGTCGGCGACTTCACGGTCGCGTACGTCGTGCTGGCCGTCTCGTTCGTCCTCGAAGGCATCTCCTTCATCCGGGCGCTGCGCCAGGTCCGCGGCGAGGCGACCCGCTGGCGCACCTCGCCGTTCCGGTTCCTGCGCGCCACTCCGGACACGGCGGTCAAGGCCGTCTTCCTGGAGGACAGCGCGGCGCTGATCGGTCTCGGGCTGGCCACGGGCGGGTTGGTGCTGACCGAGGTGACCGGGGACCCGCTGTGGGACGGCGTCGCCTCCATCGGCATCGGCATCCTGCTGCTGATCGTCGCCATCGCCCTGTCGGTCGCCAACGTGTCGCTGCTGGTCGGTCGGGCGGTGCCCCGCCGGCTGCACGTGCGGTTGCGCCAGGAGCTGGCCGCGGTGCCCACCGTCGACCGGGTCGACCAGCTGCTGACCATGCAGCTCGGCCCGGAGGACGTGCTGGTCGCCGCCAAGGTCGACTTCGCCGACGACGCGACCGGCGCCGACATCGAGGCGGCCGCCGACGCCGCCGAGGAGCGGCTGACCAGCATCTACCCGTCCATCCGGTACGTGTTCCTGGATCCCACGCGCGGCCGCGCGGGACGCGACCGGCCGGACCGGTAACCTTTCCTGCCATGGTCAGGTGGCGTGCCGGGGTGGTCGCGGAGGTGCGGCGCCGCTGGCGTGGCGCGGTCGAGCTGGCGGTGACGGTCGACGGTCTGCCCGTGCGCGCCCTGGCCTATCCCCAGCTGGTCGGCGACCCGGTGCCCGGCGACCGGGTGCTGCTCAACGTCAACGCCCAGCTCATGGGCCTCGGCACGGGCGGCTACGCGCTGGTCGTCGCGTTGCCCGACCGGCTGCCGCCCGACCCGCCCGGCGCCGGCACCGACCGGGCCGGCGGCCACGTGGTCAAGGCCCGCTACACACCGTTGCAGGCGATCGTGCGGGGCGTCGAGGAGCCCTCGTCGCCGCACCACGCCGCGATCGCCGCCGCCGACACGTTGGCCGGCCTGCCGGTGGTCACCGCCGACCTGCACTCGGCGCTGCCGGCGATCCTGGCCGGCATCCACGCCGACCGGCCCGACGCCCGCGTCGCCTACGTGATGACCGACGGCGGCGCGCTGCCGGCCTGGTTCTCCCGCACCCTCGACGGGCTGCGCGACCGGCTGGCCGGCACGGTCACGGTCGGGCAGGCGTTCGGCGGCGACCTGGAGGCGGTGACGACCCACAGCGGGTTGCTGGCCGCCCGTTACGCGCTGCGCGCCGACGTGGCGATCGTCGCCCAGGGGCCCGGCAACCTGGGCGCGGGGCTGCCCTGGGCGTTCTCCGGTGTCGCGGTCGGCGAGGCGGTCAACGCCGCCGTGGCGCTCGACGGGCGGGCGGTCGGCGCGCTGCGGATCTCCGCCGCCGACCCGCGCGAACGGCACCGGGGGATCTCGCATCACAGCCTCACGGCGTACGGGCGCGTGGCGCTCGCTCCCTGCGAGCTTCCGCTGCCGGACGGCCTGGAGGCGGGGCTCGCGGCGAAGGTCGAGGCGCAGCTCGCGGAGCTGTCCGTGCGGCACCGCATCGTGCGGGTGCCCGACGACGGGCTGGACGCGGCGTTGCGGGACTCCCCCGTGCCGCTGTCGACGATGGGCCGGGGGCTGGACGAGGACTACGCCTATTTCCTCACGGCGGCGGCGGCCGGCCGCCACGCGGCGGCGCTGGCGAGCGAGGCGGCGCCGGCCGCCGAGGCTGAGCTAGCCGGCAAGAAAGACGAGCAGCAGCCAGCCGGTCAGCAGCGCGACCAGTAGGGCGGCCAGCACCCAGGTCGGCACGCGGTATTCGCCGCGCCGGTTGCGCTCGATCTCCTCGATCACCTTTTCGCGGCGCTTCTCCAGCCAGCCCCGCCGCGCGACCTCGGGCCGCGTCTCGGGCATGGACGGCCCGGACGTGCGGGTGGCGTCGGGCCACTGCTCGTCGCGCTGCTTCGGGGCGCTGTCGCGCTGCTCGGGGAGCGTCATGGTGTCCCCGAGCGTACCCGGATGTCTCACATGCTGGCGATCAGGCGTTCGACCCGCTCGTCGTAGGCCCGGAACGGGTCCTTGCAGAGGACGGTGCGCTGCGCCTGGTCGTTGAGCTTGAGGTGCACCCAGTCGACGGTGAAGTCGCGGCGCTTCTCCTGGGCGTGCCGGATGAACTCGCCGCGCAGCCGCGCCCGGGTGGTCTGCGGCGGGGTCTCCTTGGCCTCGAAGATCTCCAGGTCGGTGGCGACCCGGTCGACCTGGCCGCGCTTCTCCATGAGCCCGTAGAGGCCGCGCCCGCGCCGGAGGTCGTGGTAGGCGAGGTCCATCTGCGCGATCCGGGGGTGGGACAGGGGGAGGTCGAACTTGTCCTGGTAGCGCTCGATCAGCCGGAGCTTGGTCACCCAGTCGATCTCGCGGGACACCGGCTCCAGGTCGCCGGTCTCGATCGCCCGCAGCACCCGGCCCCAGAGCTCGACGACCCGCTTGGCGGTCTGGTCGCCGCCCCGGCGCTCGACGAACTCGGTCGCCTTGGCCAGGTATTCCTGCTGGATCTCGAGGCCGCTGATCTCCTTGTTGTTGGCGAGGCGGACCTTGCGCCGGCCGGTCACGTCGTGGGAGACCTCGCGGATCGCCCGGATCGGGTTCTCCAGGGAGAGGTCGCGCATCACCACGCCGGCCTCGATCATCCGCAGCACGATGTCGGCGCTGCCGACCTTGAGCAGCGTGGTGACCTCGTTCATGTTGCTGTCGCCGACGATCACGTGGAGGCGGCGGTAGCGCTCGGCGTCGGCGTGCGGCTCGTCGCGGGTGTTGATGATCGGCCGGGACCGGGTGGTCGCCGAGGAGACGCCCTCCCAGATGTGCTCGGCGCGCTGCGACAGGCAGTAGACCGCGCCGCGCGGGGTCTGCAGCACCTTGCCGGCGCCGCAGATGAGCTGCCGGGTGACCAGAAACGGGATCAGCACGTCGGCCAGGCGGCCGAACTCACCGTGCCGGGAGACCAGGTAGTTCTCGTGGCAGCCGTACGAGTTGCCCGCCGAGTCGGTGTTGTTCTTGAAGAGATAGATCTCGCCCGCGATGCCCTCGTCGTGCAGCCGCTTCTCGGCGTCGACGAGCAGCCCCTCGAGGATCCGCTCACCGGCCCGGTCGTGCGCCACCAGGTCGGCGACGTTGTCGCACTCGGGGGTCGCGTATTCCGGGTGGGAACCGACGTCGAGGTAGAGGCGCGCGCCGTTGCGCAGGAAGACGTTGCTCGACCGACCCCAGGAAACCACCCGCCGGAACAGGTAGCGGGCCACCTCGTCCGGCGACAGCCGGCGCTGACCGCGATAGGTGCAGGTGACCCCGTATTCGGTCTCGAGCCCGAAGATTCGCCGCTCCATAGCAAGACATTAGCCGGGAAACCCGGTCAGTGGTCAGTGCCGCGACGCGCCGTCATCTTCCCGATGGCGGAAAAGATTCACAGGGTACGTTTCGTCGGGTTCACCGCAGTCCCCGGACGTGGGCCCGGCAGGCCTCGTAGTCCGGGAGCAGCCCGTCCGCCCGGGCGGCGGCCAGTGACGGCGCGGCCTCGTCGCGGGCCGACAGGACCGGCGCCTCGGCCGGCCACTCGATGGCCAGGTCCGGGTCCAGCGGGTGCACGGTGTGTTCGCCGGACGGGTTGTAGCCCGTCGAGCAGAGATAGGTCAGCGTCGCGTCGTCGGTCAGGGCACAGAAGCCGTGCCCCAGGCCCTCGGCGACGTAGACGGCCCGGCGGTCGACGTCGTCGAGCCGGACGGCCTCCCAGCGGCCGAACGTCGGCGAGCCGACCCGGATGTCGACGATCACGTCGACCACGGCGCCGCGTACGCAGGTGACCCACTTGGCCTGGCCGGGCGGCACGTCGGCGAAGTGGATGCCCCGGACCACGCCGCGGGCCGACACCGACATGTTGGCCTGGGCGAGGGTGAACGGGTGCCCGGTCGCCGCCTGGAACGTCTCGGCCTTGAACCACTCGAGGAACAGGCCGCGCGGGTCGCCGTGCTGCTGCGGGGTCACCTCGAAGGCGCCCTCGATGCCCAGCTCACGAATCTTCATGCCGCGTGCTCCTCCTTCTCGGCGAGCAGGCCCAACAGGTACGCACCGTAGCCGCTCTTGACCAGCGGGGCGGCCAGGTCGCGCAGCGCGTCGTCGCCGATGCGGCCGGCGCGCCAGGCGACCTCCTCGACACAGCCGATCTTGAGGCCCTGCCGCTCCTCGATCACCCGCACGTAGTCGGCCGCCTGCATCATCGAGGTGAAGGTGCCGGTGTCGAGCCAGGCGGTGCCCCGGTCGAGCACCGTGACGGTCAGCTCGCCCCACTCCCGGTAGGCCTCGTTGACCGCGGTGATCTCCAGCTCGCCGCGGTCGCTCGGCTTGAGCCCGCGGGCGATCTCCACGACCCGGTTGTCGTAGAAGTAGAGGCCGGGGACGGCGTACCGCGACTTGGGCCTGACCGGCTTCTCCTCGATCGAGAGGACCTTGCCGTCGGCGTCGAACTCGACGACGCCGTACTCCCGGGGGTTGGCCACCGGGTAGGCGAAGACCTTGCCGCCCCGCAGCGGGCCGGCCTCGCCCAGCTGCCGGCCGAGGCCGACGCCGTGGAAGATGTTGTCGCCGAGGATCAGCGCCACCGAGTCGTCGCCGATGAACTCCTCGCCGAGCAGGAAGGCCTGTGCGATGCCCTCCGGGCGCGGCTGCGCCACATAGTCGATCTTGAGTCCCCACTGACCACCGTCGCCGAGCAGGCGCCGGAACTGGGCCTGGTCGTCCGGGGTGGTGATGATCAAGATCTCGTCGACGCCGGCCATCACCAGCGTCGAGAGCGGGTAGTAGATCATCGGCTTGTCGAAGATCGGCATCAGCTGCTTCGACACGGCCATCGTGATCGGCCACAGCCGCGATCCCGTGCCGCCGGCCAGAAGAATCCCTCGCACGGCGGGGAGCCTACTGGGTCGCGGCCATCCCGTAGACTCCGGAACCCGTGAGGATCCTCGTGACCGGCGGCGCCGGGTTCATCGGTTCGGAGTACGTCCGCATGCTGCTGACCCCGGGCGCGGGGCCGGACCTGGCCCCGAGCGTGGTGACGGTGCTGGACAAGCTCACCTACTCGGGCAACCGGGCCAACCTGGCCCCGGTGGCGTCCGACTCCCGGCTGCGCTTCGTGCACGGGGACATCTGCGACGCGGAGCTGGTCGACGAGGTCGTCCGCGACCACGACGTGATCGTGCACTTCGCGGCCGAGTCGCACGTGGACCGGTCGATCTCCGGCGCGAGCGTGTTCGTGACGACGAACGTCCTCGGCACGCAGACCCTGCTCGACGCGGCGCTGCGGCACGGCACGGGCCGGTTCGTGCACGTCTCGACCGACGAGGTCTACGGCTCGATCGACTCGGGCTCCTGGACCGAGGACTGGCCGCTGGCACCGAACTCGCCGTACTCGGCCTCCAAGGCGGGCTCCGACCTGCTGGCGCTGGCCTACCACCGCACGCACGGCATGGACGTGGTGGTCACCCGCTGCTCCAACAACTACGGGCACTACCAGTTCCCGGAGAAGGTCATCCCGCTGTTCGTGACCAACCTGCTCGACGGCGGCACGGTGCCGTTGTACGGCGACGGTGGCAACATCCGCGACTGGCTGCACGTGCACGACCACTGCGTCGGCATCGCGCTGGTGCAGGACAAGGGCCGGGCCGGCGAGGTCTACCACATCGGCGGCGGCACGGAGCTCACCAACAAGGAGCTGACCGGTCGGCTGCTGGAGGCCTGCGGCGCCTCCTGGGACCGCGTCGTGCCGGTGGCCGACCGCAAGGGCCACGACCGGCGCTACTCGCTGTCCATCGCCAAGATCCAGAACGAGCTCGGGTACGCGCCCAGCGTCGACCTCGACCGCGGGCTCGCCGCGACCGTGGCCTGGTACAAGGAGAACCGCGCGTGGTGGGAGCCGCTGAAGGCGGGCGCCGGCCGATGAAGGTCCTGGTGACCGGCGCGGGCGGGATGCTGGGTTCGGACCTGGTCGCGGTGCTCGCCGGCTTCTCTGGCTGCACCGTGACGGCCGCGCGGCGCGCGGATCTCGATCTGCTGTCGGCCGCCGAGGTGCGTTCGGCGGTCCCGGGGCACGACGTCGTGATCAACGCGGCGGCGTGGACGAACGTCGACGGCGCCGAGACGGCCGAGGACGCGGCGACGGCTCTCAACGGCGACGCGGTCGCCTCGCTGGCATCGGCGTGCGCCGCCGCCGGAGCGCGGCTGGTCCATGTCTCCACCGACTACGTGCTGTCCGGGTCGGCCTCGTCGCCCTATCCGGAGTCGGCTGAGCCCGCGCCGATCAACGCGTACGGGCGCAGCAAGCTGGTCGGTGAGCGGGCGGTGCTGTCGCTGCTGCCGTCGTCCGGTTACGTCGTGCGGACGGCGTGGCTCTACGGCGAGCACGGCCGCAACTTCGCGGCGACGATGCTGCGGCTGGCGGCGTCCCGGGAGACGGTCAACGTGGTCGACGACCAGCGGGGGCAGCCGACGTGGTCGCTGGAGCTGGCCCGGCAGCTGGTGGCGCTGGCGTTGGCGCCGGACGCGCCGGCGGGCGTCTATCACGGGACCGCCTCGGGTGAGACCACCTGGCACGGGTTCGCCCAGGCGATCTTCGAGCTGAACGGGCTCGACCCCGCGCGGGTGCGGCCCATTCCCAGCTCGGAGTTCCCGACGCCGGCGGCCCGGCCCGCATACAGCGTGCTGGGTCACGACCGCTGGGCCGTGGCCGGGCTCGCACCGATGGCGGAGTGGCGCACGGCGCTGGCCGCGGCGGTGGCGGCGGGTGCGGTCCGTGCTGGCTGACTACTGGCCGCTGGTCGACCTGCGCCTGCGGGTCGGCGCGATGGAGCTGCGGCCGCCGTCGGACGCGGACCTGGCCGGGCTGGCCGCGGTGGCGTTCGAGGGCGTGCAGAAGCCGGGCGCGCGTACGTTCCTGACGCCGTGGACCGACCTGCCGCCGCTGGAGCGGGCGCGCCACGTGGTCAAGGGCGTCTGGATGGACCGCGGCGACTGGACCCCGGACGACTGGGCCCTGCACCTGGGCGTGTTCGTCGACGGCGTGCCGGTCGGCCTGCAGGGCATGGCGGCGGCGTCGTTCGGCCGGCTGCGCGAGGTGCGCACCTGGTCGTGGCTGGGCCTGCCCCACCAGGGACGCGGGTTCGGCACGACGATGCGGCAGGCCGTGCTGCACCTGGCGTTCGCCGGCCTGTCGGCGGAGTGCGCGACGACGGGCTCGTTCGTCGACAACGCGGCGGCGCTCGGGGTGTCGCGCAAGGTCGGCTACGAGGACGACGGCATCACCCGGGACCTGCTGCACGACGAGGTGGTCGTCTCGCAGCGGCTGCGGCTGACCCTTTCGCGGTGGGCGGCGCTGCCGCGACCGGCGGTGTCGGTCACCGGCCTGGAGCCGTGCCTGGCGTTGTTCGGGGCTTGAGTCCGTGGCCGCTTCGGGGGCCGAAACCGCGGCTGACCTCAGCCGGCCGCGGCCGGCTTCCGGTCGTAGCCGTGGAACTTCGACATGTCCCCCGCGTCCCAGGCCTCGCGTAGCCCCGGGGCGCTCAGGTCCCAGTCGGGCCTGATCTCGGCGGTGGCCGCGCGCAGGTCGCGCCAGAGGTCGTCGGTGGAGGGCCGCCCCCAGAACCAGTAGCCGTTGTAGACACTGTGGACGATCAGGCCCGGCTTCAGCACCAGGGTGTGCGGCACCATCGGATCGTGTTCCGGGTCGGTGTATTCGGCGATGTCGAGGTCGCGCTGGATGACCCGGTCCACATCGGACAGGAACGGCCAGTGCGCGCCGACGGAGGCCCGGAACTCCTGCAGGGTGTGGTGCTCGTCCGTCGCGATGGTCACGATCTTCGTGTACGCCACCGCGATCTTGGGCTGGAGCGCCGCCAGCTCCAGGTGCTGCTGGTGCTCCTTGGGGCAGTAGTGACCACGGGCCAGCGTGAGGATCATCGGGTCGTCGCCCTGCAGCTCGCTCAGCTTCCGCATGGTGCCGGTGTGGTCGGGCAGCGCGTAGTCGGGAAACACCCCGCCGGGAACGATGTCGCTACGCATGACTCCACCCTACGCAGGCGGCCGCCGCGCGTTGCTGACTTCGTTCGGGCCCGCGGCGGCCGAGAATGGGTGGTCATGGGGGACTTTGACTTCGACGTCATCGTGGTCGGCGGCGGGGCGCCCGGCGAGCACTGCGTGGGCGCCCTGGCGGACGGGGGCCTGCGGGTAGCGGTGGTCGAGCGGCACCTGGTCGGCGGCGAATGCTCGTACTACGCCTGCATCCCGTCGAAGACCCTGCTGCGCCCGGGCGAGGCGGTGCACGCGGCCCGGGACGCGGCGGCGACGGCGGACGTGGACGTCCCCGCGGCGTTGGCGTGGCGGGACTTCATGGTCTCCGGGTACGCGGACGACGGCCAGCAGCGGTGGCTGGCCGACAAGGGCGTCACCCTGCTACGCGGCACGGGCCGGCTGGCCGGCACCGGCGCGGTCTCCGTCGCCGGGCGGGTCCACACCGCTGCCGACGTCGTGCTGGCCAACGGGGCCGACGCGGTGATCCCGCCCGTACCCGGCCTCGCGGACCTCGACGGCGTCTGGACCAACCGCGAGGTCACCGGCATGACGTCGGTCCCGCGCCGGATGCTGGTGCTCGGCGGCGGCCCGGTCGGCATCGAGATGGCCCAGGCGGTCCGCCGCCTGGGCGGCGAGGTGGTGCTGGTCTCCGGCCACCTGCTGGGCCGCGAGGCGCCGGCGCTCGGCTCGGCGGCCGCCGAACTGCTGCGCCGCGACGGCGTGGAGGTCGTCCTGGGCGCACACGCGGCCGCCGCGACCCGCGAGGGCGACGATTTCGTGCTGAGCCTGTCGGACGGCCGCTCGCTCCGGGGCGACCGCCTGCTCGTCGCGGCCGGCCGGCGCCCTCGGGTGGCCGACATCGGCCTCGACACCGTCGGCGTGACGGCGACCCCGCATGGTGTGCCGGTCGACGCCCGCCTACGGGTGGCCGAGCGCCTGTGGGCCATCGGCGACGTCACGGGCCTGTGGATGCTCACCCACGTAGGCAAATACCAGGGCGACGTGGTCGCCGCGAACCTCCTGGGCGAGCCACGCGAGGCGGACTACACGGCGGTGCCGCGGGTGGTCTACACGGACCCGGCCGTGGGCGCGGTAGGCGCGACGACGGCCGCGTTCTCTGGCACGGCGGCGCTGTCGGCCCTGCCGAAAACGGAGACCTACACCCGGGCGTACGCGGACTCGATCGGCTTCCTCACGCTCCTCAGCGACGGGCGTTCCCTGACCGGCGCCTATGCGGTCGGCCCGGAGGCGGGCGAGTGGCTGCAACAGGCCACGGTCGCGATCCGGGCCCGTATCCCGCTCACGGTCCTCCGCGACATCATCCAGCCGTTCCCGACGTTCTCAGAGATTTACGCGGCGGCCCTGGAGGACCTCCGCAAGCACATCACCGCCTGACCCTGCGATGGACCGCCAGGCCTCACACACGCGGGCCTGACCACCCAGTGCCTATCGCAGCGGCTTCCTCCTTGCCGCCGCGGCGGCACACCCTCTAGAGCATCCTAGGATGAAGCGTTGAGCCGACTTGCGCGGCGATCGCCGCTTAGCGGGATGCTGTCCGGCACGCTCCTCGCCGCCCCGTCACCACCCGCCGCCTCCCGCGCCGCCGCCGGCCGGCACGCCCTTCGCCGCCCCTTCACCGTCCGCCGCCTCCCGCGCCGCCGCTGGCCGGCGGTCCCTCGCCGCCCCTGCACGACCCGTTGCCCGCCGCGCCGCCGCCCGCCGCGCCGCCGCCCGCCGCGCCGCCGCCCGCCGCGCCGCCGCCCGCCGCGCCGCCGCCCGCCGCGCCGCCGCTCGGCACGCCGCCTCGCCGCCATCACCGTCCGCCGCCCCTCGCCGCCGCCCCCACCCCTTCACCGCCCCCAGCGCGCGCCGCCGGCCACCCCCTCGCCGCCACTCACCGCCCGCTACCTCGCGCGCCGCCGGCCACGCCCTCGCCGCCGTCACCACCCGCCGCTCCTCGCCGCCGCCCGCCACCCCCGTCACCGCCGCCGCCCGCGCGGCGCCCGCCGCGCCGGTCGCCACCCCTTCACCGCCCCAGCGCGCGCCGCCGGCCACGCCCTCGCCGCTGGGGCCTGCACGCGCTGCTACAGATTCGATGAAGGCGATAAGCGATATCCGGACCGAGGGACGGGACGATTCTCTCCTTCGCAAATTGGCCTTGCGGACTTCGCCACGGGGACAGACAGGTCAGTAAATGGCCGGGATAATAGAAGCATGCGGCAGTTGCAGTTGTTCACGAGGCATGAGATCGCTGCCATGCGCGACCGAACAAAGTCACGCCGCTATTCGCCGGAAGGGGAGGATTTCCGTAGCCGACACGTGCGCCACCGCGCGTGGGGATTGGCGCAGCGCCATGCCGAGAAACACCGTCGCCTCCGCGAGCGTGCTGCGCCGCGATCCGACGACTGGCCAACAGCGGCCATCCCCGCTAGCCGCCCCGCCGAGACTGATGTCATCGAGGCGGCGAAATCAGCCCCTCATGGCGTGGACAGACCAGCCTGCCGGCCTCCGGGCGAGCCAATCAACCGCAATACGACGGATAATTCGCCGAGATCCAACAGCCGATCAGGAAAATTCGACGATCAACTCGACCAGAAACCGAGGCACGATTATCCAGAGCGCTTGGGGTCAAGCGATGATGAAATAAGTCCAAGACCGCTAAGACCGAAGGTGGAGACGGTCCTCCACCGATCACGGAACGCGTTCCGCACTTTCGCGCCAGCGCTTCGCACTCGAAGGCAGCAGGACGCGGAGGCATTCCCGCAGCAGCCCTGGCAACCTTTGAAAGAAATCAGTGCGCCTTGCCCCGACAGTGCGGCTTTCGAGGTTCGGTTGAGCAACCGGGCGATCCGCGACGACGGCATCCAGCTAGCGTCCGAGCAGCGCCCGCATCGCCCTGCGGCCACCGCAAGGTCAACTTCACCGCGAGCCGGCACACGCACAACCGACCGCGAGCCGGCACGCCGCCGGCTCACAACCAACCGCCACGCCACCGACCAACCAACCGCGAGCCGGCACGTCGCCAACCCACAACCAACCGCCACGCCACCGACCAACCAACCGCGAGCCGGCACGCCGCCAACCCACAACCAACCGCCACGCCACCAACCGCGAGCCGGCACCCCGCCAACCCACAACCAGCCGCCATGCCACCTACCAGCCGCGAGCCGGCACGCCATCAACCAGGATCCGTGGGATGTAACAACCTGTTGCGCAGCGCGAAAACGCGCCGCCCGCGGCGATGGCGGGCGGCGCGTCCGAATCCGAGATCGGCCTACTCCAGGTCGGCGGAGCCCGCTGACGAGGTCGGCTTGTCCGGGCCCGGCGCCGGCGGCTTGGCGCCTTCCGCGTTCTCGGCGGCGGCCTTCTCCTCGCCGTTGCCCGATGCGGCCGGCTTCGCGGCGCCGCCACCGTTGCCGTCCAGCAGGTTGGTCAGAACCGACCCGGTCAGACGCCGGAAGGTCCGACCACGGCGGGCCCGGTCGAGGATGGCGACCTCGAGTTGGTTCGCGGCGATCGTGCGGGCCGCGCCGCCCTCGCCGCCCACGCTGCTCAGGGCCTTGACCGCCAGTTTGACCGCGTCCGCCAGTGACATGTCGCTCTTGTGCGCGCCCTTGAGGACGTTGGCGATGGCCTCCGCCGAGCCGCCCATGGCCATGAAGCCCGGCTCGTCGTTGACCGAGCCGTCGTAGGCCAGTCGGTAGATCTGGTCATCCGCAGGCGTGGGACCGACCTCGGCGACGCAGATCTCGACCTCGAACGGCTTCTGCTGGTCGCTGAAGATGGCGCCGAGGGTCTGGGCGTACGCGTTGGCCAGGGCCAGGCCCGTGACGTCGCGGCGGTCGTAGGACAGGCCGTTGAGGTCGGCCATCCGGACGCCCGCGCGGCGCAGATTCTCGAACTCGTTGTAGCGGCCGACGGCGGCGAAGCCGATGCGGTCGTAGATCTCGCTGATCTTGTGTAGCGAGGTCGACAGGTTCTCGGCCACGAAGAGCACGCCGCCCGTGTAGGTCAGGGTCACCGCGCTGCGGCCGCGGGAGATGCCCTTGCGGGCCAGCTCCGAGCGGTCCCGCATGATCTGGTCGATGTTGGTGTAGAACTGCATCGCCACGGCGGCGCTCCCTAGCGGTGGTAATCGAGGTCGGACACGGAAGCCAGCATCGTCAGCCGCCCGGGTTCTCCATGCGGCCCGAGACGACCCCGTTGGCGATGTCCGACGTCTCCTCGTCGGTCAGCCGGTGGGTGCCCTCGGCGGTCGCCGTCATCACGACCGGGAAGATCCGCCGGGTGAGGTCGGGGCCGCCGGTGGCGGTGTCGTCGTCGGCCGCGTCGTAGAGGGCCTCGACCGCGAGCCGGGTCGCGTCCTCGATCGACAGGCCGGCGCGGAACCGCTTCTTCAGCGCCGCGTTGGCGAAGATCGAGCCGGAGCCGATGGCGTCGTAGCCGCGCTCCTCGTAGGGGCCGCCCGTCACGTCGTAGCTGAAGATGCGGCCGGCGCGGGCCGGGTCGTTGGCCGACAGGTCGAAGCCGGCGAAGATCGGCACGGCCGCGAGGCCCTGCAGCGCCGCGCCGAGGTTGCCGCGGATCATCGCGGCGAGCCGGTTGGCCTTGCCGTCGAGCGAGAGCATCGCGCCCTCGATCTTCTCGTAGTGCTCGAGCTCCACCTGGAACAGCCGGATCATCTCGATGCCGATGCCGGCGGTGCCCGCCATGCCGACCAGGGAGTATTCGTCGGCCGGGTGGACCTTCTCGATGTCGCGGCTGGCGATCAGGTTGCCCATCGTCGCGCGCCGGTCGCCGGCCATGACCACGCCGCCGACGGCCGTGATCGCCACGATCGTGGTGGCGTGGGGGCCGACATCGCTGGAGACGCCGGGCGGAAGGGGCCGGCGGCCGGGCAGGAGCTCAGGCGCCGCCTGGCTCAGGAACTGCGTGAACGACGAGGTGCCCGCGTTGGTGAACACGTCGGGCAGGCGCCCGGAAGGATCGAATCCCGCTGCCACGTGGTCCCTTTCAGATGTAGGCGCCGATGATCCGGCGCTGGAGCAGACTATCTTGGGCGCGGCGCAGACGCGACGATGCGCGCCCATACGCCCCGGACCGCAATGGGTACGGCGCCGCAGGCACATACCCGCCGCGCCGCACCAGAACGGACAAAAGCCTACTGGCCGCCCTTTTGGACGTACCCCCTCACGAACTCCTCGGCGTTCTCTTCCAGAACCGAGTCGATCTCGTCAAGCAGGTCGTCGACGTCTTCGGTGATCTCCTGATGCCGTTCGGCCACCTCGGGGTTGGCCTCGGTGGTGACGTCCTCAACCTCTTCGTCGCGACGGGCCTTGCCCGACTGCGACTGGCCGCCGCTGTCCCGAGTTGCCATGCGTGCCCTCCCTCAACAGGCCTCAGATGTGCCTGCGAAAAACCTACCTCGCCGATACGACAATCCGGCCCGCCGCACGCGATGTTTCGCGCACGGCGGACGGTTCAGGGACAATGCCAGACCCCGATGGCGTACGCCCGACGGCGCGCCGTGTTCTGGCGCATCAGCCCCCGGTGATGGCCTCGAGGAGGTCCTTGGCGCTCGGGCACCGGTCGAAGAGGGCGCCGACGTGCTTCCTGGTGCCCCGCTCGGGCTCCATCATGGGCACGCGCACGAGCGACTCGCGCCCGACGTCGAAGATGACCGAGTCCCAGGACGCGGCGACCACCTCGGACGGATATTGCGCGAGGCAGCGACCGCGGAAGTAGGCGCGCGTGTCCTCCGGCGGCTCCACCATGGCCGAGCGGGTCTCCTCGTCGGTCAGCAGCGTCTTCATCGCGCCGCGGGCGACCAGGCGGTGGTAGAGGCCCTTCTCGGGGCGCACGTCGCTGTATTGCAGGTCGATCAGCTGCAGCTTCGGGGACGCCCAGGCCAGGTTCTCCCGGTCGCGGTAGCCCTCGAGCAGGCGCAGCTTGGCCACCCAGTCGAGTTCGTCCTGAGCGGACATCGGGTCGCGGCCGAGCTTGTCGAGAATGCCCTCCCACCGGTCGAGCACCTGCACGGTGTCGGCGTCGGCGTCGGTGCCGTAGCGGTCGTCGACAAAGGCCTTGGCCCGCTCGAAGTAGGCCCACTGCAGGTCGAGCGCGGTCAGCCGGCGCCCGTCGCGCAGCCGCATGCGGTGCGTCAGCGTGGTGTCGTGGCTGACCGACTTGAGCTCGGCCACCGGGTCGGCGATGCCCAGGTCCGGCGTGAGGACCTTTTCCTCGATCATCGTGAGTACGAGCGACGTCGTGCCCACCTTGAGGAAGGTCGAGATCTCCGACAGGTTGGCGTCGCCGATGATGACGTGGAGCCGGCGGTATTTGTCGGCGTCGGAGTGGGGCTCGTCGCGCGTGTTGATGATCGGGCGCTTGAGCGTGGTCTCCAGCCCGACCTCGACCTCGAAGAAGTCGGCGCGCTGGGTCAGCTGGTAGCCCGGCTGCGAACCGTCCTGCCCGATCCCGACCCGGCCGGCGCCGGTGAACACCTGGCGGGTCACGAAGAACGGGGTCAGGTAGGCGACGATGTCGGCGAACGGCGTCTGCCGGCGCATGAGGTAGTTCTCGTGCGCGCCGTAGCTGGCGCCCTTGTTGTCGGTGTTGTGCTTGTAGAGATGGATCGGGTGGGTGCCCGGGATCGTCGCCGCCCGGCGGGACGCCTCGGCCATCACCCGCTCCCCCGCCTTGTCCCAGCGGACGAGGTCCATCGGGTTGGTGACCTCGGGCGTGGAGTATTCGGGGTGCGCGTGGTCGACGTAGAGCCGGGCGCCGTTGGTCAGGATGACGTTGGCCAGCCCGAGGTCCTCGTCGGCCAGCGCCTCGGCCGGGTCGTAGGCGGCGCCGGAGTAGGTGAAGCCCCGCGCGTCCCGCAGCGGCGACTCCTCCTCGTAGTCCCAGCGCGCCCGACCGCCCCGGGTCAACTCGGGCCGGGCCCCGTAGGCGTTGACGACCTGCGACGACGTCACCATCGGGTTGGCTCCGGCCTGGCCCGGCACCGAGATCCCGTATTCGACTTCGGTGCCCATGATTCGCCGTACCGTCACGTCGCCACCTCGTTCCGCTGCCCCATGACGTCAAAGCGTAGTCCGAGCGGACCCCCGTCGGCCCCCGGCCCGCACGCGAATCTCCGTGCCGGGTCAGAGAACGGCGTATTGTTCCGCGGTCGCGTCCTTGACCTGGTCGGGTTCCGGCCGCTGCAGGGGAGCGGCCGCGCCGCGGTTGTTCATGCGGATGAGCGTCCTGACCCCGCCCTGCGCGGTCTCGATCTCATAGGCCAGGCTCGTCAGCCGGCCTTCGTCGTCGGCGATGAGTCGGAACGGGACCGCTTCGGCGTCACGAGCGAGGCGTAGGGTGGCCTCCATCGATTTCCGGGACTCCGGCGGCGCCGCGGCCACCGCCTTGCGCAGGTCGGCCGTCCCCTCGTAGATGCGGGTGCCGATCTTCTCCTCGACCTTGCGGGCCGCCACCACGCCGCCCAGGATGCCGGAGTGCTGGGTGAGGTCGAACGAGCCGCCGAGCGGGCTGCCGGGCCGCAGCTTGCCGACCTCCACCCGCACGAAGACGTCCTCGTCGGCGTTCTTGATGAAGATCTCGTCGCCGATCTTGAGGAGCTGCTGGTACTCATCGGTCATCATGGTCATCCGCAGCGCGTCGGCCTCGAGGTCGAGGCTCGCATCGATCTTGGCGACGTGTGTGCCACCCGCCGAGATCTCGACCGACATGCCGAACTTCCTGGCGGCGAAACTGCGGTCGAACGCTTCCTTGACGACAGTCAGGTCGTCGCGCGTGTCCGGCGCCGGAGCGGTGGGCGACGGCGCGGCGGCGCTCGCCGAGGGAGAGGTGGCGCTCGGGGCGGCCGAGTCGGCGGTGTCCGAACAGGCGGCCAGCAGAAGGGCCCCGGTCAGGAGCGGGACGGCCAGGAATCGACGCATGCCGGAACGGTAAGCGGGGCGACGCCGTCGGCGCCGCCCCGCTTGATGTCGCTCTGGTTACAGGTACTGACCGGTGTTGCTGGCCGTCTCGATGGAGCGGCCGGCCTCCGTGCCCTTGCCGCCGGAGACGAGCGTGCGGATGTAGACGATCCGCTCGCCCTTCTTGCCGGAGATGCGGGCCCAGTCGTCGGGGTTGGTGGTGTTGGGCAGGTCCTCGTTCTCGCGGAACTCGTCGACGCACGCGTCGAGCAGGTGCTGCAGGCGCATGCCCTTGCGGCCCGAGGCGAGGAACTCCTTGATGGCCATCTTCTTGCCCCGGTCGACGATGTTCTGGATCATCGCGCCGGAGTTGAAGTCCTTGAAGTAGAGGACCTCCTTGTCACCGTTGGCGTAGGTGACCTCGAGGAACCGGTTCTCTTCGGACTCCGAGTACATCCGCAGGACTACGGCCTCGATCATCGCTTCGACCGTGGCCTGGGTGTCGCCGCCGTGCTCGGCCAGGTCGTCGCCGTGCAGCGGCAGGCCGGCCAGGATGTACTTGCTGAAGATGTCCTTGGCCGCCTCGGCGTCCGGACGCTCGATCTTGATCTTCACGTCGAGTCGGCCGGGGCGCAGGATGGCGGGGTCGATCATGTCCTCGCGGTTGGACGCGCCGATCACGATGACGTTCTCGAGCCCCTCGACGCCGTCGATCTCCGACAGCAGCTGCGGCACGATCGTGTTTTCCACGTCGGACGAGACGCCGGAGCCGCGGGTGCGGAACACGGAGTCCATCTCGTCGAAGAAGACGATCACCGGGGTGCCCTCGCCAGCCTTCTCACGGGCCCGCTGGAACACCAGTCGGATGTGCCGCTCGGTCTCGCCGACGTATTTGTTGAGCAGCTCCGGACCCTTGATGTTGAGGAAGTAGCTGGTGTGCTTCTCCTCGCCACGCCGCTCGGCGATCTTCTTCGCCAACGAGTTGGCGACCGCCTTGGCGATCAGGGTCTTGCCGCAGCCGGGCGGACCGTAGAGCAGGATGCCCTTCGGCGGCCGCAGCTGGTGCTCGCGGAACAGGTCGGCGTGCAGGAACGGCAGCTCCACCGCGTCGCGGATCGCCTCGATCTGCGTGTGCAGGCCACCGATGTCCTCGTAGCCGACGTCGGGGACCTCCTCGAGGACGAGCTCCTCGACCTCGCTCTTCGGGATCCGCTCGTAGGCGTACGCCGAGCGGGGCTCGATCATGAGCGAGTCGCCACTGCGCAGGGCCGCCCCGATGAGCGACTCGGCCAGGTGGACGATGCGTTCCTCGTCGGCGTGCGAGATGACCAGGGCACGGTCGCCCGGGCCACCCGTCGGGTTCTCGAGCACCTCCTTGAGCATCACGACCTCGCCGACGCGCTCGTAGCCGAAGGCGTCGACCACGTTGAGCGCGTCGTTGAGCAGGACCTCCTGGCCGCGCTTGAGCTCCTCGGTCTCGATCGAGGGCGACACGGCCACGCGCAGCTTGCGACCGCCGGTGAAGACATCCACCGTGCCGTCGTCGTGGCGGGTCAGGAAGACGCCATAACCGCTCGGCGGCTGCGCCAGGCGGTCGATCTCTTCCTTGAGTGTGACGATCTGGGCCCGAGCCTCTTTGAGGGTCGTGACGAGCCGCTCGTTGTTTTCGGACACTCGGGCCAGCTGCGCCTGCGTTGCCGCGAGCCGCTCCTCGAGCTGACGGACGTGTCGGGGGCTCTCTGTGAGCCTGCGCCGCACCAGAGCGAGTTCCTCTTGAAGGAACGCGACCTGGGTGGAGAGATCGTGGGTCTCCTTCTCCCACCGTGCGGCGCGCGCATCCGCGTCGTCGCTGCGTGCCACGTCCCACCTCCCCGGGGGGCTAAAAACGTTCTGTCATAACACTAACCGCTCCGACGACGATTTAGACCCAGGCAACACCCTCGTCACCGGTTCTTGATCTCGTCCGGTTGGCGTTCGTCACTCACCAACGGGCCGGAAAACCTTCGTCAGGTACGGTCGGAGCGTACGAACGTAGCTCGCGGGAGGCGATGTGACGACTCAGACCGACACTGATCAGTTGCGTGTCTGGGTGGACCAGGACCTGTGCACGGGCGATGGACTGTGCGTGCAGTACGCGCCGGACGTCTTCGAGTTCGACATCGACGGCCTGGCGTACGTCAAGGACGGGTCCGGAGAGCTCCAGGTGTCACCTGGTGTCCGGGTTGACGTGCCCGCTCACCTGCGGTTGGACGTGCTGGACTCCGCCAAGGACTGCCCGGGCGAGTGCATCCACGTCATGCGCGGCGACTCCGACGACGAGGTCGCCGGCCCCAACGCCCCGGTCGAATGATGGTGCCGCCGTCTCACAAAGTGGGACGGCCGACCAGCGAGGCGACCAGCCGGGCGAAGTCTTCCAGCCGGGCGATCTGACCCGCGCCCCCGTCGTCGAGGGTCTTGCCGAAGCGCAGCGCGTCGTGCCGCGGCAGGTGCACACCCTCGTCGGCCGCGCCGGCCTCGTCCATCGAGCTGAGCAGCAGGTAGACGTCGATCGAGTCGGTGCGGGCCTGGCCGCTGGGCGAGCGCGACAGCCGCCGCCGGCAGCCGACCTCGGTGACCGTGGACAGCGGCACGACCCGCAGCGACGAGGTCATCGACCCGGCCGGGCCGTCGGTGGGCGGGACGTCCTCGCCGTGCCAGAGCACCAGCCGGCTGCCGTCGCAGACCACGACCTCCTGCCAGACGCCGTTGACCTCGTTGACGAACCGCTCGAGAGTGAAGCAGACCACAGTCGCGCCGTTGAGCACCCCGCCGAGGGCCTCCAGCGCCACGTCGGGGTCGCGCAGGTAGGCCCGGGCCGCGGAGTCCAGGTCGGGGTAGGGCGACCAGTCCGGGAAGACGGCGGGCAGGTCGTTGCCGCCGCCGAAGGAGGGCCGGCTCATCTCGGCTCACCCGGCTCGGGGGCCGCCCCGTCGACCGGTGGGGGTTGGGCGGCGGCCTTGCGGATCGCGTACGCCTCGGCGCCCTTGGAGGGCTTGCGCCGGCGCGGCGGTGCGATGACGCCCGGCGCGAGCTTGCGGGCCGAGACCAGGAACGCGGTGTGCGCGATCATGCGGTGGTCGGGGCGGACGGCCAGCCCCTCGGCGTGCCAGTCGCGGACCAGCGACTCCCAGGCGCGCGGCTCGGTGAAGCCGCCCTTCTCGCGCAGCGCCTCGACCAGGTCGGAGAGCTGCGTGGTGGTGGCGACGTAGCCGATGAAGACACCGCCCGGCACCAGCGCGCGGGAGATCAGGTCGACCGCGTCCCACGGCGCGAGCAGGTCGAGGATGATCCGGTCGAAGCCGGTCTCGGTCGTGCTAAGGACGTCGCCGGTGCGCAGGGTCCAGGCCGGGTGCGGGCCGCCGAAGAAGGCCTCGACGTTGCGGCGGGCGATGGCGGCGAAGTCCTCGCGCAGCTCGTAGGAGATCAGGTCGCCGGACGGGCCCACCGCGCGGAGCAGCCAGGTGGCCAGGGCGCCCGAGCCGGCGCCGGCCTCGAGGACCCGCGCCCCGGGAAAGACGTCGCCCATCGTGACGATCTGCCCGGCGTCCTTGGGATAGATCACCTGGGCGCCGCGGGGCATGGAGAGCACGTAGTCGGAGAGCAGCGGCCGCAGCGCCAGGTATTCGGTGCCGCCGGTGGAGCGGACGACCGAGCCGTCGGGCCGGCCGATGATCTCGTCGTGCGCGAGCGCGCCGCGGTGCGTGTGGAACTCGCGTCCGGCTTCGAGGACGACGGTGTGCATGCGACCCTTGGGGTCGGTGAGCTGGACCCGGTCGCCGATCCGGAACGGCCCCCGGTTGCGGGGGGTCGTGTCGGGCTCGGGCTGTGCGGTGGTGGTCGGGTTCACGTCCTCGTCTTTCCGTTGGGCTCCAGCAGCTGCGCCAGGTCGGCGAGGCGCAGCACACCGACCACATCTTCGCCCGAGGTGACGAGGTATTGCGAGCCCGGGTTGCGCTGGACCGTGCTGATCACCTGATCGCCGCTCGTGCCGACCGGAATGGTGGGCACGCCGTCGATGCCCCGGGCGACGGTGTCGACGGAGACCCAGGGACGGCGCTCCAGGGGTACGGCCTCCACGGCGGCCTTCTCGACCAGCCCGACCAGGCGCCCGGAGGAGTCGGCAGTGGCCAGCGCGTAGTCCTGGGCGCCGGAGGCCAGGGCCAGTCGCTGCGCCTCGGCCAGCGGGGTGCCGCTGCGCACCGGGAACACCGGTCGGGCCAGCCGGCGCAGGTCGATCAGCGGAAAGCGGCGGCTGATCCGGGCGAACCGGATGCTCTGGCCGGCGCCCTGCCACAGCGTCAGCGCGATCAGCAGCATGAACACCAGGCCGAAGAGCGACAGGACGTCGAAGTACGCCAGCGCGGCCACCGTGATCGCCACGGCGACGGCCAGGCCGCGACCGGTCCAGCCGGCGACCTCGGTGCCGACGTGGCGGTCCTTGGTGCCCCACCAGACCAGGGCGCGCAGGGCCCGGCCACCGTCGAGCGGCAGGCCGGGCAGCACGTTGAAGATGGCGACGACGACGTTGCTGAACGCGACCTGGAAGCTCAGCTCGTTCCAGAGCGTGCCGTCGGGCAGGGCCAGCGTCAGCCCGACGGCGGCGCCGCCGAGGACCAGCGAGACGGCCGGACCCGCCAGCGAGACCAGCAGGTCGACCCGGGGGTTGGGGGCGTCGCGGTCCATCTCGGTGTAGCCGCCGAGCAGCTCCAGTGTGATGCCCTTCACCCCGATGCCGTAGCGGCGGGCGGTGATCGCGTGGCCGAGCTCGTGCAGGAGCACCGAGACCAGCAGGCAGACCACGAAGCCGAAGCCGACCAGGTAGCCGGCGCCGGGGTGCAGGTCGAGCTGCTGCCGGACGAAGTTGCCGTAGAGCAGGGTGATCAGCCCCGCGAGCAGGAGGACCGAGGGATTGAGGTAGAGCGGGACACCCCAGAGGCGGCCGACCACCAGCCCGGGCCGCCGCTCGGTCCGTTCTTCGCCGCTCGCGTTGTCTGCCATCGTATCGATGCTATCGACACGACCCGCCCACGCGGATTCGTCGTACCCCTCGTTTAGCGTTCTGGGCATGACGACGCAGGCTGTGTCCCTCGAGCCGGGCGACGACGCGCCGGTTTACCCGTCGCTGTCGCCGTCCCGGGCGGCCGACTTCAAGACCTGCCCGCTGCTCTACCGGTTCCGCACGATCGACCGCCTACCGGAGACCCCGAGCCCCGACCAGGCCCGCGGCACGCTGGTGCACGCGGTGCTGGAGCGACTGTTCGACCTGCCGGCGGCCGAGCGCACCGCCGCCGCGGCCAGCGACCTCGTGGCGCCGGAGTGGGCCCGCATGGTCGACGAGGTGCCCGAGCTGGCCGACCTGTTCGACACCGACCCGCCGACGCTGATCGACGTGCGCGAGGTCACGGTCGCGCCGGCGGGGGCGACCCTGGGTCCCGACGCGGTCGAGGTGCGGCGGCCGTGGACGACCGACGAGTTCCTGGCGTCGGCGCGGGGGCTGCTGTCGGGCTACTTCTCGGTGGAGGACCCGCGGCGCCTGGAGCCGGCCGAGCGGGAGACCCTGATCAGCGCCGTCGTCGACGACCAGCTGCTGATCCGGGGCTACATCGACCGCCTCGACGTGTCGCCCGACGGCGCGCTGCGGGTCGTCGACTACAAGACCGGCGGCGCGCCCCGCGAGGCCTTCGAGGCGCGGGCGCTGTTCCAGCTGAAGTTCTACGCGCTGGTGCTGTGGCGCACCCGGGGCGTGGTCCCGCGGGTCCTGCGGCTGCTCTACCTCAAGGACCAGGAGGTCTGCGACTACTCCCCCGACGCCGAGGAGCTGGCGCGCTTCGAGCGCACGCTGGTCGCGCTGTGGCAGGCCATCGAGCGGGCCAAGGAGGCCAAGGAGTTCCGCCCCAAGCCGAGCCGACTATGCGGTTGGTGCGCGCACCAGGCGGTGTGCCCGGCGTTCGGCGGCACCCCGCCACCGTTCCCGGCCCCGCGCGAGCCCGTGGCCGAGGTGCTCACGCCGGGCGCCGACGAATAGCAGCGGGTGACCGGCCTGGACGTCCGCTCGCCGGGTCCGGAAGGATCGGTGGACATGACCGTGGACCGCGCGACAGGCAGTCTCTGGGCTCGCCTGCGGGCGACCCGAGCCCAACCTCGCGGGGCCGCAGCCACCGACCGGCACCGCCGCGCCGTCTACACGGCGGCGCTGGAGCAGGCGGAACAACTCTTCCGCGCGGCGGCGACAGTAGGCCCGGCCACCCGGCCGCTACTCGCGTTCTACGGGCTGAGCCAGGCCGGTCGGAGCATCGCGGCGGCTGCCAGCGCCGCGCCCGCCCCGGACGGCTGGCGCTTGTCCGGTCACGGGATCAAGGGCATCGACTGGACCCGGCCACTCGACGAGATCGAGGTGCACGGTGATGGTTCGGCCAGGGGCAGCTTCATGCGGCTGTCGGCGATCCTCGACTCACCGGCCTGGGACCGGTCGGGAACCGTGCGGCTGGGCGCGCTCTGGGACACCCTGCCGGAGAACGTCCGCTGGCCGCTGCGCGACGGTCCGCACCGGCGGCTCCCACTCGAAGTCACCTATTTCGAGAGCCGCGGCGACGATGACGCGATCAGCGCGACGCTGCACGGCCTACCGGAGTGGGTAGTCCGCTCTACCAGCCCGCGCGCCGATCTGGACAGCTACCTCGCCGCCTATCCCGAGGCCGTCGATTACCAGTACACACCGATCAACCAGCATCCCGACGCCGGGCCGCTGTTCGTCGTCGACGAGGTCAGTGGGACCGGGAGCATCCACCTGCGGTGGACGATGCCATCCGGGGCAGGTACCTCTCCGGCCGACCGCACGCGGCGGTTGGAGACGATCGCCCGGACGTACGGCCGCACCAGGTTGCTGTTTCCCGCCGTCGGGACCAACGTGGCCAGTCTGCACCCGTTGATGGCCTGGTGGTCGGTGTTGTACGCGCTGTCGATGTTGGCGCGCTACCAGCCGGCGGAGTGGGCACGGCACATCGACGTCAACGAGAGCGGCTACGCGGTGCCGATCGAAAGGCTGCTCGACAAGGCGGTCGTCGCCGTGCCGAGCTTGGTCTACCAGACACTGGACGAGGTCTGCTGACAGTTTCACCCGGTCGTGGCGTTAGGCCGCGTCGCGGCCGTCCGACCGCTGTCGGCGGCTAGCGTGGGTGGATCATGCTTCCCAGGCGGCCACGGTCCACGCGCATGGCGCGGTTGGAGCGCGGTCCGGGGCGGCTCGTGGCGTTCAGCGACGGGGTCTTCGCCATCGCCGTGACGCTGCTGGTGCTGGAGATCCAGCCGCCGGAGGACTTCACCCATCTCGCGCGCGGGTTGGGTGAGCTGTGGCCGTCCTACCTGGGCTACGCGCTGAGCTTCCTGCTCATCGGCCAGGTCTGGGTCAACCACCACGTGATGTTCGACCACATCCGCCACGTCGACCGGGAGGTGCTGTTCCTCAACACGGTGCTGCTCATGGTGATCGCGTTCCTGCCGTTCTCGACGTCGCTGCTCGCGGGCGCGCTGCGGGCCGACGCCGGCCTGCGCACCGCGGTCGTCGTCTACGGCAGCACGCTGTGGACGGCCGCGCTGCTGTTCAACATCATCTGGGCGCACCTGCGGCGGGCCGGCCTGCTGGAGGCGAGCCTCGACGTGCGCGCCGTGCGGTCGATCGGCCACCGTTTCGCGCTGGCGCTGCTCTGGATCGGCTCCGGCATCGTCGTCGGCGCCTTCGTGCCGGTCGCCGGCGTGGTCATCATCGCGGCCTTCCTGCCGGCCTATTACCTGCCGATCCGCGGCGAGTACGGTAGCGATCCCGGCTGATCGCGTGGACGGCCACGGGCTGGTCGTGGCCGGGCACGACCGTCTCGAACTCGGGTGTCAGGCCGAGCTTTGTCATCACCCGTTCCGAGCGGGCGTTGTCGACGTGGCGGATGCTGATGACGCGGTCGAGGCCGCGGTCGTCGAAACCGAAGCGCAGGGCGGCGGTGGCGGCCTCGGTGGCGTATCCCTGGCCCCAGGCGTCGCGGGCCAGCCGCCAGCCGATCTCCACGGCGGGCAGGACCTCGGGGAGGAACTCGGGCACGGCCAGGCCCGCCCAGCCGATCAGCCTGCCCGTCGCCCGCACCTCGACCGCGAACAGGCCGAAGCCGCGCTGGTCCCAGCCGTCCCGGATTCTCCGCAGGTCGGCTTCGGTGCGGCCGCGGTCGCGCACCGAGCCGTCCAAGATGTAGCGCATCACCTCGGGATCGGCGTTGACGGCCGCGAGCGGGTCGAGGTCGTCGTCCCGCCAGCCGCGGAGGAGCAGCCGCTCGGTCTCGATCGTCGTCACGGCCTCATTCTGGGCGCGCCGTCCAGGCCTTTTCGGCGCCCTACCCGAAGCTGGCCGCGACGATCGCCTCGAGGACGGACCGGCGGGCTCGCGGGTCACCGCCGTGGACGACCAGGTACTCCTCGCCGCCGGTCGGCCGCCAGGCGTGCAGGTGCGCCCGGCCGCCGGCCGCGTCGTCGGTGGCGAGCATGAGGGAGCCGTCTTGGACGAGGCCGACCGGCAGGTCGACCACCACGCCCGGCAGGCCGGCCGTGCCGGCCGGGTTGTGCAGCACGACCAGGCCGTCGACCGGGGCGCCGGCGCCGCCCGTGTAGTAGACCGTGCTCTCCGCCGGCGACAGCTGCCGCGACAGATCTCGCGGAATCGTGGTCTGCCTCAGAAACGTCGGCACACCGCGGATCATGCCGCGCGTCGCCGGCCGTTCGGGCGGGAGCGTCGCGGTCGGCGTGAGGTCGGCGGTGGGCGGTGCGGTCCCGGGCGGGGCGACCGCGATGGTCGGTGACCGTGAGCCGATAGGCGTGACGTCGGCGGTCGACGGCCCGCGCCCGGAAGTGGCGACCGCGGCGTCCGGTGGCCCGGAGCCGGCCATGGTGACGGCGGTCGGCAGAGCCAGCGCGGCCACGGCGGCGGCGACCGTCCAGCCGACCGCCCGCGCCCGCCGGCGGGCCCGGACGTCGGCGGGTGGGGCTTCCTCGATGTCACGCACGGGGCCGCGTCCCTTCGTCAGGTCACCCGAGAACCGCTTCGAGCTTTCCTGGACGAGGCACGAACCGGCAGGACGGTTCCCACCGGGCCGCCCGCCGCCCGCGCCTTATCGACCGCGCGGGATCGGCTCGGCGAAGGTCTCGCGGAGGGCCGGCTCGAGCGGGCGTCCCGTGGTCGGCTCGACGAACAGGTCGGTCAGGAGGAGGTCCGCGAGGTAGGACGGGTTGACGCCCGGCTCCTTGCGGCTCGACGCCAACACCGCCCCGCCGGCCCGCAGTGCGGCGCGCGCGACCGATGCCGGCAGGCGGCGGACCGGGCGTGGCCGACCGACCGCCGCCGCGATCCGGGTCAGCATCGCGGTCCACGTCAGGTTCTCGTCGGCCACCGGGATGTCGGCGCCGCTGCCCTGCTCGAGCGCGTCGGCGGCGACCTCCGCCACGCTGCGCGCCGACGCGCCGGCGGTGCCGCCGACCGGCAGCAGCAGCGGCGACCGGGACCGCGCCCACCGGTCCAGCGCGCCGGCCCAGTTCGGCACGCGCTCGCCCGCCCGACCGAACACGAACGGCAGCTCCAGCACCGCCACCGGTAACCCCGCCGCCGACCGGCCCGCGGCCGCCTGCTCCACCCGGCACCGGATGTAGGTGTGCCGCTCCGCCAGCCGCCACGCCGGGTTCAGGCGGTGGAAGTGGGTGTAGTAGGAGCCCATCACCACGCCGCGGGACAGGCCCGCCGCCCGGGCCGCCGTGAACAAGCGCTCCACCGGGGCGACCAGCGTCGCGCGGAAGGCGGGGTAGACCGGCTTCGGCAGAGGCCGCTGCTCGTCCGTACGCGTGGCGTAGACCACACCGTCGTGCCCGGACAGCACCGCCGCCCACGAATCGACCGACGCCTGCTCGACGTCGAGCACGTGGTCGACGCCCGCGCGGGCGGTGCGGGCCGCCGTGGTCACCACATGTCCCCGGCCGCGCAGCACGTCCACCACATGAGCGCCGATCAGACCACTGCCACCGACCACGAGGATTCGCACGGCTGCATCGTCCACGTTGGACCCCGGTGGCTGTCAAGGGGAAACGGGGTGGCGCCGACGCCGGCCATGTAGCACCGTAGCCGGGATCGCGAGGAGATGGTGCGCATGGCTCAACCGGTGATCGAGGTCGACGGGCTCGCCCGGAGCTTCCGAAGTCGAAAGGGTCTGCTGCGCCGGCCCGGCAAGGAGATCCAGGCCGTCCGTGGCGTCAGCTTCGCGGTGGAGCGCGGCGAGCTGTTCGGCCTGCTCGGGCCCAACGGCGCCGGCAAGACGACGACCATCAAGATGCTCATCACGCTGCTGCTGCCCAGCGCCGGCCACGCCCGCGTGCTCGGCCACGACGTGGTGCGGGACGCGCGCGACGTACGCCGGAAGGTCGGTTATGTCTTCGGTGGCGACCGCGGCCTCTATGAGCGACTGTCGGGTCTCGACAACCTGCGCTACTTCGCGGAGCTCTACGGCGTGCCGGCGCGCGAGTCCGCCGGCCGCGTCGCCGAGCTGCTCGAACTGGTCGGGCTGACCGGCCGCGAGAAGGAGCGGGTCGAGGGCTACTCGCGCGGCATGCGGCAACGGCTGCACATCGCCCGCGGCCTGCTGCACCGGCCCGAGGTGCTTTTCCTCGACGAGCCCAGCATCGGCATCGACCCCGTCGGCGCCCGCGAGCTGCGCACGACGGTCAAGGCCCTGGTCGAGACGGGTACGACGGTGCTGCTCACCACGCACTACATGTTCGAGGCCGACGAGCTGTGCGACCGGATCGGCGTGATCGCGCAGGGCCGGATCGTGGCCCTGGACACCCCGGCCGGCCTCAAGCGGCAGGTGACCACCGGCACCGTGCTCGAGATCGACGTCTTCGGGTTGCCGGACGGGGTCGTGGAGAAGGTCCGGGCCGAGCCCGACGTGCAGTCGGTGCTGGTGGAGGAGCAGGACCAGGCGCAGGTGCTGACCGTGCACGCCCGACCGGGCGCCGACGTGACGAGCGCGGTGATGGGGCACCTCGAGGGCAGCCGCTTCGGCCGCGTGATCACCCGGCAGCCGACGCTCGAGGACGCGTACGTCGAGCTGGTGAACGCCGCATGAGGCTGGCCCGCCTGGTCGCGGTCGCGTGGTGGCTGCAGCTCAAGATGCGCAGCCGGTCGGCCTTCGACGGCCTGCTGTCGCTGCTCTACCCCGGTTTCTTCGCGACCACCATCTTCATGATGTTCCGGCAGGGCGACGCGGCCGGCCCGGCGCTGCTGTCGGCCGCCGTCGGGTCGAGCGCGATGGGAATCTGGTCGGCGGTGAGCACGACGGCCGCGTTCGCGCTGCAGATGGAGCGCCGCCAGGGCACCCTCGAGCTGCTGGTGCTCGCGCCGCAGCCGTTCGCCCTGCTGCTGGTGCCGCTGACGCTGTCGATGGCCACGATCGGCGCGTACAGCATGGTCGCTACCCTGCTCTGGGGCCGGTTCGCGTTCGGCATCGACATCGCGATCGCCGACCCGGCCGCGTTCGTGGTGGCGGTGGTCGTCACCGTGTTCGCGATCGCGATGCTGGGGATGCTGATCGCCATCTCGTCGATCCGCTACCGGTCGGCGTGGGCGCTCGGCTCGGCGATCGAGATGCCGGTCTGGCTCATCTGCGGCTTCCTGGTGGCGATCAGCGACCTGCCGGCCTGGGTGCGGCCGATCTCGGCGCTGCTGGCTCCGACCTGGGGCGTGGCGGCGATGCGGGCCGCGGCCAACGGCGGCACGCCATGGGTCGACCTGGGCTGGTGCCTGCTCACCGCGGCCGCGTACGGCGTGATCGCCGCCGTGGTCTCCCGCTGGATGGTGCACTCGGCCCGCGCCAACGCGACCCTGGCGCTGAGCTGATGAACAGCCTGCGCATCTTCTTCGTCGGCGGCCTGACCAGCTACCGGGCGCTGTTCAACTGGCTCACGCCGTGGATCCTGGTCCCCACCTTCCTGCTGACACCGCTGTTCCAGATCTTCCTGTTCGTCTACATCGGACGCACGGCGGGCGTGAGCGACGACCGCTTCTTCCTGATCGGGAACGCGGTGGTCAACGCGGCGGTGCCGTGCCTGTTCGCGATGGGCAACACCATCGGCGGCGAGCGTACGGCCGGGACGTTGCCGCTCCTGATCGCCTCGCCGGCCCGGCGGGTGCCGCTGTTCCTGGGGCGCGCGCTGCCGGTGATCGTCAACGGCTTCCTGGTCGCCGTGTTCGCCCTCGTCGTCGGCGCCCTGCTGCTGCGGGTCGACCTGCCCCCGGCCACCTGGGGCGGCATCGCGGTCGCGGTCGCCACCTGCTCGGTCTCGTGCACGGCGCTGGGCCTGCTGGCCGCCGCGGTCGCCCTGCGGGTCCGCGAGACGGCCGTCATGTCGAACATCGTGCTCGGCATCCTGATCGTCTTCGCCGGGGTCAACGTCCCGATCGGCGCGATGCCGGGCTGGATGCAGGGCGTCGCCGCCTGGCTGCCGATGACCCACGGCATCGCCGCGACCCATGCGCTGGCGGCGGGCCGCGGCCTCGGCGACGTGGCCGGGACGCTGGGCACGGAGCTCGCCCTGGGCGCGTTCTACGCGGTCCTCGGCCTGGGGCTGCTGCGCTGGCTGGAGTGGGAGAGCCGGCGCCGGGCGACGTTGGACACGGCCTAGCATGGCGGATCTCGGACCTGTCCCCTGGCCGCCCGCACCGATCCGGACGAAGCGGCTCCTGCTGCGCGCGGCCGAGGCGCGGGACCGTCCGGCGTTCGTCGACCTGTACGCGTCGCCGGAGGTGCACACCTACCTCGGCGGCCCGCGGACCCGGGCCGACCTCGAGCGGGAGATGCCTGCCGTACCCGCGTCATGGCCCGGCAGTTTCGTCGTCGACCTCGACGGGACGATGATCGGCCAGATCCTGCTCAGGCGGGCGACCGACCACCGCAGCCCGGCCGCGCGGGGAAAGGCCGACCTCGGCTACCTGTTGCTGCCGCGAGCCTGGGGGTCCGGCTACGCGACCGAGGCGTGCGCGGCGGCCCTCGACTGGTTCGACGCGGTCCTGCCCGGCGAGCCGGTGGTGCTCACCACCCAGAGCGCCAACGCCGCCTCGATGCGCCTCGCGGCGAAGCTGGGCTTCACCGAGGTGGAACGGTTCCACGCCTGGGACGCCGAGCAGTGGCTGGGCCGGCGGCCCCCGCACGGCCGGCGCTGATCACCACCCGGACGGTGCGAGGATCGGCGGATGAGCGACGACACGAGGCAGCGTCGGGTTGCCGCGATGCGCGGGTGCGACCGGATCCTCTCCGGCGAGCGACCGCTGACCATGCGCGAGCGGCTGGCCGACCTCGGTGACGCGCTCGACGGCCAGCCCGACTTCTACGGCGACGGCCCGGTGACAGCGCTGGAGGAACGGGTCGCGGCCCTGCTGGGCACGGAGGCCGCCGTCTTCTTCCCGACCGGCACGATGGCCCAGCAGGTGGCGCTGCGCCACGGCGCCGACCGCACCGGCTGTCGCACGGTCGCCCTGCACCCGCTGGGCCATCAGGAGATGCACGAGCAGCACGCGTACGCCCAACTGAGCGGCCTCCACGCCGTCTGGCCCACGACCGCGCCGCGCAACCCGTCCGCGGCCGAGATCTCCGCCCTGGCGGAGCCCGTCGGGACGGTCGTGATCGAGCTTCCGCTGCGTGACGCGGGCTTCGTGCTGCCGACGTGGGAGGAGCTGTCGGACGCCGCCACCGCGGCCCGGTCCGCCGGGATCCGGGTCCACCTCGACGGCGCCCGCATCTGGGAGTCCACGCCGTTCCTCGGCCGGTCGCTCGGCACCGTCGCCGGGCTGGCGGACAGCACCTACGTCTCGTTCTACAAAACCGTCGGCGGCATCAGCGGCGGGGCGCTGGCGGGCTCCGCCGAGCTGGCCGCCTATGCCCGGGTCTGGCGGCACCGCTACGGCGGGCAGGTGTTCCAGCAGTGGCCGGCGGCGCTGACCGCGCTGGCCGGGCTGGACCGGGAGCTGCCGCGCATCCCGGAGTACGTGCGGCACGCGGAGACGGTCGCGGCGGCCCTGGCCACCCTGCCCGGGGCGAAGGTCCATCCGGCGCCGCCGCACACCCACCGGTTCCGGCTGTGGCTGCCCCATTCGGCGGAGGCCCTCAACGACGCGGCGCTGGCGCTGGCCGAGGAGGAGCGGGTGTGGTTCGCGGCCGGCTGGCGGGACGCGGAGGTGCCGGGGGTGGCGCTGGCCGAGATCACCGTCGCCGCGCCGGCCCTCGACTGGACCGCGGACCAGGTGGTCGACGCCGCGACGCGCTTCCTCCGCCGTGTCCGGGACGCGGCTGGGGCGGGGTAAGCCGGCCAGTTCCTGAACCGACGCCGACACAGCGGGCCGCCGCGCTCGCGCGATGCCCGAGCTGGCGGCCATCGGCGACCAGCGGCCGGCCCTGGTCACCCGGAAGCACCTGCAGCAACGGCCTCCTCGCCCTCATCGACGGACCTTCTATCCGGTTTTAGTCGGCCAGGACGATGTGCGACTGGAGTCGTTTCGCGCCGGGCCCGCGATAGACGCGCAGGACGCTGTGCAGCGCGTCGCGTACGTCCGGGTCGGGATGGTCGACCAGGTAGGCCAGCTCCTCGGCGCCACCGCGCCGCCGCCGGCCGAGCTCCCAGAGAACGTCGACGATCTCGTCCGCGGTGGTCGCCGCCCGCAGCCGCGCCATCAGCTCGCCCTTCGGCGCGCTCGGCGACTCCGGCTCGTCGAACCGGCGCCGCAGCCTGGCCACCTTGAACGTGCCGGGTCGCAGGCACACCGGGCACGGACACGGGCGGCGGCCGTGCGCTCCCGGCTGGTAGCGCCAGCCCATTCCCTGCGGCACGTCGCGGACCCGGCGCACCTCGGCGGAGGCGATCGCGCGGGGCACGAACACCTCGTGGCCCCGCGGGTCGCTCAACCCACGGACGGTCGCGACCGCCTGCGCCGCCGTCATCTCCACGGGCTCGGCGCCGTAGTGCCCGACCGTGACGCGCTCGTCATCCGGCACGCGCAGGTGCACCGCGGCCAGCACGCCCGGGTGCCACCGCCGCAGCTCCCGGACCCACTGGTGGGTGAGGGTGAACGACGGCAGGACCGGCATGCAGTAGACGCCGCGCCCGCCGGCCCGCCCGTGGCTGCGTGCCGCGATCCCGGTCCGGCGCATGCGCCGCGCCGGCCCGGCCCCCGTGATGTGCACGAAATCCGCCATCGGCGGAGGATACCGGTGGCGATGGCCGCCAGCGGCATGCCAAGCTGCGCGGGTGTCAGCGACGTCGCCGAAGGTGTTGTCCGTGGAGTGGGGGCGGATGACCGTCGAAGGGCTGCCGGCCGGCAAGGACTTCGTGCTCTATCCGGGCGGCGGCCACGAGTGGGACTGGGCCACGACCGGCACCCGCCACGAGCCGGGCATCCAGCCCGCCGACGTCGAGGAGCTGCTGAGCCGCGGCGCCACTGAGGTCGTGCTGTCCCGCGGTATGGACCTGCGGCTCCAGGTCGACCCGCGCACCGCCGCGTTGCTCGCGGAGCGGGGCGTCCCCGTGCATGTCGCCGAGACGACCGAGGCGGTACGCGTCTACAACGCGCTCGTGGAGAGCCGGCCCGTGGGCGGCCTGTTCCACTCGACGTGCTGAGGCCGACCGTGGATCTGCTCGTGGTCGGCGGCACCGGTCTCCTCGGCCGGGAGGTGACCCAGCAGGCGCTGGCCAAGGGCCTCGACGTCGCCGCCACGTTCTACAGTGGAACGCCGACGACCGCCGCCGCGCGTTGGCGGCGGCTCGACATCCGCCGACGCGACGAGGTCATGGCGCTCGTCGACGAGCTACGGCCCCGGGCCGTCGTCAACGCCGCCTACCAGCAGGCCGACTGGGTGACCACGGCCGACGGTGGCACGCACGTCGCGCTCGCCGCCGCGGCCGCCGGCGCCCGGCTCGTGCACGTCTCCAGCGACGCCGTCTTCTCCGGCGACGCGGAACGCTACGACGAGCGGGCCACGCCCGATCCGACCACGCCCTACGGCGCCGCCAAGGCCGCGGCCGAGACGGCGGTCAAGGCGATCGTGCCCGGCGCGGTCATCGCCCGGACCTCGTTGATCATCGGGTACGGCGACTCCCAGCACGAGCGGCACGTCCATGCCCTGACGACCGGCGCGGCCACCGGCGCGCTCTTCACCGACGACATCCGTTGCCCGGTGCACGTCGCCGACCTGGCGGCCGCGCTGCTGGAGCTCAGCGACGCAGGAAGCCACGGGATCCAGCACGTCGGCGGCGCCGAAGCGGTCAGCCGGCACGAGCTCGGTGTGCTGATCGCCCGCCGGGACGGCCTCGACCCCGGCCGGCTGCCGGCGGCGCTGCGGGCGGCGGCCGGCATACCCGGGCCCGTGGCGGTGCGGCTCGACGGCGCCGCCACGCGGGCCCGGCTGGGCACCCGGCTGCGCGGGGCCCGCGAGTTCCTCAGCTGAAGGCCTGCTTGACCAGGGCGCCGAGGCGCTTCTCGTCGGCGGCGGTCAGCTTGCTCAGGGCGAACGCGGTCGCCCACACGTTGCCCTCGTCGAGGTTGGCGTCCTCGTTGAAGCCCAGCGTCGAATACCGCGCCTTGAACTTCAGCGCCGGCTGGAAGAAGCAGATGATCTTTCCGTTCTTCGTGTACGCCGGCATGCCGTACCACGTCCGGAAGCCCGCGTCCGGGGCGTTCTTCTTGACCAGGTCGTGCACCTTCTCGGCCAGCGGACGGTCGGCGTCCGACATCTCGGCGATCTTCGCGAAGATCTCGCCCTCGGCGTCGGCCGCACTACCCTTCTTCGCGGCCCTCTTCATGTCGGCCGCGTGCTCCTTCATCGCGGCCTTCTCGTCCTCGGTGAAGCCGTCGTAGCCGGAGCCGGTGCTCTTCGTCGTCTTCTTGGCCGTCGCCATGGTGGTCGCTCCCCTGCGATTCGTCGATCGGAACGAAGCTAAGCCTAGGAACGCGCGGGTCGCGGACGCTTCTCAGAAACTGATCGCTTAGGCCCTATCCGCCGGGACGGACGAGCCCGCTTTCGTACGCGAGCACCACCGCCTGCACGCGGTCGCGGAGGCCGAGCTTGGTCAGGACGTGGCCGACGTGGGTCTTGATCGTCGTCTCGCTGACGGAGAGCTTGCGGGCGATCTCGGCGTTGGACAGGCCGCGGGCGACCTGGACGAGGACCTCGCGTTCGCGCTCGGTGAGCGTGGCCAGCGCCGGCGGCGTGGTCTCCTGCGGGTCGGGCAGCGCGGCGGCGAACCGGTCCAGCAGGCGCTTGAGGATCCGCGGCGCGACGACCGCCTCGCCCGCGGCGACGGTGCGGATCGCGGTCACCAGGTCGTCGGCGGGCACGTCCTTGGCGAGGAAGCCGCTGGCGCCGGCGCGCAGGGCGCCCACCACGTACTCGTCGAGGTCGAAGGTCGTCAGCACGAGCACCCGCACCGGCAGGCGGGCCTCGACGATCGCGCGGGTGGCGGCGACGCCGTCGAGGCGGGGCATCCGGACGTCCATCAGCACCACGTCGGGCAGCAGCCGGCGGGCGAGGTTGACCGCCTCGGCGCCGTCGCCGGCCTCACCGACCACGTCGATGTCGCCCTGGGCGCCGAGCACCATGCGGAAGCCGGTGCGCAGCAGCGGCTGGTCGTCGGCGAGCAGCACCCGGACCGGCCTATCGGCGGGCTCCGCCGTCATCGCCACCCCCATCGCGTACGCGTACCCGGCCATCTTTCCGCATCCGGTGCCGGGCAGCGTCGCGGCCGTCCGCAGGTTGACGGAGTCGTTAGGGCGTTTCACGCGCAAATGTCTGCTTCGCTGAGGCAAGATCGGATGGCGTGACCACGACTGCCGTGACGGGACCGGCCGCGCGGGCCGTCCAGGTGTGGAAGGTGTACGGATCCGGCGAGACGCAGGTCGTCGCGCTGCGGGACGTGAGCGTCGACCTGGAACGCGGGAAGTTCACCGCGATCATGGGGCCGTCCGGCTCCGGGAAGTCGACGCTCATGCACTGCCTGGCGGGGCTCGACTCGGTCAGCCGGGGCGAGGTGTACGTCGGCGACACCAAGGTGACCGGCCTCGGCGACGCGGGCCTGACCCGCCTGCGCCGCGACAAGATCGGATTCATCTTCCAGCAGTTCAACCTGCTGCCGACGCTGACGGCCGAGGAGAACATCCTGCTGCCCCTCTCGATCGCGGGGCGCAAGCCGGACCCGGCGTGGTACCGCACGGTGATCGACACCGTCCGCCTCGGCGACCGGCTCGGACACCGCCCGTCGCAGCTCTCCGGCGGCCAGCAGCAGCGGGTGGCGTGCGCCCGCGCGCTGGTGTCCCGCCCCGAGGTCATCTTCGCCGACGAGCCGACGGGCAACCTCGACTCGCGCTCAGGCGCGGACGTGCTCACCTTCCTCCGCGACTCGGTGACGACGCACGGCCAGACCATCGTGATGGTGACCCACGACCCGGTGGCCGCCTCGTACGCGGACCGCGTCCTCTTCCTCGCCGACGGCGCCGTGGTCGACGAGATCCTCGACCCGACCGCCGACGCGGTGCTGGACCGGATGCGCAGCATCGACACGCTCGCCGAGGGGCCGGGTGGCGCGGCGGCGGTGGGCCCGCCGCGGGAGAGCCGCGGCACCACGGACCCGACCGGCTCGACACCCCATCCCGGCCCGCACAACGCTCCACACCGGATCGACCGGGCGCCCGGTTCCGGCGGCGGTTCCGGGCCGCAGGGACCGGGCGAGCCGACCGCACGCGCCGGCGGCGCACCTGGTCCCGGTCCGGGCGGACCGATCGGGCGGGCCGGGCTCGCGCACGAGCACCCCGTCTCAGCCTCCGAAACGACGGCGACGGCGACCCTGACCTCGGCTGTGTCCGCGTTGGTGTCGGCGATCGCCCAGCAGTCGCGCGCCACTCCTCCGCCG
This sequence comes from Asanoa sp. WMMD1127, assembly GCF_029626225.1. NCBI lineage: Bacteria > Bacillati > Actinomycetota > Actinomycetes > Micromonosporales > Micromonosporaceae > Asanoa > Asanoa sp. WMMD1127. Next base: position 6,614,010 of record NZ_JARUBP010000001.1, read on the forward strand.
CAGACCGGCGCGGCGGACGAGAAGCCGGCGTCCGACCAGGACGAGGTGGCCGAGCGGTCGGTCGCGACCGACGCGCCTGGTCAGGTCGGGAAGGCCGCGGAGGCCGGGCGGGCCGGGTCCGGCGCCGAGGCCGGGCGGGCCGGGTCCGGCGCTGAGTCGGGTGGGCGGCGGGCGCCGAGCAACGCGGGAGGTCCGGCCGGCCAGCGGCCGGCGGCGGGCCGTACGCACAAGCGCAAGCCGCGCGGCGTGGCGCCGGCCGACGCGCGCACCACGGAGGTCGCTCCGAGCGAGGCGGGCGAGGTCGCGGCCGCGCAAGGAGTCGGGTTAGGCGCGGAAAGCAACCTGACCGCCGCCAGCGACAACGCCATTGCCACCGACCCGGCGGCTGTCGCCACCGGCCGAACCGCCACCGTCGACGAGACCACAGCAATCGGCCCAACCGCCACCGACCGGACCGCCGCCGCGGCCAAGGCCGCAGCCACAGATCCGGCCACTGCGGACAAGGCCGCCGCCGCAGGCAAGCCGGCCACGGACAAGGCGACCGCCGCAGGCAAGCCGGCCACCGACAAGGCAACCGCCGCAGGCAAGCCGGCCACCGACAAGGCAACCGCCGCGGACCCGGCCGCCGCAGACCTGGCCACCGCGAACCCGGCCACCGCAGACCCAGCCACCGCAGACCCAGCCACCGCGAACCCGGCCACCGCAGACCCAGCCACCGCAGACCCGGCCGCCGCAGACCCGGCCGCCGCGGACAAGGCGGCCGGCGCCGCAGACCCGGCCACCGCGGACAAGGCGGCCGGCGCCGCAGGCCCGGCGCGGAAGGTCGCCAAGAAGAGCGCGCCGCGCAGACGCCCGATCACCGCGCCCAAGACGGACGACGCCACCGACCCCAAGACCGACGCCTGAGGGAGCGCGACCATGTTTCGGTCGATGTTGCGTGGGCTGCTCACGCACAAGTTGCGGCTCGCGCTCTCGGCGCTGGCGGTCGTGCTCGGCACCATGTTCATGAGTGGCGCGTTCGTGGCCGGTGACACCTTCTCGCAAGGGTTCACCGCGCTCTTCTCGACCGTCAACGAGAGCATCGACGTCGAGGTCACCGCCCGGGACAACACGCCGGGCGGCCAGGACGCGCAGTTCGGCACGCCGACCGCCCTGCTCGACCAGCAGGACGTCGACACCGTCCGCCAGGTGGACGGGGTCGCGAAGGTCACGCCGGGCGTCTACTCCGCGGGGGCCAGGCTGATCGGCAGCGACGGCAAGGTCGTCGGCGGCGCCGGGCCGCCGCAGCAGGGCATCGCGTGGCAGGACGACGACCCGCTGATCCAGCTGCGGCAGGGGCGGGCGCCTCAGGCCGCCGACGAGATCGCGATCAACCAGGGGCTCAGCACCGACAGCGGGTTCGGGCTCGGGCAGACGGCGGATGTGATCACTCTGCAGCCGCGTACGCCGTACAAGATCGTGGGGATCTTCGGTTTTCCCGGCAACCGGCCCTCGCTGGCCGGCGAGACCACCGTCGCGTTCACGTTGGCGCAGGCGCAGCGGGTGCTGCTCAACGCGCCCGGCAAGTTCACCAGCATCGACGCCACGGCCGCGAGCGGGGTCAGTGACGCCACGCTGCGGGACCGGATCGCGGCGGCGCTGCCGGACGACGACGTGCGGACCGGGGCCCAGGTGGCCGAAGAGCAGCAGAGCCAGACCTCCAGCTTCGTCAACATCCTGAAGACCGGCCTGGTCGTCTTCGCGCTGATCGGCATGTTCACCGGCGCGTTCCTGATCTTCAACACGTTCTCGATGCTGGTGGCGCAGCGGACCCGGGAGCTGGCGCTCTACCGCTCGTTCGGCGCGAGCCGCGGCCAGGTCAACCGGTCGGTGCTGTTCGAGTCGCTGCTGCTCGGCCTGGCCGCCAGCATCGTCGGTCTCGCGCTCGGCATCCTGGTCGGCTTCATCCTCAACAAGGCGCTGCAGGCCTTCATCGACGCGAGCCTGCCGGTCGGCGGTGTGGTGGTCCGGGCGTACGCCGTGTTCGCCACCCTGGCCACCGGCGTCGTCTTCACGGTCGTGGCCGCCCTCATCCCCGCGCTGCGGGCCAGCCGCGTCCCGCCGATCGCGGCCATGCGCGACGCGGTCACCCCGGACAAGCCGCTGACCCGGCTCACCATCGCCGGCGCGGTCGTGCTGGCCGCCGGCGGGATCCTGCTCGGCCTCGGCGTCGCGGACGTCGGCGACCTGCCGACCTGGGCCACCCTCGGCATCGGCGCCGGGCTGTGCTTCCTGGGCATGGCGATGCTCGCGCCGATCATCAGCCGCCCGCTGACCACGGCCGCCGGCAAGGCGTTCGCGTGGTCGGTGCCGGGCCGGCTCGGCGCCCGCAACACCGGCCGCAACCCGCGCCGGACCGCGGTGACCGCCGCCGCGCTGATGATCGGCGTGGCGCTGGCCACCGGTGCCGGCGTGTTCGCCCAGTCGGCGAAGGCGGGCATCACCAACGCGTTCGAGCGCGACGTCAACGCCCAGCTCGCCGTGACCACGAGCTTCAGCCAGGGTCCCGGCGCCAACGCGGGCTTCCCGCCGCAGCTCGAGCAGACCATGGCCGCGCTGCCGGGTGTGACCTCGGCGGTCGCGTTGCGCACCGACACGGTCAACCTCAACGGCAGCGACCGGTTCGTGCTGGCCGGCGACGCGCAGGCCGCCTCGACGATCTTCAACCTGAAGCAGGTGGCCGGCAACGTCCGCGAGCTGAACCCCGGCGAGGTGCTGCTCGACCAGGACACGGCCAACGCGCTGCGGCTGGGGGTCGGCAACCAGGTCACCATGCGTACGGCCCGCGGCGAGCCGGTCACCCTCGACGTCGTCGGCATCTTCGAGCCCAACCAGGCGATCTCCAGCTCGCTGATCAGCAGCGCCGACGCGGGCGGGTTCCGGTCGCCGTTCGCGCAGCAGGGCTTCGTGCAGGTCGCGAACGACAGCCAGGTGCCGCAGGTGCGGGCCGAGCTCGACCGGCTGTTCGCCGACAACCCCGAGGTCACCGTCAACGACCAGTCGCAGCTGATCGACCAGGCCAACAACTTCGTCGACATCCTGCTCGGCATCGTCAACACGCTGTTGGCCCTGACGATCATCGTGGCCGTGCTGGGCGTGGTGAACACGCTGCTGCTGTCGGTCTTCGAGCGGACCCGGGAGCTCGGCCTGATCCGGGCGGTCGGGATGAGCCGCGCCCAGATCGGCCGCATGGTGACGGTCGAGTCCGTGCTGATCTCGGTCTTCGGCGCGCTGCTCGGCATCGTGATCGGCGTCGGCCTGGGCGTGGCGATCGTCGTCGCGCTGGGAGACGAGTTCCTGTCGCTGACCGTACCGTGGGGTTATCTGCTGATCACTCTCGGTCTTGCCATCGTGGCCGGCGCCATCGCGGCGGTGCTCCCGGCCATCCGCGCGGCCAGGCTCAACGTGCTCCAGGCCATCGCCTACGAGTGACCGGTCAGGGACAAACCCTGAGGCCGGGTACGGGTAACCCGCACCGGAAAATCCGCCCTCCCTCCGTCGCGGGGCGGACGAGAAGGGTTGCCCGGCTCCCGCAGCATGGATGATGCCGGCCGGACCGTCCTGGTCCGGCCGGACCATGACACGAGGGGGAACCAGGTGACGGCCAGCGATCCGGTGGCGGCCCGCGCGGACGACGTGTGGAAGGTCTACGGCAGCGGCGAGGCGGAGGTGATCGCGCTCCGGGGGGTGAGCGTCACGTTCGCCCGCGGCGTGTTCACGGCGATCATGGGGCCCTCCGGCTCCGGCAAGTCCACGCTCATGCACTGCCTCGCCGGCCTGGACGCGGTCACCCGCGGTGAGGTGCGGATCGGCGAGACGAAGGTGACCGGGCTGGGTGACGCCGGGCTGACCAGGCTGCGCCGCGACAAGGTTGGCTTCATCTTCCAGCAGTTCAACCTGCTGCCCACGCTCTCGGCCAAGGAGAACATCCTGCTGCCGCTGTCGATCGCGGGCCGCAAGCCCGACGACGCCTGGTTCGACACGGTGATCAAGACGGTGGGGCTGCAGGACCGGCTCGACCACCGGCCGGCCCAGCTCTCCGGCGGCCAGCAGCAGCGGGTGGCGTGCGCACGCGCCCTGGTGGCCCGGCCCGAGGTGATCTTCGCCGACGAGCCGACGGGCAACCTCGACTCCCGCTCGGGCGCCGACGTGCTCGGCTTCCTGCGGGACTCCGTGCGGACCCACGGGCAGACGATCGTCATGGTCACCCACGACCCGGTGGCCGCGTCGTACGCCGACCGGGTCATCTTCCTGGCCGACGGCGCCGTGGTCGACGAGCTGCACGCCCCGACGCCCGACATGGTGCTCGACCGCATGAAGAAGCTCGACGCGCCGGCCGAGGTGGAGCGCTGATGCTGCGCGCCACCCTCAAGAGCCTGCTGGCCCGCAAGGTCCGCCTGCTGTTGTCCGGCCTCGCGGTCGTACTCGGCGTGATGTTCGTGGCCGGCTCCTTCGTGCTCACCGACACCCTGTCCCGCTCCTTCGACTCGATCTTCTCGGACGCGTACTCGCAGACCGACGTGACCATCGCCGGCAAGCCCAAGGTGGCGGTCGACGAGATGGACGGCGAGCAGGTCCCGGCCAACATCCCGGCCTCGGCGGTGTCCGCGGTCACCTCGGTGCCCGGCGTCGCCTCGGCCCGTGGCGTCGTCGCCGCCGACGGCGCGACGCTGATCGGCAGCAACGGCAAGGCGGTGGGCTCGTTCGGGCCGCCGCAGCTCGGCGAGAACTGGCTCGGCGAGAACGAGCTCACCCAGCTCCGCGAGGGTCGTGGTCCGACCGCCGACGACGAGATCGCGGTCAACGTGGCGCTGGCCACCGCCGGCAAGGTCAAGGTGGGCGACCGGGTCGGCGTGCTGACCCTCGACGCCAAGCAGCGGACGTTCACGATCGTCGGCACGTTCGGCTACAGCGGCGACCGGGACAGCCTCGGCGGCGTCAACGAGATCGCGTTCACCGACCCGGTGGCGCAGCAGTTGATGCTCGGCGAGAAGGGCGTGTTCAGCAGCATCGACGTGCAGGCGGCGGACGGCACCAGCCCCGCCGCGTTGAAGGACCAGGTCGCGGCCGCGTTGGGGGCCGACTACACCGTGCGTACGGGCGAGGAGGCCGCCGCCGACGACGCACAGGGGCTCAAGGACGGGCTCGGCTTCTTCAACAACATCCTGCTCGGCTTCGCGGGCATCGCGCTCTTCGTCGGCATCTTCCTGATCGTCAACACCTTCTCGATCGTGGTGGCGCAGCGGACGCGCGAGCTGGCCCTGCTGCGGGCGGTCGGCGCGGGCCGCCGGCAGGTGATCGGCTCGGTGCTGATCGAGGCGGTGATCGTCGGCATGGTCGCGTCGGTGATCGGCCTGGCGGCGGGCATCGGTGTGGGCGCGCTCCTCGCCTACCTGGCCGGTAAGTTCGCCGGCGGCCTGACCCTGGCCGGGCTGGGCGTGCCCCCGGTCGCCATCATCGCGTCGTTCGCGGTGGGCCTGGTGGTCACTGTGATCGCCGCGGTGATGCCGGCGCTGCGGGCGTCGCGGATCCCGCCGATCGCCGCGATGCAGGACGTCGCGACGCCGGACCGGCCGCTCACGAAGATCACGACGGTCGGCGCGGTCGTCACGGCGGCAGCCGGCGCCCTGCTCGGCGTCGGCCTCTACGCGGACGGCGGCCTGCTCCTCGTCGCCGGTGGCGTGCTGCTGGCGTTCGTCGGCATCGCGTTGCTGACCCCGGTGCTCAGCCGGCCCGTCGTCGGCCTGCTCGGCCGGATCTTCTCCTGGTCGGTGCCGGGCAAGCTCGGCCGGCTCAACTCGGGCCGCAACCCGCGCCGCACCGCGATCACCGCGGCCGCGCTGATGGTCGGCATCGCGCTGGTCACCGGCGTCGGCGTGGTGGCCTCGTCGGCGAAGACCAGCATCGCGGGGGCGGTCGAGGCGGTCGACGCACAGCTGATCATCCAGGGCAGCCAGAGCGGGCCGCGGCTCCCGACGTTCGACCTCGGCGTGGTCGACCAGGCCAAGGCGATCCCGGGCGTACGCGACGTGGTCGCCGTCGGCAACGACCTCGCGACGGTCAACGGGAAGCGGGAGTTCGTCACGTCCGTGACCGACGCCGCGCCGATCCCGAGCATCTACGGCAGCACGGCCGTGGCGGGCGACATCTCGCGACAGGGTCCGGACCAGGTCATCGTCAACGACGACGCGGCCAAGGAGCAGGGCTGGACGGTCGGCTCAGTGCTGACGGTGCAGCTCAGCCGGGGCGAGGAGCATCGCTACACGGTCAGCGGCATCGCGCCGACCGACAAGTCGATCGGCGAGATCATGCTGCCGGCGGAGGCGATGAAGGACTTCGCCCAGCCGTCACCGTTCATGGGACTGATCCGGCTCGACGAAGGCACGCCCGTGTCATCGGTCCAGCCGCAACTGGAGGCGCTGGTCGCCGGCAACCCGCTGGTCTCGGTGATCGACCAGGACGCGTTCACCCAGCAGCAGACGGACATGCTCGACCAGGTGCTGGTCATGATCCAGATCCTGCTGGCGCTGGCGATCCTGATCGCGGTGCTGGGCATCATCAACACGCTGGCCCTGTCGGTCATGGAGCGCACCCGTGAGCTGGGCCTGCTCCGCGCGATCGGCCTGAGCCGCGCGGCCACGATGCGGATGATCACCGTGGAGGCCGTGGTGATCTCGGTCTTCGGCGCGCTGCTGGGCGTGGTGGTCGGGTCCGGGTTGGGAGCCGCGGTCGTGCGGGCCCTGCGCGACCAGGGCTTCACGGACCTGACGCTCCCGTGGACGACGATGGGCCTCTACCTGGGCGTGGCCGCCCTGGTGGGCGTGGTGGCGGCGATCCTGCCGTCGATCCGCGCGGCCCGGCTCAACGTGCTCGGCGCGATCGCGCACGAGTGACCGGGGGAACGGGCCGGGCCGTGGGGGCCCGACCCGTCTCCGACGTGAGGAACGGTCCGTTCCAATCGGATTCCGATTGGAACGGACCGTTCCTCACTCGCGGCAGCAAGGCGTTTGAGATCTAGGTAAGCAAATGCTGCTATGGGAGCTCTTCAGTCCCATGACATCTGTCGCACTTGATGTCCCGGTAGATGTGTCACACCGGGTTGACTGCCAGGGATGGCGATACGGCGTCAAATGCTGAACGCGATGGACGCGGTCCTGGCCGCTGGCGTGAAGATCGACAATGTGGCGCGGTGGTGCCGTGAGAACGGCGTCACGACGCGGACGTTCTACCGACACAAAGCCCGCGTCGCCGCCGAAGGGGCGTGGCGAGAACAGTCCCGCCGCCCACACCACAGCCCGGGCATGGCCGGCCCGGACCTCGACGCGTGGATCCGCAAGTTACGTGCCGACCTCGCCCCGGACAACGGCGCGGACTACATCCGCGACGCCCTGACCCGGATCGCGGCCGATATCAGAGCACCATGGTCGGTGCCGTCGCGGTCCACGATCAACCGGGTCCTGTCCCGCCACGGCCTGCTCGACGCGAACCCCGCCAAACGGCCTCGCAGCTCGTGGCGGCGATTCGCGTTCGCCCAACCCCGCGACCGCTACCAGATCGACGCGACCGTCGTCGCCCTGACCGGTGGCCGCAACGCGGTCGTCTTCGACGTCCTCGACGACTGCACCCGGATGCTGGTCGCCTGCACCGCCGCCACCGGCGAGACCGCCGCCGCCGCGATCACCGCGATCACCGCCGCCGCCAACCAGCACGGACCACCCGCGATCGTGCTCTGCGACAACGGCGCCGCGTTCACCAACACCTGGTCCTCCGCCACCACCGCAGCGTCACAGTTCGCGTCCACGCTCAACGGCTGGGGCACCCGATTGATCCACTCAAGCCCCTACCACCCACAAACCTGCGGGAAGGTCGAGCGCCACCACCAAACCCTCAAGAAATGGCTCACCCACCACCGCATCCCGACCACCATCGCGCAGCTCCAACGCCTACCCGACGACTACCGCGACTACTACAACACCCGACGGGCCCACTGCGCCCTCGCCCGCCGCACCACCCCACACCACGCCTGGACCTCCGCGACCCGCCACGGCGGACCCGCCGCCCTGCCCATCCAGACCGACGCCACCGTCCACCGCTGCCGCGTCACCGACTACGGAAAAATCAACGCCGGCTCCCACCGCATCGGCGTCGGCATAGCCCGTCTCGGCCAAACCCTGACCGTCATCCGCCACAACGGCCACGCCACCATCTACGACCCCGACGGCCACCCCATCGGCACCGCCACCCTGACCTGAGCTTGACCCGCTTTCCCGGACACCTGATCTGAGGCGAGACTGTCGCCGAGGGAGGAGTTCGGATGCCTGCACCACACCCGCCGGAGTTCCGTGAGCGTGCGGTCGAGTTGGCCCGGTTGAGGGAGCAGCCGATCGCGCAGGTCGCGAAAGGCTTGGGGATCTCCGAGTCGTGCCTGCGTAACTGGTTGGCCCAGGCTGACCGGGACGCCGGCAGGCGTGAGGGGTTGACCAGCGAGGAACGCAAGGAGCTGGCCGCGCTGCGTAAGGAGAAGCGGCGTCTGGAGGTGGAGAACGAGATCCTGCGCCGGGCCGCGGCCTATTTCGCGCGGGAGAACGTCCTCCCAAAATGATCTACCCGGTCGTCGTAGAGCTCACCGCCGACGGCATACCGGTGGCGGTGTGCTGCCGGGTGCTGGGCGTGTCGAGGGCCGGGTTCCACCACTGGCGCCGGCGTGGGCCCAGCCGGCGGGCGATGGCCGATGAGGCGCTCACCCGCACGATCCGCGAGATCCATCAGATGTCCCGCGGTAGCTACGGCGCGCCGCGGGTCCATGCCGAGCTGCGCCTGGCGGCCGGGGTCCGATGCGGCCGTAAACGGGTCGCTCGGCTGATGCGCGCCGACGGCCTCGAAGGGGTGTATCGGCGGCGGCGAAGGGGTTGCACCGTCAGGGATCCGGCCGCCACACCCTCAGCGGATCTGGTCAACCGCCGGTTCGTCGCCAACCGTCCAGACGCGCTGTGGGTCACCGACATCACCCAACACCGCACCGGGCAGGGCTGGGTCTACTGCGCGGTCGTCCTGGACGTGTTCGCCCGCCGGGTCGTGGGCTGGTCGATCGCCGACCACCTACGCACCGAACTGGTCGTCGACGCCCTGGACATGGCCCGCTGGCGCCGCCGACCGGTGGCCGGACAGACCGTGGTCCACTCCGACCACGGCACCCAATACACCAGTTGGGCGTTCGGGCACCGGCTACGCACGGCCGGGCTGCTCGGCTCGATGGGCTCGATCGGTGACTGCTACGACAACAGCCTGGTCGAATCGTTCTTCGGCTCCATGCAGCTCGAGCTCCTCGACCGCCAACCTTGGGGCAACCGTCAGGAGCTGGCCAACGCCATCTTCGAGTGGATCGAGGCCTGGTACAACCCACGCCGACGGCACTCGGCCCTTGGCAACCTGTCCCCGATCGACTACGAACGACACCACACCGATCTAGCCACCGCGGCGTGATCACCACACCAGAAGTGTCCGGGAAACCGGGTCAAGCTCATCGCTCGGCTGATGCGCGCCGACGGCCTCGAAGGGGTGTATCGGCGGCGGCGAAGGGGTTGCACCGTCAGGGATCCGGCCGCCACACCCTCAGCGGATCTGGTCAACCGCCGGTTCGTCGCCAACCGTCCAGACGCGCTGTGGGTCACCGACATCACCCAACACCGCACCGGGCAGGGCTGGGTCTACTGCGCGGTCGTCCTGGACGTGTTCGCCCGCCGGGTCGTGGGCTGGTCGATCGCCGACCACCTACGCACGGAGCTGGTCGTCGACGCCCTGGACATGGCCCGCTGGCGCCGCCGACCGGTGGCCGGACAGACCGTGGTCCACTCCGACCACGGCACCCAATACACCAGTTGGGCGTTCGGGCACCGGCTACGCACGGCCGGGCTGCTCGGCTCGATGGGCTCGATCGGTGACTGCTACGACAACAGCCTGGTCGAATCGTTCTTCGGCTCCATGCAGCTCGAGCTCCTCGACCGCCAACCTTGGGGCAACCGTCAGGAGCTGGCCAACGCCATCTTCGAGTGGATCGAGGCCTGGTACAACCCACGCCGACGGCACTCGGCCCTTGGCAACCTGTCCCCGATCGACTACGAACGACACCACACCGATCTAGCCACCGCGGCGTGATCACCACACCAGAAGTGTCCGGGAAACCGGGTCAAGCTCAGACCCCCGGCAAAACCTACGTCCCCCTACAACCAACCCAACCAAGATCAAAACCGTGACACATCAACCGGGACACACCCTTGACACATCTCCCGGGACATGACACTGCCATAGCAGCATTCCTTTACCAAGATCTCGAGCGTTCGCCCGCGCGGCGGCGTGTCGCGCGCGACGCGCCGCGGTGCGGGAGGCGCCGTTCCAGAACGACGAGCCGAGCGGATCTCGACGCCAACAGATCTCCACGGTCAATGCCAGGGACGCGGGACAGGGGTAACGCCGGCGCGGGGCACCGGTGGCTGCCAGCGGCCTTGATCAGGTGTGCGGGAACGGGAAGTTCCGATCTCGGATGCAAGATCGTGTGCACGAGGTCTGCACGACACGCCCTCGGGATTCGCGTTCGCATGCACATGATCTTGACCACACCCGCCTCGATCCCAGATCCGGCGCACATGATCTTGGAGCGGTCGGAGAGGCCATCCGCATCGCTGGCAGGGTGAGAGATCACGAGCCGAAGGTCCGGGCGACAACGCCATGCATTCCGGCCGCGCGTCCAGGCCCGACCGTCGGCTCGGCCGGGACACCGGGAGAGCCGCCCCCGTCCGACCCTGAACCCCGCATGACCACCAACCTGAAATTGATTGGCTACAGGTAGGGGCCCTAGGCCGTGTTTCGTAGGGCTCGGAGCCATTGGTTGATGGCCGCGATGGTCAGGGTGGCTTCGTAGCGCACGGCGAGTTTGTCGTACCTGGTGGCCATGGCGCGGTGGTGTTTGAGCTGGTTGATGCCGCACTCGACGGCGTGACGCGCCCGGTAGAGGTTGGGGTCGAAGGCGGGCGGACGCCCGCCTCGGGAGCCCTTGGCCTTACGGTGTTCGTCTTGGTCGGTCTTGCTCGGGATGCAGGCTCGGATGCCGCGGCGGCGCAGGTGGGCGCGGTTGGCTGCGGAGGTGTACGCCTTGTCTGCCAGGACCGTGTCCGGGCGGGTCCGGGGCCGGCCGCCATCGGCGCGCGTGACACGCACTTTGGCCAGCACGGGGATGAACTGAGGGCTGTCGCCGCGTTGGCCGGCGGTGACTATCGCGGCCATTAGTTTGCGGCCCTGCTCGCAGGCCAGATGGGTCTTGGTGGTCCAGCCGCCCCGGGACCGGCCGAGCGCGTGATCTGCCGGCTCGCTCTGCGTTCCGCCGGGCGGCTCCTTCTGCCCGTCACCGTCGCGGCGGGCGCCCGCGGCGTGCTGATGGGCGCGGCTGATGGTCGAGTCCACGCTCACCGTCCAGCCGATCAACCCGGCCGCGTCCGCCCGGGCCTGCAACACCGCCAGAATCTGCGCCCAGACCCCGTCGCGCTGCCAACGGCGGAACCATCGATACAGCGTCTGCCACGGCGGATACACCGCCGGAACGTCTCGCCACGGCGAGCCGGTCCGGACCCGCCACCGGATCCCGTCGATGATCATCCTCATGGTCCATTTGCGGGGCTGATCACGACCGGTTCCCGCCGGCAGCAGCGGTTCGAGCACCGCCCACTGCACGTCGGTCAGGTCATGTCGCCTCACTGCCGCTACGCTCGGCACGAGGTCTCCGGTGTGAAGTTCTAGCTTGGTCGCTGAACCAACTACCGGAGACCTCTTCAGTTATCGATCACCGACACGCCGCAGCATCGACGCCCTACGAAACACGACCTAGTCCACCAGGTGTGCGCCGCGGCGGGCCGCCGCGTCGGCGTCCTCGGCGAGGTCGGCGTCTTCGGCCGGCTCCGGGACGCAGAGCCACACGGCCTCCGGGCAGACCTCCACGAGGAGCCGGTCGCCCGGAGCGATGACGTCCCCGTCGAGTTGGCGCGGTTGGGGCCGGTCGCTGACGACCTCGACGCGCGCGCCGCGCAGGACCCGCATCGACGGCACGCGGCGACGGCGGCGCACCACGGCGAGGCCGAGCGCGGCCCAGTGCCGCAGGGTGCGCGGGGTGAGCACGGCGACGTCGAGGAGCCCGTCGTCGGGCGCCGCGTCGATCAACAGCGGCACGCCACCCTGCAGGCGGCCGACGTTGGCGATCAGGACCGACCGGGCGCGGTGCCGCGCCGGGGCGCCGTCGTCCACCCGGATCGTCACGCGCATCGGTCGGTCTCTGAGGTGCTTGAGGGCGCCGAGGAGGTACGCCGGCCAGCCGATGCGCGCCTTCGCCGTGTCCGAGGTGGCGTCGAGCATGCGGGCGTCGAAGCCCATCCCGGCCATCACCGCGAAAAAGCCGTCCTCCACGGCGCCGACGTCGATGCGGCGCTGGCCACCCTCCAGCGCGACTTCGATGCCGGCTGCCAGGTCGCTGGCGATGCCGAGGTTGGCGGCGAGCAGGTTGCCCGTGCCGGCCGGCAGGATCGCCATCGCCGCGTCCGTGCCGACCAGGGCACCGAGCACCGACATGACGGTTCCGTCGCCGCCGCAGGCGAACACCACCGTTGCCCCGGCCTCGACCGCGGCGCGGGCCTGCTCGTAGCCCGGCGCGTCAGGGGTCGTCTCCAGCCACTGCGGGGCCGGCCAACCCGCCTTGCTCAGCGCGCCGTCCACGGTCTCCCGCAGGTGGTCGAGGTCGTCCACCTTCACCGGGTTGACGACGACCGCGGACCTCGGCGACCGGTCGACGCGGCGCTGATGCGATCGCGAGTCCTGCTGTGCGGCTGGCATGGGCGTCCCAGTGCCCGCATCAACCCACGCGAAACCCTTGCCTGCCGGCGGGTCAGGGGGTCGGGACCGGACGGTCCGTCAGGGCCGCGAGCAGCGGCAGGTCGACGGCGGTGAGGCTGTCCACGATGTGCACGCCGCGGCGCGGGGCGACCGCCGCGTCGTGTGGTACGGCGATCACCGCCGCTCCCGCCGCGAGAGCGCTCGTGACGCCCACCGGAGAGTCTTCGATCGCGACGCAGCGCGCGGCCGGCACGCCGAGCAGGCGGGCGGCCATCAGGTAGGGCTCCGGGTCCGGTTTGCTCGCCGCCACCTCGTCGCCGCAGACCACCGCGTCGAACCAGTGCCGGCCGATCACCTCGAGGGCGATGTCGACCAGCTCGCGGCCGGTGTTGGTGACCAGCGCGGTCGGGATGCCGGCGGCCCGGGTGGCGGTCAGCAGCTCGCGTGCGCCGGGCCGCCAGCGCAGCTCGGTGCGGTAGAGCTCGGCCATCCGGGCGATCAGCCAGACCGCGGAGGCGTCGGCGTCGCGCCACGGCTGCTCGATGTCGGCGTGCAGGATCGCCATCGAGGTGTCCATGCTGCCGCCGACCATCGCGAGCCGGGCGGCGTCGGACAGCTCTCCGCCGTACTCCCGGGCCAGTTCCTTGAGTCCGATGTCCCAGACCCGCTCGCTGTCGAGCAGCGTGCCGTCCATGTCGAACAGCACGGCCGCGGGCCGGTGCGCGTTCTCCACCGCATCCGTCATCAGGACGAGTATCGCCCGGATGCGGCCACGGCCCCGCATCGCGCCGCGCCTCGGTGGCGAGCGTCACGGTTGTCCGTACCCGGGACAATGTTGAGCGTGTGCGCGGTGTGGTCCGCGGGTAAATCCTGAGCCGACCGTGAGAGAGGACGTCGCGATGACCAGACCCGTTCTGACCCGGGTGCTCGCCCTGCTGGTGGCCGGGCTGGTCGCGGTGGCCTGCGGCATCGACACCGGCGGCGGGACACCGGAGGAGAACCCGCCGGCCGCGAGCGGTGACCCGGGCGGCCCGAGCGGCGACGACGATGACGGCACGATGACCGCCGACGAGTTCAAGAACGACATCCAGGACGCGGCGGAGTCGGCGGAGGCCTACTGGTCGGCCACGTTCAAGCAGTCCGGCGAGCGGTTCCAGCCGGTACGCCGGATCATCTCCTACACCCGCGACGGCGAGGTCGACTGCGGCGGCGAGCCGGTGCCCCGCAACAACGCGGTCTACTGCCCGGACGGCGACTTCATCGCGTACGACGTGAACTTCGCGGTCGCCGCCTTCCAGCAGGTCGGCGACGCGTTCCTCTACTACCTGCTGGGCCACGAGTACGCGCACGCCATCCAGCAGCGACTCGGCGTCCAGCACCGGCTGACGATCGACCACGAGCTGCAGGCCGACTGCATGGCGGGCGCCTACCTGGGCGACTCGGTCCGCGGCAAGGCGCTCCAGCTGGCCGAGGGCGACCTCGACGAGTTCCAGCGCGGCCTGCTCGCGGTCGGCGACGACCCGAGCGTGCCGTGGTTCACCCCGGGCGCGCACGGCACCGCGGAGCAGCGCACGGAGTCGTTCTTCCTTGGGTACGAGCGGTCGTTGGACGCCTGCGACCTCAGCTAGCCACGAGCTCCGCCTCGAAGCCGTCCTCGTTGGCGAGGTAGGCGGCGTAGGTGTCCGGTCCGCCGGCGTGCGGATGGCGGTCCGGGAAGAGCAGTGTCCAGCCCTGCGCGGGCGCGTCGTCGACCAGGGCGTCGAGCTCCGCGCGGGTGGCGACGTGGAAGGCCAGGTGGTTGAGGCCAGGTCGATGGCGATCATGCGTCGGGGCGGACATGGCCGGGGACTGCTCGACCACCACGTAGGTGGCACCCGAGCGCCAGCTGCGGCCCGCCGGCCAGCGCTGGAACTCCGCGTAGCCGAGCGCGGTCAGCAGCCAGCCCCAGCTTCGCGTGGCGCGGTCGAGGTCGGGCACCCAGAGTTCGACGTGGTGGAGGGCGCCGGTCGTCTCCGTCATCCCCCGGCCTCGGTCTTCGGTGCGTGGGCGGCCGGGTCGGGGCAGATGACGTACGTCGGGTACGGCATGGCGTAGGCCGGGCCGGGCCACGGCGGCGTGGGCGGCCGCGGTACGAAGTAGCGGTGCGCCGGCGGGACCACGACGAGCACCACGACGGCGATCACCAGCACGGCCTCGATCATCGACGCGACGGCGACGCTGCCGAAGAGGAGGTCCTGGTAGGCGGCGCCGTCCGAATAGAGCGTCTCGATGAAACGGGACTCGCTCCAGTCGGTCGGGAACCCCTCTGTCGGCGGCCCGTCCGCGGGCCCTTCGGGCAGGAAGAAGAACGGCAGGAACGCGACGCCGCCGACGCACGGCGCGAGGCAGAGCACCAGGTGCGCGCCGGCGCCGATGAACACGAGGATCCGCGCGACGTTGCTGCCCCGCCGCAGCGGCGCGGCGGTGGCCAGGAGCCACGCGGCCATCAGGAGAAACAGCGAGCCCATGATGGCCGACATCACCAGGTTGGTGGTGCGCTCCGCGCTGACCTCGGCGGGATCGGCGTCCGGCACCGCGGCGACGGCCCGGTCCACCAGCCCGTCGAACTGGACCGCGGAGACCACCACCGACCCGACCACCGCGAGCAGCACCGCAGCGGCCGCGAGCTGAAGCCAGAAGGCGACGGTCACCGAGCCGGGCCGTGGCGGCCGCTCGACCGGGGCCGGGTCGGCCATGATCATGGTCATGGCTCGCCAAGCTACGGCCTCCGGCGCGGACCCGACTCCCCCATCTGGACAGTCGGCGCCCGGCTAACGGATCACGGTGTGAGGCGGTGGACCATCACGAACTCTCCCCCGCCGCTCAGGCAATCCGGCGCCACGGCGGGCAGGTCCAGCTCACTGGTGGTTGGGTTCGCGTACCCGCCGCTGCCGGTGACGCGGCCGCCGAGCGCGATGGGATCCCGGTCGGGCACGCGCACGCCGGCCACGGCCCCGCCGCGCAGCCACACGGTCGTTCCGGGCGGCCACACGGCGACGTTGCGGACGCCACCCCCGCCGACCGCCTCCAGTACGAAGCAGTCGGCGCCCTCGAGATAGCGGACATACCCGTCCACCGCGGCGTCGTCGCCCCGGCCCCGCACGTCATGGACAAGCAACGTGGGCGAGGTCTGCGCCGCGGAGACGCTCCCGTCAGCCCCGCAGCCCACGCACGACACCGCCACGAGGAAGAGAATCGTCGATTTCTTCCGCACGCCTCACGGTAGCGCCACGCGGCGTCAGACGGAGGGGCGGGACGTCAGGTAGGCCGGGCCGGGTGTGCCGGACAGTGGGGTGCTGTCGTGGTAGCGGATCTCGTAGGTGCGCTCCGCGAACCGCCAGCCCTCGGGCGTACGGGCGTAGCGGTCGTGGTAGATCGCGTAGTTGACGTGTGAGCCGCCGTCGCGCATGCGGCCCAGTTCGTGCATGTGGGCCCGGCCCGTGGCCGTGTCGCCGGTCACCGTCAGCGCGCCCGCGTGCGTGTGCTGCAGGAAGAACTCCCAGAACTCCTGCAGGCGCTCGATGCCCGCCCGGATCGCGGCCCGGCCGACGAGCTCCACGCCCGCGTCCGGGATCCGCATCACACCGTCCGATGTGAACAGTTCCGCGAAGCGGTCGTAGTCGCGCAGCAGGCCCGCGTCCGTGTACTCGGCGCGCAACGCGTCGATCTCGACCTGGTCGGCGATCGTCCGGAAATCGGTCATGACTGAACTCCTCAACTGGTGAACGACTGCGGACCGAAGCGACCCCAGGCCACGGCGCCACAGGGCGATGTTCATGCCGGGTACGACGAGGCGGCGCCGTGGAATGTCAGGCTCACATCTCGGCGGGCCGTCTCGTCGGGCAAGGTAGGGAGAGGGAGACGACGATGGCGGACCTGAACGAGATCATGAGCGAGCGCCGGCAGCTGATCAACGTGGCGTACCGGCTGCTCGGCTCCCTGGCCGACGCCGAGGACGTGGTGCAGGAGACCTATGCGCGGTGGTACGCCATGTCCCGTGCGCAACAGGAGGCCGTCGAGTCACCCGGCGCGTGGCTGACCACGGTGGCCAGCCGGATCTGCCTCGACCAGCTCCGGTCGGCCCGCGCGCGGCGCGAGCGCTACGTCGGCGAGTGGGTGCCCGAGCCGCTCCCCGAGAACGCGACGGGCGTCACCGACCCAGCCGACCGCGTGACGCTCGACGAGTCGGTCAGCATGGCGTTCCTGGTGGTGCTCGACTCGATGACCCCGGCCGAGCGGGTCGCGTTCGTGCTGCACGACGTCTTCCGCTACCCGTTCGGGGAGGTGGCCGAGATCGTCGGGCGTACGCCGGCCGCCTGTCGCCAGCTCGCCTCCTCCGCCCGCAAGCGAATCGGCGACGCCCGCCCGTCGACGGCCCCGGACGCCCAGCGGGCCGGCCTGGTCCGCGACTTCAAGCGGGCCTGGGAGGCACAGGACATCGAGGGCCTGGTGGGCCTGCTCGACCCAGACGCGACCGCGGTCGGCGACGGCGGCGGCGTGGTCAACGCCGCGCCGCACCCCATCGTCGGCGGCCCCGATGTGGCGCGTTACATGGCCAACCTGGCGGTACGCGCCTCGGGCGTGACCCTGGTCGAGCGCACCGTCAACGGCGACCCCGGCCTGGTGGGCGTGCTGGACGGCACCACGGTGGTGGTGATGGCGTTCGACGTCGCCGGCGACCGGATCAGCCGCATCTGGGCGGTGCTCAACCCGGAGAAGCTGCGCCCCTGGGGCTAGCGATGCAGGGCCGCCGGTTCGGGGCAGCGGCCGGCGGACGCACGGCCCATCATGGCGGCTATGACACGCTTCCGGCGCGGCTATGCCGCCGCGATCGTGGTCGCCGCGGTGGGGATGCTCGCCGGCGGCCTGCTCTGGTTCGGCCTGCCCGTCGGCGGCGACCTGGGGCAGCGCTTCGACGCCGGCCGGCCCGTCACCGTCCATCTCGACGACGCCCGGCTCGCCATGATCTGGACCAGCGACGCGGCGGCCCAGCCCCGCTGCGACGTGGAACGCGTCGACGGGACGGGGCCCTCCGGCGTGGAGCTGATCTCGCAGCCCGACCAGGCGGTCGACCTCGACGCCGACGGGCGGACGTGGCGCGGGACCACGCTGGTCCGGGCCCAACCCGCCGGCGCCCATCGGCTGACGTGCGACACCGCCGGCGCGGTCGGTGAGCCGCCGTGGGGCTACGGGGCCAAAGCCCGCGCCCTTACGGCGATCACTGCCTTCTCCCTCGCCGTCGCGGGCGCGCTGGCCGGCGGCATCATCGCGCTCCGCACCGCCGCCCGCCGCGGGACGGCTACTTCGCGTTGAAGTAGTTGGCTTCCGGGTGGTGGACGATGATGGCGTCCGTGGCCTGTTCGGGGACCAGTTGGAACTCCTCCGACAGCGTCACGCCGATCCGGCCCGCCTCCAGGAGGTCGACCACCTTCGCGCGGTCTTCCAGGTCGGGGCAGGCCGGGTAGCCGAAGGCGTAGCGGCACCCGCGGTATTCCGTGCGCAGCAGGCCCGCCAACGTCGGCGGGTCCTCCGACGCGACCGTCTCACCCGACGGCAGCACCAGCTCCGAGCGGACCCGCTGGTGCCAGTACTCCGCCAGCGCCTCCGTCAGCTGCACCGACAGGCCGTGCACCTCCAGGTAGTCCCGGTACTCGTTGCGGGCGAACAGCTTCGCCGTGTATTCGCTGATCGGCTGGCCGACCGTGACCAGCTGCAGGGCCACCACGTCCGGTGCGGACGACGAGAAGAAGTCGGCCAGGCACAGCCGGCGCTCCTGGCGTTGGCGCGGGAACGAGAAGCGGGTCAGCTCCGCCGAGCCGTCCGGCGAGAGCACGATCAGGTCGTTGCCCGACGACCGGGCCGGGAAATAGCCATAGACCACCGACGCCTCGAGTACGTGGTCGGCGGCCAGGCGGTCCAGCCAGTACCGCAGCCGCGGGCGGCCCTCCGTCTCCACCAGCTCCTCGTAGGACGGTCCCCCGCCTCGGGCGCCGCGCAGGCCCCACTGGCCCAGGAACAGCGCCCGCTCGTCCAGCAACGCCGCGTACGAGGCCAGCGGCACGCCCTTGACCACCCGCGTCCCGAGGAACGGCGCGGTCGGGATGTCGACCGAGGAGGCGACGTCCGACCGGACCGAGTCGTCCGCCAACGACGGCAGGTTGTCCGTGACCTTTGAGCGCTGCCGCTCCCGCCGGGCCCGCCGCTCCGCCAGGGCCGCCTCCCGCGCGGGGTCCACCACCGGACCGCCGCCCCGCCGCGCCGTCATCACGCGGTCCATCAAGGACAGACCCTCGAACGCGTCGCGCGCGTAGTGGACCTCGCCATCGGAGTAGAGCGACCGCAGGTCGTCCTCCACATAGGACCGGGTCAGCGCCGCGCCGCCCAACAGCACCGGCCACCGGGACGCGACCCCGCGGGAGAGCATCTCCTGGAGGTTCTCCTTCATCACCACCGTGCTCTTCACCAGCAGGCCCGACATGCCGATCGCGTCGGCGTCGTGGGACTCGGCGGCCTCCAGGATCGACGCGATGGGCTGCTTGATGCCGATGTTGACGACCTCGTACCCGTTGTTGGACAGGATGATGTCGACCAGGTTCTTGCCGATGTCGTGCACGTCGCCCTTGACGGTGGCCAGCACGATCCGGCCCTTGCCCTGGTCGTCGTCGGCCCGCTCGATGTGCGGCTCCAGCCAGGCGACGGCGCTCTTCATCACCTCGGCCGACTGCAGCACGAACGGCAGCTGCATCTGGCCCGAGCCGAACAGCTCGCCGACGACCTTCATCCCGTCGAGCAGCGTGTCGTTGATGATGTCGAGGGCCGACCGCGACTCCAACGCCGAGTCCAGGTCGGCCTCCAGCCCCGACCGCTCCCCGTCGATGATCCGTCGCTTCAGGCGCTCGTCCAGCGGCAGCGCCGCGAGCTCGGCCGACCGCGACGCCCGCGCCGAGGCCACGTCGACGCCCTCGAACAGCGCGATGAACTCCTGCACGGGGTCGTAGTCGGGCCGCCGCCGGTCGTACACCAGGTCGAGCGCGACCGAGCGCTGCTCGTCGGGGATCCGCGACATCGGCAGGATCTTGCTCGCGTGCACGATCGCGCTGGTCAGGCCGGCGGACACGCATTCGTGCAGGAACACCGAGTTGAGCACCTGCCGCGCCGCCGGGTTGAGCCCGAACGAGATGTTCGAGATGCCGAGCGTGAAGTTGACGCCGGGATAGAGCCGCGCGATCTCGCGGATCGCCTCGATGGTCTCGATGCCGTCGCGGCGCGTCTCCTCCTGCCCCGTGGCGATCGGAAAGGTGAGCGCGTCGATGAGAATGTCCGAACGCGACAGTCCCCATCGGCCGGTGAGGTCGTCGATCAGCCGGCGGGCGACCCGGACCTTCCATTCCGCCGTACGCGCCTGGCCTTCCTCGTCGATCAGCAGCGCGACCACCGCGGCGCCGTGCTCGCGCACGATCGGCATCACCCGCGCGTACCGTGAGGCCGGCCCGTCCCCGTCCTCGAAGTTGACCGAGTTGACCACGCACCGCCCGCCGAGCATCTCCAGCCCTGCCTCGACCACGGCCGGCTCGGTCGAGTCGAGCATGATCGGGAGTGTGGACGCGGTGGCGAACCGGCCGGCCAGCTCCTTCATGTCGACCGCGCCGTCCCGGCCGACGTAGTCGACGCACAGGTCGAGCAGGTGCGAGCCGTCGCGGGCCTGCGAGCGGGCCATCTCGACGCACGCCTGCCAGTCGCCGGCCAGCATCGCCTCGCGGAACGCCTTGGAGCCGTTGGCGTTGGTCCGCTCGCCGACCATCAGCACGCCGGCGTCCTGCACGAACGGCACGTGGTGGTAGATCGAGGACACGCCCGGCTCGACGACGGCCTCGCGGGCCGCCCGCGGCGCGCCGGCGCCCAACGCCTCGGCCACCCGTTCGATGTGTGCCGGTGTGGTGCCGCAACACCCGCCCACCAGCGCGGCGCCGTAGTCCGAGACGAACTCGCCCAACGCCGCGGCCAGCTCGTCCGGCGTCAACGGATAGTGCGCGCCGTCCGCGGTCAGCTGCGGCAGCCCGGCGTTCGGCATGACCGACAGGGGTACGCGGGCGTGCTGCGCCAGATAACGCAGGTGCTCGCTCATCTCGGCCGGCCCGGTCGCGCAGTTCAGGCCGATCAGGTCGACGCCGAGCGGCTCGACAGCGGTCAGGGCCGCGCCGATCTCGCTGCCGAGCAGCATCGTCCCGGTGGTCTCGACCGTCACGTGGGCGATCACCGGCACCTCGCGCCCCGCGTCGGCCATCGCCCGGCGCGCCCCGGTCACCGCCGACTTGAGCTGCAGCAGGTCCTGGCAGGTCTCGATGATCAACGCGTCGACGCCGCCGGCGATCAGACCAAGGGCGTTCTCCTGGTACGCGTCGCGCAGGGTCCGATAGGCCGCATGGCCAAGCGTCGGCAGCTTGGTGCCGGGGCCCATGGAGCCGAGCACGAACCGCGGCCGCTCGGTGGTGGCGAACCGGTCCGCCGACGCGCGGGCGATCCGGGCACCGGCCTCGGCGAGCTCGCGGATCCGGGACTCGATGCCGTACTCCCCCAGGTTGCCGAGGTTGGCCCCGAAGGTGTTGGTCTCGACGCAGTCGGCGCCGGCCGCGAAGTAGGCGTCGTGCACCCCGCCGACCACCTCGGGCCGGGTCACGTTGAGCACCTCGTTGCAGCCCTCGTGGCCCTCGAAGTCGTCGAGCGTCAGGTCGGCGGCCTGCAGCATCGTGCCCATGGCGCCGTCGGCGATCAGAACCCGGCTGGCGAGCGCGTCCAGGAATGAGTTCGACACCCTCATAGGCTACGGCGTAGTCCGATTCGCGTAGGAAGCGATGATCCAACCCGTTCCCTCCCTGTGACCGGGGTCGCTCCCGGGCACCCACCCGCGTCGCGCCGCCGAGCCCTCGCTGGCGCCGCCACGTAGGCTGGCTGGGTGAACCTGTGGACCAGCAACGCGACGGCGACGACACGGTGGACGGAGGTGGCCGCATGACCGAGTTCGACGGCCTGCCGGAGCTGCGGCGCCCGGTCGCGATCGCGGCGTTCGAAGGGTGGAACGACGCCGCCGACGCCT